>CAVQAA010000001.1:0-19307 GCA_963710335.1 uncultured Spirochaetota bacterium
AGACAGTCTTAACCAGGCCTCCTGCACGGCGTCCTCAGCCTCGGCCGACGATCCCAGCATCCTCAGGGCCACGGACTTCAGCCTGGGCCATTGCTCTTGAAAACGCTCAGCAAGCCATTTGTCGCCAAATCCTGGCACAACCCACCTTCCCTTGCGCGCTTCTAAGCGGGACCGGACCCTTGGGCGCAGGCCAGCGGCCTAGCGGCCTTGCCGCAACTGCAACCGATTGCCGTCCGGATCTAAAAATACCGCAACCCAGCCAAAGGGGTACTCAAGCACCTCCGTCTCAAAACTCACGCCGCGCGACTTCAGCTCTTCGAACGCCTTTCGGCAATCCGGGGTCTCGATTGTGACCGACGCAGGAATGCGGCCAAAGACCGGCTGAGCCTCCCCACGCTTCCCCGGCCAGAGCACAAGCTCAAAGTCCTGGTCTTTGGCCGCGACGGTGAGGAATCGCGGCCCGCTGGGTGTAGGGCTGTCAGTGCGCTTCTCAAAGCCAAGCACTCTTGTGTAGAAATCAAGCGCCTTATCCTGGCTGCTTACAAACTGGTGTATGTATACCACCTTCATCGTTTGGGTCATGGTGCCTCCGTTGTTGGGCGAGTTCCATCACTCGTTGCCCTCACTCTTATGACGCGCAAGGTTGCGACAATGTGACAGGTGGCGCTGACCAGAGGCTTCGTCGCCGGCAGCCGGGACCCCGTCGCCAAGTCGCGGCCTTGACCAGATGCCCAACAAATGGTGGGATGTCCCGTGGCACAGAGACTGAGCAGCGCAACGCCTTGATCACCGTCAGCAACCTTACCCTTTCGTTCAGCAACAAGATTCTCTTCAAGGACGTCTCGCTCAAGTTCACCCCGGGGAACTGCTATGGCATCATCGGGGCCAACGGGTCCGGCAAGTCGTCCCTGTTGAAAATCCTTTCCGGTGAGCTGGAGGCCGACAAAGGGAGCGTCGTCCTTGGCGCGGGAAAACGGTTGTCGGTGTTGAGCCAGGACCACTTCGCATTCCAGTCTCAGCGGGTCCTCGACACCGTGATCATGGGCTCTCCCCGCCTGCACGCGCTCGGTAGAGAGCGGGAAGCGCTGTATGCGAAAAGCGACTTCACGGAAGCGGACGGCATGCGCGCGAGCGAGGTGGAGGCCGAGTACGCGGAGCTGGGAGGATGGGAGGCGGAGGCGCAGGCGGCGACACTCCTTGCGGGCCTTGGAGCTCCCGAGGCGGAACACGGAAAGCTCATGCGGGACGTCGACGAGGGAGTGAAAGTGCGCGTGCTCCTGGCGCAGGCCCTGTTCGGCAGCCCTGACATCCTCCTCCTGGACGAGCCGACGAACGGGCTGGACCTCGCGTCGATTTCCTGGCTGGAAGAGTTCCTGATCGAGTTTCCCAACATCGTGATCGTGGTCTCTCACGACCGACACTTTCTGAACTCCGTGTGCACGCACACCTGCGACATCGATTTCGGCCAGGTACGGATGTACGCTGGCAACTACGATTTCTGGTTCCGCATCAACCGGATCCTGGCCCAGCAGCAGAAGGACGAGAGGAAACGCCGGGAGGAGAAGGTAAAGGACCTCAAGGAGTTCATCAACCGTTTCGCCGCCAACGTGTCCAAGAGCCGGCAAGCGACGTCCCGGAAGAAGATCCTGGAAAAGCTGGAGGTGGACGACTACGTTGCCTCCAGTCGGCGGGCCCCCTACGTGGGCTTCAAGCCCGCCCGGGCGGTCGGCAATGTCGTCCTGGAAATCGAAGGGCTCACGAAATCCCTGGAAGGGCGGCCCGTCCTCTCTGGGCTCAATCTCGCGGTTCGGCCTGAGGACAAAATCGCGTTCGTCGGTCGGGAGCACCTGGCAAAAACCGCTCTGTTCCGAATCATCGCAAACGAAGACACTCCCGACCACGGAAGCTTCCTCTGGGGCCAGACAATCACCTGGTCGTATTTCCCGAAGGAGAATGCGGCCCTGTTCGACAGCGACTTGCCCCTGATGAACTGGCTTGCGCAATACAGCCCCTCTGATGACGAGACGTTCGTCCGCTCCTTCCTGGGGCGCATGCTCTTCTCAGGAGACGACGGGTTGAAGCCGGTACGAGTGTTGTCCGGCGGTGAGCGCGTGCGCTGTCTCCTTGCGCGCCTCATGCTGTCGGGGGCCAACTGCCTCATCCTTGATGAGCCAACCAACCACCTGGACCTCGAAGCCATTGAGGCGCTGGACGAGGGCCTTGTCGATTTCCGCGGCGTCCTTCTGTTCACCAGCCATGACCACGAGTTCGTCACCTCCATCGCCAACCGTATCGTGGAGATCTGCCCGCACGGCGTTATCGATCGCCGAATGCCCTTCGATGACTACCTCGCGGACAAGGAGATCACCGGCCTTCGGGACCGCCTGTATCAAGGCCACGTGATGGCCGAAATCTGAGCCAGGGTGCGATGTATGGCGCCCACGCACGTCAGGACTTATCAGTGACTCACAAAGATGCATCGAACCCGGCCATCCGCAACATCGCGATCATTGCGCATGTCGACCACGGCAAGACCACGCTCGTCGACGCGATGTTCCGCCAGTCCGGTGTTTTCCGCGAGGGACAGGAAACCCAGGAACGTCTCATGGACAGCATGGACCTGGAGCGAGAACGCGGGATCACCATCGCCGCCAAGAACTGCTCGGTAGTCTGGAAGGGCGTCAAGATCAACATCCTGGACACCCCCGGGCACGCGGATTTCGGCGGCGAGGTCGAGCGCGCCCTCTCCATGGTGGACGGCGCGGTCCTCCTGGTCGATGCCTCCGAGGGTCCCCTGCCGCAGACGCGGTTTGTCCTCGGAAAGGCCCTGGCCAGCCGCCTTTCAATCATCGTGGTCATCAACAAGATCGACCGCCCGGATGCCCGTCCCGCCGAGGTGCTGGCCCAGATCTACGACCTGTTCATCGATCTGGGAGTGACCGAAGAACAGCTCGAGTTCCCCCTCCTGTATGCAATCGGGAAACTGGGCATCGCCAAAGACGCGTTGAACGGAGAAAGCGAGAACCTCCACCCGCTGCTGGACGCGATTGTCCGCGAGATTGCTCCGCCTCGCTACACCACCGCAGAGCCATTCCAGATGCTGGTTTCCGACCTGGCCTATTCGGACTATTTCGGCCGGCAGGCAATCGGCAAAGTGATCAACGGCCGGGCGCATTCGAAGGACGGCCTGGTATGCATTGGCGAAGGCGGCGCCCGTGAAGACTTGAACGTCACGAAGCTGTACACCTACGCTGGGCCCAAGCTGGTGGACAGCGACAGCGCGGAGCCGGGTGACATCGTGGTCCTGTCAGGAATCGATAACGTGCACATCGGAGATACCATCTGCCACCGCGACTTTCCGAAGGCGCTCAAGCGGATTGTCATCGATGATCCCACGGTGTCCATGCGTTTCTTCGTGAACACGTCGCCGCTCTCTGGCATGGACGGAAAGAACGTCCAGTCCGGGAGACTGTTCGAGCGCCTTCGCAAGGAAACGCTCAACAACGTTTCCATCCAGGTTGAGGAAATGAAAAGCGGTGCCGGTTTCGTTGTTCGAGGCAGAGGAGAGTTCCAGTTCGTCATCCTGATCGAAATGCTCCGCCGCGAGGACTTCGAAGTCTGCGTGAGCCGGCCGGAGGTCATCTTCAAATACGAAGACGGAAAGAAGCTGGAGCCCGTCGAACATCTCTTTGTCGATTGCAACGAGGCATTCGCAGGCGTGGTGACGGAAAAGCTTTCAGCACGGAAGGGCAGGATGCTCGCCTACACGTGTCACGCGGGAGCCCGTGTTCACCTGGAGTTCTCCGTTCCGTCACGCGCGCTCATCGGCTATCGCGACGTCTTCCTTACTGACACCCGAGGGACGGGCATCATGAACTCGTATCTTTCGGGCTACGAGGAGTACCGGGGCGACTTCGTCGACCGCTTTACCGGCTCCATGGTGTCAGACCGCAGCGGCGATGCCGTGATCTACGGCCTGTATCACCTGGAGCCGCGGGGCAGGCTCTTCATCGTCCCCGGTGATCGTGTGTACGAGGGAATGATCGTCGGCGAGCACAACCTCGACACGGAGCTCAACGTCAATCCCTGCAAGGAGAAGAAACTCTCCAACATGCGCTCCGTTTCCAAGGATGAAGCCTTGACGCTCACCCCGATCCAGCCGCTGACCCTCGAACGGGCAATCCAGTACCTGGCGGATGACGAGATGGTGGAGGTAACCCCGAAGTCCATCCGGCTGCGAAAGACCACGCTGCTCGCGCAGGACCGCATCTACAACCGCCGCGCGGGCCGCAGCGCCGGCTGAGCATCGAAACGCCTGTGCAAGGGTCCGGCGAAGTCGGACGGAGCTTTCCCGTGACGATCCGAGTGGATGCAAACCATTCCCAGGGACCGCTTCGGCCGATTTGGCGCTTTTTCGGCTGTGATGAGCCCAACTACGCGACAATGAAGGACGGAGAAAGACTCCTGTCTGATCTGGGGAAACTGCGACCTGGTCATGTGTACTTTCGGGCGCATAACTTGCTTACAAGCGGGGACGGCACACCGGCATTCAAGTGGGGAAGCACCAATGCATACACTGAAGACGATCAAGGGCGACCGGTCTACGACTGGAGGATCGTCGACGCCATCTTCGATACATACCTCGCGCGAGGGATCAGGCCATACGTGGAGATCGGTTTCATGCCGAGGGCGCTTTCGATCCAGCCAGACCCGTATCGTCATGCGTGGCGCCCTGGATTCGGTTACGACAAGATCTTTGCGGGCTGGCGCATGCCGCCCCGCGACTATCGTGCGTGGGGAGAGCTTGTCTATCAGTGGGTCAGCCACTGCGTTTCACGCTACGGCCCGGCGGAAGTGGAAAAGTGGTACTGGCAGACATGGAACGAGGCCAACATTTGTCCTGACGGCTATTGGGGCGGCACGCCACAGGAGTTCTGGTGTTTGAACGATCATGCTATCGCGGCCGCGCGTCGCGCGCTTCCAACGGCACGTGTTGGTGGTCCAGATACCGCGGGTGACTGAGGGCAGTTCACAAGAGATTTCCTGGAACATTGTCTTCGGGGCGTAAACGCGGCCACGGGCAAAACTGGTACGCCTCTGGACTTCATCTCTTTTCACGCAAAGGGAGCGCCGACATTTGTAGACGGCCATGTGCGCATGGGCCTGGCGGCTCAGCTCGACACCGTGCGCCGGGGTTTTGAAATGATCGGCTCATTTCCGGAGCTCAAGGACAAGCCGGTCATCATTAGCGAGTGCGACCCGGATGGCTGCGCGGCCTGCAGGGAGCCCCAACTCGCTTACCGAAATGGCTTGATGTATGCAAGCTACACTGCGGCCTGCTTTTGATCTGGCCCACAGATATCGCGCGGCGCTCGACGGCGCACTCACCTGGGCGTTCGAGTTCGAGGACCAACCGCCTTTTGCCGGTTTTCGGGCGCTTGCCACCAGTGGAATCGACCTGCCCGTGCTGAATGTCTTCCGTATGTTCGCAAAGATGGACGGCGAGCGTGTGTCAGCCGAGAGCAGTGGTGAGGTGCCACTTGACGCGCTGCTGGAGAGCGGAACCCAATCCGCTGCTGACGTCGCCGCGTTGGCATGCAGGAACGAACGTCGGCTGTGCGTCATGGTCTGGCACTACCATGATGAAGAACTCCCCGGGCCTGATGCTGATATCGAGTTGCACATCAAGGGACTTCCGGCCACGCTCGAAAGCGCGCGGCTTACGCACTATAGGATCGATGAACTGCACTCAAACTCGTACGCCGAATGGAAGCGTCTTGGCTCACCAATGATGCCAGACGAGGAGCAGTACGCACGGCTGCAGGCCGAAGGCACGCTCCATGTGATTGAAAACTGCCCGCCTGCCATGCCCATCGGGCAGGGCGTGGGCGCTCTTGGGTTCAAGCTTCCGCGCCATGGGGTGTCTCTTGTCATAATCGACTGGGGAAACGTTGAACCGGTGTCAAGCAGCTATTGCCCTGCCGCCAGCAGCCATCCCACCGCACAGTCATAGTCCGGTGTCTTCCCATCCCACTGCGGCGTGTTGACGTCAGGGCCAAGGTCGAGGTTGCGCTCATCAGCCCATTCGAGAAGCCAGCCCAGCGTGTCATGAACCAACTCACGTGGCGGTTCGAGCGCAAGCAGCTTGCCGGCGGGCGAGTGGAAGACAAAAGCGCCGTTGGCGCCGGCGGTGATTCTCCATCCGCCTTCGTGGACCAGGTGATGATGGAAGGTGCAAAGCATGACCAGGTTCTCAAGGCTGGTTTCCCCGCCGTGCAGCCAGTGTTCGATGTGGTGCCCGTGAAGGAAGGCCGTGTGGGTGCACCCGGGAAAGGCGCAGCCGCGATCACGCAGCATCAAGGCGCGGCGAATGGCGGGCGGAATGGTGCGGGCGCGGCGGCCGATGTTCAGCGCCTCCCCTTCGCGACCTATGGCAACGAGGCCGCAATCGCAAGCCACCCTCCGCAACGTTTCCGCGGAAACGCGGGTGCCGTCCTCCAGGGTGCCCGCCCAAGCGCCATCCGGGCCGAGCACCTCCTGATCCAGATGAACCATGACTTGGAAGCGCTCGCCACCAGTTCCCCTCACCGGATTGCCGGCCAGGAAAGACTCGGCAATCTTCACCGCGCCGTCAGCCCGCGACGGCCAAGGCGTTTCCGCGGAAACGCCGGCAGAGTCGCAGCCCGTGGCCGCTTCCGCTTTCTCTATCTCAGCAGGCACGCCAAGCGCGCCGAGAGCCTCAGGCTTCCGCGGCTCGGTCTGCTGAGCGTGCACCTCCTGAGCCTTGACCTCTCGGGCACGCTCCACGGCTTGCAGGATCAAATCCGCCTCGTCGGGCTCCAGCACGAGATCGAGCTTAACCATACCTCCCGGCAATATCCGCGAGCGTACCGAGCGCTCTTCTGGCTCCGCCTTTCTTTCACCGCCCAGCACGCTTCGATAGCCCCGACACAGCCGCTCAAGCTGCGCCCCGGTTGCGACGAGCGCCATCTCCAGCAATTTCGCCTCGTTGTCGGGCGTCGCTACTCGGGTGAGTGCGCGAACCTTTGCGTACGACAGACGGGCGGAGCGCAACGCGTCGTCAATGGCGGGCAGCATGCCAAGAGCTCGCGATACCCGTACCTTCTCGCGCGCCGTGGCCGGGTCCCATCCGAGCCGCCATGCCAGCCAGTGCGCGCACGATATCGCGCCCTGTTCGTGCCAACCGCAAGCCTCATCGAAGCGCCGTATGCATTCAAGCAAACGATGTGTGGCTGCATCGAGATGAGCTGACAAGCAGGCAATCTCCTGACCCAACTCCTCGACGTTGTTCATGGAAATACTATACATCTGTTAAGTTAATAGCGCAAGCATTTTTCCCAGAACCTATTATTTATCCACCGGCAATGATGCCCCTGAGCTGGTCGAGGGATGCTCGGATGAGTCGCGACAGGTCTGGATCGTCGTGTTCGCTGACCCAACGGGCATACGCAGTCTTGAACGCGATGACTCCAACTTCTGCAGCGAACCTGACAAAAATAGTAGTTATTTGTCAAGCGAATATGGTACAATGCCTGATGAAAACTATATAATATAGCTGGTAATCGGACAAATCGCGAGTAGTACTACAAATCTCACTCTAGGGAGGGCAATTTGCGAATGAACACTTTGTCCTTATTTGTCGAGAGAAAGCCGGTTGAGGGTTCTGCCACAGACAGGCTGGTGCGGGTCCGGAAAGGGTTTGGCGGCAGGCGGGCGGCGCTGATTGGCTGCACGCTGCTCATGGCCGTTCTGGTGGCCTGTCAAAATTCAACCTCAGGCACCACGGTGACTACCATCTATGCGGCAACCACTGGCGGTCTTTCGACCTCGACCAACGGCGGCACAAGCTGGACAAACTACACCACCACGCAAGGCCTGGGAAGCAACACCGTCTATGGCGTCTATGCTGCAGGCTCGACGATCTACGCGGCAACCAGTGGTGGTCTGTCAATCTCGACCAACGGCGGCGCAAACTGGACCAATTACACCACCACGCAAGGTCTTGTAAGCAGCAACGTCGGCAGTGTCTATGCTATAGGCTCCACGATCTACGTGGGAACCGTTGGGGGTCTTTCAATCTCAACCAACAGCGGTGCAAACTGGGCCGATTACACCACTATACAGGGTCTGATAAGCAGCGGCATCCAAGGGGTCTACGCCGCAGGCTCGACGATCTACGCGGCAACCGTCGGGGGTCTTTCAATCTCGACCAACAGCGGCGCAGGCTGGACAAATTATACGACCACGCAGGGTCTGGTAAACAATCTCGTCCGCGGTGTCTATGCTGCAGGCTCGACGATCTACGCGGCAACCGCGGGTGGTCTGTCAATCTCGACCAACGGCGGCGCAAACTGGACCAATTATACCACCACACAGGGTCTGGGAAACAACAACGTCAACGGCGTCTATGCTGCAGGCTCGACGATCTACGCGGCAACCGGGGGTGGTCTATCAATCTCGACCAACGGCGGCGCAAACTGGACCAATTATACCGCCACACAGGGTCTGGGAAACAGCGCCGTCTATGGCGTCTATGCTGCAAGCTCGACAATCTACGCGGCAACCTTCGGGGGTCTGTCAATCTCCACCGACGGCGGTACAAGCTGGACCAATTACACCACCACGCAGGGTCTGGGAAACAATGACGTCAACGGCGTCTATGTAACCATCACGTCCGGCTAGGGGCCCGCAGGGCGATGCCCCTTTGAGGGGCCTGCCGCCTGGCGGCGTTTCCCATGGACAGCCGGTCTCCCTGCGACGGGATCCGTTGCATTCTCCTCTCGTCCCGAAGAGTAGATGAAAGACCTGAGCGTGCCCCGCCCGAGGGGTCTCCGTGCGACGCCACGGACCGGCTCCAACGCCAGAAGCATGAAGAGCCTTTTCGGCTACTACGGAGATGAGCCGGTCAGCGTCAAGCTGACGGACTACGTATAGGGGGCGGTCAATTACGATGAACGCGGCTTCCACCGATAGCCCACGCCCCATACTGTCTCAACGTGCTGGGGCCGGGAAGGATCGTCTTCGATTTTCTCCCGTAGCCTCCGCACATGGACTGCGATGTTCGAAGGATCGACGTACAGGTCATCCCCCCAGATTCTGGAGTAGATCTCGTCACGGCTGAACGCGCGGTCGGGGTTGCGGATCAGCAGGAGCAGCAGGTCGAACTCTTTCGCCGTCAACACCACTTCGGCTCCCTTCCTGCGGACCCGGCGGGCTTCGACGTTGACCTCCAGTCCGCCATCCGTGATCCAGCGGTCTGCCGGAGCGCGCCCGGTCAGCCGCTCGTAACGCGCCAGGTGGCTTTTCACACGCGCCACGAGCTCTGCGGGGCTGAACGGCTTGACAATGTAGTCATCGGCGCCAAGTCCAAGGCCGCGGATCTTATCGCCGTCCTCCCGGCGCGCCGAAAGGATGAGGACGGGAACATCGTTCTGCGCGCGCAGAGCACGGCAGACTTCGAACCCGTCCATTCCGGGTAGCATGATATCGAGCAATACGAGGTCGAATCCACCGGAAAGGGCTGCTTGAAGTCCCGACGGACCGTCCGCGCGCTTTTCCACGGCCAACCCGTCCGCCGACAAGTAGTCGGAAAGCAACTCGGCAAGCGCCCCTTCATCCTCGATGATCAGGATTCGCTTCGACATCATTCTCCGCCATGGCAAAGGAGAGAGTCACCGCAAGGCCGCCGGCAGGGCCGGCCGCGGCACGCACAGATCCGCCCTGGGCCTGCATGATCTTGCTGACAATGGAAAGACCGAGCCCCGCGCCGGATGCGCCGCTCTGGCGCGTGCGGGCGCGATCCGCCCGGAAAAACGGCTCAAATATTCTGGGCAGATCCTCCGCGGACACGCCGGCCCCGTCGTCGCTCACGATGACCTCCACTCCGCCCTCCGTGTGATAGACACGCCATTCGATATTGATGCCGGGCTTGCCGCCGTGCCTGACTGAGTTTTCCACGAGGTTGGACATCACCCGGCGGGTCAACTCGGCGTCCGCTTTCATGAACAGCCTGGCCGGTGAAGGACCAAGGCGCCCGTCATCGCCGGCAATAGTCAGAGTGATGGCAGCCGACGGAAAGGCCGCGGCGAAGGAATCACGAAGGCCGCGCAAGTATGGAGCCACTTCCACGGCCACGAGCTTCGGCCGCACACCCTCGAGGTCCATGGTGGAGTAGGAGAAGAGCAGCTCGATCAGCCGTTCGAGCTCTCCCGCGCGCTCGAGGATAATATCCAGGTAGCGCGCGCGCATCTGCGGCGTGGAAGCCACTCCGTCCCGAAGACCTTCGGCGTATCCGCGGATCAGGTTGATGGGCGTGCGAAGGTCGTGGGAGACATGGGCAATCAGCTCCTTTCGGGAAGTCTCCTCCGCAAGCTGCCGGTTCACCGCGGTCTCCAGCTTTTCACGCATGACCTCGAAAGCGCTGGTGACCTGGCCGAACTCGCCGGGGCCGCTGGGAGCCATTCGAAAGCGAAGGTTTCCTTCGCCGATCCTCACGGCGGCGTCGCGGAGCCTTGCCAGCGGCGTAACGACGCTGGAAGAGACCCACCAGCCCAGGAGCGCGTTGCATCCGAACACGAACGCCAGAAACACGAACAAAAAGAGAGGGTTTCTGGACCGATGCGCCCACGGCATGCCCAGGTACACGCGAAGCGTGCCCGGACTGCCGTCCTGGAACCGGAAGTTCCAGCTCAGGTCGGAGACTCCCGGGCGACCCCAGGGACCAGGGGGCAACCCGCCGCGCCAATGCGGACCCCCACCCGCCGTTGCGCCAGAGGAGCGATACACCACCTGGTTGCCCCGCAGTATCTCCCACCATCCAAAGGCCTCCCCGCCGAACGCGCGGTCAAGGTTCGCAAGGCTCTGCGGGTCGGAGAGAGCGCGGGGATCATCGTTGACGAGCCGGTTGAACTCCCTGAGAAATCCCTGAGCGCGCCCTATGAGATTCGCGCTGAACATGTAGCGGTTGGCGAACCCGGCCGCGACGGCAATGAAGAGAACCGGGACGAGCATCATGAGGAGGAGAGCTACTCGTACTCGGCGTCTGATCGTCATGTGCGTGCTCGATTATCCGGGAAACAGGAGCGGCTGTCAAAGCTTGAAGACGATGGCAGCCGTTCGAAAGGTGATGCGGTGGACCTCCGCGCTTCAATCCGACTCCAGCACGTCCCGCATCGTGCGAAACTGCTCTTCCGTTATCTGGCCCTCGGCAAACCGCCGGCTGAGAATCCAGAGCGCACCGTGATGCCGGCCCCTTGCTCCGGCCACGATCCTGGCAACGAGCAGGATGATGAATGCGACCCCCAGAATTCGCAGCAGAATAAAGCCTCCGATAAACCACGCCATCATGTCCTCACTTCCTGAGCCCGCTCAAGCGGCTCTTGTACTCGTCTTCGGAGATATCCCCTTGGGCGTACTTCCTCCGAAGGATTTCCTGGGCATCGAGTCCCCGGTCCGGATCGTCGCGCCTCCAGGCGCCCCCGTACCACGAGCGCCGTACAAAGAAGCTGACGGCCAGGATTGCCAGCACCAGGATCAGAAGGCCTCCGCCGAAGAACCGTGGACCGCGCATGAACCAGCCGTGATGGTAGCCGTACATACTGCCGGGCCACCCCTGTTGAACACCAGGGCTTTGCGGAGCCCCTTGGCCTTGCGGAACGCCCGGGCCCTGGGGAGCTACCTGTGAACCGTCCGGCGCGACCCCCTGCCCTTGCGTCCAGATGTGGGGGAAGGGAAATCCCGTCTGCTGCCACGGGAAAGTGGCCAGCATGACACCGCCGATGACGAGCATCGCGACCCCGACCGAAATGAGTGCCCAGGTCAAGGCGCGTTTATTCGTCGTATGCATAAAATCCTCCTGTGGTGCACCTTGCACCACGCCATGAAGCTACAGGAGGGAGCTTACGGACGCATTACGGAGTTATTAAGCAAAGATTAATTCGCAGCGGTGCCTTGGGATCGTCCAAATCGTCCAGGAGCCGGGAGTCAGTTGTCCTCGGGGGAAGGGCGAAGGGATACGGAGTAAGCGGGTGGCGAACCCCACCGGAGTCCGATCAAAGGTCGATAGCGTGAAACGGAGCTGAACGCTGAATGTCGGGAGCCGAGCAGGCCGTCGGGAGTTTGGGAGGCCCGGCTCGCCGAAGACCTGAAGGCGCGTCTCATCCAGTTGCAGAAGCGGCCTTGCGCACCCTCCCCGGAGGAGGTTCATGAAGGGCGCGCACGCTTCGCTTGGCGCGATCATCCAGTCGGCCATTGTCCAACGGAAGAGCTCCACCCCGACGCGCGCAAACCTTTTTTGCTGACGATAGAGCGGTCGCAGAACTTGCCCGTCACGATGTAGGCTAGAAGCCGTGCACTGCCGATCCCCTCGTCGAGAGTCGTAGGTGGCGCACGGAATCTCCGATCCAGTCGATGTATGCCCACAGGTAGTCTGCTTCCCAGATGGAGCCACTCATCAATACGGGCGGTAAGTGCAGTCGCGCTCTCCTTCTCTTCCAAACGTCTATCGCTATCGATGACGGTGAGGGGAATTAGTCAAAATGCTTGAGTGAAGGCCAGCTCTTTCTCAAGTCGAAGCTCGGGTCTTTCACTCCGGACAACACGTAGATGCGCAGGTTGCGTTCATAGCTGACGCAATACGGGCAATCCATGGTCGCCGCGAGCCTGACGTTGTTGAAGCTGGTGGATGCGTCATTTTGCGCAAAGCTTTCCGAATAGCCGACCAGGATGATGACCCGACCGCGGCAGTCGCCCGGTCCCCACAGGTAGTAATTGTTGTGGGCGCTGATGATGGGCGGCAGGCTGCCGGGCGCGGCAAGCAGGCTGAGGGCGCTGGCCTCACCATAGTTGCCGGTCAGCACACAGGCCTGAGCGCGCTCTACCGGCGGCAGCGCGGCATAGACCCTCTGGACGGTCTGGGTGAGGCTGTCCCAGCCAAACCTGTCGCCGAGATTCTGGGGCATGATTCCCTGCCCGCTCTCTATGGCGGCATTGGAGGCTCCTCCAAGGGATCCATAGATGCGCAGAAACGCGGCGGGCGGCAGGATCGGCATGGCAACCGGGGCAAACGTCACTCCGACCAGCGCAAGAAGAACGACGTAGGCGGGCCGGATCCAGGCAAGCCATCGTCGGGGCCGGAATCGTTCGAACGCCACTGCCCCCGCGGCGAACAGGATTGGATACGCGGGGCTCAGGAAATACGGCTTCCCGCGCAGGCCGGTGAGGATCACGTAGAGGAGGACGAAGGTCCACCCCAGGACGCGGTAGCGCCTGCCCGTCTTGGAAAAGTAGAAGACCAAGCCGGGCAATGGCGAGAGGTACGGTCATCGGGTTCATCAAAAGGAGCTGGTTGATGAGAAAGTCCAGCGGGCCCGTGGTGAGATATCGGTACTGGCGATAGAAGTCCCAGGTCTGCCAGCCATTGACCGCGTTCCAGAGGATGTAGGGCAGGAGGCCTGCCGCCGCGATTGCCGCCGCCAGCCATGGCCAGGGCGTGCGCAGGTGCCGGCGCTCGGGCGTGGCGAGCAGCGCAAGGACGACCGCAAGGCAGAAGAAAAGCATTGTCAGCTTGGTCAGGAATCCCATCGCGGCCACCAATCCGAAAACGAGCCACAGGCGGCGCACACGACCTGCGGAGAAATCGCCGGCGGCGCTGGTGCCTGGGGAAGCTCCGAGGCGAAGCATCCGCGCAAGCAAAAGACTCGCGAGCGCCCACCAGAGCTGATCCAGCACGTCCATGGAGAAGAGGGACCCCGCTGCCATGTGGTCCCCGCTGAAAAGGATGGCCGCTCCCGCTATGAGCTGCGCCACCCGGCCGCCGCCCATCTCGCGGGCCATCAGGCCGGCAACGACAATGATCGCCGCGCAAGCAAGGGCGGGGATCACGTGGATGGCCACGAGGCCGTTGCCAACGCTCACGCGCAGGAGCGCCGCAAGCCAACCCAACAACGCCGGCTGATCCACGTAGCCGGCCTGGAGGTGCCGGCCGTCCGCCAGGTAGTACAGCTCATCACGAAAGTAGCCGTAGTTCCCTGAGACCAGCATGTGGGCCACGAAAGACACCGCGGCCAGGGCGAGAAGCAGCCAGGTTTCCGTCGTGAAAATCCACGCGCGCGCGGCGGGGGCTTTTGAGGCCCATGTCAGTCGTGTCAGTCATACGCTATCCTTTGCGGCTCACAAGCCGCGGCTCCGGGAACTTTCTCCCAAGCCGTTCTTTGTTGAATGCGAACAGATTCGAACCTATGTAGTTGATCACCATTCCGCAGGCAATCCCCGCGGCCTGGCCGAAAACCTTGTAGACGGGGTGAAAGAGGGCGAGCGCGAGATTGAGCGCTCCGGCATTCACACCCAAACCCGCCAGACAGACGGCCATGAAGCGGACGTACCTCCCCATAGAGGGCTTTTCACCCCCGATCTGCGCCCGGAAGGTCCAGACGTTGTTCAGGAAGTAATTCCAGGTGACGACGACGGCGAAGCAAATGACCGCTCCGGCGGTCGGATCCAGCCTTCCTCTATCGACGAGAAGGAAGAACAGGCCGAGGTTGAGCACGGAGCCGCTGCCGCCCACCAGCGTGAACTTCAGAAACTTAGCCATGTGCAACCCTCCGCGGCAGGACAAGAACGTTCCTGACCGCCTCCAGCGCGATCCCTCCCGACATCTTGGACTGACCGTACAGCCTGTTCTTGAAGAGTATGGGGACCTCGACCCAGGAGTAGCCGTTCAGAGCCGCCCGGTATTTCAACTCGATTTGGAAGCAGTAGCCGGTGGAAAGGATCTCCGCAAGGTCGACCTTCCGGAATACCCTCCTGTTCCAGGCGTTGAATCCGCCGGTCAGGTCGCGAATTCCCGAACCCAGGACGATGCGCGAGAAGAGCGATCCCCCCTTGGAAACGATGCCTCTCAGCACGCCCCAATCCTCGACGCCGCCCCCCTTGACGTAGCGGGAGCCGATGACGAAATCGAACCGGCGGGATTCTTCTATTAGGAGGGGAAGGTATGTGGGGTCGTGCGACAGGTCCGCGTCCATCTCCACAAACAGATCGAACTCCCGCTGGAGTCCCCAGGAAAGGCCGGCGACATAGGCCCCCGCGAGACCGTTCTTCTTCTCCCTGTTCAGCAGAAAGAGCCGGCCGCGGACCGAGGGATCTTCCATCAGCTTGCGAACGACACCTGCTGTGCCGTCCGGCGAGTTGTCGTCCACCACCAACAACGAGATGGCATCAGGGCTCCCTGCCTTAGAGACGGCGTGAATGAGAGTTTCAATGTTCTCTCTTTCGTTGTACGTCGGTACGATCACAAGGACGTTCATCGCCTTGCATCATGCAGAGCCGGAAGCAGGGGAACCATCAGCCGAGCTTCCTGTTTTACACGGAGACGGTGGGAATGCTTTCCCAGGAAGAGTTTCCTAGGCTATAATCCGCCCATGCTCACGACGGCGGTCGTCCTATGTGCACTCGTCGCGTTTCTCACCGCTCCCCCGGCCTTCATCCTGCTGTGGATCTTTCACCGACAGACCGGGGAGCGCGCGGTCCGCGAGGTTTCATTCGGGATCCTCGCCCTGTCCTTCGAACTATTGGGGAATCTCCTAAACGCGTTGGCCGGGGCGCAATCCATGC
Organism: uncultured Spirochaetota bacterium; assembly: GCA_963710335.1. GTDB lineage: Bacteria > Spirochaetota > Spirochaetia > SZUA-6 > Fen-1364 > Fen-1364. The sequence goes on from CAVQAA010000001.1 coordinate 15,634, forward strand.
CCTACGGCGTTTATGTTTTGCTGCTCAACCTATGGACGGTCTCCTCGATCGCGGAGGCAGTGTTCGCGTGTCGCTTCGCTCATAGCGCAACGCAGACACCGATAACGCCGGCTTTAGTCCTCGCCTTCTGGATCTGGGCGTTTCTCCATCACATGCTTGTCCTCTCGGCGGCAGTGTTCACCACGGATGTGACGAGCGCTTATGAAATTGGGGTGATCGGCAACTTTCTCATGCAGCTCTACGTGACGATTCTGATTGCCGTAAAGAGGAAACGGATCCCTGCCGGATTCTTTCCTTCCGCATCTCGCCCGCTTCCTTCTTTTGCTGTTGCCCCTGGGACTTCTGGCCGTCGCAAGCGACGTCTTGAGGTTTGGTCAAAGGCTTGGAGGGAATGGCATTCCGTTTACCCCTATCTTCTGCATCCTCATCAATGGATTCCTCATTGCTGTCGTCAGCCGCAAGCTGGTATCGAGAGGCAGGAAGACCTCTCTAGAGAGCGCGGTGAGGGCCGAGCCCAGGTTGACCCTGAGAGAGTCGGAGATTCTTCCGTTTCTCTTGGATGGCGCATCGAACGAGGAGATCGGCGGAAAGCTCCATATCTCGCCTCATACAGTCAAGAATCACATCACGGACATATTCCGCAAAACGGGCGCCGAAAGCCGCTTCGATCTGCTCAAGACATTCAAGCGCACGGATTCCTTGAACAGGGACGCGTAGCACGACGCGAATCCTGTCAAAATGCTTGAGCGAAGGCCAGCTCTTTCTTAAGTCGAAGCTCGGGTCCTTCACTCCGTACAACACGTAGATGCGCCGGTTGCGTTCATAGCTGGACCAGTACGGGCAATCCTCGGTCGCCGCGAGCGAAGACGTTAGTGAAGGAGGCGGACGCGTCGTTTTTCGCAAAGCTTTCCGAATAGCCGACCAGGATGATGACCCGACCGCGGCAGTCGCCCCGGGCCCCGACAGGTAGTAGTTGTTGTGGCCGCAGACGATGGGTGGCACGCTACCCGCGGCAAGCAGGCTGAGGGCGCCGGCCTCGCCATAGTTGGCGGCTACCACACAGGCCTGGGCGCGCTCTTCCGGCGGCAGCGCGGCATAGATCCTCTGGACGGTCTGGGTGAGGCTGTCCCAGCCAAACCTGTCGCCGAGATTCTGGGGCAGATTCCCTGCCCCGCTCGCGATGGCGGCATTGGAGGCCCCTCCAAGAGATCCATAGATGCGCTGAAACACGGCGGGCGGCAAAATCGGCATGGCAAGCGGGGCAAACATCACTCCGAAGAGCGCAAGGAGAACGACGTAGGAGGGCCGGGAACCAGGTGAGCCATCGTCGGGGCCGGAATCGTTTCAACGCCACTGCCCCCGCGGCGAACGGGATTGGATAGGCGGGGCCCAGGAAATACGGCTTCCCGCGCAGGGCGGTGAGGATCACGTAGACCAAGACGAAGGTCCACCCCAGGACTCGGTAGCGCCTGCCCGTCTTGGAGAAAGTAGAAGACCACGCCGGGAACGGCAAGAGGTATGGCAATCGGGTTCATCAGGAAAGTAGCTGGTTGATAAAAAAATCCAGCGGCCCCGTGGTGAGATAGCGGTACTGGCGATAGAAGTCCAAGGTTGGCCAACCATTGACCGCGTTCCAGACCAGGTAGGGCAGGAGGCCTGCTGCGGCGATTGCCGCCGCCAGCCACGGCCACGGCGTGCGCAGATGCCTGTGATTGGGGCGTGGCGAGGAGCGCAAGGACCACCGCAAGGCAGAAGAAAAGCATTGCCCAGATTGGTCAGGAATCCCATCGCGGCCACCAGTCCGAAAGCCAGCCACAGGCGGCGCGCACCACCTCCGGTCAAATCGGCGGCGGCGTTGGGGCCGAGGGGAGCTCCCAGGGAGCGTACGCGCAAGCAAAAGACTCGCGAGCGCCCACCAGAGTTGATCCAGCACGTCCATGGAGAAGATGGACGCCGCGCCATGAGGTCCGCGCAAAAAAGCGCGGCCGCCCCCGCTACGAGCTGCGCTACCCGACCTCCGCCCAACTCGCGGGCCATGACGCCAGCAACGACAACAATCGCGGCACCTGCAAGGGCGGGGATCACGTGGATGGCCACGAGACCGTTGCCAACGGTCACCCGCAGGAACGCCGCAAGCCAACCCAACAACGCGGGCTGATCCACGTAGCCCGCCTGGAGATGCCGGCCGTCCGCGAGGTAGTACAGCTCGTCACGAAAGAAGCCGTAGTTCCCTGAGACCAGCATATGGGCCACAATGTCACCCCGGCGAGCGCGAGAAGCAGCCAGGTTTCCGTCGTGAACACCCACCTGGCGCGCGCGGCAATCCCGCCCGGCTCGCGCCGGCGCCGCGCGGCGCCCCCGTGTCGGCAGTTGCACGGGCCTGTTGAAGCTTGTGTCAGTCATATCGTTACCCTTTCCGGCAAACAAGCCGCGGCTCTGGGAACTTCCTCCCAAGCCGTCCTTTGTCGAACGCGAACAGATTCGAACCTATGTAGTTGATCGCCATTCCGCAGGCAATCCCCGCGGCCTGGCCGAAAACCTTGTAGACGGGGTGAAAGAGGGCGAGCACGAATCAGTGCTACGGCATTCGCCCGAGACCCGCCAGACAGACCGCCACGAAGCGGAGGTACCTCCCCATCGAAGGCTTTTCACCCTGGATCTGCGCCCGGAAGGTCCAACGTTGTTCATGAAGTAGTTCCAGGTGACGGCGACGACGAAGCAAACGACCGCACCGGCGGCATGATGCAGCCTTCCCCCTCTATCGACGAGAAGGAAGAACAGGCCGAGGTTGAGCACGGAGCCGCTCCACCCACCAGCGTAAACTCAGAAACTTAGCCATGTGCAACCCTCCGCGGCAGGACAAGAACGTTCCTGACCGCCTCCAGAGCGATCCCTCCCGACATCTTGGACTGGCCGTACAGCCTCTCCTTGAAGAGTATGGGGACCTCGACCCAGGAGTAGCCGTTCAGGCCGCCCGGTATTTCAACTCGATTTGGAAGCAATCGCCGGTGGAAAGGATCTCCGCAAGGTCGACCTTTTGGAATACCGTCCTGTTCCAGGCGTTGAATCCGCCGGTCAGGTCGCGAATTCCCCAACCCCGGCGATGCGCGAGAAGAGCGATCCCCTCTGGAAACGAGGCCCCTCAGCACGCCCCAATCCTCGACGCCGCCCCCCTTGACATAGCGGGAGCCGATGACGAAATCGAACCGGCGGGATCTTCTATTAGGAGGGGAAGGTATGTGGGGTCGTGCGACAGGTCCGCGTCCATCTCCACAAACAGATCGAACTCCCGCTGGAGTCCCCAGGAAAGGCCGGCGACATAGGCCCCCGCGAGACCGTCTTCTTCTCCCGTTCAGCAGAAAGAGCGGGCCACGGACCGAGGGATCTTCCATCAGCTTGCGAACGACACCTGCCATGCCGTCCGGCGAGTTGTCGTCCACCACCAACAACGAGATGGCATAGGGCTCCCTGCCTTAGAGACGGCGTGAAGGAGAGTTTCAAATGTTCTCTCTTCGTTGTACGTCGGTACGATCACAAGGACGTTCATCGCCTTGCATCATGCAGAGCCGGAACCAGGGGAACCATCAGCCGAGCTTCCCGTTTTACACGGAGACGGTGGGAATGCTTTCCCAGGAAGAGTTTCTAGGCGATAATCCGCCCATGCTCACAACGGC
>CAVQAA010000002.1:0-9597 GCA_963710335.1 uncultured Spirochaetota bacterium
GTGTTTTCCCGTCCCGGCTCCTCCATGACTTGCACGGTAGTCTCGTCCAACTGCAGAAGCGGCCCCGAGCGAAGTCGAGATTCCAGCACTTTCATCAACGGGGCGCACGCTTCACTGGTCGCGATCATCCAGTCGGCCATCGTACGGCGGGAAAGCTCCACTCCGATTCGGGCGAGTTGCTTCTCCTGGCGGTATAGCGGCAGGGAGTCACAGAACTTGCTTGCCACGATGTAGGCCAGGAGCCCCGCGGTGGCGATCCCCTTGTCGATGATCGCCGGGGGCATCGGCGCGACGCGTACCGCCGGGTGACTCTCATCACCCGAGCCCTCGCAGTCATGGCAGGCGTACTTGGGGCGCACGGTGCGGATCACGCGAAGCTGCGGAGGGATCACATCCAGCTTCTCGCTGGTCTCCTGTCCGATTCGCACCAGGTCCGCCCCGCACTGGCAGTGCTTCTGTTCCTCAGGAATGTCAATGAGGACCTCTTCCCGGGGAAGAGCTTCGGGAAGAGGCTGTCGCTTGGCTTGCCGGCGCGTGTGCTCGGGAACGTGAACCAGGGTCTGAGGTTCTTCTGGCTTGTCTGCCGGGGAGGACTCCGCCTCATCGAAGAGTCTCAGCTGACGCCGATCGGCTTCACTGAGAGCCTCGCTGCTGCGGGAGAAGAACCGCCGCTTCAGCCAGGCCAGTTGTTCGGCAAGAATGTCTACGCGCTTCAGCAGCTCCGCGTTCTGCTGGCGCAGCTCGGCATTCTCGCGCAACAGTGTCTCGACGTTCCCCTCCACGGGCCGCAGAGTAGCACGACACAATGATCGAAGGCAATGATTTCGAGTGTTTTTTTCGGCTTTTTTTCTCAACTCACTCGTGAGTAGTCCAGCTGTTGATGAGCCGACCAGAAGTCGATGCCATCCAGCAGCATCCGCAGCTTCTCCGTGTCGATCTCGCAGTGTGCCTGCTCGGTGGTTCGCGGCCAAGGGAAGCGATGTTTCTCCAAACGTTTTTGCCACATTGCGAAACCCGTGCGGTCCCAGTAGATCGCTTTCAGAATTCGTCGCTCGCTATTGCAGAACAGAAACAACGCCGAATCAAACGGATTCAGGCTCATTTGCTGCTCCACGATTAGGGCAAGCCCGTTGATCTGCTTCCTAAGGTCGGTCGCCCCAGGTCGCACGAACACCCGTGCGTCTTTGACCTCCAACCCGATCATCAACCACGCTCCAGTACCGACAGTATCTCTCGAAGGTGATCGGGCCCCATTCCCGGCCACAGCCGCAATAAGTAGCGGCGCTCCACGATGAGTTCGATCGGCGAACGTTGCTCTTCGGGTTTTACCTCAGCACGTCCGACCTCTACCAGTGCTGCCCCGCTCGCCTTCGATCTTTTCGAGATCGACGCCCAATAACCCAAGGTGCCCTTCATCAATCGATGGCGCCGACAATACTGCGCTTGCGTCAACCCGCTGGCGCGCCAGTCCCTGACCTGGCGTGTCCAGAACTCACGGTCGTGCTTCATCTCGTCCCTCCTGGTAGAAGGACTTTGCCTTAGCAGATGGCTGAGCGGAAGGTGGGATTCCGCGGACGCTTACGAGTCTGCGCTAGACGCAGCAGCAACAAGCGCGATTCGAAAAACCTGATGCCTTCGACTTACGCTATTCCTTGGTACAGAGTTTTCTCCAAACCGACGGCCACGAAGGCGACGCTGAGGTCGACTCTCTGCCCGGGATCATCCATGTAGGTCGTTTAGTGAGTTCCGCCGCCTGGCGACGTGAAGGGCACGAAAATCACTCTGGCCTTCCCATGGTAGCTGTCTTCCCGCGTGAGAGTCACGGTTCCGTCAGAAGCCACTTTCTTGACGATACGGAGCAGCGTCTGCCCGGAAGGCGGGCCGACAGGGATGACCATGATCCCGCCAGGTGCGAGCTGGCTGACAAGCGGCGGCGGGACATGATCGATAGCGCACGTCACGATGATCCCGTCGAAAGGTGCGTATTCCTGCCACCCATAGTAGCCGTCGTCGACCTTTTTCAGGATGTTTCCATATTCGGGATACTGGCGCTCAAGAGTCTTGAAGATATCGCCTGTTTCCCGTGCAAGGGCCGCGATGATTTCAACGGTATAGACGTGGTTGCTGAGCTCGGAGAGGATTGCAGCCTGGTATCCCGAGCCGGTGCCTATCTCGAGTACCTTATGCTCCGGAAGAAGATTGAGATCATCCGTCATATGCGTCACGAGATCTGGCGCGGAAATTGTCTGCCCGTAGCCGATTGGCAGGGCCGCAATGTCGTAAGCACGCGAAAGGTTGCGACAGAAGTATTCTCTTGGGGTTCGCAGGAAAGCTTCTCTGACGTTTTTAGATCGAAGGTCTCCATTCCGGCTGAGGAGCTCGGCCAGGTTCCAGCGTTCTCGCAGGAACCTGGCGTCCTGGTGCGTGTGTTCGACCATCCAGCCAATGAACGCGTCTTTTCTGGCAAACGGCGGATTGTCAGTGCGCTTCGCAATGTCAAATGGAACATCATAGCGAGCGAGCGTGACCGGTACTGCTTTGAGAAGACCATCGTTTCCTGACCGTCGATTGCGGGCAGGCACGATGAGAAGCGTGCACGAAAGAACGACGACTCCAATCGCCGACAGAAGAAGAGCGCGTCGAGTCTCTCTGCCGCGTCGCTTACATGCCGGCTGGCGCATCAAACTTGATTGTAACCGTTCCTGTCGATAGCAGCAACGAGCGATAGGACTCATTGCCGCGCATGGCAGCTCATCCGGGAAGAAAAGAGTGTGACCCTGCACCCGACTTCGAGCCCCTACCCCCCTACCGTGACGCTCTTTCGAGCAGCTGAACGGCCGGGTCGGCGTTCAGCAGATGATTCCGTTGTGCGATGTCCAAAGCACTCCGTCCAAGACTGTCTCTGACCCTCGCGTCTGCGCCCGCGTTCAGGAGCGCAGTGATCATCACTCCGGCACGTGGGTTTACTGCTGCGTACATCAGCGGGGACCAGCCGGCCATGTCCCGAGCGTTGATGTCCGCTCCGGCCTCCAGGAGCGTGGTGATGATCGCAGGGTTCGGGTTGGCATTGGCTGCATGGATCAGGGCGAGTGATAGGCAAATCAATTTCCTGACGGAGGGGCTCCCGGGAGGATGAGCGCGGCGGCGGGGGAACTCGTCGCTCCCCAGCGGGCGTGATCGTAGTACCCGGGACGGGACTTTGAGGAGGGGCGGCTCGGTGGAGCCCGGCTGGATCGGCAACCGTGGATAGTAGCTCTTTGTCGGAGGGCATGGTCCCAGCAGTGGCGGAACGGGGGGTTGTGCAGGTTCTCAGTCCAGGGAGGCGGGATCTGGGCGTCCCTCCATGCCGCTGGGGCAAGGCGTGCGACATGGGGCAAGTGCTGCCAACGCGCTTTGCATCGCGATGAGTACAAGCCGTAGTAGTGGATGCAGCGAACGCCCCAGGGAGGAACGAACTGCGTGAGAGCGGCGATGAAGTCCGTGGCCTCCCAGAGGGTGGTGTTCTGCTTGAAGTAGGGATTGTAGTCGGTGTGGTAGAGGACCTTGCTGCCGGCCCGCTCATAGCTGAGCTTCTGCAGCGACAAGGGAGCCCGAGCGATGTATTGAGCAAGGGCTTGTCGGGTTTTGTGATCGCCCCCATCAAGAGGCACGGAGTTGTCCACGGAGAACCCGGAATGTCTCCAGCACAAGAGGTTCTCGGCAAACGGCTGTGCGACGAGGCCCAGCTTCAGGAAGAGGCCGATGGTGCGCTGGCGCAGGCACTCGGCGAGGCGGGCGGTATCGTGGACGGGGAGGTGGTAGAACTGCCCGGCGGAGTCGAATCCGCCCTCAAGGATGAGGGCGTGGAAGTGCGGGTTGAACCGAAGCGAGTCCCCAAAGGGCCGATAGGCGATGACGGCGGCGGTGGTAATGGGCTTGCCTGCTGCGGCACGGTAGAACTCCGTGATCAGGTTGAAGATCAGCCGTGCAAGCTTGGCGAAGAGGCGCTGGTCATGTCGAAGGAAGACCCTCAGGGCCTTGGGCAGAGTGAAGACGAACTGGCGGTGGGGGAGGGCAAGGAGCAACTGCTCATCGAGGTACTCGGCGAACAGGAGAGTTCGTTTCTGGCTGCATGATGGGCACAGGAAGAAGCCCTTGCAGGAGAAGGGACGGAAGTACTCGTGGCGGCATTCGGGGTTCACGCATCGGATGCGGGCCACCCCTTGGCGATAGTCGCCGCAAGTGAGGAAGCGGGTCGCCACCCGAGAGATGCGTTCGATGCGGAAATTGCCCAGGTCCTTCGCGTCTTGCGTGCGGCGTACCGCTCAAATGGCAGGCGCGGGCTTCGCCCGTGGAGACCATTTGTGGGAAACCCGCCTCAAGATGAAGCAACCCTGGGGATTTAATCCCCCTGAAGGTACTTGGGAGAGAACCAGGTCGATAGGCTGGAGGTCTACGTGCGGCAACGCACTCAGCCGACCAGTACTAATTTACCGTGAGGCTTGACCATATTTTCCCCTCCACAATTGCACCGCGATTGTGGAGCAGGCTTTGGGCGGCAGGTGGCTCGCGCAGCGAGACACCGAGAGCCCTAAGCCCAAGCTCCGGGGCTTGAAGCCCCGAACGCTCTCTCCTCTTCGTTCTCTTTCCCTTACAGTTGGCATAATATTGCCTGGTGACTATGGCGCAGGGGAACCACCCGTTCCCATCCCGAACACGGAAGTTAAGCCCTGCCGCGCCGATGGTACTGCCGCATGACGGCGGGAGAGTAGGTCGTTGCCAGGCTTTTTTATTTGCCCAAGACGCATTTCCGTATCCGAAGAGAGCCGTCAATCTGCTGGACCGAGCCAGCCAAGGGGTGGTTGCTGATTTTGGAATCCCACGTCCGCCATCGGCATCGAAGGCGGATCGGATTCCTGATACCAACACATCAGATCCGCCGCCTTGCGTCACTAAGGCAGAATCTTACGGAGTACGTTCTGGACGACATCGGACTGGGCAGTCCCGCGGATCGGGCCAAAGACATTCTCGGCCGCGTCTACGAGTACTTCCTGTCCCAATTCGCCATCGCCGAAGGGAAGAAGGGCGGACAATTCTATACACCTTCGCGGGTGGTCCGCGTGCTCGTGGAGATGCTGGCCCCTTATAAGGGACGTGTCTACGATCCCTGCTGCGGATCGGGCGGCATGTTCGTCAGCGGTGAGAAGTTCATCGAAGCGCACAGCGGTCACCCCGGACAAGCAGGAGAAGGCAACTGAAACCAGGGCTTCCGACATGTCTCCACCGCTGACGCCTTTCAGGTACAGAATCGATATCGGAGAGCGTGCATCGTTACAAGAGCAATCACCCTCTCTGCGCTCCATCCCGCGCGGCGCGAGTGCGCTGCAGTTCGAGGATTCGCGTCGTGCTACGCGTCCCTGTTCAAGGAATCCATGCGCTTGAATGTCTTGAGCAGATCGAAGCGGCTTTCGGCGCCCGTTTTGCGGAATATGTCCGTGATGTGATTCTTGACTGTATGAGGCGAGATATGGAGCTTCCCGCCGATCTCCTCGTTCGATGCGCCATCCAAGAGAAACGGAAGAATCTCCGACTCTCTCAGGGTCAACCTGGGCTCGGCCCTCACGGCGCTCTCGAGAGAGGTCTTCCTACCTCTCGATACCAGCTTGCGGCTGACGACAGCAATGAGGAATCCATTGATGAGGATGCAGAAGATAGGGGTAAACGGAATGCCATTCCCTCCGAGTCTTTGACCAAATCGGAAGACGTCGCTCGCGACAGCCAGCAGTCCCAGGGGCAACAGCAAAAGAAGGAAGCGGGCAAGATGCGGAAGAAAGAATCCAGCAGGGATCCGTTTCCTTTTTGCGACAATCAGAATCGTCATGTAGAGCTGCATGAGAAAGTTGCCGATCGCCCCAATTTCAAAAGCGGTCGTCACATCCGTGGCGAGCACTGCCACCGAGAGGACAAGCGTGTGATGGAGAAACGCCCAGCTCCAGAAGGCGAAGAGCAGAGCCGGTGTCACTGGTGTCTGCGTTGCGCTATGAGCGAAGCGACACGTGAACGCTGCCACCGCGATCGAGGAGATCGTACATGCGTTGAGCAGTAAAATATAAACGCCGTAGGGCATGGGTCGCGCCCCGGCCAACGCGTTCAGGAGATTCCCAAATAGTTCGAAGGACAGGGCGAGGATCGCGAATGAAAACACGCGGACCGCACGGTCCGCCGTCTGCCGATGCAGGATCCACAGCAGGATGACGGCCGGGGGCGCGGTGAGAAAGGCGACGAGCGCAAATAGAACAACCGCCGTTGTGAGCATGGGCGGATTATAGCCTAGGAAACTCTTCCTGGGAAAGCATTCCCCCCGTCTCCGTGTAAAACGGGAAGCTCGGCTGATGGTTCCCCTGTTTCCGGCTCTGCATGATGCAAGGCGATGAACGTCCTTGTGATCGTACCGACGTACAACGAAAGAGAGAACATTGAAACTCTCATTCACGCCGTCTCTAAGGCAGGGAGCCCTGATGCCATCTCGTTGTTGGTGGTGGACGACAACTCGCCGGACGGCACGGCAGGTGTCGTTCGCAAGCTGATGGAAGATCCCTCGGTCCGCGGCCGGCTCTTTCTGCTGAACAGGGAGAAGAAGAACGGTCTCGCGGGGGCCTATGTCGCCGGCCTTTCCTGGGGACTCCAGCGGGAGTTCGATCTGTTTGTGGAGATGGACGCGGACCTGTCGCACGACCCCACATACCTTCCCCTCCTAATAGAAGAATCCCGCCGGTTCGATTTCGTCATCGGCTCCCGCTACGTCAAGGGGGGCGGCGTCGAGGATTGGGGCGTGCTGAGGGGCCTCCTTTCCAGGGGGGGATCGCTCTTCTCGCGCATCGTCCTGGGTTCGGGAATTCGCGACCTGACCGGCGGATTCAACGCCTGGAACAGGACGGTATTCCAAAAGGTCGACCTTGCGGAGATCCTTTCCACCGGCTACTGCTTCCAAATCGAGTTGAAATACCGGGCGGCTCTGAACGGCTACTCCTGGGTCGAGGTCCCCATACTCTACAAGAACAGGCTGTACGGCCAGTCCAAGATGTCGGGAGGGATCGCGCTGGAGGCGGTCAGGAACGTTCTTGTCCTGCCGCGGAGGGTTGCACATGGCTAAGTTTCTGAAGTTCACGCTGGTGGGCGGCAGCGGCTCCGTGCTCAACCTCGGCCTGTTCTTCCTTCTCGTCGATAGAGGAAGGCTGGATCCGACCGCCGGAGCGGTCGTTTGCTTCGTCGTCGCCGTCACCTGGAACTACTTCGTGAACAACGTCTGGACCTTCCGGGCGCAGATCCAGGATGAAAAGCCTTCGATGGGGAGGTACCTCCGCTTCGTGGCGGTCTGTCTGGCGGGTCTGGGTGTGAATGCCGTAGCACTCAATGTCGTGCTCGCCCTCTTTCACCCCGTCTGCAAGGTTTTCGGCCAGGCCGCGGGGATTGCCTGCGGAATGGCGATCAACTACATAGGTTCGAATCTGTTCGCATTCAACAAAGGACGGCTTGGGAGGAAGTTCCCAGAGCCGCGGCTTGTATGCCGGAAAGGGTAACGATATGAGTGACACAAGCTTCAACAGGCCCGTGCAACTGCCGACACGGGAGGCGCCGCGCGGCGCCGGCGGCGAGCCAGGCGGGATTTCCGCACGCGCCGCGTGGGTGTTCACGACGGAAACCTGGCTGCTTCTCGCCCTCGCCGGGGTGACATTCGTGGCTCATATGCTGGTCTCAGGAAACTACGGCTTCTTTCGCGACGAGCTGTACTACCTCGCGGACGGCCGGCATCTCCAGGCGGGCTACGTGGATCAGCCCGCGTTGTTGGGCTGGCTTGCGGCGTTCCTGCGGGTGACCGTTGGCAACGGTCTGGTGGCCATCCACGTGATCCCCGCCCTTCCCGGTGCCGCGATCGTGGTCGTTGCTGGCCTCATGGCCCGCGAGTTGGGCGGAGGCCGGGTAGCGCAGCTCGTAGCGGGAGCGGCCACGCTTTTCTGCGCGGACCTCATGGCAGCGGCGTCCATCTTCTCCATGGACGTGCTGGATCAACTCTGGTGGGCGCTCGCGAGTCTTTTGCTTGCGCGTATGCTTCGCCTGGAAGCTCCCCTCGGCCCCAACGCCGCCGCCGATTTAACCGGAGGTGGTGCGCGCCGCCTGTGGCTGGCTTTCGGACTGGTGGCCGCGATGGGATTCCTGACCAAGCTGACAATGCTTTTCTTCTGCCTTGCGGTGGTCCTTGCGCTCCTCGCCACGCCCGATCGCCGGCATCTGCGCACGCCGTGGCCGTGGCTGGCGGCGGCAATCGCCGCAGCAGGCCTCCTGCCCTACCTGGTCTGGAACGCGGTCAATGGTTGGCCAACCTTGGACTTCTATCGCCAGTACCGCTATCTCACCACGGGGCCGCTGGATTTTTTTATCAACCAGCTTTTCCTGATGAACCCGATTGCCATACCTCTTGCCGTTGCCGGCGTGGTCTTCTACTTCTCCAAGACGGGCAGGCGCTACCGAGTCCTGGGGTGGACCTTCGTCTTGGTCTACGTGATCCTCACCGCCCTGCGCGGGAAGCCGTATTTCCTGGGCCCCGCCTATCCAATCCCGTTCGCCGCGGGGGCAGTGGCGTTCGAACGATTCCGGCCCCGACGATGGCTCGCCTGGATCCGGCCCTCCTACGTCGTTCTCCTTGCGCTCTTCGGAGTGATGTTTGCCCCGCTTGCCATGCCGATTTTGCCGCCCGCCGTGTTTCAGCGCATCTATGGATCTCTTGGAGGGGCCTCCAATGCCGCCATCGCGAGCGGGCAGGGAATCATGCCCCAGAATCTCGGCGACAGGTTTGGCTGGGACAGCCTCACCCAGACCGTCCAGAGGATCTATGCCGCGCTGCCGCCGGAAGAGCGCGCCCAGGCCTGTGTGGTAGCCGCCAACTATGGCGAGGCCGGCGCCCTCAGCCTGCTTGCCGCGCCGGGTAGCGTGCCACCCATCGTCTGCGGCCACAACAACTACTACCTGTGGGGACCGGGCGACTGCCGCGGTCGGGTCATCATCCTGGTCGGCTATTCGGAAAGCTTTGCGAAAAACGACGCGTCCGCCTCCTTCACTAACGTCTCGCTCGCGGCGACCGAGGATTGCCCGTACTGGTCCAGCTATGAACGCAACCGGCGCATCTACGTGTTGTCCGGAGTGAAGGACCCGAGCTTCGACTTAAGAAAGAGCTGGCCTTCGCTCAAGCATTTTGACTAATTTCCCTCGCCGTCATGTGGCTCGGTCCGGCCTTCTTCTGCCCGATATCCTGTGCCGCTTCACCCACGAGGGTCGTTTCTCCCACCCGAACGCGCCCGCATCCGCGCGGTCGTGGCTGTCCGCCTTGGGCGTCGTCTGCCTTGCCGATAGCGATAGACGTTTGGAAGAGAAGGAGAGCGCGACTGCACTTACCGCCCGTATTGATGAGTGGCTCCATCTGGGACAGGCTCCATCTGGGAAGCAGACTACCTGTGGGCATACATCGACTGGATCGGAGATTCCGTGCGCCATCTACGACTCTCGACGAGGGGATCGGCAGTGCACGGCTTCTAGCCTACATCGTGACGGGCAAGTTCTGCG
>CAVQAA010000003.1:0-25804 GCA_963710335.1 uncultured Spirochaetota bacterium
CGCCCCGCCGATGAGCTGGCGGCTGGACGTGGCGCTGGCGGCCGTGGTCGCCGGGCTGGGGATCGCCTACGTAGCGCTAGGCCTGACGGTCGACGACCTCCGTGGCGCGGGGAGATCAGGAAAGTGATGTACACGACCAACGCGGTGGAGTCGCTGAATTACACCTGCGCAAGGTCAGCAGGAACCGTCTGTGCGATAAACGATGCCGCTGCTTATGCGAAACTTCCGCGGGAAATCTTCCTGGTGCTCTGAGCAGATTTTCCCCAGGCACAATCTCGCCAGCTAAGTTTATTAATCGGGGCGGTTCCGCTCGGCCAGTTTTCGCGCGGCTCGTCTTGCCAATTCGCTTGACTACCGACCGGTGGATTTAAGACCTTCTTGAGCAGGGGGCAGTTGGTCGATGAAACTGTCATTTATCGAGCCGCGGATCGAGTTGAAGCCGTACATTCAGTCCATCTGGGTTTTCGAAAGCGCAGTCGGACTGCCCTCGTCGGACATCAGTCTGGCGGCGCCAAACGGAAGCGCGAAGCTGATCTTCAACAGCGAAAACTCTCTCATTACTACTGTATTGGGTCGTCATCACGAGAGTGAGGAACAGAATCTCTATTTCGTTGGAATGCGGGACGTTCCGGTTGTTCTGAGCTCTACATCGAAGAAACGTGTTTCATCGGGATCGAGTTTCGTCCCTCTGGGGCCCACCCAATTCTGGGATTCCCAATGGCAGAACTGACGAACCGACGCCTGAATGCGGATGACCTCTCTGAAATCTGGAATCGGTCCAGTACGGAGATAATCCGGAATTTGAAAGGGCTTCCCGCAAAAATCGATTTCATCCAGGGCCGTCTCCTGCACAGCCTGAGGCACGGCCAGTCTCAGAATGCGATCGTTCAGTGTTGCGTGGACTACCTGAAGCTGACCAACGGTGCCGCCTCGATCCGGGAACTCGAACTAAAGACGGGCTACGAAAGGCGTCATCTTGAGAATCTTTTCAGCAGCAACGTGGGAGTGTCTCCCAAGACGCTGTCAAGAATCTTCCGCTTTGAATGGTTTTACAAAAAATGGGCGCGTGTCCCTTCTTTTAACCACCTCAAAGAAGATGTGCATGAGTACTTCTACGATGAGGCGCATTTCAACAAGGAGTTCAAGAGGATGACCGGATTCTCTCCAAAGCACTTCTTTCTGAAGGTTCCAAACCGATTTGGTCGTCAACTCTCCCAGCAATAGCAATTTCGTTTTTTTAGAAAGTTTCGGCGTGACGATAACCTATCTTTTCCGCAAGAAAGGAGACTGATTCCACGGCAGCCGCGCTGTTGCCGCGGCTATCCCACCTGGGTGCCCAGAAACACCGGCAGCGTCATTTGACGCACCTGGTCCTGCAGCTCTTCAATCGTGTCAATGTGACGGTCTTCGTCTTTTAGAATCTCTTCAAGCATTTGCCTGGTGGCGAAGTCCGTAACCTCACCGGCCACTACAATTGCTGCGTTGTATGCCTTTATGGCGCCCTCTTCGGCGGAGTGGTCGTTCTCCAGCTGCGCGGGCACTTCGGGGCCGATGTGCATGTCAAGAAGCCTGGAGACAATGGGGGACCCTTCCAGAAAAAGGATCCTGCCGATGAGCTTCTCCGCATGCTTCATCTCATCGATGGCCCTTTTTTCGAAATGGTCGTGGAGCTTGGCGTACCCCCAGTTCTCGCACATTCCTGAATGCACCATGTACTGGCTGATGGCGGTCAGCTCATCGGCCAGCAGGCTGTTCAACGTCTCAACAAGCTTCTTGTTTCCTTTCATCTTGCTCCTCTTCCTTCATGCTATCACATCTCGCCGTCCCGCGCACCGTTATTGACGCTCCCGCTGGCAGTGGCTACATTAAGGTCAGGACACGGACAACTTTCGGGGGGCTCGGTAGGGACCGGGCTGAGATGGCGGCTGTTAGCCGCCGACCCGTTGAACCTGATCTGGATAATGCCAGCGCAGGGACGGTAAACCGGCACATCAAGGCCGCCCCGGCGAACACAGGGGCGGCTTTTTTTCTGCATTGTGATCGCCCCGCGCAATGGAGTTTGAGACCATGATGAGCTCCGCCATTCATAGGATTCTTACGCATGCCCCGCCTGAGTGGGGGATCCAGCCGGTCCCCCGCGAGCACCGGGTGCTGGGCCTCCTGGACTACCTGGTCCTTTGGGGGGACCTGGGAATAGGGCTTCTTGTCATGCTGGCCGGTACCTTCCTGGTACCGGGGCTGGGACTTGGCCAGGCGCTGCTTGCCATCCTCATTGGAAGCGCGGCCGGTTGCCTCCTGCTTGCGCTGATCGGCGTGGCAGGAAGCAACACCGGCGCGCCAACCATGGTGCTGTTGCGCCCCGTGCTGGGCGTGCGCGGAAGCTACGTGCCAACCGTGCTCAACGTGCTGCAGCTCATCGGGTGGACCATCTTCGAGTTCGTGGTCATGGGAGTGGCAGCGTCCACAATCGCGCGCACGGTTTTCGGCACGGGCAGCCACGCGGTATGGGCAGCGGTTTTCGCGGCCATTGTCATCCTCATGGGTGTGGGCGGTCCCATCGGAGTAGTGCGACAGTGGCTTGAAAAGTTTGCCGTGTGGATTGCCCTGGCCACGGGAGTCTGGCTCACCGTGCTGGTTTTCACGCGCTACGACATTCACGCCCTTCTGAGGCAGGCGGGGGACGGGTCCCTCCCCTTCGGGATCGGCGTTGACATCGCAATCGCCTTGCCCATCTCCTGGCTGCCGCTCGTGGCGGATTACAACAGGTTCTCCCGGTCCACTGGCCGGGGCTTCCTGGGCACCATGATCGGGTTTTTCATCACCAACGCGTGGTTCCTGGCGCTGGGCGCCATGCTCCTCCTTGGCTCCAAGGTGGCGCAGGAGCCGAAGGACTTCGCGTCCGCCATAGCGCTCACCGCAGGGTGGGTGGCCCTGCTGATACTCCTTGCCGATGAGACTCACAACGCCTGGGCGGACCTGTACTCATCCGCGGTCTCCATCCAGAACCTCTTCCCGAAAGTGAAGCAGAGATGGCTGATTGCCGGGCTGGGCGCGGCCTGTTTCCTGGTGGCTGTGTTCGTCGACATCACGCGGTACCAGAACTTCCTGTTCGTGATCGGCTCCTTCTTCGTGCCCCTTTTCGGGATACTCACCGCTGACTACTTCGTGCTTCAGCGGCGCGCCTACCGGGTGGAGGAGTTCTACAAAGCCTACGGAGCGTATTGGTATTCCGGCGGCGTGAACGTCCCGGCGATCGTTGTGTGGGCGCTGGGAGTTGCCGCATACCACCTGGCAAACCCCGGCACCCTGGGCGCCATTTTCCCGGCATGGCAGAAGCTCGTGCCGGCCCAGCTGGGAGTGCTGGGCGGCTCCCTGCCCGGCTTTGCCGTGGCTTTCCTGCTTTCCCTTGCAGTCGGATTCACATGGAGGAAAAAGAAATGACCGCACCTGATGTTCGGACTAAAAGCTTCGGGGCAATTGCCGCCGAGCTCCTGGACAGGATCCACCAGCGCCACCCGTTGATCCATCACATGACCAACTGGGTGGTCATGAACGACACCGCCAACGCCACTCTTGCCCTGGGCGCGCTGCCGGTGATGTCGCATGCAAAAGAGGAGGTGGCGGAGATGGTGGGGGCCGCGGGCGCGCTGGTGCTCAACCCCGGCACCCTGTACCCGGACCTTGTGGATGCCATGATCATTGCCGGCAAGCAGGCAAACCAGCGCGGCGTGCCGGTGATTTATGACCCCGTGGGCGTGGGAGCCACAAAGTACCGAAACGACACGGCTGAACGCATCATGAAAGAGATGCACCTGGATGTCGTACGCGGCAATTCGGGAGAGGTGGGTGCGCTGGCGGGGGCAGGTGGAGAGGTGAGGGGGGTGGAATCGGTGAAAGGGGTGGCGGATCCGGCAGGTGTTGCCCGGGACCTTGCGAAGCGCCGGGCAACAGTGGTTGCCATCACCGGGAAGCGGGACATCATCTCAGACGGCACGCGCACGCTCGGCGTGGACAACGGCCATGAGATGCTGAAGACGGTGACGGGCACGGGGTGCATGGCCACTACGGTGATTGCAATCTTTTGCGCCGTTGAGCCGGACAAGCTTCTGGCAACCGCCGCTGCCCTTGCCAGCTACGGCTTTGCCGCGCAGAACGCGACGCGCGGCGTACGGGGCCCCGGCTCTTTCCGCACGGCTCTGATCGACTGTCTCTACAACCTGAAGCCCGCTGACGTAGCAAAAGGCGCCCGCATCGTGGAGCTGGGCTGATCACCGCATGGACTACACCCTGTATCTCGTGACCGATGCCGGCCTTTCCCAGGGAAGGACTCACACGCAGGTGGTGGAAGCCGCCTTGCGCGGGGGCGTGACCGTGGTCCAGTACCGGGAGAAATCCGCCGGCACGCGCAAGATGATTGAAGAGGCTCGCGAGCTGCGCCAGCTCTGCAGGGCTGCAGGGGTGCCTTTCATCGTCAACGACAGGATCGACGTTGCCCTGGCCGTGGACGCGGACGGCGTGCACGTGGGCCAGGACGACATGCCAGCACCCCTTGCCCGGCGGCTCATCGGCAAAGGCAGGATCCTGGGAGTGTCGGCAGGCAACCCTGAAGAGGCGCGAAAGGCGGAAGCGGACGGCGCGGACTACATCGGGGCAAGCCCCATATTCGCGACGCCCACCAAGGCGGATGCGCCCGCGCCCATGGGCGTGGAAGGCCTGCGCCAGCTTGCCAGGGTGGTCAGCATCCCCGTTGTCGCCATTGGCGGAATCAATGCGGCAAACGCGCAGTCCATGATCCTGGCGGGCGCAGCCGGCGTGGCCGTGATTTCCGCCATCGTTGCCGCGGAGGACGTGGAAGCGGCGGCAAAAGCCATTCGCGCCGGCGCGCAAAAAGTGAGGATGACATGAAAATAGAGCAGCTGGGAGAGTTCGGCCTCATCGACAGGATCCGCTCCGCGCTTCCCGAGCCCGGACCGAACGTTGTGGTGGGAATTGGCGATGACGTTGCGGTTCTGGAAGGCTCGGCTGAGAGCGTCTGGCTTGCCACCTGCGACGTCCAGGTGGAAGGCGCTCATTTCCTCCGGGACTCCATCACGCCGCGGGACCTCGGGAAAAAGGCGCTTGCCATCAACCTGAGCGACATAGCCTCTGCCGGCGGCATCCCCCGGTTCGCCCTGGTGTCACTGGGGCTGCCTCCTGACCTCGAGGTCGGGTTCCTGGACCAGCTGTACGCCGGCCTTCGCGAAGAGGGAGAGAAGTTCGGAGTGGAGATTGTGGGCGGCAACATGTCGCGCTCCCGGCTGGGAATGTTCATCGACGTCTTTCTCCTGGGAGAGACGCTGCGCGATAACGTGGTGCTCAGGTCCGGCGCGGCTGCCGGAGACAGGATCATGCTCACCGGCACCGTTGGGGATGCGGCGGCCGGCGTGGCGCTCCTCCTTGATGGCAACTTGAGAACGGATGACTCCTACGCCGCCACGGCGGCGGAGCGGCAGCACTCCCCCACTCCCCGGGTCAAGGAAGGGGCGCTGATTGGCGCGCTTCGCCAGGCAAGCTCCATGATCGACGTGAGTGACGGCGTTGCAAGCGACCTTGGCCACATCCTTGAAAAAAGCGGGGTGAGCGCCCGCGTGGAAGCGGCGCGGCTTCCCGTTCGCCCGGAAAACAGGGAGCTTGCAAAGCTGGCACGGGGGGATGAGTGGCACTTCGCGCTGCACGGCGGGGAGGACTACGAGCTTCTGATCACGGCGCCCGTGGGGCGCGCGGAGCGGCTGGCGCAAAGGATCACGGCGGAGACCGGAACGCCGGTAGCAATCATCGGCGAAATACTTCCCCCCGGGCAGCCGGCCCAGCTGGTCCTGCCGGACGGAAAGACAGTGCCCCTGGGAGTAAAGGGATGGGACCACTTCAAATGAACGCCGAGGTGAAGGGTGCCCCCGCAGGCATGAAGATCGCGTTGACCATAGCCGGCTCGGATTCGGGCGGAGGGGCGGGAATCCAGGCGGACCTGAAGACATTTGCCGCGCTGGGAGTCTACGGGACCAGCGCCATCACTGCCCTCACCGCCCAGAACACGGTGGGAGTCCTGGGGGTTCTCCCGGTGGATCCCCAGTTCGTTGGCCTGCAGATAGATGCGGTAATCAAGGACATCGGGGCGGACGCCATCAAGACCGGAATGCTTTCCAACCAGGGAATCATCGAAATTGTGGCTGCGAAGATTATCGAGCACAAGCTCAAGCCTGTGGTGGTGGACCCTGTCATGATGGCCAAAAGCGGGGACGCCCTCCTGGAGCCGGACGCCCGGGACGCCCTGATTGAGAAGCTTCTGCCGCTTGCCGAAGTGGTGACCCCCAACCTGCCGGAAGCCGAGGTGCTGTGCGGTTTCTCGATCACGGACCTGGAAGGAATGCGCAAAGCGGCGGAGTCCATTCACGCGCGCGGGCCTGCGTGCGTGGTGGTGAAGGGCGGGCACCTCCTGGACACGGGTTTCAGCACGGACCTGTTCTTCGACGGAAAGCGCTTCGAGGAGCTGACCGAAGCCAGGATCGACACCGGCAATACGCATGGAACGGGATGCACGTTCGCTTCCGCAATTGCGGCCCGGCTTGCCCTTGGAGACACAACCGTGGAAGCGGTGCGCGCCGCAAAGCGTTACGTAACAAGGGTCCTCAAAGCGTCCGTCAAGCTTTCCATCGGGCACGGGCATGGTCCCATGAATCACATGGGTTGAAAACACGTATTTTGAAAAATACGTACTTTGTACGGATTTATTTCTGAGAGAGCCGTGCTACAATTTGCCAGGATAAAGTCAAGAGTAAGAACGTACCGAGGAAGGGGCTTGCTCTGCCTCGCGGCAAGCCCTTCCATGGATTGCAAGCTCAGCCGCCGTGAACCAGTCTCAGAACAGGGTCATAGCCTTTGGGCCGGGAGGCGGTTGCCCCCATGGATGCCCTGGCCGGCCTTGCTTTCAGGCTTTCTATCTGCAGCACTACTCTCTCTACCCGGACTCCCAGGGATCGTGCCACTTTCCCCCAGTTGCCCGCCCGCGGGCTTTTCCACATTGACACGATTCTTTCTATATTAGCGCGGCTGATACCGCCCCGAAGCCGGGAGGCAAGGGACAGAACAACGGAAATGTCCCCATAACCCAGCCTTTGCTTACGCAGGTCAGCAATCTGCCCGGGCTCTGCCCGGAACCTTGACTGGATGGATTGGCTGAGAGACCTCTCACCATCAGCGCTCCTGCCAACGCTGTTGAGGTACGCAACGTCGCTGCCAAGGCGCATCTCGACTCCCGCGCGCGAGGCCCATAGCGTTCCAATGGAAACGAACAGCCCAATGAATATGAAGAGAATATCGCGTGTCGATGTTTTCACCTGTCCCTGACCCCCCTGGTGTTTCCCACATCCTCAGTATCGGTGACACAAGTCCCCGCATTAAGAAGAACACCGCTTGACGGGTTTGGTTTCACGGGCTATATTCCTTATGGAAACGATATAAACAGATTTCGTTTCCTATGGGGAAATAATGGCAAAAGGAATTCCGGACGCGGAGAAACGCAGAATGATTCTGGAACGATCGCGGACGCTTTTTTTCGAGCGCGGGGTGAACGCCCTTTCAATGGAAGACCTGGCCTCGCTTCAGGGCATCAGCAAAAAGACGCTGTACAGGTTCTTCCCGAACAAGGACGCCATCATCAAAGCTGCCGTGGAGGAAAGGATAGGCTTCATTGCGTCGGAGGCAGCAAGGATCGGCGCTGACGCCAGCCTTACATACCTGGAGCGCCTCCGCTCCATCCTGCAGCTGGTAGGCACCCAAATTGCGAATATCAGCCAGACGCTCATCAGGGACATCTATTACAGCAGGCCCGAGATATGGGACCACATCGACAAGTTCCGGCGGGAACATGTATTCACCATCATCACGCGGTTGTTCGAAGAAGGAAGGAAAGAGGGTTTCATCCGAAACAACATCGACGCCGAGTTGATGCCCGTGCTCTTCATCAGCGCCATCAGCTCCGTCATCGCGCCGGCCCAGATGATCCAGCTGCCAGTGCCACCCGCGAAGCTCTTCGATGTGTTCGTGCGGATTCTCTTCGGCGGGATCCTCACGGACAACGCGCGCAAGAAGTTTTTCACCAAGGAGGGGAAGATATGAAGACCGTCCCGATAGCCATCATGACATGCCTGGCGTGCCTGGTCCTGGCAGCCTGTTCCAGCGCGTCCCGCGCAATCGAGGCCTCGGGCACCATTGAGGCCACCAGCGTACAGGTCTCTTCCAAGTCATCCGGGGAGATCCTCCACCTGGACGCCAGCGAGGGAACGTTCGTGAAAGAGGGCGACATCCTTGCCGTGATCGACCATGCGAACCTGGAGATCCAGCTGGGCCAGGCTCGAAGCGGCGTGGATCTGGCAAAAGCGCAGCTGGATCTGCTGACCGCCGGCGCGCGCGGAGAGGACCTTGCCCAGGCAAAGGACGCCTTGAACCAGGCAAATGATACGCTGCAAAACGCCCAGGAAGACTTCAATCGCATGGAAAGCCTGTACAAGGTGAACGCGGCCACGAAGAAGCAGCGTGATGACGCTGAGTTCCGCTACACAAACGCGAAGACCCAGGCCAGCTCCGCACAGCAGGCCCTGTTGAAGCTTGAGAACTTCGCCAGGCCGGAGGACGTCAGGGCGGCTCTTGCCAGGGTGGACCAGGCCGTCTATTCGGTGCGCCTGCTGCAAAAGAATATCCAGGATTGCACGGTGCATTCCCCGACGGACGGAATTGTCACGGAGAAGCTCGTGGAGGAAGGGGAGCTTGCCGCGCCGGGAACCGGGCTGTATGTGATCACTGACCTGTCCACGGTGAAGCTCACAATCTACGTGTCGGAGACTGACCTGGGCAACATCCGCCTGGGGCAGGAAGCAAGGATCTCCATAGACTCTCGGCGGGGCACAACATATCCCGGGAAGGTCACCTACATCTCCCCCATCGCTGAGTTCACGCCGCGCGATATCCAGACAAAGGACGAACGGGTGAAGCTGGTCTACGCGGTCAGGATAGAGATTTCCAATGCCCAGGGGATCTTCAAGCCGGGAATGCCCGCGGACGCCACGCTGGCGCGGATGGGAGGGTGACGGCGTGACTCCCACCGTGACCCGCGCCGTCACTCCCGCCATCCAGATGACTGGCCTGTCCTACAGCTACGGCAGCGTGAGCGCCGTATCCAGCCTGGACCTGCGCGTGGAAGCCAACGAGATGTTCGCGCTTGTCGGACCCGACGGAGCGGGAAAGACCACCACCATCCGCCTGTTGTGCGGAATCCTGAAGCCGCGGGCGGGAAGCGTGCAGATCCTGGGCCACGAGCTGGAGCGCGACCTTCCCTGGGTCAAGGAGCACATCGGCTATCTCTCCCAGCGCTTCAGCCTCTACGGAGACCTGTCCGTGGATGAGAACATCGAGTTTTTCGCCCGGATCCATGGAGTGCGGGATTTCCAGGATCGGCGTGAAGAGCTTCTTTCCTTTACAAGGCTCCTCCCGTTCCGCGGCCGGCTGGCAGACCGTCTCTCAGGCGGAATGAAGCAGAAGCTGGCCCTTGCCTGCACGCTGGTCCATCGCCCGCGAATCATCTTCCTGGATGAACCGACCACAGGAGTTGACCCGGTCTCCCGCCGGGAGTTCTGGATCATCCTGTCCCAGCTCCTGCGGGAGGGCATCACCATCGTGATGTCCACCCCCTACCTGGACGAAGCGGAAAGGGCAAGCCGCGTGGGGCTCATGAACGCGGGCCGTCTCATGGCGGCTGAGAGCCCGGCCAGGATCAAGGCTGCCATGAAGGGCTCCGTCCTGGAGATCATCTGCGCGGACATCAGGCGGGCAAGCACCGTGCTTCGCAGGCTGGAAGAGCTTCGCGAGGTCCAGCTTTTTGGCGACAGGCTGAACGCGGTGGTCCGCGAAGCGCGGGCCGGTGAGCAGGCCGTGCGCCGCGCGCTGGGTGAGGCCGGGATCCAGATCACCTCCCTGCGCGTCATTCCCTCCAGCCTGGAAAACGCGTTCATCTCTTTGATCAGAAGCGAAAGCGAGGAATCTCATGAGAGCTAGCGTCTTCGCCGTCATGGCGCTTGCGTTGTGCGCCGCTCCCGCTCTTCGGGCGGTTGCGGACGCGCCGCGCGTCGTGGACCTGGAGGAGTGCCTGCGCCTGGGCTTTGCCAATGATGCGGGGCTGCGCGCTGATGAGCTTGAGACGCGGATTGCGGATGCGCGCGTTCATGAGATGCAGGGGCAGTACTTGCCTTCCCTTTCAGTGCAAGGGGGATACTCCCGGCTTTCCGATGTGGCCCCCGGAAGCCTGACGGTGGGCTTGCCCGCGCCCATTGGCTCGCAAAGCATCACTTTCCCGGCCTCCCTGGACAACAGCACTACCTTCAGGCTGGCGCTGCAGCAGCCCCTTTTCACCGGCCAGCGGATTGCAAGCTCCATCAGGCAGGCGGAAGCGTTGCGGGATTCCAGCAAGGGAGACCTTGGGAAGTCCCGCCTGGACCTGCGCTACTCCATCACGGAGGCGTTCTGGAACCTGGCCAAGGCCAAAACCCAGGTGCAGGCCATCAGCCAGAGCGCCACGCAGGCGGACACCCATCTTTCGGACGCGAAGAAGCTCCTGGACCAGGGCATGGCGACGAACAACGATGTGTTGCAGGCCCAGATGCGCCTGGAGGATTTCAAGATCGAGCTTGCCAGCGCCCTAAGCGCGCAGGAGATTGCGCGCGTCCGCCTGGCAATCCTCATCGGCCTCCCCTGGAGCGCCGGCATCGACGTGCCGGACTATGCGTCCCAGAGCGTCCAGGCGCCGGTGGAAAGTCTTCAAGACCTCGTGTCACGCGCCCTTTCCTCCCGGCCCGAGATCCAGGCCGCCCGGTCCCGGGTGACTGCTTCGGAAGCATCGGTGGACCAGGCCCGGGCAGGCCTCTTCCCGAACCTTTTCATCACGGGAGACTACACGCTGGCTGATCCCAACCAGCGCGTGTTCCCGCAAACCGACCAGTTCGTGGGAACCTGGTCCATCGGGATCCTGGCCTCCATCGACCTTGGCCGATATCCTCAAGTGCTGGCCCAGGAGGATCAGGCAAGGAACAAGCTGACGCAGGCCCAGCAAAGCTCCCGAAAAATCGCCGACGCGGTGACGGCTGACGTCATCCGCGCCTATGTCACGCTGAACGAGGCGGTTGGGCGCCTTGCCTCCCTGCATGAGGAGACCGTGCAGGCGGAAGAGAATGACAGGGTCACGCAGGAACGCTACCGCCACGGCGTGGCGCTTTCCTCCGAGAGCCTGGACGCGCAGACCATGCTGGTGCGGGCCCGGCTGCGGGAAGACGGCGCGCTGTTCGATTGCCAGGTGGCGCAGGCGGCGTTGCAGAGGGCGGTGGGAGAATGAGCGGAGGGAGCGAACCCGCCATCCGCACCCAGGCGCTCACAAAGCGCTTCGGCTCTTTTGTTGCGGTGGACTCGGTGTCCTTCGAAGTGCCGGCGGGAAGCATCTTCGGCCTGCTGGGCGCAAACGGCGCGGGTAAATCCACCACCATCCGGATGCTCTGCGGCCTCCTGGCCCCCACGTCGGGAACCGCATCAGTGGCGGGAATCGACATTGCGCGA
Source organism: uncultured Spirochaetota bacterium (assembly GCA_963710335.1). Taxonomy (GTDB): domain Bacteria; phylum Spirochaetota; class Spirochaetia; order SZUA-6; family Fen-1364; genus Fen-1364. Next base: position 11,635 of record CAVQAA010000003.1, read on the forward strand.
AACCCCGAAGGCGTGAAACGCAGGATCGGCTACATGTCCCAGAGGTTTTCGCTGTACAACGACCTCACCGTTGAAGAGAACATCAGGTTCTTCGGGGGAGTTTACGGGCTTTCCGACAGGGAGCTTGTCGAGAGGCAGGAGGAAACCGTGCGGCTTGCGGGGCTGGAGGGAAGGGAAAAGCTCCTGACGCGTGAGCTTTCGGGCGGATGGAAGCAGCGCCTGGCCCTGGGCTGCGCAATGCTGCACAGGCCCGGCATCGTGTTCCTGGATGAGCCCACGGGCGGCACGGACCCCATCTCCCGCAGGCTCTTCTGGGACGTCATCAATGAGCTGGCGCAGTCCGGCACCACGGTGCTGGTGACCACTCATTACCTGGATGAAGCGGAATACTGCAACGAGCTCGTGCTCATGCACGCGGGCGGGATTGTTGCGCAGGGAAGCCCGGGCGCTCTCAAGCGGGAAGTGATCACCGGATCGGTCTTCGAGGTGGAGTGCTCGGATCCCGTGGCGGGGATGTCGGCCCTGCGGAGCGTGCCTGAGGTCAAAGAAACGGCCATCTTTGCCACCCGGCTGCACGTCAGCCTGGACAGGGAAGAGGACATGGAGACGGCGCTGTCCGCGCTTCGCTCAGCAGGCCTCACCGTGAGCGGGCATGCGCGGATTGTGCCGTCCCTGGAGGACGTCTTCATCCGGCTGATAGATCGAAACGGAGCGGCAAAGGGATGAGCGGAAACCGGATTGCAACAATCATGATCAAGGAGCTTCGCCAGGTCTCCCGGGACCCGGCCACGCTGGGGATGCTCCTGGTGGTGCCCTTCTTCCTCCTGCTGATGTTCGGTTTTGCAATCAGCCTGGACGTCAAGCACATCCAGATGGCGGTTCTTGACCGGGACAAGACGCCCGCCAGCAGGGAGTTCCTCCAGTCATTTCTCCATTCCGATTACTTCGACTTGAGGCTGGTGATCGACCGGGACGATCAGATTGACGGGCTGCTGGACGAAGGCAGGGTGCTTGTGGCCCTGGTCATCCCTCGCGGCTTCGGCCGGGACGTGGCAAACGGGAAGAGAGTCGAGATCCAGGCCATTGTCGACGGGTCCAACGGCACCACCGCCGCAACGGCAATCGGCTACGTCCAGGCGCTGGCCGCTGACTATTCCCAGCGGGCGTTCGTGCGCTCACTGGAACGGGCCGGCGTCACGGGGATGAAGACGACAATAGACTTCCGCCCGCGCGTGCTCTTCAACCCGGAGCTTCGAAGCGCCAATTTCCTGATCCCCGGCCTGATTGTGCTGATCCTCATGATGACCGCGGTGCTGTCGACAACCCTTTCAATCGTGCGGGAAAAGGAACGGGGAACCATGGAGCAGATCTCAGTCTCACCCGTCCGGCCCCTGGAGCTGATCGTGGGGAAGACGGTGCCCTACCTCATTATCAGCCTTGTCGCCGCGGGAACCATCCTTATAAGCAGCCGCCTGCTTTTCGGAGTAACGGTCAGGGGCAGCTGGCTTGACCTGGGGTTGGTGACCCTTATCTTTCTCTTCGGCTGCCTCGGGTTCGGCGTGTTTCTTTCCACGGTGTCGGACAGCCAGCAGGTGGCTTTCCTCCTGTCCTCACTGCTCACTCTTCTCCCCACGTTCATTCTCTCGGGATTCGTTTTCCCGTTTCGAAACATGCCGGTAATCATCCAGGCGGTAAGCTACCTGCTGCCGGGCAGATACTATCTTGCTGCCCTTCGGGCGATCATGGTGAAGGGTGTGGGCTTTCAGGCCTTTGGTGACCAGGTGCTGGCGCTCCTCATCTTCGCGGCGGTCACCGGCGGGCTCAGCGTGCTGCGCCTGAGGAGGCAGGGCAGATGAGGACCATCCGTTTCATCATCCGAAAGGAGTTCCAGCAGCTGCGCCGGGATCGCCCGGCTCCTCCCCCTGATCTTCCTGTCCCCCGTGCTGCAGATAGCCCTTCTTGGATACGCGGCGAACATGGACGTGAAGGACATCCCCCTGGCCATCTGCGACCAGGACCGCAGCGTGGAAAGCAGGCAGCTTGTGACAAGCTTCCTGGAGTCCGGAAGCTATGTTGCCAGCAGCTACGTGCCGGACGCGGCAAGCGCCGAGCGGAGCATCGAAGACGGGAAATCCTCCCTGGCCCTTGTCATCCCTCCGGAGTTCGGCAAATCCCTGAACGGGAGGAAGGCGGCGCCGCTGCAGCTTCTGGCCGACGGCTCGGACTCCCAGTCCGCGGCCATCGGGCTCACCTACGCCACACTCATAGTATCGCGAGCGCAGACCGCGCGGGCCTCGGCCCGGCTTGGGGGGCTGGACCCGCGCGTGCTGAGCCAGATCAAGACCGTGCAGGTGGACCCGGCCGTGCGCGTGCTTTACAACCCCACGCTGGCCAGCAGGAACTTCATGGTGCCCGGCGTCCTGGCCATGATCCTCATGATCATCACCACCATTCTGACCTCACTGGCAATCGTCAAGGAAAAGGAGCTTGGGACGCTGGAGCAGCTCATCGTGACGCCCATCACCCCGGGGCAGCTCATCATCGGCAAGCTGGCCCCGTTTGTCCTCATCAGCCTTGTGATCATCACGGTGGTCCTGTTCGCCAGTCTCCTTTTATTCGGAATTGCCGTACGCGGAAGCCTCCTGGTGCTCTACGCCCTGTCCCTGCTTTTCATGCTCAGCTCGCTGGGAATAGGGCTTTTCGTGTCAACAGTGGCGCGCACGCAGCAGCAGGCAATGATGATCTCGATGTTCTTCTTCATGCTGCCCATGATCATCCTCTCCGGGTTCGTTTTCCCCATAGAGAGCATGCCGCCCGTCATCCGGGCGGTGACGTACATTTTCCCGCTCCGCTACTACTTCGTCATCATCCGCGGGCTGTTCCTCAAGGGAGTGAGCTTTGCGGAGCTGTGGCGGGAGACGGCGGCGCTGGCCGCAATTGGCATCGTGGTGATTGCTGCCAGCGTGCTTCGATTCAGAAAGAGGCTGGAATAGGAGGCCCAGGCCCGGGTTCAGGCCGCGGGCTTCCGCCTCATGTACCTGATGGAAAAATACATGAGGTTCAGCAGGGTTCCCATGAGAATCGTAAACCCGAAAATGCGGTAAGTGTTCCCCGCGCCCGCGAAACGGTCGAACATGAAATGCATCAGCTCCGCCGGATTTCCCAGGAGGTCCCAGCTGTTCCACCTCCAGAACCTCCCTATGTAGATGCCGAAGGCGGCAACGTAGATCATGCCCGCGGAGAGTATGACCACGGTCTTCGCGCCCGCGCGAAACTTCTCCCTCATGAAATACTCGATGTCCATCAGGCTCACGAACCCGAAGCAGAGACCGGCCCAGGCAAACGAGAGCACAAGGATGAGGTCCAGCCAGAGGGGGGCATTCTCAACCTGGCGCAGGTGGATGAGATCGGTCAGGATGTAGAGGCAATTGGGAAAAAACAGGAGCCACACAGCCATGATGACCAGCGTGGGGATCCGGCTCCTCACGTTCTTGATCACCGCGACGCTGGTGAGCAGCCAGGGAAGGAAAGCCAGGGCGAGGTTCCAGTTCAGGGACAGGTATGCATGATTGCCCGCATAAAGAAACCTGAACGCTGAGAGCAGGACGCAATACAACGAGAGGACGAGCAGGAACACGGTCATTCTGAGCCGCCCGCTCTCTCTCAGCCTGTTCAACATCTTCCTCTGGCCTCCTTGCCGCCCGCATCAGCAGACGGAATTGATGGTCTTGAACATCTCCTGGAACCGCAACCAGGTTTCGTCGGATATCGTGTTCTGCAGCGAGGCGCTGTGCTCCACGAAATACCGCGCCGGCCTGTAGCGATCGAACTGCGTTTTTGTGCGCGCGTGAGCCGACTCGAGATAGGACGTGATCATAGCCGTTATTCGTCCTCCTTCAAGGGGCAGATTGTTCTTCTTGATGGGCCTGCTGAGCTCCTCCCGGTACTCAGTGTTGACCAGGCTCAAATAAAAATCCGGATCGAACATGTCTTCGACATCCGCGTCATGCGCATCCGTTGAAGTGCCCGTGAACGGCCCATAGAAGAATACGCGTTCTTTCTGCAGCAGGTTTTTCTTCAGCGCGTCATCCAGGGCTCCAAGCTCGCTCCGGCGGACGATCATGGGATTGGCATAGGGACCGCGTGCCTGATCACGCACCAGGCAAAGAAAAGCCGCAATCTTCCCGGCGCCCCCGATGGGGGTGATCTTCCACCTGGGATCAAGTCCCACCGCTCCGCCAGCCACAAGGAGAGACGATATTGCCTCGAGGTAGAGCAGGTCAGGAACGTCTCCCACCATCAGGATGTTGTTCTGTGAGAGAAGGTCGTCAAACAATCCGTTGGCAAGCGCCTCGTGAAGCGGGAGGACGCTTCCGGTGGAAGCGTCCTGCGCGTCCGTGCATACGCGCGTGCCCGCTCTTGCAGGGGAAGGAGACGCGTTCCCCTGCGCGCCCTTGTCCTCAACGATGCGCACCCTGTCAAATCTGCGGGAATCGATCATGTACGGCGATTGCGTGGTATAGACCACCTGCAGGCCGGCCTTGGATTCGTCCTCCAGATAACGAAGCAAATCCTTCTGCGCCGTGCCGTGCAGAAAAAGATCCGGCTCATCCAGCAGCAGTATCAGCGGCAGCCCTTTCCGTTTGTGCTGGGAGAACCATGCCAGAAAGGAGAAAAACCAGATGAACCCTCGAGACCTGTCCCCCAGGAGTGTTCGCACCTTCTGTCGCGAATTGTAGACGTGGCACCACAGGTTTGTTCCGGTCCTCATCCCCTCGGGGTCATTCGGCAGCCCGGGACGGATGTCGAAATTCATTTCCAGGAAGGCATTCTGAGACCAGTACTGCATGATGGTTTGTGAAAGGTGATTCGAAGCACCTTCCAGCCGGTTATCCCGCTCCAGGGCCCTCCGGGGATTGATGATGCCTTCCAGGTCCAGGCGCGCAAGGTCTATCAGCCCCAGCAGGGGATAGTCGGATTCCAAAAGCCGGTCTTCCTTCTGACGCTGGATCAGCCCGTCAATGTTCACATGGCCGGCCATCTGATAGAACTCGTCAAAGAACATGAACCTGGGAATCTTGTCCCAGAGGTATTTCTCCGCCAGATATCCCGCAATCCCCTTCTCACGCATTTCGCCGACAAGCGCCGCCAGCCGGCGCAAGGCATCTCCGTCTTCATTCCCTCCCAGAGAGCCGGCCAGATCGGACAGAGTGGCTTGCTTCGAACGGACCTTCAGCTGCTGCGGCGAAAGCCCCGCGCGCCCCAGCAGCGCCTGGACAACAGCCTCCTCCTCCACCGTCATTTCGATCTGGAGCCTGTTGTCGTAGCCCTTGGAGAGGACGATCTCCGGGCGGGTTATCGCGCCGGGAAAATCCTTTTCCAGGTCCTTGCAGTCTTCCTGGCTCAGCGAAAAAGTGGCCCGGGTGACGGAGGCCGGCTTTCTTTTCCCGTCCTTCACATCGACCCTGTAGTCCTCCACGTCGATTCTGGGAAAATCATCATCCACATTGAATGATCCCTTTTCAGGGATGATCGGATTCAACCGGTAGAGGGCCTCCAGGATGGCGGTCTTGCCGGCCTCATTCATGCCCACGAGGCACGTGATATCGGAGATGGCGAGGCTGCAAGTGTCTCGTATGCACTTGTAGTCGGAAATCTGGACAGTGGAAAGCTTCATTTTCCTCTCCTTACTTATTGTGCTTCCATCCGGGGTGAGTGAACCCGAATTGCTTGACTTTGTAGTTCAATACGCGAGTCGAAATCCCGAGAAGCCGGGCGGCGTCCTTCTGGACCCAGGAGCTGCGCTGGAGCGCCTGCTGGATCAGGCCCCTCTCCGCGTCCGCAAGCTTCAATCCCGTTGCGGGAAGCCTGATGCCCGCTCCTTCAAAGAAGAGATCCAGATCCTCCGCGGTGATCGTTTCCCCCTCCGCAAGCAGCACCGCGCGCTCGATCGTGTTCTCCAGCTCCCGGATGTTCCCCGGCCAGGCATAGCCCGTGAACTTCTTCATGGCCCTGGGCTCCACGCCCTGGATGTTCTTGTTCATCTCTCCCGCGAACTTCTTCAGGAAGAACTGCGTCAGGAGGGCGATGTCCCCTTCCCTCTCCCGCAGCGGCGGAAGGCGAATGGTCACGACGTTCAGGCGGTAGAACAGATCCTCCCGGAAAAGGCTCTGACGCATCCGTTCCATCAAGTCCTTGTTGGTCGCGGATATGATCCTGACGTCCGTCTTCAGGGTCTCGTTTGATCCCACGCGCTCGAACTCCTTTTCCTGGATCACCCTCAGCACCTTGGCCTGCGTCATGAGGCTCATGTCGGCAACCTCATCCAGGAAAATCGTTCCGCGATTGGCATGCTCGAACCTGCCCATCCTCACCCGGTCAGCGCCCGTGAAGGCGCCCTTCTCATATCCGAAGAGCTCGCTTTCCAACAGCTGCTCCGGAAGCGCGGCGCAATTGACGCGCACAAACGGGCCATCCGCGCGCTGGCTGTTGTAATGGATTGCGCTGGCAACCAGCTCTTTGCCCGTTCCCGTTTCACCCACGATGATCACGCTGGAGTCCGTGCGCGCAACCCGGTTCACTATCCTGAAGACCTTCTTGATCTGCGGACTCTCACCAATGAAGTTGTAGGGTTGATAGACCTCCGGTCGGATTCCTGCAGGCTCAGGGGTCACGGTTTTCTGACCCCTTCTGTCGAGCGCTCTCTTGATCTGAAAGTTCAGCTCAGGGATGCTGAACGGCTTCTGCAGTATGCTGAACGCCCCTTCACGCACCGCCTTGACGGCATCCTGAATGGTCGGGAGGTCGGCGATGACGATGATTGCGGTGTCCGGGTATTTCGGCTTGACCACGGAAATCAGATCGTGGATCGTCCCCCCGACAATCAAGGCGCTGCTGATGATGACGTCATACGGACGTTTTTCCAGCTGTGAACAAGCGCTGCCGAAGTCCGAGGCCCTGTACATGGAGTGGCCGATGCTGTGAAAAAAATTGCAGATGTCCGCGCAGATGATGGGATCCTGGTCAAGGATCAGGAAGGTGCTCACATTTCGCCCTCGACTTTCTCCGTCAAGAATAGCAGAAATTCCCCGAAAAATCCCCAAATACCCCGGTGCGCTTGCGGTCCGTATGGTTTGAACTTATACTATTCGCGGAGGGCCGCACGCCAACGAAAGCGCCCCTGGAAACGCTCAAGGACATCTCGTTTTTCTCTGAAATTCCGGAAGCCGATCTCCGGCAGATCGCGGAGATCATCGTCCTGAAAAATTACCGCACGGGGGCAGTGATCATAAAGGAGCTCTGCGCCGCGGACAAGTTCTTCATCATCTACCGCGGGAAGATCGAGATCACCAAGAGGCTGGAGCAGGGAGAGGACCTGGTCCTTGCCGTCCAGAGTGACGGAGACTTTTTCGGGGAGATGGCCCTCCTGGATGAGAGGCCCCGCTCCGCCTCCGCGCGGACCCTGGAGCCTACAACGGTCCTGGAAATATCCAGGGAGAACTTCGACACCCTCCTCTACAAGGCCCCCCTTCTGGCGTTTCGGGTCATGAGGGAGCTGAGCGCCAGGCTTCGTGATACGGACGCGCTCCTGATCTCGCACCTGCAACAGAGAAACCGCCTGCTGTACAGGTCCCATCTCGACACAATCACCATGGTGGTCCAGGCAATCGAAAGGCGTGATGCCCAGACGTGCGGGAGGACCCGGCGCGTGACCGACATGGCGAAGGCCATTGGAAAGGAAATGGGCCTTGCGGAAGAAGAGCTTCTCATCCTTGAGCTGAGCGCGCTCCTCCATGACCTGGGGATGCTTGCCCTGCCGGAGGAGCTTCTGGAAAAAGCCGGCCCCCTGGCGCCGAGTGAGTACCGGAGGATAAAGACGCATACGGAGAGCGGCAAGAAGATGATAGAGGGGATCCCGTTCCTCGAAAGGGCCATTCCGCAGGTCATCAGCCATCACGAGAAGTTCGACGGAACGGGATATCCTGAGGGTCTTTCCGGCACCAGCATACCCCAGTCCAGCAGGATCATCGCCGTTGTCGATGCCTTCGAAGCCATGACGAGGGAGAAGCCGTACCGGGAGCGTCTGGGGGTTGATGAGGCGATTGAGGAGATGAGAAAGGGATCCGGGGTCCAGTTCGACCCCGAAGTGGTGAAAGTGCTGATCAAGCTCTGCAAATCAGGAGCCGTTCCCTGACGCGGGGCAAAGGGAAAGGGTTCCAGGGCCCGGCTCCTGACAGAAGCTTCAGCGTTTGCGGTCCGTCTCCAGGCCTTCTTCCAGCTCCCCGATCACGTCCAGGGTATCCTCGATCACGCGGTTCAGGACCTGGCTGGCCTTCTTGGGGTCCTTCTTGTTGAGGTCGGACAGAAGGTAGAACCCGATCTTTGTCTTGTCCTCCCCGGCCACGACGTCCATCATGCGGGCGCGCTTGGGAAGGAGCGCGGCAACCCCGAAGCAGTCCCCCACCTTGTATCGGTGGTGCTTGTTGCGAACAGGATAAGCGGCGCCCTTGAGGACCTCGCACACGGCGGTGGCCGTGTCGCCTTTTTTCAGGATCACATCGCCCTTCATGAACTCCTTCACGTAGATGTCACCGGGCTTCTGAACCACATTGACGGGACCCGCCCCCGTGAGCTGGACGCTGCCGGAAATCATGCGGATCTCGGGATTCTCAAGCGGGTGTCCGCGCCCGATATGAAGGGAATCGTGCTTGATGTGGGCCATGTCCTTGGCCATTTTCCAAGCCTCGGCCTGGACATCCGTCTCGGTCATACCCTGAAGGTTTTCCTTTATCTCGAGCTGCGCATTGAACGGGCAGCTGGAGTGTCGGCACCTGACTTCGAACACCCCTTTATGCAGTCGATACGGCATAATGATCTCCTCTCCTGTTACACCGTCGCAGGCGACATTGAGTAGTGACTGGCGAACTTTACTGCCATTCCCCGCCCTGTTGATCGAATGACCTCTCCGTCGGTTTCAATCCTTGCTTTGTTCGGAATGTCAGCGATTTTTTCCAACGCGGATATCATCAGGTAAAGCGTGATCTTCACCTTTTCTCCTGTTGGCAATGGAACCTCCATGGGGAAAAAGGCCCCTCCAGAGGAAATGTCCTGGGTGCACAGCTCGAACATCTTTTCCACACCCGGCGACGTAGTCTTGACCACTGCATAAGCCTTCACAGAAAAGCGTTGCAGCTGTCTTCTTTCAGAACCGCCTTCGTCTTCCATATGCACACCTCTCTGTTTCAGAGTGACTCCACTCGTAACTCAAAGATGCAAACGGCGTGCCATTGAGCGCTTAAAAATAAGGTTTCTATTTTATTGCGGGGAAGGCAAATAGAGATGGCACTACAATTCTGAGATTCCAGCTTCCAGGGCAATTACAAAAGTGGCATTGAGATTCGCGAAGAGCGTGATTGGATCAGGTAGGTGGCGAGTGAACTGTTCGGCTTGTGTTCGACTCAGTGAGAGCGGCCGTTGTTCCCGTTTTCTTGAAGGAGCTTTTCGTACAGCGATTCGAGCCGGGATTTCAGCTCTATGGCGTCAGGGTCCAGGTACGGCTCATTATCAATCTCAGACTGGTAGGCGACCGCCCTGAAGCATCCCACGATTATTCTGATCTCGTTGAGGTTTAGATCTAGGCGGGTTTTTTTCTTGAGAATCCCTAGTTTTTTCTCCGAACCCAACGCTTGCATCATGGACTATTCCTCTTCACGGAATATACCAAACAATAATCATGCCAGCCAAGGAATAATTCCCTTGTTTTTTATATGTTTACATAGTAAATAGTTAAAAATGAAATGAAGATTGCTATTTCCGCACGGACTGATGTTTGTGGACATTTTTGTAACATCCTGTACAGAATTTGTACTTTGCAGCATACCTTCTGTATTCTAGTCTCGGTCACGCATCGGATTTCCATAAATCAAGTCCTTTGGTACTTGTGATATAGTCTACAAAGATGGAAAGTTTTCTCATTCTCGATGCAGATAGTGCGTTAAGAGAACGTCTTTCCCATTACTTTGGCGCCCAGGGATTTTACATCGACGTGGCTCCCGACAGCGCAAGTGTCTGGCAGCGCCTCGAGCAGCACATCTTCGACGTCGTCATTTTCGACGTGGACGCTCTCAATGCGCCGCCGGAAGACCTGCTGCGGGTCGTCAAGGAAAACAACGCCAACTCGGTTGTCATCGCCATGTCCGAGAAGGCGAAGTTCGATGAAGCCATTCGAGCCATCCGCGAAGGCGCCACGGATTTCATCCTCAAGCCCATCAACCTTGCCGAGCTGGAGATCAAGGTTGACAAGGGCATCGAGCTGAAGCGCCTGAACCAGGAAGGCCAGGCTCTTCGCGGCGAGCGCGCTCTCATCTACAGGACAAAGAACTTCATCGGCAGGAGCACCCGCATCCGCAAGGTCCTGGCCCTTGTTGAGAAGGTGGCCAAGAGCAGCACCAGCGTGATCCTGGTCGGAGAAACTGGAACCGGGAAAGAGCTCCTTGCGGGCGCCATCCACTACAGCAGCCCCAGAGCCAGAAACGCGTTCGTGCGCGTCAACTGCGCAACCCTGCCTGACACGCTTCTGGAAAGCGAGCTCTTCGGTCACGAGCGGGGAGCTTTCACCGGAGCGGAGAAACTGCGCATTGGACGCTTTGAGCAGGGCAACGGAGGATCTGTTTTCCTGGATGAGGTGGCGGATGTGACCCTGCCCACGCAGGCCAAGCTCCTGCGGGTGCTTCAGGAGCACGAGTTCGAACGCCTGGGCAGCAACAGGACAATCAAGGTGGACGTTCGCATTATCGCCGCCACGAACAAAGACCTGGAAACAGAGATTGCAGAAGGGCGCTTTCGAGAGGACCTGTTCTACCGATTGAACGTCGTGACGATCAAAATCCCGCCCCTTCGCGAGCGCGAGGGCGATGTCGAGCTATTGAGCGAGTTCTTTCTGCATAAGTTCTCGCAAACTCTGAACAAGAAGATAAAGAAGATCGACCCGGCGGCCATGCGCCTGCTCAAAGGCTACCGATGGCCGGGAAACATCAGAGAGCTGGAGAACACGATAGAGCGCGCAGTCCTTATGGCGGAGACGGACATCATAACACCTGATGACTTGAGCCTGCCGTTCAAGCCGGTGCTCAAGACAAACCGGGGCGTCATGAGGATTCCTGCGGGAGGGGTGAAGTGGGAGGAGATGGAGAAGGACCTCCTGATCCAGGCCCTTTCCATGAGCGGGTGGGTACAGAAAGAGACGGCGAAGCTTCTGGGACTATCGACGCGGGTTCTCAACTACAAGGTCAAGCATTTCGGAATCACGCACCCAAGCTGGAAGCAGAACAAGTAGGGAGACGCGGCGAGCCGTTCAGATCTGAATGTCGGCATTGAAGGTCATGCATGCGTTGGGTCGATCTCCCAGGTGCTGGCCGAGCTCCTGGGTGAAGACCGCCATGTTCAAGTCGAAGACAAAGAGCTTCATACCGGCGCCCGCGGTCAGGTAGCCCTGGTTGATTCCTGCTCGAAGAACGAAGAGGTTGATAAGCTTGACCTCCGCACCGACATGGACACACGTCCAGAACAAGGCGGTGCCGTTGAGAGCCCCGACGATATTCCGGAGGTCCATGCTGAGCCAGGGATCCATGAAATACTTGAACTTGCCCAGATCAGGGTGGAAGGAAAACCCGACGCCAACATCCATGGGGATCGTATAGGTGTCGGAGACCGGGCTCCCCGCCGGCAGATTGCCCTGCAAAGCAAGAGTGCCCGTCACCGAGCCGAATGTGTTGGCGCTGTAGGCAAAGGTTGTCCCCCCAAGGTCCCGAATGGAGAGCCCAAAGGAGAACCAGCCCACCTCCCCTATCAATCCCAGATCGAGACCGATGCCGGAGCCGTAGACCGCGGGTGTGGAGCTGAGTGCTGCTGGGATGTCTCCTCCATTCGCAATTGCGTTGACCAGGTCGATGGCGGAGCTGTTCGGTATGAGCTCGTGAATACGGATCATCGGGCGTACATCTCCGCCGACATGGACCCGTATTCCCATGACGTCAAAGGGGATTGAAAGCCCTCCAATGAAACCGAGGGTCGCCGTAATGTCGCCCGTACACCCGAGCATGGACTGCCCGTACAGCAATGAATCTATGATGAACGCCGCCCCCAGCCCGAAACCGCCCTTGATGTAGCCTATGCCGATGGACGATCCTGCTCCGAAACCTCCGGTCGTGACCTGGGAGCTCAGGAAATTGAACGTGGCGGTCGGGTTCGTGGTTCCAAGCGCCAGCTGGGCTGCCTGCGAAATCAGAAGGTCGGGCCTCGAGTAGATCCACGACGTTGACGATGTGATGAATCCGCCGCTTCCAATTGAAAGACCGGCAGGGTTGTAGAAAAATGCGTCGAATCCTTGCGCGGTGGCGATCGTGCTCCCCCCACGGCCCATGACTGCTGGAGAGACAGGAGCAAAGGGTATCTCTGCAATCTGAGCCGCAAAAGCAGTTGTGGACGACGTGAGGAAGACCAACGCGGCGGCACGCAGCGCTTTGCTCATGGGCTGCGCTTCATGTCGGCAGTGTCGTATCAGCAGCCGTGTATATATTCGTCAGCCAGGCCGGAGGGGAAGCATACGGATCAGGCATCGTCACGCTGGAGATCGAGTTCGACTGGTTGTTCAGCAGCGCATACATCTGAGCTTCCACCGTGCTCCTGTCTCCCGAAGAGTCCGTCAACGAAAGAAAGGTCTCCAGCGTGCTCACGAGGGACCGTATCATCCATGCTACTGCCGCCTTCTGGGCGACATCCCCCATGTTCATGCCCGCGGGGGCGGGAGGCACGCTTTCGCCGAACAGCGCATATTTGTCATTTGCATTTAGAAGCCCTTCAATCATGGTCGCAAAAGCCGCTGGATCCGCTGCCACTGCGGGTGGGACGATAGTCTGCAGGATTTCAAGCACGGTTTTGTTGCTTCCCACGCCTCCCAGGGCCAGCGTGACGGCGTTGTTCACAAGCTGGTCACCGGACGTCGTCTTGAGGCATAGATCACTGTAAAGGATTGCCGCTTGTTGCTGATCCGGAGTCGTGAGGGGGGGCGATGAGAGGTAGGTTGTCTGCAGATATGCGGCGATAGAGGCCGTGGCGGCAGGATCAGCCTTGAGCGCGGCGACAATAGCAGGCGAGCTGAGGTCTTTCTGCAGCTTGTCCAGGCCTCCCGGTCCCTGGTAATCGCCTGCAGTCGGAGCGGTAACAGGGTCAAGCCCTTTCAGGATGTTGGTCTGGAAAAAAGCGGAGCAGCCCGACAGGAGCACGAGAAAGGAAATCGCGATTGCTCCCTTTTTCATTTTCATCGCTTTACCGGACAAGCATCCCCTGGCCATAATGAAGAGTTACATCCTTCATGAAACCTGCCTGCCTGTGGCTGAAATGAAAACCGAAGCCGACGGGTTTCTCATGGTCGCCAAGACGATTTATCCACACTACCTCTCCCGGCAGGGAATAGGAATGCTTGTTGCACGAGAGAACTACCTGGAGCTCGCCGTTGGATCCCTCGCTTAGCCCGGCAAATTGGGCTTGAAGGAAACACCCCCCGACCGAAAGATCGACCATCCTGGACTGGCTCTTGTCATCCTGAAAAATCCAAGTACACGGCACGTCGACTTTCTGCCTCAGGGCGAAGCGGTTTCTGAGCAACGCCCGGATGTCCCGCCTCTTGGCCAGCGGCAGACGGATGAACCGCATTCCAAGCCCCGTGGCGGTCACTCTCATTATTTCGCCATCGCAGTCGATGTTCAGGGCGTTGCTCTGGAACGAGAGCCTGACCCTGGCGCCTGGCCTTCGCTCGAGGCCGGTCTCCAGGACGAAACACCCCCCCGTCGAGAGATCGTTCATGATTCGCGGCTGCCCGTCGACGCTGACTGTGTGGTAGATGGGGACGCGCACGCGCTCCCGCCAGCTTCGGTTGATCACCTGAAAATAGGGGGCACGAAAATCCCGCTGGATGATAAAAGCGACGATGGCGACAAGAGCCATATTGCCCGTGAGCAGGATAATATTATGGAATCCAGGGACCGTGTGCAGGTAGTACGCGGGCCGGGTGGCCCATTTGATGATGAAATCCAGCAAGATAGGCCGCCGTGGCCGAGAAAGACGTACCAGCGAATCTTTTCACGAAATAGAGAGAGATTCCCACAATCGG
>CAVQAA010000004.1:0-48098 GCA_963710335.1 uncultured Spirochaetota bacterium
TTCCATATGCGCAGGTCGCAAAAAGGACGCCGTCAGAGCTGCCCAGGAACCACTGCTCCACATCGGCGCGCTCCTCCCGTGAGAGTCCCGCGTGGTAAAAACGCACCGCGGTTTGCGGCAGCTTTTCGCGAACCGCGCGAGAAGCCACCTCGGCGGCGTTTCGAGTCCGAAAGAAGCCCAGGAGCGGACGTTCGACGCCTCGCACAAGCTTCTCCAGGGCGTGCCCCATGGCCAGCACCGGCGTGACCGCGTAAGAGATGTTGGGCCGGTCCGGGGCGGCGGCCACGACTCTTACCTCCCCGTCGTCGAAAAGAAGCTCCCGTATCCGCTGGATGACCAGCTGGGACGCGGTGGCGGTGAACGCCGTGCGAACGGGGATCGCGAGCTTTCGCGCCAGGACGCCGACCTCACGGAAAGCGGGGCGAAAAGCTCTGGCCCCACTCCGAGACGCAATGCGCTTCATCCACGACGAAGTGACTGAAGCCGCACGCGCGAAGGTCCCGGAGGTTTGTTCGCGCCATGCACGCCTCCGGGGTGGCAAGCACGATGGGTATCTTTCCCCTTTGCACCCCCGCGAACAACGCTTCTTTTTCCTCTCTTGTCAGGCCGCCGCGCAAGACCGCTGCCTGCACGCCGGCCCCCGGAGCTTGCGAAGCTGGTCGGCCATGAGGGAAAGCAGCGGAACAAGAACAAGGGTGGGGCCGCTGAGAAAAAAGGAAGGAAGATGGAAGCAAAGGAGGCTAGTGGGCTCCCGTGGGCAGGACGACGATCTGCGACTTGCCTTCCAGCGTGTTGGAGATGACAAAACGTTGCAGCGGGTGCAGCAACGTGACCCCCAGCCGTGTGCGCGCCATTTCCACGAGGGGATCGGTTGTCGCCTGCGGCTCCGGGAGAGACCCGTCGCTTGCTTTGGCGCGATCATGGCCCTCCAATGAGTAACAGGAACCCGTGCAGGTCAGCTTGAGCACTTGGGGGGGGGGGGGGTCTCCACCGCCTTACTCTGCGCGAGCTTACGGAAAGCTTGTCGTAGATGTGCTCGATGTGCTTTTCAGCGGGTGCGGGGGCTTATGAGGAGGTGAGCGGCGATTTCCCGGCATGGAAAAGCCGCCGCATCACGAAGGAGAGAATCTCCACTCCCTCTTCGAGAGACATCGAAAAGCCTCGGCAAGGACCCAGCTCCAAAGGCCGCGGGGGCGCTGAGTTGCGGATTCTTTCGAAGAAGGTGTAGTCGTTGCCAATGTCGACATCACCACCTCCAGCGTGCGATAGTCATTATTGTCAGTGAATGTCGGGCCTGACTGCGTGCGGTGCAGGGAGAGGCTCCACCGGGCAGCCCGGGATGAAGCACGCGATTGTTTTGACGGATGTTCTTGCGATACATGAAATCGTTGACGAACTCCGTTTTCTCGAACTCTCCCCACTCCACTACTCTTCTTGTCCATGCCTAGTACGGGGTACGGAGGGCTCTCTGTATGTCACAAAAGGAATCACCTTCCTGAAGTGATCGTTGTACTCAACGTGGACCCTCAGCGTGTCATCCGCAGACAGGAGGCACTCCCCCGTGGAGCGGAACGGGCCGGCGTCCGCGTCCCAGGGGACCAGACCCCCCTATCCCGTCAAGGGCGGCGCGCCGGCACATCTCCTCCAGTGACGGGGAGGAGCCCACCTCCAACAGGTACTCGTGGATCTTCATCCAATGCAAATCAGCGGAGCTGCTCGTTGAATCCATGTGATGTGTCGGTCATTCTATCACGCAGGTGCGTCTTTGCACCAACATTTCACCCCGGGGCGTTCCGGCAGTATTTTATACCGTGGTCTTCCCTGGAACCGAGGGAAAAAGCGTCCGCGGACCTGGACGAACACTCAGGAACGCAGGCGAGCGGAGACGCTTGATGATATCCCTCCCTCAGACAGGCCGTGAGGAGCCTCCCACAGAGCCGCCCTCTGACTGGCAGCTCGTGAAGAAGTTCCTCGGCCGCGTATACGCCCGGTTTGGCCCGATCATCATTATCGCGGCCAATGTGATTCTTACTGCGTCCGCGATCCTCGTGTACGATGCGCTCAAGCCCCAGCCGCAACGGCTCACGCAGAGGGATATCGACGCAGCAGTCGGTCGCACGCTCGAAGCGCTTCCCCCGAAGCCATCCGACTCTGCAATCGCTTTCCAGAACATGCAGCCTTCCCTGGTGGACATCTTTGTCAACACCGCGGGCAAGGACGGCCGCGGGGCGCTGGGCACGGGGGTGGCAATCACGGACACGGGAATCATCCTCACGTGCCTTCATGTCGTGAAGAACGCCGCCCGTGTGCGGGTGATCTTCGCCTTTGATGGAAGCGAGTCGGATGCGGAGGTCGTGATGCGCCAGCCGCAGAATGACCTTGCCGTCCTGCGAGCCGCAACATTCCCCGATGACTTGAAACCGGCCACCCTGGTTGCCTCCTCCACGCTGAGCCTGGGGGACGAGGTGATTGCGGTTGGCAACCCGTTCGGTCTGCTGAACTCCGCCTCGGCCGGGATTGTTTCCGGCAAGGGGCGGTCATTCACCTCGAAGGAGACCGGCGCCACGCTGACGGATCTCATCCAGTTCGATGCCGCGGTGAACCCCGGCAACTCCGGCGGGCCGCTGGTCAACCGGAACGGGGAGGTGGTGGGCATCGTCACGGCGCTGCTCAACCCGACCGCCGAAGAGGTCTTCATCGGGATCGGCTTTGCCATCCCCATCGAAACGGCAGCGGGCATGATCGGCGGTCCTCCATATTGAAAGGAGCTTGATTGATATGGAAATAAACGAAGGCTACAGGTCCGGCAGCGTGGAGGGGGAAGCCCTGGAGAGGGCGGATACCCAAAGCGACGAAGCGCGGCTGATGGAGCAGATCCTCTACGAGGTGAAAAAGGTCATCGTGGGCCAGGACCATCTCCTGGAGCGCGTGCTCGTGGCCATTCTTTGCCAGGGGCACCTGCTGGTGGAAGGGGTTCCGGGACTCGCCAAGACGCTCACCATCAAGACGCTGGCGCAGACCGTCCAGGGGACGTTCAAACGCGTCCAGTTCACGCCTGACCTGGTTCCCGCTGACCTGGTGGGGACGCGGATCTACAACCAGCGCACGGGGGACTTCAGCACATCCCTGGGACCGGTGTTCGCCAACCTGGTGCTTGCGGACGAGATCAACCGGGCGCCTGCCAAGGTGCAGAGCGCGCTCCTGGAAGTGATGCAGGAGCGGCAGGTCACCATCGGCGGGGAGACATACAAGGTTCCCGACCCGTTCCTCGTCATGGCGACGCAGAACCCCATCGAGACGGACGGAACGTACCCGCTGCCCGAGGCGCAGGTGGACCGGTTCATGATGAAGGTGCTGGTGGACTATCCCGAGGAAACCGAGGAGTTCGTCATCGTGGAGAGAATGATCGGGGACCCGCCCTCGGCCAGCCCGGTCACGGGGACCGAGCGGCTGATCGAGCTGCGCCGGGCGGCGCAGAAGGTCTTTGTCGATCCGCTGCTGATCCAGCACGCTGTGCGCCTGGCCGCCGCCACGCGCGAACCCGAGAAATACGGGGCCGGCGACATTGCCAAGTACATCGTGTACGGGGCAAGCCCGCGGGCGCCTATCAACCTGATCATCGGGGCTCGCGCGCTGGCTTTCATCCGGGGCCGTTCCTATGCGGTGCCCCAGGACCTCGACGACCTTGCCTTCGATGTCATGCGCCACCGTCTGGTGACCTCGTACGAAGCGCTCTCCGACGGCGTTTCCGCCGATGCCATCCTGCAGCGCGTGCTCGAATGCGTCCCGGCCCCTCAGCCCGTGTACAGTCATGCCGGCTCCAGCGTCAGCGCCTGAGCGCATCCTCCAGAGGCTGGACTGGACGGTGATCCGCCGCCTGGACGGCCTGCTCCAGGGGAACTACCGGACCGTGTTCCGGGGATTCGGCCTGGAGCTTGCGGAGCTGCGCGAATACCAGTTCAACGACGACGTGAGGGCCATCGACTGGTACGTCACGGCGCGGATGCAGACACCCTACATCCGTCTTCGGGTGGAAGACCGGGACCTCACCGCATGGTTTCTCCTTGACCTCAGCCCTTCCATGGACTTCGGCACGGCTCGCAAGCGCAAGAGCGATGTTCTTGTGGATTGCGTCGGGGTCATCTCGCGCCTCCTTACACGCCACGGGAACCGCGTCGGCGCGCTGGTCTTCAACGGGAACGCGATTCGTGTCATTCCCGCCGAGACGGGAAAGATGCAGGTACTGAGGCTCATTGCCGACCTGCTCTCTGAGCCGCGCCTGCCGCGTGCCCCGATGACGAGGCTGGCCACTCTTCTGGAGGCGGCCCAGCGCGTGGTGCGCCGCCCTTCGCTTCTGTTCATTGTCTCGGATTTCATCAGCTCTCCGGGCTGGGAGCGCCCGCTTGCCATTCTTACTCAACGCCACGAAGCGGTTGCCGTCAGGCTGCTGGACCCGCGGGAATACTCCCTTCCCGACATCGGGATGGTGGTCATGGAAGACGCAGAGTCCGGACAGCAGCTCCACCTGGACACGCATGATGCGCGCTTTCGCTACCGCTTCGAGGAGGCCGCCCGCAAGCGTGAGGCTGACCTGCACCTCTCCCTGGCCCGTTGCGCCACTGACTCCATGGAAATATCCACCGAGGGGGACCTTGTTCAGGAGATCGTGCGGTTTGCCGCCATACGCAAGAGGCGCAAGTCCACCGCCTCCTCCGGCGTCTCCGCCCGTTCCCTAAGGGAGCCCGCATGAGCTTCATCTGGGGAAAGATGCTGCTGCTGCTCCTGCTTGTGCCGGTCATCGTGGCAGCATACGTGCTGGCCCAACGGCGCAGGCAGAGGTATGCGCTGCGTTACGCCAGCCTCTCCCTGGTTAAGGACGCGCTGGGCAAGGGGCCGGGGATCCGTCGTCATATTCCCGCGGGCCTTTTCCTGGCAGGGTTGGCCGTGTTGATATTCGCCCTGGCCCGTCCCTCGGCAACAGTGACCCTTCCCTCGGAGGAAGGCACCGTCATCCTTTCCATGGACGTATCGGGCAGCATGCGGGCCACGGACATCAAGCCCAGCCGCATGGAGGCCGTGAAGGAAGCTGCCAGGATCTTCATCACCAAGAGGCCGCGAAACGTGCGCATCGGCATCGTGGCCTTCAGCGGCACCGCTGAGCTGATTCAGCCTCCGGTGACGGATAACGATCAGCTGCTGGCCGCGGTCAACAGGCTTCACCCGGAGCGCTATACCGCCATTGGCAGCGGCCTGCAGGCCGCTCTGGATACCATCTTCGAGAAGCCGGATCAGCAAGCCACTACAGACACGCCCCCGCCTGATCCGAACAATCCCCTGCTTCCCGCCCCCCCTGAACAGGAGCCGCCCCCCGTGCCGCCCGGAAGCTACAAGAGCGCCGTCATCGTGCTGATGAGCGACGGCCAGAGCAACCAGGGGCCCGATCCGCTGGACGTGGCGGACAAGGCCGCGAACCTCGGCGTGCGCGTATTCACCGTCGGCGTGGGTACCAAGGAAGGGGCCGTCATCGGGTTCGAGGGGTTCTCCTTCCGCGTCATCCTGGATGAGGCGACACTGAAGTCAATTGCAGGCAAGACCGCCGGCACGTACTTCAAGGCGAGCAGCGAGGGAGACCTGCAAAGGATCTATGAAAATCTCAGCACCCGCCTCATGGTGGAGCGCGAAAAGACCGAGATCACCGCCCTGTTCGTCGCGGCGGCAGCAGCTCTGCTCCTGGTTGCGGGGGCATTCTCGCTGATCTGGTTCAACAGACTGCCCTAGCACGCCGAAGCCCTGTTGCGTTCTGGCCAGCCCCCCGGTATCATGGACCATTCTCAAAGTGACGGTATCGCTCCACGATGGCGGAGGTGTGGATGGAAAAGTACCAGCTGTACATCGACGGCAGGTTTGTTGACGCCGAGTCCGGCGAATGCAGGCCCACGATCAACCCGGCAACAGAGGAGCCGATTGCCCATGTCCCCGTGGCTTCCCGGGCCGACGCGCATCGCGCCATCCAGGCGGCCCGCAAGTCATTCGACTCCGGCGTCTGGAGCGGCATGGATGTCCGGGACCGCGCGAGGGTCCTCATGCGGCTGGTGGAGAAGCTCAAGAGCCGCCAGGACGATCTGGCGCGCCTGGAGTCCGCGGATTCCGGGGCAACAATCCGCCAGACCTCGTTCATGGAGATCCCTTTCGGCATAGAGCATTTTCAGACCCTGGTGGAGCTGGGGGAACGCACCCCTACCTATGAGCCGCTGCCCTGGATCGACGTGCCGGCTGTCTCATGGAACTTCGTCAACCGCGAGCCCATCGGCGTCTGCGCGGGGATCGTGCCGTGGAACCTGCCCTTCATGATCGCGATCTGGAAGGTGGCCCCGGCATTGATCATGGGCAACTCGATGGTCCTGAAGCCCGCCAGCGATACTCCCCTGACTGCGCTGGAGCTGGCCAAGGCCGCCGCAGAATCCGGTCTTCCCCCGGGGTCCTGAACGTCGTTATCGGCTCCGGCACCGAAGTGGGGGAGGAGCTGTGCACCAACCCGATGGTGGACAAGGTTGCCTTCACGGGCTCCACCCAGACCGGCCGACGCGTCATGAAGCTTGCCGCGGACACGATCAAGAAAGTCACCCTGGAGCTTGGCGGGAAGAGCCCTACCATCATTTGTGACGATGCGGACCTCTCCGTGGCCGTGGACGGCGCGCTGTTCGGGACGTTCTTTTTTGCCGGGCAGCTCTGTGAGTCCGGTACCCGCTGTTTCGTCCACACTTCCGTTTACGACGAGTTCATGGAGCGCATACGAGACAGGGTCAGCCACGTCACCGTCGGTGACCCTGGTGATTTCGAGACCGCGCTGGGACCGCTGATCTCCCAGGCCCAGCTCACGCGCGTTCTCGGGTATATCGAGACGGGGCGCAAGGAAGGGGCAAGCCTTGTATGCGGCGGCGGCAGGCCGGCCCAGATGAAGAAGGGCTGGTTCGTGCAACCCACGATCTTCGAAAATGTCCCCAATAGCTCAACGATAGCCCAGGAAGAAATCTTCGGCCCGGTCCTCAGCGTCATCAGGTATGAAAACCTGGACGACGCCATTTCCATGGCCAACGACAGCATCTACGGCCTGGGGGGCGCGGTGTTCTCACGCGACATTCCCAAAGCCATCGCCATTGCAAAGCGGATCAGGACCGGCACCGTGTGGATCAACGACTTCCACCTCCTGAACGCCCGGGCGCCGTTCGGCGGATACAAGCAATCCGGCGTAGGCCGGGAAATGGGCCCCCATGGCCTTCTGGAATACACGCAGGTCAAGCATATCCACGTCGATCTTGCGCTCGAGAGGTCGAAGAAGTTCTGGTACGACTACATCGTGAACGATTGACAATTGAAGAAAGAAGGAGGCAGCATGGGCATTCCGTTTTTCAGCGAAGAATGGATCACCGCGTACAAGGCAGCCATCAACGGGAGTCCGGCTTACAGAACCGCGGCCGCGGACTGGACGTACGGGGTGGTGGCACTTGTCTGCAAGGCGCAGCCTTCCGCCTTCCCCCACGACGTCGGTATCTGGCTGGACCTGGACAGGGGCGTCTGCCGCGAAGCGAAGCTCGTGAAGGTGGAGGAGGCGGCAAAAGCCCCGTTCTGCATCACCGGTGAGTACGCGCGCTGGAAGCAGGTGCTGAGAAAGGAGCTGGAGCCCATCAAGGGCATGATGCAGGGCAAGCTCAAGCTCAAGGGGGATCTGCCCACCATCGTGCGGGCGGTTCAGGCCGCCCAGGAGCTGGTGAACTCAGCGGCCACGCTCGACACGAAGTTCCTCGACGAGTAGCAGATGGATTATCCCGCCGACCTGTCGTTCCTCTTCATGAACCCGACGCGGGTCGTCTACGGTGCCGGCTCCTCCGGGGAGGTCGGCGTGGAGCTGCAGCGCCCTTGGATGCGGGAAAGCGCTCGTTGTGACTGACAAGGTCCTCCTGGAAAAAACGGATATCGTCAGCAAGGTTATCGGTTCACTCGGCGCGGCGTGCGCCGCGGTGTTTTCGGACGTGCCCGCGGACTCCGGCGTGCACACCGTCAACGCGGGCGCGGCGCTCGGCCGCGCGCACGGGGCGGATTCCATCGTAAGCATCGGCGGAGGGAGCGTCATCGACACGGCAAAAGGGATCGCGATCCTTTTGAAGGAAGGCGGCACGCTCCTGGACTACCAGGGATTCCAGCTGCTCACGCGCCGGCAGACCCCGCACATCAGCATCCCCACCACCGCGGGGACCGGTTCCGAAGTGACCTACTTTGCCCTCGTCAAGGACCACGAGAACAGGCGGAAGCTGATCTTCGGGGACCATCACATTATCCCGGATGTCGCGATCCTGGACCCGAACCTCACCCTCGGCCTGCCACCCATCCTGACCGCGGCCACCGGCCTTGACGCTTTTTCCCATGGCCTGGAAGCGCTGTGCTCCGCGCAGCGGGAGCCCATGTCCGACGCGCTTGGGCTGCACGCAATCCGGCTGATCCGCAGGTTTCTTCCGATTGCCGTAAAGAGCGGCGGTGACGTCTGCGCCCGGGGGCAGATGCTCATTGCGGCGTCGCTTGCCGGGGCCGCATTTTCCAATGCGCAAGTGGGGCTGCTCCACGCGATTGCGCACGTGGTGGGCGCTCGCCATGGCGTGCACCATGGGACGGCCATCGCCATCGCCATGCCCCATGTGGTTCGTTACAACAACGACGTCGTGCCGGATCGCCATAGAATGGTCGCGGAGGCCATGGGGGTGGATGTTCGCGGCATGAGCGACGCGGCGGCGGGCATCAAGGCGGCGCAGTCCCTATCGGCGTTCGTTGGCGAAGTCGGGCTTCCCCTCACTTTCCGCGAGGCCGGCGTTCCGGAGTCGGACCTGGCGGCGTGCGCCGAGGCGGCGATGTCCGACGGCGCAATCGTATACAACGCCAAGCCGGTTCTCGATTCCAGGGATGTTCTGCGGGTGCTGACGGCCGCGTGGTCAGGGGTTCCCGCAACGGGATCATGATGCGCGATGCGCGGGCGCTGGTCAGGCTTGCCGAGGGAGCCGACGAGGTGGGACTGGCAGTGATGCTTGCCGACCTCATCCGCCAGAACCTGGAGCAGCGACCCCGTAAATGGACGGATTTCGACAAGCTCGATTCACTCATCTCCCTGGAAGCCCTGGACGCGGAAGTGGCAATTACCCTTTCGTTCGCCCGGGGAACGCTCACGGTCCACGGCGGCATCCATGGCGCGCCGGGCAATCCGGATTTCAGCCTCCGCAGAGGCGCTGCTGGGGCTTGCGGCCGTCAGGATCGTGGGAGGCCTCCCGTTTCTTTTTGGTCCCGAGGGAAGGGGGCTTCGCACGGGGCTGCTCACCGGACAGGTAAAAATAGGCGGCTTGCTGCGAAAGCCCGCTCAGCTGATTCGTTTCACGCGACTGATGTCGGTCAACGGCTGACTCACTTCCATGCGGTCACAGCTTCCGATGGCGCAACGCTGAACTCCAGGCGGAAGGTTTCCTGCGCTCCCGTTATGCCCTTGAGAGTCTGCAGACGCCGGGTGAGGCCTTTCACGCGCCCCCTCATCCGCTCGATGGCCGCCGGGTCCCTCCTGATCTCCCTGGAGATGATGATGTCCCCGCCTTCCGCCGTGCCCTGGATGCGCGCCGCCATGTTCACCACCTGGCCGAAGTAGTCCAGCCTGTTGTTGAGGTTCACCATGATGGTGCTGCCGGCGTGGAGGCCTATCTTCACGATGATCTCGTTCCGCAGGTTTTCCCGCTTGTTGAACTCGTTGAATGCGGCCTGGATTGCAATGGCGGCGGCCACCCCGTCCACCGGACGTCGAAAAGACGCCATCACGGAATCCCCGATGGTCTTGACGATCACGCCGTCGTTCTGCTCCACCTTGCGGAACAACACGTCGAAGTGGTCCCGAACCAGCGCGTATGCGGCTGAATCCCCCAGCCTGTCATAGAGGGCGGTGGATCCCTTGATGTCCGTGAACATGATGCACACCTGGCTGATGCTCAGGCTCTCCCGCAGGGAGAGTGTCTCCGTCTCGAACATCTGCCGGAAAAGCGGGACGTGCAGGCAGTCCAGGCCGGTCACATAGGTCTCCGGCAGCCTGATCCGCTTCTCCTTGTGCGCCTGCACGGTCAGCCGTGTCTGCTCTTCGATGAACGAGCGGTCCACCGAGTACAGCTTTGCGCTTGGCGTGAAGGTGACCTCCACGTTGCGCGCAAGGTCGTTGCGGAAGTCCACGTTGCACAGGGGACAGTGGTTGCCCGAGGTGGCTTCCCGCAGGTGACGATGGCTGCCGGCAACCGCGTTGCACTCGGTGCAGTGGAAATCCCAGTTCAGGTCCAGCACGCCTTCCTGGACCAGGCGGATGAAAGTGG
The DNA here is from genome assembly GCA_963710335.1 of uncultured Spirochaetota bacterium. GTDB lineage: Bacteria > Spirochaetota > Spirochaetia > SZUA-6 > Fen-1364 > Fen-1364. Next base: position 10,386 of record CAVQAA010000004.1, read on the forward strand.
CCAGGAGCTTGCTTCGGTCCACGGTAAGCTGTGCGGCCACCACGGAGGCGTTGATGCGCCACAGGTCGCCGTCCCTGGCCCGCCCGAGCCAGTCGACGAGCGCCTTGCCGGGGTAATGCCCATCAGCGTCGGCGCCGACAATCCTCTGCACTTCCTTCACCAGAGCCCTGCTTTTCACTGCGCGTCCTCCCTGGCCAAATATGCATACAGGAGGTCACGGGAGTGTAACAAAGTGATCAAGAATGTCGGGTTTTATGCCGTGGGTTGCGCGGTCTTTCCATGCGCCTGAATGCTCTGGCGGAAGAAGTAATCATCGACGATTTCGATCAATTCGGGTGAGAACTCCAGACAGATTGCCACGACGACCTGCCCTCCGTCGAGCTGCTGCACCGACGTGACCTTCCCGTTCGTTGTGAACTGGTAGACCTGGAAATACATGCGCAGGGAGCAGGGCACCCCTTCTTCCAGGCCGGCAGGACGGGCCGGAAACCTCAGGGAGACGCAGTTGGCGGCGATGGAAACCAGCGTGGCCCTGGCTTTCGTGGGGCCCATGAGAAGCTCCACGTAGTTGTTGTAACGCATGAGCCGCGCCGTGGCCTCATCCAGGGGAATCGATTTGCCGGCGAAGTTCTCGAACTGGCTCTTGAGGCCCTCGTAGGCGTAAAGATAATCCCCGATGATCTCCACGAGGTCGTTGGGGCAGGTCCTGAAAGTGGCATCCATCATGCAGATGTTCTGCTTCCCCTTCACGGGTCCGATCCGGTCCAGGGTCCCGCGCAGCAGAAGGGTCAACGGCTTCTTGCTGCCGGTCTGCTGGAAGGTCAGGTTGATGGAGCAGAGCTTCTTCTGGAATTGCTGGAAGAAGGAGATCTCCTGCGCGCTCAGGACAACCAGGAATATGCCCCCTCTCATGGACAGCTGGAAAGGGGCGCAGATCAGGAGGTAGTCCTCGATCTTCAGGAAGACCTGGGATTGGACAAGGCCGGTTTTTTTCAGCGCATAGGGTGTGATTCGGATGGATTGGTCGGCGAATTTTCAATGTATTCCTGAGTCCGCGATTTTGCCATCCCGGTAGTGTAGTCCTGCCGGCCGGGTGTGTGCAAGCATCCTGGCACCGGTCCTTGACGGGGCGGGCCTTTCGGCTGATCCTTGGCCCGACATGAAGCCTCCCCTCGCACCAGGAAAGCTGCCCCTCGGCCTGCTGGAGCGGCTCTTGCGTCACACCTCCAGATCGCCCCTCATCAGAATCGGGGCCGGACCAGGGGAGGACGCCGCCGTGGCCTCCGGCGCGGATACCATCGTGCTGACCGCTGATCCCGTCACATTCACTGGGGAGCGCCTGGGCGCCTACGTGGTTGCCGTGAACGCAAACGACATCGTTGCCATGGGGGGCAAGCCTGTGTACCTCACCACGACGGTGCTCCTGGCGCCCGGGAGCACGGAAGAGGATCTGGAAAGGATCTTCACGGATATCGCCGACGCCTGCGGCAGAAACGGTCTGCTCTGGGTGGGGGGGCACACCGAGGTCACCCCTGCCGTGACGCGCACGGTGATATGCGGCCAGGCAGTGGGCTTCCTCTCGGGACCTCCGCTTTCCACCGCAGGCGCTCATCCGGGTGATTCCCTGTGCATGACCAAGTGGGCAGGCCTCGAGGGTTCCACCATCATTGCCAGGGAGCGGCCTGAGGCCTCACGCCAGGTGTTGGGGGAAGAGCGCTACCAGGGCGTGCTGGGATGGCTGGACGAGCCCGGGATCTCGATTGTCCGGGAGGGCCGCCTGCTTGAGGGCCTGGCCCTGACCAGCGGCCATGACCCCACGGAAGGCGGCGTGGCAATGGGCATCCACGAGATCTGCCGCGCAAGCGGCGTCGGCGCAATCGTTCGTCAGGAGGCTCTCAGCGTGAGGGAAGAGACCAGCATCATCTGCGGGAGGTTCGGGATGGATCCCCTGGGATTGCTGAGCTCAGGCGTGTTCCTTTTCACTGCCCCGTCCGGCGTGGCGGAGGATGCGCGCAGAAGGCTGGCCGCGGGAGGGATTGCCTCCGCGCTCATCGGCGTGATCACGGAGCCTGGCAGCGGCGTTTGGCTGGAGATAGACGGAAGTCGCACACCTCTTCGGTTCTCCGAGCAGGACGAGCTGGTCAGGAATCTGCCTTAGCTTCCCAGATCTTCGCCTCGATGAAGATATTCACCAGGTCGGGATCAAGCTCCCTGTCCTTCACTCCGGCGTTGAGGATGTCCAGGGCCTTTTCGGTCTTGACGGCCGGCTTGTACGGGCGGTCACTCGCGGTCAGCGCGTCATAGATGTCCGAAACCGTCATCATCCTGGTCTGCACGCAGATCTCCTCACCGTGGATCTTTTGCGGGTAGCCTGACCCGTCCAGCTTTTCATGGTGCCCCCAGGCGATGACCGGGATGTTGCGCATTTCCTTGGTCCAGGGGATTGTCTGGAGAAACTTGTACGTGTGCGAAACGTGGCTGTTGATCTGTTCGCGCTCCTCGTCGTCGAGGCTGCCTTTCGGGATCCTGAGCTTGGTGTGCTCGTCCTTGGTGAGAAACTGAATGGTATTCTCGCCGTCGATAAAGCTCTTGGCCTGGATCTCATCCAGGATGCCCATGGGGTCCTTTGCCAGCACCGTGGGCTCATTCGCAGCGGCAATGGTCTGCAGGTAGCGGTCGATCTCCTCGGTGGATTCGATTTCCCTGCGATCAATCTCTTCCTTGAGCTTCAGGTACCCATCGCTGCCCTCCCTGAGGAGGGTGGAGAACCTTTCTTTCAAGAGCTCGTAGAGCTTTGCCTTGCGAATGTAGGAGAGGCGCATCTTCACCAGCTCGAACTGCTCGGGATACAGCTTCTTCGCCTTGATCAGCACATGCTCGCGCACCCCGACCTTGCCGAAATCGTGCAGGAGGCTCGCATAGCGGATCTCCTTCATGTGCTCGGGAGTGAAGCTGACGCCCCGGTAGGCGCCCGTGGATGTTCGGGTCACCGCCTTGGCCAGGTTCACCGTGTACGCCGCGACCCTGTTGGAATGGCCCGACGTGGTGGGATCTCGGGACTCGATTGCGGTCACCGATGCCTTCACGAAGCCCTCGAACAGCGTCTCGATCTCCTGGTAGAGCTTGTTGTTCTCGAGGGATACGGCCGCCTGGGAGGCCAGGGAAAGCACCAGCTGCTCGATATCCTGGGGGAAGGGAACCACCATAAGGTCCGCGTCTTCGGGGGTGGTGATCTTCAAGGCGAAGTCCGTCTTCTTGTTGATGAGCTGGATCACCCCCAGGATCTCACCCTTGTGGTCCTGCATGGGCACCGTGAGCATGCTCTTGGATCGATAACCGGTCGACTTGTCGTAGCTTACGTTGAAGCCATATTCGCGCTCCGCGGGAATTGCGTACGCGTCCTCGATGTTGAGCACCGAGCCGGTCACTGCCACGTAGCCTGAGATCGTTTTCTTGGACAGCGGCATAACGAACTCGGTGTAATCCTGGGGGTTGGAATCGTTCTGCGAGATCTTGAACCGGAGCTTCTGCTCCCCGCTGGCCTCATCACGCTCCACCAGGTAGAGGGTCCCGGCGTCCGCCCCCGTGATCTGGCGCAGCTGTCGCAGGATGTCGTTGAGCAGCTTGTCGTTGTCCCGCTCCGCCGAGAGGGCAATGCCGACCTTGAGCAGCTCCGAGTTCTCCGATTCCTTGGCCTTGAGGAGCCGGTCTTTCTCCGCGAGCTCTCTTTCCAGGTGAAGCCTGCGAAACAGGTTCCTCAGGGTTCGCTGGAAATCACGAGGCCGGGAGAATGAGAATATCTCCTCGTAGAGCAGCTCGTCGGGAAGAACGCCTTCGGGGACGGGGGCTTTGCCTCCACTGTTCCACAAGAGGACGGAGCCGGGCTCCAGTTTGTGGTCACACAATGCCTTGCCATTCTTTTCCAGGAAACCGCTGTCGAGCAGCCATGCAACCAGATCGCCGTTGTCCGGCGCGCTTGCGGGTATGCGCTTCACCCGCTTGATCTGCAGGCCCTCGTCATTTTGCACAACAGCGGGAAGCTCAGGAACGCCTTCCGCAACTCTCAGAACAAGCTTTGGCACAAAAACTCCCTTTTTCCCCTTCTCCCTATAGTTTAGTGAACCGTATACAGCTCTTCAAGGATTGATTGTACGAGATTCGCGCAACGCACGGGTGGCCGCCCGGCAAACGCGGCGTCCCCGCCGCCTATCGTCGTCCCTGACTGGGAATCCGACACCGACCAGCGAACCGTGGTGTCCGGCTGGCTGGAGAGGGTCAGTGCATATCGCATTGCGACACCGGATCCTTCAATGCACTCGGAGCCTGCTCTATGAAGATACCGCAGAATCAGTCTCTTTTCCCGCGCGTGAAAATCGGTTCCGCGGAACTCCACGGTCATGGGCAGGCCCAGTCCCGCCTGGGGAAGCGCGCCGGGGTTGAGCTGGTAGAGCCGGGCGATAACGTCCCGTCGCGGCTCTCCATGAAGCAGGGGGGCAATCGCGACGAGGGAATCCGCAATGACCTCCTTTTCCCAGAACGGATCAAGCCCCTCGATGGACTTGCGCAAAAGCTCGGGTGACTTTGTGAGCTTCCCTTCCTCCTGGAGGTAGAAATACTCCGCGTGCGGTGAGCGCGCCGTCTCCAGGCGCCTTGCCATGGTGAGGTATTTCAGCGCGACCTCGCGATAGCCCTGGTTTCCCCTGTAGAACTCCCACCAGGCGTTCTCGAAGGATCCCTCCGCCAGGTACTGCCTTCCCACGATGATGGAGTACATACGGAACCTCTGGCGGTGGTACCAGGAGAGGACCCGGTCACGCGCTGCCGCCAGCAGGGCGGAAACGCGGGCAATGATCCCTCCTGTCGGCTTGTCCGCTTCCAGTCGCGCAAGCCCGGCGTAGACGTCTTTCAGCAGCTCGTGGACGTCCTTGAAGTGCCTCATGACATCCGTTCCGTAATACACCATCCACGCGAGGTCCCGGGAAGACAGCACTTCCTCCCCGTATCGTCGCGCAAGCTCCAACTGTCCAGACTTCTGCAGCAGGATGGCGATATTCACCTTGGACAGCGGCGTGGTGTCTTTTGCGTAGGCGCTCTGGTACTCGGCCTGGGCGGTTCCGAAATCCAGGCGGGACTCGAAAAGCTCCCCGCGGGCAAGATGGCCCGAGGGGCGGTCGTCCATTGCAATGGAGTCATCCGTGTCCCGCAGGGCCGAGTTGTAATGGAAGAAATTGTGCTCCAGGAGCGACAGGTTGTAATACGCAATGGCGGCAAAGGTGCGGTCCCCGACTCGAAGCGCCTCGTCGATGGCCTTTTGGTAGAACTCCCGCGAGCTGTCGTAGCGGTTGAGGCCGGAATAGATGGTCCCCAGCGTCATCGCCAGGCCGCGCTGCATGCCCAGCCGCGCCATTCCCTTGCGCACCACGGCCTCTCCCTTGTCCAGCTGATGAGTCTTGAAGTACATCCAGCCCAGGTCGTCCACCGTATCCGCGCTGTCCGGCCAGATGGAAAGGATGCGGGTGAGATAGTCGATCGATTTCTTTTCCTGGTTGAGCTTTCCGAAGCTGCGGGAGATCTGGGTGAGGGTGGTGATGTCCGTTGCCCCCTTCTTCTCGGCGGCCTGGTATTCTTCCAGAGCAAGCCCGTACAGCTCCTTGTCGTAGTACAGGTCCGCCAGGGCCAGGTTGACTTTGGTTGCCGCGGGAAAGCGCTCTTTCGCTTTTGTCAGGATCCCGACCGCGGTCTCGTAGGCATCCTGTGATATCGCCTGACGCGCCTGACCGTACATCTCGTTCAGGGTCTCGTCCCGGCCCCCCTGCTGGGCAGGGAGTGCGTCGGGCGACAGGAGGAAAAGCATGGCCAGAAGCGCGAAAGGCGCATGGGAGAAACGCACTCAGATCATCCTTGTCAGCGAGCCGGCAGGGTTGACCAGACCGAGCAACCGGCGCAGGAGCGGGGTACCGGCTCGAAACGCCGCGCGAAAAGCGCGGGATGCGGCTCGGGCCGTTCGTTCGTCCTCGGCCTCGAACACGCGGGCAAAGGCGGCCTTGAGGAGCTGGTTGGCCGCACGGGGCAGAGGGACCCCGTGCTCGCGCTCGACCCTGTGCGCATGCTCAAGCAGGGATTCTCCCGGCCGCCGGGCAAGCCCCACCCCGGCAAGGCTCACAAGGCAGAGCCGGTAAGATCCCTTCACCCTGCGGCGGCGACTCGGGGAAAACAGCTCGGGCAGCGAAGGCAACAGCTTCAGGCCGAAAAGGAACAAGGCGTACAGGGTAGGAAGGGCCAGGTACCATAAGCGGGCGACGAAAAGCGCAATCCGGGCAAAGGCCGCTCCCAGGTGCCTCACCGAGCCCGCCACGGATCCCTGCGGCGTTCTTTCTTCCGTCAATCCCGACTGGTTCTTGAGTATCTCCGCAATGAGCTTTGCCATCTTGTCCTTGTCGGGGCCCATGTACGGCGTGAACGCCTCCCCCGGGGCCAGCTGGTCCGAGGTCGGATCGAACTCAACCCATCCTATCTTGCCGAACCAGACCTCCACCCATGCGTGGGCCTGGAACGCCTTGACCTCGTAGAAGTTGAGCACCTCGGCTCGAGGGTCCACGTAGAAGCCCACCGAGACCCGCGCCGGTATGCCGAGGCTCCGGGCCATCAGCGCCATTGCAAAAGCGAAATACGAACAGTAGGCCTTCTTCGACTCGAAGAGGAAATGGTGGAGCTGGTTTCCGTCTGCCGCGATGCCGGGCTTCAGCGAGTAGAGGTAATGGGTCCGCAGGTAATCCTCTATCGCGGCGACTTTTTCGTAGTAACCCTGCCGGTTCGCCGTGATCTGTTCCGCCAGACCCTTGATGAGGGGGTCATCGCCCCATCGCGTGTAGTAGGCCAGCTCGCCGGGCGGCAGGGAAGGCCGAACCGTCACGTCCTGGGGGGCGGCGGATGAGCGCATCATCTTCGAAACCACGCGGTAGACGCGAAGGAATGAGGAGGACTTCCAGTTGGAAAGGGGCGCCACGCGCACCGGATAGTTCACGGCGATGAGGGACGAGGGATCGAGGGTCAGGAAATAGTATTCCTGCGTAACGCGCTCTCGATCCCGATAGCCGGGGTCCGGGTAGGTTTCCGGGGCATCCGGCACGATAGTGGAAGACTCATCGGTGCCGTGGCCGGGCTCCATGAAGAACCCCCGCTGGGAATCGTAGCTGCCCAGGACGAATCGTCTCAGGAGAAAACGATCGGCCTTGCCCTCCGTGCGAAAGAGCATGACCGTGTCGTTGGAGGTGCGGATCTCGCTTTCCAGCCTGACGTAGGGGGCAAAGTCGAAGCGGAAGAGCGTCGGCCTCATGAGCCCTCCGCCGGCCTTCACCGCGCTTTCGCTGTACCGGCCAAGCAGAAAGAGGAGAAAGACGAGGAGCAACGGGACCACGATCCAGGCAAAGCTCAGTGCTGCGCGGGCGTCGAAGCCGTCTTCGGACCGGAGAGCAGGCCCGGGCAGGGCCCGTACGCCGATGGCAGTCTTGGTATCACGGGATTGCGCGGTCCGCACGGGCAGGTTTCCCGAAAGGAGGAGCACGAAGAACTCCGCAATGACGAAAATGCAAAGCACCAGGGCGTAGGCCAGGGGGTGTGGATAAAGGGTGAGCCGGTAGCCGGCCTGTGACCAGAACACCGCTGCAAGGAGGCCGGAGTTTATCGCCACCTCGATGACTGGGAATCGCGGATGGCGCAGGGCAAGGAAATTGAAGAGCCATGCGGCGGCGTAGCCCGCAAGCGCGGGGAAAAAATCCTTGTCAAAATAGAAAAAGAGGAAATCCGTTGCCGGCGCGGAGGCTATGGCCCTCTGGAGCCTGAATACAAGGAAGAAAAAGGCGCGAAAGGCAACGGGAAGCGCGATTGCAAGAATCAGGGCAGGAGGAAAGCGAAGCCGCGCCCTCTCCATGAGGACACCGGCGCAGATGCCAAGGAGCAAGGCGGCGCTCAGGAATACCAGGTCCAGCTGATCGCGGAGCTGGAGAAAGGAGTTGATGAGGAGGAAAAACAGGATCAGGTTCCTCAGAACAAGGAGGGAAAGCCTCCGGACTGAATCAGACTTCCCGTGCATGACGCACCTTCCAGCTCGGGCCGCCGTACGTGGCCAGGTCCTGAGTCAGGGCATTGTTCGAATGCAACCCGAGCCCTGGCCAGGGTTGCGGGGGAGGCCGGCTTTCGCTCCCGCTCCGTCAGGAAAAGAAGCTCTCGAAAGTGAAGCTGGGGCGCTTTGCCGGGGCCGGGCGGGGCCTTGATGAAAAGGCTTGTGCTCCATCCCCTGTCCCTGATCTGGGCAAGGACCGACGCCAGGCCCGGTGACCCGGGAGAGGAAAACACCGCTGCGTGCAGACGTGGGAGGGGGGGAAGGGCCGGCTGCCACGGCTCGTCTGCCCACCATTGGTCGGCCAGCGCCGTCAGGAGCTCGTCGCGTTTCTCCTGCGAATACTGGCGGCAATCCCTGGCGCCCGGGCGGCAGAGGAGGACCGCGGTTCTATCGCTCAACAGCGCGTCCATCGCTGAAGCGCAGGAGTCCACCAGGGCGTCCAGGTAGTCACCGCGCAAGTGCCGGGGGATCAGGGGATTTTCGCTTGTGTCCAGGACGAACAGGATGCGTGACTCAGGCGGAGGGGTCTCCTCACCCACGCGGAGGAACAGCTCGCGGGAATGGGCGAACACCTTCCAGTTCAAGCGCCGCGCATCGTCTCCGGGATAGTACTTGCGCACTTCCAGGAGCTCCTCGCTGCGCCGCCGCCGGGTTGTTGTGACCGAAGGGGCCTCGCCTTCTGCCAGGATGCGCCAGGAGCGCTCCCTTTCCACCGCGGGGTGGACGGTGAGGGACCCGGCAAGCGGGACGCCCATTCGGTTTGCCGTGAACCCCAGGAGATCGCGCGCTTCCAGGATGGCTTCGTTGGATCGGTACATGCCGCGCGCCTCGGCGCGGAACCGCAGGGGACGTTCCGTTTCTCCCGCGCCCAGGCCGCAGGTGATCGATTCGAACGAACGGTCGTGCCAGGACAGGGGAAGGGAAAAGCGAACCAGGAAACCAGGGGCCAGGATCCTGGGAAGCCGCGCGGAGACATGCGCATCTCCCTCCTCCCCCGGGTTCATGCCGGACTGCGGGAGGATCACGGTGAGGAAATCCGGTTCCGCCCTTCTCCTGCGCGTGAGCAAAAGCATTGTCACGTGGCTCGCCAGGATGGCATAGAGCGTATAAAGGAGAAAGCTCGCTCCCCAGAAAAGCAAGGCGAGGTCCGCCCGCGCAAGCCCGGCGGCAAGCAGCCCCGCGGCCAGAAGGAAGAGAAGCAGGCCACGCATGGAGAAGGGAAAGATCGCGCGCGCCACTCGCAGCAGCGCGGCTGCGGGGTTTGTCTTTTTGCGGGGGCTCATGAGCGGCGGTTCAGTACTGAGTGTGGGAAAGCTGGGACATGGTAATCTCCCGGGCAACTGCCTCAGGGTCCATCCGCGCGTCCTTCATGCGCAGTCGGTGGGAAATGACAAGCGGGGCAAGGTCGATGAGGTCCTGATCTATCACGTACTCTCGATCCCTGACAAGCGCCAGTGCGCGCGCCGCCCGCACCAGCATCAGGGTCCCCCGAGGGGAGGATCCCAGGGCAATGCCGGGGTGGCTGCGCGTTGCCCCTGATACCCCCACGGCAACCTGGACCAGTTTTTCATCGCAGAAGACCCGTCCCACTGCTTCCCGCGCGCCAAGGATCTCGTCCCGGCCGCACACGGCCTGGATCTCCGGCATCACCGTGCGGGAAGGGTCGTCCCGCACGATCTCCACTTCCACGTCGGCCGCGGGGTACCCCACGTGCAGCTTCATGAGAAACCGGTCGATCTGAGCGATGGGCAGCGGGTAGACCCCTTCCACCTCCACCGGGTTCTGCGTCGCGATCACGAAGAAAAACGGGTCCATGCGATGGGTCTTGTTGCCGATGGTCACCTGCCCTTCGGCCATCACCTCCAGAAGGGCGGACTGCACCTTGGGGGTGGTCCGGTTGATCTCATCCGCCAGGAGCACGTTTGTGAAAACCGGGCCGGGGGAGAATACGAAGGTTCCCGTGGATGGATCGAAGACGTCGACGCCGGTGATGTCGTACGGGAGAAGGTCCGGCGTGAACTGGATGCGGCGGAAGATCACGTGGCTGCCCTTTCGGGAGCGGGACACCAGGCGGGCCACGGTCTTGGCCAGAGTGGTCTTGCCCAGGCCCGGCACGTCCTCGATGAGCAGGTGCCCGCCTGCAAGGATGCAGGTCACAAGGTATTCCAGGACCGATCTCTTGCCTCGAATGACCGTCTCCAGCCCCTGGATCAGCCGGCGCGACAGCTCGTGAGAGGCGGCGAAATCGAGAGTCGTTCGCGCAGGTGAGGCAGAGTCACCCATCAACCGCAATGTACCACAGTCAGGACAAAGACGGATAGTACAGGTGGAGTTTGGCCTTGAGCTTCAAGGTGAGCCGGCGCAGGCGCTCAAGGTTGTAGGGGAACGTGAATGCCACGAACTTTCGAAGGATGTATTGATGAGGGTCCCTGACCCTTTTCTGCGGCAGCAGCCAGGAGATGCCCAGCCTTTCCTTGAGCACAGGAAGAAGGAAGCGCTTGACCGTGGCGTAGAAAGCCTCCAGCTCCTCGATGCCGCGCTGGATCTGCCATTCTTCACCGGGGTAGATGGACGTGAGGGAGACGAGCTCGCGGATGTTTCGCACCGTGCGCAGGTCGATCGGTATCCCGTCCAGGATCAGGCTGAACCACGTGCGATCGAAGTTGTTCTCGAACACGTCGCGAAGCTCGCCGATGAGCCTGATGATCTCAGAGTCTTCTGCAAAGCCCCGGCCGGCAGATCCCAGCGCAATCTCAGACACTTTCTCCGTGCTCCGTCACCTCTCCTATTGTCGGACGGAGCGGGGCTGCGCTGTAGATGCGGGTTGTCGACCGTTATTCGCCCTTACTGCGCGTCCACGGACTGGATGAAGTCACCCGCCTCCTTGGTCTGGGCGGCCTCCTGATCGCGCAGCTTTGCAATCTGGTCTGCGAGCCCGGCCAGCTCGTCCTCTTCGCTGTTCAAGGTTTTGACGTAGCGCTTGTACAGGTCGGAAGTCTGGGAAAGCCTTTCCATGTTCGCCCGGATTCGCGCCTGGTCATTCGAGATCTCGGTCACGCGCGCTTCCCTGCGCGTGCGCTGGGACGTCGTGTCCGCGAGCTTCTGCATGAGGCCGGAAAGCTTCTGCAGGGCCGCCTTCACGGACGCGCTGACCACCTGGCTCCGGATGTAGAACGCCACCTGATCGCCGGACAGGCTTGAGAGGGAAACACTCTGGTCCACGGTGCGCGTCTCCACAATGGAGAGCTTGCCCGTCTTGCCGGCCGAGACGGGAAGGGTGAAGCGATAGACGTCCCTCGTGCGCTCGGTCGGCTCCTTGGGGGTGACAAGCGTCCACTCGGGCTGGTAGGGATGCTCGATGAGAACCGCGCGGTCCTTCGTGCCGCGGTTCTTCACGTTGTAGACCTCCTCGGTCTGCTGCTTGTTCGTATAGAAAAAGACGCCCTTGGAGATCCTGACGGAGACAAGGCTTTCCGGGGTCGGCCCGGGCACCGCCTCCACTTCGGTATCGAGGTCCATGGCATAGGTCACGATCTGTGTTCCGCCCGGCGGGAGGTCGTTGATCTCCGCGTCACCGGCGTAGCCGCCTCCGTCGAACACGGTGATCGGGCCCTGCATGAGGTGGAGGTTGCTGGTGTTCTTCAGTCGCACCGCGTTCAGCGGGTATTTGGGCTGCGTGACCTCGTTGTAAAGGGATATCCTGTCCCCGCTCACCTGCTGGTTCATGATGGGCAGCATCGCCGACTGCTGCCTCGGAAGCGTCACGGGCTTTTCAATGGAATACTGGAAGAGATCACCTACCTGTCCTCCCTGGGCGGCGGCGGTCACTCCCTGGGAAATGGAGAATCCGCTCCCGGGGCCGGCGTGGGCCGCTGCGCCGCCGGCGGACAGGGATAGCGCGGACTTTGCCATGGGAGCGGCCGCCCGCGTCGCGGGCGCGGGTGCCGGAGCCTCTTCCGGAGCCGCTTCATCCCTTTCCGCCTGCGATTCATCCATTGCCATTTCGTTGGTCCGGGGCAAAAGCGATTGATACAGCTCCAGCTGCACCTCCGGTCTTTGAATGTACAGGGGCTGATACAGGTCCATGGTGAAGGTGATGGGGCGTCCCGAAACGAGGCTCAGCACAACGTTCTTCCAGTCCCCGTCAGTCGTGTTCTCCACGAGGGCCCACCCCTGCAGAAGGTGGGACGCTGCGTCGCCCAGCACCAGCCGGTAGCTCGTCTTCCACACGGGAGACTCCAGGATGTAGCCCACGCTGACGCGGCGCCTGCCGGTCCCGCTGAAGTGCAGGACGAGCTTCTTCTTTTCCACTCCATGGGCCGAGGACAGCACCTGGAGCGCCTGTGCCAGGTCGTCCTGCACCTCCTTGCGCAGGAAACGGATTCCGCCGATGTCGGACAACGCGAGGCTCGCCACCCCGGTTGCGGTGTTGAGGGTGAGAAAATCCGCGGGGACAGGCTCTTTTCCGCTGGTGGCAACCTGGCGGGTTTCCACTCCGACGATTGCTCCCGTCACCTTTGTCCCCCCGGTGAGCGTTGCTTCCACCGGCTCCCCGCGGGCCTGGGCCAGGAGCGCCGTGAGAGACGGGTTGGTTGTGAGGTCCAGCGCAAAGCTCTTGAGGGTGCGCGTGATGGGATCCCGCGAGGAGTAGGTGACGCTGGAGATGGACCCGCCGTCCAGGTCCCGCAGGACGAGACTTTTCAGCAGGTCGTTGATCTGGCTGGCTGAGAACGTGAGCTCCATGCGCGCGTTGCCGTCCACGGCCCCGTCGTGCTGGAAATAACCGACCCCGCTCGTAAAAAGAACGAGCCGGGAAAGAGGGACGGTGACGTCCTTCTCCTCCTGGGCCCCCAGGGCAACAGGGACTGCGCACGAAGCCAGAAGCGCAAGGGAAGCGACGAGCCAGGGATTGGTCAGCATGTCCTACTCCTTTTTTTCGGGACTGCCCGCGGGAATGGCCGGAGTCGTTTCAGAATGGGATATGACGAATCCGAACATCCCGCCGATTATCCCGCCCACGATGTGCGCCAGCTGTGACACGGTGCTGGGCGTCAGCGCGTTGACGAACTCCCTCACCAGGTAGAGCGCGATGATGAGGATGAATGTGAGAGGTATATCCCCCTGGCGGATATTCGTGAAGGAGCTGAGCAGGATCAGCATGAACACGATCCCGCTTGCCCCGTAGAGGCCGGTCCTGACCACCAGGATGTTCAGGATGGCCGTGGCCACCGCCGTGACCAGCATCATGAGGAGGAGGGGCAGGGAGCCGTATTTCTCCTCCAGCACCGGGCCAATGAGGAGGATGAAGGAAAAGTTGCTGATGAGGTGGTTCCAGTTCGCGTGGCCGATCACGTAGGTGAACATGCGCAGCCACGAGAGCGGGGAGGAGAAGCTGAAGTCGGGGTACAGGGTGAAGAAGGTGCGGATGAAGACACCGCCCGAGATCTGGTCTATGAGCAGGACCAGCGCAGCGATGATGGCAAAGGACAGGATGACCGGCGAGTTGTAGCGGATCCGCAGCTTCATCGTAAGCCCCCCTTCGCGCATAGTAGAGCAGGCCACGAGGGACTGCAAGGCGGCGTCCTTCCGTCAGCCCAGAACGCGGGAAACCGCCTCCTCCACCGCGTCCGCGAAGCCCGCGGCCGCATCCGCGGACCGTCCGGCGCCTTGCATCCACGCGCCGCGGCCGCCGCCTTTCGCGTTTGCCGGACCCAGAAGCGGCGTGACGATGGGCGGCAGCTCGATGCGGCTGCCAAGGGAATGCGCAACGATCCACTGGAAGCCGGACTCCGCCCGGTCAATGGCGATAACCGCCCTCCCGGGCGCGGCAATCGCCTGCTCCGCGAATGCCTTCATGTAGTCCGCGCCCGCCCCGCTCCACTCACCCCGTACCAGGATGGCGTTGCCTGCCTTCTTTCCTTTTTCCACCGCTGCCCGCGCGGCCGCCGCCGCCTGTTCCACGCGAACCTTCTTCAGCTCCCTGTCTCTTTCCCGCGCGTTTACCACCAGCTCCTCCACCCGGGAGGCAATGGACTCTTCCCCGCAGGTGAGGACGCGGGTGAGGGCCTGCGTCATCGTTACTTTGCGGCCGTAGTCGGCAAACGCCCTTTTTCCGATGAGAACGTGGATACGGGCGTGCGCCCGGATCTTCTCCTGGCCGATCACTTTCAGGAGGAACAACCGGCCCGTCGAAGGCACGTGAATGCCGCTGCAGCCCACCCAGTCGAAGCCCTCGATCTCCACGACACGAAGTCTTCCGACCTCGGGCGGCGTGCGCCGCAGCGGAAACCGCGAGGCCTCGGAAGGATCCACGTCGTGGATGATCACCTTCCGGTTTTCGATGATGATCGAGTTGGCCAGCTCCTCCGCCTTCAGGAGCACGTCCTCCCCGACCGCGGGCACCGCAAGCTCGATTGTCGTTGTATCGTCGCCGAAGTGAACGGAAACGGTGTGCAGGCCGCCGGTGGTGAGCAGGGCCTGGGCAAGGACGTGCTCGCCGGTATGCTGCGCCATGTAATCCTGGCGTCGCCCCGCATCGACGGAGCCGTGGACCATTCCTCCTTCCAGAGCCGCATCGATGACATGCACAATCTCCCCGTCGCGTTCTTTCACGTCCACCACGCGGGCGTTTCCCAGGACCCCCCTGTCCGCGGGCTGTCCTCCGCCTCCGGGGAAAAAGCACGTGCGATCCAGGACCACCTCATGCAACGCGCCGTTTGGCGCGTCATTGACGATGGAAGCGTCGAACTCCAGGAGGGAGGAGTCTTGATAATACAGTTTGTCCGTCACGGATACGGAGTATCCGTTTTCCGTTCGTCTTGACAAGTCTCCGGAGGGGACCATATCTTAAACGCGGCCATGGAAGCAAAAGCGCTTGATTCAGAGCCGTTGAGGCTGGAAGCAAAGACAGTGGAGTCCTTCACGGCGGTGTGAAGGGAAAGGGAGGAAGGCATGGCGGCTCTCGCTTCCCTGGAAGATCTGCGGGAAGTGCTGGTGCGCCTGGAGAAGCTCAAGGCGGAGCAACCCCTGGCATATGACCAGTTCTCGGACATCCTGCGCACCTGGCGCAAAGTCGGATACAAGAACATCTGCAAGCTGCTTCTGGGAGAGGCTACTCCGGAAAAGCTGAAAGGCGAAGGATGAGACTCCGCCGTCCGCTTCTGGCAATTGCTCTGTCCCTCGTTGCCCTGTCCGCGTCCGGGCAGGATTTCCGCACGGTCACCTGGGGGATGTCGCCGGACCAGGTGATTGCAGCTGAGGGCGGGTTGCAGTTCTCCCGGATGAACGGAACCTCGAACACAATGCTGAGCACCCGCGTTGACGTGTTGGGCCACAGCGGGCTTCTCAACTACATCTTCGAAGCGGACAAGCTGGTCATTGCCCAGTACAGGTTTGACGATGAGGAGGACATGCGGACGTACAACGAGGTCCTGAACGTCCTGACGGAGAAGTACGGGGCTCCCAGCGATTTCGGTGACGCGTATGCGCGCTGGAAGCTGGAGCGCACGTACGTCGGGCTCTCGTTCAAGGACAACCTGTGCAAGGTCGACTATGCGGACCAGGGGTGGGTGGCGGACACCAGGGAAAAGCGCAGGGCGGAGTACGAAAAGTTTTTCTAAGAGCCCAGGAAGCCTCCCATTCGCTACGTAGCGTTCGATATTGAAACCACCGGGCTGGTGCCTGGTGTGGACCGCATCATAGAGCTGGCGGCGGTGGCGTTCGAAGGTCCGCGGGTCATCGAATGCTACCAGCTGCTGGTGGACCCCGGGGTCCCCATTCCCGACGCCGCCTCCCGTGTCAACGGAATCACCGACCAGATGGTGAAAAGCGCGCCTCCCATCGCGGAGGCGCTTTCCGCTTTCCTCCGCTTCCTCGGCCAGGGCACCCCCGTGGCGCATAATGCGACCTTCGACGTCGGATTTCTCACGGCTGACATCCATCGCACCGGCCAGTTCCCGCCCGCCGGTCCGGTCCTGGACACGCGCGGCTTGGCCCGGCGGGCCTTCCCGGCGCGCGCCAGCTACAGCCTCAAGAACCTGACAAGTGATCTGCACCTGGAGTCGGGGACGCACAGAGCTCTCGCGGACGCCCAGGCATGTCGGGAGCTGTTTCTGCGCTGTCGCGACACCCTGGGAGAGCACGTCCTGCCCTCGGAGCTGGCTGCGGCCAGCGGCCCGCCGCTGGACTTCATCTGTCACGCTCCCCGGCAGGTCGATCTGGCAATCCTCCTTGGTGGGGCGATGAGCCAGGGATCCGAGGTACGCATCGAGTACAGGAGCTCAGGCGGAGAAGCTACTGTCAGGAATATCCGGCCCCTGGGGTTTGCCATCGTGGGCGGATCTGTGTGCATCCGGGCGTTTTGCCGGCTGCGTCGGGAAGAGCGCACCTTCCGGCTGGATTCCATTGTCCGGCTCTGGGAGCCAGATGCCGCCACGGAGGTATTTTGCGAAAGTCCCCGGCGTGGTATTGTCTCCCCAATCACGCAAAACGGGGGAACCGCCATGGATGGTCTGACATCTGCAGCAGTCTCGAAGATCGATCGGATCCTCCAATGCGCTGCCTCGGAAAGCAGAAAGTCCCTTTTCGAGCATGAGGTCTACGGGGTCCTGTCCGCTCTGGGCCTCACCGTTCCGAAGTTCCTTTTCGTGAAAGACCTTGGCGAAGTGACGGAGCAGGCGCTGAGGGGGTTCGGCCACTCCCTTATCGTGAAGATCGTCTCTCCCGACATCCCCCACAAGCAGAAGCTCGGCGGCGTGAAGAAGGTTGCTTCCGCTGACCCGCTGTACGTGCAGTTCGTCCTGTCACGCATGAGGGAAGAGGTCCTCTCGCACTTTGCCGCGGACGCCGGCCCCAGGATCGCGGGCTTTCTCCTGGTGGAATACATCCCCCACACGCAGGCCATCGGCTACGAAGTGCTCATCGGGTTCCGCGTCGATCCCGCGTTCGGGCCCGTGCTTACCGTCAGCAAGGGTGGAGATGACGCGGAGTTTTTCGCCGCCCACTATGACCCGGCCAACTTGTTCCTGCCGCCCATGGAATACCCCCAGGCCCTGGCTTTCACGCGCGGCCTGCACATCCGCCACAAGTTCGACCAGATGGGACATCCGGAATACCTGGAGCACATGGCGCTGGCCATGGCCGGATTCAGCAGCCTTGCCCTGGCATACTCTCCCATGGCGTCAAAGCTCCGCTTTGCCGTCACGGCATTCGAGGTCAATCCGTTCGCCATTTCCTCCGACGGACGGTTCGTGGCAATCGACGGCCTGGCCGAGTTCGCCTCCGGCAGCGAGCTTCATGACTGGAATACCGGTGTCAACATCTCCAACCTGGACGCGTTCTTCCGCCCGCGGGGGATCGCGGTCATCGGCGTGTCTTCCGATCTGTCGAAGTACAACCTTGCGCGCGACGTAGCGGAGCTTCTGCACGAGCTGCGCCACGGGGACCTGTTCCTGGTCAACCCGAAAGGCGGCACCCTGCGTTTCGGGGACAAAGAGTACCCGCTGTACAAGGACTTGAAAGAGCTGCCGTCAACCGTGGAGCTCGCCGTGTATGCGGCCCCGGCCCAGGCCGCCCCCGAGTTCCTGCGGACGCTGGCCGGCAGCGGCGTTCGAGCCGTGGTCCTCATCCCGGGAGTTCCGGCTTCAACACCGTATGCCGACTACGCGCGGGAGCTGCTGGCGGCGCTGCCCTCCGGCATCCGGATCATGGGCCCGAACTGCATGGGGGTGTATCACGCCGCCACGCCGGATGTCCCCGGGCTGAACACGCTTTTCATCAACGAAAAGAGGCTGGAGGTCCGTTCCTCCGCCAGGGCCAACGCGGTGCTTCTCACGCAAAGCGGCGCGCTTGCCGTCACGGTGATCGACAAGCTTCGCAACTGCCGCCCCCTGCGCTCGGTCGTGAGCTTCGGGAACAAGTTCGACGTGCGCGTGGGTGACCTTCTCTCCTATTTTCAGAAGGAGGCGGCCGTGGATGTCATGGCCGTGTACCTGGAGGGGCTGGCCGCGGGGGAGGGCCGCGCCTTCTTCGACAGGGCAAGGGAGTCCCCCAAGCCCATCCTTGCCTACAAGGGCGGCCGAACAGAGGCTGGCGCCCGATCCGCGGCCTCGCACACTGCTTCGATGTCGGGCAACTACAGTGTCTTTCGCGCAGCCTGCCAGCAGGCAGGCGTGATTCTGGCTGAGACCATCGAGGAGTACTACGACCTTATCAAGACATTCTCCCTCCTTGCCTCACGGCCCCCCGGGGGCAACAGGGTTGCGGGGGTCGTGAACGCCGGGTTCGAGTCAACCGTGGGGGCGGATGAGCTTCAGGGCCTGACGCAAGCGAAGCTCAGCTCCCGCACGGTGGAGAGGCTCGCGCAGATCAACAAGCACGGGCTGGTGGATGTCTCTTCGCCGTTTCTCGACATAACCCCCATGGCAGATGACGCCATGTATGCGCAGTTCGCCGAGGCGGTGATAGAGGACGACGGGGTGGACTGCGTGTTCGTCGCCATCGTTCCCCATGCCGTCTCCCTGAAGACGGTCCCGGAGACCTGCCGGGATCCGGATGGCCTTGCAAACCGGCTGGTCCAGATTGCCACCCGTCACCAGAAGCCAATGGTCGTATCCGTGAACGCGGGCCGCTACTACCAGGATTTCGTTGCAGCGCTGGAGGAAGGCGGGCTTCCTGTGTACTCCGATATCCGCTCCGCCATTACGTCCCTGGACACCTTCGTGTCGTACAACCTGAGCAAGCAGGTCGGCGGCTGATGGGAAAGTCCGCAAGGCAGGACGACCGCTGATGGAGATGTTCCAGCTGGTCGACAGGGACGGCAACCCTGCCGGCCAGGCAGAGCGTGAGGAATGTCACGGAAACCCCCTCCTGATCCATCTGGTGGTCCACCTGCATGTCCTGGATCCGGCCGGGAGGCTGCTGCTGCAAAAAAGGGCGATGAGCAAGGACACCAATCCGGGGCTGTGGGACACGTCGGTCGGCGGACACGTCAGGGCGGGGGAGGATGTCACTGAGGCTCTCCAGCGGGAGGCGCGTGAGGAGCTGGGGATCGACGCCGCAGGGGCCAGGTTCCTCTACGGGTATCTCTACAGCAACTCCTTCGAAACGGAGTTCGCCCGGTGCTTCCTTCTCCGTCACACGGGCAAAGTGGTTGCGGACCCCGAAGAGATAGAAGAGGTCCGGTTTTTTTCATTCACGGAGATCGGCGCGCTCCTCGGGACGGGCTTCCTGACGCCGATGTTCGAGCACGAGCTGCCCATGCTCAGGCAGCAGCTGGAACGCTCCAAATAAGAGCGCCCTGCTGCCCGCCTGGCATGCCCTAGCAGGCCCGCTCCAGGTAGGAAAGCAGGTCGTCCGCCGGCATTGGCTCGCAGAAGTAGCGACCTTGGAAGAATTGGCACCCCTGATCCCGAAGCAGCGCCACCTGCTCGGCCGTCTGCACGCCTTCCGCGACCACTTCGAGGCTGAGGCTGCGCCCCATCCCGATGATGGCCGACGCGATTTCCACGCTGTTGGCGTCCTGGGGGATGTCCCGGATGAAGGACCTGTCTATCTTCAGGCGGTCAATGGGGAACTTTTTCAGGGATGAAAGCGATGAGGACCTCGTGCCGAAGTCATCCAGCGCAATCGTGGCGCCGAGGGACTTCAGATGCTCCAGCCTCGCCCGGATGGCCGGGACATCCTCCAGCAGCGTCCCCTCGGTGAGCTCGAACTCCAGGGAGGTGAACGGGAAGCCGGTCTCCGCGACGATCTTTTCCACCCGCTGGAGGAAATCCGCCCGGCGAAGCTGGCTGGGCGAGACGTTGATGCCGATGCGCACCCCGGGTTTGCATTGCCCCTGCCAGAGCTTGCCCTGGTGGCATGCGGCGCGCAGGAGGAACCCTCCCAGGTCGTGGATCAGGCCGGTTTCCTCGGCAAGAGGAATGAAGGTGTCGGGGGAAACCGCTCCGTCGTGGGGACTTTTCCAGCGGGCCAGCGCCTCGAGCCCCGCCACCCGGCCGGTGGCGGCGTTTACCATGGGCTGGTAGTGAAGGGAAAACTCCCCCGCTTCGTATGCCTGGCGCAGCTTGATCTGAAGATGGAGCCTCTCCACCGCGGTCCTGTTCATGTCGCGGGAATAGAACTGGTAGCCGTTCTTGCCACGCTCCTTCGCCCGGTACAGCGCCGTGTCCGCGCTGTGGAGGAGCCCTTCCACGTCGGCGGCGTCATCGGGGTAGACGGCTATCCCGATGCTTGAGCTGGTGAAAAGCTCCTGCTGTTCCAGCGCCACCGGCTCGGCCACCCTGGCAAGGATCTTCTGCGCCACCATGGCCGCGTGCTGCGAGTCCCTGAGCCGGGGCACCAGCACGGTGAACTCGTCCCCCCCCATGCGGGCCACGGTGTCGCTGTCACGGACGTTCTCCCTGATACGGTCCGCAACGGCCCGCAGCAGCGCGTCGCCTGCCCGATGGCCCATGTTGTCATTAATGAGCTTGAAGCCGTCCAGGTCGATGAACATGACGGCCACCATCTCGCCGGAACGCCGCGCGTCCTGGAGACTCTGTTCGAGCCGATCCTGGAAGAACCTCCGGTTGGCAAGCCCGGTCAGGCTGTCGTAGTTGGCCATGTGGTAGAGCTGTTCCTGCGTCTGCTTGACCGCCGTGATGTCGGAGAACAACGCTATGGAGCGGATTACCTGGCCGTGCTCGTCGGGAACCGCGCTGACGGAGAGCCACTTCGGGTAGACCTCTCCGTTTTTTCTCCTGTCCCAGATCTCCCCCTGCCAGCTCCCGCGCTCCAGAACGCTTCTCCACATCTCCTTGTAGAAGCTTTCCTCATGCCGGCCGGACTGGAGGATCCTGGCGTTCTCACCCAGGATCTCCTCCCGAGTGTAGCCCGTGATGGTGGTAAAGGCGCGGTTGACGTCCAGGATCCTCTGCTCGGCGTCGGTGATCATGACGCCTTCCGTGGCGCTCTCGAAGACCTGGGCATCCAGCTGGAGCTTTTTCTCCGCCTGCTTTCTGCTGGTTACATCCAGACCGAATATGTCGACGTACCCCATTTCGGGAACGGGAACGAGGTTCAGAAGAAGGGTTTTGAAGCCGATCTGCACCTCTGCTTCCCGGCTTTCCTCGCTTCGCAGCGCGTCCCTGATCATTTCCACCCACTCGGGGGGAACAGGCTGTTGCTCTCTGATGTTCCAGTGCATGAGCAGGAGCCAGCTGCCGGGATTGGCGTACAGGAGGACCCCGTCATCGGCGATCCTCAGGACGGGAAACGGGTTTTCGTCCGAGAAGCGCGCAAGGCTGTTCATCAGCTCTTCCTTCTGGCTTTTGACGCGAAGGTCGGCGGCCGCAAGAAGGATCAGGTCCCCGCCGCCGACGTTGACGGGAGAGGCCCTGTATGCAACCGGGACGAAGCCGCCACCGGCCTCGCGAAGCCGCGTCCGCCCCTGGGACTCGGCACCTTTCGCTATGCGTGTGCTGATGAGCTTGAGAAACTCGGCGGCCATGTCCCTGCGCGGAAACAGCATTGCAAGGTCCTGCCCCTCCAGGCGTCCCGCCGGATACCGGAGCATGCGAAGGGCATTGTGGTTGCCCTGGATGATGATTCCGTCACTGTCGATGAGCAGAATGGCGGATTCGATTGCGTCCAGCAGTCCTGTGGGCTTGAGGCCGCCAGCCCTGCTGTGCTGGGGAGCCTCGGAAGGGACGCTCATGCCGGCTTTACAACACGGATTCGGTCCGGACGCAGCTCAGGTCCGGGCCGCGGGCACGCCACCCTGCGGCTGGTAGTCATGCGATGCCTGCAGGGCAAGGGCCTGGTAGGCGCGCCCATTCTCCCTGATCCTGTCCAGCGCCGCGTCATCCACGCTGCGCACCGGCTTTGCCGGGCTTCCCAGGATGACGGACCGCGGCGGGAAAGACTTGCCCTCGGTCACCAGCGCCCCGGCACCGACAATGCTTTCCCTGCCGATCACCGCGCCGCTCAGGACAACGGCGCCCATGCCGATGAGGCAGTCATTCCCCACTGTGCACCCGTGCAGCACCGCGTTGTGGCCTATCGTGACCCTTTCCCCGATGACAAGCGGCAGGTCCGTGTCCACGTGGAGGGTGGCCCCGTCCTGGACGTTCGACCCCTGCCCCACGGTTATTCCCGCCAGATCCCCCCGCAGCGTGGCGCTGAACCACACGCTGGTTGCCGCCCCCAGCCGTACTTCCCCTGCCACCTCCGCATTCCACGCGACGAAAGCCGTGGCATCGATGATCGGCGCTTTGTCTCCGATCCTGTGCACCATTCGGTAAATATACCGTTCGGGGGTTTGACGATGCAAATCCCGCTCCGTACCTTCTGATCATGGAACACAAGCTCACCGAGGGCGCCAAGGCCCCGGACTTTTCCCTTCAGGACCAGGATTCGAAAACAACGAAGCTGTCGGATTTCCGCGGACGGAAGGTGCTGCTGTACTTCTACCCCAAGGCCGACACTCCGGGATGCACCACGCAATCCTGCGCCGTGCGCGACGCCCGCCAGGATTTCAGCAAGCTTTCGGTGGCCTCCCTCGGCATCAGCCCCGATACCCCGCAAGACCAGAAGAAGTTCGACGTCAAGTTCTCCCTCGGGTTTCCGCTGCTTGCGGACACGGATCACGCCACCGCGGACGCGTACGGAGTGTGGGGGGAAAAGACGTCGTACGGGAAGAAGTCGATGGGCATCATCCGCTCATCGTTTCTCATCGATGAGAAGGGCGTCGTTCTTCGCGCCTGGTACGGCGTGAAGCCCGAAGACACGGTCCCGAAGGCGAAAGAGGCCCTGGAACAGACCGCTCGCGCCGCGAGATAGCGTCCCGAAGAGCTCCGCCCGTTCATCGCGCGGCCGGGGACGCTGGCCCCGCTTGACGTTGATCCCCGTTCCGTGACATACACCAGTCGCGATGAAACTATGGGCTCTCGTATGTGCGGCTCTCTGCGTTCATTCCCTTGCGTTCGCTCAGACTGCTCAGCCTCTGACGCAGCGCGCGCGGCTGATCCCGCCTGAGCCGCGGGACGGCGAGGGGACGGCCACCACGATCGTTCCGATCCTCATCTACCATTCCATCAGGCCGTATATCCAGAGCGACACTTCCGCAGTGCGCCGGTACATCGCGACACCGCAGGCCCTCGAAGAAGAGCTTGCCTGGCTCCAGCAGAACGGCTTCGTCTCCGTGAGCTTCGACGACCTGGTGAACCACGTCACCAGCGGGGCTACGCTCCCGCCGAAACCTGTCATCCTCACCTTCGATGACGACTGGCAAAGCCAGTATCGCTACGCCTTTCCGCTTCTCAAGAAATACGACTTCTCCGCGACGTTCTACATCTGGGTCGTCGTGGTGGGCATGAAGAATCACATGACCTGGGACGAGATCAGGGAACTGTCGAAGGCCGGAATGCAGCTTGGCTGCCACACCTTGACGCATCCCTATCTCACGCGCGTGCAAAGCGACGAAACGCTGAAACGCGAGATAGCGGGTGCCAGGAAGATCATCGAGGCGCGCACCGGCGCCACCGTGACATCCCTTGCGTACCCCTTCGGCCAGTACAACGCCAGGGTGGTCGACGCCGCCAGGGAGGCCGGCTTCACCAGCGCCCGCAGCACGTGGCCCGGAGTCGTTCATTCGAAAGAAGGTCTTTTCAGCCTCACCGGCCTGATCAGGACGGAATCCGAGAAGTCCCTTGTCGACACGATGCAGAAGTACCTGGATCAATCCGCCATGCCGGAAGGCGTGGCGGGCGCGGCAGGCGCAAACGGCGCTGGCCAGGCGCTTGCTGCACCTGCCGCTCCTGCCCTGGCAGGACAGGAGCCTGAGCCGGACCCTGCGGTCCAGCCCCTCTCCCCGCCCTCCCCGGGCCAGCCCGCTCAGGCCAACCCTACGTCTCCTTAAGGGGTACCAGCAGCAGCGGAACGCTTGCGCGCGCAACCACCTGCGCGGCCACGCTTCCCGCCCAGAATGCATCAGTGCCTGCCCTGCCGTGCGTGCCCATGACAACCAGGTCCGCCGTGAGCCGGCGGGCCGCCTTGACGATGGCGCGCGCCGGGTCCCCTCGCGATGTCTCGCTGCCCGCATGAACTCCCGCGCCCTGGAGCTCTTTCTCACGCGCAATCAGGTAATCCCGCGCGCTTGCGCTGTCCATCTCCAGCTTTACCCGTGTGGTTCCCGGGAGCATGAGTGACAGCGCGGCCTGGAAGCCGCCCAGTTTTCCGATGGTCGGCACGACCATGAGCAGGTGGAGCCGGCAACGGAAGGCCAGGGCCAGGTCAGTGGCAACGGGCAGGCCTTTTTCATGGGACGGGTTTCCGTCAATGGGCGCAAGGATGGTGCGCCAGTCGCCGCTCACGCTTTCCCCGCGCACGTCGGTTGAGGGACGGACAACCAGCACGGGGGTGCTTCCGCGGGAAATGATCTGCTGGGCTATTGTCCCGAAGAGAAGCCGACGCGCGCCTCCTCTCCCGTGCCTGCTCATGACAATGAGGTCAGGGGCCAGCTCCGCCGAGTGCTCGGTGACGCTGTCCGCGACGTCGATCACCTGAGAGGTGTGCACGTGGGTCGTGACCCGCACACCCGCAAGGAATGACAAGTGGGCCACCTCTTCCAGGTATGCAGTTGCCTCGTCGGCGGACACCAGGTGCCTCTCACTGTGGATTTCCGACGGAGCATCCTTTTCTATCACGTGGATGAGCGTGAGGGAGGCGTTGAACTTCTTCGCAAGCGACGCCGCCATCCCGAGCGCCGATTCCGCCAGGCGTGAGCCGTCCAGAGGGACGAGGATGTGCTTGAACATCGCATTACCCTCCCGCGAAGGTCTGATAAAGAAGATACACGTTCAGCCCCAGGATCACAGCCGCCGCCAGACCACCGGCGATCGTCGTCAGGGGCTTGTTTACCAGGACGCCCATCATGTCTTTGCTTCGCGTGAAAAAGATCAGGGGGATGACGGGAAAGGGCAGGGCGAAGCTGAGCACCACCTGGCTGAGCACGAGCGCCCGGGTGGGGTCAATGCCCAGGACGATGACGACAACCGACGGAACCATCGTCACGAGCCTGCGTATCCACGCGGGAATCTGCCGATGGATGAAGCCCTGCATGATGACCTGGCCGGCCATGGTACCCACCGAGGAAGAGGACAGCCCGGAAGCCAGGAGCGAGATGGCGAAAATCCAGCTTGCCGCGGAGCCAAGAAGAGGGACCAGCGTCTTGTGCGCGTCCTCAATGGTGGCAATATTGGTCATCCCATGCACGTGGAAGGTCTGCGCCGCCATGATGAGCATGGCCATGTTGATGATTCCCGCCAGGCCCATCGCAATGGCAACGTCTGTAATCTCGAAGCGAAGAAGCCGTTTCAGCTTGCGGGGCTCCTTCACGACGATTCGGCTCTGTGTGAGGGAGGAGTGCAGGAAGATAACGTGTGGCATCACTGTTGCCCCCAGGATGCCGACGGCCAGGAGGGCGCTCTCCGTGCCGGCAAGGCGGGGCACGACGGAATGCAGGAGCACCTGTCCCAGGGGCGGGCGCACAAGCACCATCTCGACGATGTACGAGACAGCGATGACCCCGACGAGGGCGGTAATGACCGCTTCCAGGGGACGGAAGCCGAAGCGCTCCAGGCTGAGGATGATGACGGTCGCAACAGCCGTCAGTATGACTCCCACCCACAGAGGAATTCCGAACAGGAGTGAAAACCCGAGGGTGGCGCCCAGGAACTCCGCAAGGTCAGTGGCCATGGCGGCAATTTCCGCCACGATCCACATCACGATGACCAGCCAACGGGGCAGCTGCTCCCGGCAGTGCTCCGCCAGGTTCTTCCCCGTGGCAATTCCCAACTTGGCGGACAAGGTCTGCAGCAGCATGGCCATGACGTTGGCCGCAACGATCACCCACAGCAGCATGAGCCCGAACTCCGAGCCGCCCTGGACATTTGTGGCGAAATTGCCCGGGTCGATATAGGCCACGCAGGCAATGAAGGCAGGACCGAGGAAAGGCAGGAGCCGCTTCACCCAGCCCTTTTTCTTTTCCCCGGCAAGGACGCTCTGGGCTGCTTCAAGCGTTTTCAGGTCACCGCTTTTTCCCGTCATGTTTTTCTATCCCCGACCCCCTCCGCGCGCAGGTGCGCGTTCAGACGCTCGATGGTCTTGTCGAATCCCAGAAGCGCAATGAAGCTGCCGATCCGCGGTCCCTGGGACTGGCCCAGGAACACGCGGTAAAGGGTTCGAAACCAGTCCTTCATTTTGAGGTCGCGGTCCTTGGACACCTGGAACGCCATGGTCTGAAGGGAGTCCGCGTCAGGGACAACGCCGCCGTCCCTGAGACGCACCAGGACGTCCCGAAGGGCGGCAAGCGCCTCGTCCATGTCGTGGCCCGCTTCCTCGTTCTTCCGCGCGGGGAGCAGGACCTCTCTGTAATAGGCAAGGGCATCCTCGATCAGGTGCTCGTAGTATGCCACGTTGCCGGCGATGTCGGGCTGGTATTTCAGGAGATAGTCGCGAACGATGCGAGGGTCATCCTGGTTGAGCGCCAGGATCAGCTGCAGGATGAGGGAGTACGTCACGAGCTTCTGGCCGGCCAGCTTCCCCGCGTGGCCCTTGCTGGAAAGCCGGGAAATGAAGGGGACCGGTGAATCCTCCGACCCGTCCCAGGATTCCACCATCTCGAGGTACTGGTCGATGATTTCGGGAAGAAGGGGAAGCCCCATGCGCTTGGCCTGCTGCGGCTTGAGGTACATGAAGTACAGGAGGGAGTCCACGGGCGCGTAACGGAGCCACTGCTCCAGGGACACCCCGTTGCCGATCTTTTTCGAGATCTTCTTTCCATTCTCATCGAGAAACAGCTCGTACTTGAAAAGCTCAGGCGGCTCCCCGCCCAGCACTTTCACGATCCGCGAGGAAAGGCGCGAGGACTCAAGCAGGTCCTCCCCGTGCATCTCGTAGTCCACGCCAAGGCAGTACCAGCGCAGGGCCCAGTCCACTTTCCAGCCGACCTTGCACCTGCCGCCCAGGATGCTCGCGGTGGCGGAGTGGCCGCACGCGGAGTACTTGCCCGGGGAATCGACGTCGCAGACGTACGAGATGGTGTACGCCTGGGGATCATGGCCGGTGACTCGCGTGGAATAGATCCGGCCGCACTTCTCGCAGATGGGAAAGAAGGGGCTCCACGCGGCCCGCTTCTCCTCCGCGATGGTTGCGCGGAACAGTTCGCTGACTTCCTCGTAGTGGTCCATGACCTTGCGCAGGCCGACATCGAATGCCCCGGAGGTGTACTTGTCGGTGGAGGAGGCGAACTGGTAGCGGAACCCGAATGAATCCAGAAACTCCTGCAGCTTCTTGTTCATGTAGTGCGCGAAGGATTTCTCCTGGCCAAAGGGATCCGGGATGGACGTCAGGGGCTTGCCCAGGTGCCCGCGAAGCATCTCGGCGTTGGGAAGATTCTTGGGCACCTCGCGCAAGCCGTCCATATCGTCGGAAAAGGCCACGATGGACGCATTCACCCTCGGGTCCAAGGTGGCCAGGGCCTGGAGCATGAAGGAGGTTCGGGCCACTTCGCCGAAAGTCCCGATATGGGGGAGCCCGGAAGGTCCATAGCCGGTTTCCGCCACCACGGCGGACTTCCCCGTGTGCGAAAGACGGGAGAGGATCCTTTGCGCCTCGACGAACGGCCATTCCTTGTATGTCACTGGGATCATAAGTCCTATCGTCATATCGCTTTGCCATGGTGGAGTCAAGGATTGCCGCGTGCAAAGCCGCGAGAAACCGCTTGTTTTTGGCTCTTGTTGAACATTACTTTAGAAGCCTAGGCAGGAAAGGACAGGGATTTCGGCAATGGGAGATGCGAAAGCGAAGCGCTCCTTCACGGGCGCCCAGGCAGTGGTGCATATACTGCAGCAGCAGGGAGTGAAATACGTCTTCGGCCTCCCCGGAGGCGCGGCCATTCCCCTGTTCGACGCCCTTGTGGACTCTTCTATTCAGCTGATCCTCACCCGGCACGAGCAGGGCGCCACGCACATGGCGGACGGCTTTGCGCGCGCATCCGGGCGGCCGGGCGTGGTCCTGGTAACCTCCGGACCCGGCGCTACGAACACGATTACCGGAATCCTCACGGCAAAGATGGACTCCGTCCCCATGGTGGTGCTCACAGGCCAGGCAAGCGTGAAAGACCTCGGGATGGACGCCTTCCAGGAGGCGGACGTCACGGGAATCTCCCTGCCGGTGGTCAAGCACTCCTACCTCATCAAGGATGCGGCCGACATCCCGCGCGTGCTCCGTGAAGCTTTCTATCTTGCCAACTCCGGCGGCCCGGCCCCGTGCTGGTGGACATTCCGCGCAACTGCTCCAATATGACGATCGAGCTGCGCACTGATGAAGATTTTCACCTCCCCGGCTACCACGTGCCTGAGGACGGCGACCCCGAGCAGGTGTCCTGCGCGGCACAGCTTCTCCACCAGGCAAAGCGGCCCGTGCTCCTGGTCGGACATGGAGCGGTGATCTCGGGAGCGGAGCAGGAGCTGCTGGTGCTGGCCGAGAAGATGCAGATCCCCGTCACCAACACGCTCCTTGGCAAAGGGGCGTTCCCGGAGACGCACCCGCTGAGCATGGGCATGCTCGGAATGCACGGTACGGCGTACGCGAACAAGGCGGTGGTGGATTGCGACCTGATCATGTCCGTGGGGTCGCGCTGGGACGACAGGATCACCGGCACCCCGGACACCTTCTGCCCGGATGCGCTGAAGATCCACGTGGACATAGATCCGGCGGAAATCAACAAGCTGTACCCCATGGACTGCGCGATCGTGGGGGACGCGCGCGCCGTGCTTGCGCAGCTGAACAGGCAGCTGGTCCCCGGGGACACCCTGGAGTGGCGCCAGCGCATCGACGGGTGGAAGAAGGCCTACCCCCTGCGCTACCACAAGAAGGGGACCTTCGAGGCGCAGTACGTGATCGACGAGCTGTACAGGCTCACGCAGGGCAAAGCCATCGTCACCACGGACGTGGGCCAGCACCAGATGTGGGCCGCGCAGTTCTACCTGACAGAAGAGAGATTCAAGTGGATATCCTCCGGAGGCGCAGGCACTATGGGATTCGGATTTCCCGCGGCCATCGGGGCGCAGCTTGCCCGTCCGAATGAGCTGGTCTGCGCAATCGTCGGCGACGGCGGGTTCCAAATGACGATGTACGAGCTTTCCACGGCCGTGAACCTGAAGCTGCCCATCAAGGTCCTCATCATCAACAACCGCTACCTCGGGATGGTGCGCCAGTGGCAGAACCTCTTCTGGGAGAACCGTCTTTCCGGCGTGGACCTCGTGGGAAACCCGGACTTCGTGAAGCTTGCGGAAAGCTATGGGTGCAAAGCGTTTCGCATCAGGAGAAACAGCGACGTGACGCAGGTTCTCCAGAAGGCGCTGGCGCACACGGACGGCCCGGTGGTCATTGACGCCGAGGTGGCAAAAGAGGATAACGTTTTCCCCATGATTCCGGCCGGAGCATCCATGAAGGACATGATCCTCGGTCCCGAGCCCGAGAAGAGGCGCTCCTGATGGCGATCCAGGGGAACGTTCGCAAGCACCTCGTGAGCCTCTACGTCGCCAACAAGTTCGGCGTGCTGAACCGCATTGCGCTGGTGTTCGCCCGCCGGGGCTTCAACATCGACAGCCTTGTCGTCTCGGAGGCGCATGACCCCGCGTTCTCCCACATGAACATCGTCGCCACGGGGGATGAGAGGACCATCGGTCACATCCTCCTGCAGCTGGCCAAACTGGTGGATGTGGTGCATGCCGTCGACAACACGGGCAGGGACGTAATCCAGCGGGAGCTGGCCCTGGTCAAGGTGCACTGCCCGCCGGAGAAGCGCACCGAGGTGCTGGACGTGGTGCACACGTTCAAAGGCCACGTGCTGGATCTTTCGGAGAACGCGCTGACCGCGCAGATCACGGGGAATACGGAGAAGCTTGACGCCCTGCACAGGATGCTGGGCGGCTATGGCGTGATAGAAATGGTGCGCACCGGCAAGGTATTGATGGCCCGCGGTGAGGAGGTTACCTGAATCATGGGAAGGACGCTGCTCGACAAGGTGTGGGACCTGCACAAGGTGGCGACCCTGCCCTCGGGGCAGGATCAGCTGTTCATCGGCCTGCACCTCGTTCACGAGGTCACCTCGCCCCAGGCCTTCCAGGCCCTCGCGGACCGCGGCCTGAAAGTGCTCTTCCCTGAGCGCACCTTTGCCACGGTGGACCACATTGTGCCCACCGACGGCCAGCGCCGTCCGTTCGCGGACGAGCTTGCCGAGCAGATGATGCGGGCCATTGAGAAAAACGCGCGAGAGCACGGCATTCTGTTCTTCGGCAACACGGAGGACCAGGGGATTGTCCATATCATCGGCCCGGAGCTCGGCCTCACGCAGCCGGGCATGACCATTGCCTGCGGGGATTCTCATACGTCGACCCACGGCGCCCTGGGCTCGATTGCATTCGGCGTGGGTACCTCCCAGATCCGCGACATCCTGGCCACGCAAACCCTTGCGCTCTCGCGGCCCAAGGTTCGCAGGATCCAGGTGAACGGTTCGCTGCGCCCCGGGGTGCACGCAAAGGACCTCATCATCCGGATCATCGCGGAGCTCGGGGTCAACGGCGGAATCGGCTTCGCGTATGAATACGGAGGGCCCGCCGTTGCGGCGTTGCCCATGGAGGCGCGCCTCACCATGTGCAATATGAGCATCGAAGGCGGCGCGCGCGCGGGATATATCAACCCCGACGCCGTGACCTTTGAATATCTGAAGGGCAGGCGGTTCGTCCCCGCGGGCCAGGATTTCGACAAGGCCGTTCAGTTCTGGAAGAGCATGGCATCCGACCCGGGTGCGGATTACGCGGACACGTTCACGCTGGACGGCAATTCCCTGGAACCCATGGTCTCCTGGGGGATCAATCCCGGACAGGCCGTCGGAGTGTCAGGCAAGCTCCCCCGTGTTTCCGAAGCCGCCCCCGCGGAACAGGAAGCGCTGAGGAAGGCGTACGATCATACCGGATTCACGGAGGGACAGGCCATCCAGGGCCTGCCGGTGGATGTGGCGTTCATCGGGTCCTGCACGAACGGAAGGATCAGCGACCTGCGCGAAGCCGCCCGGGTGGTCAAAGGCAGGAAGGTGTCTTCCCGCGTGAAGGCCCTCGTGGTTCCCGGGTCCCGCGCCGTGCTGCGCCAGGCGAAAGAGGAAGGTCTCCCTGAGATATTCCGGGAGGCCGGGTTCGAATGGAGGGACGCGGGTTGCTCGATGTGCCTTGCCATGAATCCGGACAAGCTCACCGGCCGCCAGGTGTGCGCAAGCTCTTCCAACAGGAACTTCATTGGCCGGCAGGGTTCCCCGCACGGGCGGACGCTCCTCATGAGCCCCGCCATGGCGGCCGCTGCCGCTCTTGCGGGTGAAGTTGTGGACGCGCGGAGCGCGCTGCCGGCGGGCAAGGGGGGTCGTAATGACTGAGGCTGAAAGCGTCAGAAAGCTCATTGCGGGCAGGGGCATCGTCGTGCCGGGGGATGACATTGACACAGACAGGATCATCCCGGCCCGCTATCTGCGGCTGATCACCTTCGAGGAGCTGGGCAAGTACGCGTTCTTCGACGAGCGCTTCGACGACAACGGGAAGCCGAAGAAGCATCCCCTGAACGACAGCCGGTTCACCGGCGGGAGCATCCTCCTTGTGAACCGCAACTTCGGCTGCGGGTCATCGCGGGAGCACGCTCCCCAGTCGCTGATGCGCATGGGAATCCGCGCATTCGTGGGAGAGTCGTTCGCCGAGATATTCTCGGGCAACTGCACGGCGCTGGGCCTTCCGGCGGCAAGGGTTTCCCATGAGGATGCGGTTCGGCTCCAGGCCCTGGTTGACGCGGACCCGTCCCTGGACATTTCCGTCAACCTGGAATCCCTCACGGTCACAGCCGGCAGCCACACAGTGCCTTTCACCATGCCGGACTCCGACAGGAAAAGCCTCGCGTCCGGGACCTGGGATACCACTGCCATGCTGCTCTCCAACCGGGAAACCATCCGGGCAGCCGCTGCCCGCATCCCGTACCTGAACGCATTTACGGCCGCGCGCGGAGCCCGCCGTGGCTGAGAAAACACGTACGGACAAGACCGGCAAGCTCCTCAACGTGCACAGCCGTGCCATGACAGAGGGGGTTGCCCGCATGCCTAACCGGGCCATGCTCCGGGCGGTTGGCTTCACGGACCAGGATTTCGAGAAGCCGATTGTGGCAATTGCTTCCGCCGGGAGCGAGGTGACTCCTTGCAATGTCCACCTGGACGACCTGGCGGCCATTTCCAAACAAGCCCTGAAGGAAGCGGGCGGCGCTCCCATGAAATTCAACACCTTCGTGGTCACAGACGGCGAAGCAATGGGCCATGAGGGCATGAAATGCTCCCTGGTGAGCAGGGATACGATTGCTGACGCCATTGAGCTGGTGGTCAGGGGCCACCAGATGGATGCGATCCTGGGGATCGGGGGATGTGACAAGACCATCCCCGGCACGGTCATGGCCATGGCCAGGCTCAATCTTCCCTCCCTGTTCGTGTATGGGGGCTCCATCAAGGCCGGCGAGTACCGGGGAACTCCCGTGGATATCGTGAGCGCTTTCGAGGCAGTGGGGAGATTCTCAGCCGGGGCCATCACGGAGGAGGAAAGGCACGGCATCGAGTGCACCGCTTGCCCGGGCCCCGGGGCTTGCGGCGGAATGTACACCGCCAATACCATGGCCTCCGCAATGGAGGCAATCGGGATGAGCCTTCCGGGAAGCTGTTCCATCCCTGCCGTGGATCCCGGAAAAAAAGAGGACATGAGGCGCGCCGGCACATCCCTCATGGAGCTGACGCGGCGCGGCATCACTCCGCGGGACATCATGACCCGTGAGGCTTTCGAGAACGCCATCAGGGTGGTCATGGCGGTGGGCGGCTCCACCAACGCGGTGCTGCACCTCCTGGCGCTCGCGGCCGAAGCGCAGGTAAAGCTTGATATCTTCGAGTTCAACCAGTTCTACAACAGCACCCCGACGTTGTGCGACATGAAGCCCGGCGGCCGCTACGTCATGAACGATCTTTTCCATGCCGGAGGAGTGCAGAAGGTGATGAGGCTTCTCCTGGAACGGGGGCTGCTCCATGGAGACTGCATGACCGTGAGCGGAAAAACCGTGAGAGAGAACCTGGCGGACGTGTCCACGGAGCTGGACGGTCAGGACGTCATTCACCCCTTTTCCAATCCCGTGGACCCTCGGGGGCCCATCAGCATTCTCCGCGGGAACCTTGCTGAGGAAGGCGCCGTGCTGAAGACGGCCGGGATCGGAGAGTTCGTCCATCGCGGACCGGCCCGGGTGTTCGAGAGCGAGGAAGACGCCTTGAAGGCCATACTCTCGAAGTCCATCCGCAAGGGCGACACGGTTGTGATTCGTAACGAAGGTCCCCGCGGCGGTCCGGGCATGCGGGAGATGCTGGCCCCCACCTCGGCCCTGGCGGGCGCTGGCATGCTTGCCGACGTGGCCCTCATAACTGACGGGAGGTTCTCCGGCGGCAGCCATGGCATGCTCGTGGGCCATGTCTGCCCCGAGGCCATCGACGGGGGGCTGATCGCTCTCCTGCGTGACGGCGACCAGATCACAATCGACGCGAAAAAGGGAAGCCTTTCGGCCGACGTCTCAAAGGAAGAAATCGAAAAAAGGCGCGCGGCCTGGAAACCGAGAAAGAGCGCCTATACGACGGGCGCGCTGGCAAAGTACGCCAGGCTGGTTTCGTCGGCAAGCAAAGGCGCCATTACCGGCTCGACCGGCTTTATTGAAGGCCGTCCTGGCCGTTTTCAGCTTCCAGAAACAACAAAATGCCCTTTCATGCCGAAACCGGCGTGGAAGGGGTGGTTGCAGGTGAAAGGGTAATCCCCCGGCGCGGGGAAGGTAACCTGCGTCGTGATGGTCCCATTCGGCGGAATCTCCGCGGAGTCAATGACTTTTCCGGCCGGATCGTTGATGGTGATGTTGTGGCCGGTGCCGCCCGTATTGGTAATGGTCAGGGTAACTGTCCCCGTCCCGTGGACCGTGATCGAGTTCGGATCAAAGGCAAAGTTGCTGGCCTTCATCACCAGTGCCGGGCCACCCGGCGTGACAAAGGCTGTCGTGGTTGGAACGGTTGCGCAACCAGAGATGGCCAGAGCAATTACGAACAGCAGCGGCAGCTGAAGCTTTTGCGGTTTCATCGTTTCCCCCTTTCAACTCGCGTTCCTGTCTCATACGCCGGGCTGCAGCTCCCGGATGAGACAAAGATACCGCGGAACGGCGCGGCTGTTTCCCGGCATGCTCGCGTGACCCTCAGGGTGCGATGCCCCTTTGCCCGAAGGACCTCCAGCTGGACCAGGGAAGCCGTCCCACCTGTCAGATGCCATCCCGCCGCTGTCTCGGTGACGCGCAAGGGAGCATACGCGTCGTCCTGGTCACGGTTGAAAACCCGGTTCCACAGCAAAGCGATGGCCCTGCCGGACGGGAGGTGGCGCAGGCGTTGCCCGTTTTTTTCATCGATGACGCCGGCAACGGCTTCGATGGGGATGAAGAACGATTGCCCGATCCGGGAGGCGATCGGCGGGACCGTATTCTCACCGTGTCTGCCATGTCGGAACATGTTCCTGATCGCACGGAGCACTCCCCGGACTCTGGCGCGCCGGAGCTCCGTGGCAGCCTCAAAACGCCGATATTCTTTTTCCCATTGCTTCTCTCTCTCGGCTTGAATGAAAAGGGCATTTGAATGGTTTGAGTTGTTCACGGCTCCTCCAATTCCTGCAACCGGTTGCATTCAGCGGTATAAGAAAATCTATGCCGATTCACGGATCACGAGCTCCACGGGCACGACTGTGTGGGTGATGATGCCCTGTTCCAGGTACGCTACAAGGTCCCGCGCCAGGAGCGTGCCCGCCAAAGGAATCTTCTGGCTGACGGTGGTCAAGGCGGGAGACACGTAGGAAGCCAGGGACAGGTCATCGTATCCGACAACGGCGACATCCTGGGGGATCCTGCGTCCCCGTGCCTTGAGAACGCGCATGGCGGCTATCGCCATGACGTCGCTGTTCGAAAAAAGCCCGTCGATGTCCGGTTCCCTTTCAAGCAGCTCCTCGGTGCAGCGTTCAGCCGAGACTTCGCTGTAGTCCCCGTAGACCACAAGGCCTGGCTCGAAGCTCCTTCCTGCGGCGCTCAACGCGTCCCGGTAGCCCAGCAATCGTCCCTGGACCTCACCTTCGGCGCGAGGCCCGCCAATAAACCCGATTCGCTTTCTTCCGAGGGAGAGCAGGCGCTCGCAGGCCTGTTTTCCTCCGATGCGGTCGTCACCGCAAACCGTGCAAAACCCGCCGGAGCTTGCGCCCCATGCGATGAACGGCGCTCCACGGGAAACCAGGAGATCGACATGCTTCCTCTTCCTGCTCTCTGTCATGAGGATGAAGCCGTCCACCCGACCCGTATCCATGTACTGGGCCGCCCAATCCGAGTCATTAGGACTCACGTGGACCACAAGCAGGTCATATCCAAGCTCGTGAAGGCCGATAGCAACCCCGCCCATGATCTCCAGGCTGAAGGGACAGGAGACATTACAGGCGCCCTTGCTGTACGCGTCGTTCACAAAAGCAATGGTGCGGCTGGAGCGAAGCGAGAGACTGCGCGCGGTGGCGCTGAGGCGGAACTCGTGCTCCCTGGCAATGGTCTGGATTGCATCCCGGGTTTCAACTTTCACCAGCGGGCTGTCGTTGAGCGCCCGGGAAACCGTGGATTTCGACACGCCGGCAATTTGCGCGATATCTTGTATTGACCGAAGCTTCTTGGTCGTCATTTCTTGCAACCGGTTGCAAAATAACAGAGGCGGAGAGAGAAGTCAAGGGGGATATCCGAAACAAGAATCGACGGAGCCGGTGTTGAATGATATCGGGAGCGCTTGTTTGCCAGGCATGCCCCGGACGTGCTATCCTGGGTCACTCCCGCAATTTGCCGTACTTTTCGCTATGCTAAAAAGGAGACCTTTGACCGAATGGCTTTGAAAACGTTCTCTGCTCCTGCCCGGCCCAACCTGGGCATCCGCATCTTCTTCTCAGAGTTCGTCCGCCGTTGACAGAGCCCGCGAAGGCTGCCTTCTTTGCGAAGACGGTGGCATGGCAGGGCGGGGCGGCGCGACGGCGCGCTGCCTTGGCCCGCGAAGGCCTCCACGTGCCTCCTATCGCCATCTTCTGCATTACCAATGGGTGTTGGTGACGGTCAGCGAGGAAGGGCAGCTCAAGAAAATGACGCAAGCATAATCACTTAGGTAGAAGCACTCTTCTCTTAACTGCGATTCCGCGACGGAGTTTGAAACGTTTGTGACTGTGGGAATTCTGCTTGCGCACGTCGATGACGGCGGCTACTATTTAGCAGTTTCTCAGGTTTGAGACAACTGCGCGAGGCGCTTTCGCCCAGTTCGTTGAAAGGATGAAACAGCATATGAGGTTGTGGGGGACCATTCTTTTCGCAATTGCGAGCGTTCTCGTACTATTTCCGTTGAGAGCGCATGCTCAGGACTTGTTACAGATCGCAAAAGACGGAACCGTTGAGGACATTCAGAATGCAATTAGCAATGGCGCCGACATCAACGCCAGGGACGAAAAGGGTTGGACAGCGCTCATGGTGGCTGCCGCCAATAACCAGAATCCCGAGGTCATATCTGTTCTGTTGAAGGCGGGGGCCGACATCAACGCGCAGGCCAGTGACGGGGCGGCGGCTCTTTTCTTTGCTGCAAGTACCAATCCAAATCCTAAGGTTATCTTTGCGTTGATTCAAGCAGGAGCAATTGTTGATGCGAGATCTCACATGGGGCACACTGCACTCATGTGGGCCGCGAGCAAACGCAGCTTGGATGTTCTCACTATTCTCGTTAAGGCAGGGGCAGATGTTAATGCAAAGTCCAATGAAGGCAATACACCTCTGATGCTCGCGGCAGCGAAGAATAAGCCAAGCGTCGTTGATTTTCTTATCAAGTCTGGGGCCGACGTGAAAGCTGAGGACAACGATGGCTACACGGCCCTTGATTATGCCCAGGGGAATACTAATACAGCTGTAATCGCGCTGTTAGAGAAGACTTCGAAGGAACCAACCGCGCAGGCGGAGATAGAACTTTCTGCTCTTGCTAAAACGAAAATAGCATCGGAATTGGCAGTTCAATACCGACGGCTCTCTCGCCGTTACCCTTGTGGGTCAAGAGAAGGGCGTCGACGTCCGCACCGCTCTGGACATCGTGCGGTTCGCCCTCGATGGCAGGTATGACGTCGCTCTGAGCTTTAGCCAGGATCAAGACCTCTCGGAAGCCGTCGAGGACGTGAAAAAGATCTCGATTCTTCAAAACCGATGGATCAAACCGTCCTGCGCTTTCCCGACCAGCCCAACGGTCCAGAAGACTCGGGGAATCAACGGGACGGAGTGGATCCGCATTGATCGGGCCACCTATGACGCTTGCATCGATCCGAACGACTATAGGCCGAAGAGGGTGAATCGGTGAGCGCTGATCGTGGGAACTGTCGGACGCTTCGGGCTTTCCTCGCCCCCCTTGCCGCCCC
>CAVQAA010000005.1:0-220110 GCA_963710335.1 uncultured Spirochaetota bacterium
CGTCGCAGGCGAAGTCCACGCTCCCCTTGATCGCAGCCAACCGCCATTCCGCTTCTTTCATTCCCGCAGGGTCCCAGACTCGCAGCCGGGCGCCCCGTTCAACCAGTCCCTCACAGATGGCCAGCGAGGGTGCTTCCCGCATGTCGTCCGTGTTCGGCTTGAACGTAAGACCCAGCACGGCGATTGTCTTTCCGGCCACGCCTCCCATGCCTTCTTCGATTTTTCGAACCATTCGCTCTTTCTGGCGCTCGTTGGCCGCGATTGTCGCCTCAACGACGCTCAGCGGCTCGCCGAAATCGCGGCCTGTTCGAGCTATCGCACGAGTGTCCTTTGGAAAACATGAGCCGCCAAAACCGGGCCCCGGATGAAGGAACTTGGAACCGATGCGCCCGTCCCGGCCCAACGCTCGGGCAACTTCCTGGACGTTGGCGCCCACCTTCTCGCAGAGATTGGCAATCTCGTTGATGAAAGTTATCTTCACGGCAAGGAAAGCGTTCGCCGCGTACTTGATCATCTCGGCTGTCTCGAGGCCGGTCTCGATATAGGGGGTCTCATTCAGGAAAAGCGCCCGATAAACCTCCTTCATTGCAGCGCGAGCTTGAACGCTGTCTGAGCCAATCACAACCCGGTCCGGATGGGTGAAATCCTGTACCGCGGAACCCTCTCGAAGG
This sequence comes from uncultured Spirochaetota bacterium, assembly GCA_963710335.1. Taxonomy (GTDB): domain Bacteria; phylum Spirochaetota; class Spirochaetia; order SZUA-6; family Fen-1364; genus Fen-1364. Next base: position 672 of record CAVQAA010000005.1, read on the forward strand.
AACTCAGGATTGGAGACCACGTCGAATGACTGCGTGACTCCGCGTTTTGCAAGCTCTTGTGCAATCCAACTTGAGACTTTCCGCCCTGTACCAACCGGGACGGTGCTTTTATCCACAATAACCTTGTAGCCATTCATCGCCTGTCCAATTGTCCGAGCCGCCTCTTCGACATGGCGAAGGTCCGCGCTGCCGTCATCAGCGGGTGGCGTTCCAACGGCGATAAAGAGCACGTCATTTGACCTGACAGCTGTCTGAACGTCCATTGAGAATTGGAGCCGGCCGGCCGCAGCCGTGCGCGCAACCACATCTTCCAGTCCAGGCTCGAAAATTGGGATCACGCCTCGCTTCAGTCCCTCGATTTTCGCCGCATCCACGTCCACACACGTCACATGGTTGCCGAAATCAGCCAGGCAGGCTCCACTGACCAGGCCGACATAACCTGTTCCGATGACCGCGATGGAGCTCACAGAATTACCTTTGTTCCTTCGAAGTCGAACCGGAAGCGCACTTCCGAGAGTCCTGCCTTGGCCATGGCGTGCCTCAATTTTGAAGGGTCCTCTGTATAGAACATCAGGAACCCGCCCCCACCCGCTCCTACAAGCTTTCCTCCGATTGCGCCGCTCTTTTTGCCAAGCTCGTACCACTCGTCAATCTGTGGGTTGCTCATTCCCTGGGAACGTTTCTTCTTGTTGAGCCAGTGCTCGTGCATTATCTCACCCAGGACACACGGTTTCCCCGCTTCAAGGGCTTCCTTGCTTCGAATCCCCAATTCCTTGACGTAATGAAGGTTGTCGATCATCCGCGAATCTGCGTTTTTCGTCTTCTCATCCTGATCCTTGAGAACGCTCCCCGCGCTTCGCGAAACGCCAGTAAAGAAGAGCAGCAGGTTGTCTTCAAGATCGAAGAGCGTCTCACTGTCCAGCTTGAGATGCACCGCCTCGACGCTGTCATCAGGGTTGAAGGAAAAGCAGGTGATGCCGCCATATGCGGCGATGTACTGGTCCTGCTTTCCGATGGGCTCTTTCAGTCGTTCGATCTCTATCTCGCACGCAAGGTTGGCCAGGTGACTCGGTAGCATAGGCTGCATGTTGTAGGCGCTCAGGGCGCGCAGCAGCGCAGTGGTAAAGCTCCCGGAAGAGCCCAGCCCCGTTCCTGCCGGAATGTCAGCAAAGGTGCTGATCTCGATCTGCGGGTCCTGGAAATCGAGTGCCTTCAGGGACTCTCTGATGATCGGGTGCTGAATCTCATCCATGTGGAGGACATGCTCCAGCCTGGAGTACTTGATGAAAATGCCCGGGTAAAATGGGCGATTGACAGTGACAAATACGTATTTATCGATTGCTCCGGCAACAAGGAACCCGCCGTGCTCGCGATAATAGGAGGGAAGGTCTGTTCCCCCTCCCCCCAGCGTGATACGCAGGGGACTGCGCGTTACGACCATGCCGGCGCCCTCCGTGCGGCGAATACCCAGCCATTCGCTTTCAGATACCTGAGTGTCCGCACCACCGCTTCCTTGATGGCAAGTTTTGGCTTCCAGCCCAGCTTTCTGATTTTCGAACAATCCAGAAAAATGAAGGGGTTGTCACCGATCCATCCGCGCGAACCGCCGGTAAAAGAAAGTGAGGGCTTTACGCCAAGCTCTTCAGTTATGACGCTGATTGAGTCCCTGACCTGGATATACTCATCGGTCCCGAGGTTGAAGATGTTCACCTTGTTCCTGGCCCTTTCGACGGCCAGAAAGATCGCATCAATACAGTCCTGGATGTACAGGTATGACTTCTTCTGCGTACCGTCACCCAGCACCTTTAGTTTCCCGGGTTCATTCGAAAGCTGCCAGTAGAAATCAAAAACATGCCCATGGGTATATCTTTCTCCGAGAATCGAAACGAATCTGAAGATCCACGCCTGAAATCCATAGCCTTCGCAGAAGGCCGAAATCAGCCCTTCCCCTGCCAGCTTCGAAGCTCCGTACAAAGAGGTCTGGATCGGGAAGGCAGAGTCTTCAGGGGTTGGAATGACTTCAGCTTCACCATAAACGGATCCCGTCGATGAAAAGGCAATCCGCCTCACGCCGGTCTCTTTCATGGCGAACAGGACGTTGTACGTTGCGATCGTGTTCTGCTCCAGGTCCTTCCTGGGATGCTGGGTCCCGAAACGCACATCTGCGTTTGCCGCCAGGTGAAAGACCATGTCGCAGCCGGGCATTGCGGCTGTGAGGGCATTCAGATCAAGGGTGTCGCCTTTTACGAGCGTGAATCTCGGGTTTGCCTGCGCACTCTTGAGAAACTCGATCTGGCCCGTGTCAAAGTTGTCGTAGCAGAGAACATCATCGCCCCTGGCCAGCAGCCTGTCCACCAGAGTACTTCCAATAAAGCCCGCGCCGCCTGTGACAAGACATTTCATAGGGTGAACCCCGACTTGCGGCCGTCCTCGTAGAACATGCGAACCGTGTCGAGGGAATACTCATCCAGGTTCTTTCCGACCAGCTCGAGTTTCTTGAGAATGTCGTGCGTAACAGTGATGATGTGGCACCCGATCTCTTCCGCATGAAAGACGTTCAGGAGCTCCCGGGGGCTAGCCCAGATCAGCTCGAGCTTCGGGTTGGGACGCAGCAAGGCAACCGCTTCCTTCATGATGCCGAGAGGGTCGCAGCCCGTATCAGCAATGCGACCGGCGAAAATCGAGACATAGCTCGATGGGCTGCCGTTGAAGCAGGGAAGAATGTCGCGAACCTGCTGCAGGGTCATCATGGCGGTTATGTTCAGCTTGAGCCCCTTGGCGGAAAGCTTTCGGATCACCTCTCTCGTGGACTCACCTCGCGTGTTTGTGATGGGAATCTTCACGTACACGTTGGCGCCCCATTGTGAGATGATCATGGCCTGGCGCTCCATCTCGCTCATCTCGTCAGCGAAGACCTCGAAGGAGAACGGCCTGTCAGGCACTTCTTTCAGGATGGATCTGGCAAAGGCTTCATAATCGGTGATCCCCGCTTTTCGCATGAGGGTGGGGTTCGTGGTAAAACCCTTGATGTACGGCTGGCGGTACAGGGCCAGTATCCCTTCCCTGTCAGCGCCGTCAGCGAAAATCTTCGTCTTCATCTTTCCGAGTCGTGCATTCATCATGCGTTTTCCTTTCCAGAAAGGATTGCCGCCACAGCTTCTTCGAAGTTGTTGACGGTGTATGTTGGCTTGCTCCGATTTGGCTCTGCGTAATGGTTGTCGATAAGGACTGTCCGGCACCCTGCGCGCCTGCCGGCCTCGACGTCTTTCCACCTGTCCCCGACCATGAAGCTGGCTCCCAATTCTATCTGTTTTCTCGGCGGCAGCATTCAGGATAAGGCCTGGCTTCGGCTTGCGGCATTCGCACTCATCCGAATTATCGTGGTAGCAGACATGGAAAGATTCAATGGAAAGTCGCGTCGAAAGATACAGATTGATCTCCTCCACGACCTTTTTTTCCGTGATGCCACGCGCCACGTCAGGCTGGTTCGTAATCCCTATCAGGAGGTATCCCGCGTCTCGAAGGGCCTGACAGCCTTTGTCCACCCCGGGCGCTAGTTCGAGCTCAGAAAGGCCGGCGGGAGGGTAAGGTTTGCCGTCACGCACAACGGAACGGTTGAGGACCCCGTCCCGGTCAAGAAAAACAGCTTTCCGCCTTCCTATCGTACCGACTCCCACTTTGTCGCTTTCATCTGCAGGGCGGGATGCGAAACGATGAGGTGCCAGATGACTGCCTGAAAGGCCTCGGCATGCGGCGTCACGGTTTTCGGATTCACAGTCGGCACAATCACAGCGGCATCTGCAACCTTGGCAGTGTAACCGCCGTCACGCCCGACAATGCCGACCACACGCGTGCCAATCTCTTTGGCGTATTGCACGGCCCGAACCAGGTTTGGGCTCACCATGGGCTCGAGGCTTCCGCCGCCCACGGACAGGATGAACAGCATGTCCTTCTTTGCCAGACGGCTGCCCTTCAGCCATTCGACAAAAACGGTCTCCCACCCTTCATCGTTCGTGCGGGCGGTCAGCTCTGAAACGTTGTCAGTTGGCGCGTACGCCTCGATGCCCGCAAGCTTGCGGAAATCGTTGACGGCATGCGCCGCATTTGCGGCGCCCCCCCCGACGCCCAGGAAGAAGATCCTGCCCTCCTGGTTTCGCACGTCCGCGATCAAACGGACCATGGATTCGATCTTTCCCACGTCGATGAGAGGGATGATTTTTGCCGCTTCCTTCAGGTGTGTTGTCGAATAATCTTCCATTTGTCCTCCATATCGTTCTGAAAGAAACTCTCGTGTTTCTTCGAGGCCTTGTGTTGTTCCGATCTCATAAAACCGCTGGAACACCTCCAGCCCGGCCAGCTGCCCCTGCTTCACCAGGTCTTCGTACAGCGTGGCCAGATCATACGGCTGGTCGGAGGGGATACTCTCCAGAGCCTCTTTCTTCAACATGCCCAGACCGTAGTCAATGTGCTGCATATCGGGCGAGCGCTCTCGCTTGCTGTACCTGACGATCCGTCCGTTCCCGTAGACAACGTTGCTCGTATCCCACCGGCCCTCATTGCGATACACGGTCATGAGTCCCAGAGTCCCTGCGGAGTCCAGGCGGGCTGCTGCTTCCCGGTAGCTTACCTGAAGATAGGAATCCCCATAGAGCACGTAGAATGGAGTGTCCAGGAGAGCTGCGGCGCGCCTGACCGCCCCGCCCGTTCCAAGCAATCGCGGTCCATCAGACACATACTGGATCATCAGTCCGAACCTGCCGCCATCGCCAATCTTCTCCCGGATCTGCTCCCCCAGATGACCGACACTGAGGATCACGTGCTCGATACCCTGGTCCCTCAGGGCTACGAGCTGATGCTCAAGGAATGGCTTTCCTGCCACTTCGATCAGGGATTTTGGAATGGTCTCCGTGATGGGCCGAAGCCGCGTGGCCAGGCCGCCGCAAAGAATGACAACCGGATACATTTCTTGACAACCGAATCCTTTTGGGCGCGGAGGTCCCTTACCAGCGCATGCACCTGGGCACGACGCGGAGCGGGGGGAGCGCACTGACCTGAAGGCTCTGGAGCGCCGCCGAAACGGGCTGCCCTATCGGCCGATCAGTATGTCGTGGAGGTAGACATCCTCCTGCTCAGGCTCCTTCCCATTGTTGGAAGAGGTGCCCGCAATGTCCTCCGCGTATATCAGCTTCGCGCCCTCCAGGCGCGAGGGGGTCTGCGACTCAACGAAGTCCAGCTTGTGCTTCTGGCAAAGATAGGCAAGAACAAAGTCGAAATCGCTCTGGCCGACGAGCACAATGGCGCGGTAGCCGCGGGTTTTCAAGTCCGCGATCAACTGGTCAAGCAAGTCTTTGTAGAAGACCACGTTCCGGACTGTTCTTTTCAGGAAAAGAAGGCTGCGCTTGCTTATCTGATCGATCCCGGAAGGGGTTACGGCATACTGGATGTTCCTGCTGTTGATCCTCCGAATGACAACCCAACCCTTCTGGGCAAGCTTCCGGAGTATAACGTTCGTCATGCCTAGGGAGATCCCCACCACTTTCGCCAAGTCTCGCTGTCTGACTGGTCGAACCTCAGCATGGTGGTAGATGCTTTCGAGGAGGGCATATTCGTGATCGGTCAAATCTTGCGTGTTCAAACAGTGAACACCATATACCAAATCGGGGAAAAATCAAGTACCACGCTGTGACATTGTGCAGTTTCACCGCATGATGTTACACTTTGCCTGTGGAAAACCCGTTAGAAGAGCTGCTGCGGCGTTATCCGGCTCTCACCGTTTGCGGGAAGAGCATCGAAAACGCATATCGCCTTCTGGTTGGCTGCTACGAAGGTGGCGGCAAGCTCCTTGTTTGCGGAAACGGGGGCAGCGCCGCTGACAGCGAGCACATCGCTGGCGAGCTGATGAAAGGATACCTGCATAAGAGACCCCTCCCCTCCGGAGTCCGTTCTCGTTTGGCGAAGGCCGACCCCGAAATTGGCCCGGCCCTTGGGGAGACTCTCCAGGGCTCTCTCCCTGCAATCAACCTGACCGCGGGTTCGTCGCTTCTCAGCGCATTCGGCAATGACGTAAATCCCGAGCACGCGTACGCGCAGGCCGCTTACGGGCACGCCAAGCCTGGTGATGTTCTTCTGGGGATAAGCACCTCGGGGAATGCCAGGAACGTACGGGCCGCTCTCTGTGTTGCGAGGGCAATCGGAATTGCGACGATTGGAATGACGGGTGAGGACGGCGGCAGAATGGCCGGCCTGTGCGATGTGTTGATCGCGGTTCCGGCTCGGAGGACATTCGAGGTTCAAGAACTGCACCTTCCCGTGTATCACTGCCTTTGTGCGATGGTCGAAGCTAATTTCTGGAATGAGCGCTGACAAAGCGTCGGCCGATGATATGAAAAATGATATGAAAAATAGAAAAAGCATGGCACAAAAGCAGACGAAGGGGCGTCGGCGCTCCAAATAAGTTCTATGCCTTTCTAATTGATTATCTTGCAATCAATTGAACATAGCCTCAACAGGCCTGGCTGGCACTTTTCTTGCAAGCTCAGAGGCACTGACATAGTTATCACGACAGAACAGGAGTCATAGTGAAAACTTTCATCTTGAGCACCCTTGCCGTTGTTTCACTTTTCTTTGCGACTGGCGCCCCCGCATTCGCGCAGATTGCTGCTGACCCCAACGACCGTCTCTACACTGACATTGAGCTTTGGATGGATCGGGGCCTGACAGATAAGCTGCCTCCCCTGAGGCCGTATCCAGTTCAGCTTGTCAAAAAAGTCCTGGCGGACGTCAAAGCCAGGGGGACCGACGCCGACCAGAAACTGGCGGATTTCTATCTTTCGAAGATGGACGGAGGCGCGAACGTGCACGGGATAGCAGGCGCCTTGGCCCGGACTGACACAGTGGAAGGCTACACGGAGCTCAGTCTCCTGGGCTCCCTCCAGGGAAGCATTGTTCCATGGATCACGTATTCGGCGAAGATCGGTGTCGTGGCAACAAGCAACCAGGCTCCCACCATGTTGCCGGACTATCAACGCAGCCTGCTCGACTATGTCCCGGACAACGTGAAATCAGTTTTCAGCTTCTATCCCCGCATGAGCATGATGGGAAGCGGAACAGTGGGGACCGATTCTGTCTACTTCCAGGCCGGCGCTCTCCGCGGGTCCTTTGGACCGTTCTGGGGGGACAACGCGGTACTGAGCCCGACTTCGCCCCAGTCAGGGCAATTTTCCTTCGTCTATCATGACAACTCGATGTCTCTGACCATGTCCTTGATGGCCATTACGGCTTCGGATGAATCAGGCAACGGGCTGTATCCCAACAAGTATCTTGCCCTGGACGGCCTGGAGTTCTACCCGACTGACTGGCTGACGCTGGGTGTCTTCGACGCCATGGTCTGGGGAAACAGGTTCGAGCCGCTTTATCTCTTGCCCGGTGGTTTCATTTTATTCGGAAGGCATGGTCGGATACCCTGACAACGCCTTCATCGGCCTCTCAGGCGGGGTGAAACTGCCCGGGCAAATGAAAGCGGACGTGCTGCTTTATGTCGACGACGCGTCGTTCAACGACTTGATCAGGCTCAATTTCAACACGATGCTCCTTGCAGCGCTGCAGGTCGGCCTGTCCTGGACCCCGAATCTTCCGTACCTCACGCGTATCAGGATAACGAACCTTCTGATAACCCCGTATACATACAGCCACGAGAATTATGGGAATAATCCTGTCGGCCCCAACTATCTCAATTACACGAACCAGGGCACCAACATCGGACCATCCATTCAACCGAACTCAGACCGCATTGAAATAGAAGCCCTGGCAAGGCCGCTTTCATGGCTCGATGTGACGACGTTCGGAAGGTTCATCCTGCATGGGAACGCATCGAGCGGCCTTGGGATAGTGAACAGCCCGGGGGATGGCACTATTTTCGACAACGGCGCGGATGGCAACGGATTTACCTTTTCCCCTGACACGGGAAGGCCGGCCGGCTGGGTCTATGATCGATTCCTTTCTCAGTCCGTGCTGGAGAAAGTGCTCCAAGCCGGCTTCACGACAACGGCATACCTGGAGACGCCGGTGGGTGAGGTCAAGGTCTCCCTTTCCTACACCTTCCAGTGGATCCTCGACGGCTCGGTACCAGGGACCGGCCCGGCGGCAGGCAACGATTCCATCAACAACTACATCGGGCTCGGTGTGACGTTCACCTATTGATGGGAAGCAAGGGCGCGGGTATGGTGGCCGGAACCATGGATAGAAAACGCGGGGTTATCGTCACGGGAGCGTCTTCCGGAATCGGGCTTGCGTGCGCCAGGTGGCTTTCAAGCCGGGGGTTTCACGTCTTTGCCGGAGTGCGGCGGAAGCCTGACGGCGAGCGGCTGAAAGAGCTTTCACCTGACACCATCACGCCGGTTCTTCTGGACGTCACTGACGCAGCTTCCATCAGGTCCGCGGTTGCAGCAATTACGAATTGCCCTGACGGGATTGCCCCTTTTGCTCTTGTCAACAACGCGGGGATCTCCATCGCCGGACCGCTGGAAATGCTGCCCATTGATTCGTTCAAGAAGCAGATCGACGTCAACCTGACGGGCCAGCTCGCCGTGACGCAGGCTTTCCTCCCCTTGCTGCGGTCGCATCACGGCAGGGTCTTCCTCATGGGCTCCATCCTCGGGAGGTTTGCCCTCCCCTTCCTGGGGGCATACTCGTGCGCGAAGTTCGCGCTGGAAGCGCTGGCGGAGTCGATGAGCATGGAGCTTGCCGGTACGGGAGTCTCGGTGTCCATCATCGAGCCTGGGAACATCGCCACTCCAATCTGGGAAAAGTCAAAAGGCACTGCCCTGGAGATTGCGGGAGACCTGTCGGAGAGCAAGTGGGATATGTATCGGGATGACGCCAGGTCGGCGCTGGGGTACGTGTCCCGGCTTTCGGAGAAAGGCATTTCGCCGCTTTCGGTCGCGCAGGCAATTGAGAAGGCCATCAACGCGCGGACTCCCAGGAAGCGATATGTCGTCGGGGCGGACTCGGCGTTCCTTGGCCGGGTGCTGCCTGTCTTCCCCCCGGGGATGCGTCAGGCCATTCTTCGGCGCGCTGTGCTGCGGAGGTAGCTTTCCACGGCCGCAACCGCGGCTGCAACACCGTTTTCTGCCTTTATCGCCGTGGCAATCGTATGCGCCCTGGCACTCACTGAGTCGCTTTCCACCACTGACCTGATGGCTTTTTCAAGCGAATCCACTGTGAGGTCCTTTCGAGGAATGGGCATGGGACCCGTCCCGAGGGCGCAGACCCTTCTGCCCCAGAAGAACTGATCTGCGAAAAACGGGACGACGATGCTGGGAGCTCCGGCCTTCAGCACCGCGGCGGTGGTCCCTGCTCCTCCATGATGGATTGCCATGGATACACGCGCAAACAGCCAGTCATGAGGCACGAAGCCGATGGGAAGCACGGACGCGGGCAAATCCTGGGCATGGAGCCCTCCCCACCCTGTGGATAGCACGGCGCGCTGGCCTGTGCGGCGTACGGCTTCCAGAATGATCCTGGTCATGCCGGAAGGATCTCCGCTTGTCATGCTCCCGAATCCTATATAAACAGGCGCCGGGCCGGCGCGCAGAAAATCGACCAGGCGCTCATCGGGCTTCCACTCGGGCGCATCTTCCAGAAACCAGTAGCCGCATACTGCCCGGGTTTGACGCCAGCTGTGCGGAGTGGGTATGACCGAGGGGCTGTAGCCGTAGAGGAAGGGAAGGCCTTGTCTCTCCATTGACGCCAGGGTTGGCAGAAGGGGAAACCTGCCAAGGCCTTGCGCTTTGTGAAAGTCTCTGAGGAGCGAACGGATGATGCCCCAATAGAGATGCATGACGGCCGTTCCGCTGAGCCAGTTGATGCTTCGGCCAAGAGAGAGCCCTGGTGTCATTATGGAAGGAAACGCCCGGGTGGGATGGAGCGGGTAGAGCGCAGCAGGGATTCCCGGAACTCCCAATGCTGAGGCGACAGTGAAGCCGCAGACGGTCAGAGGGAGACTGTAGATAAGGGCATCACTGCCCCGAGCCGCCGCGAGGGCATCACGGGAGATTTGCGGATAAAGATCTGCAGCCATCTTTTTGGCCGTGGAGAGAAAACTGACATAACTGCCTGAGGAGCCGAGCCAGGACTGGCCTTCAGGTCCCTGAACTATGTCCATTGGGTTGCCCGCTATCAGCGAAAAGTCGATTTCACAACGTTTTGCCAGACCGCGAAACGTCTCATGGCTTGCAAGGTTGACGGTGTGGCCGGCCCGGGCCAGGCCGCGGCCCAACGCCGCATATGGCTGCACGTCTCCCTGGGAACCGACTGCAAGAACCGTAATCCTCATTCGAGACCTCTCAAACGCGCGCTATCCTGCGGTAAGACAATGGGTTATAATAAGAGCCGAGATAACATAGTGGTAACGAAACGCCCCGGAGTGGTCAACTCCGCTACGAAAAACTGCAGCAAGATGGAGTGCGCATGAGAATTGAATCGATTGGAGTCAGTGTTCCAAGTCGCAAGGTGACAAATGACGATATTCTGAAGTTGCTTGCGGAGTCGAGCAACGGGGTATCCCCCATCATCCTGAAATCGTATCAGCGGCTGGTAAGAGGCTTGTTTGCCATGGCCGGCTCCGACATCCGCTATGTCCGTGACACGGAAAAGGATGAGAAAGCAAGCACATTCATCATCGAGGCAATGAAGGTCGCCTTGGAGAAAGCAAACCTTACAAAAGACGACATCGACCTTCTCATCTACTGCGGGGTCGGAAAGGGCTTCCTGGAGCCTGCCAACGGCTATTTCTACGCCCAGAAGATGGGCATGAGCAGCTCCTGTTTCGACATCGTGGACGCCTGCATGAGCTGGATCAGGGCGCTGGAAGTCTCTTATGAGTTCTTCAAGAGCGGACGCTACAAGCACGTGATGATCCTGAACGGTGAGTTCAACATCCAGCACGGCTTCCCTGACAATTTCAAGGTCCAGAACCTCCGGCAGATCGAATACACGTTCCCCACCTACACCATTGGAGAGGCGGCCACGGCAACCATTCTCAGCCCGTCGGAGGCCGAATGGAAGTTCGTCTACAAGTCCGTGCCGGAGCTCGCGGACCTGTGCACCATTCCCCTTGACGGCTATGACAACTTCGTGGAGCCAAACAGGAGAATCGGAAAGAACGGCCTGTACAACTTCGTCTCCTACGGCAAGGAGCTCTTCGACGCAGCGCGGCGCTACCTTGTGCCTGTGGTCAAGGAGCTGGTTGAAGATTTCGATGAGCCCGACATCTATTTCCCGCACGCTGCATCCGACGCTGCATATCTCAGCGCAAGCAGGGAACAGGCACTGCCCGTGGAAAAGATGTACGCGAAAGTCTTCCCCAACTACGGCAACATCGTTTCCGCGAGCATCCCCATGGGGATGGACATGGCCCTCAAGGAAGGCAGGCTGAAACGCGGCCACGACGTGGTGCTGTGTCCCGCCAGCGCGGGGATGGTCTACAGCGCCGTCCGCTTCGTGTACTGATTACGAGCTGATACCGAGCCCCCGGGGGGTTATGGGGAAGCTTTACATCATTGCCACGCCAATTGGAAACCTCGAGGACATAACGTTGCGCGCCCTGCGCGTTCTCGGGGAAATCGACGCCCTGGCCTGTGAGGATACCCGCCGCACGAGGATCCTGTTCGCAAAGCACGGCATCAAGAGCCCCCGAACCATCCTCTCCTACAGGGAAAGCACGGAACAGCACTCCGTCTCACGGGTCATGGGTCTCCTGGCTGAGGGCCTGAGCGTGGGAGTCTGCTCGGACGCCGGCTACCCTGGAATCAGCGACGCAGGCTTTCGGGTCATCCAGCGCGCCCTGGCCGAAGGCCATGTCGTTGAGGTGCTCCCCGGGGCCGGAGCAATCGAGCCCGCCCTTCTCTCTTCCGGGCTCCCCACATCAAGCTTCACGTTCAAGGGATTTCCCCCCAGGAAGCCCGGCGTGCGCCGGAGGTTCCTTGAAATGGAAAAAGACCTCCCCCATACTCTGGTATTCTATGAATCGCCTTTCCGGCTTCACACCCTCCTGGTGGATGCCCGCGAGGTGCTTGGAGACCGCATGGCTGCGGTGAGTATCGAGCTGACAAAGCAGTTCGAGAAGACAGTACGCGGAAGCCTGGGTGAGTTGTGCGGGAAGTTCCAGGACTGGAAGGCGCGCGGCGAGGTCACCGTTGTGATTGCCGGCAATAATCCGAAGTTCTTGGGGGGCGCTGATGGGAAAGCTCTGGGAGAAGACGTATAGCCTCGATGCGCTGATCGAGGCCTTCACGGTCGCTGATGACCCCGTTATCGACGCTCGACTTGTGAACGCCGACTGCGTTGCCAGCATGGCCCATGCCACGATGCTCGCTTCCATCGGCATTCTCTCTGCCTCGGACCGTCAGGTCCTGGTCCGGGAGCTTGGCGCAATCATCGACTTGAACGACAAGGGCAGGTTTTCCATCCAGCGCTCGGACGAGGATGTGCACACCGCAATCGAAAACCACCTTGCGCGTGTCCTGGGAGACGCGGGCAAGCGCATCCATACGGGAAGGTCGCGGAACGACCAGGTGCTGACCGCCCTCCGGCTCTGGAACCGGGGGTTCCTGTTTTCTTTTCAGCGCGCCTGTCTGGACCTTGTTGCCCGTCTGCTCGACCTTGCGCAGAAAAACGAGAAAACTCCCATGCCGGGGCGCACGCACATGCGGGTGGCCATGCCATCATCTGTCGGTCTGTGGGCCGCGGCGTATGCGGAGGAGATCCTGGACGATATTGCGCTGGTCCGCGGCGCTTTTTCCCTCACGGATTGCTGTCCCCTTGGCTCTGCCGCAAGCTACGGAGTCCCTCTCCCGCTGGACAGGCAGCTGGTATCCGATCTGCTGGGGTTTGCCAGGGTGCAGAACAATGTGCTGTACGCAAACAACAGCCGGGGCAAGTTCGAGGCCGTCGTCCTGGAGGCCGTCGAGCACACGGCCCTCACGCTGAGCAGGTTGGCGCAGGACCTTGTCCTTTTTTCCATGCCGGAGTTCGGCTACTTCACCCTGCCTGAGGAGTTGTGCACCGGCTCCAGCATCATGCCCCAGAAAAAAAACCCGGACGGACTGGAGCTGGTAAGGGCCCGCGCGGGAGCGATTGCGGGGGACCTTGTGGCGCTGAAGGCTGAGATACGGGCCCTGCCAAGCGGATACAACAGGGATTTCCAGGAAACCAAGGGGCCTTACTTCCGCGGATGCGAAACGGGCCTTGCCTGCGTGCGGGTCATGAGCCTCACGGTGGAAAAACTGGTCATCAACGGAGACCGTTTGCGTGCGGCCTTCACGCCGGAAATCTTTGCCACGGATCGAGCCCTGGAGCTGGTGGCCGAAGGCGTTCCCTTCCGGGAAGCCTACCAAAGGGTCGGAAAGGATCTGACGGCCCTGAAAAAAAGGGACCCTGTCGAGGCGATAGCAAAAAGAACCTCAATCGGCGCGCCAGGCAACCTCAGCCTGCAGGTTCCGCGTGCGCAGGCGGAAGGCTATGAGACGGACCTTCTGCGGCTGGAAGAAGAGAAGCGGACGAAAATCACGGCGCTGGCGGGCCGGCAGGTGGAGCTTTTTCGCGATCCGCTGCCGGCCGCCGGGGCGCGGGATCGGTGAACGCCGGGGCAGGTTTCGCGAAAGCGCGGTATTGTACATAACCGGCATTTCGCGAGAGCTGCTGTCCGAAAATCGTCGACTCGTCAAATGGCCAGTTTGCCCTGGCCAACATCGCGGCTTATTTTTGATGCATGGCTAACGGAGCGAACGCTACAGACATCGCCCTGCTGGACGCATACTCCAGGGCGGTCGTGGAAGGGGTTGAGAAAGCCAGCCCGGCCGTCGTGCACATCCAGGTGAGCGGTCCAGGCAGGCCGGGTCCCGGACGGTGGAATGGCGGAGCCATGCCCGAAGCGCAGGGCATGGGCTCAGGCTTCATCTTTGCTCCGGACGGCTTCATACTCACGAACAGCCATGTCGTTCACGGCGCTTCGAGCATGGAGGCCATCCTTGCCGACGGCCGAAGGTTTCAAGCCGAACTGGTCGGGGATGACCCCGACACGGACCTTGCCGTCGTGAGAGTGTATGAAAGCGGTCTTCCCGCAGCCCGGCTGGGTGATTCAAGCGCGCTTCGCGTGGGCCAGCTGGTCATGGCCATTGGAAACCCATTGGGATTTCAGTACACCGTGACCGCCGGGGTGGTGAGCGCCCTGGGGCGGTCCTTGAGGTCCCAGTCCGGGCGGCTGATCGATAACGTGATCCAGACTGACGCCGCGCTGAATCCGGGAAACTCAGGCGGACCTCTTGTCACATCCCGCGGAGAAGTAATCGGAGTCAACACCGCCATCATCCTGGGTGCGCAAGGGTTGTGTTTTGCCACGCCCATCAATACCGCCCAGTACGTGGCCCCGCGCCTGATCCGCGATGGCCGTATACGACGAGGCTGGCTGGGAATAGGCGGCCAGAACATGAGAATCCCTCCCCATGCGGCGCACGTGCTCGGGCTCAAAGCGGAGAGCGGGGTTCTTGTCATCTCGATAGAAAGGGGAAGCCCGGCGGAAAGGGCCGGGTTGAATGAGCATGACGTGATTGTGGGCTTTGCGGGCAAAGTGATTGCCACGATCGACGACCTTCACAAAGCACTGACGGATGACAGCATCGGGGTGAAATCACGCCTCGAAGTGATCAGGCGCTCGGAGAAGCTTTCCCTTGATGCCGTTCCCAGCGAACCGGGGGAGCCGCTCAACAACTGACACTGGTTTGTTATCTACGGCCTCGCGTGCTATAGTAGATGCAAAGAGGGGGGCGTTCATGAAGAAAACTCTGGGCTTTGCCTTGATTTTCGTTTTTTTGCTCGCTGCTTCCGCCTTTGCCCAGTCGTATTCCGTAACGTATTCCGACGGAACCGTCGAGCTGAAAACCATAAAGGGATGGTCTGCCATTTCCATCGGGGATACCGTGCCCGCGAACGCCAGCGTTCGCGTTTCCGGATCAGGCTCCCTTGAGCTGACTCGAGGCAAAGCGCGCATCACCATCCTCAAGGATGGCACGTACGACGTCGCCTCCCTTGCCCGGGCGTCTGAGAAGAGTGGCGCCGGCGGGGTTGGCGCCACTATCGCTCAGAAAATCCAGTCCCTCACCACCGACAAGTCGAAGACAACCACGGTCGGAGGGGTTCGAGCCGCTGAACAAGGGCAGCAATCTGTCACCTGGGCGGAGGAAAGTGATGAGGTGCGAAGCGAGGTGGCGGCCCTGATTGCCGAGAAGAAATACCTCGACGCCGTGAAAACATTGAACAGCGCCCTCAAGGACACAAGCAGCCAGGCCGACGCGGAAGAGTTCAGGTACCTGACCGGAGTTGCCTACTACGGAGCGGGGCAGCCGGCAAAGGCATACAGGGCCCTTTCCAAAGTATCAGCGGACCCCGGCGCGCAATGGTACGCCAATTACATCCTCCTGAAGGCTCAGTTGCTCGTGGATTCCTCTGACTTCTCGAGTGCCCTGTCCCTCCTGCGGCCTTTTGTCTCGGCTAATCCCGCCGGGAGAATCCGCGCAGCTCGCGTATCTGCTTACCTACTACTGCCAGAAAGGGCTGGGGAATGCGGCGGACGCAAAAGCCGCCCTGGATGCCGGCTACCAGATAGACCCGGCCACAGACACGGCGAAGTTGATAGACCAGCAGAGAAAGGCGCCATGAAGGAGCCCGTAACCACCGAGGGGGCGCCAGCCCCCATCGGCCCGTACTCACAGGGGATACTCTGTTCGGGGAAGCTGCTCTTCGTCTCGGGGCAGACGGCGAAGCACCCCCAGACGGGAGAGATGAAGCCCGATGTCCGGGGCCAGACCGAGCGTTGCCTGGAGAATATCAAGGCAATCGTGGAGACGGCCGGAGCAACGCTTGCGAACGTCGTCAAGGTGAACGCCTATCTGAAGGACATGGCGACGTTCGCGGAGTTCAACGAGGTATATGCTCGTTATTTTCCCAAGCCTTTTCCTGCCAGAACCACCGTGGGCGCCGATCTTCCGGGAGGCACCCTGGTGGAGATCGACGCACTCGTGGCGTTTGGTTAGCATCGAATAACAGAGATTTATTGCCGGTTTATGCCGCGTTAATGGAACCCAATCCTGCCTTGTTGCGACTATAGTATCAGCAAGAAAGGGCAGGATGTCTGGAAACAAGGGCGCAACTGCTTCAATTGCTCTGTTTGCATACAATCGCCCCCGGCATCTGCAAGAGTGCATTCTCAGCCTTCTCAAAAACGCCGAATCGGCCACCACAAATCTCTATTGTTTCCTTGACGGCCCCCGCAACGAAAGAGATGTTCCCCTCGTCGAACAGGTCAGACAGGTAGCGCGGGCCACCTCCGGGTTTCTCGATGTCCAGGTCGTTGAAAGGGATCAGAACTGGGGACTCTCCAGAAACATCATTGATGGCGTCACGCAGGTCCTGGAACTCCATGAGCAGGTCATTGCCGTGGAAGATGACCTGGTTGTCTCACCGACATTTCTTCGCTACATGAACCAGGCCCTTAACGTCTACAAGTCCGCGCCCGGAGTCTTCAGCGTCAGCGGATACAACTACCCTCAGAGGATTTTCCGCGTTCCTGGCGGGTATCCTTACGACGCATTCTTCGTCATGCGGCATATGTGCTGGGGATGGGGAACCTGGCAGGACAGGTGGCAAAGAGCGGACTGGCATGTCCGTGACTATTCTTTCTTGAGCAGGAACGAATCGTGGAAGCGCTCGTTTCGCGAAGGTGGCGTGGACCTGCCGGGAATGCTGGATGCACAGGTGAACGGCCAGGTCGACTCATGGGCCATACGGTGGACCTATACGCACTTCATTCACCACGCCGTCTGCCTTGTCCCGGTCCAGTCCCTTGTCAACAACATGGGCACTGACGGCTCAGGGGTCCACATGAGGCCTTCCACGCGGTATTTTCATCCGACCCTGAGCTGCAAGAATGAGCTTCAGCTGCCTTCGCTCATTTACATAGACCCGCGGATCGCCCAGAAGTACAAGAAAGCTGAAAAGAGGAGCTTCCTGTTCCGCGTGAAGCGCAAAATCACCCGGTTGATCAGAACACCGACAGCACGTCCAGGGGCTGAGTCGCAAGAAACCTCGCCCCAGCTTCCCTGAGCTCCGCCTCCGGTCGAAAATCCCAGAGAGCCCCTGCCGGGAACATGCCGGCGGCAATCGCGGTCTGCATATCCGTGTTCGTGTCACCGAGGTAGAGAAATGATGCAGGCGGCACCCCGACGCTGCTGCTGATTGCGATGGCCGCCGCGGGGTCCGGCTTGCGAGGCACCTCAGGCCGCGCTCCCTGCGTCGATGCGAAGCGCCACCTGCCGAAGAAATGACCTGCTATTTCCTGCACGAACGCGTGCGGCTTGTTGGAAAGTATCGTCAGGACAACGCCCTTTTCCGTCAGGCCGTCAAGCAGTCGTTCAATGCCCGGGTACGGCCGGCTTTTTGCCTTCCAGCGCAGGGCATATTTTTCCCGCATCTGAAGAAGGCACGCGCGAACCTCCGCCCGGTCATCACCGAGACCAGGCGGGAGTGTCCTGCGCACCAGCATCTCCACGCCGTCTCCCACGAAGAAGCGATACTCCGAAACCGGGTGCACGGGATGGCCGCGGGCGGCAAGGACGGCATTCATGGAGTCCGCCAGGTCCTCCAGGGTGTCCAGAAGAGTCCCATCCAGGTCGAAAAGTACTGCCTTGTATCTCACTTCAGTGGCGGAGTATAGCGGTCCCGAATTGACATGGGAAGGGCGAACCTGCACTATGCAGTCCGCGATGGAAAAGCAGAAAACAGTTCTGGAAAAAGAGATCGGGGAGCAGCCGGACGCTCTGTCCCGGACCCTGGATTCCTGCGGGCAGGCCGTGGACCGGCTCTGCTCCGAGATCAAGCGAAAGGACATTTCGTACGTGCTTATTGCGGCCCGCGGAAGCTCGGACAACGCCGGTACGTACGCGAAGTACCTGTTCTCATCGTTCAACGGGTGGCCGGTCGTTCAGAGCACGCCGTCTCTGTACACCTTCTACCACACGCCGCCGCGCCTGAAGAACGCCCTGGTGCTGGGCATCTCGCAGTCGGGCCGGTCGGAGGACATCGTGGAGGTGCTGGCTGACGCGCGCAGGCAAGGCGCGATGACCGCCTCAATTACCGCAGACTCCTCGTCTCCGCTGGCCGGTTGCTCCGACCATCTCCTCCTCCTTCAAACAGGCGGTGAGAAGGCCGTGGCAGCCACGAAGACATTCACATGCTCCCTGGCGCTCCTGGCGCGCCTTTCCTTTACGCTCCTGGGAGACAAGGGCCGGCTTGCAGCACTGCAGACCATCCCGGAGCACGCTGCACGCACCATTGATGAGGCCGGCAAAGCAGCCGCCGCCAAGGCTGAGCGCTACAGGTACATGGACAGGTGCGTCGTCATCGGCAGGGGGTTTTCGTACGGGATTGCCCTGGAAATCGCCTTGAAGCTCAAGGAGCTCACGTACGTAACGGCTGATCCCTACTCCTCCGCGGACTTTCTCCACGGGCCAATGGCCATGATTGAGCCCGGGTTCCCCGTCATCCTGGTTGCACCTTCCGGAACTCTCCTTCCTCATATGAAGGAGTTCGCCGCCCAGCTGGCTGACCGGGGCTCCGAGATCCTGGCTATCAGCGATTCGGATGAGATCCTCAAGTTCGGGCTCACCCGGCTCCCGCTCCCGGAGGGGCTTCCCGAATGGCTTTCACCTGTCCTGGCGGTGATCCCCGGGCAGGTTCTGGGCCTTCACCTGGCGCTTGCCAAGGGCTTCGACCCTGATGCCCCACGAGGGCTGAAAAAGGTCACGGTGACCCGTTGATCAGTTTTTCCCTGTTTTCTTGATATAGAAGAACAGGATTCCGCCTTGCGTTTCGAAGGAAAGGTCCCAGGCGCCCGCGTCGAACACGGAGAGAATCTCTTTCACCACGTTCGGGTGTATCGGATTTTCGCTGAGAATCTCTTCCGGAGGGGCCTGAACGAACGCCGTACCGAAAACACTCCCGTCCTTCTTCAGGGTTCTCTGCATCTCTTCGGCCGCTTTGGACGGATTGGGAAACACGTTGAAGGCCATCAGCGCAAGGCACACGTCCACACACGTGTCCGGCAGGGGAATGCGCTCCACGTCTATGTTCCACAGGGCAGCGTTGAGATTGTCCCCAAGGAGGCTCTTCGCGTGACCCAGCATTTCCTGGGAGATGTCCATGCCCAGGTAAATGGAAGTCTGCGGGAGAAAGGAAACAACGGGAAACGAGGTCCCGCACCCGACGTCAAGAATGACTTTCCCCCCTGCCGTGCTCATGAAAGCTTCCATCTTCGCCGTGTATGCGTTCCAGGGGCACGAGAGACTCTCCACCAGGCGCACGATGGCGTTGTCATAGGTCCCGGAAACGGAATCAAAGGTGGTCTGGACCATTTTTTGCGTATCAGTCAGGGGCAATGACGTGAGGAAATCCACGATTCCGTTCTTTAGAGGGTACACCCTCCCGCATTTGGAGCAGGTGAACGAGTCGCCGTTTCGGGCAAGGTTCTCCCTGCAGCTCGGGCAGAAGGGCGACGAGAGTTGCATGAGCTCGATTCTATGGCAACAGGAGACGATCTGTCAAACACTATCCCGACGAGGCCCGAATTGAGCGATTTTTCACGCTTTTTGAACGAAAAACAGTCGGAAGCGGTGCATTTGGCGCATGGACCGGTCCTTATCCTGGCCGGAGCCGGTCCGGGAAGACCCGGGTCATCACGTATCGCATCGCACACCTGCTGACAAAAGGCGTCCCGCAGTCAGAGATCCTCGCAGTCACTTTCACAAACAAAGCGGCTCGGGAAATGGCCCAGAGGATCCGGACCCTGGTGCCTCGAAAGCTTTCCCGGCTCACCGTCAGCACCTTCCACTCCCTTGGCGCGCAAATCCTCCGGGAAAAGTCGTCCGTTCTCGGATACAGGCCCAATTTCACGATCTATGACTCACAGGATCAGGCCAGCCTCATCAAGGAGACGGGCCGTGAGCTGGGATTGAAGGGAGAAGCCCTGGACGCCACGGAGGCGGCAAGGGTCATCTCCCTGGTGAAAAACGGCAGGGCCAGCTGGACCGCCGAGAACAAGCACCTGAAAAAGCTCTACGGCGATTACCAGAAAAACCTCAAGCTGTACAACGCGGTGGACTTCGATGATCTCATCGTTCTTCCCGTAAAGCTTCTGTCCGATTCGGAATCCGTACGGGCCGAGTACACTTCCCGATTCAAATTCGTTCTGGTTGACGAGTTCCAGGACACGTCAAGCAACCAGTACGACATGATGCGGCTCCTTGTGGGCCCGGAAAAAAACGTCTGTGTTGTCGGTGATGACGACCAGTCCATCTACTCCTGGCGAGGGGCCAGCTTCGAGAATATCCAGCGGTTCGAGGCCGACTTCCCGGGTACAAGGGAAATCAAGTTGGAGCAGAACTACAGGTCCACGGGAACCATCCTCAAGGCCGCCAATGCCCTCATCTCCCGCAATTCGAACAGAAAACCAAAGGTACTGTGGACCGGACTCCCGTCGGGGGACCCCATCGAAGTTTTTGCCGCGGAGAATGAGCTTGAGGAGGCGGAGTTCATTGCTTCGCGGATTCGGACGCTCATGATCCGGGATTCCCTTCGTTTCCAGGACTTTGGCGTCCTGCTTCGGGCAAACCACCTGACGCGCGCGCTGGAAGAGACTTTCCGAAAGGAAAACATCCCCTATGTGGTTTCCGGAGGGATGAGCTTCTTCGAACGCCAGGAGGTTCGCGACATGCTGGCCTACCTCAAGTTGATTGCGAACCATGACGACGACACGAGCTTTCTCCGGATTGTAAACACCCCGCGCAGGGGAATCGGGCGAAAGCTGCTGGAGCATCTTGCTTCCCACGCCGGCCAGCACCATTGCTCTCTGTTCAGCGCCCTTTCGGCTCTTGCCTCTCAGGAGGGTACCGGCCTCGAAGAGAAGTCCGCGATGGCCGCTGAGGAGTTCAGGGAGCTTGTGGGCAGGTTTCGCTCCAGGATCGTCGGCGAAAAGAAAATGGCGCAAGGAGTACGGGAGTTGGTGGAGGAAATCGATTACTGGGGACATCTTGTTTCGGAGAACCGGGACGCGAAGGACAAGGACGTCGTGAAATGGAAGTTCGGGAACGTTGAGTCCCTTATCGGTTCCCTCGCGGACTTCGAGGAAAACCCGGAGAACACGCATCCGAGCCTTTTCGACTACCTTGCGCGCGTCACCCTGGCAAGCCGGGACGACCTCGATGACGGCGAAGAGGAAGGCAGGGTCAACCTTATGACCATCCACTCGGCAAAAGGGCTCGAGTTCCCCGTCGTCTTTATCGCGGGGGTGGAAAAGGACATCATTCCGCACGTCCGCTCGGTTGAGGAGGCTGACGCCAATATCGAGGAAGAGCGGCGCTTGTTCTATGTGGCCCTTACCCGCGCGGAGCGCAGGCTGTGCCTCTCCTGGTGCTCATCGCGGCGGCGCATGGGCAAGCCCTCCGAGGCCTTCCCCTCGCCGTTCCTGGATGAGCTTCCGCCTGATTGCCTGCAGGTGAATGCCCCCGAGGAGGGGTTCACGCCGGACTTCGCCGCGGCATGGAAGAAGATCGCCCGGGAGTAGAAAAAGAAAGGCGCCCCTTGCACAGCTGAGCTGCGCGGAGGGCGCCCTGGTTTTTTCCTGGCTTCCGTGCCTGATTTATTACATATACGCCCTGAGCAGGTGGCTCCGTGAAGGGTGCTGGAGCCTCTTGATGGCTTTCTTCTCGATCTGGCGAATGCGCTCCTTGGTCAGCTTGTACATGCTGCCAATTTCCTTGAGGGACATCGGCCTCTTTCCGTTCAATCCGAACCGGTATTGGATGATTTCGGACTCTTTCTGCGAGAGGGAGGTCAGCACGTTGTTGATGTCCCTGCGCAGCGAGCTCTCAATGACCACGTCATCCGGGGTGATGTGGTTCTTGTCCTCAACGAAATCTCCCAGCAGGGACGAGTCCTTCTCCGAATACACCGGCGTATCCAGTGAAATCAGCTCACGGGAGATGTTGAGCAGGTCAGAAACGTGCTCCCTGTCGATTTCCAGCTTCTTGGCGATCATGTCGGTCTCCGACACGAGGAACTGCTCGCCCTGGAGGTCCTTGCGGACCTTCTCGATCTGCACCAGCTCGTTTGCCCTGTTCAGGGGCAGGCGGATCATGCGTGATTTCTCGCAGATTGCCTTCAGAATGGCCTGCCGGATCCACCACACCGCGTAGGAGATGAAGTGATAGCCCTTCTCGACGTCAAACCTCTCGATTGCGTTCATCAGCCCGATGTTGCCCTCGCTGATCAGGTCAGCCAGGGGCAATCCCTGGTTCTGATACTTCTTTGCCACGTTGACCACGAAGCGAAGGTTGGCCCTGATGAGCTTTTCCTTGGCCAGCTGGTCCGCCTTGGCTGCCCGGCGGGCAAGCTTTTCCTCTTCCTCACGTGTAAGCAGAGGGATCTTGTTGATTTCCTTGAGATAAAGGGAAAGAATGTTTTCGTCCGCTCTCGATATTTTCTTCTCTTTCTCGATGGAACTGACTGCCGTGCTCATAATCACCTCTTGGCCATTAGTAAAGCAAGGATCGTGCCAAGGGATTTCCGGGGCAGTTTCCTAAGTTTCTTAATTGTAATGAATTATAAGATGCTACTTTCTGGATCTGTTATGGGATCGTAACAATGGGTCAAATTGACACAATTCCTGAGATAACAGAATATTATGAATCAAAATATACCAGTCAGGAGCTCCTCATTGGCGGGGGTGCGACCGCAGCACAGCGCGAAGGGAAGCCCGGAGCCGCAAAGGCATCGGTCACCCAGCTCGACTTTCTTCTGGGTCTGAAAGTTCACTCCGATCACCTGCGTATCAGGTCGCGACTCTGGCAGGCCCGAACCGGGAAACACGATGCTGACCTTACGGAAATAGCCAAGCTTGTCGCAGGACGACTTGCCCTCCAGCTCCCCCGAATTGACCAGGATCAGCCAATGATCGTGGATCAGGTCGCTGATCATGTCCTTTTCAGCAAGGGTTGAAAACGTCCTTTTATTCTTTCCCATGAGGTATCGCGCGGTCTGGATGGACGCGAACGCCTGCCAGTCATCCTCCTGCGAGCTGGCCCGGCGCTCCATTCCGTAAGAGTTGGTCAGGCGCACCAGCATCTTTCGCGTATGGCCCCTCTTGTTCAGGCGCTGGCAGGAAGTCCAGCTTTTGATGGCTGATTGGGAGAAGCCCATCCGCTTCAAGGCAACCCCGAGGAAAAGGCAGATGCGGTACAACTGCCGGGAGCGCGACGCAGGACACTTCTCCATAGCCATCTGGAGAAAATGTATGGCTTGAGCAGGCTGGTGCCGGGCAAGTGACCCCAGCCCCTTGTCAAAGTACATGCTCCACAGCGAAGTTGGCATCTGTGAAGAAGGTACTCCTTGCCGTTTCCCCGGGCAAGGCCAAACAAAACCTTGACGATCACGGCGGCCTCTGGGTATATTCCTCTCAAAATCACTGTCACCCAGTGTGAGATTCGCGGCATCACAACTATTTAAGGGAGGACGACTGAAAATGAAGGTCATGCCACTCGGAGATCGTATTCTGGTCAAAATGGTAGAGATGGAGACCAAGACGGCGGGAGGGATCCTTATTCCGCAGACTGCCCAGGAAAAGACCCAGGAAGGGATCGTAATTGCAGTCGGTGACGATGAGAGCATCAAAGTGAAGGCCAAGGATCGGGTCATCTACGACAAGTACGCGGGGACGACGATCAAGATCTCGGGGGAAGAGCAGCTTATCCTGAAGGCTGCGGATATCCTGGCGAAGGTGGAGTCGTAACAGAGGGCCTACGACGATCCAGGGGAGGAAGACATGGAAATGCCTTCCTCCCCTTTTTCATGAGCAAAGAACTCTGCAACGGCATCCTGCACGGCCTCCGCGTGACTGCTCACCACTCCCGTCCTCGGCAGGCTTTCAAGAAAGACCGCCCCGTAGGTTTTGCTGACGATCCGCGAGTCCAGAATCAGCACCACTCCCCTGTCATCGTGCCTCCGCATGAGCCTGCCGAATCCCTGCCTCAAACGCACAACGGCATCCGGCAACGAGAGCTCCGCAAAGGGGTTCCCGCCCCTTTCCTCGATTGCGGCCATCCGTGCCCTGAGAACCGGCTCGGTGGGCACTCGGAAAGGGAGCCGGCAGAGAATCACCATTTGCAGGGTCTCCCCCGGTGCATCGACTCCCTCCCAGAAGGAGTCCGTGGCGAAAAGGACGCTGGAACGTTCTGCTTTGAATGCGTCCAGCAGGCGAGCCCGCTCATCGTCGCCTTGTCGAAGGATCCGTATTCCGCGGGCGGAAAGCACGGGCTGGACTTCCGCAAAGGTTTCCCGCAGCAGGGAGTAAGACGTGAAGAGGACAAGCCCCGCGCCCCGGCTCGACGTCAGGGCCCGTGCGATAAAACCGGAAAGGAACGGCTTGTAGAGAGCAGAGTTCGGCGGCGGAGCGTCCGTGGGGACCCCAAGAAGCACGTTTTCCCTGTAATTGAAGGGTGACGCAAAGGTTTGAAAAAGGGGCTCCCGATCGCCAGGGTTGTCCAGGCCGATCCTGCCTGCCCAGAAGGAGAAATTGCCGGACACTGTCAGGGTCGCGGAAGTGAAAATCGTGGTCCGGATGGGCTGGAACACCGCCTCCCGCATGAGCGGACCGATGTCAAGGGGGGTGACGACGAAACGGACGCTCTGGCCCTTGATGGTCTCCAGCCAGAAGATGTCATTCCTGCCCGGTTCAGAAGTCCGAAACCGGTCACACAGGTCCGCAATCCCGGAAAGCCTGGCAAGCTGCACTTTGCAGTCCCAGACCGTGTTCTGCGTGTCCTGCGTCAGGTTCTTTTCATTCAGCTTTTCGAAAAGCTCGTCAAAGAGGTCCGCGAGGCGACGGATGGATCCGGCGAGCTCCTTCAACGCAGGACCCGCGTGCTCTGAAAATCGCGGCAGGACACCTGAATCTAGAAGGATTGCAGTTTCCCCGCCCATGAACTGGATGCAAGCTCGATCCAGCTCCTCTGCATTTTCCCGAATTTCATCGACGAGCTGCGGCGCCTTGCCTGTCACGGCATTTCGCCCAAGCGCCCGGGAAAGCGTGACGAGGTGTCCTCTTGCTCTGCCGCGGCTTGCGCCTTGACTGGCGGCGCCGGCAGGGGCGCGCCTGTGAAGCCTTCCCAGGAACTTGAGCAGCGCAAACCGTGAGAAGCTCTGTGAAAAAAAAGACGTTGCCGCTTTCTCGATGTTGTGCGCCTCATCAAAGACGACGCGGCGAAATGGCGGCAGCACCGCCGGATCATCGAATCCGGAGCCCGCAAGACGGAAGGCCAGGTCGGAAAACAGAAGGTGATGATTGGCCACCAGGACCTGCGCGGATGAAGCTTCACGGCGGGCTTTCAGCACAAAGCAGCCTTCCCGGTGGCCGCACCTCAGCCCCAGGCAGGCGTCCGCTTCCGAACAGACGCGGGACCAGTTTTCCTCCGACGGGAAGAAGGAAAGGTCGGTCCTGCTGCCTGTCTCTGTCGTGCGCGCCCACTCCTGGATGGCCGCGATCTCCGGGTCCCTTTCCTCGAACAGGCTCATTTCGTCGAGCGCTTCATTCAGCCGATGGAGACACAGGTAGTTCCTGCGGCCCTTCACAAGCACTACCTTGGGGTCTTCACCGAGGATGCGTTTGACGAGAGGAATATCCTTGTCCATGAGCTGCTGTTGAAGATTGATGGTATTGGTGGACACGACAACGCGCTCTTTGTTTCTGAGAGCCCAGGCAATGGCAGGCAGGAGGTATGCCAGGGACTTGCCGACTCCGGTGCCGGCCTCCGCGGCGCAAAGCTCGTCTCCATTGAAAGCCTTGCACACAAGGCGGAGCATCGCGATCTGGCTCTTTCTCTCCTCATACAATGGGTAAAGCCGGCTCAAAGTGCCGCCCGGCGCCAGGTGAGCCGCCAGCTCATCCTCGTCCAGGGGCGTTCTCTGGTGCTCTTCAACCGGCTCGGCCACCACGTACACAGAGGACAGGTCGTTGTCCACGATGTAGAAGCCTATCCCCTGGTTTCCCAGCCGGGCGGCCACGGCAAGGTCCGCGCTGCTGGGCCGTATTCCCCCCGAAGGGTGATTGTGGATGACGACATCACCGCCGGAGAGGTGGGGGGCAAGCACCGGCACAGCCTCCTCGTTGCCGCGCGCGCCCACGGACACCGCCTCGACCCGGCCGTCATCCCCCATCCTGCCGACAAGGAAGACCTCGTTGCCATCCGCATCCGCGATGGCCTGCCGGATCTCCTCAACCACGCGAGGAGTCAGCCGCTCGTCAGCCCTCACCGCCTCTCCCTCTGGGCCGCTCTTCTTCGAGTCCCTCGATTGTGCGCGTCAGGAGCTGCGCGAAACGCGGTGCAGCTTCCTTTCCGGCCTTGATCACCTCCGCATGATCCAGGGGTTGATCCAGGATTCCTGCCGCCATGTTGGTGATGCAGGAAATGCCGAGAACCCTCATCCCGAGGTAGCCAGCCGCAATGACCTCCGGCACGGTGGACATCCCCACCATGTCCACTCCGATGGCCGACAGCATGCGAATCTCTGCCGGCGTTTCGTAGGAAGGTCCGACAAACGCCGCATACACGCCCTCTTTCAAGGGAACGCCGGACACCGAGCGAGCAAGGGCGCGAAGCTCCGGGCTATAGACGGAGCTCATGTCCGGGAAGCGTGGGCCGAGATCGGGATTCGGGCCGCGAAGGGGGTTCACCCCCTGAAAGTTGACATGATCCTTGATGAGCACCAGCTCCCCGGGAGAAAACGACCTGTTGACCCCGCCGGCGGCATTTGTGACGATGAGAGTGCGGACTCCCAGTCTGCGAAGAAGAAAGACCGGCAGCACGACGTCATCCATGGGGTGCCCTTCATAGTAGTGAATGCGGCCCGCCATGATTGCGACCCGCGCGCCTACCTTGAACTGACCGGAGTGCCCGGAGACAGTCGGCTTCGGGAGCCCGCGAACGGCGCTGAAGGGAACCGTGTCGCCGTCCGCTGATTCGGCAAAAGCGCCAAGACCTGAGCCCAGGATTACTCCAACTCCCGGCCTGCAGGCAGTGGCCGATTCAAGTGATTGCCATGCCGCGTCGAGTTTCGTTGAAAAGTCCCCGTTCACGGAGAGCCTCCCTTCTATTCCAGTGAATGCAGCAATTCGCCGGGGTCTCGATAGAAGCCCGCGCCGGCGACGCGCCCCGCTTTCTGGACCACGCGCCAATTCCACACGAGGTGCACCCCGGCGGCGGAAGCCATCTCCACGAGCCTGCGGTTCAGGAATGCGGACTCCATCTGCCGTCCCCGCAAGTAGGACTGGAGGACGCTGTTGTATTCCCGGTCGGGCCTGTCCTGGTTGACCTGAAACGACGACGGCTTCTTTTCCAGCCTGCCCAGGAGCTCGCGCGGGTCCAACAGGGGGAGCGACGCAACGGGCTGATCCGCCTTTTCCATGGTGAGAAAACCCTCCCGGAGGATGTTGCGCGCAAGCTCCCGGCCTTCGGGAGCTGCAAGAAACGATGAGAGGGTGAGATTGCACAGCGCAACAGGGAGGAACAAGAGCTGATAAAGGAAAAACGAGCTCAGAAATGGAAGAGCGTCATCCACCTCCAGGACCTGAAACCCAAAGCCCTCCAGCGCCCCGAAAAGCTCCTGGCAGTCAGGATGCTTTTCGACGACGAGCGTCGACTGGGAGGCTGCCAGCTCCACCTCGCCTTCCTGCAGCTTCACGGCAGAGGTCAGAGTCAGGCCGAAACGGGTCCTTTCCCTGGGGAGGGCAAGCCTTTGAGCCTCAAGCGGATCACTGTTGAGCATGAACACCGGCCCTTCGCCTGCCACCAGCCCCGTGAAATCCGGCCTCCGCACTGCCCTCAGGTGCTGACGGCCAAGCGTCACAAGCCAGGCATCGGCACCTGCGCCCCCCTTCCCGCTTGCGTTCGCGCCGTGAGCGTGCCGAAGGCCCTCAACCAGCAGCCAGCCGCCGGGGTGGATGATTCGCACTGCTTGGTTGGCCTGAAGGACACTCCGCCTGCCGACAAGCGTGACGTGATGTCCTCCGTGCTGCAGGAGCCCTCCCAGCAGCGTTCCAACGGCTCCGGGACCGAGCAC
The DNA here is from genome assembly GCA_963710335.1 of uncultured Spirochaetota bacterium. Taxonomy (GTDB): domain Bacteria; phylum Spirochaetota; class Spirochaetia; order SZUA-6; family Fen-1364; genus Fen-1364. Next base: position 28,890 of record CAVQAA010000005.1, read on the forward strand.
AGTTATTTCCATCGCCGTTGGAGTATATCAATCCAGTCTCAACGTTGACAGAAGGTCGCAAAAATGGTAGCTGTCGACAACTACGGGGTAAACGAGGGAATGATTGTTCTGAAGTTCGGAGGAACCTCCGTCCAGAATGCAGAGATGATGGACGCAACGCTCCAGATAGCCGAGAGGCAGATCCAGCGTGGGCCGGTCCTCGTGTCCTCTGCCATGTCCAAGGTCACGGACCAGCTCCAGGAAATTGCCAAGCTCCTGGGAAGCGGGAAGGAAGCGGAGGCGGAGGAAATCCTCTGCGCCATCGAGGAGAGGCACGTTGCATGCGCACGCGCTTTCCTCACAAAGGCAAACCTCGCCGCCTGCCTGTCGGACGTAGCGGCCGTGGTGGGCGAGCTTCGCGCCTTCATCAAGGCGTTGTCCATGCTCAAGGAATGGTCAAAGCGCAGCAACGATGCCGTCTTGTCTTTCGGGGAACGGCTGTCCACCATCATCCTCCTTCACCGGGCGCGGGAGCGGGGAATGACGGCACACCTGTACGACTCACGCGAGCTTGTGAAGACGGATGATTCATTCACCCAGGCCGCGCCCATCGAGGACCTGACGAACAAGCTCATCAGCTCCCGCGTGGAGGCGGCGCCGGGGGTGCTGTGCATCCTCCAGGGCTTCATCGGCTCCACCACCAACGGCGCCACCACCACCCTGGGCCGGGGCGGCTCGGATTATACGGCAACCATCGTGGGCGCCGCCTTGCGCGCAGAGGAGGTGCAGATCTGGACCGATGTCACCGGCATCATGACCTCTGATCCCCGGATCGTGAAAAACGCCCGGACCATCCCGCAGATCAGCTACCGGGAGGCGGCGGAGCTGGCGTACTTCGGGGCCAAGGTGATCCACCCCTCCACCATTCAGCCCGCGGTCAATCTCGGAATTCCCGTCTGGGTCAAGAACACGTTCCGGCCCGATGACAAGGGCACAGAGATCATCCCCAGCCCGGCAGGCAACGGGCTGAAGGCCATTGCCTGCAAGAAGGGGATCACGCTCGTGAACATCAACTCCTCGCGAATGCTCTTTGCCTATGGCTTCCTTCGGCGGATCTTCGAAATATTCGAAAAATATCAGACACCAGTCGACCTGATCACCACCTCGGAAGTGTCGGTTTCCGTAACCATCGACAATCCGGCGGCAGTGAACAACATTGCCCGTGACCTCTCGGAGATCGGGACAGTGGGGGTGGAGTCGGACAAGGCCATCATTTGCCTTGTAGGACTGGACCTCTGGAAAGACACCGCTTTCCTTGCCCGGGTGTTCGGGTGCATCAGGAAGACTCCCCTTCGCATCATCTCCCTGGGCTCCTCCGACATCAATCTCTCTTTCGTCGTCGCTGAGGAGGATACGGAGGACTCGGTGAAAAGGCTTCACGACGAGTTCTTCAAGGACTGATCCAGGTCATGGAGATCGAGTTCCTGAAGATGCAGGCGTGCGGGGACGACTCGATCATCCTGAGGGCCGCGCAACTTCCCCCGGGGGCGGACCAGCTGCTGCCGGCAATGGCGCCCCGGATCCTCGACAGGAGCTTCGGCGTGGGAGGGAACTCCCTGCTTCTCATGGGACCAACAGAGGAGGGAGAGCTCACCGTTCGCGCTTTCGACCTGCAGGGTGATGAGGCGCCGGTGTCCTGTCACGCAGCGCGCTGCCTTGCCCGCTACGCCACGGACTCGGGGGCGGCTCTGGGGGAGGACTTTTTCATGCGCACCCCTGACGGGCGCATCCGGGTGCAGATCATCGACAGCAGCAACGTGCGGGTGGACATGGGAATGCCCATGAGCACAGAGACGCAGGCGGAGATCCGGGAGAGCCTGAAGGATTCCTTCACGCGAAGCCTCCTTGTGGATGGAAGGAGCCTTTCCTATACCCCCATATCCCTTGGCCGCTCGTACGCGATGTTTTTCGTTCCCGACCTGGCCTTTCCCCTGAACAAGACGTCCCGACGCATCTCGGAGCAGCCCGAGTTTCCCGCCGGTACTGGAATCGGCTTCATCAAGGTGTACAGCCGGGACGAAATTCGCCTCCGCATCTGGGAGGGAGAGGACGAGAGGGACGAGTGCGCGTGCGCGGCGGCTGCCCTGGTTGCGTCAGTTGTGAACGGCTTCACCGACAGGGAGGTCTTCATCCACCTCAGGGGCGGGGACGTTTTCCTCCAGTGGGAAGAGTCTGACAACCACCTGTGGCTCACGGGCCCCGCGGGGTATGTTTTCACGGGAAGGTACGACTACGAGGAACCGGAAAAAGAGTAGCAGGTGGAAGGATTCATAGATCGCCTTGCGGAGCTCCTGAAGACCCTCTTTGGAAGCGACGAAGCCCGTCCCAGGGCGCAACGGCCCATCGATCCCGACGTCCAGGCCGCGTGGGAGGAGCTGGATGAGTACATGCGAACCGGAGCCAACCGTTCAACGGGCACGCGTCGGGAGTTCCGGGCAAAGGCTTCGCACCCGCCGGATGAATCCCTGCGCAAGGATTATGCGAACCTGGAAGTTCCTTTCGGGGCCACGATCGACGAAGTGCGCGCCTCCTACAAGCGCTTGATGATCAAATATCATCCAGACAAGCACGCCGGGGACCCTGAGAGGCAGAAGATCGCGCTGGAGATCGCAAAGAAGGTAAACCAGTCGTTCGAGAGGATCAGGAACCAGCAGGAAGGACAGGGATGATCGAGTTGACAGTCACCTTTTTCCCTCGTATCCTTCGCACGAAATGGAAATGGTAATCGCGCTTACGGGCGCAGGGGTGCTGGCCCTCGTCGTCAGTACCATCATTACGCCCATAGTAATACGCATATCGCATAAGCGGCAGTGGTTCGACATGCCGAATGAAAGGAAGATTCACACCAGCCCGGTTCCCCGCCTGGGCGGGATCGGGATGTTCATTGCGTTCATGCTCGCCGCAATTGCCGTGCCCATCCTTCTGCCCGTTCTTGGTCAGGGCCCCTGGCCCGTCGGCTACACGCTGAACTTCATTCCGGTTTTTTTCGGGTTTGCCCTTATTCACGCCCTTGGGCTCCTTGACGACTTTCACAACCTTCATGCCCTGCTGAAGTTCATACTTCAGATCGCGGCAGCGGCTCTTGTGACCCTGGGAGGCTTTACCGTCTCGGTTGTGAACATTCCTTCCGTGGGACCCGTATCCCTGGGAATCTTCGCCTGGCCGGTCACCATCTTCTGGATCATCGCAATCAGCAACGCGGTCAACTTCGTTGACGGCCTTGACGGCCTGGCAGGTGGCATTTCGGGAATTGCAGCCCTGGCCCTGGGCATTTCAGCATTCATGCAGTGGACAGCCACACCGGCCCTGATGGCATTCGCCCTCCTGGGCGCCATCCTGGGCTTCATGCTTTTCAACTACCCTCCGGCGAGAATTTTCATGGGAGACTCCGGCGCGCTTTTCCTGGGATTCACCCTTGCGGTCATCCCTCTCCTGAAAGTCCCCGGTTCGACCTCCCTGGGAGACCTGCTTGCGCCGGCAACGGTCCTTGCAGTCCCCATCCTGGATGTTGTTGCAGCCATCGTCCGGCGTGTCAGGGAAAAGAGGCCCATCTACTCTCCGGACAAGGAGCATATCCACCACAAGCTCCTGGCTCTTGGCCTCAAGGACACGATGATCCTTCCCATTATCTATGCATTCTGCGCATACGTGGCTATTGCCAGCGTGGCGTCGATTTTCCTCCCCAGGGCGCGTGCCCTCATCCTTTTCGGCTGCGTATGGGCAACCAGCATCCTGGCATACGGCATCCTCACCGGCCTCTCGCAGAAACGGAAACTCGTCCGCGAGGCCAGGCTGCGGGGCAGACCTACCTGATGCAGACCGCGCGAAGCGCGGTTTCCGCCAGATATGTCTTTCCGGGTCAGACGAGCCATCGCCCTCTATCCGTCTAGTCCTCTTCCACGGGCTCCAGCTCTTCAATCTCCCCCGCTTCCGCTGATCTGGTTCCGGTTTCAGGCTCCCCCTCCGCGGAGGGAAGCTCTTCGAGGGCATCGATTGTCTCCACACGCCGGGGCAACGGGCCCTGAGCATGCATGCCGGCTCCTGGCGGCATATCCTGCGGTCCCGGCTCGGCGGGCGGCTCAGACCCGAGGCTCAGCCTGCCTGCCCCCAGTTCCGCGAGCTCCACTCCTGTTATCTGACCTTTCGGGAGACTGGCCACGATGGCGGCAACCTGGTCAACCTCCTCTTTCAGGGCAGTATTGGAAGCGGCAATTGCCTGGGCGCGGCGGACCGTGTCCGAGCCAAGCTCCAGGGCCGCAGAAAGCGAAGATACCGTCTGCGCGGCCCCATCCACGGCGGATCCGGAAAGACCCGTGATGGAGGTGAGGGCCTCCGACATGCCCTGGAGGTCCCGACGAAGCGCTTCGATTGTGCGAAATGAATCCCCGGCGTCCGATGCAATGCGGCGCACAGCATCAAGCATGATCTGCGCAAGATCAGCCACCTCGGATGCAGAGCGCGCGCTGCGGTCCGCCAGCTTTCTCACCTGCTCCGCAACAACGGTGAAACCGCGACCGGCCTCCCCCGCCCTGGCGGCCTCGATGGATGCGTTGAGGGAAAGCAGCTCCGTCTGATCCGCTACGTCGCCGATCAGGGCAACCACTTCCTCGATCCGGGAAGTGCGCTCCTCCAGCACCCTGGTAGCCTCGATGGCCCGCTGGATTGTTTCCAGCGACGCCTCCACTGCCTTTCCTCCCTCGCGGGCCGCGGCAAGGCTTTTGCCCGCGTTGCGGGCCACGTCCTTCACCGCCTGCGTTACGTCCGAAAGACCCCGGCTTGCGTCCTTCACCATTTGCGTCTGGCCGGTGAAGGACTCCTGCACCTTGGCAGCGTTTTTGGAGACCGTCGGGAAATCGGTGATGACCCTCTCCGTTGCCGCGCGCAGGCGCACGGCCAGCATCTCCAAAGCGCTGAGCTTGCGAAGCTCTGCAGCCAGCTCCCCGATCTCCCCGTCTTCCGCCACATCAGGAAGCGGCGCGGTATCTCCCCGGCTCAGGCCGTTGCTGAACACGATGAGCTTCTTCAGATCCCGGCGGATGGAGAAGAGGGCCCAGAATGTGAAGCCGAACAACGAGATGGCCCCAAGGATTGCAAAAGAGGCGAAGAGGACGGAGAGCGTCCTGTTCATGCCGGCGTTCGCCTGGTCGAATTGGCGACGGATGCTGGCAAACTCCGTGAGGATTCTTTCGGCGGCAAGGGCGAAGCTTGCCATGCCCGGGACGCTGCCCGAACCGGCGCCTGCAAAACCGCTCAGCGCGCCGTGCAGCGCGTCTGTCCACCGGGACTGCATGACCTCCTGCAGGTTCTTCACTGCTTCCTTGAGCTCAGCAGGGTACAGGATGGACCCGTTCATCGAGATAACCGCGGCAGCAAGGAGGTTGTCCACTTCCGAAGCCCAGACGGAAATCTGCCGCAGCCTCTGGGCCTGCGAGGCGGAGTCCGTTCCCGCAGAAAGCACCTGGAGGCTGTTGGAAATGGCGCTCACGCGCTGGGCCGCATCCGCAAAAAAGCGCGCGTCCTTTTCGACCATTGCGTCCGTTGCCGTGCCGGCGGCGAAGCAGATCCCCAGCAGGGCCACGGTCACCACCAGCAGCACGGTGCCGCCGATGAGCCTCCCCATGATGGACTGTTTCATAGGCCGTACTCCTCGATCTTGCGATGGAGAGTCTTTCGCCCGATTCCCAGGATCTCCGCGGTGCGGCTCTTGTTGCCGCCTTCTCTGCCCAAGGTGGTGCGGATCACTTCCTTCTCAACTTCCGCAAGGGACGTGCCCACGGGCACGCGAAGGTAGTCATCCGCCCCGGTGTCACCGCGGACGTTGGGGGGGAGATCCTCCAGGGTTATCATGGAGCCCTTGCAGAGAACAACCGCGCTCTCTATGGAGTTGCGAAGCTGCCTGACGTTGCCCGGCCACGAGTAGTTGTACAACGCAAGGCGCGCCTTGGGATCAATCCCATCGATGCTTTTCCCGTTTTCCTGGCAGAACTCCCGCAGAAACGATGCCGCAAGGAGAGGGATATCCTCTTTTCGCTCACGAAGCGGGGGTATATGGATGTTGACGACGTTCAGGCGATAGTAGAGATCCTCCCGGAAAGAGCCACTCGCTATGGCGGCCTTGAGGTCCCTGTTGGTTGCGGCAATCAGACGGACATCGACCTCGATGGTCTCCTCCCCGCCCACCCGCTCGAACCTCTTCTCCTCCAGGACCCGCAGGAGCTTGATCTGCACGTTCTGGTTGATCTCCCCGATCTCATCGAGGAACAGCGTTCCCATGTGGGAAAGCTCGAACCTTCCCCTCTTTCTCATGATGGCCCCCGTGAACGCCCCCTTCTCATGCCCGAACAGCTCGCTTTCAAGGAGGGATTCGGAAAGCGCGGCGCAGTGCACCTTGATGAAGGGCTTGTCCTTGCGCGGAGAGTTGTAGTGAAGGGCCTCGGCGATCATTTCCTTCCCTGAGCCGCTCTCCCCCGTGATGAGCACGGAAGACCGTGACGGCGCGACCTGTCGGACCATCTCGAAGACCTGTTTCATCTCGGCGCTCTTGCCGATGATGCTGGCGAACTGGCTCCTGCGCTCCAGCTCCTCCTGCATGGCGCGGTTTTGCAGAGCCAGCTCCCGGTTGGACAGGGCTCGCTTTACCATGAGAGAAAGGCGGTCCAGGTTCACAGGTTTCGTGAGAAAATCGTAGGCCCCGTCATGCATGGCCTGAACGGCGGACTCTATGGTTCCATGGCCGGTAAGGATGATAACGGGAACGGTTGGAAACTGGGAGGAGATGTCGCGCAAGAGCTCCTCCCCCGACATGTGCGGCATCTTGAGGTCCGTGATCACAAGGTCGATGTCTCCTTTTGTCACGGCTTCCCATGCCTCCCGCCCGTCCGCCGCCAGGACCACGTCATACCCGTCGAGTGCCAGGGCCTCCCGCAGGCCTTCACGAATGTTCTTTTCATCGTCGGCTATGAGGACGGTGAGCTTCATTGCGCCTCCCCCTTGTAGTCAATGAGGATTTTTTCCTTCTGGGGCACGGGCAGGGAGATGCTGACGGTGGTCCCCTCTCCCTCCCGCGAGCTCACTGAGATATCGCCGAAGTGCTCCTTCACGATCTTGAACACGATGGTCAGCCCCAGCCCGGTTCCGAACGGCTTGGTGGTGAAATACGGCTCGAATATCTTGTCCATGATCTGCTCGGGAATGCCCCCGCCCGTGTCCGAGATCTTGATGAGCACCTCATTTCCCGACCGGCGGGTCTCCAACCGCAGAGTGCCTCCGTCGGGCATCGCGGCCACGGCGTTCTTGATCAGGTTCAAGAGGGCCTGTTTGATGAACCGGGCGTCAATGCGCAGGATGGGCACCGCGGAAGACAGACTGGACTCCACCTTCACGCCGGCCTGGTCCAGCTCCGGCCGCACGAACTCCAGGAGCTCCGTGATCACCGCGTTGATGTCTCCGTCCTCCAGCCGGGTGTCCATGGGCTTCACGGCAAAAAGGAAGTCCACGACAATGCGGTTGAGCCTGTCCACTTCCTCGCCAATCACGGCCAGATGCTGCACAATCTCCTTCTGGTCGATGCATTCCCGGCCGGCGATCTTTTTCTGGATGAGCTGGAGGTGGATGCCCATTGATCCGAGGGGGTTCTTGATCTCATGAGCCACGCCCGCGGCAAGGGTGGTGAGGGACGCAAGGCTTTCCGCGCGGCGCAGCCTTGCCTCCTTGGAGCGCTTCTCCGTCACGTCCTCGATGTGCACCACGTTCCCCTGGACGCTCCCTTCGCTCACCAGGGGCAGGATGCTGACGGAGACGATGCGGGGCGAGCCGTTTCCCAGCGTGAACTCCCTGTCGGAAACCTTCTCCTGCCCGCGCAGCTTGGCCGAAAAAAACTCCGCCAGGTCCCTGTCCCCCAGGCAATCCCACAATGGCCTGTTCCCCAGGCCATCCCCTTCGAAGGGGAACAGCCTCTCTGCTGATTTGTTGTGCAGCATGAGGCGATGGTCCCTGTCGGTGACGACAATCCCGTCGGTCATGGAATCCAGGAGCATTCCCAGCAGGTCGTTTTCCTCGGAAATCCTCACGATGAGGGCGCGGATCTGAGCGGTGTCCATCTTGCCCAGCCTGTCCAGCGCCTTCTGGATGAACTTCCTCATGAGAGGGCCTCCGTCCCCGGTTCAACAGCCTCGCGGCGGGCCGTCTCTTTCATACGAAGATACAAGGCCTCTACGGCCGCAGCGGGGCTCATGTTGTACGTCTCCATCCGCATCAGGCTCTCCCGCACCGCCGCGGTCCAATCCTCAAGCACCTCAAGCTCAACGGCCCCTGAGCGAAGCGGGTCCTGGAACCGAAGCGTCAACTCCTCCAGCAACGAAATGACGGCCTCCTTGGGGCTTCTCTCCCGGGCAGACCGGCGGTCCGACGGGAAGAGATCCGCCAGCTCCGCAAGGATGTCGCCGTCTGCTTCCTCGGTGCTGAGCACCGCCTCCATGAAGCGGCGCGACAATTGGACGAGCTTTTCGGGGTTGATCTCCTTCCACGCAAGGAAAAAAGGCCGAAGACCTTCGAAATGTCCTGCCTCCTCGCGGAAAATCCTGATCAGAACGTCCGATTCCTCGGCCTGGCTCCTCTGCTCGAAAGGATACGGCCGCAGGCGTGACAAGATCGTCGGAATGATGGCCGCCCTGCGGGTGGAGATGGCTATGAAGTGCACGCCCCCGGGCGGCTCTTCCAGAAGCTTCAGGAGAGCATTCCTTGCCGAATCCTGCATCCTGTCCACGTTCTCCAGTATGGCTACCTTCCGGGAGTCTCCGGCTGTTATGTGAGCCCACTGGGCAAGCTTCCGTATCTGCCCAATGGAGATTGCCTCCCCTTTCCCCATGCCGGCAAGCTGTACGCAGGCCGCGATGGCGTCCTCCAGCATCCCGGAGAGCTTTTTCTGGGCAGGAAGCTCCCGCCCAGGTTCAAGCTCGAGAAGCATCTCCTCGATTGCCGCCACTTTTTCCTGGGCGGCCCTGACGCGAGGCTCATCCGCGTCCCATACAACGGTATCGAACCTGCGCGTGAGCTTGCGAACGGAGCGTAGAAAAAGATACTGGGAGGGCGGCTTTCGGTTGCGCAGGAGCGAGTCGGCGCACGCCGCAATCTCGACGTCCCAGTAGCGAGATCCCAGGAGCACCGTATGGGGATGGGAGAGCTCCTTCTGGCTTCGACAGGAAGAGCAGTCGCAAGTCCATTCGCCGGTTCCCAATCTGCACGTAAGCACGCGCGCGGCTTCCAGGGCCGTGGAGAGCTTCCCGCTGTAGGACGGGCCGAAAAAAAGGACGGACCGGGGAAAACTTCCGCGCGTCAGCTCGGAGCACAGAGTCCGCACCGTCCCCTGCTGGCCGATGATGTTCTCGAACATCAGGCCATCCTTTCCTGGATCAGCCTGGCAATATCCGCCGCTGCGTCTCCCCTGGCCAAGGTCCTGGCCAGCGCGCCCATTTCTTTCAGCTTCTGCGGATTCCCGAGGAGGGAATCAACCGCGGAAAGGAAGGACTCAGCCGTTGCCCGTTCCTCCTGCAGCACGGTTGCCGCGCCCGCCCGGCTGAAGACCTGGGCGTTGCGAAGCTGGTCACCCCTGCTCCCTGAGGAGGGAAGAGGGATCAGCATCATGGGCTTGCCCGTGGCTGCCAGCTCGGCAAGGGTGTTGGCGCCCGAGCGGCAGACAACCAGATCCGCGGCAGCCATGATGTCGGGCAGCCCTTCGCTGATGAAAGGCGCGGTGAAATAGCGCGCAAGCCGGGAGGGCGCGAAGTCCCTCTCACCCGTCTGGTGCACGACGAAGTATTTCTCAGCGAGCCTGCCCGCCACGGAGGAAACAAGAGAGTTGATGAAGGAAGATCCGAGGCTGCCTCCCATGACCAGGATGAAAGGGGCGCGTGAATCACACCCCACCAGCGCTCTACCACGTGCGCCGTCACCGGAGCACAGCGATCGGCGAACGGGGTTGCCGGTCACCACCGCTTTCTCGCGGTAGCGCAGGGGAAGGAAGTCGATGGTTTCCGGGAATGAAACGAATACCTTTTCGCAGAAACGAAGGTTGATCCGGGTGGCCAGGCCGGGGTCGAAATCGGATTCATGGGTGAAGGCCGGGATCCCGCAGAGCCGGGCGGCCACCACGGGAGGCACGCTCACGAACCCTCCCTTGGAGAAAAGCAGCGACGGTCGTTCCCTGCGAAGGATCCGCAGGGACGCGAAGACGCCCGCGAGCACGCGCGCCACGTCAGTGACATTTCGCAGGGACAGGTAGCGTCGAAGCTTACCCGCGGGAATTCCGTGAAAATCGATCCCGGCGTCCCGTACAAGCTTCCCTTCCACGCCATGCGTCGAGCCTATCCAGAGGACCCGGCAATCCAGATTCTCTGCAACGGCGATTCCCGGGAAAACGTGACCCGCGGTGCCTCCGCCCGTGATGGCCACGACCTGCGTCTCACGAGCCGTCCCGGCGGAGGCCGCGGCACGCGCTGCGGTCCTGACAGCTTTGAAGCTTGCCTGACCTGTGCCCATAGTGTAGTTTCACCATACCATGAGACTTGTCCTGCTAGCAATCCAGATGCTGATCCTTCTCTTCCCGTTGAGCGCGGAAGACCCGCTGTCGCGCTATTTCCCCGAGGAGGCGCTGGGCAAGCTGCGGGCAGGGAAAGTGCTGTCTTCCAGCGTGCAGGCTGACTACGCGCTGTCCCTTGTTCCCGCAATCACCACGGGAGACTCGATTGCCGCCGAGGTCAAGAGTCGCCGGCCGAGCATTGGCGTCGAGATGAGCAGCATCATCTCCGGGCTGCCGCAATTGATGGACACGAAGGAGGGTTGGCTTCTTCTGTACAACAGCCTGCACGCGGTCAGCACCATGAAAGGGATTCCCTACTACTCCGTCACGCGGGGGAAAACACAAGTTCTGTTCACCGATGCTTATGTCATCGACTCAGCCGACAAGAAGAATCGCGTCGCAGATCCCGTCTTCAGCGAAATCCCGCCCGAGGACGCCGTCTTCACTTTCCAGGAGGACGGGACATTCGGGAAAAACGTTTATGAGGAGAGCTTCCTTTTCAAGGAGGATCACCTCCTGGTGAAGATAGACAACCTCACCACGATTTCTTTCCTGTTCCTGCCCCTCATTCAACCTCGAAACCTGGTGAGCCAGGTTGCCCTCATTCCAAGCGGCAACGACGTTGTGTTCTATGGGGTGTCATACCTCACGACCGCCTTCCCCCTGGGGGACCGTACCAGCAGGGAAGACTCGCTCAAGAATCGGCTCACGGCAATGGAGCATTGGCTGAAAACGCGCCTGGGCGGTGAAGCGCAGTAGGCGGTCAGGCCGACATGATGATGTTTCGGCCCGCCTGCTTGGCCTGGTACATCGCGCGGTCGCTTCGCTCGATCCAGGCCTCCTGCGGCTCCCCCGGGCGGTAGCAGGAAAATCCGATGGAAACCGTCACGTGGAAGGTGCCCCCGTTGCATGTGAACACGGCCTCCTCCATGTCGCGGCGGAACCGTTCGCTGATCCCCAGCGCCTGCTCCTCGGTCGAATTGGAGAGGATGATGAAGAACTCCTCCCCGCCGTAGCGCCCGGCATAGTCATACTTGCGCAGCCCGCGGGAAAGACGTGAGCCGATTTCCCGGATCACCGAATCCCCGCACTGGTGGCCGTGGTTGTCGTTGATGCCCTTGAACCTGTCGATGTCCACCATGAGGCCGGCAAGCGGCATCTCCAGGCGGATGCATCGTTCGATTTCAATAGACATTCGCGTGAACAGGCTCCTGCGATTGAGAAGCCCTGAGAGGCTGTCATACGCGGCAATCTGCTCCAGCTCCTTGTTGGCCTTCTCCAGCTCATCGTTCAGCCGGCGGATCTTGTCAAAGGCGTCCTTCAGGCTCTGGTTCTGGTCCAGGACAAGGGAGGACAACCTTTCCTCCTCCGCCACCGCTATCCTGTAAAACTCTCTCTCCTTGAGCAGCGTTGCCTGGTTTTGCCATCTGGTCTGGGCCGCCCGTGTCCGCGCCCGAAGCTCATGCTCATCAAACGGCTTTCGGATGAAATCATCGGAGCCGCACTGGAAGGATGCGTCCATGTCCAGGCCGTTCTCCGAGCGGGAGAGAAGAATGAGCTGCAAAGGCGAATTGCGGCTGAGGCCGCGGACGGCCTTGATGAAGCTCAGAGCGTCACCATCAGCGTTCCCCGCGGACAGGAGCAGGATATGGACCTCCTGCTCGGATATCAGGCGAATTGCCTCCGCGGCGGTGGACGCGCGCAGGAGGATGTATCCGTCGTTTCGGAGAGCTCGGTCGATCAAGGCAATATCTTCGGGATCATTGTCCACGATGAGCACGTTCGTGGGGGACATATGGTTAGGGCCAAGAGTACGGCAAAAGAGGATGACGGTCAATCTTCGAGCGGTCTTCAGAGATCTTCAGCCGGCCCCGAAAAGGCGCAGGGCGTCTTCCACGAGCCCGATGGCAACCCCCAGTGCACTGCCCGCCAGGCCGGCCCACTTCATCGCTCGGCCGCGCCCGGCTGCTGCCACGCGAGGCCCGGATTCGGCGGCAATCCGCGTGGCGGCTTCGATCAGGAAAGCGTCGATTTTCTTCTTGCGCGTCACATCGATTCCCAGGACCAGACCCAGTTTGCCTGTGGCATTCTCACGGAGAGAATCAGCCGCCGTTGCTGAAACCCAGGACGACAGGGAAGCCGCGGCGTCGGGGCCCGACATCCACGCAAGAAGCAGGTTCGTCAGGGAATCGGAAACCTCGCTGTCCATCAGGCCGGCCTTGTTCCGCAGGAGGCTGCCAAGCGTTTGCCCGCCCTCGGCCAGGAACGCCTCCAGAGAACGGTAGACGCCCTCTCGCGCGACCGGCTCTTCAAGCCCTTGCAGATACTTGTCGGTGATGTCCGTGACCAGCTGAGCCGCATCCCTTCGCGAATCCTTGCCGGCGCCCCAGTCCCGGACGGCCATCAGAATCCGGTCACGCATGGCGCTTTGCTGGGCGGGGTCACGCATGATCCGCTCCAGGGCCTGCAGCGTCTCTTCGATTATCTCCGGCATCTTCTCATCGATCCGCTTGTCGAACTGCCCGGCGCTGAGGAACAGCCGCTGCATGACGTTCAGCTTTTCCAGGATCCGCGGGAGAAGCTCCCTGCCGCGCTCAGCCATGGTGTCCCGCATCTCCCGGGATTCCATCCACTCGATGAGCCGCTCAATCGCCGCCGGGAGAAACTGTCCAAGCGGACCGGAAAATCCTTCCAGAAGGTCGTCTGCAATGATTGGCCCGGAGCGCTCCCGTGCGGCGGCTCCCGCGGCCCGCGCAATTGCCCGCCTGGTCTCAGTCCGGGCGAGCACAGGGAGGAGTCGTTCAACCAGAAAACCTCTGGCTCCAACCCGGGACAGGAGATCCGAGACCGGGAGCGCCCAAATCGAGGAAACTGCGCTCGCTATGGATTGCCTCACCGCGTGAAGGAATGAGGGCGTTCTGACGAGGCTGCGAACGGCGCTTTCAACGGATCTTCGAACGAGGCCGACCATGACATCCGGGTTGTCGGACATCAGGTCCGCAACGGGTTTCTCAAGCAGGCCTGCCGTGAGGAGGGGGACGGCCAAGGTCACGGTCCCACGGACGCCGGCATTCAGCCGGTGCACGGCAAAGCGTGCGGCAATGCGGCCCGCTGCGAGCCCAAGCAGGGCGCCGAAAACGGGGGGAGCGGCCCAGAGAAGCGCCGGGGGCAGCGACACAGGGCTCACTTCAACGAGGCGGCAAAGGCGTCGGCCTTGGTCCTGCTGTCGAATATGGAGACGTACGAGCCGAAGACCCAGCCCTTGAGCCCTTCGTAGTTCACGCGATACCAGAAGGATGTCTCGTTCTCCACCGTGTCCTCTTTATCGGATTTGCTGATGACCTCCACCACCGCGCCCATGCGGACGTGCGCAAGCACCGTGGCTTGACCCGAAGGTTGATCCCGAACCCTGAGCAGCGGGGATTTCACAACCGCCCACGTGGAGCGGATGCTCAAGACGGGAGTGGGTGGAAGACTGACCCTCTCCGCGCCGGAGGACCTGCTGCAGGAGAAAACAGCCATGGCCAGCGCCGCGAGCGCCATGAACCCGAGGATGCGCCCGCGTGCACGCGGAAACCGGTTCGGCGAGCACGCCGCCGACGTTGATTTTCCCTCTGCTGAGGACCTATATTCTCTGAAGCATGGGAGGTCGTTCCCTTTCACGAGGAGCAGTATTCATCATTTTTCTGGCATGGACAACAGGGCCCGTTTTGGCTTTTTCAATCGGCTTGGACGGCGGCGCCACTTTTCAGATTGCAAGCGGCCAGGGCTTCGGCCCCAAAGAGCAAGGCGGCGGGGGCGCAGACCTCTATTTTCTTTTCCCGGTGATCCGCTGGCTGAGTGTCGGGACGGGGGTCCGGCTCTATGAAACTCTGCCCTCGGACACCACAGGGGGTTTTGTGTATCGCGGATATGGGACGGGCGGGCTGAGCGCATTCCTGGAGGCAGGAGGGCCCATCGCCGTCTGGGCAAGGGCGGTAAGGCTCGAGGCAGGTGGACAAGTCGGCGCCAGCGCGAACTGGGCGGCCTACCAGTACACGAACCTCTTCTTTTTCTACCCGGAGGTCATGGTGGGAGGTTTCTTTGGGTTGCGATTCGCCCGGCTTCCTTTCCTCCAGGTAAGGCTGTCCGTGCCCGTCAGTGTTCAGTTCAGACGGGACCTGGACTATTCATTCTCCGCGGCCGTGTGCCTGGGAGCCAACTACGCGTTCGGCGGGGACCGATGAGCAAGGTTCTCCCGTGGCTGCTGGCCCTCGGCGCCTCCCTGCTGGCCTCCTGTTCGCTCACCCTGTTCGACTATTCGAACATGACTTCCCGGCACTATGCGCTCGTGTACGGTGTGACGGTCTACACGTCGCTCTATCCTGGGGGCTCGTATCCGAACCTGAACTTCCCAGACGCTGACGCTCGGGGCGTTGCTGCCATGCTTCGCGCGGAGGGCTACCAGGTGGTGCTGCGATATGTCGACAGTCTCGGCGACGAGTATCTGAGCACTTCCTCGTCATCGAACGTCCTGACCGGCAATGTCTCAACGGACCCAGGCGGTGCGTTCGGACCAAGCAAGGCGAACGTCTCAGCGGATATTCAAGCCTATTTTCAGAGTGTCGTCGGGCCGAACGATGTGTTCATCTTCTATTTCTCCGGTCACGGCATGCAGGTCAATTCATCTCCGCCCGTGGAGTATTTCGTGCCCGAGGGGGCGGTGCAGTATGTCAGCAACCAGTGGGTCGGTGTCCCCTCACTTTCAGTTGCCGACTCCGAGCTCGGGACCATGATTGCAAATGTCGCGACGAAGCGCCGTGTCGTGATTCTTGACACTTGCAACTCCGGCGGGTTCATAGGCAATTCACTTGAGGCTGATTCAATCCCGCCTTCATCACTGGGATCAGGAGGGGGTGTTTCAATCCCGACGCTTCTGGCAGCCCTCTCCAACTATCTCAATTTCTCTTCCAATACGTCGGGACTTTCCCCCTATGGGGATGCCATGGTGCTTTCCGCGGCCGGCCAGGATGAGTCCTGCTACGAGGCCGCCAGCCCGTACTACCACGGCATCATGACGTATTTCCTGCTCCAGGCGCAGCAGTCAGGGGATCTGAACCACGACGGCCACGTAACCGTGGCAGAGGCATTCTCCCTGGCCAAAGCAGGCGTTGATACGAATTGGAACGCCAACTCCTATGTACAAGCCGCTGGACAGGGGTTCGAGCCCCGGATCTCAGGCGGCCCCATCGACTACGTTCTCTGGTAGGCGCCGCCGTCCGCCGGCCGTCCTTTCAGCCGCTCTTCCGGCCCGTGCTCAGGTGGGCGACATCTCCTTGATCTTTCTGATTTCGTCTCGAACCACGGCCGCTCGCTCGAACTCGAGATTCTTGGCGAGCTCGAACATCTCCTCTTCCAAGGCACGGATGAGCGCTTTTTTTTCCTTCGGGACCAGGACGTTGTAGCTGCGGCTGAGCACGTCGATGGTGAGCTCTTCTGAGCTCCTTTTCTCCTCCCGCTTGCGCACCAGGATGTCCTGGATCGACTTGGAAATCGACTTCGGGGTGATACCGTTCTCCGAGTTGAAGCGCTCCTGGATGACGCGGCGGCGCCGGGTCTCCTGGATGGCAAGCCTCATGGCATCCGAGGTCCGGTCCGCGTACATGATCACCCGGCCGTTGACGTTGCGCGCCGCCCGGCCGATGGTCTGGATGAGGGAGGTTGCCGACCTCAGGAACCCGATCTTGTCGGCGTCCAGGATGGCGATCAGGGAAACCTCCGGCAGGTCCAGCCCCTCCCGCAGGAGATTGATCCCGACAAGAACGTCGAAAGTCCCCGTACGAAGGTCCCGCAGGATCTCCACGCGCTCGATGGTCTCGATCTCCGAATGCAGATAACGGACCTTCAGCCCCAGCTCCCCCAGGTAGTCGGTGAGATCTTCCGCCATCCTCTTGGTCAGCGTTGTCACGAGAGTGCGTTCACCCTGCTTCACCTGGGCCTTGATCTCCGCGTACAGGTCCTCCATCTGCCCCTCCGTGGGGCGCACTTCGACCGTTGGATCCAGAAGGCCTGTGGGTCGGATGACCTGCTCAGCCGTCTGCCGGGACTTTGTGGCCTCCTCCTCAGCCGGCGTGGCGGAGACATAAATGACCTTATCCAGCATGGTTTCAAACTCGTTGTAGTGAAGCGGCCTGTTGTCCAGAGCGGAAGGGAGCCGAAAGCCGTACTTCACAAGGGAGAGCTTGCGCGCCCTGTCCCCCTCGAACATTCCCCGGACCTGGGGCAGAGTGACGTGGGACTCGTCGATGAATGCAAGAAACTTCGGCGGGAAAAAATCCAGCAGCACGGCCGGCCTCTCCCCTTCCCTCCTTCCACTCAGGTGCCGGGAATAGTTCTCGATTCCCGAGCAGTAGCCCATCTGTTCCAGCATCTCCAGGTCGTATTCCGTGCGTGTCTTGATTCGTTCCGCCTCCAGCACCTTGCCCTCATCGCAGAACTTCCGGTACCTGACGTCCAGCTCGTCGCGGATGAGCCCCAGGGCATTCTGCAGCCGCTCCTGCGGCATCACGAAGTATTTGGCCGGGTAGATTGTCACGAACTCGAGATCTTCCACGGACGCACCCGAAAAAGGATCTATCCTGCGAATACGCTCGATCTCATCCCCGAAGAACTCCACGCGCACAGCCTCTCTCGAATACGAGGGATAGATTTCAAGCACGTCCCCGCGGACGCGAAAGCGCGACCTCTCGAACACGGCATCATTTCTCTCGTACTGCAATGAGACAAGGCGCCGCATGATCTCCCGCATGTCTTCCGTGTCGCCTTTTTTCAGCTCAATGCGCATTTCCCGGTAGTCCTCCGGGTTGCCCAGGCCATAGATGCAGGACACGGTGGCAACCACGATGACGTCCCTGCGCTCCATGAGGGACGTGGTGGCAGAAAGTCTCATTCTCTCGATCTCCTGGTTGATCGAGGCGTCCTTCTCTATGTACAGGTCCTTGCCGGGCACGTATGCCTCGGGCTGGTAGTAATCGTAGTAGGAAACGAAGTACTCCACCGCGTTGCCGGGAAAGAAATCCGTGAACTCCCTGTACAGCTGAGCGGCAAGCGTCTTGTTGTGAGAGAGGACCAGCGTGGGAACCTGTGCTTCCTCGATGATCTTGGCCATGGTAAAAGTCTTCCCGGAGCCAGTGACGCCCTTGAGGGTCTGGAACCGGTGGCCCGCTTTGACGCCGGCGGCCAGCGTAGCGATGGCATTCTCCTGGTCACCGGCAGGGGCAAAGGGAGAAACAACGTTGAGCCTGGGCATGGGAGCTCCGCTACTGCCCGGAGGTCGGGGCCTGGACCAGCTTGATTTTCAGGGTTCTTTCCTGCCCGCCGCGGATCACCTTGACCTCCACGATCTCACCCGGCTTCGTGTCTTCCAGCGTATTCAGGTAGTCCGAGTAGGTTTCCACGTGGATGCCATTGACAGCGGTGATGACGTCACCGCCGGGATAGAAAGTGGCCCTTCCGCCGCTCACGCCCCTGCTTGTGTCTCCGCCACGCAGGCCCGACTGTCGGGCCACGGGTCCGGCCGTGTTCACAAGGATGCCCTTGTCCACCGGAAGCCGGAAATAGTTGACGAGAGCAGGGAAAAGCTGCACCGGTTCGATGTCGATCCAACCGCGCCGCACCGTCCCGTAGCGGATCAGCTCCTCCGCCACCCTGCGCGCGGTATTCACGGGAATTGCGAAACCGATTCCCGCCGAAGCGCCCGACGGTGACTTGATGGCGGAATTGATGCCGATGAGCTCGCCGTGAGAGTTCAACAGGGGGCCGCCGGAATTGCCGGGGTTGATGGCGGCATCCGTCTGGATGGTCTCACGGATAAGGTACCCGTCTTCCGTCTGCAGGGGGCGGGCAAGGCCTGAAACAACACCGCGCGTGAGGGTCCGATCCAGACCGAAGGGATTGCCGATGGCAAGCACTTTCTGGCCCACCCGCAGCGCGGCGGAGTTGCCGAACGGCACCGTGGTAAGCGTCTTCCCGTGCGGGTCGAACTGAACGACGGCAAGGTCGTTCTCAGGGTCCGATCCCGCTATCTTGCCGTCCACCTCCGTTCCGTCCGCCAGCGTTATGCTGATCTTGTCCGCTCCCTTGACGACATGGTAATTGGTGAGCACGTGGCCCTGCTGGTCAATGATCACTCCTGATCCGGTTCCTTCCTGGGGAACCACTTCGTAGAACCAGGTGTATTGCATGGTCACCGTTGTGATATACACCACCGCCTTGTTGGTGCGGTCGTAGATATCGATGTTGTTGAGCTCATCATCCAGGAGGCCCCCGGAGCGCTGGGAGGAACTGGAGAACTGAACGGGGATCACGGGCAAAGGGGGCGCGGTCCGGGAGGCCCGGTCAGACCCAGGAGCGCTCGGAATGATGACGAACGCGGTCAAAAGCCCTCCGAGGGCAAGGGCGAGCAGCGCCGACGCGGCGCAGAAGACCGCTACCTGTCTTCTGCTGTAGAGTTTCATTGTATCCCCTCTCAGCCTGATAATATCAGAATCCGGGTTGGGCAGGCAACGAGTGTAACTGGCAGGAAGAGAACGCGGGAAGGCTCAGGACCGCGAGCGCGCCCAGAAATAGTCACTGTCCCCGTAGCGCCTGTGCCGTACGGCCTCCGTCAGGTGAGGCTTAAGGATGTCCGCCCGCCCCTCCAGGTCCGCGATGGTCCGTGCAATGCGCAGGACCGAGTGAAAGGCGCGGGAAGAAATGGCATGCGTCTCCGCGGCCTTGATCAAGGCTTCCGTGCAGTCACGGCTCAAAGGACAGTACCTGTCTATCTGCCCGGGGGGATCCGGGAGTTGGAGGAAAAGGCCAGCCCCTTGAACCGCTCCCTCTGGATCTGTATTGCCTTTGCCACCTCCTCACGGGCCCGGGACGCCTCGGATGGCTGCGGGGGCTGGCACATCTGGGCCGGCGCAACAGGTGAAAGGGGAACTCGCATGTCAATGCGGTCAAGAAGCGCTCCGCCTACCCTTCGCCAGTATCTCTGGATTTCGATCTCCGTGCACCTGCAGGAGTGGCTGTCCCGCCCCATGTTGCCGCAAGGGCACGGGTTGAACGCCAGAACTAGCTGGCAATCTGCCGGATATCTCGCCGAATTGCCGGCCCGGGCAATGGAGATCCATCCATCCTCGATGGGCTCTCTGAGGCTTTGCAGCAGGCTCATGCCGAACTCCGGCGCCTCATCCAGGAAAAGCACGCCGTGGTGCGCCAGGGACACCTCTCCCGGTTTGAGAAACCTGCCGCCACCCACTATTCCTTCACTGGATGCGCTGTGATGCGGGGCTCGGAAGGGGGGCCGGGTGATCAAACCTGCGCCTGGCGGTAGCACCCCCGCAACCGAATGGATGCGGGTCACAGCCAGGGCTTCCTCACGCGTGAGCCGCGGGAAAAGCCAGGGCAGAAGCCTTGCCGACATTGTTTTTCCGCTTCCTGGCGGGCCGAACAGGAGCAGGTGGTGCCTCCCCGCCGCCGCGATCTGCAAGGCGCGCTTGAGATTGTCATGCCCTCGTATGTCAGCAAGGGTTCCCTGCAGAGCGCGATCTTCGATTGATCCCGGGTCCGCTCCCCGACACGGCAGGGCCTCAGAATGCGCTTCCTCTTCAGCGCCTCTCGCGCCAAAGGCGATGGCCGCCTCCCTCAGTGAGCTGATTCCCTTCACGCGCCCCTTTCCGAGAGCCAGCGCTTCCTGGAGGTTGTCCCTGGGCACGAGGAAAGTGGCAATCCCCGCTTCCAGTCCGGTGCCCACCGCGGAAAGAACGCCGTTCACGGGACGAACACCGCCCCCAAGCGTCAGCTCCCCGAGCACCATGGTCGAGGCCATGCCGTCCTGACCGAGCTGACCGGAGGCCGCGAGTATGCACAAGGCAATGGGAAGGTCGAATGAAGCGCCCTCTTTCCGCACGCCGGCCGGAGCAAGGGAGATGAGGATCCGATCAGCCGGGAAGGTGAAGCCGCTGTTTCGGATAGCAACCCTGACTCTTTCTTTTGACTCACGGACTGCGCTATCCGGCAGACCGACGATGTCGATGCCGGGCAATCCCCTCCTGATGTCCACTTCCACCGAGACGAGAGCCCCTTCCAGTCCGATGGGTGCATGGCTGGACACGATGGCGAGCATGAGACCTCCCATCAGGTATTCAATGGGAGGCTTTTCTCAGGGATTGCGGCCGCGCGCTATGGATTGCTCAACGAGATGATGGCATCTTTCGTTCATTTCGTTGCCGGCGTGCCCCTCGACCCATAGCCACATGACGGGAAGCTCCTTTGCAAGGCTCCAGAGCTCGGACCAGAGGTCGATATTCTTCACCGGCTTGTTTGCGCTGGTGCGCCAGGAGTTTCGCGCCCAGGCGTGAATCCACTGTGTGATCCCCTTCTGCACGTACTGGGAGTCGGTGGAAATCTCTATCGGCACGGTCTTCCATTCGGTGTGGCGGGCAACCTCATTGAGGGCTTCCCGCACAGCGGTGAGCTCCATACGGTTGTTCGTGGTCTGCGGGTGGAATCCGGATTTTTCCTGCAACCCCTCGTTGGCACGCAAGACAAAGGCCCACGCACCCGGCCCCGGATTGCCCTGACAGCCGCCGTCAGTCCAGATTTCGATTTTCTGGCTCAACCGCTGTCCTGACCGTCTCCCTGCCTGCGCGACGCCATTGGGCGGGGCGGAATCAGGCGGAAGATCCTGCGGCCTTCGTAGCTGCCGACAGGGACACAAAGGGTCTTGAGGCTTTCCGGCACCAGGCCCATGGCATCCGCGGAGATGAAAAACTGCGACGGGCGGGTGTACTTCTTTCCGAGGTGAAAAACCGAATTCAAGCTCTCCGAGATGATCTCCCCGGTATCTCGAACCCGGTATACCGTGGTGCCTGTTGAAAGGGCAAGGTGGAAGGAAAGATAGCCCGGAAGAGGAGACTCCTCGACATCGAAAAAGATCCGTGAGAAAAGCAGGCGCAGCCCGCACACCGGCGCGGCGGAGCCGGGGCCTTCTTTCAAGGGAAAAAGGACAAGGCCGCCGAACTGTGACCACATCCAGGTCCTGCCGCCGTGCTGGGATGTGATCCTCTCAACGTAGGAACGGAAAGTCTCCATGGCGCCGGTGAGGTTGTCCGGCTCATGTCGCTTCTTCAGTTCCTCCGTGCCGTCCACCTCGACGAAGAGAATGGCAAACTCGTATTCCTTCCCCGGAACAATCCGTGCCCATCCGTTGACCGAGGGCTCGTTAGCGGGCACCGGCGACGCCTGGACAAAGCCGGCATCATCCGCTTCCTCCTCCTGGGCTCCGCCGTCCGCATAGGAGAGCACCTGGGCAATCCTCTTCACGTTCAGGCGGCCGCCGCGCATCTTCTTCCCGAGGTAATCCACCACGCCTCCGTGGAAAAGGGAGGCAACATCGACAATTGCGCCGGCGGGATCGAGGATCCCGAAAAGAAGGCTCGGGTTTTCGGGGATCGCGAAAAGGATTTTCTGCCTCTGCGTGGCGTCCAGTCCGGCAAGCTCCAGGTACACCAGCGTGCCCTTCTTCAGGGACGGGATCATGGCGGGAAGCTCCCCGATGGGATATGTCTCCACAACGAGGCCCTTGCTGACTTTGCCTTTTGCCGATCGTCTCTTGCGGTTCTTGCCGAAGAGCAGGATCCTCATCTCCGTTGCCACTCCAGGCAGTAGCGGTAGAGGACGCTGTTGTCGGGCCCGCTCACGGGCGCGAACAGGGGGAAAGCTTGCTGCCCAGGTCCGTGAAGACGCCGGGAGAAACCGTGAGGCTGTCCGGCTTTGTGTAACGTGATTCGAGCAGCTCGACCTTGCGGATGGTGTCTCCGCCCGACTCCTTGGCCGATGCCAGGAACTTGCACGGTCCGGCATGGACGGCAAGCCGGGCGCTCAAAGGCTGCGGGAGCGCGGTGCTCAGCAGGTTGAACATGAACAGCTCGTGGATGATTTCCATCCCGCACAACGTGGCCTGGATGGTCTTGTCGATGAAGTAGAATGCCGCCAGCCCCCCGTCACCTTCCCAGCTCCATATCCGCCCGTCCCGCTTCTCAACGAGCCGTGTGATGATGTCCCGCACGGAGGCGTACGTCGTGTCGATGAGACTCCTGGGATAGCGCTTCACAAGGTCGGAGTTCCCCACGGTGTCGATCCGCAGAAGCGCAAGCTCATACGAGCGCCCCTCCCGCAGCGTGCCCCACCCCATGGTGCGGATCCGGCCGTTCTTGGTCTCCTCTACGAAGACTCCCTTCTGTTTGCTGTAGGTGTACCCATGGTCCTCGATCTCGGCGATGATCCGCGAAAGAAGGGGAATGCGGACCTCCCTGCCCATTTCTCCGTTCTGCTGGATTTCCAGGAGGGATTCTATGAGCTTCAGGAAATAGTTCTCGCGGACGAAATCCCGAAGGATCTGCCGCGCCGCGTCCGCCCGGGGAATGGGGATGCTCTGGGGAAAGCCGGACCGCTCGTAGACGTCGTAATCAGGAATGACTTTGCG
This sequence comes from uncultured Spirochaetota bacterium, assembly GCA_963710335.1. GTDB lineage: Bacteria > Spirochaetota > Spirochaetia > SZUA-6 > Fen-1364 > Fen-1364. The sequence continues at coordinate 52,013 of CAVQAA010000005.1, forward strand.
AGCCACTTTCTGCATGAGATCCACCGGCATCGACTGGGACAGCGCGCTGATGAAAAGCGTGGCGAGCCGGGTCTGGATCTTCATGACGGACCCTCACCGGAGGTTTCCTGTCCACCCTCGTCAACGGGAAGGTGCATTTCCAGGGTCAACGTCATAGTGTTTATTTTATGTACCGGCAACGTTCCGGTCAAGGCGGAGCCTTCACCGCGTTGCCTGCGCGCCGGGCCGAAACAGCGGCGCGAAACAGTGGCGCGGTTGACAGTGCAAATCACCGCTGCTATAGTCCCGTTCGTTGTTTGCATGGCGGCGTAGCTCAGATGGTAGAGCATGCGGCTCATATCCGCAGTGTCAAGGGTTCGAGTCCCCTCGCCGCTAGTCTATCGGAGCTCTTTGTACAGCAGGGAGCGGAGGACCATTCGCAATTCACGCTCCGCCCCGACCCCCGCACCATTGCGGATGTGAACGGCTTCCGGCTCACTCCCCGAGAGGTAAGCCGAAACAATTTCGTTCAGCCTGTCTTCGCTGATTTTCATTATCTCCTGGGCGGACAGCCCGGAAAGACAACTCTCTGCGGCTTGCTTGAGCAGAGCTATGAAGCCGGCGCATTCAGCGACTTTTGAAAAAGGATAAATCTCGCCGTGGCCGGGCAGCACGATCTGGTCTGGCGTTTCGGACAGCATTTTCAGCGTGGTGATCCAGTTCTCCACATCTGCGTTATGGAAATGCAGGAGGGAGAGGTCGACCACCGTATCACCGGTGCAGAGAAGGCGTGCCTGGGGCACGCGCACCACCATGTCGCACGGAGAGTGTACCGTGCCCGGGAGGGCATGGCACTCGACCTCGAGACTCGCCATCCTGACCCGCGTTCGGTCCCTGACGCCGACGACGGCGGCCCTGGTGGCAGATTCTCCTTTCGGGAGCCTGTCGACAAGGCGTTCCGAGCAGAAGATCGTGACATTCTGGTCAAGAAAAGCCGGCAGGCCGTCCATATGATCCTCGTGTCCATGCGTGATGAATATGAACCGCACCGGCGAACCGAAAAGAAACCGGGACTCCTCAACGATTTCAGCAGCGCCTTCCAGGGTCGGGACGTCGACAACGCCGACATTCCCATCGTCGAAGAAATACGCGCCGTTGCACTGGCCTCGCGTCATGAGGTCAGCTTTGCGAAAGTAAAGGTTGGGAGTCAATTTGAAAATCTCGACGAGGTTTTTTTCGTAGACGCGCTCGATCATCCCTTTACCGAGCCCTCAGTCATTCCCTTGATGATCTGCCGATTGAAAAAGACGTAGAGTATCGTGACCGGAAAAAGCGATATGACGCACGCGGCGATCCGCAGGGTCCACTTCGTATCCCAGTCACTTGCAAAATTCATGATGCCCACGGCTATGTTTCGCACACGCTCACTGGCGTTCAGAACAAGGGAAAAAGGAAACTCGTTCCACGCGAAGTTGAAGGTGATGATGATCACCGTGATCAGGATGGGACCGGTGAGCGGCACAATGATCCCCGTGATCGTCTGAAACAATGTCGCTCCTTCGATCTCCGCCGCCTGCTCCAGCTCCCGGGGGAGTGTCTTGACGTACGCCTCGATCAGGAAGACGCCGATGGGGAGCATGATGCCCAGGTAGGGCAAGATTAACACCCCCCTGTGATCCACCATGTCCAGCAGCTTGTACTGGATGTACATCGGCACAAGAAGCGAGTGCACGGGCACGACGAGACCGAGCATCAGGAGAGAGTTGACGAGGTTCTTTCCCCTAAAATCGTAGCGCGCAAGAAAGTAGCCGATGCAGAAGGCGAAGAAAACGATCACGGCAACCGACGTGACGCCATTGAATACTGTATTAAAGAAATAGAAGAGGACCTTGCTCTTTATGAGGGCGAGGTAGTAGTTGTTCCATTGGAGGGAGGTCGGTAGGCTGAACATGCTGCGGACAAACTCGTTTTCCGTCTTGAGGGAGGAATACGCAAGCCAGACGAGCGGGTAGATGCAGGTGACGGCAATCGCAAACAAGGGGATGTTTGCCAGTACCGGGGCAATCCTGGGGCTCCTATCGCGCATAGCGCTTGCCTCCCAGGAGGCCACGGGCAAGGAATGTAATTGCAAGGCTCACGATGACGATGCCGACTGCAATCGTATTCCCGTAGCCAAGCTGGATATTCCGGAAAGAAACCCGGTAAGCATAGAGCGCCAGCACCATGGAACTGTTGCCGGGTCCGCCCTCGGTCATGACCAGGACCGTGTCAAACATCTTCATGATGCCGGAGAGGCACAGCAGGACGGCCACGACGACGGCGTCGTAGGTCAGGGGAATGCTGATGAAGAAGGCCTTCTTGAAGCCCACCGCGCCATCGAGCTCAGCCGATTCCGTTATTTCCCTCGGAATGGTGCCGAGGGCGCCCATGAATATCACCATGTAGAATCCGAACCATTGCCAGATCAACGGAACGGCAAGGGCGCCGACCACGATGTGAGGGTCGCTCAGCCACGCGTCCGCATAGTTGCCCAGCCCGACGGCCCGAAGCACCACGTTCAACATGCCGTAATCGTTGTTGTACACGAGGGTCCAGAGAAAGCTGAGAACGACCGTGGAGATCATGACAGGAAAGAACATCACGGTGCGGAGAAACTGCCGGGTCTTGACGAGACGGGAGGTCAGGAGAAACGCCATCAGGTAGCCAATGCCGACCTGGCCCACCAACGTATACAGCGCAAGCTTGAGATTGTTCCAGAGCGAAGACCAGAACAGGCTGTCTTTTGCAAGGTCGACGAAATTGGAAAGGCCGCTCCAATGCGGCTTTGTGAGCGTTGGCCATTGGTTCAGGCTGTACCAGATTGCAACGATGGTCGGAACGACAATGGAAAAAGCAAAGAGGAACATCCCTGGAAGGATGAAGATTGCTATCAGCTTGCCGAGAGGTTTCCTGTTTGACATGCTTGATTCCGACATGCTCGAAGAGACGGGAACACGCGGTTCCCGTCTCTTCTTCTACACTACAGACAATACAGAAAATTCCCTATTTCGACTGGAGAGCCTTGTCCAGGGCATCCTGCATGTTCTTGAGGGCCACGGTGGTGCTCACCTGCCCCAACATGACGTTCTGCAGGTTGGCGGAGACGGCGTCCGTGACGCTGCTGGGCATCCTTCCGTCTATATGGCCGCCCGCGACGACTTTTGGAGACAGCTCGTCGAAGTACCGCTTCACCGCCTCGGGAACCTTGGAGAAGTCAACGCCCTCGACCTTCCGCACGCCAACGCCGCCCTTTGACTCGAGGACCTTGGTGTAGTCATCTCCCAGGACTTCCACGGCGAACGCCTGCGCGGCCGAGAGTTTTTTGCCCGAAAGCTTGGAATTGAATGCAATGCCCCAGTCAGTTGCCACTGGCACCGCGATTCCCTTGCTGAGATCCTCTCCGGGAAGCTGCGGGAAGAAGGAGAACTGTGTCGCGTCACCCTTCAGCTCCGCGGGCCACTGGTCATCCTCGATCTGCGCGAAAGTGACCATCTCATTGTACATCGCCACTTTCTTGTTGAAGTACAGCGCGCGGGCCTGCGTGTAGTCGATGCTGGTGAAATCCTTGTTCCACGCGCCTGCCTTGCCCAGCTGCGCGAAGACGTCGACGGTCTTCACGAACGGGGGATCGGTAAACTTCATCTGGCCGCTCTTCAGCTTCTCCAGATAGTCGGGGCCGGCGTTCCTCACGTTCAGGCCGGAGAACAGCAGCCTGCACTGCCATTTTCCCTTGTCTCCCATGGCAATCGGGGTGATGCCCGCGGCCTTGAGCTTCTTGATGGCAGCCAGCATCTCATCGAATGTCGCGGGCGCCTTGGTGATGCCGACCTTCTTGAGCAGATCCATGTCGAAGTACATGACGGAGATGGGCATCGCCTGCCAGGGAATCCCGTAGTGGGCGTCCTTGTACTGGAAGTCGTTCAACATGCCCGGAATGAACCCGTCCATGAACGGCTTGTTGTCCTTCATCAGCGTCTCGATGGCAAGGACCTCCCCCGCATCCGCGAACTTGGGCGTCCATGACGAGCGCGCTGCGAACAGGTCAGGCAGCTGGTTCGCCGCTCCCAGGGTCGGCACCTTGGTGTCCAGAACGTCGGATGACGACTGATCGCGAACCAGCTTGACTTCGGGGTGCTTCGCTTCGAAGTCCTTGATTTTCAAGTTGAGGCTGACGTTGTAGGATTCGGACAAATTGGGCAGGAACGAGTCAAGCAAGTTAAGCTCAACCTTGCCGCCGCCCCCTCCGCAGCTTGCAAGTGCGAAAAGGACAATGACCGACAATGCCAAAAGCATTGGGGCTTTGCGCTTTGCCTTCATGAAACCCTCCTTGTTGCGAATCTAGTACGGGTCTTCCGGCTCCCGTTTCGTGCGAATTATCAATCTGTTTTCAGTCATTGTCAAGCTTAATTTCAACTAAAATAATTAAATAGTTTTGACATTTTTGAGGAGTTGTCTGTGGGTTGAATGCGATCGCTTTAAGTACTAATATGTTGCATATAAAGATATTGCAGGTAGCTCGTAGAAAAATGGGTGAGAATTTCAAAAAAGTTGTTCTTTTAGTTAAAAGTATGTGATATAAACATCTTATGAACTATGAAAGCATTGCCAAAAAAGCTGGTGTATCCATGGCGACCGTTTCCCTTGCGCTCAACAACCGGCATGGAGTCAGCAGGCATACTCGGGAGCGAATCCTGGGCATCGCCAAAGAGGGCGGTTATAAAAGACGTCCCTCCAAGGCGCTCAAGAGAGGCACCGTTCAGTTCCTCAAGCTGATCCGGCATGGGCACACGTTGAACCAGAATCACAACGTATTCATATCAGACTACATTGACGGCATTACCCACACAGCCAAGGGCGTGCAACTGCGGGTTGAGTTCGCTTCCTTCCCCGCAAGCGCCGGCATCAGTGACATCACCTTGCAGATGGAACAGCAGGACGTCGCGGGATTCCTCATCCTGGGCACCGAGCTTTCCCCGCAGGAGATCACCGGCATTGCCGCGGTCCAGAGACCGATGGTCTTCCTTGACACGAGCCACGATTTCCTCCCCTTCGATTTCGTCGACATGAACAACCTTGATTCCGTATTCCTTGCCGTGTCGCGGCTTGTGAGAGCCGGACATCGGACAATCGGCATGGTGACATCGCCCGTGAACGTTGCAAACTTCCGCATCAGGGAGGAAGGGTTCCGGCGATGCCTCGCGCACCTGGGCCGCACGGTGGAGGAGCGGTTCATACTTCCCGTGGACTCCACATACCAGGGGGCGTATGAGGACTTCTCACGCTTCCTGGCCGCGGGTCGGGAGCTGCCGGAAGGCTTGTTCTGCTGCAACGACATTGTATGCCTTGGCGTGACGCGCGCCCTGAGGGAAGCCGGCCGTCGCGTCCCCGAGGACGTTTCCCTGGTCGGCTTCGACAACCTGCCTGCCTCCGTGTACAACGATCCACCCCTCACCACGATCCGCGTCTCCAACAAGGAGATCGGGTCTGCCGCCATCGCCCTGCTGAAGGAGAGAATCGAGAACCCTGAGAAGCCCTGCTCCAAGATCCTGATCGGAGGCGAGCTGGTGGAGCGCCAGAGCGTCAAGGAGGCAACATGAAGAAGTTCATCAACGAGCCCAGGCACTTTGTCGATGAAATGCTGGAGGGGATCCTCCTTGCGCACCCCGACCAGCTCTCCTGCGCCATGAACGACCGCCGATGCGTCGTGCGGTCCGGCGGCCCTCGCAAGGGCAAGGTAGGAATTGCCACGGGAGGCGGCTCAGGACACCTTCCCTTGTTCCTGGGATACGTCGGTCAGGGCATGCTGGACGGCTGCTCGGTTGGCGGCGTGTTCCAGTCTCCGAGCGCGGAGCAGATGCTGACCGTCACAAAGGCCGTTCACGGCGGGGCCGGCGTCCTGTACATCTACGGCAACTACGGCGGAGACATCATGAACTTCGACATGGCAAAGGACATGGCAGCCATGGACTCCATCACCGTGGAGCAGGTTGTGGGCGCGGAGGATGTGGCCTCGGCCCCCAAGGGCCAGGAGGGCAAGCGCCGCGGCGTGGCCGGCATCTTTTTTCTCTACAAGTGTGCCGGGGCCATGGCGGACCAGCTTGCGCCGCTCTCCGAAGTCAAGCGTATCGCGGAGAAGGCGGGGGAGAACGTTCGAACCATGGGTGTTGCCCTGTCCCCGAACATAGTTCCTGAGGTCGGCAAGCCCCAGTTCTCCCTCGGGGAAAACGAGATGGAGATCGGCATGGGGATCCATGGAGAGCCGGGGATCCGGCGGGGCCAGCTCAAGACGGTCGACGCCATCGTTGAAGAGATGATGGAGCCGGTGCTCAAGGATCTCCCCTTCGCGGCCGGCTCGGAGGTGGCCGTGCTCATCAACGGACTGGGTGCCACGCCGAAGGAAGAGCTGTACCTCATCTATCGCAAGGTGGGTCTCATCCTGAAGGACAGAAATATCTCCGTTTTCCATGTCTACGTAGGGGAGTTTGCAACCTCGCTCGAAATGGCCGGTGCATCCATCTCCCTTTTGAAGCTCGATGACGAGCTGAAGAAGCTGCTGGCAAGGCCCGCACGGACGCCGTTCTTCGAGCAGGCGCAGCTGTAGCCATGGACTCCATCACGGTCCAGGACATCAGATCCATTGTCTCGCGCATCGCAGACATCATGGCGGAGAAGAAAGAAGAGCTCATCAGCCTGGACGGAGCAATGGGGGACGGCGATCTTGGCCTCACCATGGAGAAGGGATTCTCCGCGGCGCGTGAAGAGGCGGAGAAAGGCGAGGAAACAGACCCGGGCAAGCTCCTCATGAAAGTCGGCATGGCCATAGCGCGCGCCGCCCCTTCCACAATGGGCACGCTTGTCGGAACCGGCTTCATGGCCGGCGGCAAATCCGTTTTGGGGCACACTACCCTTGCCGGGCCGGAGTTGGTGATGTTCTTCGACGCGTTCACCACGGGAATCATGCAACGGGGAAAAGCAAAGACGGGTGAGAAGACCATAGTCGACGTTCTGGTTCCCGCCTCCAGGAGCTTTGCGGATGCGGTGACCTCGGGCGCGTCGGTGCCTGATGCGCTGGCCCGGCTCCGTGAGGGAGCGGTCCGCGGCCTTGCCGCGTCGAAGGACATGGTGGCCCAGCACGGGCGGCTCGCGTACTACCAGGAGCAATCAAAAGGCCGTGATGACCCCGGGGCGGTGGCCTGTACCTACATTCTCCAGGGCTTCTGGGACATGCAGGCGGCCTCCTGACAACGGGCCTTCCGCCTACGCGCGCTGCTCGCGCTGGCTGAAAGCGCTCACGGCCAGGGATATGATGATGAGCCCTCCAATGGCCACGTCCTGGAAATAGGGATTCACCTGGAGCATGTTAAGAGCGTTGGAGATAATTCCCGTGAGAAGCACACCGAAGAAAGTGCCAATGACTTTTCCCTTGCCGCCAGTCATGGGGGTACCGCCAATGACAACCGCGCCAATGGCCTGGAGCTCTATGCCGTTGCCGGTTGACGGCTGGGCGGCGCCGATGCGCGAGAGCAGAAGCATGGCCGCCGTGCCGACAAGAAGCCCGTTGATGATGAAGAACACGAGCTTGTTCAAATTGATGGGAATGCCGGCGAGGTAGCTGGCCTGGACGTTGCTGCCAATTGCGAATGCCCTGCGCCCAAGCTTCATGTACTTCAAAATGACGTGGATGACCAGATAGCCGGCAATGCTGATGAGGAAAAGAAGCGGGATGATATTGAAGAACCTCTTGGTTCCCAGGAACTCGAACTTTCCGTAAATGAGCTGGAGCACTCCCTTCGTGAAAGCAAGGGCAATCCCGCGGAAAATCCCGATGCAGGCAAGGGAAATGATGAACGACGGCGCCTTGAAAAGAATGGAGCAAGCTCCGACGAAGAAAGCGTTGAAGGTTGCCAGCGCTACACCCACGACCACAGGGACCACGTAGCCGTACCCCGCCTTGATCATCATGGCCATGACGCAGGCAGAGATGCCGATGTTCGCTCCGACCGATATGTCGAAGTTTCCCGAGATCATGAGAAGCGTTGCCCCCGCCGCCACCAGGCCGAGCACGGAAACCTGCTCAAGGATGTTCTCGATGTTGCTCAACCCGAAAAAGCGGGGATTGATGAGGCCCGTTACGATGGCAAGGACCGCCTCGACGAGGAGGAGGAAAAACCATTGGTTTCGAAAGATCGCGACGGTTCTCTGCATGTCAGACTCCAATGAAGAGTTTTATGAGCTTTTCCTCGGTGATCCCGCGCTTCTCCAGCACGTGGGTAAGCCTGCCCCCGCGCATCACCCCGATGCGGTCGCTCATGGAAATCAGCTCCGGCATGTCGGAGGAAACCATGATGATGCTCTTTCCCGCCTTCGCCAGCTCCACCATGAGGCGGAATATCTCAGCGCGCGCGCCCACGTCCACCCCCTTTGTGGGCTCATCGAAGATGTACAGCGTGGCTTCGCTGAGCAGCCACCTGCCAATGACCGCTTTTTGCTGGTTACCGCCGGAGAGCTCCGCGATGGTCTGTTCGTCCTGATCCGTCACGGCGATTGAGAGCTTCTGGACCATTTCATTCACGCGTCTGCGCTCTTTTGCAAGGCTGAGCAGGGGCGGCTCGTAGCGCTCGTTGTGCACGATGGCGATGTTCTCCGTGACGCTGCGGGGAGAGAACATTGCCAGCTTTTTCCTGTCTTCGCTGATGAGGCAGATCCCTGCGGCAACCGCCTGATGCGGCGAGCGCGCGCGCACCGGCCTGCCGCCAATGCGGATTTCTCCCGTGTCCTTCCTGTCCGCGCCGAAGATCAGGTTGACGAGCTCGCTGCGGCCGGAGCCCACCAGGCCGCCGATTCCGAAGATCTCCCCTGCTCGGACATCGAAGCTCACGTCTTCAACCACGCCATGACGCCCCAGATGGAGAAGCTCCACCTGCACAGGCCCGGGTTTCACCTCTTCCTTTGTGTAGAAAAGGGAGGCATCCCGTCCGACCATCATGCGTATCACCGTCTCCATGTCGGTCTGCCCGACGGGAAACGTGCCCATGCTCTCCCCGTCCTTCAGGATGGTGATCCTGTCCCCGATCTCGAAAATCTCCTCCAGGTAGTGCGAAATATAGATGATGCCGATTCCTTTGCGCTTGAGGCTGCGGATCAGGTCCATGAGAGAGTTCGTCTCCTCCAGGCCCAGGGAGCTTGTTGGCTCATCCATGATGATAATCCTGGCGTCCCGGTAGAGCGCCTTCACGATCTGCAGCATCTGCTTCTGCGCGGAAGACAGGCTCTCCACGACCGCGCCTTCCCTCAGGTTGAGGTGCAGGGATTTGATGAGCTCCCGCGCTTTCTCATTCTGGGCACGCGTGTCGACAACGAGCGGGAAACGTGCCCTTCTTTCGTCCCCCAGGAAGATATTGTCCGCCACCGTGAGGCTGTCGATGAGCTCGGCCTCCTGGTAGATGGTCGAGACGCCGAGCTCGATGGCCCGCCTGGGCGTGAGGCCCCTGTGTTCTGTCCCGGCAATAAAGATCTTGCCCGACTCAGGCGCTATTGCCCCGGAGAGTATCTTCGTCAGCGTCGACTTGCCGGCGCCGTTCTCTCCGACCAGGCAATGGACCTCCCCTTCGGCAAGCTCGAAGCTCACATTGTTGAGAGCCTTGTGTGAGCCGTAGACTTTCGTTGCGTTGATGATGGATGCCAACACATTGCGCTCCAGAAAAGAGCCGCGCGGGTTTCCCCGCGCGGCGATGAGCCTAATACAGCCCCGTGTACTGGGGGAAGCTGGTCTTGGTGAGCTGGAGCCACACCGGATCCACTTCCCAGGGGATGACCTTTGTCTTGTCATCGATCGTCTTGGGAGTGATGGGAGCTATAGGCAGGAGAATCTGCTGGTTCTTTGTCGTGACTTTTCCGTTCACGTATGAATGCAGTGCAAGGAAAGAGATCATGCCTTCCCACCCGGGGGAGCTGGAGACGGAATACTTGATACCGCCTTCCTTCATGGCCTCGATGCCCGAGGGAGAGCCGTTTGTCGTGATGACCTTGATGGGGTTGTTGAGAAGGCCGCGGGTCTTCAGCATGCGGACAATTGCAACGCCCATGTCGTCGTTGAACACGAAGAGCACGGAGAACTTCTGGCCGGACTGGATGAGGTCCTGGGCCTGGTTCACTGCCTCGTTCGGGTCGTATCGGCCGTCACGCACCGCGACGATCTTGTTCTTGCCCAGCTGAGCAACAGTGGGCTCGAATGACGCGCGGAACATCTGCACGGGGATGTGCTCGAACAGGCCCATGATCACTGCGACGTTCTCACCCGGGTAGGTCTTGGCGATGTACTGGGCCACGTCCTTGCCCATTGCGTTCCAGTCGAAGTCGATCGCGGCCACCACGTCGGAGCCGGACTTCAGGACCTGGCCCACGTTGTCCGTCACTACGAGCGGGATGTTCGCCGCAGCGCATTTCTTTGCCGCGATGTTCGCGCCGTTCTGGTTGAACGTGAAGATGCACATTCCGTCAACGCCCTGGTTGATCAGGGAGTCGATGTTCGCGATCTCCTTTTCCGCGTTGTAGTCGGAGTTCAGGACAATCACCTTTGCTCCGGCCTTCTGCGCGGCGTAGACGAACCCGTCCACGTCCCTCTTGTACCACGTATCGGGTCCGGGCGTGACGTAGCCGTAGACCAGCTGTTTCCCCGCCGGAGCGGCGAACAGCGTCATGTCACCGACGACGAACGCAAAGACGGCGAACGCGATAACCAATACTTTTGGTCCAATGAGCCATTTTCTGGTCATGAGATACCTCCTCTTGAGTCTCCCGAAGAACCCTAGTGCTCTTCGGGGATACCGAGCTCTTTGAGTGTGCGGCGAAGCCAGGAAAGCGACTTTTCGATCAGGGGTCCGCCCTGGCCCTCGCATTCCATGCTGAGCACGCCGCTGTAGCCGCTGTCGCGCAGCAAGGCCACGACTTTCTTGATGTTCTCCGCGTTCACGCCATCGCCTATGGCGCACTGGCTGACCGCAATGCCCGTCTCCTTCCCCCGCGAAGCCGCGGCAAGGCTCTCCGAGACATCCTTGATATGGACATGGTTGATTCTCTTGATGAACCTCCGGCTGAACTCAACGGGGTCCTGCCCCGCTATGAACGAATTGCCCGTGTCGAAGTTCAGCCCGAAATTCCTGCTCCCCGCGAAGTCGAGCATCTTCGCAATCATGTCGGGTCGGGTGGTGAAGTAGCCGTGGATCTCGATGTTGATGTTGATTCCGTAGACTTCCGCGGTTTCGACGATGGCCCCGTAGCTTTGCTTCATCAGCTCCATGGCCTGCGCGTCCGAGAGCCCCTCCGGCTTCAGGAGGCCGTCGGTTGTGGCGATATTGGGACAGCCCGCCACCCGCGCCCAGGGCAGGGTCTTCAAGACATAGGGCACGCCGAGATAGGGACCGTCTTTGCCGGAGAGTGGATACGCCGCGTCGACCTGGGAGAAGCGCACCCCGTAGCGCTCCATCTTCCGGGAGAGCAGGAGCGGATCTTCGGTAAGGGAGACATGGGGGAAATATCCCAGGCCGTGAATCCAGGAAACTCCATCGATGACACCGGGTTCGATGAAGTGGACATCATTCTTGCTGGCCCACTGGAGGCACTTCTCGAAGCTGAAAGCCGCGGAGTTGAACGCGTCGGTGTGAAAGCTGATCTTCACGTGGTTTCCTTTCAGCGCTGGGGCCACCTCTCCAGCGTCTCGTGTGCACGTCCCGTTACCGTATCGATTGAGGTTTCTCATGATAACGGAGGTCAGCGTCCGCAGTCAAGGAAATTAGTTGACGGAAGGAGAGACGGATGCCTTTGAGCAGCAGAACGCGGTCGATTGCCTTCCTATCTTCGCCTGCGCAGGACCGACACGCAGTTGGTGACTCCCGACCCCCCAACGTTGAAAGTGACGCCGACCTGGGGTTGCTTGCGGCTGGGTGCGGCCCCGACAGGACCGCCCGTGAGCTGCTTGTACAGCATGGCGTGCATTGAGACTCCGGTGGCGCCGACAGGGTGACCTTTCGCCTTCAGGCCGCCGGAAAGATTGACGCAGCAGCCTGCGTCCTCCCTGCCGAACCTGCCGTCAATGTAGTCGTATCCCGAGCGGCCGTCTGCCGAAAGACCAAGCGCCTCTGTGCAGAGAAGCTGGTTGACCGTGAAACAGTCATGCACCTCCGCCACGTCGACGTCGGAGATGCCCATGCCCGCCTCTTCAAACGCGCGGCGCGCCGCCTCTTTTCCCGCGGCAAGCTCATGCATGTTGGCCCGGGCGGAAAGCGCCATGCGCTCATTCACGTGCCCGATACCGGCAATCTCCACCGCCGTGCCGGCAAGGCCGGCGGCCGCGCCGCTCTCCATGATCACCACGGCCGCAGCGCCGTCGGAGATCAGGGAGCAATCGTGCAGGCGCAGCGGTTTTGCGATCATTGGATTCTTCTCTTCGGGAAGGTCCAGGATGGCCTGGGAGGTGACCAGCCCCATCCTGTCCGTCGGTCCTCCCTTTCCGAAGTGAGCAAGTGGATTGTCCAGCCCGTTTCTGTATGCAAGGGCTGAAACAGAAGCCAGCATGCGCGCAAGAAGCTCGTTGGAGAGCCGATGATGAGCGGCATAGCCTTTTGCGTACTCCGCAAAAAGGCAGGGAAACGTTATGGCGCGCGCGCCTTCCTCCGGCCAGAAGGAGCACGTGGCAAGGGCATGCGTGACGCCCGCGGTATCCAGAAGGTTCATCTTCTCCACGCCGACCACCAGCGCAATCCGCGCCCGTCCTGCTTCCACGGCATACATGGCATTGTAGAGGGCGACTGAGCCGGAGGCGCAGGCGTCCTCACAGCGCGTCATGGGCTTGAAACGAAGCCCCTCCGGATCGATCTCCGGCGCCATTGCAGCAATGTGCTCCTGATTGGTGAACAGGCCGGGTGCGCAGCTGCCGACCCACACGCCGTCCACGTCTTTTCCCGAGATCCCGGCATCTTTCAGGGCGCCCCGCCCTGCCTCGATCATCAGGTCATAGATCGTAGTGACATCCACCACCTCGCCAGTTTCCCTGTTCTTCTTCACGAAGCTGCCGAACCTCGTGTTGTACGCACCGACAATGCTCACCCGGCTCATGCGTCTTCCTTTCCCAAACCAGATACGAATTGCGACAAAAGTTTCATAAAACGCGAAGGATCCTCGACCACAACCGAATGCCCCACCTCATCCAGGACGATGAGCCGGGCCCCCGGGAATGCGATGGCCGTTTCACGGGCCATGGCTTCCGTTACGATGACATCCTTCTTTCCCCATATGACGAGGACAGGAGCGCGAAACGCTCCGCACCTTCCACGGTAGTCAAACCGGCCCAGGGCGCGGGCATTTCCAATCCACGCGGGGCCAGCCATGAGGCTTGCGTCGTCGACAAGGCTCTCGAAAAACTCAGTGTCGTTCAGCGTTGGAACAACCGCGGAAAGGGCCCTGGCGAGAATACCCCGGTTGTTTTGCATGGACTGTATGAGCGGATAACGGTCTTCAGGGGTCTGGAGCCCGGAGGGAGCGGCGGAATCCACGAGAACCAACCCGCACAACAACTGGGGATGACGGACAGCCAGCGAGATGGCAACCGCGCCCCCAAGGGAATGCCCCACAAGGACCGACATCTCGATTCCAAGAGCTCGAAGAAAACCAGCCACTGCGTCCGCGTAGCCATCGATGTCAGGCTCTCCCGGCAGCGGTCCCGAGCCGCCGAAGTTCGGCATGTCCAGCGCAATGGTCCTGCAGCCGGGAACATCCAATACCCGGTGGAACCATCGGCTCGAACCTGTGTTGCCGTGCACAAAGATCACGGGGAGACCTGTGCCGCGCTCCAGGTAGGAGACGCGCGTCCCTCCAACCGTAATTGCCTTCCCGGTCATCGTTCCCTCAAACCCGCAGCTCCGCAAGCACGAGATCCGGTCGTTCGCGGCATGTCTCAGATGCCCAGGTACGACTTGATCACGTGAGGGTTGTCCAGGAGCCCCGCGGCGCTGTCTTCCAGGGCCACGGTTCCATTCTCCAGAACATACCCTCGATCAACGGCCCGCAGGCTTTCCCGCACGTTCTGCTCGGTAACGAGAATTGAGACCGTTGCCTTGAGCTGCGCAAGCTTCTCGAAGACCTCCGACACAATCGAGGGCTGGAGGCCCAGGGAAGGCTCGTCCAGGATAAGAAGGCGCGGGTTCGCCATGAGGGCCCGGCCAATCGCCACCATGCGCTGCTGGCCTCCGGACAGGGTGCCGGCCAGCTGGCGGTAGCGTTCCCGCAGGATGGGAAACAGCCCCAGCACGGTTTCCCTTTGTTTCTCAGTGATGTCCCGGGCATGCGGAATGTAGGCTGCGCCCAGCTCAAGGTTGTCCGCCACCGACATGCCGGGGAAAAGCTCCCGCTCCTGGGGGACAAGGGCAATACCGGCGCGGGCAATCTGGTGGGTCTTGAGCGCGGTCAGGTCACGGCCGTCCACCTCTACGCTGCCCGCGCTGGGACGGACCATACCCATGATCGCGTTGATGAGCGTAGTCTTGCCGGCGCCGTTGGGCCCGAACAGCCCCACGGACTCCATTCCGACTGCGAGGCTTACTCCCCTGAGAACCGGAATGCGGCCGTAGCTGCACTCGAGGTCGGTGACCCGCAGCATCAGGTAGCTCCTCCCAGGTAAGCGGCAATGACCCTGGGGTTCCTTGCGACCTCCTCATACGGGCCTGCGGCAATGATCTCCCCCGCCTCCAAAACGATCACCCGATGCGTCAGGTCCCGGATGACGCTCATCACGTGCTCCACCACGCCCACGCCGATATTGCGCTCACCGGCAATCCCCTGCACCAGACGAACGACCTCTATCGTTTCGTCGACGTTCAGCCCGGCCATGACCTCGTCCAGAAAGAGGATGGAGGGCGCGTTTGCAAGGGCGTGGGCAATCTCCATCTTCTTGGTTTCCAGCATCGTGATCTGCGAGACATCGCGGGACAGGCCGCCGAGCCCCAGGGAGTCGCACAGAGCCTCTGCGGAGCGCCGTGCCTCCCGCAACCCCATGTGCCGGCTGAAGATGAAGCCCAGCATCACGTTTTCCAGGACGTCGAGGTTCTCCAACGGATGAATGATCTGGAAAGTGCGGGCAATCCCCAGCTGCGCGCGTCTGTGAGCAGGGAGGCCCGTGATGTCCCTGCCCTTGAAAAGGATGCGGCCGCCCGAGGGCGTATAGATGCCGGAGACCAGATTGATGAATGTGGTCTTGCCGGCACCGTTCGGGCCAATGACGCCGAGGATCTCCCCGCATTGGAGAGTGAAGGAGACATTGTTGACTGCCATCAGCCCGCCAAAATGCTTGGAGAGGCCGAAGGTCTGCAGGTCAGGCATGTGCCGTTCCATTGCCGGGCGCACTGACGGTTGCTCGTGCCCTGACGCGCCGGCGGTACTGGCCGTACAGCCCCTCCGGGAGAAGGAGAATGACCAGAACGATGATGATTCCGTAAACGACGAGGTGGCCGTACGGGATTTTCAGCTTGAGGTACTCGGAGGCAACGCCAAGGAGAACCGCGCCCAGGACGGGACCCGGCGTGCTGTAGGTTCCGCCAAGCAGAGCCATTGCAAGAGGGAGAAGAGTATAGTTCGGGTCGAAGACGGAGTCCGGCGAGGCATATCCGTAGATCTGAACCTGGATGCCGCCTGCAATTCCCTGGATGAAGGATGTGGTCACGAAGGCGACCATGAGATATTTGAAGATGTCGATCCCGCTGGACCGCGCGCTCACTTCATTGTTTCTAACCGCGGTGAGGGCAAACCTGAGCCGGGAGCGCTGGAACCAGGAGGACAGGCCGCAGGCCATGAGCACGACAGCCAGCGCAAGCCAGAAGAGTGCCCGCGAGTTGCCGTTGAAAATGAGGGAAGGCAGGACAAGGCCCTCGGGGCCGCCCGTGAAGTCCCCCCAATTATGGATGATCACCTGGAAGATCTCGGCGAGCGCAAGAGTCGTAATTGCGAAATAGACCTTCCGGAGCCGCAGGATGATGAATCCCAGAACAAAAGCCACGGCGGCCGCGCAGGCCCCCGCAAGCAGGATGGAAGCCAATGGCGGCACCGCGGCCTTGAGCGCAGTCATGGCCGCCGCATATGCCCCGATGCCGAAGAACCCGGCAATGCCGAATGAGATCTGTCCAGATCTCAGAAGCATGTCCCAGCTGACTGCCAGGGCCATGGAGATGAGAACGCTCTGCGCAACGGCAAGGGGGTACGGTCCGGCGATGAAAGGAAACAGGATCCCGGCCGCGATGACAAGGACGGGAAGGAGCTTTCGGATCGCCTGCGTCACGCCTTCCTCTCCCGCAAAGAGCGCACCAGGATTGTCGCAATGATGATCGCAAAGAACACCAGGTTGGACCATCCGGCGTATCCCCTGATGCTGTTGATGATGCTTTCGGCCAGGCCGAGGGCCAGGCTGCAATACAGGATGCCCACGATGTTGCCCACCCCTGCCATGGCGACCAGGCAGAAGGATTTCATGGTGTACGGCCCGCCCACAAGGGGAAAGATCGCCTGCCTCGCAAGAAACACCGAGCCCACGGCGCCAATGAGACCAACAGCAAGGGCAAACACGAACGCGTAGGTCCTTCCCACGTCGATTCCCACGATTGCCGCTCCTCGCGGGTTCTGGCCCACGGCAAGCGCCGCCTTGCCCATGCGAGTCCGGGTCAGGAAAAGCTTCAAGCCGACGGCAAGCACGATTGCAATTCCCGCGTAGACGAAATCGAAGACGCCGAAGCTGACGTCCCCGACCGTTGCAGAGGCTGACACGTAGTCCAGGGAGAGCTTCCACGATTGCGAGGTGAACACGAGGTTCACAGTCTGGCTCAGCGCGATTGCAAGACCGAACGTAAGAATGAGCTGGTTGAGCTCGGGCGCCTTCAAGGCGTGCTTGATGGTGAGCAGGTACACGATCAGGCCGAAAACCGCCATGACAAGAGCCACCGGAATCAGGGATACAAACGGATCCAGGCCCAGGAGCCTGGCGGCAAAGTATGCCAGGTAGGCCGCCACCATCATGAGCTCTCCATGGGCCAGGTTCACGATATGGACGATGCCGAGGATGAGAGCCATGGGGATTGCAACGGCGGCGTAGAGGCCGGCTCGCTGCACTCCATACACCAGCGCAGTCGGTTTCCACAGCGCTACGGCCGCAGTCCCCGCCACTGCAAGGGCCGTCCAGAGGGCAATCTGCCGGGCCTGGCCCGGCCGCACGCGCAGCCGGGCCA
Source organism: uncultured Spirochaetota bacterium (assembly GCA_963710335.1). Taxonomy (GTDB): domain Bacteria; phylum Spirochaetota; class Spirochaetia; order SZUA-6; family Fen-1364; genus Fen-1364. Next base: position 69,295 of record CAVQAA010000005.1, read on the forward strand.
TTTCGACTTTCATGCTACTTCCACGGAGGAAGAGGATACGCAATGGGATGTGACTGGACCTCGAACGGCCAGATCACTTCCTGCCTGCCCTCCTGCCACTGCAGGATCTTCTGGTTCTTGATGCCCTGGTGCTTGATGATGTTCGACGGAGTGAAGGTGATCGTCTCACCCAGCGGGGATGCATACTTCGTGGCTTCCAGCGCCTTGATGAGCTTTTCCTTGTTCGTTCCTCCCGCGCGCTTTATCGCGTCCGCGATGATGTAGACTGCGCTGTAGGAAAGAGGCGCGAAATAGCTGGTCGGGGCGGTGCCGTTTGCGGCCACGTACGCATCGTAGAACTTCTTGCTTGCCGGGCTGATGTCATTGATCGAAGGCGCCCACATTCCATACAGCATGATGCCCTCAGCAAGCGGGGATTTTCCCATGTCCACGGGCCATGCAGGTGGCGCCCCGAGGTAGATCGGCGGGGAGAACTTCATGGCCTTGGATTGTTCAAGCAGGGGAAGCGCGTCCTGCGCGTATCCGGCCCAGATGAACAGATCCGGCTTGAAATCCTTGGCTGCCTCGAGCACGGAGGAATAATCCGAACCGCCCATCAAGGCGCTCTTGAATGAAGAGCCATCAAACGTGTAGCGGGATCCGAAGAGCGCCTTGGAAGCGTCAAAAGACGACTTTCCGAAAGCTCCCTCTTCATAGGCCAGGAAGATCCTCTTGATCTTGACGTTCGGGTATTTTTTCTGGATTGCGTCCCACCCGTCGTAGTAGCTTTGGCCCTGGTTGTAGTCCCAGGGATGGAGGTGGAAATACCAGTCGGATCCGGGGCTCGGGCCCAGGGCTTTTTCCACGCTTGCGCTTGCGGCCGCTCCCGTGGCAACCGTGACAATCTGGTATTTCTTCATGGTGGGAACCTGCGCCACGGCCACCCCGGATGCAATACCGCCCAGGAGAACATCCACTTTGTCGACTGTGGCGAGCTTCTCGATTGCGGCGACGCCCTTGTCACCCTTGCCTTCGTCATCGACAACCACCAGTTGCAGCTGCTTTCCCAGGACGCCCCCGGCCTTGTTTATCTCATCTACTGCCAGCTGGGCAGCCTTGGAGCATTCCATCCCGCTCACGTCCCCAAGTGGCCAGTTTGCGCCCAGCTTTATGACGCCCTGTGCGAACGCAGCGGCGGCGAGCAGCGCAAAGCACGCGATTGCCACACAAGCCTTCCTCATATACCCTCCTTCACTCCCTGGCTGTCCGCGGGGTTGCCCGCGGATGCTTCAAGCTTTTACAGCACAAGTCCGCCGTCCACACGGAGGACCTGGCCCGTTATGAACTCAGATTCGTCGCTGGCGAGAAACAGCGCCGCATTGGCGATGTCGCGGATCTCAGCCAGTCTCCCGAGAGGGGTCCTGGCGATGATTGGCTCCAGCACCTTTTCCGGAACTGACGCGATCATGGGCGTTCGCGTGTAGCCTGGAGATATCGCGTTCACCCTCACCCGGGCGCCCTTGCGCGCAAACTCCCGTGCCCATCCCTTTGTCATGGCAACGACGCCTCCCTTGGTTGCGGCGTAATTGGACTGTCCGATGTTGCCGTCCAGCCCGACGATGGAGCTGATGCAGATGATGGATCCCCTGCCCGCCTCCATCATGATTGGAGCCACCGCGCGAGTCATGAAAAAGACACCTTTGAGATTCACGTTGATGACGGCGTCCCAGTCCGCGTCAGACATCTTGTGGATCATGGCGTCCCGCGTGATGCCCGCATTGTTGACCAGGATGTCAATGGCGCCCGACTCTGTACGGATGCGCTGAATAACCGCGTTCACGGCCTCCGAGCTGGTCACGTCTACGGCCGCGCCGGTAATTGAAGAGGAGCTTTTCCCCAGCGCGGAAAGCTCGGTTTCATTTACGTCCAGGGCCCAGACGCTGCGCGCCCCCTCCCTGGCGAAAGTCTCGACAATCCCTTTGCCGATCCCGCGGGCGCCGCCCGTTACAACGCAGACTTTTCCATCCAGACGCATGACATCTCCTTATTCCGTACATGGTCCCCACTTGATCACGGTGGCAGCCCAGACGAATCCGAGCCCCGCGCCCACGAACACGACCGTGGAGCCGTCGCGAACTTTCCCGGCGGCGAGCCCGAGCTCCAGGGACAGGACCTGATCGTTCTGCCCCAGGTGACCGTAATCTTCCAGGTACGTTGTATTGCCGGGCCCCAGGCCAAGCTCCTTCAGCACTGCCTCATGGGCGCTGCGCTTGAAATGGAGGATGGCAAGGTAGTCGATTGGCTGGTCCTGGAGGCGGGAACGCTGGAGGGACTCACGTATCACGGCATAGAAGTTGGGAAGGGTCAGGTCGTTCAGCTTTTTCTTGAACGCTTCCTCATCCGGGACGATGAAGTGGGCGCGAGATTCGTCCCCGGGAACCGGGGGCCACGCTTTCGACCCGAGCGTCGGCACGATGCACATTTCCGAAAAGGAGCCGTCCCCGCGGAAGGAAGAGGCAAGAACCGCGTTGCGGCCTGCTTTCTTTCGCAGCACCAGCGCCGATGCTCCCGAGCCGATGTCCAGCATGAACCGGGTGGCCGGCTCCTTCAAATCGATGAGATCATTGTTCCTGTATCCGGAAACCAGCAGCACCGTTTCCAGGTCATCTCGGGCAACTATGAGGGACTTGGCGATGTCAAGGGCGACCATCATGGAGCCGCACATGGCCTCCATGTCGAAGCTCCAGGCGTTTCGCGCTCCTATCTTGTTTGCGACATACAGACCTGCAAGCCAGCAGGGATAATCCTTGTGCTGAGCGCCGCACCATATCACCAGATCGACCTGGGAACCTGAGATGCCTGCATCATCAAGCGCCTTTCTGGCAGCTTGGAGACCCATGTCCGCCGTGCTCTCACCGGGAGCGGAAACCGGCTTTCGCCTGACGCCAAACTTTGTTGCGATCACGTCTTCCGGAATGCCGGTAGCACGCGAGATTTCGCCGGCGCTCATGAAGGTTGATGGGAGCCAGGTACCGTGCCCGACGATGCCGACATGCATCTCGAAGAATCCCTCCCCACCTGGATAACGACCGAATCAGCTCTCACCGTGATAATCCAGAATCTGTGGCTTGTCAAGCTTTTTATTGCGCCTTACAGTGAAGCATATTGACATCTTTCTATTGCGCTGTGGATACGTTAAGTATATAATCGTCGTTATTAGTGAATCGCTCCTCACTTCAAGAGGTTATTGTGTCGGATACTGAGAAACGGTTGATCGAGTCAGCAATAAACCTGTTTTCTCACAACTGGTATGGAACTGTCTCAGTCGCCGCGATCTGCCGGGGTGCAGCGCTCTCCAATGGCGTATTCTACAGATACTTCGATGGGAAGGAAGAACTTTTTCGAAGGATCCTGGAGCAGGTCCTTGAGATGATTCGCTCTGCAGTATCAGCGCCTCGCGGCTCGTGCAAAAAAGATCGAATCCATTCTCTTGTTCATGCAGTGGTCGGCTTCTCCCGGGAACATACGGAGCTGGTCGCGGTGTTCCGCGAGGGTCAGTACAGATTTTTCGAGTACGAGCGAAAGCTGATGGCCATCTACCAGCACAGCCTGAGCTCGGCCCTGGGAAGGGAGATCGGGCTCCCTGAGTATCTCTTTGCGCTTGGCGGCATGCGCTTCTGCGCAATTCGGAGCGCTCTGCATGGCGTGGAGATACGGGTCGAAGATCTCGAAGATATTCTCTGCAGAGGCCTTTTCCGCGGAATGACTTTCGACGGCTCAAAAGTCTTCGGGGGAACCGCTACCCCCCACCCGATTGCCCTTGACGTGAGCGCCCGGGAGAGACTTCTCCACGCAGGAAAACGGCTCTTTGGTGAGAAAGGGTTCTTCGAGACGAACATCCACGAGATCACCGACCTTGCCGAGCTGTCCGTCGGCGCCTTTTACAGCCACTTCGAATCCAAGGAAGCGTATTTAGCCGAGCTTATCCGGATGGTGGGCCACGACGTGCGATCGTTCATCGCCCGAAACCTGCCTTTGAGCGATGGTGTGCCTCTCAACCGATTGGAGCGCGAGCTGCGCGGCCTGTGGCTGTGGCTGGTGTATCTTTCCATTGACAAGGACTGCTATCCCATCGTCCGTGAGGCCGAGTTCGTGCTGCCGGCCGCCGTGCGGGAATACTACGGCCATTTCGTGGACGGATATCTTAAAAACCCCGAAGGCAATGGCGATGCCGATCAGGCAACCGCAATCGAGTTTCTCCTGGGGATCGCCCATTATTCAGGAATCGAGGCTGCGTTCGACATGTCTCCGTTGAACGCGCGCGCGGCGGTGCAAGCCATCGGCGGCTACCTGTCCCGCGGGTTCTCGGACTGGCTGGACTGACAAGGAGGGGACATGGCCACGGCGCAAATCGTTGGAACAGGCATCTACGCACCGGGGGAGCCAATCGACAATGCGGAGCTTGCCCGTCTGACCGGCATAGCTTTCGACGCCGGGCGCCTGGAGTCGAAGATCGGGATCCGGGCACGGCATATCGCGCGACTTCGCGGGATCTCGGAAACCACCGCGGACTTCGCGGAAAAGGCCGCGCGGGCGGCCCTTGCGGATGCCGGCGTGGAGGCTCGCGAGGTGGGGCTCTTCGTCGTCGCAACAGACACCCCTGAGTACATCTCTCCTGCGACCTCCATCCTTCTCCAGGGAAGGCTGCAGGGCGGAGAAACAGAGTCCGGCGCTTTCGACATCGGCGCCTCCTGCGCGAGCTTTGTGACCGCCCTCGACGCCGCCTCCCGGATGATGGTCACGGACAGCTCGCTTCGCTATGCCCTCGTGGTCGGCGTCTACAACATGCCCGCGTATCTGCGGCCGGGTGATGAGTTTGGCTGGACGATTTTTGCGGATGGGGCAGGCGCGGTCCTTCTGGCCAGGAAGAAGAAAAACGGCTCTTCGGGTTATCTGGAGGGGGTGCTTAAGGCCGACGGCACGCAGTGGAATTACGTCGGAGTCTATGCAGGCGGCACGCGGAAGCCTGTCACCAAGGAGCGCCTGGAGACGGGAGCCTGGGGACTTGAGCTGCTGCAGAAGCTCCCAGGTGACCGCAACGTGAAGCTCTGGCCTCCCCTTGTGCACCGGCTGCTGGACAAGGCCGGATGGCACCTGGACAGGGTGGATCACATCCTTTTTACGCAGATCAACAGATCGGTCATCCATGAGGTCATGGGGATCCTCGGGCTCCCTCTCCGAAAAACAACCTGCGTCATGGACCGTTACGGATATACGGGGTCAGCGTGCGTGCCCATGGCGCTGCATACGGCGCTTCGCGACGGGAAGGTGAAAAAAGGGGACGCGCTGGTCCTTGTGGCATCGGGCGCTGGCCTTGCGGTCGGCGCCAACCTTGTCAGGCTCTGATCATTCTCTCAGGAGGCGAAAGATGCAGTGGCAGGACGAGTACAGGAAGAAGGTCGTGGACATCGACACCGCGGTGTGCCAGATCAAGAGCGGAAACGACGTCATCGTGGCTCAGTGCGCCTCCGAACCGCAGGGCTGCATGTCGCGGTTCCACACCGTGGCGGACAAGGTGGAAGACGTGCGTGTTTTCTCCGTGCTGACCCTCAAGCCCTACGATTTCTACATGCGGCCGGAGATGAAAGGGCATTTCGAGCTTGCGTCCTGGTTCCATGCTCCGGGGTCGCGTGAAGCCTTGAAGGCCGGAACAGGGACTGTCACCTACGTGCCCAATATGCTTCATCGAGCGGCGCTGGACCGGATCCACGCGCACAACCCCGACGTGTTCTTCGGTACCTGTACGCCGCCGGACAGGCACGGCTACGTGTCGCTTTCCCTGGGCATCACGTATGAGAAGGACGTCATCGAAGCCGCAGGAACGGTCGTGCTGGAAGTGAATCCTCGGCTTCCCCGCACATTCGGCGACACGCAGGTCCACGTCACGGCGGTGGACTGTTTTGTCGAGTACGACCAGGAGGTGCCGTCCCTCCCCTCGCCATCCCCCTCCGGGACGGACATCGCAATCGGGGGCTATATCGCCGAGCTCGTGGAGGACGGAAGCACAATTCAGCTGGGAATCGGCGGCATCCCCAACGCGGCCGCCCTGGCCCTCCGGGAGAAACGCAACCTGGGCGTCCATACGGAGATGATGGTCGACTCCATGATGGAGCTCTACGAGATGGGAGTCGTCACGAACCAGTGCAAGGGGCTCATGAAAGGAAAGTTCGTCTGCTGCTTCGCCATGGGATCTCGCAAGCTGTACGACTGGCTCAACGACAACGTCGCCGTGCAATTCGAACGCGGAAAGTGGGTGAACGACCCCGCGGTCATCAGGAAGAACACGAAGATGGTGTCAGTCAACACGTGCCTCATGGTTGACCTGACGGGCCAGGTTGCAAGCGAAGCCATCGGGACGACCCAGTACTCAGGGACGGGAGGGCAATCTGATACGGCCATCGGCGCCGTTGAAGGCCTGGATGGGGCCGGCAAGTCGATCATTGCGTGCTACAGCACGGCGAAGGCAGGAAAGGTATCCACAATCGTTCCCACGCTTCCCGAGGGAACCGCAGTAACGCTTCATCGGTCCAACGTCGACATCGTTGTCACCGAACACGGGATTGCACGCCTTCGTGGCCGCACGGTGCGTGAGCGGGTCAGGGAGCTGGTGGCCGTGGCTCACCCCGATTTCAGAGCCGACCTTACTGCGCGGGCGAAAGAGCTGGGATATATATAAAGGAAATTGTCGCATTGCTTTCCGTTGGCCCATCACCGAATTTTGTTGACATATCGTGGTTAGTATGAATCCTTGTAACTATCCGAAAATGTCCAGAACCTCGACGATGTGAGGCGCCATACGTCGGGGGGCAGAAGACGGGGCAAGGGCATTAATGGAGCAGACGGAACTTCTACAGACCAGCATCGCGGATCTCCCCATGGGCTCGGTGGACACCCTGGATCTAACCCTTGACCTCGGGGAGCTTGTCCTTGCCAGCCAAATCGACGAAAGCTTCGATGATCTGATCCGCCAGGCGCGGGATGTCAACGGAAACCTTTTTCCACTGCGGAAATGCCGGCTGGTGCTCCGCGAAGGGGGGAAGCTGCGCCTGCGCAACCCCCACTCTGGCGCAGATGATCCCGCTTACGTCGAGCTGCAGCAGATGCTCCTGCGCTGCGCGGGATTCACCGATGCGATTGTGAGCGATCATTCTTCCCCTCTCGTGGTGGAAGCCACCCGGCGTCCCGGTATCGTGGAGGAGCAGGAGTACGGCATGGTTGTCCGGGAGATCATCAGCCCGGAAGACCTGGCAAAGACGCACGAGTTCGCCCGTGATTACTACTTCTACAAGGACTTCAACTACGACCTGGAGGTGTCCCGGCAATTCGACCTGCACACCCACGTGTTTGCCGCCTATGACAAGAGGGACCAGATGGTCGCTCTTTCCCGCAGCGCCATGCGTGTTCCAGGGTACAATTGTCCCTTCATGTACGCCGTGACCGACGGGGGCGAGCATTATCGGGTGCCGGAACGCCACCACTCCATCGGAGAAGTCTGCGCGATCTACAAGGAGGGCCGTGAAGGAGTTTTCGCCTACAAGCGGCTGATGGAGTTCATCGTCCATTATCTCTACCTCATCGCGCTTCCCGACAGTATCTGGACCACGTACGAGGTGAATGATCCGTTCACCGGCAACCTTTACAAGAACAAGTTCATGATGGAGGAGATGGGGGTCAGGCTCACATACCGCGACTTCGGAGGCAAATGGAACCTGCTATGCACGGAAAAAATCCTGGATCTTCACAAGCTCCACCGAAATCTCTTCCGGAAGTAGAGACGGTCCGGCTCAACGAATCTCCCGAGCTGCGTGAGCGCTTCCGGCGGCAGCAGGCTGATTCCCTCACTCGGATCAACCGCATCGGCGCTCCGTTCGGCCTGCTCATTGCCCTTTACCTGGCGCTGCTGAGCGACCCGGTTGCCTATCCCTTCTACGCGCACGCGATGTTCCTCGGGCGGATGTACCTCATCGTCGTGGCCGCCTTCGTCGGCGTGCTCTCCTTTGTCCCCTTCGCGCGCCGCTTCGGCGTGCCCCTCTCCTTCCTCGCTTTCCTGGGCGCCTCCATGATGATGGCCCACCTCACGGGGATCATGAACAACGACAACGCGGACGTCACTGCGTGGTTGCTCGTGAACATCATCTTCTGCGGCGTGTACCCGCTTCCCGTGGCGTATTCCTTGGCCGTCGTCGTTCTCAGCTTTGCCTACTACATCCTCATGTTCCTGCACAGCGGATTCGTGCCCGACCTGAACTTTCGCAACGTGCTCATCAACGTGGGGAGTGCCAGCTTCGTGACCCTTGCCTTTAAGATCGGGATCGAGAGGATCCGAAAGCGGGAGTTCTACTTCCGGGCCGGCCTGGAGAAAGCCAACGAGGAGATCGCGGACCTCAACAACAAGCTGAAGGACGAGAACCTCCGCCTGTCCCACGAGCTGGAAATCGCCGCGCACATCCAGAGCGTCGTTCTGCCCCAGGAGCGCGACTACCGGGCCTTCCGCGACCTGCAGATCGCCTGCCAAATGATACCCGCAACGGAGGTGGGGGGGGATTTCTACGACACAATCCACTTCGGCCCCGACGGGTTCATCTCCATTGGAGACGTGACCGACCACGGCCTTCACTCGGGGCTCGTGATGATGATGGTGCACACGGCCCTGCGCGCGCTTGCCAACGTGGAGCGCACGGATATCCAGCGCATCTACCGGGTGATCAACAAGCTGATCTACGATTTCCGGGTCAAAACGCTCGACAACCGCATCATGTCTCTCATCATCCTCAATTACCTCGGCGACGGCGAGTTCGTTATGACCGGCCAGCATGAATCTCTTCTCATCATCCGCAAGGACGGCACGGTCCAGAACATCGACTCCCTGGAATACGGGATGTATGCCGGCCTGGATGCAAACGTCGCTGAGTACCTGAAGCTCTTCAACTTCCATCTGGACACCGACGACGTGCTTGTTCTGTACACGGATGGCATCACGGAGGCAATGGACACGCAGGAAAAGCAGTTCGGTACCAATGGAATCCTCGAAGCCGCCGTGGCCTCACGGGGAGCCTCAGCGGAGGAGATCCAGGCCGCCATCATGGGGGCCTGCCAGAAACACATCGGGGAGGCGCACCTCTACGACGACCTGTCCCTCGTGGTAGTGAAGAAGGTGCCGGACAAGGGCTGGGACGGGCAGATGAAGGGGACCGTTCGACTGGGAGACAGGATCGATGTGATAACAGGAGTAGACAGCTCCTTCACCGTTCGCTTTCTCCCCTTGGACATGTTCGACAACTGGCAGAGGGGCAGCGTGCTCTCGGATTTCACGGCCACCTACTTCCGCCACAACTTCCCCCGGGACGAGGAGTTCGGTCTCATCTCCACGGTGGTGAACGAGCTCGTGGAGAACGCGGTCAAGTTTACCACCAACAACTCCCTCCCCGTCGAGCTGACCCTGAAAAAGGCGCCCAGGCGGATGCTCATCCAGGCTGCGAACACCGTGCCGGTGCACCGCTGCCAGCCCTTCATGGCCGTGTGCCGCGAGCTGTTCGAGAAGGACCTGGACGAGCTGTACATGGAGCGGATCAAGCAGGACCGGACGGACTCCGATGCCTCGGGACTTGGCTTGCTTCTGATCCGCAAGGACTACAGCTCGAAGCTCAGCTTTGAGTTCAGATTTGACGAAAATAATACGGCCCGCGTGACGGCGACCGCAGAGCTTTCTTTCCAAGAAAATGGGGTAGAACCCGATGAGCGATAACAGCGAACGCCCCTATTCGGTCCGCGTGACGAAGGACTTCTCCCGGATCTCCTTCGTCGGGACGCTGCGCCTGCAGGGCAGGCAGGAATACGAGAGAATTCACCGCATGCTGCGCTATGCGGCGGATCGCTCGGGTGAGGCCCTGGAGATGGACCTGCGACAGCTGCAGTTCCTCAACAGCTCGGGGATTTCCACGCTGAGCCTGTTCATCATCGAGATGCGGGAAATCGGAAAGGCCATCACCATTACGGGCAGCAAGCAAAGCGCATGGCAGGCAAAGTCCCTGAGCAATTTCCGGCGGCTCTACGAGAAGGTGGTCGTCAACCTCCTCTGAGCGGGCCGGCGGGATCTTTGTCAATTCTCCTCGATGAAGCGGATTGCTTTTTTCAAATCCTCGAGCAGGGAAGCCCGTTCCTGGGGGGTCACCGAACCCGGTTCGTAGTAGAGCTGGCGGAGAAGGATCCCGTTGCCGAACTCGGTGTACTGCGCGTCCCGCGAGGCGGGATGGGTCTTCAACCCGATGATCTTGTAGACCTTCACTGGGAAATGGATCCCTTTCACGTCGATCATCCGCGGCCCTTCAACCTCCACCGCGTCCTGCACGAGGGCATAGGTGTTCTCGCTGATGAAGATGGAGTTGCGGTCCGCGATCTTCTCCAGCCGCGCGGCAATGTTCACCTGGCCGCCGATGATGGTGTAGTCCATGCGCGCCTCGGAGCCGAAGTTGCCAACCGTGCAAAAGCCGGTGTTGATGCCCATGCGCACGGCAAGGCCATTGGATGCGCCGGCGGAGCGCCATTTGGCGCTCAGGAGCTTCACCTTTTCCAGCATTTCCACCGCCATGCGCACGCACTGCTTGGCGTGTGTCTCGTCGTCGATGAACTGAGGATCCCCGAAGAAGATGACGATGGCGTCCCCGATGAACTTGTCCACCGTGCCGCCGTACACACCGGCTATGGCGGACATCTCCGTGAGGTATTCATTCAGCAGCGCGGACAGGCTTTCCGCCTCCAGCGTGTCGGTGACCTCCGTGAAGCCCACGATGTCGGAGAAAAACATCGTAAGCTTCTGACGCTTGTACATGAGCTTTGAGGTTATCTTGCCGGTGGCAATGGAGTCATAGACCTGGGACGGCAGGTAGGTGCGCATGAGGGTCAGCAGGTTGTTGATGCGCCTGTTTTTCGCCTCCAGCTCGTCCTCGACAAGGGTCCCGTGGTCCACGGTGTTCTCGTACATGATTTTCATGTCCTGAAGCTGGGCCCTGAGTTTCTCTATTTCCTGTGCGATGAGCACAGGGTCGTTTTTTTCGGAGTTCTCGGACATGCCTATAGTGTAGTAAACCGTGTGAGTCGGCGCAAACGCTGATCGGCTGAATGTTCTATGCAGCACCCGGGTCGGACGGTATAATGCGCGGGGGCCGCAGGGCGCCGCGGCCGGTATCGCGAGGAGCTTACATGTCGGAAGATCCGAAGTATCACGTCATTTTCCGTACGACCGAGTCCGTCCGCGGAGTGGCCCGTCCATTCGGGCTGGATTTGCGAACGTTGATCAAGGTTTCCTTCTTGAGCCTGCATGAGGCCGTGAAGCCGTTCCCTCACTCGATCCACGTCCTGGGGGACAGGCTGTCAGAAGACTTGACGACCTTCTTCAGGCGCTTTGCAGATCGAGATCCGGCAATCAAGGTCATCTTGAAGGACTGCGACAGCGGCGAATCGATCCGGCAGTCACTGTCGTTGGCGCTGTCGGTCCCTGACGGCGAGTGGGTCTACTTCTGCGAAGACGATTATCTGCATCGACCGGTGGCTTTTGTCTGGATCAATGAGCTTATCAGAAACGGGGCGGAGGCGCTGCGCTTTGAACCCGGCCGGTGGTTCATGAAGCTCCTGTTTCGCAACGCGAATAAAGCGCCGCTCATCATCCATCCCGCCGACTATCCCGACCGCTACGAGCCGATGAGGCGGCAGTTCAGCCTGCTTTTCATCACCCGTCTCAACCACTGGCGCCAGATCAGCAGCACAACGCATACCTTCCTGGCTGAGGCCGGCACTGTCCGACGGTATGAAAAGATCATCCGCCAGTCTTCGATGCCGCCCAGGGACTTCTACCTCAGCAGTCACATGTACAGCCACATTTTCTTCCGTGGCCGTGGTCTGTGCGTTTCCCCGATCCCGGGCGTGGCGACTCACATGACCGAAGGCGTGATGACTCCGCTCGTGGACTGGGAAAGCCTGCTTCGCGAAACGCTTGCAAAGGTCAAGAAGCTCGAGGCGTCATGACCTGCCTCAATGAAAAACGGCGCGTGACCGCTGATTGCGGACCGCGCCGATTTTTCGTTGGCCGTCATCAAACCCTTTCACCGAAAGGGTTTATATAGCAGGGGCAGGATTTGAACCTGCGACCTCCGGGTTATGAGCCCGACGAGCTTCCAACTGCTCTACCCTGCGTCGTTTCCATGAATATAGGGGAATGGCACGATTCAGTCAAGGGACTCCCTTGACATCGCGTCCTGTTCCGTGAATAACGAACAAACATACTCAGAAGGAGGAATTTATGCTCAAGAAAATTCTAGCGGGCGGAGTCCTTGCGCTTGCCCTGTTGGGGGTCGTTTCCTGCGGCGCCAAACAGGCGAAAAAGATCGTCATCGCGTCCGACGCAACCTTCCCCCCCATGGAGATGGTTGACGAAAACAAGAATATCGTCGGGCTCGATGTCGACCTGATGAATGCGGCAGCAAAAGCCGGCGGGTTCGCCGTGGAGTTCAAGAACACCGCGTGGGAAGGCATCTTCGCAGGACTGGACAACGGCAAATATGACGCGGTCATGTCCTCCGTAACGATCACGGACGACCGCAAGAAGACCATGGACTTCTCCATCCCGTATTTCAACGCTGGCCAGATCCTCGTTGTGAAGAGCGACGTAAACGGCGTGGAAAAGCTGACGGACCTCAAGGGCAAGACGGTAGGCGCGCAGATCGGCACAACCGGGGCTTTCGAGATCGACAAGGTGAAAGAATCCAGCAAGATCACGGAGAAGACTTATGATGACATAGGGCTTGCGTTCGAAGACCTGGTGAACGGCCGGCTTGCAGGAGTCGTTGTTGATACTCCCACTGCTGCAAACTACGCGCTGCAGAACCCCAACTACAAGGGCAAGCTGAAGACAGTCGGAGCGGCCTTTACCACGGAGTACTACGGAGTGGCGGTCAAGAAGGGAAATACGAAGGTACTGGACGTTATCAACGCGGGCCTGAAGAAGATCCTCGATGCAGGTGACAACAAGGCCATCGAAGAAAAGTGGCTGAAGTAAAGGAACCTCGCCGCGAGGCGAGGATCGAGGTTTCTGACGGGGCATTGATCCCCGGAAAAGGGGAGAAGTCGACATTCTCGGCCTGGCGGATCTCCTTTTTCGGGGCCCTTGCCCTTCTGGTGATCCTTCCTCTCGTTCACCCGGAGCCCTACAAGAGAATCCTGCTTTTCCTTCCAGACGGGATTCTCAAGACTTTTGAAGTCACCGTCCTCTCAATCGCTTTTGCGCTGGTAGTCGGTCTTCTCACAGGGATCGGGCGCATATCGCGCATACACATAATCAACAGGATAGCCACGATCTACGTCGAGGTCGTTCGCGGCATTCCTCTGCTCGTCCAGATCTTCTACATCTACTACGCGCTGGGGAAGATCGTGCAGGTCCCCGACATCATGGCCGCGGTGATCGCCATGACGGTGTGCTACGGCGCCTACCTGGGAGAGATCTTCCGGGCAGGCATCCAGTCCATCCACAAGGGCCAGATGGAAGCGGCAATCGCCCTTGGTTTGACACGCACGCAGGCTCTGCGCAGGGTCATCCTGCCTCAAACCATTCGGGTTGTTCTCCCTCCCCTCGGCAATGAGTTCATAGCCCTGCTCAAGGACTCATCCCTGGTGTCCATCCTGGCGGTGTCCGACTTGCTGCGGCGCGGGCGGGAGTTTGCCTCCAAGACATTCTATTATTTCGAGGCCCTGACCGTGGTTGCGCTGGTGTATCTCGTCATGACGCTTTTTTTCTCGCGCCTCGTGGCGCTCATGGAAGACAGGATGAACAAGCGTGGCAGATAGGGTCCGTATCATTGACGCATGCAAGAGCTTCGGCAAGGTGGTGGCCCTCAAAAACGCCAATCTCTCCGTGAAGCCGGGTGAGGTTGTCCTGATCATCGGGCCCTCGGGCAGCGGGAAGAGCACAATGCTGCGCTGCATCAACAGGCTGGAGCATCTCACCTCCGGGCAGATCTGGATCGATGAGGACCAGGTATCCGATCACGCGTCCGATATCCGCAAGATCCGTGAAGAAGTGGGAATGGTATTCCAGTCATTCAATCTCTTTCCCCACCTCACGGCCCTGGACAACATCATCCTGGCGCCCCGTATCGTCAAAAAAACTCCGCAGAAGGAGGCTATCGACCTTGGGAAAAGCCTCCTGGCCCGTGTCGGCCTTTCAGAAAAGGAAGCCGTCTACCCCGAACAACTCTCCGGCGGACAACAGCAGCGCGTGGCCATTGCGCGGGCGCTCGCCATGAGCCCCAAAGTGATGCTCTTCGATGAGCCCACGTCGGCGCTGGATCCAGAGATGATCAAGGAAGTCCTCGATGTCATGGTGGAGCTTGCCAAGGAAGGCATGACGATGCTTGTGGTTTCCCACGAGATGGGGTTTGCCCGCGCCGCGGCCCACACGGTGGTCTTCATGGACAATGGGGAGATCATCGAACGGGGCGCGCCGGAGTCCCTCTTCACCTCACCTCGGGAAGAACGGACGCAGCGGTTCCTGAAGCACATCCTGTAGCCACGGAAGGTCCCCTGCAAACGAAAGAGCCCCCGACGGGGGCTCTGGAGTGAGCGTAATTACGTCTGTCAGTAGCTCTTCATCTGCGAAACTTTACGGGCTCTCTTCATCCGCTTGCGCTCGAGAGCCTTCTTTTTACGGTTGAGAATGGCGGAAGGCTTCTCGAAGAACTCCCTCTTCTTCCATTCCCGGATGATCCCCTCTTTCTCCACCTGGCGCTTGAAGCGCTTTATGGCTTTCTCCAGGGGTTCATCATCGCTGACTTCGATATAGGCTATGTCACTCACCTCCCTTCGATGCTTTGCCAGCATCACTTTCGTCCGATTCCGCAGTTTTGTCAAGAATCGGCCCCGCGGCAAGGGCATCCGGGTCAACGGGCACCCCGAGCGCCTCTATCTCCCAATGCAGGTGCGGACCCGTGGCAAACCCGGTCATCCCGACCTTCCCGATCACGTCGCCCTGCGCCACCATGTCCCCGGGCTTTACGTCGATTTCCGAAAGATGAAAATAGAGGGAGAACAAGCCGGGAAGATGCTCAATGACCACAGTGTTCCCGGTGATTATTCTCCGCGCGGCAAGCACGACCCTCCCCTTCCCGCTGGCGGAAACCGGCGTTCCTTCAGGAGCCGCAAGATCCAGGCCTTCATGCACGGTGTAGTCGGAGGTATTGTCGGGAAAGACGTATTTCCTTCTGTCGCCGTACCCCGAGGTGCGCCGTGCGTCGGGGAATGGATTACGGATGGTTCCCGTCTCGAAAACCGCATCAGGATGTGGCGTAGTGATAATACGGATGAGCTCCTGCGCCTCGGCGACCTTGCGCGGGTCCGGGGAAGTCCGAAGCTCTTCCAGCCCTGCCGTCATCACGATGCGTTCGAAGCGGAAAGTCCTTTCACGAACCGTCAAAGGGGACAGTTGCAGGGCGCTCAAGTCACCTGCCTTGATGGTCAATGAGAGGGTATATGTGCCCGGTGCCGTCTGGTCAGTAACCCCCAAGAGAACGATCCAGCGGCCTTCCTGCGACGACTGCTGGAGCCGGAAACCGATTCCGCGCGAAAGCGCCTGCTGTTTCTGCCCCAGCATCTGGGCAACCATGGAGTCCACTTTCAGAGTCTCAATAACCTCTATCCTCAGAAGATCCCCGGGGGCGGCGGCCTGCGGGACGGTGATTTGCGGGGCCAGGGGGGGCTGCCCCAGGGGAGAATATGAGAAAAGACCCGCTTCCGGTCGAAGGTTTCCCCAGCTGTACTGGTATTTCGCGTCCGGGCTCGTTACGCAAATGCCCAGCTGCGGGCAAGTAACGAGAAGCGTGGCAGGCAGCGCGTTTTGAGCCGATGCAAGCGCCATCATGAGCGTGAGACAGGTGGGCATGTGGCGGAAAGTCATTTTCTCAGGTCCAGGATGATGAGCTGGAGGTTCTCGCCTCCGCCATAGGAGTTTCGCGACAAGCGGTAAACGATGTCAACGCTGTCCCCGATGGTAAACTCGCCGGGGAACCGCGAGGCCGCGTTCCAGTACACTGCCGGCCATTTCGCCTTCCCGGAGTCAAGCAGCAGCTTCAGGTGGTTGAGCTCCCGGCGGCCAATCAGCTCGCAATGGACGACCTTCAAGCCGCGGGAGAGAAAAGCCAGGGGCGGATTGCCTTCTCCAAACGGCTCAAACAGGTCGACGATTTTTATGAGCTCGGGAGCCAGGTGGGTAAGCGGAATCTCGGCGTCGATCTGGATGGAATCTTCCCCCTGGACCGGCGGCAGCTCTTCCACCCGGGAAAAGAACGCTTCCAGGAAAGAGGACAGACGTTGTCGCTCCAAGCTGAACCCTCCGGCGAAATCGTGCCCGCCGTACGTAAGGAAATGCTCGCCATGTCGCGAGAAAAAATCCGCAATCACCCGGTCACGGTTGCATCGGATGGATCCTATGGCGGTCTCACCCACCTCCGCTATGACGATGGCAGGAGCCTTGAAGAAGCCCTGCAGCCTCGATGCCATGATGCCTGTGATGCCGCGCTGGATGCGCTCATCATGAACCAGGATGCACCTTCCCCCCGTGCGCGTGAGCGAGTCCTTTGCCTGATCCAGCATGAGGTTCCAGGTTGTCTCCCCCATGCTCCTGCGCCTGGAGTCCAGCGTGACAAGCTGGTCCACAAGCGAATCCGCCTCCTCCGCAGTCTGGGAAAGGAAGACCCGGGTGGCAGTGCCAGGCTCTCCCATCCTCCCAGCGGAGTTCAAAAGCGGCGCGATCTGCCAGGAAATGTCGGAGGCGCTGATCCGCTTGCCCAGCAGCTCCCGCCTTTTGAAAATCTGCCGAAGGCCGTTGCGCTCTGGCGCCCGAAGCGCGGAGAGCCCTTCACGAACGACGATGCGATTTTCATCCACCAGAGGCATCAAGTCGGCAAGGGTCCCCAGGGTAACCAGATCCAGCCGGGCCCGACAGGGAGCAAGACGCGTCTCCTCCCGGGCCAGAACCAGGGACCGGAAGACCTCGGCAAGCGTATCCACCTCCGACATCGGGCGGGAGCTGTACCTGCCCGACCGGGAGCTCTGGGAGATTTTCAGCAGGCCTTTTCCGGCCATTGCGGGCAGGAACTGTCCCACAAGCGGACTCAAGTCGGATAGCGAGATCGAAAGCCCTCCCCCGAAGACTTTTTCCAACAGCCTTGCCTGCCCCGGCGCGTCCAGAACCAGCACCTCGTCCCGGGCTATGAAGGAGGCCAGCCTGGTCTTTTCAAAATGCACGAGCCCTGGAACAAAGCTTTCCATCAGCCGTCCGGTCTCCACGAGGTTCGTCATCCTGAGCGCTTCAACGACTACGGTTTCGTTTGCAGGCCTGGCCGAAAGAAGGCAGACATCCACGCCGAAAAACGGCGAGTGGGAAAACCGAAGGGCCCATTCGAGCTTGGACGCCACGGCACACCCGCACAGGTCCCGAAAGGGGTATCCAGGGAGCTTCGGGTTGACCACCGCAACGGCGGACGGAAGCTCCGCGGGAGGATTGTGGTGATCCATGACAATGGTCTCGATGCCTTTCTCCGCGGCCAAAGCAATTTCAGCGACATTCGACACGCCGCAGTCCACAGTGACAAGCAGGCTTACCCCGGCTTCCACCGCCTTATCGATCACTTTGGAAGACAACCCGTACGCCTCCTCACCCTCCGGCAGCATCCACTGGACCTCGGCTCCCAGGTCCACCAGCACTTCATAGAGGAGGACCGTGGCAGTGATGCCGTCCACGTCCCGGTCCCCGAAGATCAGCATCTTCTCACCGCTCTCGATGCCCGCGTTGATCCTTTCCACGGCCTCCGCCATGGAGCTCATGAGAAAGGGGTTGTGCAGGAGACGAAGATCGGGCTCCAGGAAGTATTGAAGGGACTCGGGAGCGGTGATTCCGCGACGAGAAAAAATGGTTGCCGGCAGGAGGTCCACGTCGAACCTGCGCGCAAGCTCGCGCACTGACGCGGAGTCGATGGCGCTCTTGTTCCAGATCATTCCTGGGTGATCTCCTCCAGGATCATCTTCCGGGATCCCGGCTGTCCGTCTGCAAGCTGCCATGCAGGGGCAAGAAGGCGAAGGGCCTCCTGAACCTGCGCTTCCTTTTCTCCTCTGACGAGGCACAGCTCATCGCCCTTTGCCACTGTCTCCCCCGCGGACTTGCGGATGGAGATGCCCACTCCGGGAAGCACCACGTCCTCTTTGCGGGAGCGCCCTGCGCCAAGCACAACGGACGCCAGGCCGACTTTAAAAGCGTCGATCCGGGCCACTCTGCCGCGTGATTGGGCCAGCAAAGGCCGCACGATTGACGCATGCGGACCTTTCTCAGGATGCAGGAGGCAGTCCGTGCGGCCGCCCTGGAACTCCACGTTCTTCAGGAACAGGTCCCACGCGGAGCCGTCGGAAAGCTTTTTTGCGGCCATCACCTGACCTTCGGCCGGGTTGGCTGCTTTTCCGCCCAGCACCAGCATCCAGCCTGCCAGCCGGCAGGTAACCTCGACGACATCCGACGGACCTTTTCCCTGAAGGCAATCGATGGATTCCTCGACTTCCAGGAAATTCCCGACGGCCCTGCCCAGGGGCTCGTCCATGTCCGTGATCACGGCAACAACCTTCCTGCCCAGGCTCTTGCCCGGCGCTCACGAGGGATCCGGCCAGAGCGCGCGCCTGCTCAAGGTTCTTCATGAAGCCGCCTGACCCGCATTTCACGTCGAAGACCAGCGCCTCGGCGCCCTCAGCGAACTTCTTCGACATGATGCTGGCTGTGATGAGAGGCACCGATTCCACGGTGCCCGTGACATCGCGCAGGGCGTACATCCGGCGGTCTGCAGGCACCACGGTCTCACTCTGTCCGATCATGGCGAAACCGATTTTCAACAACCCCTGCCGAAAGCGCTCCGGGGAAAGATCGGTCCTGAAGCCCGGTATGGACTCCAGCTTGTCCAGAGTCCCACCCGTATGTCCCAGGGAGCGCCCACTCATCATGGGCACGCGAACGCCGCACGCCGCGACCACGGGTGCAAGGATGAGGGAGATCTTGTCCCCGACGCCCCCGGTTGAATGCTTGTCCACAAGCGGGCCGGGCACTCCCGAAAGGTCCATCACATCCCCTGACCGTATCATGGCTTGCGTGAGCAGTGCGGTCTCCTGGGGGCTCATGCCGCGAAGGACTATGGCCATCAGCAGGGACGACATCTGGTAGTCCGGAATGTCCCCGCGGGAGAATCCCTGGACAAGGAAATCAATCTCTTCCGCTTCCAGAGCAAGCCCGTCCCGCTTTTTCATGATCAGGTCAACCACCCTCACCTCGTCCCTCCTTCGAAAGTGATTCGCTGGAGTGGAACATATTCCGCCCCGCCGCGACCCAGGATGGACTGGAAGAGCACGCATTCGCAGATGGAAAACCGCGTGGTGGGAAGCTTGACCGCGGAACTCCAGCCCGGCTCGACATGCTGGCTGGAGTTGCGCGCAAGCGTTACGTGCGGAGCGAAGCCCCGCCTGTCGGGCTCCCACCCCAGGGGGGAGATCGCCGTTTCAAGTGCCTCCCAGCAAGAGCGAAGGTGTCTTTCCTGGTCGTCCAGGGCTATCCACAGGACCCGGGGATTGCCTCCCTGGGGAAACTGGCCCAGCGGGCCCAAGCTCGTCATGAAAGGAGCCCTTTTCAATCGAGAGTCCGAGAAGACATGGAGGAGGCCCGAGAGGGCTCCCTCATCCACTTCTCCGAAGAAATGCAGGGTCAGGTGGTATGCGGACTCGGAAACCCATTTCAGCCTGGGTAAGCTCTTGCGGATTGGCGTGATGAGCGTGGAAATGGCATCCACGGCCGAGCGAGGAAGAGGCAGCGCAGCGAACACCCTCACAGGGCGGCCCCGACAGAGCGAAGCGTGACGAGCTCCCCCTCCAGCACTGACTGCACCATCATGGGCAGCGCATGGCGCAGCGCCCGCAAGCCCGTCGTGTCCAGGGTGATCTGCGCAGCATGGAAAAGGGGCAGGTGCCCGGTTGCCGCGAGGTAGCGCAAGGCGCCTGCAGGAATGGTCAGCGCATCCGGCAGCGCGCATGAGGGGCAAAGGAAGCCCTGAACGGACGATGAAAACAGGCCGGCCCCTGCGTGCAGCAAAACGCCGCACTGGCAGCAGGTATCCGTGGCCGGCTGGTACCCGGCAAGGGAGAGGAACCGCCAGAGAAACTGGATGGTGACGTAGGGCTCCCCCCGGGTCTCCGCCTTGTCAAGAAGCTCCAGCGACTCGACAAAAAGCCGGAAAAGCATGTCCGAGGTCTCTCCTGCGGCATACGATTTGAGGGCAACCTCGGCCCAGAGGGAAGCGGCGCAAAGCCGGGGCAGATCCCTCGTCACCGACTCGAAGGTCCGGCTGATCTCCAGCTCCATGACCTTGTAGCTTTGTTTGACCGGATTGACGTACAACCGGGCCAGGGAGACCGTAAACGGCTCGCTGCCCATGCGGAGGGAGCTGTGCATCCTGTACGCGCCGTACGCCACGGCGCGGACAAGACCCATGTCGGATGTAAGAAGGACAAGGCTCTTGTGGAACTCGCCAAGCCTTTCCCTGCGGATCACGATTGCCCGGGTGGTGAGGTTTCTGTACATCTCGGCGGGTCCCCGCACAATACTAATTGAGATGAACCCACGTGACAAGGCTTCCGCCTTAACCAACACTTAACCGACCGCTCTTACCTTGCCCATGGAACCGCCGGGACGGCGGTTGTGCGGAGGCAGACGATGAGAAAAATGATCCCCCTTTTTGCGGCGCTTCTCATGGCGGCGTGTACTTCGTCCGCTCCTTCTGCTACGGAAGGAGACCCGGCTGTCCAGAAGCAACTGGTGGCGCCCAGCCAGGAGCCAAGGCTTTCCACGGATCAACTGGTGGCCCTGGTGAGGCAGCACGTGAGATACGTGTTCGTGCTCTACCAGGAGAATCGCTCGTTTGATTCGTATTTCGGGACCTTCCCCGGAGCTGACGGTCTGTACTCTCAACCATCCGATCGGACGCCTGGCTTCTACCAGGAAATCACAAACACCGACGGTTCACTCTCCCGCATCCAGCCGTTTCGCATCGGCCCTAAGGAGTTCGCGGCGGACACCGACGACGTCGATCATTCCCACGCGCTCCTTGCAGCGAAAATGGACGTCGTGAACGGTGCGGCTTTGATGGACAGGTTCGCCTCGACCGAGGAGGCAAAGTACGCCAAGGGCGGCAAGCCTTCACTCATGGCAAAGCAGTTCGGAGAGCTTGCAATGGCATATATGGACGGCGACACGATCCCGTTCTTGTGGCGTTATGCCAATCGGTTCGTGCTTTTCGACCGTATTTTTCAGTCGATGGTAGGGCCATCAACGCCAGGCAACCTGGCGATCATTGCGGCCCAGGGGGGCCAGACGCAGGAAGCCCTCCACCCTGAGCAACGGTACACAGGCAACGGAAACCAGGGGAAAGGAGTTCCGGTCTTGAACGACAACGACCCCTACTGGGGATCACCGGATGACCCGACCGCTTCGGGCAAGCAGCCCGTCAATCCCAGAGACTTCCCCGGCTACGGCGTCCAGCTGAACCAGACCTACGCTACCCTTCCGCTTTCCCTGGCAGGAAACGACGCACAGGGAGAAACAGCGGCGGATCGCGACGGCCCGGGAGACCTCGCAGATGTGCGGGACGACATTGCTTTTCTCACAAAAAACGGACAGGAGCCTGTTCCCTGGGCGTGGTACGAAGAGGGTTATGACAAGGAGCCCACCGACCCTGATCAAGGTCCCACCGACGCCAACGGCACGCACGCCTCCTACATAACCCACCATAACGGTCCGCAGTACTTCGGCTACGTCGCCAACAATCCCAGAATGAGCGGGAACCTTCGGGGGCTTTCGGATTTCTTCACGGCAGTGAACCAGGGTTCGCTTCCGGCCGAGGGCGGAGTGTTTTTCGTCAAGGGAGGCTACGTAAACATTTTTGGAATGAAACCGGCGGACCCCGACCCTGCGGTGCAGAGGAACTTTCTTGGCGATGACGATCATCCCGCCTATTCGGATGCGCAGATCAGTGAAGCGCTCCTGGCAAAGGCGGTCAACGCAATCGCGCGCAGCAGGTACTGGGGACAGTGCGCAATCATCATCACATGGGATGACTCCGAAGGGGATTACGACCACGTGCCGCCCCCCATTCGCTCGTACGGCCCCGACAAGAGCGTCATCACGGACGGACCCCGTGTCCCGCTCCTGGTGATCTCCCCCTACGCGCGGACCCACCAGATCTCGCACGAGACGGGAGACCACGGGTCGGTGGTCAAGTTCGTGGACCGTGTGTTCGGGCTCACTCCGCTGGCACAACTGCCGGATGAGCTTTCCGGACGCAATCTGGGGAAGCAGCAACTGGGCCAGAATGACTGGGGACCGAACGACGCACTGAGCCCGGATATAAGCGACCTCGTGTCCGCGTTCGATCCCGCGCGCCTGGCAGGATCCGCTGCGCCTCTGCCCGCCGAGTATGCAATCATCCCCGATGAAATCGTGAATGTCCTGCCGCAGGACAGCGGGTACGGTCTGAAAGACATCGGTGTAACGCCGGTCGACAAGGCCAGGAGCCTGCCGAATCCCGTGCCTCCTGATTTCAACCCCAGGCCGAGGACGAACCCAACGCCCGTCAGCCACTAGGCTCAGTCGCTTGCCACGCCGGTAGTCCTGGTTGCGTTCAGATCGGAGGGGAGGGAGAGGAAGTTCATGGGATCGAGGTAATTATCTCCCAGATGCACCTCATAGTGCAGATGGGGACCGGTGGCAAGACCCGTGGCTCCTACGTACCCAATGACATCACCCCGGTTTACATGGGCTCCCGAGTGGGTGGTGATGCGAAGCATATGGAGATATCCCGTCATGAATCCGTACTTATGCCGGACGACAACGAAATTGCCAAGGACATCATTGCAGCCGGTCTGGGCGACGACTCCGTTCGCCGCGGCGATGATCGGGGTGCCGACGCCCCAAGCCACGTCGATTCCCTGATGCAGGTAACCCAGGCGGGAAAAGGGGTTGATGGTCCAGCCGAACCTGGTGGTGATGACTCCGTGCACCCCTTTGAGCGGCCACATGGTGGGAGTATCCGCCAGGAACTCTTTGTATGTCCTGAGAATCTTTCCGACGTCACCAACCATCTCGGCGGAGTTTTCCAGGAGACTCGTGGCATTCTTGATGCCGGCAAGAGCGGACAGGCTGGTTTGTCCAGCGTCAGTCACGGAGAAAAGGGAGGCCACCCCGCCGTCCGTCGACACTACGGGGCCCTGATTCGCAAGGGCAAGCCGAACGTTCTGGACACTGGCCCGCACGCCCCTTTCGGCCCCGCGCAGCTGCGCGGCCGCGTCACGCAGGTTTTCGAGGGCAGATTCGCTTGCAAGATAGTCCTGTGAGACCTGTTTCAGCCTCGCGTTCGCTGACCTGGCGTGAGCCGCCAGGAGAGCGAATCCCGCCAGAACAAGGCTGATCAGGAACGTGAAGAAAATGATGGAGAAGAAAGAGAGCTGGAAGTTGAATACCCGTTTCTCCGAGTGAGGGACCACCATGACGGTGAATCGCCGTCCGCCTTTCTTCAGCGCGTGAACAAAAGCATCCTTGGTGGACCTTCGAATGCGGCGCATGCGAAGGTTGACGGCTCGCGCGAACCGGTTTTCCAGTTTCTTGTATTCTGCAGCGATCAAGACAATTCAGATATACCGCGATTGAACGCCAGGCGTTGTCAAAAAGCCCTCCTCAGCGGTATTTTGTAGAAAGCCACCTGAATAGTTTGGATCTCGGCATAGCAACGGAGACATGACAAATGAGTGACCACCACATCGTCCCAGCTGATCAGATTTTGCCCGCGCGCCTCTTCGTCATCCCCATTCACGGCAAGCCGATATTTCCCGGCATCCTCACGCCCCTGATGTTTCCCTCCGCGGCGGACGCAGACAGCATTGAAAAGGCCATCGCGGCGGACAGCTTCATCGGGCTGGTGCTTACGAAATCAGATGACGTGGAAAATCCCGCAGCTGATGACCTGTTTTCCGTCGGGACAGTGGCCAAAATTGCCCGGCGCATCAACCTGCCTGACGGAGGAGTCAACATCTTCATCTCCACCGTGAAACGCTTCGAGATAAAGCGCGTGCTCCAGGCCTCCCCGCCTATCAGCGTTGCCGTTCAGTACCTGGAGGACGAGAACTTCGACTCGGCTGAGGTGAAAGCCCTGACGCGGGCGCTCATCAGCGAGATGAAACAGGTCTCAGAGAACAACCCGCTTTTCTCCGAGGAAATGCGGCTCTCAATGGTAAACATCGATCACCCCGGAAAGATCGCGGACTTCATCACCTCCATCCTCAACATCGATCGGGCGGAGCAGCAGAAAATCCTGGAGATGACGAACGTGCAGGCGCGAATGGAGCATGTGCTCATCTTCATCAAGAAGGAACAGGAGCTGATGAAGATCCAGAAGAAAATCCAGGAGCAGCTCAACGAGAAGATCTCCAAGAGCCAGAGGGAATACTTCCTGAAGGAGGAGCTGAAGGCCATCAAATCCGAGCTGGGAATGGCGGTCGACGCCAAGTCCAGCGAGTACCAGCGGTTCAAGGAGCTGGTGGAGAAGCTGGGCCTGCAGGGCGAGGTCAAAGAGCAGGTGGAGCAGGAGCTGGAGAAGTTCTCCCTGATGGATGCAAACTCCCCGGAGTTCACGGTGACCCGCAACTACCTGGAAACCATCACCAGTCTGCCGTGGAACGATGACACGAAGGAGACGCTGGACATTGAAAAGGCCCGCGCCATTCTCGATGAGGACCACTACGGCCTGGACGACGTGAAGGAACGGATCATCGAATACCTGTCTGTGCGCAAGCTCAAGAACGACACGAAGGGCTCGATCATCTGCCTGGTTGGGCCTCCGGGCGTCGGGAAGACATCGGTGGGAAAGTCTATTGCCCGCGCCCTGGGCCGAAAGTTCTTCCGCTTTTCCGTGGGCGGCATGCGGGATGAGGCTGAGATAAAGGGACACCGACGGACGTACATCGGGGCAATGCCTGGCAAGATCATCCAGGGGCTCAAGATCGTGAAGACGCGAAACCCCGTGTACATGATCGATGAGATCGACAAGCTGGGCGCTTCCTACCAGGGGGACCCGTCATCCGCGCTGCTGGAGGTCCTGGATCCGGAGCAGAACGTCGCTTTCCGGGACCATTACCTCGACCTCCCGTTCGATGTCTCCCACATCCTCTTCATCACCACGGCCAACACCCTGGACACCATCCCGGGCCCGCTGCTGGACCGCATGGAAGTGATACGGCTCTCGGGATACATCGACAGCGAGAAAGTGGCCATCGCCCGCGCGTATCTCATCCCCAAGTCGCTGGAAGCGTCAGGGATGGCGAAGAACGCGGTGAGGTACGACAACGGCTCCCTCAGCGCAATTGCCGACGGCTATGCCCGGGAGGCAGGCCTTCGCAATTTCGAAAAGGCGCTCGACAAGATCCATCGAAAGATTGCCCGAAAGATACTGTCAGGCGAGGCGAAGCCCCCTATCGCAATCAAGAAAGACTCGCTGGCAGAGTACCTGGGCAAGCCCGTGTTCGAGGACGAGGAGATGGCGCAGATCACCAAACCGGGGATGGCCATCGGTCTTGCATGGACGCCGCTGGGCGGAGCCGTGCTGGCAATCGAGGCTGTAGCGAACGCTGGCAAGGAAGGCTTCAAGCTGACGGGGAAGCTGGGAGAGGTGATGCAGGAATCCGCAAGCATAGCCTACTCATTTGTCCGGCACGTCTCCGCGGATCACGGCGTCAGTCCCGATTTCTGGGAGAAGAACCTCATCCACTTGCATGTCCCGGCCGGGGCCACTCCCAAGGACGGCCCGTCTGCTGGCATCACGCTGGCTTCGGCGCTGCTGTCCCTGGCGACAGGGAAGAAGATCAGGAAATCCCTTGCCATGACGGGTGAGTTGTCCCTTGTCGGCCGTGTGCTTCCCATTGGCGGTCTCAAGGAAAAAGTGATTGCGGCCCGGCGAAACAGAATAAAGCAGGTGCTGTATCCTTCGCAGAACCAGAGGGACCTTGACGAGATTCCTGAGCACGTCCGGGAAGGCATCACGTTCCACCCGGTTTCGACCATGGAGGAAGTTATCCAGAAGGTTTTCTAGGCCAGGTCTTCAGCGGGAATCCTGACCGCGCCCTGGCGCAGGACTTTGCAGGGACGGCTGGTGATATCCACCAGCGTGGACGGAGCCCCCGGGGGGAGGCTTCCGGCATCAAAGATGAGGTCCACATCACCCTCGAACTCCGCTGTCATTGCGGCCACGTCGTGCATGGGGGCGGACCCCGCGCGGTTGACGCTGGTGGAGTACAGCGGCCTGCCGACCTTCTCCATCAGTCGCAGAAGAAACGGGAAATCCGGTAGACGCAGCGCAACCGTTCCCCCCCGCGAGCGGGGAACACAAGGGTAAGCGGACCTGGCCAGTATCGTGAGAGCCCGGGCGGCACGGGAGCATCGGACATTTGCGCAATCCAGGAAGCATGGGCGATGAGCTGGAGGAACGGTTTGTCTTCTCCCCTTCCCTTGATCCTGCGGATTCGATCCTCGGTGTCCGGAGCGATGCCGACGATCCCGTACATCGTGTCGCAGGGAACGATTGCGACGCCGCCGCCGGCCAGCACCTGTGACAGGCGGTCAAATGATCGTGGATCCGCGGCGCGCGCAATCATGACGATCAGGCGCCTCGGCGCTTCCTCCCGGAGGCGCGGCCGGCAAGCATCGCAAATGCCGCAAGCAGGGCGGAGACGCCCAGGCCGGTTGCCTTGAATACAGTGTTTCGCGACGTCTTATTCTTTCGAAGCTTGAGCATGTCCCCAACCTCGTACGAGCCGGAGGGATGGTCGTATCCCTCGAGCTTCACCACCTCGTCCCCTGCCCGATAGAGCCCGATTTCCCGCGCCATGACAAGGCTCCGCTCTGCGTCATCCCTGAGACTGGAAAGCTCTTCGTTGAGGCGCGAATTTCGAGCCTGGAGTTTTTCGACGTTTGCCGCCAGGTTCTGTCTGTAGTCGTCGAGCCGCCGGTACGCAACCAGGCCTGAGTCCCCGAAGAAATATATCAGGACCGATGCGACGATGAAGCCCGCGACGAAGATGGGCAGGAGACTGCGCATACTCTTCATTCCTGATAACGGCGCACGCCCGGCTAAAGATGAGGAGAAAAGGCATGCTTGACGCTCAATCCCGCCGTTGACAACTGCAAAACCTACGGATTACTCTTTCATGAAGAGAATTGCGTGAAAGTGAGAGGCATGTCTTGCCGATAATGAGGAGAGCGTAACGTATCCTCAGGAGATGGGAATGGGAAGGGAAACACAGGACAGCCCGGCAGGAGAGCAGAAGCTCGAGCGGTATGGTGTTTGGGTAAAAGTCGAACCCCGTACGGTGACGGAATCTCTGGGGGGCGAGAGCTCTTTCGAGCTCACGGATCTGGAAGCCTCTGGAGCGGCGGCCGCGTCCCGCCAGTCCTCCCCGGAAAGCACAATCACCCTGGAAGAGGAAAAGCTCCTCGATGAGCTGGACACCGAGCTCGGACCTTCCGATGCGGCAGGCGAGCCTTCCATACCGGAGGAAGAACCCCTGCTGGCCGAGGATGAAGAGCTGCCGGATATTTCCGAGGTGACAGATGACTCGTCTTCGGAGCCGGGGGACCTGGAGCCAATTTCGGATGACGAGCTCCCTGAGCTCGAGCTTGAAGAGGAGCCGGCACCATCAGCCAGCCGCCCGGGAAGCAAACGCGCCGCCGCCTTGGAGCCCAACGAGGTGGAGGTCACTCTCTCAGAGTCAGGCGCCGGACAGGAAAGGTTCGAAGACCTGGACGCACTGGAAAGTGAGCTTGCCTCCGTTACCGCATCTGCCTCAGAGCCTCGGGCCGCCTCGTCAGAAATCCTGGCTCGCATCGAGGATGAGCTTCGTTCCATTCGATCAGATCTGACGCAGCTGCGCAGCGAGCTCTCAGGGATGCGCAAGCCCGGCCCGGAGCCCGCCGTAGCGGCCCCTCCTTCCGGAGGTGAGACTCAGAGCGGTTTCTTCGACGAGGATGAGGATGAGACCATTGCTCTCACGGGAGACGAGCTGGACAACATCCTGAATACGGCCGAGATCACGGAGGAAGTCGCGGAAGCAGCGCCAGTGGAAGAGACCATGGACCTGGCCGAGATTCCGGAAGATTCCTCACAGTCCGGCCTGCCCGAAGATCTGCTTGGCCTCGAAACAGCAGAGGCCCCGCAGGCGGAAGAGCTTCCCGCGGAGCTCGATCTGGAAGACCTTTCCGCTGAAACCAGCACGTCAAAATCCGCTTCTGCTTCTTCAGAAGGGCTTCTGGAGCTCGACCTGGAAGGGATCCCCGAGATCGAGACGACGGAAAAGGACCTGCAGCCTGCTTCCGAGGTCGGAGATCTCGAGACGCTTGACCTGGAAGAAGTGAGCGAGCTGGAGCCGGTGGAAGAGCAGGCAGGGGAGGTCAGGGGAGCCGCGGAGGCCGCAGACGACCTTTCGGGCGACGTTGATCTTGATGCCCTTGCCGCAGAGGCCGAGGCTCTGGGAGCTGGTGACTCTGTTTCCCCGGTTGAGGACCTGGAGATCGGGGAGCTTGAAGCCGTAACGGATGACTCTGATCTTGCCTCGGCCCCGCAGAACGAGATCGAAATTCCGTTCGAGACCGAGCCGCAGGCCGGCCGGGCGCCCTCAGCCAAGGGTGCGGCGGACGAGGTGCTGGACGTGGAGGAAGTCTCCGCCGAAGAAGGAACCGAAGACCGCGCGCCTGCCTCCCGGGAGAGCGCTTCCGCCATTCCGGATGACCTCAAGGACGAGATCCGCACGGTTCTGAAGTACATGGACCACCTCCTGGAAGCTCTTCCGGATGAGAAGATCCAGGAGTTCGCCAAGTCCGACTATTTCGTGATGTACAAGAAGCTGTTCGAGGACCTCGGTTTAGGTGAATAGATGGGCCTTCTGCGGAAGGCGGCCCACGCCGTCCCTGAAGACACGAATGCCCCCGGGACGTTGACACTGTCGCAGGGGCGCGCAGCGCCCCCGGCTGAGGCGCGTGGCGGACTCCTGAGAAGGAGTCTCCAGGCGCTTTCCGCCGATACGGTGGCCAAGCCCGGTCCTGCCGAGTCAACGGATGATATCGCTCTCCTGATCGCAAGGGACGCAAAAGCTCTTTCAGACGGCGTGGAGCTTCCTTCCCGGCTTTTCACAACTCTTCGAAAACGGCTCTCCATCATGAAAGGCGCCCTTCTCCTCTATGACCCCGTGCGGATGGAATACGCGCCATGGGCCAGCCACGGGTTCGACCAGACCACCCTCCACAGGATGCGCATACCCCTGGGCGCTAATGAGACATTCAATGCACTGGCAAACGGCGAGCCCCTGGACGTGAGCAATCCGGACCAAAGGGCGGCTTTTCAACGTTTCTTCTCCTCGCGGGAGTTTGCCACCCTGGAACGGATGATCCTGAGCCCCTATATCTGGGAGGACTCCCTGGTGGGAGTGCTCCTGGTCACGGAGATCCGGCCTCCGTTCCCAGATACGCGGCAGCTTCTTTCCCGCCTGAAAGACATATCCGCCAGTATTGCCCCGTTGCTCCAGAAAGCGCGTGGCTTCCTGATGAAGTGGAGCCAGGCAAAGGCTTCGCGTCCCCCGTCTACACCGGAAGAGCAGGTCGGGCGGATTCTCGCCTCTCCGGCCGTGCAGGGAAAGAAACTTCTCTTCCTTTCCCTCGACCTGGCTGCCTACGTCAGGGGAATAGCTGCGGCTCATGAGGATCTGGATCTTTTTCGGCTGCGTGAGGACCTGCGCAGTCTGCTGGATGCTTTCCTGGCGGACCTCGGCGTGGCAATCATGCTCCCGGCCGGTGCCATCCTGGTCTGCCTCCAGGACGTCCAACGGGACGACATCCCCTTGTTCCTCCATCAACTGCGGTATTTTCTGGTCAGTCATTTCGCCGGCGAGCAGCCGGAGGCGAAGGCTTCCCTGATCAACGTCATGAAATCCCGGATCTGGCCGGATGAGGGAACAGACCCGCGGGAGCTTGTTTCTTTCCTTTCCCTCTGAGCCGCAATGCTCGAGGTGTTCACCTCCCGATCCGGATCCCCTTCCCTGAAAATCGACGGAGTCGCCCTCCACTCCCCTTACGACCCTGCCCGTGAAGCCCAGCGGTTTGCAGAAAGCTCACTCGGGCCGGAGCCCCCTTCCACGGTTGTTATCCTGGGGGAAGGGCTGGGCTACCTCACGCAGTGGCTCAGCGGCGCTCACCCTGCCGCCCGAGTGCTTCGCGTCTACTATTCCACGGCGGTATTCCACAGCTCGCTGCCGCTGCCCTTACGTCACGTTGACTCATGGCATCCCGAGCTGGGCGTGAGCCTTGCGGAGTTCCTCCGGGTGCGGATGACGGAG
This sequence comes from uncultured Spirochaetota bacterium, assembly GCA_963710335.1. Taxonomy (GTDB): domain Bacteria; phylum Spirochaetota; class Spirochaetia; order SZUA-6; family Fen-1364; genus Fen-1364. The sequence goes on from CAVQAA010000005.1 coordinate 99,829, forward strand.
CTCGACGTGGAAGGGCTTCGGATCATGGAGTGGCCGCCGGCAGCCAGGCTCTTTCCCGAGCAATCGCGCGCCGCGAATGAGTCGGTGCAGCAGTGCCTTCTGGAGCTCAACGGCAGTCTTGTCACCACCATGTCCATGGGCAGGATTTGGCTGCGCAACAGCGTTGCCAATTTCCTTTCCCTGGCTGACGTCCTGCAGGGCGCACCCTGCTCCCCGGAGAGGACCGTCGTCATAACGGCATCGGGCCCCAGCCTCGAGTCGGCCGCTCCCCTCCTCCGCGACGTCAGGGATGCGGTCGATATTTGGGCGCTGCCGTCCAGCGCGCCGCTGCTCGCGACGGCAGGGCTGAAACCCGATTTGCTGGTCATGACAGACCCTGGATTCTATGCCATTCATCATCTCCATCACGCAGTGCCGGCGTGCCCCGTGGCGATGCCCCTTTCTGCAGCCAGGGGGTTGTGGGATCTTGCATCCCGCAGCACCGACCCGGCATTGCCTTTGCCGTTCCTGCTTGCGCAACCTGGGATACTGGAAGAGATATTCGTCCGAGCCTTGGGGATCCCCGCTCCCACGGTGGCTCCCCACGGCACGGTGGCCGCCACCGCGATCGATCTCGCACGCATTTTTACAAAAGCGCCGGTCATTTTGGCCGGCCTTGACATGTGCACGAAGGACGTCATGTCACATGCCCGGCCAAATGAGTTCGAGCTGTTCTTTCACCAACGGAGCTCCCGGATTTCTCCCTATGACAACCTCTGGTACCACTGGTCGGCCCGGCAGAATGCAATTCGATTGCCGGGCGGCAATGGGGCTCGCGCGCCTCTCTCCCTCAGGACTTATGCGGGCTGGCTGGGAAGAGACGGCGCAACCGGAGAAAAGGTGTATCGACTCCTCCCCTCGTTTGTGGCGCTGCCCGGAATGAAGCCGCTTGATGCGGAAGGACTGAAAAACCTTGTGCGGAGCTCTCCACCGTGCACCCCCGGACCAAGGCTCGCGCGGAACACCGCACTCCCCTCCCGCGCGCAGAGAGCCTCTCTTGTTTCGCAGATCCTTACCGAGTGGAGAAGGATCCTTGTGGAAAGCCGCGCGCGCGCAACCGGCCCTGACGGTCACACGGCGCTCGCTGAAGCCCGGGTTTTCGCCATCACGTACCAGCTTGCAACACAGTCGCTGCTGGAAACCAGGCGCAAAGCCAGGCTCGGCGATGAAAAAAGCGCCAGGGACTCGGCAGTGGATCTTTTGAAGGATTGCGAGCAGTTTCTCCGCGGGCTTGAGGAAAGAGCCATCAATGCGGCCTGAAGACGCCGGCCTCCTGGCCGGCAACCTCGCTGCTCTTGCCCCTTCCAACCCAGCGCTGGCCAGCCTGATAGAAAGCAGCCCGCCCAATCCGGCATTAGCGTTCCGCCAGGCGAAAAACGGCGCCACGGTTCCCGTCCTGCGCGGAAGCGCGGGAGATCTGCCTTTCCACTCCCTGGTTGATCCGGCCAGGGAAGCCGAGCGGCTGGTACAGTCCGTTGGGGACAGCGGATACCTGGTGTGCCTGGGTCTCGGCGGTGGTTTTCTTGCCGCGGCCTTTCTTCGCCAGCCGCACGCCGCAGGCGTTCTCATCGTCGAAAAAGACCCGTCGACGCTCAGGGCTTTGCTTGCCAACCTTCCCCTTTCAACGGTGCTTTCAGATCCTCGCGTCCAGCTGACCTCCGGAGCGGAAGAGATACGGCGGATCGTGCGGACCACCTACCTGCCGCAGGTTGCGGGGGACCTGGTTTCCCTTCCCGTGCGGCCGTGGTGCAAGGCGGAAGAGGGGTTCTTCAGCCGGGCAGCCGAGGAGCTTCGCAAAGCCGCTGAGGAAACACGGGCCGACTACAGCGTGCAGGCCCACTTCGGGAAGCGCTGGTTCGCAAACCTTATCCTGAACCTCCCGGCAGCGCACAAGGCGCGGGAAGCTGGAATCACCGGCCGATTGGCACACGTCACGGCCGCGGGGCCGTCTCTTGAAGACGGCATTCGGGAGCTCGTCGATCGCCGGGACGGGAGCATCATTGTCGCCACCGACACCTCCCTTCCCGCTCTGCTCAAGCGCGGCATAGAGCCGGAGATTGTGGTGTCCATCGACTGCCAGCTTTACAGCTACCATCACTTCCTGGCCGGATTGCCCCGGCAGACAACCGTGTTCTTCGATCTTTCTTCACCGCCGTTCCTGGTCCGATTGGCCGGCAGGCGAAGCCGTTTTTTCACGAGCGCGCACCCGTTTTCCCGTTTCATCAGCGCCAACTGGCGCGGCTTTCTTCCCGTCGATACCACCGGGGGAAATGTCACCCACGCGGCTGTGTCCCTTGCGCGGGCCCTCGGCGTCCCTGAGATCACGCTTCATGGGGCCGACTTCGGCTATCCTCATGCAAAGCCTTACGCGCGCGGCACGTATCTCTATGATTACTATTACGGCCGCCAACTGCGGAGCGTGCCGATCGAGAGCAGTCTCAGCTCTTTCGTCCTGGGGTCGGCCGGATTGGTTTCCGAGCGATCTGCCGGGGCTGTTCGCTACAGCACATCCACGCTCCGCGACTACGCTTCACGGCTCGCAAAGCTTTTCCCGACCCCCCGGGCTGCGTCAGGGTTCGAGCGCTTCCAGGAAACACCGGCACGCTGCCATTGGCGGGAATTTTTACGCGGCTATTCCGAGGCCCTGCGAGCGCTTCCCGGCCCGTCGGCGCCCCTTGCCGGGTACTTCACCGGGCTCCGCCCGGAACAGAGAACGCTCTGGACCACGCTCCTTCCCATTTGCGCGCGCATTCTGCGCGACACGGTGGGCGAAGTCGGCAAAGACACTTGCCTGGAGCAGTCACGCCGGTGGGCGCTGGACCGCGTGGGCCGGGCTGTAGAGGACTCCGGCATATCCGACGAATGACTCCGCGGGATGGACTTCGTAGCTTGTCGTGTACCTCAGAAGCTGTCCCTTGTCTGCGCCCATCTCACGCGCAAAGCTGACAGCGCACAGCGCTCCACCGGCGGAGCATGCCGATCTTTCCCTGGCGGCCAGCTCCAGGACGGCTCCGCAGTCCATGGCAGCAAGTGCATCGAGGAAGCGCCGATCATTCACATCCCTCACCCACGCCCGCGCCTTCTCCCCCTCCCCCGCGGGGGAAAAGCCGTAATTGGGCCCGTAGTGCGTGAGATCGGTTGATCCGACAATCGCGATGCTGCGCCCTTTTTCTCTGCCGGCCTTCGCAATTGCCAGCCCCAGCTGTACGGCAACTTCGGACGGCGAAGCACGCATACCCAGGACGCAGGCATTCGGAAAAAAGTATTTCGCAAGCGGAAGCTGGACTTCCACGGAGTTGTCCGCGCACCGGTCCTCCTGAACGCGAAACGTTCTGGCAAGGGAATCCCGCAACTCCGTGTCAGCCCGCATTGTACCCAGAGGCGTTTCGTAGAGGTCCTCCGTAGCGCACAATAATCCGTCAGAAGGACCGAGATGACCGCCGATAATAACGATGGTATCGATGCTGCGCGAAAGGCATGACATAACCTCAAGGGCGAGGCTTCCCGAAAACTCCCAGCCCGCGTGCGGGACAACGCCGGCAATGCCGGATGCCGCGGAATGCGCAGGGAATCCGCGGGACATCCCCCGGATGGCCTCCAGCGTTCCCTCTTTCCCGGATGGATACCATCCCGGCGGCAGGAATCTTTTTCGTACGCTCATGGCTCCTCCGCTCATCCCGCAGGATCAAACCGGGCGCCGACGACTACCGCAGCGCTTTGAACTGGATTATACTCCACGGCGCGCAGGGAGGGGAGCATGAATAAACGCATTTCGTGGGTATTCCTGGCCGTCAGCGTGGCATTCTTCCTCTTCATCGTCGGATTGACCGGGTACAGGCTCGAAGACGCCCGCGCGCGTAACTCCCTCTTCGCCAGGGACAGGCTCATAGACATAACAGCAAAGGTTGCATCCATCAGCTCCACCTACACCGGCCTGGACTCCCCGTCGGCCCGCAAGGAGCTTCGCAATGCGTTCGATGCCGAATCGCGCCTGCTTCTCCTGAGCGTCCATTCCCAGAAAGACGGCATCCTGTACCTTGTGGCGCGAAACAGCGCATACCTGAAGGAGCCCGCTAACCCGACTCCGCAATGGAGAGGTACTCCTTCCTACCAGACAAGCAGGGGATACGAGGTAGTCCTGAGCAGGCCGCTCGGCGATGACCCCGCCGGGCCTGTCCTTGACGCCGTGTTCGTCATCATGGGCAGAGAGGACCTGTACCCCGTTGTGCGTGACGACCTGTACCTTTTCCTTGCGTTCCTGTTCGTCAGCGGCGTGGTCATCCTCATCGCCATGAGCGTGCAGGATGCCCCGCCGCAGACGGAAAGGCCGTCTCAGCCATCGCAAGGCCCGGGGGATGCTCGCAGCATGACTTCGCCGCGTAGCGGCCTTTTCCGGGCGGAGCACCTGGAGTCCAAGCTGCGCGCTGAGCTGGAAAAGGCGGAAGCCGCCGGCCAGGACCTTGCCCTGGCCCGGATCCGCATCGATGAGCCCTACTCTGATTCCCACCTCGCTGCCGTATACACGGAGATTGCCCGGGTCCTCCTGCTGAGGTTCCCCGCCCACGACTGCCTTTTCGAAACAGGCAGCGACCTTTTCACCGTCCTGATTCCGGAGGCTGATATCGATGCAGCCGTGAGAGGCCTGGACGCCTTGCGAAAAGCCGTGGCCAGCAGGCAGATCGAGGGAAAGGTCCGCGCGGTGTCCATCGGTGTATCTTCGCGGGGAACACGGATGATTTCCGCATCTACCCTGATGGAAGAGGCGGATATATCGCTTTCCAAGGCTTCCCGGGAAGGCGGGAACCAGGTGGTCGGCTTCCGGGCGGATCCCTCCCGTTATCGGGCAGGCGTCGTGGCCTCGTAGCCGCGGAAATCTTCAGAGCCCCAGGGACTTTCGAAGCTCGGCAACCGCCTCGTCCTTCATCGTGAATGTATGCTCGTCCGCCGGGAAAACCTTGGACTGTACATCCCCGATATACTTTTTCACGGCATCGAGCTGAATTGAATAGACATCGGCGTACACCTTGACGAACTTCGGCGTGAACCGGCGAAACAGCCCGACCATGTCGTGGAGCACGAGGACCTGGCCGTCGCACTCCAGCCCTCCCCCGATTCCAATTGTGGGGATGTCGAGTTTTTCGGTAATGATGGCCGCAAGCTGTCGGGGAATTGCCTCCAGCACAACGGCGAAAGCTCCCGCATCCTGCAGGGCAACCGCATCATCAACGACCCTCCTGGCCTGGTCCAGGGACTTTCCCTGCACCTTGAACCCGCCCAGGAGGTTCGCCGTCTGCGGCGTCAGTCCGATATGACCGAATACGGGAATGCCCGCCTTGACGATTGCGCTTGCCACTGGCGCCATGTCCTGCCCGCCCTCCAGCTTCACCGAGTCGGCGCCCCCGTCCTTGTAGAGGATTCCCGCGTTCGTGACCGCCTGTTCAAGGGAAATATTGTAGGACATGAACGGCATGTCGCCCACCACATGCGCGCGCTTGACGCCACGCACGACGGCACGGGTGTGACTGAGCATTTCCTCCATGGTCACCGGCACCGTGTCACGGTACCCCAGCTCCACCATGCCAAGGCTGTCTCCCACCAGGATCACGTCGATTCCGGCTTCATCGACGATGAGCGCCTGCGGGTAGGAGTACGCGGTGATCATGGTGATCTTGCGGCCCTCTTTCTTCATGCCATGCAGGTCGGGAATCATCACCTTCTTGGCGTCGCTCATGGTGCTCTGTGCCTCCTGTTGGACGCCACAGCGTAGCGGAAAATTCCCCTCGCAGCAAGCTTTTGGTTGACAGAAGCGCTTGCTTCGATCTACCGTGGCCCCGGAGAAGCCACATCTGATGAACAACTCGATCACCGACATCAAAGGAATCCTCGTGGGCCATGCGCAGGACCGCGCCGCGGGCACCGGATGCACCGTCATCCTCTGCGAGCTCGGAGCTGCATCGGGGGTTGACGTTCGCGGCGGCTCACCGGGAACGCGGGAAACTGACTGCCTTGCCCCTTCCAGCTCGATCCTCGCGCCAAATGCCTTTTATCTGTGCGGTGGAAGCGCGTTCGGGCTTGCGGGGGCAACCGGAGTTCAGAAATATCTCGAGCAAAAAGGGATCGGTTTCGACGCAGGCGTCGCCCGTGTGCCCATCGTTTGCGGCGCCGTGATCTTCGACCTCAGCGTCGGGGCAGCAGACGTTCGACCGGACGAAGCAATGGGATTCGAGGCTTGCCGGGCTGCCTCTCTCGACGTTCCCCAGGGAAACGTCGGCGCGGGAACAGGAGCCACCGCCGGATGGGCGGCCGGGCCCGCCCGCAGGATGAAGACGGGACTGGGCACGGCAAGCCTGCGGACCGACGGCCTGACCGTCGGGGCAATCGTCGTCGTGAACTGCTTCGGAGACGTGGTTGATCCGGCGACCGGTGAAATACTGGCCGGTACGCTGAACGAAACCGGGGACGGGTTTGCCGAGTCGCAAAAGCTCCTGACCGCGCAACCCATGGAGATCAACTCGTACGCGACGCACAGCACGATAGGCGTCGTTGCCACCAACGCGAAGCTCGACAAGGGACAAGCCAGCCGTGTTGCCATGATGGCGCATGACGGCTATGCGCGCGCAATCGTTCCTGTCCACACCAGCGGAGAGGGAGACCTCGTCTTCTCCATCTGCACGGGGGAAGTGCCCGCCGGGGTCTCCGTGGTTGGCGCCCTGGCCGCTGAGGCAATGACGCAGGCCATCATCAACGCGGTGAAGCTTTCCGAGTCGGCGTACGGGTATGCAGGCTATTCAGAGACCAGGGAAAAGATGCGAAAAGCGCAGCGCTGAAAAGTAAGGCGGCCGGAGGTCCGGCCGCCCTGCATCCGTCAGCGCACTTCCTTGACGAGCTTCTTCTTGCCGTCCTGGATCTCGAAAATATAGGTCGGCTTGTTCGTCGGGATTCCGTCCTTCATGTCCCAGTTGAACAGGAGGCCGCGGAAGTTCTGCACGTTGGCACAGTAGTCAGCGATCTTCTTCCTCTCCTCCGCCAGCTTTGAAGGGTCTCCCGTGACGCCCGTCTTTTCAATTGCTTCCTTGATCATGTACAAGGCGTCGTAGTAGTTCGGGGAAAGGCTGAACGGCGCCATGCCGTTGTGGTCTTTGGCGAATGCCGCCTTGAAGGCGTCCCAGCGGGGGTTGGAGATGTCGAGGTTGATATAATTGTAAACCTGGACGCCGTTCAGGTCCGCGCCGCCGGTGGAGTAAAGCTGCGCATCATCGGCGCTGCTGAATACGAGGATGTGGTTCATCTTCTTCCAACCGCGGTTCTTCAGCTCCTTGATGATCTTGGCCGCCTTTTCCGCGTTGCAGACCAGGATGACGCCGTCCGGCTTCTCCTCCATGGCCTTGACCACGAGCGGGCCGAAGGTGACCGCGTTGCTCGGGACCTCCACCTGGTTCAGCACCTTGATCTTCAGGCTCTGCAGCGCCTTCACATGCGCGTCCGCCATCCCGGGCCATGGGCCGTAGGGCTCGACGAACTGCACGGCCTGCCTGATGTCGGTGAACTCGGACGCCCAGGCCACCACGAGCGGCGGGAGCCTGTCCAGGGTTGCGGGGAACCAGGACACCGTCCAGGGGAAGAACTTCTGGGCATACTCCAGGGAAGTGGTGGCGGTCATGGACATCATGCCGGCTTCAACGGCAATAGGCATGGAGGCCATGATGACGGGCTCGGGAACCGGCCCCATGGCCACCAGGCTGTCCTTCACGATCCTGGCCATCTCGACCGAGCCCTTCTGGGGATCCAGCGCGGTGTCGATGGGGACGACCTTGACCGGCTTGCCCGCGATACCGCCCGACGCGTTGATCTCTTTTGCCGCGTATTCGGCGCCCCACTCCAGGAACTCTCCGATGGCAGCGATGGGCCCTGTCAGACAGTTGAGGAACGGGACTTGCCACTCGTTCACGACCACTTTTGCCTGGCCGAATCCGAAGGCGGCAGCAAAAAGAACGAGAACAAGCACACCAATCAGCCTTTTCATGTGACCTCCTTGAGCGAGATATTCCGTTTCCTTCGTTTTCCCGAAAGAAAGGTTTCGATAGAGCGCACAAAGCGTGGAGTGATGAAGCCCTCCGGCTTCAGAACGAGGACAAGGATCAGGAGCGCACCGTAGATGACCACCCGCCATTCCTGAATTTCCGGGGGGAACAGGAGCGGAACACCGTACAGAATGGGCGCAATGACCACCGTGCCCCACAGAGTGGCGTAGCCGCCGACAAAGATGACGGTCATGAAGACCCCAACCAGCGCGAACGTGAAGAAATCGAGATGGAAGCTCTTGTAGATGAAGCCGTAGAGCACGCCGCTGCCCCCGGCAATCGTGCAGCTGGCCGTCTGCACCAGCATCCCCAGCTTCTTGCGGTTGATACCAAGGGAAGCGGCGAGATCCGGATCCACGAACACCGCGGAAGCGGCCCGCCCCAGGCGGGAATGATCAAAGCGATGGATGAGCCAGCCGGCCACAAGAACCATCGCATAGAGGATCACGAGAATGAACACGCGGTGCGACTCTGGATTGCCTCCGATGTTCGGAAGGCCGAACATTCCCATTGTCCCTCCGACGGCGGGCAGGTTCTGGATGACTGTCCGGGTGATGAAGATGAAGGTGAACCCGACAATCACCACGGCGAAAGTGGGCGCATCGCCTATGAAAAGGGAAACCGCGTAGCCGATGAGGCCTCCAAGGATGAAGCCTGCCGCCAGGGCCCATCCGAAAGGCACGTGGAGGCTCATGACAAGGTAGCCGGCCGTGTATCCCGATATCGCCATATTCGCAATGGTAATGAAATGCAGGTGAGCCACGCGATACGGAAGGTAGAGCGCCCAGCTCATGAGGATGTTCACCGCCGTGATGGAAAGGTAGTAGTAGAGCGGAAGCGGCACCTCGTTTCCTCCTAGACCTTCGACCCGAAGAGCCCCCGGGGCTTCACCAGGATCACGACAAGCATGATCACGAAGGCGATGGCGTCCGACCAGGTTCCCGAGATGTAGCCCTGCACAATGGCCTCCAGGATGCCCAGGATGAGCCCGACAACCAGACCTCCTGCCAGGTTCCCCAGCCCGGCGATTATCGAAACGGCAAGGACCTTGTGGGCCACCTGCTCACCGAGCCCGGGGGAGGCCGAGCCCAGAACCATGGCCAGGAGCAGCGCTATGATACCACCAAGGGTGCCGGAAAGTGCATAACTGGCAAGCCCCGTTCGCAGCAGGGGAATGCCCACCAGGCGCGCGCCGGTGGGATCCTCCGCTATTGCACGAAACGCGCGTCCGGGGCGCGTCTTGTACAGGATGAAGAAAACCGCCGACACCGCGACTATTCCCACCGCCAGGGACCATACCTGGCCGGTGAGGACGCTGATGAGGCCGACGCGGAGAAGCGGCGCATCCCCGGCAAGCTGGTCAGGAAAGGCGATGGGAAGCCCCCTGTTGAACGTGTGCGAAAGCACGTCAGTGATGATCATCCCTATTCCCATGGAGAGGACCATCGTGCTGTTGATGTCGACTTCGCCCCGTTTCATCATGACCTTCTGGAACAACGGCGCGGAAAGGAGATTCATCGCGATGGAAGAAGCAATTCCGGCAAGAGCTCCGAGCAGCAGATTGTTGCCAGTGAGCTGGAGGACGATCCAGGTGATATACATGGAAAACACGACGACCTGGGGATAAGAGAAGTGGATGATCATTGCCACCAGAAGAAGGAGGTTGAACCCTGTCACCAGAAGGACATAAATGCTGCCGAGGGAAAGGCCGTTGATGATCTGTGCAATGAGCTCCTGCACGCTTTACGCTCCCAGGTACGCTTCGCGCACACCGGGATCCGAAAGAAGCCGCTCGGCGGTTCCCGAGAGTGTCACGCTGCCTGTTTCCAGGACATAGCCGCGATGGGCGCACCGCAACGCCTTGTTCGCGTTCTGCTCCGAGAGGAGGATCGTATACCCTTCCTCGTTGAGCCTTTTCAATATCGAAAAGATATCGTTGACGACGATGGGGGCAAGGCCGATGGACGGCTCATCCACAAGGATCATTCGCGGAGCCGACATCAGCGCCCTGCCGATGGCAAGCATCTGGCGCTCCCCGCCGCTCAGCGTTCGGGCTATCTGCTTCTTCCGCCCCGCCAGGATGGGGAACCACTCGAACACCCGGCGCAGGTTGGCCTGCACGTTTCGCATGTTGTGGTGGGCACCAAGCAGCAGGTTATCCAGCACGGTCATGGAAGCGAACACCCCGCGACCTTCCGGGACCAGGCAGATGCCGGCCCTGACATTGCGGTCAGCCGGCAGGCCCCCGATCTCCCTGCCTTCGAAGATGATGCTTCCCGACTGCAGGGAATTTATGCCGAGCACGGATTCCAGAAGGGTCGTCTTGCCTGCCCCGTTTGCGCCAATCAGCACGACAATCTCTCCCGGGAAGACTTCCAGGCTGGCGTCCTTCAGCGCGTTCACGTGCCCGTAGGAAACCGAGAGATGCTGGACTTTCAAGATGGGAGCCCGCTGCTCACTCGACACCGAGATAGGCCTCCAGCACCCGGGGGTCCTTCTGGATCTCGGACGGCAAGCCTTCGGCAATCTTCTCACCGAAGTTCAGCACGGTCACGCGGTCCGAGAGGTTCATCAGCATTTTCACATCATGGCTGACAACGACGACGGTTACCCCGGTGTCTCTGACCCTCCGGATGATCTCTTCCACCCTTTCGATCTCCTTGACGCCCATTCCGGAGGCCGGCTCGTCAAGCAGGAGCAGCCTCGGGTCGGCAATGACTGCCCTGGCGATCTGCACGAGCTGCCGCTCGGTCCAGACAAGGTCGCCGGCCCACCGTTCGGCGGCGGCCTCCATACCGGTGAGAGCCAGCACGGCGCGCGCTTTCTCCTCTATTTCCGTCTCCCGCCGGGAACGCAGCAGCGGGGGCCGGAACATGACGTCCATGGCGGACGAGCCAACCGTGTCGTTGATGCCGGCCATGACGTTTTCAAGGACCGACAGGCCGGCGACAATCTTGCCTGCCTGGAAAGTGCGGCGAATGCCGAGGTTTGCAATGACGTCGGGACGCTGCGTGGTTATGTCGACCAGGCCGAGATGCACGCTGCCGGCATTCGGCTTGAGAAGCCCGGTGACGCAGTTGAAAAGCGTGGTCTTCCCCGAGCCGTTGGGACCGATAATTCCATGTATGTGACCCCTGGCAACCTCGATATCCACCCTGTCGAGGGCGGTGATTGCTCCAAAGGACTTGCTGAGCGCAGCGACGCGCAGGATGCGGTCGTCCATAGGGTGCAGGGAGTGTAGGTGATTGGGATTCATCTGTCAACGCGAACGAAGAAAGCGCGATGCAGCAACGGCATACACGCACGCGCATTCCATGATCTGTTCGATCTCCACGTATTCGTCCACCTGGTGCGGAATGTGGCGCGGGCCCGGTCCGTTGACCAGGCAGGGAATCTTCTTCCACGCGCTGAGAAACGTGCCGTCAGTTGCCCCGGGAACCCCGTTCCAGGTTGGCTCCCGTCCCGTCACGTCGCGGAAAGCCTCCGCGGAGATGCGCGCAATGGGCTCATCTCTCGTGATGCCGACGACGGGCCTGTCTTCAATGAACTCGATCTCCGCCTTGAAATCCCTATCCTTTGCCGCAAGCTCGCGAAGGATTCCCGACAGCCGCTCCCGCACCGAGTCATGGGACTGCGCAAGAGTGGTTCGGATGTCCACATACCCGACGGCCTCCCCGGGCACCACGTTCAACTGGGCAGGGCTCCCTGCCGGGGGTGACTGAAGCACGGTAAAAGTGATGGAGGGAAGGCCGATCAGGGGATCAGCGCCGCAGCGTCTCTTTTCCTCTTCCTCGAACTGCTCGAACGCAAGAATGATGCGGGCCATTCGGGTATTCGGGTTGATGCCGGAGAGAGGCATGGCGCCGTGCGCCATCTTTCCGTGGACGCGGACAATGGCGCGGATTGCGCCTTTCATTGCAATGCACAGGTTGTTCTCTTCCGGCTCAGGCACCAGGCACGCGTCCACGTCATCCGCGTGGCCCGAGCGGATGAAGTGCTTGATGCCGATCATCATTCCTTCCTCGTCGCAGACAAAGCCCAGCCGCACCTTGCCCGCCCAGTCCCCCGCGCACTCTTGCAGGGCCCAGGTCGTGACGAGGGCCACCGCCAGTCCGGCCTTCATGTCGCATGATCCGCGGCCGTAGATTCTCCCGTCCGCGATATCGCCTCCGAACGGATCATGCGCCCACGCGTCCCTGTTTCCCTCGCTGACCACGTCGGTGTGGCCTTCCAGCATGAGGCAAGGCCCCGTCTTGCCGGAATCAAGGGTGGCAATGACGTTCTCCCTCCCTTTCTCCGCTTCCTGGACCAGAGGCTCGATGCCGAGCCTGCTGCGAAGCCAGTCGGCAATGAAACGGACGACGTTCCGCTCAGTCCCGCCGGATTCCGGCCGTATCACGGAGTCTATTCGCACCAGGTCACGGGTCAGGCCGACCAGCTCCTCTTCATCGATCCGCTTGAGCAGCCGCTTTTCGGATTCAGTGATCATGTGCCGGATCCTGGGTGTGGATGCGGTCAAAGGTCTTCACGAGACGCGTGACGGTTGCATTCACGGGAACGGCGATGCCCAGCTCCGCCGCCTCTCTCACGATGGCGCCATTCATGAAATCGATTTCAGACTCACGGGCCCTGTCGAAATCCTGGAGCATGGAGGAGCGGTTTGCGCCGGTCTTCCCGGCCACCTCGTAGACCGTTGCAAGGGGATCCGCGTACGTGAAGCGCACCCCCCGCGCCCGCGCCACCGCGACCGCCTCCGCAACGAGGTCCGCCATGACCGCTTTCAGCTCTTCGTGGCGGAGCAGCTCTCCGTTTGTCTTCCCCAGCAGGGCGGTCAGGGCGTTGATCCCCACGTTGATCACGAGCTTGCTCCACACAAGGCTGGCGACATCCTTTTCGACGTGCGTCTCGAACCCCGCCTTGCCCAAGGCCTCCGCCAGGGGCGACAGCTTCCTGTTGTCTCCATCAGCCATGCAAATGTGCGTCGGACCTGTTCCCGCGTGGCGTATGCGGCCCGGTCCCAGGAACGTGGCGCCCTGGGACGTGACGCCCGCGGCGGTGCGCCCGGGCCCGAAGTGCTTTCTGATGATTGCTTCGTTGCCCAGCCCGTTCTGCAGGGTGAGCGCGACGGTTCGCGGCCCGGCAAGATCCTTGAACTGCAGCGCTGCCTGCTCGGTGTTGGTGGACTTCACGAACACGATGAAGACGTCGGAGCCCTCCACTGACCGCGGCTCCGTGCTGGCCTCCGGGTGCGCAAGGACGATGCCGCCCGTGGCCGCCTCCTCGATGACAAGACCGTCCGTGCGGACTTTCTCAACATGCTCGCGGAAAACGTCGTACAGGACGACGTCGTGCCCCGCAAGAGAAAGCCTGCCGCCAAACAGCGAGCCCATGGCTCCTGACCCGATGATCGAGATCTTCATCGAGCAAAGAGTAGTGACGGTGAGCAGCGAAGTCTATATGTCCCAAGGGCTCCCGGCTCAGTCTTCGAACGGCATCTCGATATGCTGCAGGTCCCGCGTGAGGAAAGACGCGGGGAAAATCTCCCGGGCTTCCTGAACGAGCGTTTTCAGCTCCCTGTCCGAATAGCGGGGGCTGTAATGGATCAGGCCCATCGATTTTACGCCTGCTTCCCGCGCGATGCGGGCGGCCTGGGCCGCGGTGAGGTGCTTCTTTTCGGCTGCCGTCTCGGCCAGCTCCTCGGCGAACATGCCTTCGCAGATCAGGAGGTCTGCGCCGCTCACGAATCCCGCCAGGCCGGGAGCGGCCACCGTGTCTGTGACAAAGCAGAACTTGCGGCCTTTCCTCTCCTCCCCCATGACCTGCGCCGGCGCGACGGTCGTTCCGTCCGGGAGCCTCACTGCCTCGCCACCCTGCAGACGCGACCACAGCGGCCCCCTCGGCACCCCGAGGGCCAGTGCCTTGTCCGGAAAAAATATGCCGGGACGCTTCTTTTCCTCGATGCAGTATCCCAGGCACTGCTTCGTATGCTGAAGCGGAAACGAGCGGATGCCGTACTCCTCGGCCTCGAAGATGGCGCACTTCCCCTCGATTTCCTTCACGACGATTTCGTAGTTGATGTACATGTCCAGGGTGCGCCGCATGGCTTCGACGAACTCACGGATTTTCGGCGGCCCGTAAATGTACAGAGGCTCGTTCCTGTCCACCTGGGAAGAGAGCATGAGGATGCCGGGGAGCCCTGTCACGTGGTCAGCGTGCGTATGGGAGATGAAGATGGAGGTGATCTTCTTCCAGCGCAGGTTCAGCCTGCGCAGGCCGATCTGGGTTCCTTCCCCGCAATCGAAGAGGAAAAGCTCCCCCTCCCGCCGCACCAGGACCGATGTCAGCCCCCTGCCGGGAAGGGGCATCATTCCGCCCGTTCCGAGAACGAAAACTTCGAGGTTCATGATACGCCTTTATTCCGGAAGATCTATCGACCTGTCGCCAAGCTCGGGTATGGCGGCCGCGGCTTCGCTCAGGGAAGCGCGATTCGCGATGACCGACGTGAATCCTTTGTCAAACACATTTGACAGCTCCCGCGCAGCGTGCGCAACCTCGGCTTTCCGCGTGGCAATGAGCCTTTTGCGACGCTCCTGCCTCATTCGGTCCGTGACGCCGTGCAGCTTGCGATGCAGGCTCACGAAGCCCTTCTCCCCGGGGTCCATGGGCCGGTCTTCCCGTCCAACCGTGCCGATCACGGCCTTTTCAACCTCGTCCTCGTCCAGGGCTGCGCTCTCAACAAACGCGAGCGCTTCGCGAAAGCTCGCCAGGGTGCTTGCGATGTGAGGGTCCCGGTAAGACCCGAAGAGGAACAGGCCCTCCATGTTCCTGGGGAAGGAAAAAGCGCCGTACGCCCCACCCTCCATGCGCACCTTCTCCCAGAGGTAGCCGGTGGAGAGCAGATGCCCCAGAACCGCGGCAGGACCATTCGCCGGCTGCTCGTAGTGGAAACCGGGGATTGCGCGCGCCACATATCCCACGGAGGCGCTGGAAAGCAGCGACTCGGCCCTTGGGGACCTGTCCTGCGCGCTCGCCCCCGACTCCGCTTTCTTGCCGGAACGGGAGTCCCTTGGCAAAGCCTGGGAAATGACGTGAACGGCCTTCTCCGCTTCCGGGAACGATGCTTCGACGGCCGTGGCGTTTGCCAGCATGTTCGCCTGCACCAGGAGGTCCTTTCGGATGGCCTCAAGGTTTTCCGTGATCCACGGCAGGCGCGCATCGAGGTCCCGGGCAAGACCTTCAAGGAAAAGAAGCTGCGTGATGCCCTTCCATTCTTCCTCCCGCGCGACGGACGGGGAGAGCATGCTGGCGGCCCGCATCATGGCAAACTGGTGCCCCCCGGGCACCAGGGAGGCTTTCATCCCGTTGCGCAGCTCAAGGACAAGGTCCCGAAGCCGCGTTCTGTCGCGGAAATCCGAGGCAGAGAGCAGGGAAGCCATGAGAACCGCCGCCTCTTCCAGGTTCTTGCGCAGGCAGCGCATGCGGAAGAACGCGTGCTGGCCGAATGACAGAGGCTCGCCGACCAACCCTCCTGCATCAAGGGATGCCGAAAACCCTCCGGTCAGGCGGAACAGGTCCAGGGCAACCTTGTCGTAGCTCCTGCCCGGCAGCCCGCATCCGCAGACTGCCTTGCCGAAAAGCGGAAGAAGAAGCGTCCGTTCCCCTGAAATTGCCTCCGTGGAAAAAGCGAGGTCGATGTAGACAACTTCATTCGTGAAGATGTCATGGAGGGAAAGCGGAACACCAGCGGGGGTGGTTGTCGTCTTTTCCGGTATGCGCTCGATCTCCGGGCGAAGGTCCGTGCGCTTCAGCGAGGGCAGCAGGGAAAGGGCTTTCTGCGAATCCGGGGTGACCTGGTACGTGCGGAAATCCTTCGCGTCTGTCAGAAGCTGCGCTCTCTGCTCCGGGGTGAGGCGTCGCACTGCCTCCGCAACGAGAGCCTTTTCCGAGGCGGCCTCACGGGCTTCCTGCTCCCTGTCCGGCCTGACAACAAGGGTGACGCGGTGCGGGTTTCCTGCCAGCTCCTTTTCGATGATCCCCTCCAGATAGCGGGGGTCCTTGGCAAGTCGCGCTTTCATGGCTGCCATCGCGGAATCGAACTCCAGCGAGGAAACGGGGTCGATCCCATGCACCCACCCGCGCAGGGCCCGCCCCATGAGCCGCAGGGCGTACGGGGAGCCGTTCCCGCGAATCTCGCGGTGCCTGAACTCAACCCGGTTGACCATGGATTCCACGAGCTCCCGCTCCAGCCCTTTTGACGCGAGGGTTTCCAGGGTTTTCAGAATTATCCGGCTCACCTGCTCCGCGCGATCCGGCTCCGTGCCTCGAAGCCCTACTGCAAACACAAGCTCCTTGAGGTCCGTCTCCAGCCCGCTCACGGGTGAAAGGTCCTGCCCAAGCCCGGAATCCACGAGGGTCTTGCGCAACGGCGAGCCTGCGCTGCCTATCAACACTTCGGAAAGGATCTCATGCCCCAGGATCGATTGCGGATCAGCGGCGGCAGGAAGCAGCCAGCTCAGGGTGACGCTGGAGCGCGCGGAAAGGGGGGTGTCCGGCTTCACGGGAAATGTCTTCTCCAGCATGCGGGGCTCGGTCCAGCGCGGCTGCAGGGGTATTGAGGATTCTATGGTCTCCGCGGCGAATCCCGAGAGGAATCTCTCATGAAGAACGGCCAGGGTCTCTTCCGCCGGGATGTCGCCGTAAAGGAAGATGGTACAGTTGGAGGGATGATAGTAGCGCTTGTGAAACTCACGGGCCTGCTCCAGCGTCAGGGACGGCAGGAACCGGGGGTCGCCTCCGGAGTCGAACCTGTAAGGGGAATCGGGAAAAAGCGACCGGAATGCCCATTCACCCACGATTGATTCCGGGCTCGAATACGCGCCCTTCATCTCGTTGTAGACCACGCCTGCGTAGCGAAGCTCGTCCTCCCTGCCGTTCACGGGCTCCAGCCGCCAGCCTTCCTGCATGAAAGTTTCCTTGCGAAGCAAGGGATGGAAGACCGCGTCACCGTAGACGTCGAGGAGGTTGAAAAAATCCACGCGGTTGCAGCTGGCCGCGGGGTACACCGTCCTGTCCGGGTACGTCAGTGCATTGAGAAACGTGTGCATGCTCCCCTTCATGAGCGCGGAGAACGGCTCCTTCAGGGGATAGCGGCGGGAACCGCTCAAGACGGAATGCTCCGTTATATGGGAGACGCCGGTATCATCCCGTGGCGGCGTGGCAAAACAGAACGCGAACAGGTTCTCCGTGTCGGACGTCGCTATGTGCAGGACTTCGCAGCCCGTGGCCACGTGCCGCACATGCAGCGCGCTGGAGCGGTACTCGGGAAGCTCCCGACGTGCCAGCACCTGGAAGGCGCCGATCGAATCGCGAGCAGTCATGATTGTACCAATATACGAACCTGTCCGCGCCGTGTCTATTCATCCCTGTGTTATACTCCCCCCGTGATTGATCCCGCATTCCGGCAACAAATGGAAAGACATGCACAATTTGCCAGCGACATCCGTGAGTATTTCGCCAGGCACGGCTACGTGGAGGTAGAGACACCGACGCTCTCCCCGTTTCTCATTCCCGAGCCGGCCATAGAGGTGTTCCCGACCCGGTACGACGGGCCGGGGGGGCGAAGCCGTGATCTCTGGCTCATTCCCTCCCCCGAGCTGTGGATGAAACGGCTTCTTGGCCGCGGGAGCGGCAACATATTCCAGATCAGCCGAAGCTTTAGAAACGGTGACCAGGCCAGCCCGGTCCACAACCCCGAGTTTCGCCTGCTGGAATGGTACACAGTTGGAGCAGGATATGTCGAGTCAATCGCCGTGCTGGAGAGCCTTTTCTCGCATTTGCTGTCAGCCGGGTGGGGAGACGGCGCGCGGGGGCTGCTGCCGCCCTTTCGACGCCTTACCATGAATGAGGCTTTCCAGCGGCACGCGGACATCGATCTTCTTCAGTGCCAGGACGTGGAAAGCCTGGTCACTGCAGCCGCGGGCCGGGGAGTGAGCATGTCCCGGGAGTGCACCTGGGAAGAGGCCTTTCACATCGTGTTCCTGACCATCGTTGAGCCGGCGCTGCCCAGAGATCGCCCGCTGGTGCTCATGGATTATCCCGCGCTGGTGCCGACCACGGCGCGCAGGGTTGCCGGGACTCCCTGGGCGCAACGGTGGGAGCTTTTCATCGACGGGGTGGAAATTGCCAACTGCTACACGGAAGAGACGGATCAGCAAGCTCTGGAAGCGCTGCTTCGTGATGAGGAGGAGCGCAAGAAAAAGTGCCGGGTGCAGCACCGCGCGGATACGGGCCTTGCCCGCGCGTTTCCGCCGGGCTTTCCGCCGGTCAGCGGAGCCGCCCTCGGAGTCGAGCGGCTGGAGATGATATTCTCCGGAGAAAGATCTCTCCAGGGGGTGATTTTGTTTCCCTTTTCGGATATAGTGCGTTGACAATCCAGAATATTCGGAAAGGAATCACATGATCAAGGCGAGTGATATTGCGAAAGGAACGTTCATCCTCATCAACAACCAGCCTCACGTCTGCGTCGAGCGGGAATATGTGAACCCGGGAAAAGGCTCCGCATTTGTGCGCCTGAAGCTGAAGAACATCAAGACAGGCATGGTCCTTCGCCAGACGAACAAGGTCCAGGACAACCTGGAGGACGTGTCGGTGGAGTACAAGGAAGTGCAGTTCCTCTACGCCGACAATGAAAACTACGCCTTCATGGACACCAAGACATACGAGCAGTTCACCATCCCCATCGAGGGGGAAGAAGAGAAACGGGACTTTCTCAAGGACGGGGAGAACTACCAGGTCGTGTTCTGGGAGCAGACTCCCATTGATATCAAGCTGCCAACGAAGATGGTATTCACCGTGTCGGAGGCGGAGAAAGCCGAGCGCGGGGACACGGTGAGCGGCGCAACCAAGGTCATCACCTGTGAGACGGGCTTGAAAGTGAAAGTGCCGCTTTTCATAAAAACGGGGGACCGCATTCTCGTGAACACGGAAACCAGGGAATACCAGGAGCGGGTGAACAGCTAGAACCCGTCCGACACCCAGGCGCATGTCCATCTCCCCCATCCTCTATCTCGTCTCCGCGGCGCATTTCTTCAACGATATCTACATGGGGTTTCTGACGCCGATTTTCCCCATTGCCATGAAGAAGTTCGGCCTCAGTCTCTCCATGATAGGCACCATCTCCATGGTGGCGGCGCTGGCATCCGCGCTCTCGCAGCCGTTTTTCGGCACTCTGTTCGACAGGTTCGGCCTCACCGCCCTGGTATACCTGGCCCCCCTGCTCACCGGCCTTCTCATCAGCTCCCTGGGCATCACGACAAGCTATCCCCTGTTCCTTGCGCTCCTGTTCCTTGGCTGTCTCGGGTCCGCCGCATTTCACCCGAAGGGCGCTTCCGTGACCCCCGCCCTCAGCGGCCGGCATCCGGAAATCGGCATGGCTGTGTTCAGCGCGGGAGGCAACCTGGGCTTTGCCGCGGGACCGGCGGTGATTGCGATCTTCATCTCCATCTGGGGATTCGCCGCCACTCCCGTTCTGGCCGTGCCTGCCGCGGCAGTGGCACTGGTGCTCTTCCTCCTCCTTCCCGCCCGCGAGCTGGAGGAGAGAACCCGCACGGTGACGCGCATGACGTGGCGGAGCCTTCTCTCCGACCGCAGGGAGATGCCTGTCCTCATGCGTCTCGTGTTCATCAATTTCTCACTGCAGGTGGCGGTCCGGGGATTGCAGACATTCCTTCCCGTCTACATGACGGGGCTGGCAGTACCCCTGACGGGAATCGGCATCATCTTCACCGTCATGCTTGCGCTGGGAGCCATCATCTCGATCTTCGTGAGCTCGTTTTCTCGACAAACCGGAAAGCGGGCTCTGATCCTGGTTTCCATCACGGCAAGCGTCCCCCTCTGCATGGCGGGATTCCTCCTCATGCCGTCAGCCTGGGGTTATGCGCTCGCAGTGCTGGGAGGAATCTCCCTCACGTTTTCCAATCCCCTGCTCATTCTTTTTGCCCAGAAGCATTCAGGAGGCTCCCCGGCCCTGGCCTCCTCCCTCATCATGGGCATCTCCTGGGGGCTGGCGGGGCTCCTCATGGTCCCCCTGGGCGCACTGGGTGAGGTCTTCGGGCTGAAGGGGACTCTGGTGATGGTGAGTGCCTTCCCGCTTCTCTCCGCGGTGTCGTGTCTCCGGTTGCCAGGCGAATAACGAGCCCGTGGCCCCTGGCTCTACTCCCAGAGGTATTCGCCGGCAACATGAAAGTCGGACGGGCCCTCGAGGATCCCCGACTCCCCTATTGCATTGCATGCGCTCATGTATGCGCGGAGGCTGGCCTCAATGACGTCGGTGCTGCGGTGACGACCATGGAAGCGCCGGCCCCGCAGCTCCGCCGTGACAATCACTTCCGTCAACGCGTCAGTCCCCGACCCGATGGTGGATACCGAATAGAGGACCATACGCGTCGCGAAACCCAGCGCCTTGTCCACTGCCCGGAAAAGTGCGTCGATGGGCCCGTTGCCGTGAGAGGTCTGCGTGAGGGCCTTCCCGTCCCTCTTGATCACGACGACTCCCACCGGCGGCGAATGGGACGCCGTCATCACGTTGAATGATTCAAGCGTGTAGGGCCCCTTGCGCTCAGGGACCGGCGGCAGGAGAAAGGTTTCATCCGGCAGCCTGCCAATTGTCGTTTCCCGCATGAGCCGGCGCATATCCGGGCTGAGGGACCTGCCGGAAAAGCCGCCGGGCGCGGGCATGAAAGCGCACTGGCCGATGATTGGCTTGTTCGGATGGGTCCGCACTCCCGTGAGGCTGTCGAACAGCCGGGCAGTGCGCTCGATCTCCTCCAGCTTGATGCCGTGCGAGATCCCGTAGCGATGCCCGAATGCGCTCATGAGGAAAACCACCTCTTCAAGGGCCGCATTGCCTGCCCGCTCTCCGAATCCTCCAATGGTCACCTCGACATGGGAGGCTCCGGCGCATACGGCGGCAAGTGTATTTGCGGCGGCAAGGCCCAGATCGTTATGGCAGTGTATGCCGATTACGGTCTTGGAGCCCGCCCCCAGGAGCGTTTGCAGCTCTTTCACAATGAGCGTGGCGTCTTCCGGGACCAGGATGCCGTTCGTGTCAGCCAGGTTTATCACGTCAGCGCCCGCGTCCCGGGCTGCTTCGAACACCTTCCGAAGAAACTCCGGCCGGGCGTGCGGAGCCTCGCTCAGGGAGAACTGCACTTTCACGCCCGCCGATTTCGCTGACCCGACGCAGTCTTTGATGCCCCGAAGTGCTTCCTCTTCCCCGATCTTCAGCACGTGCTTGAGGAACTCAGGTGAGACACCCATGAAGATGTGAAGGTAAGGGCGGCTGGCCAGGGCAAGGACTTTGAGCGCCTTCTCGACATCCCCCGGCAGCGCACGCGCAAGGGCCGCAACGTAAGGACCCTCCACCTCGTCACACACCCGGCTGACGCAATCCGATTCCTCCTGGGATGCAGACGGGAACCCCGCTTCTATGACATCCACGCCCAGCTTCGCAAGCTGGCGCGCCAGTACGACCTTGTCATCCGGGGAAAGCACGACAAATGGAAGCTTGTTCCCATCACGAAGGGTCGTGTCAAAAACTTCGATGTGTCGGGCCATGGCTCATGATAGCCCAGGGCAGACAACTTGTCACCCGTCGCGCCGTGGTCTATGCTCCGTGCGCCGTCATGGTGCGTATCGCCTTCATTGTCATGGCCCTGGCCGCAGGTGCTCTTCGCGTCTCCTGTCTTGCCTTGTTTGTTCAAGCGTCGGATGACTTGTGGCCGGAGTGGCAGCGGCTCACTTCCGTTTCTCCCCTGCCGCGAGGGACGGAAGTCATACGGCTGCCGCCGGGCTTCGCGGCGCCTGGAGACCGGGCAGTCCTCAGCTTCGGGGAGGCCGGGAAAGTGGTCGCGCTCATGCCGCTTGTGCCCGTTGTCAGGCTTGGCGACCAGCGATTGTCCGCAACGCGCGCCGAGATCACACGTGGGGAAATTCCGGTCAAGCCCTTGTGCACGGTGTCCCTTCCTGATGTCGCGGTCCCCGTCGACGGCTCCTTCCCCGACCAGGCCGGTTATCCCCTCAGCGCGGACTTGACCCTTGATCTGGACAGCTCGGACGCGGGATTGCGCGCGTGGTATGCGAGGCTTCCCGCACCCGTAGCGGGAGCCGGAACCGCGGTCACGTGGATCCAGGCTGTCGGTGACGTCATGCCGGCTCGAGGGGTTGATCAGGCTCTCCTTGCAAAGGACGGGCTCCAAAGGGTGTTCGGGAGCACTCTTGCTCTTCTGCGCGGAGGCGGACTGCTGCTCGGGAACCTGGAATCATCGACTGCCCTGGGGGGAGCGCCGGAGAACAAGAGCTATACCTTCAGGTTTCGCGCCGACGCGGTGGGAAAGCTGAAAGAGGCCGGCTTTTTCTATCTTTCCCTTGCAAACAATCACACATTCGATTTCGGGGCCGCCGGGTTCCTGCAGACCCTTTCCACGCTTTCACAATGGGGGGTCGCCACTTCCGGGGCAGGCGCTGATCTGCAGAGTGCCTCGCGTCCTGCCGTGATGACGATCGGCTCTCAGGAAATCAGGATCCTCTCATTCGGGGCTTTTCCCGTTGATCGCACGGGGTTCGACGGAGCGGTGATCGAGCGCGCAGGGACCTTGAAGCCGGGCATCCTGTGGCTCGACGAACAAGGCCTGGCCGTCGCCGCCCGGGCATTTGCCGGCAGCAACGCGTTTACCATCGCGCTTGTTCACGGCGGTGAGGAGTGGAGCGCGGCGCCGACCCCGGAACAGAAGCGCCTCTACCGGGAGCTGGTGCGGAACGGGGCGGACCTCGTGCTGGGCGCGCATCCGCATGTCCTGGAGGGATTGGAGGCGATTGACGGAAGCTTGATCGTCTACTCGCTTGGCAACTTCCTCTTTCCCGGCATGGACGGAACTCCCGGGGGCCAGGACTCTGTCATATTGAGGATCGGGGTATATAATGGCAGGGTGCGGTACGTTCAAGCTCTCCCCGTCCGTCTTCACGCGGGAACGGTCAGCCGGGTAGATGACGGTACCGCTTTGCATGAGCTCATGGTACGAACCCGGGCGCTCACGGGGGTTCAATCCTGGGAGGGGTGGCAGAAAACGGAGCGGGAAGTGTTTCAGTAGGAAAGCTCGGTAGGAAAGGCAATGAAAGAAACAATACGGTCAAGCTCGAGGCCCTGGAAGCTCGCGTCAGCGGCGCTGGCAGCCGCAGGCGCGCTTGCCCTGGCATCCTGCACAACGGTGAACAGGCTTGGGGAGTTCGATATACAGGACCGGACCATGGCCGCGCAGATGCGCGTTCCGCCCGAACCGCGCATGGACGTGCATTATCACATCATGATCGACTTTTCCAATCCAATCGGCACCGCAATCAACGTGGGATCGAACATTGCGAAAGCCGCGAACGCCGATCGAGTGGATTCACTGATGAGAGAGGCGCTGCAGGTGGTTGACGTTCCGGGCATGGTTCGCGACGAATCGTATTCCACGTGTCTCGCGGTGCTGGGCGCGCAGGAAGAGGATGATACCGGCGCTGCAGACTACCTCCTGGACTTCGACATCCACAAATGGGGGGTTCACGCCAGCTCCTGGACCAGCGCGGTGAGCCTTCGCTTGGACCTCACCGCCAGCCTTTACAGCAACGCGGAAAAGACCGTCGTGTGGCGCCGGGACATCGATGTAGAAAGAACCGCGACGCCTGCCATGTTTGGCCTGGACTCCACAATCGGCAATTTCGTCACCACCGCGGCCCTGGCAAGCTTGTCGGAAGAGGACCTGCAGAACGGGTTTGACGCGCTGGCAAGGGACACGGCCCTCACCATTTCGCGCACGCTGCAGGACGATCTGTACAACGCCCGCTACGGAGATTGAAGCCGCGGGCCCGGATCAGGAATCCAGGATGCGCCGTATTTCCTTCTCCACCGCTTCGATCTCATAGGGCTTCCTGATTATTCCCAGGGCCCCGGTGGAAAGAAGGTCCTCGGTTTTATCGTCAATTCCGTAGCCCGTTGCAAAAAGCGCCTTGACTCCGGGGTCCAGCTCCCTCAGCCTCAGGTACGTCTCCCGCCCGCCCAGCCTCGGCATGACCAGATCGATGAGCATCAGGTCCACGCCGTTGGAATGGCTCTGGAACTTCTCAAGCGCCTCTATCCCGTCTGCCGCCTCGATGACCGTGTACCCACGCTCGCCCAGGGTCACCCGCACCAGGTTGCGCAGGTCCACTTCGTCGTCGACGATCATGATCGTCTCATGTCCGCGGACGGTCTCCATGCCCTCCGCAGGCACCGAGGCGGCGATCTGAACAACTTCCGTGATGGGAAACAGAACCTCGAACGTGGTCCCCTGCCCCAGGGTGCTGGAAACCTGGATGCGGCCTCCATGCCTTTGCACGATTCCATAGACGATGGACAGGCCCAGCCCCGTTCCCTTGCCGGGGCCCTTGGTGGTAAAGAAAGGATCGAAAATCCGTGGAAGAATGTCCGCGGCGATGCCGCTCCCCGTGTCGCTGACCTCCAGGAGGATGTGCCGCTTTTCCGCCTGCCCGGAGACCGCGCCATCCCCGGGCCCGAAGCTCTCTTTGAGCCGTGTCTTCAGGCTGAGCGCACCGCCGCCGGGCATCGCGTCTCCGGCGTTGACGCACAGGTTCATCAACATCTGGTGGATCTGGCCGTGGTCCCCCATGACGGCCGGCAGCTCCGGCTGGCAGTCAGTCCTGATTTCGATGGAGAGATCCATGCTGCGGCGCAGGAGCTGGACGGTCTCCTGGACGATGTCGTTTATTCGAACAGGCTTGCGGTCCACAATGCCTTCCCGGGCGAAGGAAAGAAGACGCCGCGTCAGGTCCGTTGCCCTGTGCATGCTGGCCTCGACGATCTGCAGGTGGGACCTGATTGAATCCGGATCCGCTATGTCCTCACGGATGAGCTTCGCGTAGCCGATGGCCGCAGTCAGAATATTGTTGAAGTCATGGGCAATCCCGCCCGCCATTGTGCCGACGCTTTCCATCTTCTGGGCCTGGAGCAGCTGACGCTGCAGCTCGCGTTGCTCCGTGACGTCCCTGAGGATGCCGTGGATGACCCGGCTCCCGCTGGAGGACCTCTCGTCCACGCCGCCGCTGAACAGCACCGTCCTGTCCCCGCGCAGGCGCATCTCGAAATCGCGGATGCTGCCGTGGTTGGCCAGCTCCGCCTGCAGCGCGGCAAACCTGTCCGGCTCGAAAAGGAAATCCCGGGGCAGGTTCCAGTCCCTTCCCGCCCGCGCATCGATCCCGAACAGCTCACGCCCGGCAGGGTTGGTGTCGATCAGGCGGCCGTCCTCACCAAACGTGATCACGGCGTCGAGCACGCTCTCGAACAGGGCCTGGTAGCGTTCCTTCAAGGCACGGAGCTCCGAAACGTGCCTGATGGAGAGCAGGCCCTGGGACAGAATAGCCCGAAAAGCGCCCGACAGCGCGCTTGAGCCCTGGTTTCCGTTCTCGTTTTTTCGGCGCGTGAGACCAAGGACCCCTACCCATTCCCCGCCGCTCGTCAAGGGAAGGAACAGCAGCGACCTGACAAGACGAGCCTCCTCCTCCGATTCGGGAAGAGGAACACCTGTCGCTCCGAGCGCATCGGCAAACCGCGGCTCTTCCAGGCGCCGCCCTTTGCCCGCAGCAAGCGCGCTCCCCACGAGCTTCAGGAGGCCCTCCAGTCGCGCGGGCACCTCACGCGTGGAGTGCACATGCACATCTCCGGTCCTGCCGAAGGCAAGCACGAAGCATTCCTCCACGCCAAGGAAGTCCCGCAGGACGCCTATGGCGGAGCTGATGGCTTCCTCAGATCCCGCGAAACGGACCAGAGATTCGCTGAGCACAAAAAGGAAGGTCTGGATGGAAAGCTGCCGCTCGATCTCCCGGTAGTTCAGCGCCACTGCTATGGAGGAGGCTGCCGCGTTGGCAAGCGTGGACAGGAAGCGAAGGTCCTCCGTCCCGTAGAGGCCTTCCGAGGCTCTGCCGCCCAGGCACAGGATTCCGACCACCGAATCCTCCTGGACAAGGGCAATTGCAACCGAGGCTCCGCTGCTTTTGAAAAATGGCTCACAGACCGGCCGCAGGTACTCCAGGCCGGGGTTGATGAGCAGCTCCTGCTCCCAGAGCGGGAACTTGCGGTCTTTCAGAGCGCGGACGAAATCATCCGAAGACTTGAGTGCAAATCCTTTCAGGTCCTCGGGCCATGGGCCGAAGACGCTGCCGACCTCGTAGGCCTCCGCGGCGCCGCTGGAGAACAGGAGGCAGCCGCGCTCCGATCCGACCGCGTTCATGGCCGTTCGTACCACCATGCTCTTGAGCTTTCCCACGTCCAGCTCGGACCTGGCCGCCAGGGTGAATTGCTCCAGGACGCGGTCGTAGCTGGCCGGTCGCCGGCCGGCAACCCGATCGATGAACGGTCGGATCGATTTCCAGCCCAGGAGAATCGAAAGGATGAGCAGAACGATGAAACCGGCCAGCCCGGGCACGCTGAGCCGCCACCGGGCCTCGGGCTGGACTGCCAGGCCCGCCAGGTAGGAGAAAAGGATGTAGCCGCCGACGCCCAGGGCAACCATCACCATGACCGCCAGGCCGCGCCTCAGGGCGGCCCCTGCGTCGATCAGTCGGTAGCGGGTCACGGAATATGAGACGAGCATGGCGTTGATGAGCGCGCAGACCGTGTCCACCGGGTACGCCTGCAGAGGCGTGTAGTTGGTCGCTATGCCTGCCATGACGATCAGGGCGCCGACCAGGACATACAGGATGCGGCTTCGCTGGAGCCGCAGGCGCTCCCTGCGGAATCCCGCTACCAGGGCGAAGATTCCCCATCCCCAGATGAAGTAGCCGACGAGGCTCACCCCGTACGCGGCCGGCGCCAGCGTGGGAATGAAGTATCCCGCCCCGCCCAGCACTACTCCGGAGAAAGAGATGCCGAGAAGGCCGACAATCATGACCGCGACGCACACCACGTACGCCGAGATGGAAACCCAGGCGTTGCGCCTGATCTGGAGAAAAGTCCTGGTCAGGGGAAGGAAGATCACGCTTTGCAGCCCGAGGCTGGAAACCTGCATGTTGTACCAGAACAGCGCGCTTCCAGGGTCCCGGGTGATCGTAAGGACGAACGACGTCAGCTGCCAGAATCCGAGCCCCAGCAGATAGAGGGCGAAGTGCGCCTTCAACGCGGGGGCCACCCGGCTGCGGACGCAGACCAGGAGAAGGACCGCGTATCCTATCAGGGCCAAAAACTTTATGGTGGCGATATAAGCCAGCATTCCGATTCTCAGATCCTCAGGGCGCTCATTGCCTGAAGCCGCGCGACGACATCCGGGCCGGGATTCATGTGCTGCGGTTTCGAATGCGCCAGGTCGAACCCGGCCGCCTGCCTTTCCTTGAGATAGCGCGCAAACGTGCCATGGGAGAGAACGGTGACGGCCAGCGGCTTTATCCCCGCCATCTGCTCCAGGTCGCGATACGGTTGATCTATCCTGGTGAGCTGTTCATGGATCTGATCCTTCACGCGCAGGGGATCCAGCCCGTCAGCGAATGTCTCCACGTACAGGTGAAGAACCGGATTCCCATTGCGGTACTCCTTGGCCACCACCCAGTCGACGTAACGCACCCCGGACGCCTCCACCGCGGTCCAGATGGCCTTCTCGGAAAGGCGGGTGAACCCTGCGATGTCGATCACGTCGTCGATCCTGGTGGAGAAAACAAACCGCGGAAGCTTGAGGCCCATGCTTTCATCGCCGAGGGAAGCGACTTTCAGGGAGTCCCCGGGAATATAGCGGACAAAGACTCCCCCGTGAAAGCTCGTTCCCACCAGCGCGTACTCCTTTCCGACCTCGACCTCGGAGAGAAGCTTCAGCCGGGGGCGAAGGGAGCGGTTCTCCTTCCACGCGGCGTAGTCATCCAGGTCCATGAACTCGCAATAGCAGCTGGCGTCCCTGAGCACGAGGCCGGGACCCGCGTAATGCTGGAAACCGATGAATGCCAGCTCCGTGCATCCGTAGACCTCCCACGGGTACTCCCCCCAGAGGGCGCGGATTCGCTCCCGGTAGATCGCCGTGTCCATGCCGGAGCACATGATTCCCTTCACGTTCCAGAGGTCACGCGGCCGCAGCGGCCCTCCCCGGACTCTTGCCTTGACCATCCCCTTCAGGAGCCGGGCAATCGCGCGCGGCTTCCTGGGGAGGCTCGTCGCGGACCCGTTTCCGCCCGGCTTTCCCGCCTGCTCCAGCTGCTCGCTGATATTGAGCATGATCGAAGTAATTCCGTAGAAGTAGTCGATTCCCTCTGAAAACGCCAGCCGGACTCCTTCCCGTGTCCTCTCGAAAAAGTCCATGCGCAAGGCTTCATCGTACGCGGGCCAGATCCGGAAGTTGAACTGCTCGTGCATGGCCTGCATGCACAGGCCGGACACATACGGCGTGGGAGCCAGCGAAAACATCAACCGGTCTCCTTCACGCAGCGCGATATGACCACGCCTGCGGCAGGGCCCGAGGATGAACGAAGCCAGCGTGCAGTCGCTGATGTTGTAGTACATCTCCCGGGTGTATGGCACCCACTTGAACTCGTACTCCCCGCTTTTTCCCGATGTATGCACCCACGCGTAGGTTTCCGCCGGAAGCCCCGCGTCCGTTCTGGGGAGAAGGCTCTGGGCATAATCCTCATATGTCGTGATGGGCGCCCGGGCTCGAAACTCCTCCACTGTCTGCGGCAGCCCGTCTCCGCCCAGGATCTTCCGCACAAGTGAGCTCTTCCGCCATGTCTGGAGCTGTTCTTCCAGGAGCCTGTTCTGGTTCGCGACGAACTGCTCGGTCGTGATCTCGAGGAACCCGCAGTAGCGTTTCCAGATACCCTCCCTGTCGCCTCTTCGGTACATCTCCAGAAGCGTTTCCATGCGTTCTCCTTCTAGCGCCGAAACATGGTTTGCGCGCATTCCCGCACGCTCCGGCGGGTCGGGACGAGCATCGGGACTGCGCGCTGGTACGCCTCGTACTCTGCTCCGAACATTCGCGCAAAAAAAAGCTTCTCCTGCAGAACTATATAGATTGCATCAAGACCGATCCATACGGGCATGGCCAGGAGCAGCCACGGCGAGCCGCGCGCAAGAAACAGCGCGCCAAGGAAACCGGGCAAGCCAGAGCACCCCGGGATGCCGGCACAGGGCATACGTCCCCCGGGACACGACTTTTGACGGCTGTCCGTAGAACGGGATTTCGATGAACAAGGAGCAGATCAGCAGAAAAGCGAACACGACGCAAAGGAACCACCCGAGCGCCGGGAGCGGGGCGGGCAGTGAGATCCTGGCAGGATCGTTGACGCACACAAGGAGACCGAAGACGAACAGCGCCGTGCCGGTCAGCCAGAAGACGGTCCTCAAAGAGCGAATGCCTTTCAGAGAAAAGACGTCCACCCAGAAGACGACGAAGAATGAGGCCGCCCCGATCAGGATCCCGATCACGGCAGGCGCATCTCGTTCAGCCGCGACGCCCACTGGCTGGCCGGATAGCGCGCGCGAAGGGCCGCCGCAATGCGCGTGGCGTTTTCCTTGTCGCCGAGCTGCACTGCAAGCCGGGCCGCATTGTACAAGCCCTCGGCCGCAAGGTCGGAATACGACGGGAAAATATAGGCGATCCTCAGATACTGATTCATCGCTTCCCTCGGATCACCACTGGCCTCCAGCGCGCGCGCCCGCTCTCCCGTGGCTCGTGCCCCCACCTCGTCCGCGCGGGTGTCCGACAGCGCGGCAAGAATGTCGATGGCTCTTTGCCATTCGGACCGTGCCGCAAGGGCCTGTCCCATCAGGAGGCTTGCCTCTCCGGCAAGAGGCTCGGGGGGAGATCGGCGACTCACGTCCTCAATGACCGCAATGGCACCGGAGGGGTCCCGCGGAAGAAGCATCTCAGCGTAATCAAGGGCAACGCCGGCCACCACGCGGACGTCGAGCCCCGCAGTCCGTTTCGCTTTCTCGGCAAAATCCCGCGCGGTATCAAGGCTGGAAACGGACCTCAAGGCCTGGGAGAAGCCCCGCAAGGCGGTGGAAAGCCCGCTGGGTCCGGGATCGGAAGTGAGGCTGATCCAGAACTCATCAAGGGCGGCGCCCGGGTCGCCGGATTGCATTGTGCACTCGGCACTCCGGGAGAGCGCCTGTTTCACGAGGATGCTTTTGGGAAAATCATGGATCACCGTCTGGAAGCCGGACCGCGCTTCGAGGTAGCGCCCTTCGTCATACGCCTTCATGGCAACCTTGAAGAACGCCTCCGGGGCCAGCCGGCCGTCCGGAAACCTTGCTGCAAGCTCGTGGAAAGCCTCGAGACTCTCCCGGCTGCTTCCCATCCTGGAAAGGGCCCAACCCTTCTCATACAGGGCCTGCTCACCCCACTGGTCTGCCGGCCGGCCTCTTGTGCCTGTGCCACTGTCTGGAAAAGCGCGACGGCGGCGGCATCATTCCCGCTCAGGTCTTCGCACACCCCGGCGCGGTAGATGGCTTCTGAGGAGCGTGAATCAGACGGGTATTTTTTCGCGAGGGACAGAAAAGCGTCCCGGGCATCGATCAGCTTCCCCGAACGATACAGGGACCATCCCAGCCAGTACAGCGCATCCGCGGCCTCCGCCGCGTGCCCGGAAGGCTGATCCAGCCCCTCCAGCAATTGTGAAGCCGCAGCAAGGCGCTCCGCAGCGGCAGGGAGATTCTCCATGCGATACAGCGTTCGTCCGGCGTACAAAGCCACGATTGCCTGCGTCTCACGGCCAGGCTGCCTGGCGCGCAGGTACTCCAGGCTCGCAAGCGCCTTGTCGAAGCTTCCCATGTTGAAAAGACACACGGCCACGGCAAGCGAGCTTCGGTCCCCGACATCTGAGCCGGCCGCCTTCAACGCAACTGCCTGGAAATAGGGAATGGCCCGGGCGTACTCGCCTCTGCGGGAGTAGGCATAGCCGACCGAATATGCGCTCTCATCCCGGAATGCCGATTGCGGGAATTCCCGCATGACCTTCTGAAAGTCATCAAGAGCGGCCGGGTCTCCCCGGTTCATCCGGACTACGCCTCGCCGATAGATGTACTCAGGAAGGGATGCAGATCGCGGATACTGCTTCACGAGGGAATCCCAGCGGGCGAAGGAGCTTTCGAAGTCCATCCGGGAATCCAGGAGGGAGGCAAGAAGCTTGAGCCCCTCCTCCGCGTGACGGCCTTGCGGGAAGGCGCGCAGGAGGTCCTCCAGCGCCTGTATGGCTTCCTCGCTTCGACCCAGTCCTGCCAGAAGAAGCGCGCGCTGGAGCACCGCTTTCTCACCGAGGTCCTTCGCTTGCCCGTCCCCGGCCTTGGCGAATGCTTCCGCCGCCCTGGTTTTTCGGTCCAGCATGAGATCCGCAAGGCCGAGCGAGTACCAGGCGGACTGGCGCTCACTCCCCTCTCCCAGGTCTGCAATCGAACGTTCGTACCCGGAGACTGCCTCTTCATACTTCTTCTGATCGAAAAGGATGTCGGCGCGGATCCGCTCCCCGCTGCCGCGATATGCGCCCCTGGGGAAAAGCCTGGCAAGCTCATCCAGCCGGCGCAGGGCGGTGGGCGCGGCATGCTTGCGGTACGCTATGTCGGCAAGCCTGTAGAACGCTGCTTCGCGGTAGGGGGAATCGGGGTACAGGGAGGTGATGGTGGTCAGCCGCTTCTCGGCAGAATCCAGGTTTCCCTGCGCCAGCTCGGACTCCGCAAGAAAAAACAGGGAATCACGGACGTACGAGGACCCGGAAAAATCCAGCAGTATCTTTCCGTAAAGGTCCTGCGCATTCGCGTATTGCCCCGCGCGGTATTCGGTTCCCGCAAGACGATAGGTGGCTTCGGAAACAAGGGACTGGTCCCCTGCCTTTATCACCTTGCCGTAGTAGACGGCGGCCTCCGAGTCCCGTCCAAGCCCTTCCAGGGCCACGCCGCAAAGCAGGGCGGCGTGAAGCCCGTAGGGCCCCGCCGGGATCGATGCTCCCGACCTGCCCTGGCTGCTGAGGGAACGGAACGCCTTTTCGTAGTTTCCCAGTCTCAGGTATGCGGCGCCGACCCAGTACGGCACGCGGGAAGAGAGCGCGGACGACGAGTGGCGGTCCTGGAAACCCTCAAGGACCGCAAGGCACTCCTGCCACCGGCCCGCGTAATAATAGCTGACGCCAAGGAGGTACTCGGCGTCAACCGCGGCCGGGGCTTGCGGGTAATCGGAGAGCACGCGCTGGAAGCTGCCCGCTGCCACCGCATAGAATCCGTCGGAAAAAGCCTTCTTGCCGGCCTGGAGAAGATCATCCGCGTTCTGCGCAAAGGAAAATGATGCGACGAGAAGGAGCGCAAGCGCGAGACTCGGGCGCCTGCCCGAGGTCATGTGGTGACCTTTTCAGGCTCCTTTTCCCCCGGCAGGAGACCGGCCGGCTGTGGTGACAGCGGCAGGACGTTCCTCGGCTCCAGCTTGCGGAAGGTTATCTTCTCCGCGCGAATGTCGATCTCTATTGCGTCACCCTGCTTGAACTTGCCCCGCAGGATCTCCAGCGAAAGCGGGTCCTCGACCTCTTTCTGGAGCAGGCGGCGCAGGGGGCGAGCCCCGAACTTCTCATCGAAACCTTTTTCAATGAGGAACTCACGCGCCTTCTTCTTCACGGAGATCGTGATCTTCTGCTCGACCAGGCGGTCGGAGATCTCCTTCACCATGAGGTCGAAGATCTGGCCCAGGTGCGTCTTGTCCAGATTGTGGAATACGACGATCTCGTCGATGCGGTTGATGAACTCAGGATTGAATGCCCGCTTCACCTCGTTCATGACGAAGTTTCGGATGTCCTTGAAGTTCATCCCGCCTTCCTCG
Organism: uncultured Spirochaetota bacterium; assembly: GCA_963710335.1. Lineage (GTDB taxonomy): Bacteria > Spirochaetota > Spirochaetia > SZUA-6 > Fen-1364 > Fen-1364. Next base: position 132,815 of record CAVQAA010000005.1, read on the forward strand.
GACTGGAAGCCGAGGGTGGAGTCCTTGTTGATCTCCCGTGCTCCGAGGTTGGATGTCATGATCATGACGGAGTTGCGGAAGGAAACGGAGTGCCCGAGGTTGTCCGACAGCTGGCCCTCCTCCAGGACCTGAAGGAGGATGTTGAACACATCCGGGTGCGCCTTCTCTATCTCGTCCAGGAGGATCACGCTGAACGGCCTGCGGCGGATCTTCTCCGTCAACAGACCGCCCTCCTCGTAACCGACGTAGCCGGGAGGGGCGCCCACGAGGCGGGACACGTTGTGCTTTTCCATGAAATCCGACATGTCGATGCGGACAAGCGCATCCGGGTCTCCGAAGAGGAACTCCGCAAGGGTCTTTGCCACAAGGGTCTTTCCAACGCCCGTAGGTCCAAGGAACACGAAAGACCCAAGGGGCCGCCGCGCCGAGGAGAGTCCGGTGCGGGAACGGCGGATGGCCGAGGCGATGACCGAAATTGCCTCCTCCTGGCCGATGACCTTTTTGTGCAGCTCTTCCTCGATGTGGAGCAGCTTCTCCGACTCGCTTTGCACGATGCGCGAGAGGGGAATGCCGGTCATATCGGAGATCACCTGCTGGATGTCCTCCACGTCAACGACGTTCTCCTCCACGGCAATGGTGCTCTCCCAGGTCTTCTTGATCTCGTCCACCTTGACCTTGAGCTGCCGTACCATGTCGCGAACCGCGGCCGCTTTCTCGTAGTTCTGCGTGTTGACGAGGTTGGTCTTCTCCGCGTTCAGGCGCTCGATCTCCTTTTCCAGGTCGGCAAGCTCCCGCGGGCGGATGGAATTGCGGATGCGCCGCCGGGAGCCGGACTCATCGATGAGGTCGATGGCCTTGTCCGGCAGGTAGCGCTCCGTGATGTATCGGCGGGAGAGGGTTGAGGCCGCCTCGATTGCCGCCGGCGTGTAGGTGACGTGGTGGTGGTCCTCGTAGTTCTTCTTGATGCCCTTGAGGATCTCCACGGTCTCATCCACCGAGGGCTCGCTCACGTAGATGGGCTGGAAGCGCCTCTCCAGCGCGGCGTCCTTTTCGATGTGCTTCTTGTACTCGTTGAGGGTCGTCGCGCCGATGCACTGCAGCTCCCCGCGGGACAGCGCGGGCTTCAGCATGTTCGAGGCGTCGATTGCCCCCTCGGCACCTCCCGCCCCGATGATGGTATGCAGCTCATCGATGAAAAGGACCACGTTGCCTGCCGTAAGGATCTCTTTCATCACCCTCTTGAGGCGCTCCTCGAACTCTCCGCGATACTTCGTTCCCGCCACGAGGGAGGCCAGATCCAGCGTGAGCACGCGCTTGCCGATGAGCACCTCGGGGACGGTCCCGTCCACGATCTTCTGCGCCAGCCCTTCCACGATGGCCGTCTTTCCCACGCCCGGCTCGCCGATGAGGACGGGGTTGTTCTTGGTCCGGCGTGCAAGGATCTGGATGACCCTCTGGATCTCCTTCTCCCTGCCGATCACCGGGTCCAGCTTGTTGTCCCGCGCGAAGGCGGTAAGGTCCCTGCCGAACTCATCCAGCGTGGGGGTGGGCTTCTTGGTTGGTGCCTGAGGCTTCTTCTTGCCGGCCAGTGACTGTCCCCCCTTGTAGTCGCCCGTTCCGCTGATCTGCAGAATTGCCTCCCGCAGACCGTTGGGCGTGATGTTGTACCGCGCGAGATACCGCGCAACAATGCTGCCCTGTTCCTTCACGGACGCCAGCAGCAGGTGCTCTGTCCCGATGTATTCATGGCCCATATTGCGGGCTTCTTCGGCGGAGTCCTCCAGGATCTTCTGCCCGCGCTTGGACGGGGGGACATCGCCAAGGATGAGTCCGCCCTTTCCCTTGGGGAGGCTCTTCTCGATCTCGGATTGCATCTCCGGGATGCTCACCTTGATCCGCTGAAGCGCCTTGACGGCGACACCCTCCCCGTCCTTCAGGAGGGCAAGGATGATGTGCTCCGGCAGGAGCTGATCAGAATGGAAGCGCTTGGCTTCTTCCTGCGCCAGGATGGTGAGAACCTTTTGTGCCCGTTGTGTAAGACCCTTGAACATGGCGTCAGCCTCCCCTTCCCTGCGTCAACGCCTCTCGGATGATCTTGGCCCTGGTGTAGTCGATGAGCTTGGAGTCCACCGTCTCCGCCTGGGTCTGGAGCACCCGCTGAATGTGAGATTTCTGGGAGAGAAAAAGGAGCGCGGTGATGGTGGGCGCATCGATGGCCGTCATGAGCCCCAGGGCCACCCCCAGGCGCAGCGCAGACAGGGCCTCGATCGACTCACGCAGTGAGACGTAGCGGCAGCTGGAGAGCAGTCCCCACGCCCGGAAAACCCTGTCTTCGATGTCGACACGCCTCTTGTCCATGAGCTCCTCTCTCGTCCTGTTCTCATAGCCTGCAAGCTGGACCGCAATGCGGCCCAGGTTTCCGATGATCTCCTTTTCGGCGAGCCCGATTGTGATCTCATTTGCAATGATATACATGTCTCCCAGGGATTCCATGCTTTCGCTGAAGAATCCCCGAATGGACAGCCCCAGCTGCGCGGACGCCTTGACGGCCCTCTTGATGAGGCCGCTCATTGCCAGCGCCGGGAGGTGCAGCATCATGGAGGCCTTCAGTCCGGTACCGAGGTTGGTAATCGCCGTATTGAGGTATCCCCACTCGGACGACACGGCGAAAGCGAGCGACTCTTCGAGTCCCGAGTCAATGGCCTCAAGCCTTCCCAGAAGGGACTCAAGGCACGCTCCCGATCGCATCCCCACCAGGCGAAGATGGTCGTCTTCCCCGATGATCCCTGCAAAAGTCTCGTCCGCGCTGAGGACCACCGCCCTCTGCTTCTCAAGTGAAAAACCCTGGGAAATGAGGTTTCGCTCGAAAAGAATCCGCCGCTCCAGCGCGGAAAGATCGTCCATGTAGATTATCGCAAAATCTTCCGCGTTGGGCAATCCGCGAAACGCCGCGATGATGCGGTCACGATACTCTCTTTCCAGCTCAGCCGTGCATCGGCCGGGAAACGGGTACGCCTTCAGGTTCCGCGCCAGGCGCACGCGGCTTGAGATTGCGACCCCACCGGGAGATTCCGTCGACACTCCGGCGCCGACCCCCTCCCCCTGCGCGCGCATCCAGCCCTTCATGTCCGAGAGACCGGTGAAGTCAAACACTGCTGTCCATCTCCCGGATCCTGTCCCGCAGGCGCGCGGCCTCTTCGTAATCCTCCCTCTCCACTGCCTCCCGCAGCTCCTCCCGGAGGCTGTCGTTCACGACTGCCGTGTGGGATTGCTCTGCAAATGACCTCGGCAGCCGTCCGGCGTGATGCGGGCGGGCCGCCATCTGCGACACGATGGCCTTGACGTCCTTGTCAAAGGCGGAAAAGCATTCTGCGCATCCGAGCTTTCCCTGCTTGCGGAAATCCGAGGCCTTCATGCCGCAGCGCGGGCAGACCTCTTTCATGTCTCCCGCGCCGGTCATATCCCGTCCTTCGAGCAGCCCGGAAAGCAGGTTGGCGATGGGAAGCTCTGACTCCTCCTCCCGGATCAGCCCCTTTTCCTGGGCGCACTCCTCGCAGATGTGAAGCTCGTGAACCAGATCCTTCTGAATCTGGCGTATGTGGATGACCGCGTCTTTAAGACCGCAGATTTCGCATTTCATTGTCACAGACAGTATACAAAATCCGGGGGTCTAAATCTACGTGGCTGCTTCCGTCCGTTCCTTCAATTGCCCCGGAAGGTGAATCGGTATACCATCGGCGGGTGATTGGATACCGGCCTTACCGCGCGCAGGACCATGAAGCGGTTTCGGCAATTCTCTACCGAACGGGCTTTCTGGGGGAAGACCTTGCCGGCACCGGGCTTTTCGAGGACCGCGCGCTTTTTGCGCTGATCAACACCGAAGGATACCTGCGCTACCATCCGTCAAGCGCGTTCGTGGCCTTCGATGAGACTGACGGCAAAGTGATCGGTTACGTGATGGGAGCGCCCGACACTCGACGATATCAAAGGGTTTTCGCCCGCCGCATGCAATGGCGAATCAATTTGCGCGCGTTCCTGGTCAGCTGGTGGAAGCATCCCGAGTCTTTCCGGCAAGCGCTCCAATGGGCCCGGGCGGCCACGGACCTTCCCTCCGGTCTCTACGACGAATACCCGGCGCACCTGCACATCAACGTGCTGCCCGAATACCAGCGGCTGGGAATCGGTGAGAGGTTGATAAGGCTTTTTGAGCAGCGCATGGCGTCGCGGGGCGTTCGCGGCATCCATCTCATTACCTCCAACCGCAATCGAAAGGCTCTCCCTTTCTACCTGAAAAACGGCTTTGAGAAAGTTACCGAGCGTCCGGGATCCTCGTATCGCGGAGTGGAGAACCACGTTGCCGTGGTCTTCGCGAAACGGCTCAAACCTTGCGCAGGATCGACAGAGGGCGGGCCCGGGCCGCGCGGGCAGCCGGAAGCCATGAGGCAAGGGCGCAGAGAACCAGAGTTGCGCCTGCCGCCGTGAGGACTTCCGGAGCGTCGATTCTGATCGGGATCGATTTCAGGTAGTACGCGCTGTTGAAAAGCGTGAATGTTCCCATGGCCTGAGCCGAGGGCTGGAATGCCGACCGAAGAAGGGAGACGACTTCCAGGACCCTGTTCACCGTCCACTCCAACCCCGCAATCACCTCGTTGATGTTCACGGCGACCAGCAGTCCGGCCGCGACGCCTGCCGCCGCGCCAATGAGGCCGGTGGCAAATCCCGTGAGAAGAAAGGAAAGAGAGAGGGACCTTTCGCCAACCCCCATGCTCTTGAGAATGCCGATCTCGTTCCGCCTTTCGAAGACGATCATGAGCACCGAGGAGGAAACGTTCACGGAAGCGACGACGACGATGAGGGCCATGATGAAGAGGAGCATAGCCTTGGTTGTACGGAAGCTCGCCAGCCGCGGGTACTCGATCTCGCGCCATGTCGCCACACGCACGTTGCCGCCGGCCGCGTTGGAGATGGCTTCCGTGATTCCCGACAGGTTCCCGAAGGGCTCTTTCACCTTGACGCCGATCAGCGCTCGCGAGCCGCGGACCGAAAGAGCGCGCGAAGCCAGCCCCAGGGACGCGTAGACGAGGGTCTTGTCCAGCTCCTGATAGCCTGTCTCGTACACGCCACGCACAACGACAGGGGTCAGACGGGCCGCGCCGCTCATGTTCTCTCCGAACGTGGTCAGGAGGCTCACGGAGTCTCCCGCGCTTACCCCGAGGGAAGCTGCAAGCGCGGCGCTGACCATGAGGGAGTCGGGGCGGGAGAGGTCCGTCGTGCCGGCCCTCAGGGTGACGTGGGAGCGGAACCCCGGGTCCGCGGCGAAGATGTCTGACGGAACGCAGCGTATAGTCACGCCCGCGGCTGAGACGGGAGTGACAAGGAGACCTGTGCCTTGCCGCTCAGGGACCGAGGCGACAACGCCGGGGACCGCCGCAATCGACTGCGCACGCCTCTGCATCTCCCCCAGGGGGGTGCTTGCGGGGAGAGATACCTGCACATGATACGTTCCGACTTCCAGCAGCCGCGCCGTGATCCCTTCGATCATGCCCGTGGAGACTTCCATCACCACGATCAGCGGGACGAGGCTCAGCGCAATGCCGAGCACCGAGCCGCGCAGATATCGAGCCGTCCCGCCCCTTCCCCTGAGCATCCGTGAGCTGAGGAAAAACGCAAGCCGCGCGCTCATTCGCTTCTCAGCACCCCGCCGCTCAAGAGGAAATGCCTGTCCGCGCGACCGGCAAGCTCCTGGTCATGCGTGACGACGATCATGGTTCTGCGGTGCTTCTGGACCAGGGAGAAAAGCATGTCTTCGACGTTTCCGGCATTGCGCTCATCGAGGTTCCCCGTAGGCTCATCCGCCAGAAGCAGGAGGGGATCATTGATGAGCGCGCGCGCAACGGCAACCCTTTGCCGCTCCCCCCCGGAAAGCTCGACGGGCCAGGCGTTCATGCGCCTTTCCAGGCCCACCTCGAAAAGGAGCTGCCGTCCGCGCTCTCGAAGCGACCGGCCGGTGAGGCTTCCCAGCATTCCCGGGATGATGACGTTCTCCAGAGCGGTGAAGTCCTTGAGGAGGAAATGGAACTGGAAAATGAACCCCACGTCCCTGCTACGGTACCTGCTGAGGCCGGCCTCTTCCAGCCCCGTCACCTCTGTTTCCCCGACGTACACGTTCCCGGCAGTCGGCCGGTCCAGGCCGCCAACCAGGGCGAGCAGCGTGCTTTTTCCGCAGCCGCTCTCACCGGTGATGGCCACGGTGGTTCCCTCCGCAACCTCCAGGTTCACGTCCGTCAGGACTTCAAGGGATTCGACGCTGGTCTGGAAATGCCGGGCGAGGGACGTGATGCTGACCAGGGGTCGTTCGCTCCTGGCAACGTGTACCTGCTCACTCATAGCGCAGCACCTCGGCAGGACGGAATCGGGAAACCGCGCGGGAAGCGGCCCAGGCTGCCCCCGTGCATGCAAGGATCGCGAAGAAGCAAACGAAGAATGCTTCCTGCGGGAAGACACGGGAAGGAACCTGGGAAAGGTAGAAATATGCGGGAGAGAATATGGAGAAGCTTTCCTCCCCCCCGCCCTGGACGAAAAGCGATACAAAGGAGCGTGCGGCGCCCAGCAACCCGTTGACCGCCGCTTCCACAACCGCGAAGACTCCATTCACGTTCATCGCGATGGCCAGGCCCGCGAGCAGCCCCGTCACTGCCCCGGCGCAGCCGATGAGGAGCCCTTCCAGGACAAAGATCGCCTGGATCCGGGTTGGCGGGATGCCCACCGCCTTGAGGACTGCAATCTCCTCCATCTTCTCGTGCACGCTCCTTCGCAGGGAGTGAAATACATTGAACCCGACCACGATGAAGATGAGGCCAACCAGTACCATCATCATCAGCTTTTCCATGAACAAAGCGTCGAAGAAAGACTTGTTGTATGTCCGCCAGCTCTCCACCGTGTATCCCTGGCCGGGCACAAGCGGCTCGACCTGTCGCAGGGCGCCGCCGTCGAGGAACCTGTTTGCAATCTTCACGCCGTAAGTTCGCGGAAGGCTGGAGCCGGAGCCGAACACCCTGTCAGCGGCCGCAAGGGATATGAACACCAGCCCGATGTCGAAATCCCAGTAGCCCGTTCGAAACACTCCGGTGACACGAAAGGCCGCCCTGCGCGGCGTCGGTCTGCCCCCTGAGCCCGCGGCGAATGACGTGAGAGAGATCGCGTCTCCGACCCGCACACCGCTGACCGCCGCCAGCTCGGCGCCAATGACGCAGGAGTCCGGCCCGTCCAGGGAAAAGGAACCCTCCCGAATGGCCAGCATCGAAGCCTGCACGGGATCCACCGCGAAAAGGTCCGGCGGGACCGCTCGCAGCTGACAGGCCCGGGCCCTCAGAAACGGGCCTTCCACAAGGGCCTGCCTCTCCACAAACGGCACGACCGCCTTCACAAACGAGAGGCTCCTGATTCGATTCACAAAAGCCGGATCGGCCATGCCGACCGGAGCGTCTGCCGCATCAACCAGCTTTTTTACGACCGGCTGTACCTGCAGGTGATAGGAGCTGATCTCGACGATATTCTCGATGAATCCAAGCTGGAAGCCGTTCATCACCGCAAGAACCACGGTGAGAGTCATTACGCCGACCGCGATGCCCGCCACGGACAGGATGGAGGAAGCGTTGCCGGTCTCGCGGCGGCGCGTCCTGAAATAGCGGGATGCGACGAGCAGGGTGACGGATGGCCTCAATTGAAAGTCCTCTCGCGGACCACCTTGCCGTCGGAGTAGACCTCCTCACGCGCCCGGCGATCTCCCTCATAGTAGATCTTCAGGAACAGCGCGCCGGCCTGGTACAGCTCTTCCGTACGTGTGTCGTTCGCTCCGTACATGGTGATCTTTTCCAGGGAACCGCGGCGGAAAAACTCCTCCCGGACCACTTTTCCCGCATCGTCGAGCGTGTATCGCCATTGCTCCAGGCCGGCCTGGTTCCTGACCTGCTTCCTGGTCACCCTGCCCTTCTCATCACGCGTGTACTCGATGGTCTCGATGGTTTTTCCCGCCGAGGATGTGGCTTCCGTCTGGAGCCGTCCAGCAGTGTCGTACCCCCGGGTGATGACCTTGTCTTCCCCGGGACGCTTTTCGACGCCGGAGAGAAGCTTGTCGGTATCCTCACGGTAGACAAAATCTTCACGTGACACGAGCCCTTTCCCGATCCGATGCTCCCTCTCCAGGGTCCTTCCCCTGTCGTCGTAGCGCGCTATGAACGTGTCTTCTCCGTCCTGGTTCCATTCCTGTGACGGTCCGGAGCGTCCTGCGACGAACGAGGAGATCCGCGTGCCCTCTTTTCCCCCGGTCTGCCTCACTTCCCGAAGGCTCCCTCGGGACGTGTAGAAATACTCTTCAGCGTGCTGGAGTGCGCCGTCCGCTCCCAGGACTCGCACCCGTGCCACTCGGGAGGAAGCGTACGTATAAAGCGATTTCTGAGTGAGCTTGCCCTTGCCGTACTGGTCCTCTTCCAGCAGATCGCCGTTGGAGCCGTACACGCGTCGCGCCACCAATGCGCCGCCGGCCGACTCCCGCTCTTCTTTTCGGCCGTCCGCGATGCTGGACACATCCCATCTCCGTGCCTCCTTTCCATCCTGGAAAAGTCGGCGCACCTCACCGCCTGCTTTCGGTGCCACTTCCAGGACGAACCTCAGCTCATTCCGACGCCATGAAGCGATGGGCTCCAGCTGCATCCCGAACTCATTGGATCGGTAGATCTGCGAGGCTGCGAGGATGGGAAATGCGTTGACGAGAAGTATTGCAATGATCAGGCGCGCTCTCACTCAGTCTCCCCGACAAGCGACCTCAGGTACAGGTCCGGGTCGAAAGGCTGGAGATCTTCCAGCTTTTCCCCGTCGCCAATGAAGGAAATCGGGATGCCCAGCTCGCGACAGATGGGCACCACCATTCCGCCCTTGGCGGTTGAGTCGACCTTCGTCAGCACGATGGAATCGATCCCCACGGCCTTGTGAAAGACCTCGGCCTGGGCGAGGGAGTTCTGCCCGGTCGTCGCGTCGAGGACCAGCACCTTGCGATATCCCGAGCCTCCTGCCCGCGAGGTCACGATCTTGTCGATCTTGGCCAGCTCCTTGACCAGCGCATCCTTCGTGTGCAGCCTGCCCGCCGTGTCCGCGATGAGCAGGCGGGCTCCGCGAGCGGCGGCGCTGGAGATCCCGTCGAAGATCACCGCGCCGGGGTCCGCTCCCGGCTCCTGCGCCACCACGGGAAGGTCAAGCCGCTGCCCGAGTATCTTCAGCTGCTCGATGGCGGCAGCCCGGAAAGTGTCTCCGGCCACCAGGAGAATGCCCTGGACACCCCTGGTGGCCCGAAAGTGCCGTGCCAGCTTGGCAATGGTGGTTGTCTTGCCCACCCCGTTCACCCCGAGCACCAGGAGCACGTTCAAAGCATCCGGCACAAGGACGATGTCCGAGGAGACGATATGCGTGCGGAGGAGCGCTTTCAGCGCATCCCGCAGGCCGTCACGGCTCCTGATCCCGTCCTTTCGCGCGGTTTCTTTCAAGGCCTCGATCGTCTCGCCGGCCAGGCGCACTCCGATGTCCGCCTCGATCAGGGCATCTTCGAGATCATTGAAGAACTCCCCGTCGAACTCACGCGACTGAAAAATCTCCCGCAGCCGTTTTCCCAGCCCAGTCCACGCCATCAGCCACCCCTACCCGGCCGACCTGTTGGAGACAGAGACGTAATGAATGATCTTGAACAACATCCACGTGAAAAGGGATGCGCTCACCACCGTGCCCACGAGATAGCCTCCGTAGAGAAGGTTCGCCGTGAGCTGGGCGCCCCTGGTCTGTGAGGGGCTGCTGCCTGCCGCGTTATTGAACTCGAGTGCCTGCACGCCGGAATCCAGCGCGAAAGCATAGCAGAACAACGGGATGGGGAGTGAGAGGGCGAACCAGGTGAAAGCATCGTAGAACTCGTCCCGAGCCTTCTTCTGCGCGGCGTCGCGGGAAACCGTGTCGGGCTTCAAAGTGAAGGAAAGATCCAGCGGTGAGCTCTCGCTGACGGAGAAAGGCTCGTCGTAGAAGCCCTTCTGCGTGATATTGACCCGGGTCCTTCCAAACGGCTTCTCCAGGGCAAGCGGTGTCTTTCCCTTCCAAACCGATTCCAGGTAGACGTCAGCCCCTGACGGCGTGGAGGAGATCACGACCGTCCCGGCTTTCTCCTTCTCCAGGGTCACGGTGAGGGATGACTCTTCATCCCCCTTCAACGTCAGAGTCTGTGTGAGATCCCGGTAGCCGGGAGCCGACACCTTGATGTCCAGCGTTCCCGGAGCAAGGTACAGCACGGGAGTCCGACCGGTTGCCACCAGCTTTCCGTCAACGTACAGCGAGCTTTCCGGCGGATCCGGCGTGAAGGAAACCGTGGCCCAGGGCTTTCCGAGGAAAAGGCCGGTCAATTCGCTGCCGGCCACGGGCACGGACTGGTAGATATTCTCCCTGGCCTCGGCGTCCCGATAGCTCACCGCCACGGAGTTGCTGATTGCATCATACGCCCACACCTCCAGGAGGATATAGCCCTGCACTTCGCGGACCAGGCCGCCGACCAGGAGATCGATCCCCTGGCGGTCGCAGAAAACCGAAGCCGGGATTGAAAGCGGATCGAAAAGCTTGCCGACTCCTGTTCCCTCCTTGACCTCCAGGGGCTTCTGCTCCGCCACCTTGATGCCCGTCAGATCCATGGACTTGAGAAAATCTCTTCGCGCCAGCGCCAACTCGATCTTGGCGTCCACGGTCGCGGTGGACGGGATGTTCGGACCCGAGGAGTCCAGCAGCAGGGCATCCCGCTCCTTGTAGAATCCGGTCACGCTCTGGTCCACTGCCTCCTGACCCTTGGCGACGAGGTCCTTACGCACCATATCGCGTTCTGCGGAAGACAACGTGTGAGAGGAGAGCCCGGCGAGCTGGTTCTTCAGCATCATCGGGATGCTGTACGTGAGGTACTGGTCCTCCGGAGGCAACCGCTCGGCATTGAAGGTGCAGAACCCGACCACCCATTTCTCCTTCTTGTCCACGGGCACCGACAGGTCGGGCTTGCCCGTCGCGGACTGCGAGGGAGTGGTCGCGGGAGTGGTAACCTGCCCTCCGGCTCCCGGGGTGGTGGAAGGGGGTGCGCCCGGGGTGGGAGTCTGCGTGCTGCCGGGAGGCGTCAGCTGGGCGGCCAGGGGCAGGAGAGGGAGGCAGAAAAGCAGCAGGAGGGGACCGATGCGTTTCATCACACGATATTGAGGGCCTTCTTGAGGGCTGAGACCACCCTTTGAGGCTGAAAGGGCTTGACGATGAAATCCTTGGCGCCCATCTCGATGGCCTGGACAATCAGGCGCTGCTGGCCGATTGCCGAGCAGATGATGACGCGGGCGGCCGGATCGATCTCCCTGATCTTCTTCAGGGCGGTCAGCCCGTCCATCCCCGGCATCGTAATATCCATGAGAACGACATCGGGGCGGGTATCGAGGTAGCGCGCAATCGCTTCGTCGCCGTTGGACGCCTCCCCCACCACGCGGAAGCCGGACTTTTCAAGAATGTCGCGCAGGACGATCTTGATGAAGGCAAGATCGTCAGCTATCAGTACGTTGACCGCCATCTTTCTTCCCGAGCCATTGCTGCTTCAGGTACGCTTCGATGAAGGGATCTATCTCCCCATCCATGACGGCCTGGATGTTGCCGACTTCGTGCTTGGTGCGGTGGTCTTTCACGAGGGTGTACGGCTGGAAAGTGTACGATCTGATCTGGTTGCCCCAGGAAATGTCTTTCTTCTCCTGCGCCAGCTTCTCCTTCTCCTTGTCCTGCTCTTCTTTATAGTACTCGTAAAGCCGTGAGCGAAGCACCTTCATGGCAAACGCCTTGTTCTTGTACTGGCTGCGCTCGTTCTGGCATTGGACCACTATCCCGGTGGGCAGGTGCGTTATGCGGACCGCTGAATCCGTCTTGTTGACGTGCTGCCCCCCCGCGCCGCCGGCGCGGTAGGTGTCGATGCGCAGGTCTTCGGGACGAATGTCGACATCGATGGTGTCGTCAAGGACGGGAAAACAAAAGACAGAGGCAAAGGAGGTGTGGCGCCGCGAGTTGGAATCAAAAGGAGAGATGCGAACAAGGCGGTGAATCCCGGTCTCCGATTTCAGGTAACCATAGGCGTAGGCCCCGTTCACCTGCAGGGTGACGCTCTTGATTCCCCCTTCGGCCTCCAGGATATCGATGATGTCGACGGTGTATCCCCGGCGCTCCGCCCACCGGGTGTACATGCGCAGGAGCATCGCTGCCCAGTCATTGGATTCCGTGCCGCCCGCCCCCGAATGCACGGAGAGGAACGCGGAAAATGCATCCGTTTCATCTCCCAGCAGCTCCAGAACCTTGAGCTCCGAGAACTTCTTCGACAGGGCTTCCCAGGTGCGCCGGAGGTCCTCCTCCAGGGATTCGTCCTTTTCCTCGACGGCCATCCGCCAGATCCCTGCCAGGTCCTCGTATTCTGAGCGCAATTTCTCCCACGGCTCGTACCGCCCCTTGAGCTCTTTCAGCCGGGACAGGACCGTGCCGGCCTTTTCCTTGTCCAGCCAGAAATCGGGTTGGGCCGTCTGCTTCTCTATCTCAGTTATCTTCCTCTTGAGAGTTTCCGGGTCAAAGACCCCTCCAGGTTTCTTGGATCTGCTCTCCGAGGGAAGTGAGTTTCTGCTCCAGCTCTCCTAGCACGGGTGCCCCTTCATATCTTGACGATCAGCCTTCGCCATTTCTTTTCCTTCAAAATGGTGATCGCCAGAGTTCCTTCTACCGGGTACTGGTAGAGGCGGACGCTGTCATAGGAGTCCGCAATCCCGTCAAGATCTTTTTTCAACCGGCTCAGGGCGGTCTCGGAGAGCGTGGTGCTCTCAAAGGCGTCTTTGAGAACCTTCTTGAAGCCATATTGGCCCAGGAGGTCGTGGCCGGACCTGCGATGGTCATCGCTCGCGAACTCGCAGGCGACAGCGACAAACATATCGCCACTGAGTGTATGGCTTTGCCGCTCATGTGTCAAATGGAGAACGCCGCTTCACGGCGGAAGGATTAGTCTGGACAATGGGCGCCAATCTCACAACAATAGAGGGAGTGGAGGCCTCATGACCGGCGCGCGCTTCCGCGCGGCCGCGGTGGTTGTTTTTTTCTTCTCCTCGCTGTTCGCCTTCTCCCAGGATGAAGAAGAGCTGCCTTTTCCCTTCGTATCGCAGCTTTCGGCGGAGGCGGTTGGCTTCCAGGTCAAGCTCACCTGGAGAGACTCCCCGGAACGCGTCGCCCGCTACCTTGTCTACCGCTCTGCGCAGGAGCTGACCGCGGGAAACCTTGCCAGCGCGAAGCAGCTGGGCCAGGTAAACCCGGGCGTGCAGTATTTCCTGGATACACCCCCGGACGACAAAGAGTACTTCTACGCGGTCCTGGCGCAGGATTCCCAGGGAAAGACGTTTGCAACGCTCATCCCGTTTCGAAACAAGACACTCGCCGGCCTCTCCGTCACAACGCCGGCCACTGAAGAGCAGGCCGCGGCGCGCATCAGCGATCTTCGAGCGGCACCGACGCCTGCAGGGGACGGCATCCAGGTCACCTTCCGATCAACCAGCTCAGGCAGGGATCTGCTCGTCTTTCGCAGCACCTCCCCCATCATGAACCCGGAGGACCTGGTTCGAACCGCCACCGCCACGCAGCTGGACTCCGGCGTCACGTCTGTCGTCATTCCTGCTTTCCCGGGAGTGGACTACTGGTTCACGGTGCTGGATGCCGGGCTGTACAAGGTCGGCTCGTTCCCGATTTCCCCGGGAGCGAACACCACGATTGACCCCGTGCAGGTCCCCGTGGGAGCGGGCAGCGCGTCCATTGCCCAGCCGCTGCTGCAGCGAAGGATCCTTCCCCTCCCTTCCCTGGAAATCACCTACGGGATACAGACAGGAAATCAGCTGCCGGGCGCGTCGTTCGGGCCGCCCCCCCTGCGGTCCCTTTCACCTGTCACTGAAAAAGCCCTTGCGGTCCTTCTGGCCGCCGTTCCCGCGCAGCAGCCGAAAGAGATGAGCCGCACCGTGCTCCCGGCTGAAGCCACTCCCTCGCCGGACACCGAGGAGACCATGCTCCAGGGCATCGTCAAGGGCCCGTTCATGAGCACGGACGCTGCGATGGCTGAAAGAAAGTTTCTGGATTTCCTCAGTCTTCAGCGCGAGCCGGATATGCAGGCGCGCGCCCACTTCTACCTTGGGCAGTCCTATTACTTCGGCAATGAGCCACGGAAGGCTCTCCTGGAGTTTCTCCTGGCGGACGAATGGTATTATCACGAGGCCGAACAATGGGAGGAAGCCTGCTTCCTGCAACTGGAAAAGGAAAAGGCGTCAAGGCCCTGAAACCGCGCTCCTGACGCGTCCTAAGCGCTCTGAGTCTTCTCGAAACCTACGCTGAGGTGATTCTCCCATGACTCGGCAGCCTGAAGATGCAGGTCCCATACCTGGAGGAAGCAGTGGGACTGAAAGGTCGGGGGCCCGTCCGGCACCGCGGGGTTCAGGGTCTCCATGGGGAAGCTCCAGCAGAAAAACGGCTTTGCGGACGACAACGTGATCGATACCTCGTTGAGAACATCGCGCACCAGGAGGCCCTGTACTCCCTCGATCGAAAGCGGCTCCGAGCCGATCTCGGACTTCCTGTCCTCATCCAGAAGGAACAGCCTGCCGCTCTCCACGCTCCTGGCAGCCAGGGACACGTTCATCTCCACTCCGAACCGGGCAGTCATTTCCCCGTCACCGAGATTCGAGACCTTGTAGTACACGTCAATGGAACGTGGGCGGAAAACGAATCTCTTTTCGATTCCGACGATCTGCGCAGGGCCGCCGGTGCTGACCGTGGCAGTTCTTCGCATCAAGAGCTCGGGCAGGGCGCGGTTCAGCTCCACCAGGTCGTAGGTGCCGGAGAGAAAGTCTCCGGCCTCCGCGTAGCTCCCGAGGCGAAACTCCTCCAGGGAGCACGTCTGCGAAAGGAAATGGTCCAGGAACGCCTTGCGGGGATAGAGCTTTCCGGCAGGGGCCGCTCCGCCAGCGCGCACGACCTGCGGTGGCTCGACTGCATCCCGCTGCACCATTGTGTCCAGGTAGTTCCACGACGCAGGCAGGAAGTCCAGCTCGAACAGAGCCCCACCCCTTGCGTGGATGTACGCGTTGAGCTCGGAACCCTGGTACAGGTACTCGATGCCGTTGTCCAGGTCGTAGTCGACGCTCATGATGGACGGGACAAAGATTTCCGTGGCCCGGGTGATCTTTTCCGCTTCGATCAGGGAATGATAGACGGCTTTTCGCAGCAGGTTGTCGTAGATCCCGCCTTCGATTCCCGACCAATATGCGAAGTGACATTGGCCTTTCCACAGCTCGTTCTGGGCCGCTTTCTTCTTGTACTTGTCCCCGCGAACCTGGTTCACGATCACGTGCGTGTACATCATCTTCGCGTACATGAGCCAGGCCTCCGGGTAGCGGGTGAGGAACTGGCGAAAATGCCCCCCGACCAGGAATCTTTCGGCGCCGGACTCATCGTGGCTCCTCTGCCGGGCTTCCAGGTACTTGCTGCGCACCTCGGGCGCCAGCGCCCATCCCATCATGTCCATGGACGACAGGGACGGCACGTACAACCTCTCGACGGGCGGATGCTCCCTGAGGTACTGGCCGGGAGTGGTGGCGCGCAGCCAGCCGGGGTTCTCTTCCGCCAGGCGGATGAACCGTTCAAGCCAGTCCCCGCGCAGGAGGCCCTCGGATGCCGAAGCGCCGTCCTCCAACAGGACGGCCACCGGAGTCTCTCCGGGGTCCGCGGCCTCAGCATGCGAAATCGACTGGAGGAATGAAATCGCGGCTTGTGGATCTTCCCGCGCAGCCAGCGCCCGAAGATCCCCCGAAATCGGGAACAGCGAGATGATCTTGCCCTGGTCCTCCGCGATGCTGGGTCGAAGCAGCCTGCCGTCGCGCGCTCCGGCTATGCGGAACTGGCCGTCGTCAAGGAACGTGTAGTCGATACCGCTCACCCGCAGCACCGAGGCCAGGGACGGCTCCCAGACTTTCTCCGCAATCCAGCATCCCCGCGGACGTATCTCGAACCGGCCTCGAAGCCACGTGGTCATTTTCTCCAGTTGACCGAGCTTGTCATTGGTCGGAATCAGGGAAAGCACGGGGTCGAAGTATCCCCCGCCCAGCACTTCCACCTGCCCGCGCTTGACCATTTCCTCCAGGAGCATGAGGAACTCGGGATGAGACTCCTCCAGCCACTCCAGGAGCACGCCGCTGTAGTGAAGGACCACCGGAAAGTCGGGGTACCGGTAGAGCACGGCCAGGAGCGGCTTGAAACCCCTCTGGTAGCGCTTCTCCGCCGCGGCCTGATCCATGCCGATCGGTATGTGATTGTGCGTGCCCAGGATCAGTCTGACTTTTCTCATCGGTGTTCTTTCCTACCATCCTTGAAACAGGCGCGAGAGAAACGCCTTGTCGAAGGCCATGAAGGCGTACGCAAGAAGACCCGCTGAGATCAGGTGCAACGGCAATCCCCGCAGCCATTCCGGCACCTTTTCCACCTCCAGTCTCTCACGGATGGCCGTCAAGAGGCTGAGCGCAATGAAGAATCCCGCGCCGGAAGCCACGCCGACCATGAGGCTCTGCGGCGCATCGAAGCCTCCTCTCGCGGCTATCAGGGCAACACCAATGGTCGCGCAGTTGAAGGCGATCCCCGCCAGGGGGATTCCCGCTGCACGCAGCAGCTGCGGGACGGTGCGGCGCGCCACCCCGTCCAGGAGGCCTGCTATGCTCGCGACGCTGAGGACAAAAGCAGGGGTCCGGAGGAACTCCAGACCAAGGGGATGGAGCAGGAAAGTCTCCAGGGCCCACGCCGCCAGGGCCGACAGGCTCATGAGGAGGGCCGTCGCCGCCGAGGTACCGACAGTGGCCCGCATGCCCCCGGGAGCCCCCACGCACGGACATATCCCCAGCAGACGGGAGAGGACGATGTTGTCCACGAGTGAGAATGTCAGAATGATCCCCAGAAGGCTCATGAGCGCTCAGCCTCCGTCCCGCCCTGCCCTTCGGCTCGCCGGGCTTTCAGCCGGCCGAGCAGCCGTGCCGCGCCCGCCAGGTATCCAAGGCAGAGAAAGGCTCCTCCCGCATACGCCAGCGCGCGCGCCGGTGCAAGGGAGACTCTCCCTACCGCGATTGTCCCGGCAAACGAGCCCATGGGGAACAGGGTGATTGTTCCCGACCCCAGCGTCTCACGCACAAGAGAAATCACGATCAGGGAAACAGCGAACCCCACGCCAAGGCCGCCGGATTCCTGCAGCGACCTTGCGATTTTCCGTCCGAGATTCCGGGCCGGTTCCCCCGGCCTCGAGGCTGCAAACCGCTCCAGCACGATGCAGTTCACAGCGAGAAGCGGGATGTAGATGCCCAGGCTTGCACTCTCATCCGGGGCGAACGCAAGGAGGATCAGCTCGAAGCTGGCGGTAAAGCACGAAGCAAGCAGGAGCGAGCCGAGCCACCGGGGCCGAAATGAAATCAACTCCTCCCCCGAGGGAGAGGATTGCGCCGCAGGAGATGCAGCGGTGGCCAGGACGGCCTGCAGGATCGTCTGGCAAAGGCGCGTAAGGACAAGGACGAAAAGCAGACCCAGGGACATCCAGAGCGCGTCGATCACCCGGCCGGTCACGGCCGCAGCGGGGCAAAGCCCGACGAGCATCACGGCAACGGGATTATCACGGAACAATCCCTTTTTGAAGCCCGCGGATGGGGTCATGCCATGGCCGCCTTTCCCGTGCTTCGCACCCGCGGCTGGGTAAACCTGTCGATGAGCGGGGCAAGGCAGTTGCCCAGGAGGATGGCAAGGGGAACACCGTCTCCCAGCGTCCCGAAATACCGGAGGAAGAAGGTCAGTATGCCCAGGCAGAACCCGTAGATCAGCCTTCCCGTTCGCGTGAGCGGAGAGGTCACCGGGTCCGTTGCCATGAAGAAAGCGCCCAGAACCAGGCTGCCGGAGAACAACTGGAAGAGCATCCCGCCCGCAAGCCAGCCTCGTCCCATGGGCAGTCCACCGAACAGCTGTGCGGCGACACTGAAAGTCACAAGGTACGTGACGGGCATCTGCCAGCGGATCACCCGGCGCGTCAGGAGGAATGCCGCTCCCACCAGGAGGAAAGGAACCGAAACATTCCCCACGCCTCCCGGTATGTTGCCAACCAGCATGTCAAAGGTGCCGTGAGGCATGGATGCGCCGAGGGTGGAGAGGATATGATCATTGACCCAGGTCACGACACGTCCGTCGGTTGCGCTCCAGGGGTAGCCGTTTGCGCCGAGCACCGCCAGCGCTCCCCCCTGCGCCGCTTTCCCGCCCGACAGTGCGGCCTTCAAGGCGGCCAGCGGAGAAAGCGCGGCCGCCCCCTGCGCAGCACCCCGCACCGGCAGCCAGCGGCTCATGGCGTCACTCCAGGAAAAAAGGGCAAAGACAACCCCGCCGAGCGCGGGATTCATCCAGTTGCGGCCCAGCCCCCCGAAGCTCTGCTTCACGACGATGATGCCGAACGCGGATGCTGCAAGCGGGACATACAACGGCACACCGGGCGGCATGAGCATTCCCACGAGGAGCCCGGTGACCATTGCGCTCCCGTCCCCGACCGTGATCCTGCCCCAGGCAAGCCCGGCCAGCGTCTCGGTGAGCTCTGCGGTGCCGACCGCGACGGCGAGGACCAGCAGCGCAGGGATGCCGAAAAGGAACACGCCCCAGGCGGCCGCCGGCAGGAGACAGCAGGCGACGCTCCAGTTCAAGCGCGAAGAAGACGCAAGCCCCCCGACATGGGGCGCGGGGGAGACCGCGAGAGGCTGGGAAGGCATGTCTCGGTTTGACTCAACCATGATCGCTCAAGGCTCCCAACCGCTTCCCGCTTCGCATGCTGTCCACCAGGGGAATCCTGGAGGGACAGGCGAATGCGCAGCAGCCGCACTCCGTGCAGCGCGAAAGCCCTTCGGAGAGCGCGACGGTTATGCTGCCGCGCGCAATGAGCTTGTGCAGGCGGGTCGGCACCAGGCCCCAGGGGCAAGCCTCCACGCACGCCCCGCAGCGGATGCAGGGAACCTCGGGGCCCGTTCGAGCATCCGCTTGCGTGAACGCCATGATTGCGGAGACGCCTTTTGTCACCGGGAAATCAAGGGATGAGATGGACACGCCCCGCATGGGACCGCCCAGGACAACCTTGCCCGGCGGCTCGACAAGCCCGCCGCATTCCTCGAAGAGGTCTCCCACCCGCGTGCCGATCCTCACTCTCAGGACGCCCGGCCGCCTGACGGCACTTCCGGTGACCGTGATGAAACGGTCTATCAGCGGCCTGTCCAGGACCACGGCCTCGTAGATGGCATACAATGTTGCCACGTTCAGGACTATGCACTCCCCGTCGGGGTCTCCGCGGCCTTCCGCCCCGTCCGAGCCGGCGGCAAGCGCGCGAATGGCGCGGCGGACCAGATCCTCATGACCTTGCGGGTAGCGGGAGGGAAGAGCGGCAATCCGGCATTGCGCCGGGTCGCCGAATGCCTCTCGAAAAAGGGGCGCAAGCTCCTCTTCGTGAGACTGGCCGATGGCCAGGACCATGCGCTCCGGCTCCATGATCTTGCGGCAAATGAGCATCCCCACCGCAATCTCCCGGCTCTTCTCACGCATGAGGGAGACGTCGGCGTGGAGGGAGGGTTCGCACTCGACTCCGTTGGCAATGAGGAAAGCCACGTTGCGGTCCGGCCGCCGGGCCAGCTTGAGATGGGTGGGGAGAAGAGCGCCGCCAAGGCCAACTACGCCGCAGGAGCGGACGCGCTCAAGGAGCTGCGCTGACGGGAGCTTCTCCCACTCGGTGCGCGCTCGGGGCTTCCCCGTCCTGTCGAACTCCCCTCCGAACTCGATAAGCGCGGCAACAGACGCCGTGCCGTCGGCGCCGGAAGCCTTCTCCACGCGCACCACCGTTCCCGGAATGGAAGCGTGAACATTGGCAGAGCGAACGCCGTCGGCTTTTCCTATCACCATGCCTTCCTGGACCCGGTCCCCCGGGCGCACAAGGCATATCGCCGGCGTCCCTGCGTGCTGGAGCATGGGGATGAAGGCGAACGCAGGAATGGACGCGTTGGCAATCCGCTCTGCTCCGGGCGAAAGCTTGACCGACGGCGGGTTCACCCCGCCGATCGAGAGGAAAGATCGCTGTCTCTTCATTAGATCTGGTCCCGCCGCGCCTCTCTATTTAAGCGCCAAAGGTTGTCGCGGATCAAGAGTCCAAGCCTCAGATCCTTCCCCAGCATGGCAAGCAGGGCGCAGAAAGCCATGGCGGCGAAGGGCAGATCCCCGGCAATGGTCCGGGCCGGCCCCCGCACTGCGGCGGCAACCGGCCTGCGCTGCGATAGGAGGAGGGCCTCGAGACTCGATGGGGCCGGATCCGCACCCACGCTTGCAAGCCATGTCGAATCGAACACCTTCACTGCCCGAAGCCGGGCCTGCACTCTGCCTGAGACCGGATCCACCTGGTATTCATACCGGTAGACGCGCTCATCGCGCACCGGTGGCCTCCATTTTCTTCCATACC
This sequence comes from uncultured Spirochaetota bacterium, assembly GCA_963710335.1. Taxonomy (GTDB): domain Bacteria; phylum Spirochaetota; class Spirochaetia; order SZUA-6; family Fen-1364; genus Fen-1364. The sequence continues at coordinate 153,426 of CAVQAA010000005.1, forward strand.
CCAGGGTCTGCTGGTAGGCTTCGTGCGCGACGAAGTCGGAGAAATCCGGCAGCCTGTCCACGCGTGAACGCTGACGGAGGCGCGCCACTGCGTCCCATGAGAAGGTCCTGGCCCCCCGGACTGGAATCGGCGCAGGAAAAGCGCCCCCCTGGGAAAGGGGCTCCAGCACGACGATTGCTATGCAGAAAAGCGCCAGGGAAAGCGCGCGTTGCCCGCCCTTTGTGGAGTCACGGCCGGCCCTGATGACGGGCACGTGAGCGAAAACCCTTGCCCTGCGCCGACCGTCGGCCAATTTTACAAAAAAGGGAACGAGAAACACCACGGCCAGGGAGCAGAAGAACGGGTTGGCAGCCTGCAGAAGCGCAGCGGCGGTGGAGCCGCTCAGGAGGTAAAAGAAGACCATGGAAGCGGCGCCTGCTCCGACGTAAAAGAAAAGCGGCTCTTTCGCCTTGCGCAGCTCCATGGGGCTCCTGCCGGGAGAAGCAAGGCGGGCTCGCAGGAGGGGAAGCCAGAAGAAAAGAAGCAGAAGACAGAGTGCAAGGACGGAAGGCCCGCCGGCAAGGATGGAAGGCAGCCAGAGGAGGGCGCCCGCAACAGAAAGAGCCAGGGACCCGCGCCGCCTCCGCCCTGCCCCCAGCGTCAGCAGCAGCACAAAAGCAATGGGAGCAATCAGGCTGAGGAGCTTCTCCACGGGATCAAAATCCACCAGCCGCCATGCGCCTCCGCCTGGCGGGCCAAGCAGGCCCCATAGCTCAAAGAAAAGGCTGAAAGCCGCAGAGCGGGCTGGAACATACAGGACGTGGTATTCCGCCTCGCCCGAGGTGACGGAGAAGTAGCCGGCCATTCGATCCATGTACGTGTCACGGCGGGGGTCAAGCTGATCGAGACGCCGTGCAAGGTCCGCATACAGAAGCCGCGCTGACGAGGAAAAATCATAGAAATCCACGGTCGTCGTGCGTTCGGAGACAACCCCCGGACCCAGACGGGCTATGGTGGCCGCCAGGATATCGTCTGCGTGGCCGCCGGCACGGACCAGGAGCGTGTAGAAGCCGCGCCACAGACCGTGAGGGCTGGGGTGCCACGAAAGGAGACAACGGCAGCCAGAGGGCCAGGAGACACAGGAGCGCGCCGGCAAGCAATGGGAGGACCGGTTTTCCCGCAGGGCGGGGAGTCTGCCGGGGCGAAGCGCGGCGCGCATGGGCGCGCGTAACGGGCGGGCGGGTCTTGCGGGACTTTGGTTGTGCCGGACCGCGGTGGGACGCCCGTGCGCGCGGCGCTGGGTGCGAAGGCGCGTGCTTCATGGCCGTCACGCGCCCTACAGGGTACAGAACGCCACGGCTATGAAAAATCCCAGCAATGCGCCGACAAAGACCTCCGAAATGGTGTGGCCGTGGATCTCCTTCACGGGCTTGCTCCTGAGGGTATGGTGTCGCGAAAGGTCGCGAATGAGCTGATTGATTGCGCGTGCCTGGGAGCCTGCTGCCCGGCGGACACCCAGGGCATCGCGAAAAGTGAGGATTGCATAGAACAGGGTGACGAAAAAGAGCGTGGAATCCAGGCCCTCCACGAAGGCCGCAGACGTTGCCAAGGCTGCAACGACGGCGGAGTGGCTGCTCGGCATTCCCCCGGTGGACCAGAAGATATGGATGAGGATCTCTTTTGCGGTCCGGGGGCGGTTGCGCAGGAGCATGATGCACGATTTCAGGATCTGCGCGATAAACCAGCTCGAAAAAGCCGAGAGGAACACCGGGCTCGACAGTGCCCGCGAGAGGAGGCTCACCGCGCTGTGAGAGAACATCGGTGGAGTTTCCCTTGATGCCGGTCCGTTGTCAAGGCGCGCGAATCCTTGACACCCCCTCCCGACGCTACTACTATTCTGCGCTGCATGGCACAGGTGAAGAACGAGGCCACGGGGGAATGGCTGCACGCAGGGCGGTCCGCGGCCAGCATGTACGGCAACTTTTTCTATTGGCTTTTCCGGGAACCCTTCCCCATTCGCCAGCTCGGCAACCAGATCGTGCTTGTCATGCTGGACGCCGTGGCTGTCTGCACGGTGACCGCCGTGGTCATCGGACTGATCCTGGCATGGACGGCGGGCTGGAACGGCATGAAGTTCAGCGTGGTGAACTGGTCAGGCGCCGCAACGGTCTATCTGCTTCTCTCTGAAGCAGTGACCATGTTCGGCGGGCTCATCTTTGCCGCCAAGATCGGGACTGCCTTCACGGTGGAGATCGGTTCCATGCAGCTGAGCGGGCAGCTGGACGCGCTGCGGCTCATGGCGGTTGAGCCTGTCCAGCACATCGTCATCCCCCGGGTGCTTTCCTCCGTCATCTGCCTTGTCATCCTGAACATGATCAGCCAGGGAGCAGCCATCCTTGCCGCGATGGTCGCCGTGCGCTGGTGGTTCGACGTGTCGTTCACCATCTTTCTCCAGCACGTCTTCCAGATCCTTCGCTATCCCATTCTCACGAACTCGTACATCAGGTCCGCCATCATGGCATTCTTCATTTCCATCAATGCATGCGGCCTGGGGTTCCACTTCAACGGGGGGGCCGTGGAGCTGGGCCGGACCACCACCAAGTCCATCGTGCTCAATTTCATCTTCGTGATTAGCATCGACTGCCTCTACGGAGTGATGGACCAGCTGACCGGCTGGAGCTCGATTTGATCCGCATCCGCGACCTCACTTTCGCGTTCCCCGAGAGGCCTGTCCTTCGGGACTTGAGCGTGACCATCGAGGAGTCCCTCACAACGGTGGTCATCGGGGCAAGCGGCATCGGGAAGTCCGTTCTCCTGAAATGCGTCACCGGCCTTCTGGCGCCCCAGGGGGGCAGCATCACGATCGACGGAGACGAGGTGGTGGGCGCGGAGCGCAAGGACCTTCTTCGAATCCGGCGCAAGACCGGCATGCTTTTTCAGGAAGGGGCCCTGTTCGACTCCATGACCGTTTTCGAGAACGTGGCATTCCCGCTTTCATACCACAAGCTTTTTCCCGCGGTCGAGATCCGGGACAAGGTTTTTGCATACCTCGACCTGGTCGGCATGGAGGATTATGCCAACGCGATGCCCCGTGAGCTTTCCGGCGGGATGAAGCGCAAGGTAGCCGTTGCACGCGCCATGATCCTTGAGCCCCGCTATCTTTTGTACGACGAGCCGACGGCGGGGCTTGACCCTTCCTCCTCCGCCGTGGTGGAAGCCATGATCATGCGTCTGCAGGCCGAGAGATCCATCACTTCCCTTGTCGTGACGCACGACATCGACCTTACCCGCTATATCGCGGACCGGATCGCGTTGCTTGAAGACGGTCATATCGTTGCCCTCATGTCGCGGGATGAGGCGTTCATGGAAGGGTCCCCAGTCTACGAGCATTTCATCGAGAATCGCGAAAAAATACGGCAGGAGAAGGTCAGTGAAGGCCAATAGAGTCATCCGCGTCGTCGTCATCGTCATCGTCGCGCTTGCCACGGCGACGTTCCTGTACCTGCTGATGAACAACTTCCAGTTCACGCGCGGGATCTCAGTTCGCGTTCACTTCACGAGCATTGGGGACCTGAACACGGGGTCATGGGTCAGGAAGGCGGGGATAAAAGTCGGCTCCGTGACCGCATTGACTCCTGCGCCGGATGAGAAAACGGTGATCGTGACTTTGAGCTTCCGGCCCGGGCAGGTCGTACGCCATTCCGACCAGTTTGCCCTGGTCTCGAAGGGCATCCTGGGCGACGTGTACATCGAACAGCATCCGGGGCCCATCGATTCCCCTCCGGCAAAGGAAGGCCAGCTCTTCGAAGGACAGCCGTTCTTCAGCATCACCGATCTGCTGGGCGGGGAGACGATGGGGATGGTCACCGATATCGCATCAAGCATCAAGGACATCGTCGGCATGCTCAAGAAGAACCAGGGCGCCCTGGACAGCTCCATCAGGGACATCCAGAAGACGGCAGAAAACGTGCGCATCGTCACCGACAGGGCGGTCCAGCTCACCGATTCCGTGCCTCGGCTTGCCGAGCAGATTGCCACCTCTGTGGATCAGCTGAACTCCACCGTGAACGACGTCGCCGTCACAACCCGTCGGCTGGTGGCGCGCATGGAAACCAACCTGACAACGAGCTCCGACGACCTTGCCGCCTCCATGAAGAATATCCGCCAGACGTCCTCCGACATCCAGGGAGCCGTCAGCCAGCTCACAGCCCAGAAGTCCGTGATCTCCACGCTCAGCTCGCCTCAAGTCTCGCAGAGTCTCGATGCCACCGTGAAGAACCTTGAGGAGATCTCGAAGAGCCTCCTGGCAGTCTCAAAGGACACGGAAAAGATCGTGGAAGGCGTTCGCGTCATCATAGAGCAGAAGTAGCGCCGACCGACCTGCCGGACCGACGTGCCCCCCTCCTTCCCCCTCTTGACAAACCGTACGTATACGTATATGTTGAGCTTAATTTCAACCTAATCGAACGGATTTGGCATTTGGGAGGCATAGAATGATCAAGCGGATCAGCATGATCGAGCCCAAGAACGATCACCTGCACATCTATTCCCAGTACGAGCTGCCGCGCCTTGGCGGAGTGCTCCTGGCTACCATCATGAAGGCGCACGGGTACCAGGCGGAAGCGCTTTTCATGGATAGCAGCACGGTGCGCGCCCGGCAAACGCAGACAGACCTGGTTGGCATCTCCACAATCACACCGACGGCCCGCAGCGCATACGACCTGGGAGACATGTTTCGCTCGCAAGGAATACCCGTTGTCTACGGCGGCCCGCATGCAAGCTTCCTCCCCGAGGAAGCCCTCGAGCACGGCGACTATGTCATCGTGGGCGAAGGTGAGACAGGTTTCCCCATGCTGGTAGACGCTTTGAACCACAAAGGCGCGCTCTGCGACGTGCCGGGCCTTGTCTGGAGGGAAAACGGCAACGTTCGCCGTAATCCCGCGGCACCCCCGATCGAGGACCTGGACACCCTTCCGTTCCCCGATTTCTCGCTCCTGGACATGGGTCACCGAACGAGAATGGGCATCCAGGGTCCGGGCAAATCGACCATTCCCATGCAGACCTCCCGCGGCTGTCCCTTCGACTGCACCTTCTGCTCGGTCACCGGGATGTTCGGCAAGCGCTACCGGCACCGATCCACCCAGAATATCATCGCCGAGCTCAGCAAGTATAACCCGAGAGAACACGCCATTTTCTTCTATGATGATAATTTCACGGCGAATCCACGAAAGACGAAAGAGCTCCTGCGGGAGATGATCCGCCTGGATTTCGGCTTCGATTGGTCCACGCAGGTGCGGTCCGATATCGCGAAGGACCCTGAAATGCTGGACCTGATGGTCAAGGCCGGTTGCAGCTCACTGTACATCGGCTTCGAGTCGGTGGACCCGCAAGCCCTGAAGGAAATGAAGAAGAACCAGTCCGTGGAGGACATCCGCTTTGCGATCCGCGAGATCCGCAGGCGCAGGATCCACGTGCACGGCATGTTCGTCTTCGGGTTCGACTCCGACACCCCGCAAAGCGCCCGGGCAACCGTGGACTTTGCGCTTGCAGAAAAAATCGACACGACGCAATTCATGATCCTGACCCCCCTTCCCGGATCCGGCTTTTACTCGCGAATGCTCGCCGAAGGAAGGCTCATTGACACCGAATGGGACACGTTCGACGCGCACCACGTGAAGTTCATCCCGCGCGGGTTCTCCCCCTGGGAACTGCAGCGCGCCCAGATAGAAGCGCACTCCCGCTTCTACGCGACCCTGCGCGTCTTTGCGCGTCTTTTCCGGGGCAGGGTCGGAGGGTTCCTGGTCGGGCTGTACGCCCACGCGCTGAACAGGCGCTGGCAGCGCCAGGAGCGTGACTACCTGGCGTGGCTTCGCAGGCTGCGCCTGGGACCTCTCCCTGCCTGAGGCACCTGCGGGTGCCATAGGATTGGCCTTCGCGGTGGGCCGGTATATCCTTTGATCGAGGACCGGGCCTTCGCCGAATGAGACCATTCGCAACGCTGAAACGACTCTTTCCCTGGCTTGAGCGCAAACCGCGCACCTTCGGCCTTGTCGGCAAGAGCGGCACGGGCAAGAGCTTCAAGGCACGCGCCGTGGCACGGCGATTCCGCATCGACCTCATCATCGACGACGGCCTGCTCATTCGCGGTCAGAAGATCATTGCGGGTCGATCGGCAAAGAGGGAGAAGGGGATCCTGAGCGCCATCAAGACCGCGGTGTTCGCAAACCCGGACCAGATTGCAGAGGCGCGCAAGGCCATCTCGGATCAGAGCTACTTCCGCATCCTTGTGATCTGCACCTCAGTCAAGATGCTCCAGAGAATCATCACCACCCTGGGGCTTCCGCCGCTCCAGCGCGTGATTAAGATCGACGAGGTATCGACACGGGAGGAAATTTCCCGGGCCCTGCGCATTCGCGCGGAGCAGGGAAAGCACATCATCCCCGTCCCGGCCGTCGAGATAAAGAGAAGCTACCCGCACATTTTCTTCGAATCCGTCAAGATATTGCTGAAAGGAAAAAGGGGCCTGAGGAAGACTGAGGCGGAGATCGTGGAAAAGACCGTGGTAAGGCCGGAATACGGAATCGGAAGCAGGTCTTCCCAGCGTCAGCCGCGCTGAAAGAGCGCGCAGCCAAATTGTGTTTGACAGGTGCAAGCGCGGCAACTATGATCGTGCCAGGAGGTCATATGCGGAAAACCCTCGTGCTCGCGCTCCTGGTGAGCATCCCGCTTCTGGCCTACGCGCAGCAGCCGGGACAATTCGTCGCTGAGACCGACCACTATCGCGTGGTCTCAGAGTCGAGCCAGTCCCAGGCGGAAGATCTTTCCCGGAGGATGGAGGCTGCCCTTACCCTCTACAACGCCATATTCCACTTCGACCTCTCCCTGCTTCCCGCGAAGTTCAACGTGAAGATTTTCAAAGACATCGACAGCTTCAACGCCTATGTCTCGAGCGTGATCTCCCAGACAAGAACGGATTTCGTTTTCATCGCATGGTCGGACCCTTCGAAATCGGAGCTGCTGTGCTTTCCCAAGGAAGAGAACGCTTTCACCGCCTCCCTTCTTCATCAAGGGGCCATCCAGTTCCTGAAAGGTTTTATGGACAACGCGCCGCTGTGGCTCCGGGAAGGGGTCGCGACATACCTGGATGCCTCAACGTATGATCCGAAGGCGGGGACGTTCACTTTCCGTCCGAACCTCCTCTGGCTCGACGGCTTGAAAGCGAATATTCGTGGAGAGAGTCCGGAGAAGGAGATCCCGTTCTCGGACCTTCTCAATTTCACCCGTGACATGGCCCAGGCGCAGCAGGATATCTTCATGGAGGAATCCTGGGGGCTGGTGTATTTCCTGCTTTCCTCCCAGCAGACGGACTACAACCGGATGATGTGGGATGCAATAAGCGCCCTGGAGCCACGGGCCTCCCTGGAAGCCAACTCGACCATGATCCGAAAGCGCGCGTTCTCCTGGGTTACGGACCAGAAGCTTCGTCAGGACTTCGAGACGTACATCCTGTCCCTGAAAACAGGAAACGACCTGGTGCATGACGGCATCGATCAGTTTACAAAAGGAGACCTTGCCGCGGCTGAGCAGACGTTCACCTCCGCCGTGAATCTGCAGCCTGATGCCAGCGCGGGTTGGTATTACCTGGGCCTGATCGCTTATTCAAAAAAGGATTTCGCGAAGGCGGATGACCTTTACATGAAAGCCTTCCAGCTCGGCGCAAATGCGGCCGCCGTCAACTATGCCCTGGGCGTGAACGCATTTGCCGCCGGACGGAATACCGATGCCTCGAAATACCTCAAATTCGCCAAAGACGCGGACCCGTCCACCTACGGGGACAAGGTTGATGCCCTCCTCAAGAGGATGGGGCCGACAAAATAGCTTCCCGGTGAAGTCCTATTCCTTCTGCCCGTCGCCGTGACTGCTTTTCCTCCCCCGACGCCTTCTGTGTCCACGCCTCCCGGCACCAGGAGATCCTGCGGCGTTTGTCTCCCGCGGATGTCCTGGGTGGTGAGGGCGCGGCTGAAGCGCGCTGATCTGTTCCGCGAATGACTCTGCGGCCTCAATCAGGTCCCTCTTGGACGGGAACAGCGGCTCGGCAGCTGTCCGGAGATGCTGCTGTATCAAAAACCGCGCTTCCGGATCCCGAAGGATGTCCTGACGGGCCTGGATGAGATCACGAAAAAGAAAGCCGAACATGGCAAGGCGCGGAAGAGGGCGGCCCTCGGCGTAGTCCCGGTCCAGGCCGTTGAGCCTTTCCCACAACGAGGTTGCGTTGAACTTCAGCCTCCGTTCGCGCATGTCCGAAGCGATGGCCGGGAAGATCGTTTCAAACAAACGCAGGCGGAATCCCAGATCGAAGATCCCCGCCGCGCCTCCCGAGGTGAGGATCTTGTAGACCTCCTCCGTCACCCGCTCACGCGAGCAGCTGAGGAGGGAAGCGTGATAGCGGCGGATCAGGACCGACACGGAAAGCGGGACCGGGAACCGCATCAGGCTGGCGTACTTCACCGCGCGGATCATGCGCACGGGGTCTTCTGAGAAGGACGGTTCTGCGGGTATGAGCGTTCTCAGCTTTCGCTGACGGATGTCCTCATACCCTCCCACATAGTCGATGATCTGGCGGTCGATGGGACAGTAGTACAGCGCGTTGATGGTAAAATCGCGGCGCTCCGCGTCCTCTTCCATGGTGCCGAAGAGGTTGTTCACGTCCGTGCCGGCGCGGTCGTTGGACGCCTCCACTGCGCCCGAGCCGCGGGCGCGGAAGGTTGTCACTTCAATGATCTTCTCCCTGCCGCAATACACGTGGACAATGCGAAACCGCCGGCCAATGATCCGGGCGGACCTGAACGCCCTGCGGACCTGCTGGGGATGGGCGTCAGTGGCCACGTCGAAGTCGTTCGGGGTGCGCCCGACAACAAGGTCCCGTACGGCCCCGCCCACCACATAGGCATGGAAGCCTTCCTTGCGCAGCCTGCGCACAACCCACACCGCATCGGGGTCCACGAGGCGCGGATCTATCCCGTGCTCGCTTTCCGTGTAGATGTGTGCCTTCTTTTCTATGCTACCGTCTGGCGATGTTTTGTATCTGAAAAGCAAGCTGCGATCCCGGCTCCCCTGGTTGTTCGGCGCGCCCGTCACACATACCGCGGGGCGGCTCGCCGCCGTCCGGTATGGTAACCCACCGCGGCCAGGGATGCAAGGCGGATTCCGTAAGCGAAAATCGCCAGTTGCAGCCGAACGGCAACCGGATTACCATGAGCGATCCCAGGGGAGGTGTCATGCTGCCCATCGAGATTCGCAAGGTGAGGTCGAAGAAGGAGAGGGCCGTTTTCGTCACGATGCCGTGGAAGCTCTATCGCAGGGATCCGCACTGGGTCCCTCCCCTGGTCAGCGACCAGATGGCTTTCATTGATCCGTTGAAGGGCGTTTTCTTCGATCATGGAGAAGCCGAGCTTTTCATGGCGTATCGCGGCAGCGAGCCGGTGGGGAGAATAAGCGCGCACGTCAACACGCGATACGACCAGTACTTCACCGACAGCAAGGGCTTCGTGGGGTTCTTCGAGTGCGAAGATGACACGGAAACCGCCCGGGCGCTCTTCGACGCCGCCCGCGGCTGGCTGGTGGGCAAGGGGAGGAAGCTCATGGAGGGCCCGATGAGCTTCGGAGTCTACGATGAGACGGGAGTCCTCATTCAGGGCTTCGACACGGACCCCTATGTCCTCACCTCGCATAACCTGCCCTACTACCAGCGCCTGTTCGAGGCAAACGGTTGGGAAAAATCCATCGACTGGTACGCGTTCCGCGGCCGCAAGAGCGTTTTCGAAAAACAGCTGAGCCCGCGGTATTTCGTCCTCTCCCAGCGGGTGCTCAAACGCGACGGTATCGTGATCCGACAGGCCGACATGAGGCACCACCTGGACAGGGAAGCGGAGATCGTGCAGCGGATCTTCGCCTCTGCATGGAGCAGCAACTGGGGGCATGTGCCGCTCACGGACAAGGAGTTCGAAAGGCTCAAGGACGGGGTCAAGCAGTTCGTGATCCCCGAGCTCACCTTCATTGTCGAGCTTGGCGGCAAGCCCATCGGCTTCGCCCTTGCTATCTATGATGCCAACGTCGCCGTCAAGAAGGTGAACGGCCGCCTGTTCCCCTTCGGGTTCATCACGCTGCTTGCCACCATGAAGAAGACGCGCCGCTTCCGCCTGGTCCTGATGGGGGTCCTGGAGGAATACCGTCGTCAGGGCATCGAGATTGCCATGTATTCCCATGTCATCCAGGAGGGAATGCGCAGGGGGTTCGAGGAGGTGGAGATGTCGATGATCGTGGAGACGAACGAGGCCATGATCAATTCCGCCGAGCGGATGCCCGTTGAGCGCTATCGAACCTGGAGGATCTACCGAAAGGATCTTGCCGTATGAAGGACCTCATCGAGCCGCGCGTTCTCAAGGGATTTCGAGACTTTCTGCCGGACAAGGAGGCTCAGAGACTGGCAATCATCCGGAAGCTTGAAGAGGTGTTTCGCCTGTGCGGCTTCTCTCCCATCGACACCCCCGCGCTGGAATACGCCGAGGTGCTCCTGGGCAAGGGGGGCGGGGAAACGGACAAGCAGGTCTACCGTTTCAAGGACAACGGAGACCGGGACGTCGCTCTCAGGTTCGACCTCACCGTTCCATTCGCCAGGTTCATGGCAGCCCACCTGAACGAGGTCCCCCTCCCCTTCCGCCGCTGGCACGGCGCGAAGGTCTGGCGGGGGGAGAACACCCAGCGCGGCCGGTATCGGGAGTTCATGCAGGTGGATTTCGACATCGTCGGCGCCGACTCCGCATCGGCAGACCTGGAGATACTCCTTCTCATGCGGCGGTGCATGAGAACCCTGGGCATGGAGAGATCCGCAATCCATTTCGCGCACCGGGGGGTCTTCAATGCTTTTATCGCCGGCCTCGGCCTGGAATCCAGGACCGTCGAGGTTCTGCGCACCATCGACAAGGCGCGCAAGGTGGGGCAGGAAAAGACCCTTGAGGCCCTGGAGGAGACAGCGGGGGCGGATAACGCCCGCAGGATAGCGCAGTTCATCCGGCCGGAAGGCTCATGGAAGGCTTCCCTGGAAAGGCTGCGCGAGATGGCAGGAAAGGATGATGAAGGGGTCAAAAGGCTCTCGGAAATCTGCTCCGGCCTTGACCAGCTTGGGCTCTCCGCCCAGTTCTCCCTGGATCCTTCCATCACGCGAGGGCTGGACTACTACACGGGTGTCGTGTTCGAGACGTTTCTTTCCGACCTTCCCACCATCGGCTCCGTCTGCTCGGGCGGCCGGTACAACGACCTTGCGTCGCTGTACACGCACCAGAGGCTTCCCGGCGTCGGAGCATCCATTGGCATCGATCGGCTGATGGCCGCCATCGAGGAGCTTGGCCTTGCCTCTTCCACGACCTCCGCGCCTTCGCTCCTGGTGGCATGCCTCGAGGAGCGGCTCCTGGGGAGCTACCATCGCCTGGCCGAGGCGTTTCGGGAAGCGGGGATCGCCGCCGAAGTCTATCCGGAGCAGAAGAAGCTTGCCGTTCAGTTCACTTACGCGGAGAAAAGAGGGATTCCATTGGCCCTCGTGATGGGAGAGAAGGAAGAAAGCGAAGGAGTGGTCGGGCTGAAGGATCTTCGCTCCCGCCAGAGCTACGACGGGCTCACGCTCGAAAACGCGACAGGTAAAGCAAAAGAGCTGCTTCGGTAATTCCCAGAGATGCCGCAGACACAGCTTGCGGGGTATCATCCTGCGTGTGCCACTGGGGGTAGTCCAGGTCGATGAGCAGGCAGGACGGAACTCCCCTGCGGGCAAAGGGATAATGATCGGAGATGATGTACTTGAGGCGCTGCGGCTTGTCGGTCGTGAAAGGCGCCCAGCCCCGGGACGACCCGAGCCGGAATACCTCGGTTGTGAGGCGCCTTTCCTCCGGGTAGATGAAAATATGCGCGTCGATGTCGAACACCATCCCGATGCCGCCCACCATGTCCAGCACCACGACCTCCGCGGGAGGCATGCCCCACGGCGGATGGGATGCGCACCACTCGGCGCCCATTGAAAAATCGTTTCCGTCGATGTTCCCCAGGTCCTCGGCATCGAAAAACGCAAGGAGCACGTCACGGGAGAGCTTCTGCCGGGAGAGCCACTCCGCCATGTGCAGAAAAATCGCAGTACCCGAGCCCCCGTCGTTGGCGCCGGGGATGGGTGATTCGCGGAGCGCAGGGTTGGCGTCCCTGTCAGCCCGTGGCCGCGTGTCAAAGTGCGTGCCCAGGAGAACGGGACCGCCGGCAGGTTGTACGGCCCGGAACGCTCCGATCAGGTTGGCGCAGGAGATCGTCTTGCCGCGGAATGGCACCGTGAAGTCCTGGCGCATGACCTCGGAGGCGAAGGATCGTGTGCGCTCTTCCAGCAGCGCGAGCAGTCGGTCATGAGCGGGAGTACCGGGGACGCGTGGACCAAGGGTGACCTGCTCCTCCACGAGACGGAGGATCTCCCTGCCGGCGTCCTCTTCAGGAGTGTGCGCGAAAGGCAAACCTGTTTCGGGGCCCACCTCGAAGAGAATACTGCAATTTTACCATCCCCGCGCAATCACGAAACGTCGTGGACGATCTTGTCCTCCACCAGGCGCAAGGCAACCCGACGTGATGAGGGCTCGGAGAACGCTTCGAAGGCGGCATCCTCCAGGTACCTGATGAAGCTCGCCTCAAGGGCGCGCGCCCCTGTTTCCTTTCGCACGCTCTCCTCCACGATCCGCTCCAGCACCTTGTCCTCTATCACGAGCTCCTTGCCTTCGAGATGGAACTCGTTCATGTATTGCGCGACCAGGCTGCCGCGAAGGATCTCCGCCAGCTGCGCGGGCGTGAGAGCCTGGAAGGGAACGATGCGCCGGAACCTTCCGATCAGCTCCGGAAGAAACCCGTAGTTCATGAAGTTGCGCGCCAGGGTCACGTCATCCTCGGAATACGAAACGGCTATCTTGCCCAGCTCCCCTCCAACCGGCTCCCGTCCGAAGCCGATGTGCTCCGTGTTTCCCTGGTCGATCATCCCCTTGAGGCCGGAGAATGCGCCACAGGCGATGAAGCCAATGTCCTGCGTGGACATCACGGCCTTGGGGGCATAATCGGAATGCGTGTATTCAAGGGGGACGGGCATCTCGATGGATTCCAGCATCTTCAGGAGCTCGCGCTGCACGCCGAGCCCCGAGACGTCCTTGGTGGTGCCTGCTCCCGAGAAAACCGCGCTGTTCTGGCCGGAGGCCAGCTTGTCGAACTCGTCCAGACAGACGACCCCGATGGCGGCGTAGGCAATGCTCATGTCGGCGGCGTACAAAAGCCGGGTCAGGATGGAATTGACGTCCTGGCCAACGTAGCCCGTCTCGGAAAATCCTGTCATATCGATGACGACAGTGGGAAGCCTCATGATGTCACGGAAGAGAATCTCCACGAGATAGGTCTTGCCGCAGCCTGTCGGCCCGACGAAAAGCATTGTCGTTTTGGGGGGAAGATTCTCCCGCCGCGCTCCTTCAAGCCAGATGCGGCGAAGCCGGCTGACATGACGGTAGGCGCCAAGGGCAATGGCCCTCACCGCCTTCACCTGCCCCACGTAACCGCAGGAAGCTATGTGCGTCTCGATCTCCCGCGGAAGAAGCACCGGGATGGTGCGCACAAAAGCCGCGACTTCCTGTTCAAAGCGCTCCGGCCGAGCGCCCTTCTTGCCGGGTGTGAGGATGGCGATCTCCTCTCTGTTGGCTATAGTGTACTCTCACCATACGACGGACGACAAGACGTGCGGAAATCAGCCCTCCGGAAGGCTTACGCCCTCTTTTGTCTCCACGAGGATCTCTTCCTTTCCACGCGCAGAATGGGCGATGACTTCCCGTTTCAAAAGTTGCGCCAGGATGGCCTGGACCTCTTTCTCACTCATCCCCAGGTGCTCCACGGCCCAGGTGGTGAACTCCGCCGCGTTCACCCTGCTCCCCTTGAAGGTGGTGACGCCGCGCTCCCGGGCATATTGCACCAGGCCGGTCCACAACTGGTTCTGCCTGTTGGTGGACATGAGGTTCTGGATGATCGCATTCGCCCTGCGGATCCTTTCCGAAAGTACCTTGTTCATCTTGCGGGCGAAGTCCGGATTCGTTGACATGGTGGATTCATACAGCTTCTCATTCAGCACGAGCAGCCGCGTGGGCTGGACGGCCACCGCCGTGGCGGAGCGCGGCATTTTCTCTATGATCGCCATCTCCCCGAACATGTCTCCCTTGTGCAGGACCGTCAGGGTCTTGTTGGAGGAGGCCCCCGTCGCCTTTCGGATCTCGACCTGGCCCTCCACAATGACGAACATCTCGTTGCCTTCCTCATTCTCGCGGAAGATCACGTCCCCGGAGTGGAAGAAGCGCAGATGTTTTTCATATGTACCTTTGTCTATTTTCATATCCGCCCCTGGTCCTTGCGCATGACCGCGGAAAGCTCTTCACCCGACACTTCACGCAGCACGATATCGCACATCCCCCGAGCCAGGACGAGCCTGACGCGCCCCCTGCTTTTCTTCTTATCCCTCTGAAAAGCAGGAGCAAGCTCGTCATAGCCCACTCCCGCTTCGAGCCGAAAACCATAGCTGCTTACAAGGGTAAGGGCTCTCCTGGAGAAGCCCGCCTCCGTCAAACCCAGGTGGACGCCGGCTTCGAGAGACTTTGCAATGCCCCACGCAACGGCCTCTCCATGGGTCCACCCGGAAAACCCCGTTGCACTCTCCAGGGCGTGCCCGAAGGTGTGCCCGAGGTTCAGGACCGCGCGCCGCCCCTTTTCCCGCGGATCTTCCTCCACGATGCGGCCCTTCACCGCAAGGCAACGCCGGATCATCTCCTCCGTGGTTTCCGGCTTCCGGGCAAGGATCTCCTCCCGGGAGCGCTCCAGCAGGGTGAAAAGCTCCTCGTCCCCGATGATCGCGGTCTTGATCACCTCCGCGAGTCCCGACCTGTACTCACGCTCCGGTAGGGATTTCAGAAGGGAGACATCAATGTAGATGCGGGAAGCCGGATAGAAGGTTCCAACAAGATTCTTGAAGCCCATGAAGTCGATGCCCGTCTTGCCTCCCAGAGAGGCATCAACCATGGCAAGGAGCGTGGTCGGAACGAGGGCAAGGCCGCACCCTCGCATGTAGAGGGAAGCGGCAAAAGACGTGACATCGCACACCACGCCCCCGCCGATGCCGATGATTCCCTCGTCCCTGCCCAGCCCAAGGGAAGCGCAACGCTCCAGCACGGACTCAACGCTTTTCCAGCATTTCGCCGGCTCCCCGGCCGGGATTGCCAGCCATCGCTCCGCAGCTGACCCGAAAAGGGCATGCGTGGTTTCATCATACACACGAAGGAAGCCGGCAGGCTCGGAAGGCGCGGAAAAAATCACCTCTGTCCTGGTTCCACCGATGTCGAAGGCAAGCGAGCCCGTCACGCCACCTCTCCGCCCAGGTTGGCGAAATCGCGCGCGAAATCCGGATACGAAACCGAGGCGCACTCGAACCCCTCCACGCGCACGCCTTCCCGGGCCCCGGCGGCTGCCACGGCGGCCGCCATGGCTATTCTATGGTCGCCCCGCGGGTCGATGGTTCCGCCGCGCAGCTTCTGAGGTCCTTCCACCGCAAATCCGTCCTCGAAAACCCGAACCGTGCCTCCCAGGCCCTCGATGAGACGGGAAATCATGAGCAGCCTGTCACTCTCCTTGTACCGCAACTCTTCCGCACCGTGCACTTCCGTGACGCCCCGGCAGAAAAGCCCGAGCACCGCCAGCAGCGGTATCTCGTCAATGAGCTCCGGGACCTCCTCAGCATCGATGCGGGCTCCGGTAAGGGAGCCGCCGTTCACCTCTATTGTCCCCGCAGGCTCTCCCAGGGAGTTGCTCTCCTGGTGGCTTTCGACGCGCGCCCCCATGCGGCAGGCGACATTCAGGAAGCCGTTCCTGGTCGGGTTGATGCCGCACCCTCGAACGGAAAGCCTGCGGCCCGAGATGAGGGCTGCGGCTACGAAGAAGGCGGCAGAGGAGACGTCACCAGGCACCTGCACTTCGAAAGCAGGCAGCTCCTGCGGCGGATGCAGCAGAAGATCTTCCCCTTCCCGCTGGAGCCGAACGCCGAGTGCCGCGAGCATTCTTTCCGTGTGGTCCCGTGAGTGCGTTTTCCCGCCGATCCGCGAGGTTCCGCCCGCGCGGAGGGCGGCAAGGAGAAGGCTGCTCTTCACCTGTGCGCTGGGCACGGGAAGGGAGTATTCAAGAGGCTCGAGATCTCCCGAGCCGGGGAGGAAGCACAGCGGCGCGAACCTGCCGCCCTCCCTGCCCTCGATCCTGGCGCCCATCTGGCGCAATGGCTGAACCACCCGTGCCATTGGTCTGCCAAGAAGGGACTGATCTCCCGTGAGCACGGCAAAAATCGGAAGACCGGCAAGAAGGCCGGACAAAAGACGCGCCGTGGTACCCGAGTTTTCAGCATCAAGGGGCATCTTCGGCTCCGCGAAGCCCCGCAGTCCAGACCCGCGAACAAGAACCTGGTGGTCCGAGCCTTCAATGCCGCACCCAAGGGCTTCGAGGCAGCGACGCGTTGATACGCAGTCTCCCGTTGCGAGCGCATTGGCAATCGTGCTGGCTCCCGAGCCGATGGCCGCAAGCATCAGAGCCCGGTGGGTGATCGATTTGTCGGGCGGAGGCGTGTATTCACCCCCTATTCCGCGCGGTGCGCGGAAAGTCGGGTTCATGGATCGAGAGTATGCGATGAGTTATATTCATGTCAAATGATCGACATGCATACCCACTCCACGGCGTCCGACGGTTCGTGTTCGCCCGAGAGGCTCATCGAGCTGGCGCTGGAAGTCGGCCTTACTGCGCTGGCACTCACGGATCACGACACACTTGACGGTGTGGCAGCGGCGCGCGCGAAAGCGCAGGGCACGGGACTGCGATTCATTGCCGGAGTGGAGATCGAGATAGACAGGGACACGACGCTTGGGGCGCAGCCGGCCGCGTCGACGGGTGAGTTTCATCTCCTGGGTCTCGGGCTTTCGGATCAACGAGAGGCGCTGGAAGAGGCCCTGGCGCAATTGCGCCAGGCGCGCCATGAGCGCAACCTGCGCATGGTGACAAAGCTGCAGCGGGATGGTATTCCCGTCTCCATGGAGGAGCTCAACGAGATAGCTGGCGGAAAGGTCGTGAGCCGGGCCCACTTTGCCCGGCTTTTCGTGCGCAAAAAAGTCGTCAGCTCGATGGACGCCGCCTTTTCGCGCCTCATCGGAAGAGGCCAGGCATACTACGAGCCGCGCGCCTGTCTGCCCCTGGGCGAGGCGACCCGGCTCATCCACCTTGCCGGCGGCATTGCCGTCGTTGCCCACCCCATTTCCCTTGGAATAAAAGGCCCGGCGCTTCGACAGTTCCTGTCTTCCTGCCGGGACCAGGGAGTCGATGGCCTGGAGGCATGGCACCCGAACCATCCCCTGAAGGAATGCGGACGCTTCAAGCGCCTTGCGGCGGGCCTGGGGCTGCTGGTGACCGGCGGGTCGGATTTCCACGGCGAGCATATGCCGCAAAGAAGACTGGGGTGCGCGGCGGCGGGCCGCCCCGTTCCCGACGAGCTTCTTGCGTCCCTTCCATTGCATCGGTAGCCCGGCTGAACTATACTCCGAGCCGATGGTTGAGGCTCTGGGCAGGTGGGCAGGTCGAAAAGCGCGGGACTACTCCTACGCGCTGGGTTTCTTTTTCCTCGTGCTCAGAGAGACGGCGCTCTTCATGCGGCGCAGGCAGGTGGCTTTTCGCGTCCTTGTGCTGCAGATCCTGTTCACGGGCGTCGAAGCCTTGAGCATAGTCTCCCTCATCGCTCTGTCCATCGGGGCGGTTATCATCATAGAAGGCGGCACAATTCTTCCCAGATTCGGCCAGACCAGCCTTGTGTATTCCATCCTTATTGTCGTGATCACGCGCGAGCTTGGCCCCATCCTGACCGCCTTCATCCTGGCTGCGCGCTCGGGAACCGCAATTGCCACGGAGTTGGGCAACATGGTGGTCTCCCACGAGGTTGAGGCGTACGTTTCCGTCGGGATCAGCCCGATCTCATACCTGGTGGTGCCCCGGGTCCTGGGCGTTACCATCTCCATGGTGGCTCTCACGATCTATTTCAACTTCTTCGGGCTGTTCGGCTCTTACCTCGTTTCACAGCTGATAAAACCAGTGCCCGTGCTGGAGTACTTTCGCGCTTTGCTGCATGCGCTCCAGATGCGCGATCTGGTGTCCACGCTCGTCAAGAGTTGCGTCTTCGGAGTGATCGTGTCCGTTGTGGCCACGTTCCAGGGTTTCAAGGTGGGCACCTCCGTGACGGAGATCCCGCGCGCGGCCATCAAGGCTGTCGGGCAGGGCTTTGTGCTTTGCTTCCTGGCGGATGCGTTGATCACCGTCGTCTCGTATGTGTAAACGTCCATGGATGCTGCAGCCGGCGGGATAACCACGATGATCGACCTTCAGGATGTCACCGTTCGCTTCGGCGGCCGCGACATCCTGCGGGGCGTGAATCTTTCCATCCTTCCCGGACGGAGCACCGTGATCATGGGGCCTTCCGGAAGCGGGAAAAGCACGCTCCTGAAAACAGCCGCCGGCCTGATCCCGCCGGACTCGGGCAAGGTCTTTTTCCAGGGGAAGGACATGCAGCTCCTGTCGGAGGGAGGGATGCGGGAGCTTCGAAAGATCAGCGGTTTCGTCTTTCAGGACGGCGCATTGTGGGAGAACAAGACACTCATGGAAAACCTCTCCCTGCCCCTGCAGGTCCACTTCCCGGAGCTGCGCCAGGCCGAGGTCGAAAGACGCGTCGTTCGGGCGCTGGAGAGGGGCGGCCTCGTGGAAAGCGCTCATCTGCGTCCCGTGGCCCTTTCGGGTGGAGAGAAGAAGATCGCTTCGTTCCTGCGTGCCCTCATAACCGAGCCGGCCGTCCTTTTCATGGACGAACCCACCCTTTCCATCGATCATACGATGGAGGAAAAGGTCAGCCAGATGATCAGCGACGCAAAAGCGCGGGGATGCGTCATTATCGCGGTCACTCACGACGCACGGCTGACGTCGACCCTTGCTGACCAGCTGGTGATCATGGACGCGGGGACGGTTCGGGAAACGGGGGATTTCGACGCCGTAAAGCGCAGCCGCGATGCGCGCACGCGGCAGATCCTGGCCGAGGTCCTGGGGGAGATCGCCTCCTACGACACCGACCTGCTTGCGCTTCTCGATGCCGAAGGGGAGGACGGACCGCAGTGATTGTCACGGAGGGTACATGAAGCTCAGGATCCGATTCGCAGAGCAGGTGGTTGGCGTGTTCGTGCTCCTTGCCGTCGTCGGCGTGGGTCTTATTCTGGTCTTCATCGGCGTCAACCAGAGGTGGTTCGCGCGCAACTATTATTTCACCAGCAGGTTCGCCTCCGGTGACGGGCTGGCGGTCGGCATGCCCATCATGCTGAAAGGATTCGAGATCGGGAGGATTTCCCGCATCGCGCTCAATCCGCAGAACGAGGTGGACGTGCTGTTCTACGTCCAGGATACCTACTACGACAGGGTGCATAGAAACTCCGTTCTCGAGCTTGCCACCAGCCCCATCGGGCTCGGAGTGTCGCTGAAGTTCCACTCCGGCAAAGACAAGGGACCGCCGCTGCCGGAGATGTCATTCATCCCGGCCCTGGATTCCGAGGAAGGGCGGGAGCTCGTGGACAAGGGGCTGGTGGACATCCCCAAAGGGGAAGACGTGATTGGCTCCGTGATCGCGAAGCTGAATCCCATCCTCGATGAGACACGAATGACGATCTCCGAGATCAGGCACATGGCGGGCACGCTGGACATGGCCATGAGCGGCAAGGGCGGACCCATGGGAGCCATGGTGTCAGACCTTTCTGAAACACCGGGGAAAGTCAACAAGGCCGTTGACGGCATGTCCGTCAGGGTGAACACACTCCTGGACAAGGTCGGCGTCATCTCGGACAACCTTCAGGACATCACGGTGAAGACCAGGGGCGTGATCGGCGATCTTTCCACCAACCTGGACGAGATATCGCAGAACCTCAAGAGCATGACGGGTGACCTGAAAAACACCCAGGGGCTGGCGAAACGCCTCCTTGACCCCAAGGGCTCGATCGATACATTCCTCAACGATCAAAACCAGCTCTACAACCAGGTTGAGGATTCCATCAAGAACGCGGACGAGATCATTGCGCAGATGAGGAGCTTCATGGAGTTCGTCAACGGCACGCGTCCGCAGATCTCCAGCGTCCTGGAAAAAGGGAGCAGCGCCCTGGACGAAGGGAAGGATGTTTTGCAGGCCGTGAAGAACAATCCCCTTCTCAGGGGCGGCGTTCCACCCCGGACCGAGCCTCCTGATACCTTGAAAAGCTACCGGGATGAGGATTTCTGATGATCACAAGAAGCGCAATCTGCCGTCTGCTCCTCCCCGCGGCTTTTCTCATTGCCGCGGCCTCCTGCTCATCCGCGCCTCCGAAGAGCGATACGGTCAGCAACGTCAAAAACCAGGCGGACGACGCAGAGGTATCCGGGCAGCAGTACTACAGCCAGGGGCGGTACGACCTGGCGCTTCAGTTCTTCACGCAGGCGCTGAACGCCAATGCGTCGGTTGACAACGTGGACGGGGTCATCAAGTCGCGGATCGCCATCGGCCAGGTCTACCTTGCAACAGGCCAGCTGCCGGCGGCTGAGGAGATGCTGAGCCGGGCCAGGGAGCAAGCGCGCCAGCGTGGCCCATCCCTGTTCATCGATTCATCAATCAGCCTGGGAGAGCTCTACCTGCGAAAGGGCGACCCCCGGAAGGCACTTGCCTCCTTCCAGGAAGCGCTGGACACGCCCCAGGCAAAGCTGACGCCGGAGCAGACGGGCGTCCTGTACCACGACATCGGCTCCGCATGGAAAAGCATGGGGAACATGGCCAAGGCGCTCGAGTGGCTCTCCCGGTCCCTCCAGGGCAACCTCCAGCACAAGCTCCTGGAGGAGGCGGCTGCGGATTACTACATGATCGCCTCGGTTCATTCCAAGCAGGGGGATTTTGAAGGGGCTTTGAGCAACGCGGAAGAGGCCCTGGCCCTGGACAAGAAAGTCGAAAGCTCCCCAGGCATCGCGAAAGACCTGTACGCACTGGGGCTCATCACGTCGAAAAAAGGCGATGCAGCAGCCGCGTATGATTATTTCCAGCGCGCTTACAACGCCTTCACGACGCTCGGCGAGAAAAGCGGGATGAGAAAAAGCCTGACCGAGCTTATTTCGATCGCCGAGAGCCTGGGCAGGTCGGATGAAGCGCAGAGCTACCGGCAGGCCATGGAGAGGACGGGCACGCAGTGAGCCGGGCTCTTCGGTCCCTGCTTCGCAGATGGGCTGAGCTGGCGCAGAAAGTCGGCTTCTTTCTTCTGCTTGTGGCCGGAAGCGCCGCCGTTGGGGTGGCCATCGCGTGGCCGCTGTGGTACTTCGCCACAAAAGCCCGAGGAGCGTATACGGCGTTTGCCCTCATCCTCGCTGCCGCCGGCATTGTTTTCCTGATTGTCCGCGCCATCTTTCGCGCCCGAAGAGCGCCCCGAGAGCCGGCCGGACCGCGGCGCTCCACTCTATCGGCGCTTCTTGCCGTCCTGCAGGCGTTGATATTCCTGTGTGGCCTCTATCTCGCGGCCGTCCTGTTTTTCCACGGGATATTGATTTTCGCCATTCCCATCCTGCTGGCAAGCCTTGGCGCGCTTGTTCTCCTGGGGCTGGCCCGGCGGTCGGTCATGCAGAGGCCCAGGGGCGCCGCGCGAGAACGCGGTCCAGACACGGTTTGATCCTGCCGAAAATCAGAAAAGAGTGACATTCAAGCCCTTTGTCCCGAGCGTTTTCCTCCTTCTGCTGATGGCGGCACGGGCCGCTGCGGCCGATTATCCCCAGATCCTTGTGTTGAGCTCGGATGATCCCCTTTTCGTCCAGCACCAGTCAGAGCTGGAGGAGTACTACAGGATTGCCAGGGCGCGCGAGCCGGGGGTCCTTCCCCCCTTGAGCATTTTCCAATACCGCCTGCGCAGGAATGAAGATCTTTTCTCCGTCAACGCGCGGCTGGGGCTTCCCTATGACACGCTTGCGACTCTCAACGGGGCCTCAAGCAAGAAGGCGTTTGACGGACATGGCATTGTCCTGATAGCAAACCAGGCGGGTCTGTTCATCAATGACCCGCCCCGTTCGGCCCTCGAGGACATGATGCTGTCCACGCTGCTGGGCGGCGGCAAGAAACCGCAGAGACTGGTTGTCCTGCGCCAGGGAAACCCCTCTCCCGTTCTGTTTTTTCCGGGAGAGCAGTTCACCCCGATCGAGCGCGCGTACTTCCTGGGCATTCTCTTCGAGTTTCCCATTGCCCGCGGCAGGATCACTTCCCTCTTCGGCATGCGGAAGGACCCCTTTACCGGAAGGCCTGAGTTCCACACCGGCATAGACATCGGCGCGCCGGACGGAACCGACGTTCATGCCGCTCGCGACGGCGTGGTTTCAGAGACCGGACATGATGAGACGCTGGGCAACTTTCTTGTCCTGGACCATCCGGGGGGCTACCAGACTGTCTATGGACACCTGTCAGTGATTGGTGTTACTATGGATCAGAAGGTAAATGCGGGCGACGTGCTTGGCGCCGTGGGTCACACGGGGCGCGCCACAGGCCCCCACCTGCATTTCGAGGTGAGAAGGAAAGGGAGCGTTACTGATCCTTTTCCGCTGCTTGCCGTGAGAAAAGATTAAAGTTTGCGGAGGTACAGGGACGATAATAAAGGTGTTGGTGTCCAAGATATAGTTCCCCTCCCAGTTTACTATATTGGAAGACACCACACCAGGCAGGCCGGCTCCTTCGGGAGTCGGCCTCTTTTTTGTGCGCTGGGCCATCTCTGCAAGCTTCACTGCCGTGCTCCATTGACAAAGGTTTCGCCGGTTCTTATCATTTTCCCGTGCGTCAAACCCCCCGAAAAAGGTCGCTCTTCGAGATACTCCTGATTGTCGCCTTTGCCGCGGCCCTGCTCCTCGGCGTTTCCCTGGGCCTGGCCCTTGCAGCCACAAGGAACATCTCCATGAAGGAACAGTTCGGGGACCACAAACCGGCGCTTCCCACGAAGATCCTGGACATCAAGGACAGGGAAATCACCGAGTTCTTCGGGGACCAGAACAGGGAGCTGGTCACCATAGACCAGGTTCCGCAGCACCTCATTGACGCGCTGCTGACCCGGGAAGACCGAAACTTCTATTCCCACCACGGATTCAGCCTGCGGGGACTCCTTCGCGCGCTGTTCAACATCGTCACCGGCCAGTACGTCTCAGGAGCCAGCACTCTGACGCAGCAGCTTGCGGGACGGCTCTATGCGGACAGGTCGGACATCTCGATCCGCCGCAAGCTGGTGGAGCTGTGGTGGGCAATCCAGATGGAGCGCAGGTACACCAAGCAGGAGATCCTGCAGATGTACCTCAACGAGATGCCCTTCGGTCACAACACGCAAGGCGTTCAGGCGGCAAGCAAGTTCTTCTTCAAGCACCCCGTGCAGGATGACACGCTGGCCGAATCGGTGATGCTGGTCATCCAGCTGGCCAAGCCTGGCCTGTACTCCCCCATCAAGAACCCCCAGCGCGCCCGCAAGCTGCAGCGGCTTGTCCTGGACCAGATGGTGGGCCTGGGATACGTCACAAAGCAGGATGCGGATTCTTCCTTCGATGATTACTGGTCCAAATACGACTACACCAGGCCGAACTCCACGGCCTACTTCGAGAGGGAAGACAAGGCGCCCTGGTTCAGTGAATACATCCGCAGCCAGCTCGACGAGCTCTTGTTCGGCTCCTACGATGTCCTCACCGATGGTCTTGTGGTCCACACCACGCTGAACCTCGATGACCAGAAAATCGCGGAAGACCGCATGAAGAAGGACATCGAGGACGTCAACAACCGCTACCTCGCTCTTGCCAACAGCAGAATCAACTTCTCCAACGCCCAGTTCCTCCCCATGATCGACATGCTGGGCCTCTCCTTCAACGTCGACGAGCTGATGTACCGCAACAGGAACGCCACGGGCAACGCCAAGCGCCTGTACGCCAAGGGCATCAACCCGGTGGTGGAGCTCCTTACGTCGATGTTCTCCATGAACCGGCCCCAGAACATCGTGGCAGCCGGCAACGAGGCCTCCCTCAACGTGACGCGCCGCACGCAGGTGCAGGGCGCCCTGGTCAGCATTGACCCGAACAACGGGTACATCCTTGCCATGG
The DNA here is from genome assembly GCA_963710335.1 of uncultured Spirochaetota bacterium. GTDB lineage: Bacteria > Spirochaetota > Spirochaetia > SZUA-6 > Fen-1364 > Fen-1364. Next base: position 177,681 of record CAVQAA010000005.1, read on the forward strand.
TGGGAGGCAAGGAGTTCGGCGTTGACCAGTTCAACCGGGCAACCATGGCGAAAGTGGAGCCCGGCTCCGCCTTCAAGCCATTGTACTATTCCGCGGCAATCGACTCGCGCAAGTTCACCCCTGCAACCATGATCCTGGACGCACCCGTGGTTTTCACCAATCCGGACGGGACGCTGTACGAGCCGCTTAATTACAAGGGCGAATGGCACGGACGCGTGCTTCTGCGGGACGCGCTGGCTGAGTCCATGAACGTTCCTTCGCTGAAGGTCCTCGACGGAATCGGCTTCGACGCAGCCATTCAGAGGGCCAGCCGGATGCTGGGTATCACGGACCCGGCAGACATCGAAAAAACCTTCCCGAGGTATTACCCCCTGGGCCTCGGAATCATCACCGTTTCTCCCCTGCAGATGGCGCGGGCTTTCTCCGTCTTCGCAAACGGCGGACGCGAAGTCGTGCCCGTGGCAATCCGCTACATCGAGGACAGAAACGGCAAGATAATCCTGGAGCCTGCCAAGGAAGTCATGGCGCAGGAGAGCCGCAAAGGGGCATCGGCGCAGATCATGAGCCCCCAGACCGCCTACATCATGACGAGCCTGCTTCAGAGCACCATCAAGGAAGGCACCCTTGGCGGGGTTGCCTCCGTGCTGGACATCTGGAACGACAAAGGCCAGCCCTTCGCAGCCAAGACAGGCACCACGCAGAACTGGTCCGACGCGTGGACTGTCGGCTTCTCCCCGTACATGACCACGGCGGTCTGGTACGGGTTCGACCAGGGCAACCGGTCGCTGGGCACCGAGCTGACCGGCGCCGCTATCGCGGGCCCCACGTGGGCCAAATACATGATGGATGTGCACAAGAGCCTGCCGGTGAAGACCTTCGATCGCCCTGAAACCGGGCTGGTGAGCGTGGAGGTCAGCGCGACCTCGGGCCTGCTTCCCACCGCTTTCACAAAGAAAACCATCAAGGAGATCTTCCTGGCTGGCACGGAACCGAAATCATTCGACGAGATCGACGAATACAACGCCAGCCGTGCGGAGACCATCGAGGAAAACCTCCGCAAGTCCCTCATCAACTCCAACATCGGCGGCGGGGACAACTCTCTAGCCCCCGTGGACGTGCCTGCCCCTGGCACCGGCACCCCGGACACCAGCGGCAAGGGTAATCCCCTCTTGGATTGAGGGCGACATGGAGACCGTGAGCAGGAGGCTGTATACAAAAGAGCATACGTGGGTCGTCGTCACGGGGACGAGGGCCCGCGTGGGCATCTCGGATTTCGCCCAGAAAGAGCTGGGGGAGATTGCCTACGTCGAGCTGCCAAAGCCGGGAAGACGGCTCCGGAAAGGCGATGTCGCGTGCACCGTGGACTCAATGAAGACCTCGAGCGAGATCTATTCCCCGGTATCAGGGACGATTGTCGAAGTGAACTCCGCGGTTGCAACGGAGGAGACCTGCGGCCTCATCAACAGCGACCCTCTGGGGGAGGGGTGGCTGTTCGAGCTGGAGCTGGAGAACGCCGCAGAGATCGACTACCTGATCGCGGAAAAAGACTACCTTTCCTTCGTGCAGGGCAATTGACGCAGGGTCAGCCCCTGCGGCCTCGAAAGATCCCGCCAATCCGCTCAACCAGGGAGCGCGCGCCCGTGATCAGGCGTGACTTTCCAGATGCCGAAGAGAGATCCTCTGCCGCTTCCTCCAGGGTGAACAAAGGCCCGTAGCGCGCATTCAGCTCCGCCCAGTGCTTGCCAATGTAGACATACAGGTCCGCCTCCGTGGTACCGGAAAATCGCGAGATGAGGTTGCTCTCACGGATGATGGCGATGATGGGAGCGTAGACTTTGTCGTACCAGGAGACCGCCGCTTCGTCGAAGGGTATCTCCTCCGGCTTGTCCAGGTTGATATACCACTTATGCTCGCGGATGTGGGAGAGTATCTCGTCGTAGCGTCCTATCTCCGTGAACTCCAGAGAGCAGTCCGGTCTGTGGCGGTCGAGCTTCGTGATCTCGAAAAACCTCCGCTTTTCGAACTCGATCACGGCGCGCTTTATCTCTTCCCTCGTCATGTCCGGCGTGAGGGGTATCTCCGACCCAAGCGCCGTTACCTCCGCATCGATGAACTCCGCTCCCTGCGCCTTGGCCACGGAGACGCGATGGTTTCCGTCCCTCACAAAGTAGGCCCCGCCGATCTCGAAGCACTTGATGGGCGGGAGAATGATGTTGCGGTAGTGCGCCTCGTCAACGCTCATCCACCTGCGCATGAGCTTGTCGTGCCGCGGAAGAAACGCCTTGTTGAAGTCCCGGTATCGGCCTTCGCTCCCGACGATCTTCTCAATGGGCACGGTCTGCATCCCCTTGTACGTCTCCGATTCCGGCCTCAGAAGGGACCGTATGTCGCCCAGGGAAAGCATCTCGTCCTTCTGCGGCTTGAGGAGCGCAAGGATCCGCCCCAGGGTCTCCTTCATGCGGGCCCTGCTGAAATCCTGGCGCGTCATGGACGAGTACATATTGCTGCCGCTCATCGCGTGACCTCCAGGTTCAGCAGCGTGTGGTCATAAGCGTTGAGCACGATCGTGCCGGCATATTTCGCCTCACGCGCCGCGTTGCGGTCGTAAAGGTGGACGTGCCCGTGCACCAGGTAGGCGGGACGAAAGCGCCTGATGAACCAGAGGAAGACGCGAAAGCCCGTATGGCAGGCGTCCGGAAGGTCATTGATGCCGTACGGGGGGGAATGCGTTAGAAGAACGTCGAGGTACCTGCCGTGAAAGAGCTTGTTCCAGACCATGTGCGGAATGAGCCTCAGCATGACGAGGAACATGGTGAAATCGCTGTACTGGTTGTCTCCTCCGTTGTACCAGATGCTTCCTCCCAACCCTGCCACGATGAGCCCCTTCACCCGCATGACCTTCCCTTCAAGGCACGTTGCTCCCACCCCTCTCTGCCAGGACGGCGCCGTCTCTTCGAAGGGGTCATGCCCGTATTCCGACCGACCCTCCAAGTGGTGGTTCCCGAAGACGAAAAGGAGGGGCTTGTTCAGGGTGCTCACGATGAAGTCGTAGTACTCCAGTGCGAGGTCACCGGCGCTCAGGACAAGGTCCACATCCGCGAACCTTGCCTTGAGGTTCCCGCTGTAGACTACAGGGTCGACATGGTCCGCGATGCAAAGAACCTTCATCCCGTTGTGCATCCCAATATAGTGAAACGGGTAGGACGCTTCAACGCGAGCCCTTCGTGGTTCCACTGAGGCGAGATTATGGACAAAATAGAGGTCCAAGGCAAGGCGACTGAATCTTCATCGATTTCAAGAAGCTCTCCCGAGTGCCGACGATTGAAGTATGGGGTTTTGGCCAGCCTGGACCCGTGCACCTGGACCTGTGCGAGGCCGATCTGGCGGGGTATACTAGAAGGGGACATGAGATGATGAGGCGTGCCGCTTTCGTCCTTGCTGTCATGCTGGCGGGTTGGCCGGCGTTCGGCGCATCCACATTTCTCGAGAAGGGCGAGGCGCTCTTTGTCCAGAACCAGCCCAGGGAGGCCCAACCTCTCCTGGAGAGTGCGCTGAACGACGATCCCTCCAACGAGAAGATCTACCTCTACCTCGGAATCGTCTACCAGCAACTGGGAGACCTTGACAAGGCAATCGACGTTCTGAAGCGGGGGCTTTCAATTTCGACGTCATACAAGGATCTCATCTACTACAACATGGGCAACGACATGTTTGCCCGAAAGGACTACGCGCTGGCGGAGCAGATGTACTCCGAGGCCATCGGGGTGAACAAGAACCTTGCGGAGGGTTACCTCAACAGGGCGCAAGCCAGAATGCAGCTGCAAAGCTATGACGGGGCCGTGGACGACTACACGATATTCCTCCAGCTCCAGCCGCAGGATCCGCAACGGCCAAGGATCGAGGAAGTGATCCGCCTTCTGCGCCAGATGAAGGAAGCGAAGTTGAAGCAGCAGGAAGACGAGATTGCGCGGCAGAAAGCGCTCATGAATGATGTCCTGAACAGCTTGAACAACGCCGGCGACGATACAAAGAACCTGTCCGTGGAGTCCATCAAGGCAAAGGACGACCCGGTCAACGTCGATATCAAGGACTGAAAACAGATGAAAACACCCGTTTCAGGTCGCGGCGCAGGCCCCGACAAGCCCTCAGGAAAAGGCCGGCCCGGCAAGGGCTCCGCACAAGGCAGCGCACAGGATTCAGGCAGCGCTCCCCGTGCCGGGCAGGAGAAACGCCGGCCGTCGCGCGCCCTTCTCATCGTCGGGATCGTGGTCCTGTGCCTCCTGGCCGGAGGAGGGGCGTACCTGGGAATAACGCTGAAAAAAACGGCCGACGCCGGCCGCGTCGCGGCCAGCCTGAAACAGGCGTCCTACTATGAGAGCAAGGGAGAATATGAAGAGGCCCTGAAGATCCTCAACGGCCTTGACATCGATGACCCCAGAGTAAAACAGCTCCTTGACGACGTCCTGGCAAAGAAGAAAACAGCCGACGACGCAGCCAGGCAGCAGGAGCTTTCGGCGCTGCTTGCCCAGCAGCAGCAGCTTCGCGCGGGGCTCAACGAACTGGGGGAAAAGCTGAAGAACCAGCCCCAGAAGATCGTGATCCAGCAGCCGCCGGCGGAAAAGACCCCGGCTGAGAACGCCAATGCCGCGGAAAAGGAGCGCCAGAAAAAGGTCCAGGACCTGCTACAAAAGGGCGCAGCTGCCTTCAACGCGGGGCGCTACACCGAGGCTCGCAAGGATTTCGAGGAGGCGGCTTCCCTGGATCCGGGAAACTCCAACGCCCTTGCGTATGCGGGCCTGTCATACCTTCGCGAAGACCCCACGAACCCGGGGAACGTACAGAAAGCGGTGGACCTGTCGAACAAGGCCATCGACAAGAACCCTGATTTCTGGCTTCCGCACCGCACTCTCGGCGAGATCTACGACAGCAGGAAGCTTGCCGACGACGCCATGAGGGAGTACAAGATAGCCGCGCGGCTGAACCCCGACGATGCCGACACGCTTTTCGCGCTCGGCAAGCTCCAGTACCGTGCGAAGCTGTTTGCCGATGCCGCGAAATCCTTTGACGGGTGCGTGCGCCTGCGCCCGGATTTCACTTCCGCGCATTTCAACAAGGGAATGAGCCTTGTGCAGACCGGGGACACCGCGAAGGCCATTGATGCATTCAAATCAGCGGTGGCAACAAAAAAGGACTTTGCCGACGCCTACTACATGATCGGAAGCATTCTTGGACAGAAGGGTGACGCCGCGGGGGCCGTCGAATACTTCAAGCAGGCGGTGCAGTACGCGCCTGACAACCCTGGCTTCCTTCGGGAGCTGGGGACCGCCTATATGACCCGCGCAGATTTCAACAACGCTGAAGCCTCCTACGCCAAGGCCCTTTCGCTCCAGCCCGACAGCGCCACGGCCAACTACAACATGGCGTCGGTGAAAATCAAGCTGGGCAAGGCCGCCGAGGCCCTCCCCTTCGCCCAGAAGGCGGTAGCCAAGGACGATTCGGCAGCCGACGCGTACATCCTCGGGCTGACGAATGAGAAACTGGGCAACTCGGATGATGCGGTCAAGTACTACAGCGCCGCTGTTCAGAAGGACCCCAAGTTCGCCCCCGCGCTCATCAACCTCGGCGGGATCTACGACAGCAAGGGCATGCCCGACCAGGCGTTGACCGTCCTGCAGTCCGCGGTGGAGATAGCCCCTGAATCCTATGAGGCGCACAACAACCTCGGGAACGTCTATCTCCACAAGCAGCAGTTCCCGGACAGCATCACGCAGTTGACGAAAGCTCTTTCCCTGAAGCCGGACGCCCGTGACACGCAATATAATCTCGGCCTCGCGTATTCGGAGACAGGACAGACAACCGACGCAAAGACCGCTTTCCTTGCCGTCTTGCGCCTTGACCCCACGTACTGGGACGCTTACCTGAACCTTGCCCGGGTCCTGGTCAAGGAAGGGGACAACAAGGACGCCAAGGACATCCTGACAAAGCTGCTGGCCAAGAGCCCGAAATCAGACGTGAAGGATGAGGCCCAGAAGCTCCTGGATCAGCTGAAGTAGGGATCTCTGGCGGCAGGGCTTCAGGCGTCGACATCCTTCGGCGGCCTGTCGACGGCCTTGCGAAGGCTTTCCTCGGACAGCTCGTGCCAGATGGGCCGCCCGTGCGGGCACCGGGGGACCGGCAGGCGCAAAGCCTGGGCGCACAGCTCGCGCGCGGTCACCGGGTCCACAACCTCTCCTTCCTTGATGGCAAGCCTGCATGCCGCGGTTGCTCGAAGCGTGGAGCGCCACTCCTGGGCGCCGACGCCGCGAACCAGCTCCACAAGCGTGTCTTCCCGAAGAGATCGAAAGTCCTCCGCAAGCGCGGATATCTCATACGTCCTTGAGCCAGCCCGCCTGAGACCGATTCCCAGGGTGTCCAGCTCCTTCCTCAGAGGCTCCAGCCGGGTCTCCTCCGCTTCCGAGACATCGAACGAAATCGGAAACAGCATCTCCTGCATTTTCGGTGGGCGCGCTCCCAGGCGCTCGAAGATGATCCTCTCATGCGCCGCATGCTGGTCCATGATCAGGAGCCTGCCGGAAAGCTCGAACACCAGAAAAACTCCGAAAACCTGTCCCAGGAACCGGATGTTGGTGTCCTCGGCAGTGCCCGCGGAAATGCCCGCGGTTTCGGCGGTATCGCCTGCGGCCGCGTCACCTGCATCTGCTGCGGCAGCTTCCGCACGCGCACTCTTTCCCGTGGGAAAGAAGGGAAGGGCCTGCCCACGGCCAGTCCGGGACGGGAGAGCTTGTTGAAACCTGCTTCCCGGACCGGGTCTCCCCTTCCCTTCGCCAGCCTGAGTTTGCCGCCTCTGCCCGGGCGCCTTCTCCGCCAGCCCGGCACGGACGGCGCTCACGACCGACGAATGAACGTCGGCGAGGTTCTGGAACCGAACCTCTTTCTTTGCGGGATGAATATTGAAATCTATGAGGCTGGGATCGATTTCGACGAATACAAAAGCGACCGGGTACCAGCCCCCTGGCATGAACCCCGAAAACCCGTACTCGACCGCCTGCATGAGGGAGAACTCGGACACCCTGCGGCGGTTCACAAAGACCTGGATGAGCTTCCTGTCCCTTCTCCTGAGCTCGGGACGTCCGGCAATAACCTTCGCCAGGAACCCGCTCCCCGCGGCGGCAGACTCAAAAAGCACGCGAGCATCGAGTTGCTGGGAATAGCACAGGGCCAGTCTATCCACCGGTGAGGCTTGCGGGAGGGAAAGCTTCACTTCGGCATCCGTGAACAGCCGGAAAGCCGTCAAAGGGTGCGCCGCGGCCCTGTCCACGAAGACCGACCGGCACAGGGATGATTCGGCTGAAGCGCTGCGCAAGAACTTTTTCCGGGCGGGGAAATTATAGAAAAGCTCACCGACATCGACGATGGTTCCCTTCCGCCCTTCACAGGCCTCAAGCCCCAGGAGCGTGCCTCCCAGCACCTCCAGCCTGTTTGCCGGTTCACTGGCCGCCGCCGAGCTTGTGATGGAAAGCCTGCTGCACACAGCGACGCTTGAAAGCGCCTCACCTCGAAAGCCCAGCGTGGATACCCGCAGGAGATCGTCTTCAGACTCGATCTTCGATGTAGCGTGCGGCTTCCAGCATACTTCGAGGTCTTCCCTGCTCATTCCGGCTCCGTCATCCACCACGCGCACGCGTGACAGACCGCCAGCCTCGAGAAACACGTCGATTGCCGAGGCCCCGGAGTCGATTGCGTTGTCCAGCAGCTCCCGCACAATGGAGAACGGCCGGTCGATGACCTCGCCGGCCGCGATTTTTCGGGAAACCTCGTCCCGGAGGATCCTGATCCTCCGGGAGCGCGGCCGGGATTCGTTCATCACTTCTACAGGTGAATCGATGTGGTAATCGAGATGGATGTCGCCATGTCGGGCAAAGTGTTTCCGCTCGAATAGTGCAGGGTGCCGTCCGGGTTGAGAACAGGCGTGATGGTGTACAGCAGGGAGACGTCCATGATCGGGCTCACGGGATAGTTGATCTGCGCGGTGATGTCGGTGTTCGCATTGAAGAACACGTCGTTGAAGCTCGCCGGGACACTGTTCCCGGAGAAAAGGCTTGTGCGCTCATACGAGATGGAGCCCCCCAGGTTCACCACGGGAATGACGCCTTTCTCCAGCTCGAAGCTGGCGATGAAGTGGTCGGGATTGTTCGGGTCAGGCCCCCATGCGCCGGTGGATTGATTGATGGTCCATGGCCAGAAATAGCCGAGCCTGACCGCGAAAATCTTGCTCAGCTTGAATCCGGCTTCCCCGTAAATTCCCATGTTGTAGTTGTTGTAGATCGGATTCGAAGTGTCCTGCAGATAGCTCAGGACATTCAGGACGTACGCCGACCTGTTTCGCTCATAGCCGGAATCATAGAGCTGGGGCTGGAAGGCCCCCGTGAAATACCGGTATTCGAGCCTCCAGGTGAAGTCCGGGATGATCAGGTTGCCAAGAAAGCCCGCCGCGGCCCCCCAGTTCTTCAATGGGATGCTGGATGACGGGTTCCAGACCGCTTGTGAGGCGAATCCCTGGGATATCCAGGGATAGGTCGGAGTTGTCGAACGGAAATAGGGGAGCATGACAGCCCCGTCGGTGAAGAACACCAGCCCGAATGAGTCGCTTTCTACGAACGGAAGGTCGAAGTCCACACCCGGATTGAAGAAGATCGGGTTTCCCGCAGCAGCCGGGCCGACGGCCCCCGTGGAGGGATCATAGAAATCCCTTGCCGGGTTCAGGTCTATGATGGCCGAAAAGCCCAGGGCCCCGCGAAAGCCGGGGATGGGCCGAACATAGAGCCGGCCTCCGAGAAGGTCGGAAGGATAGACAGTCCCGTCGACGATGTTCGGAGTGGCGTCGTTCACCATGGCCTCGAAACCGCCGGATCCGAAATCCGCGCCTATGTTGACACCAACGCGCCTCACCGTCGGGAAGTCGGCATCGTTCGCGAAATCCCTCATGATCAGCCCATGGCCGATCGTGATGTCCTCCAGGTTGCCAAGCTTGAAGAAGAACGGGTCACGTTGCCGGCCGTACTCGATGTACTTGAACTTGAGAAGAGTGTCACGGGTTATGTCTGCCAGGACTCTGGACAGGTCCCCTCCCTGGTCTGTCCCGAAGCTCCATTCATTGTCGCCCTGGGGACGGTACCAGTCCCCCGGGTCCAGCATGTTGCTCTGATAGATGACAGGAAGATAAAGCGCCATCTTCAGCTTGCCCACGGTGAAGGTCGGTTCCACGATCGCCATCCCGTAAGTCAGTCCGTCAATCGTGACCGAGCCGATCTCAAAGCCCATCACATTGCGCAGGGCGGCCAGGACGTTGTCCATGAAGCTGTTCTGCATGGGAGCGGGGGGCGTTGGCGGGTTCGGCGCAGGCTGCTGGCTCTGCGCTTCCTGGGACGCCTTTTCCTGGGCCATTGCCTCGGCCGGGTCCAGCTTGACGAAGTTCATCTCTTTCTGAAGACCCGAAAGGACATCCTGGGGTATGGGCGAGACCTGGAAAGCCGGCGCCAGGGTGTCGGCAAAATCTCCCTGGGGAACATCCAGCTGCTTGCCCGAGGTGACGTCCTGGATCCATCCCGTTCCTTCCAGGGTGTACAACTTGGAAGTGGTTCCCTCGAGGAACTCGACGACGATGTCCGACCCACGCACCCCGCAGACCGCGGACGAGGTCTTGATCTGGTACTGGTCTTTTCCCGAGGCCTTGCCCGCGACAGTGCGCACCTTCCCGACCCCGAGGGAAAAGATGTCCTGCCCTCCCCCTTCGGTCCGCAGCCCCTCAATGGTGAAGTTCGTGTTCTGGGAGATCTTGATGATGGTCCCCGTGTGGTTGACCTTCAGCTCGGCGAGGTCTCCGACGCCCGTGACGACCGTCCAGCCGGGCTTGAGCTCGGCTCCATCCTGGATGCCGGTCACCTCGGTGGTCCTGCCCGACATCACCCTGAATGTCCCGCTGTTGTCTTCATGATAGGAAAGGATCACCGAGATTGCCGGGGGCTTGGCGGTTGCGGGAGGTGTCTGCGCCGCAAGAAGCGCCGGCGCCATCAGGATCAGGAAAGACCCGAGTGCAAGCGCTGTTGAATATCTCATCCTCATACAGTCGTCCTCCGTTAGAAGAGGGAAATGGAGCTCTGCAGCCCGGATGTAATGATGGTGCTCGGAGACTGTCCCGGCCCCATGTACGAGAGCTGGTAGACAAAGGATATGATAGCGGGCCCCGACTTGAAGTTGATTTGCGCGGCGGCAGATCCGTTCTGCTGGCTGACCAGGTCCCCGAGGCTTGTGATGGACTGTTTGTCGTAGGAGAAGCTGAAAAAGAATCCCGGTACAACTCCCTGACCGACCGACAGGACGGCCCGCAGCTCAGGGTATTGCAGGGAGGCCAGGGTGGCCGAGGTTACAAACGGCCCGTCCACAGTGACGGTGAAAACAAGCTTGTCCCCGAGAATGGAAATGCCTCCGCTCACGAGGTATCCGAACGTCGAACCGGTGACGCCGGAGTTCACGTAATCGTGGTAGGTCTGCCGGGAGACATCGTACATCGGCCCGAAATAGTCGGGGATGAAGCTGGCCTGCATGAGCCGCAGCTGGGCGCCGTAGGTGAAGATATTGACAAGCCTCCCGCTCACGCCCACCGCCCCGCCCACCGTCTGGGAATCAATGGCAGCCACGTCGGTGAAGGCGATCATGGAGGCAACATCCGTGACGGAAAACAATGGGGCGCGGATATCCCCTCCGTAGACATAAACCGGCGAAGCGGGAGCCAGGGCAGCCGGCTCCGTGGTGGATTGCAGCGGATTGGCTGCCGCTGTGTCCGCCACGAGTGTTCCGCCGACCTGCAGATCCTTCAAGATGGGAATATCCGTGCCGGCAAGGGGACGGACATAGGCCCTGCCGCCTAGAACGTCAAAAAGCGCCAGATTGCCGGCGAATGTCTCCATTCCCACGTAGGGGAAGCTGAAAAGCGACCCGTCGACATCCGCCTCCAGACCGAAGTGCCGATCTTGGGGCAGGAAGTACATGTTGGTGTACCCGCCTGCGATGAAGCCGTCACCAAGGGTTACGTCGTCGAAAGAGCCGAGCTTGATGAACAGGGGGTCTCCCTTGAGTCCCCAGCGGATGTAGTTGATCTTGGCAAGGTAGATCTGCAAAAAGTTCTGGAAGCTCGTGGGGACCCAATCCGCCCGACGGAGGTAGATGGAATTGCCGGATCCCGTGAAATTGTAATCAAGGGTGATGGCAAGACCGACTCCCAGCTTTCCGAAGGAGATGTCGGGAAACAGGGAGAGGGACTGGTACGTCACAGCCTGCGGCTCGTTGAACGTCTGGACGCCCAGGCCCAGGCTCATACCGAATCCGAAGGCCGGGCCCGCTCCGGCGCCTGCCTGCGAAAACACCGGTCCTGCCGCAAGGCCGACCAGCAAGAGCGCAAGCGCGCCTCGCCTCAGGACTGCCACCATTGAGCCCTCCTTCTTTCCACTGACTCATTATATCGCTGCGGGAAAGGCAAAACTATAGCAGCCCGGCTTCAGAATCTCAGCTTTGCCTCGATGCCGAAGGCGATTGCCAGCCGCCAGATGAGCCCGCCGGTAAGCGCGGTCTCGGTGTCCGCCCCCACGTTGACGCTTCCCTTGATCGACCCATGCGCAGGGAACACGAGCGATGTTGCATGACCGAAAAGGAACGTCGCAGGATGGTAATCGCTCCCCGGGGCGTAGTTGATGGAGAAATCGGCGCTCTCCCGGTGGGAAATCCACGCGTCTTTTCCCAGCGCATCGGAGAGATATGGCACGTTGATTCCTCCGTCAGGATGCACCGACCAGTCAAGGTAGGTCTGGATGGCGTTGGTCAGAGAAAATTGGAGCGTGGTCTGGTTCTGGTCCCACTTGAAGCTGTCTGCGAAGGTGAGGCCGCTCTCCTTCTCACCCAGGAGGCTGGCCGAGGCAACGGCGGCCGCCTCGGTGAAGCGGAGATCCTGGCTCGAGTTGCCCGCCACCGACCCGCTCAGGTTGATGCTGTATTCGTCCGTCGTGACCATGGGAAGGCGCGGAATCGAGCCGAGCCTTCCGAACAAGTTGACCGCGTGGGACGAAGTCTGCGCGGTGATGTAGATGTCCGTCTCGGAAATCGACGAGGCAAGGCGAAGCATCTGCCCGATGGAGAGGTCGGCGCTGGAAGGGATGAACAGGTCAAGGAGGCGCGAACCGTAGTTCCTCTTCACCCCGACCGTGAAAGCCGGATTGTACGACGCCTGCGTGGTTGACCCGTAAGCCTGCCAGATGGGAAGGATGAGGCTGCTGTTGTCCTTGAAGAGCTCGAGCATCGGAATCGAGGTGAGGAGATACCCCTGCTGGGAAAGGACGCTGAGAAGCTCGTCGGTCTCCGTGACAAACCGGGGACCCAGCGTGGGACTCGTGGTCACCGAGAGAAGTCGCTTGTACCCGACGCTGAGCGTTGAATCGCCCTGGCCAAGCTTGAAAAGCATGTTGGCGGATAGCTGGAGGTCGTTCTCCTGCGAGTATGGCCCAGGCGCGGACGGCAGGGCATAATTGCTGCCCTGGGCCTGCGCGCTTGCATCCACGTCAAAACCCACGGGCGCCGTGGGTACTCCGATGTGCGCTGACAGCTTCTCAAGCCGGGCATAGTCCAGGCCGCCTTCCCATGGCGCCAGGAGGCCGAAGCTCTGGGTCCACTGGGTCCAGTACACCTCCGAGCTCACGGCGTAGCCCAGAAGGGATTGGGAGACCTGCAGATCAGATGAAATAGTGATGGGAACAGGAGGCGCAACGGAGAGGTGCCCCAGCCAGGTCTGGGTCAGGAGACCCGTGGTCGGATCAAGGGCAGCCTGGGAATCCGCGGAGACCGTGGTGGCAACGACCGGACCAAGGTCTACCCTGTCCTCCCGGGAAAACCCCCCGCCCCCGTCCAGGGAGAAGGCATCCATGACAGTGACGGGTACAATCACCGCCGGTACGGTCACTTTGTGTCCTCCGAAAACATCGAGTGTCCCGGCCGCCTCCCTCACATTGACGTCTGCCTGGACCCTGGCCACCAGCACATCCGCGCCGAGCTCGGTGCGCGAATACAAGTTTTCCGCGGCCGAGGGAATTCCGTAAAGAGACGAAAAGCCCGCGGACATCAGGGTCAGGTCCTGCTTGATGCTGACATTCGACAAGATAGCGACATTGCCGGCTTTCAAGAGCGGACCGGGGAGCTGCCCGGAGAAAGAACCGGTAAAGGCGGCGCCGAAGGAGCCCTGCGGGTCGGTAAAATACAATTCGTCAATGAAGAAAAGGCCCGCGGCCGGAGGCGGGCTGCCGGAGCTGGCGGTAGCGGCTACGGCTATCTGCATCTGAGTGATGTCGCCGGTCGTCGAGTCGAACTTGACGGGTTGTCCCACGACGTTTCCGTCGATTCGGACCGTGTTGTCGGCGCGCGAGACCTTGAGCTCATGCCAGGCGTTCCCGCTGAAAGCGGTATCAGGCAGCTGCCAGGACACGCCCAGGCCGCCGGAATCGAACAGGGTGAAAGTGAAGGTCGCGCCCGACGTTGAGAGCATCCGTACATACGCCACGACTGTCTGGTACTTGATTCCCCCTGTTCCCTGCGTCGTAAAGCCGCGGACGGAGAAAGGGCCCGTCAAAGCTGGTCCCGGGGGGCCGCTCCATTGCACTTCCAGGACGTCCTGCTCTTCCCCGTTGGGGTGGAACTGCTTGAGCTTGTCGGGGAACCTGTCAGGCAGGCGGCTGCCGGCCCCGGGATCACTCGGCGCGAACTGTTCCTGGATCTCCTGGACGTTGATGTTGCTGCGGTCGGCGGTAGCGTTCGCCTGAACCCAGAACGGAGTGGCCTCGATCGAGATGGAATCGACGAGAACATATCCAACCGCGCTGGCTACTCCCGGGTGTGGAACAAGGATGATCCGCACGCCGCGCGCCTGGAGGAGCTTGGCCCGGTCCTGATCGTTGAGAGTCACGGTGGCGGTTATCCAACCCGTGGTTATGGGCGCCGTGGACGTGGCTCCCGAAGCAAGAGTCAGAGCGCCGTTGCTCTCATCGATTCCTGCACCGGGCGCCCATCCAATCGTCACCACCCTGGTTGCATCCTCCTGGTCAAGAACGCCGTTGGCGTTCCGATCCTCAGAGTCCTGTTTGCCGTTGCCCTGGAGCTTGGGGCCGGCGCCCACAAGGAGACTTATGTTGCCGTGCGTGGGGTTGGAATCCGTGAAAGGAAATCCGACATCGGCGGAAGAAACCTTGGCCTTCAGGATCTGGCTGCCGTCAAGGTCTTCCGAAATGCTCCCTATCTGCACGTACACGTCTGTCTGGCCGGTGACGTTGTAGCCCTCCAGGCGAATGGTGATTGCCCGTGCGGAAGAGAGGTCGACGTCGCTGCCGGGGGAAATGGGCAGCTGCGTGCCCACCCACTGGTTGTTCGTGTTGTCAAGCTGGAACTGCATGACCAGGCTTGTTCCGCTGGTATCCCCGAGCGAGCTGCCGAGCACGTTGAAGGGGCCCATGCGCGAGTTGTTGACATACGGCAGCGGAGCCGGCGCGCCCGACCAGTCGATTGGCTCCAGGCTGTACGAACCAAGCGCCCCGTACTGGCGGAAGTCGGTATAATACAGATATCCCCTGTTTGCCTGCGTGAGGCCGCTCAGGGCGCTTTCCAGGGGCTGGCTTGCGGGATACGCCTGATCCTCAGAGATGTCGAGATTGATCGAATGGCCTTCCATGCCGAACATTCTCAGCACCCCGGTCGTGTCCGGGTCCGTGAATGACACGGCGCCTTGAGCCATCCAGGAATAGTTGTCCCCTTTTCCCTGCAGCTCCGCCGCGGCGATCATGGTCCCGGATTTCGAATACGCTTCCTGCGTGAAGGTCCATGGGTCAGCGTTCCAGCGCAAACCGGCCGAAAGGGTAAGGGAAAGGTCCTTGTTGAGCCCGACCTTGTCCTCCCAGGCAAACAGGACGTCGCCGCCGGACAACCCCTGTTCCGCTTTCCTGTAAGTCACGTCGATCCTGTCCGTGGGCTGGATCGGGATCTGGAAGGTCAGTGTGCCGGAGGTCGCGTCCACCTGGAAACGCGTTTCCGCGATGTCGTTGATGGTGACTTGAACCGAGTCCGGCACGATGTTCTGCTCAAGGGTGAAGGCGGTGATCGGCGCAACGAACTGCACGTGAACGTCGAACTTGAACTCCCCCGAAAGAGAATCGCGGTTGGGACCGTAGAGCAGCCCCGACGGATCCTCATTGATGAAAGGGTAGAAGTTCTGGTAGCTGCGCTGGCTGGCGTCCAGCTGGACCGTGAATCTGCTCTCCCCCAGCACCGTTTTGAAGAAGAATCCCGTGGGAACCGAGCCGCCGGCGGCAGTGGCCTCGAACTGGTAGGCAATCTTCGACGGGTCGCTTGGCGGTGTGGAAGCAAATGCGTACGAGTTGTCGATCTCGAACGGAGAGTTGTCACCGGGCTGCCAGAGAAGGAGCGCGGTGCCGACCCCTTGCAATGCGTACTGCCGTGTTGCGGAGAAAAGCTGCCCCAGGTACGTCTGGCCCCAGAAAAACTGCAACGGGGTCGTAAAGTTGAAAGAGCCGTTCGCGGCGTTGCGGGGAATACCGGGGTTCCCGATTGTTGCTCCGCCCACAGCCGTCCCACCCACTGTGTAGGAGACCAGCACCCTGCCCTTCACGGCGCTCTTGAGGGAAACCAGCCCGTTGGTTGTGTCTATCGTGACATCGGTCAGGGTTGCCGGGCGGTATTTACTGGTATGCCCGGCGGGGTCCGTGCCCGCGACGGTCCCGTACTGGTCTTCGAGATACACGACGAGGCTGCCAACGTCTATGTTCGTATCCGGCAGGAAGAAGTATCGCCCCTTGGTATAAGTCTCTACGCTGACGTGCTGCTCTATGAGCTCGTTTTTCCCGACGAAGCTCTTGTGCTTGATGGCTGTGGAGTCCCAGCGGAGCAGAAGGTCGTTCGTCGATGATCCAGAGACCAGCTCCGCGGAAGCGCCGATGGAGCTGGTTGGCTGCGCGGGGATCTCCAGAAAAGGGCTTTGCGGGATGGTTATGCCGGTGTTTCCGATCACAAGGGACCGGAGCACTTCATCGGGGTCCCCCTTGTAGCCCATGCGGATGGTGTTGTTCTGGACTCCGCTCAGCACCGATACGTCGAGGAAGTATTTCCTCATGAGGAGGAGGGATATCGTGAGGTCAGGCGACTGGCTGAACACGAAGCCCGGAGCAAGCCCGGGAAAGGAATCCAGAAACTGCACGGGAAGGCCCGGAGCAAACAGCAGTCCCGTGGCGAAGGCCACGCTTGCGTTCCATGATCCTTGCAGGCTGAGGTCCACGTCGGCGCTTCCCAGCTTGGTCGAGAAGATGGTGGTAGGTGCCTCGGGCTGCGGCAGAGAGACGGTCTGCCCGTACGCCGATGCAGCGGCGATGAGCGCCAGGAGAGCGAATGAGGCGGTCAGGGCGCTGTATCGGATCACGCTGGAGGCATTATCCACCGGAATACTCATTCATGCAAATGCTTGTCCGGACCGAAAATGAGAAAAATGGACGCTCAGAGTGACGCCATCCCACGATTCGTCTCCCGCATGTTCGAGACACCCGCGCTCCGGGCGCTTCCTGCGCTTCAGAAGGAAGAGCAGGCGCTGCAGTTCCTCAGGCAGAACGGCCCCCAGCTCCAGCCCATGCTGGCATCCATGGGGATTGCCGGGACCGCGGGCTGGCAGGAGACCGTGGGGCGTCTGGTTCGGGCGATCAGGTCTCTCGCCGACAGGATGCTGGAGAGTGAAATCCAGCGCGCCGTCGATGAGCGACTTCGGTTTGCATTCTACCCCGCTGTGGGCACGGGCAGGCAGCCTCCCGCCAAAGCTCGAGAGGAGCTCAGCGCCCTGTGCCGACGGAACGCGAACCACCCGGTAGGCCGCAGGGCGCTTGCCGGGTCCCTTTCCGCGGTTCTCTCCGACATCACGGACAAGTATATCCCACAGATCTGGGAGAGGCGGAAATACACGTACGTGGAGGTGACGCGCGTGCAGCGCCTGAGCCTGAAGCCGGAGGAATGCGCGGATCTCCTGCGACTGACGCTCCTGGTGCGGCCCGCCGCCTATCTTCACATCCCGGCGGACCGTCAGCTCGGTGCGGAGGCGGGATTCGCTCCGGTCCAGGAACAGGCCCTTGCCAGGGCCCTTCAGGGCCTGAGCGCCCAGATTGCCGCCACGCCGCCTGAGCTTGTCAGGCTGGCGGTCCGCAGCGCCCTTCCCTTCCCGGGAACGCAGGGCCTGGAGGCGATATCCAGGCTGACCTCGATTTTCGCCCTGCGAGGCCGGGCGCTGGCACCGGCCCTCGTCGTGGACAGGGGCGCCGACTCTCCTGACAAGAGCTGGTTCAACATTGCCCGGCGCAACGCGGCATGGCGCGGCCTGGACCCCCGCATGCTCGATGAGCTTTATTCGATCGCGGCAGAGAACAGATGGTAGGAGCCTGAATGAAGAAGATCGGAGTTTTTCTGGAGTCCTTCATAGTCGTCATCATCATCGTGGCGTTGGGACATACGTTCCTGGAGGACTTCTCCATTCTTGCCGGCTGGACCGTCGCCGCCCGCCGCTGGATCATCTGGGCCGGATTGGGGATCGACCTCCTCTTCACAATAGAGTTCTTCTCCAGGCTGTACTTCGCGCTGGCAAGCGGACAGGGCGCCGAGTACCTGTGGCGCCAAAGGGGATGGATCGATTTTGTTGCTTCCATTCCCCTCCTGCTTTTCAACTCACTCCCCAATGCCCTTGCCTTGCTGGCCGGGGCGGGGCTGGTGACGGGTCTGGGAAGCTTCCTCAACGTTCTCAAGGTGATCAAGGCCGTGCGGATTGCGAGGATCCTGCGGCTCCTGAGGGTCGTGAAGCTGTTCCGCCGGATTCGCTACGCGCGGTCCCCCATGGCGCAAAGGCATATCGCCATCATCACAACGATCAGCGTCACGGTTCTGGTCACGTGGGTGCTCGTGGCAAATCTCCTTGGAAACCTCGGGATCCTGCCCGGCCTGGAAAGCTCTTTCCTCAATACGCAAAGCGAGCATGCGCAATACCTCGGGAAAGCTGGCACGGACGCGGCTGCGGTTGCCGCCCGGTCACATGAGGTGGCCGTGCTGGATTCCACGCTGCTGGTGGCCAGGCCGCAGGGAGGGGCGACCAGCTGGACAAGATATGATGACTCCTACTACTCAGCCCATTTCCTGGCAGGAGACTATGAGTACTTCAATGTAAACGGAGTCGAGTCGTTCTTCGACGGAAGGCCTGTTTCCCGGGCCGTGGCGAGGGAAGGCATCATTTTCTTCGTTGCAATCCTCCTCAGCGTCCTGGGGTATATCCTTTTGTACAGCCCCCGGTTCGCCCTCGGAGTGACAGACCCCATTCACGTCATGAAACGCGGGATGGAGGAAAGCGGTTACAACCTCGAGGTGAAAATCCCCTCCCGCCAGGCTGATGACGACGTGTTCGAGCTGGCCCGGCTCTACAACAGCATCTTCCTGCCTCTGAAAGACAGGGGAAGCACGCAGGAAGGGCAGGCTGCCGCCCTGGGAATTGACGACATTCGCTCTTTCGTAGAGAAAGAATGACGAATGGTAGTCTCAATGATCCAATTTCTCATCGAGCTTCCCCCCATAGAATCAATCAAGGAGAAGCGAAGGATAGTCTCCTCCCTCAAGGATAAGCTCTATCTGAAGTTCAGGCTTTCTGTGGCGGAGGTGGACCAGCTGGACTCCCTGCGATACGCGCATATCGGAGCGGCCCTGGTCTCCAACTCCAAGAAGTTCGGGGAATCCGTGTTGCAGAAGGCCCTTGCGCTGGTGGCAAACCATGCGGAGGGCAGGCTGGAGAGCGCCGAGATATTCTCGGAGACTTACTAAAGTACCCCAGGACTCACGCTGCAGCTGGCTGCGCTATGGTCGGCCTTTCGGCCATCCATGGCTTCGGCCGACCTCGCCATCCTTGGCTAGGCTTCCTCTCCCGTCTTGGACATCTCCAGAAGGTCCATGAGAGCGCCCACGCATTCCCGGAAATCGCGCAGCGTGTCGCGAAGGGAATAATAGTTCAGTCCTGAGTAATAGATCTTCGAGAAAACAGAGAAGCTCAATTCGCTCGCCGTCTGCTGGAGGCTGACGTAACAGCCGAACTCGTAGCAGGTCTTCAGCATCTCCTCCAGCTTGCCCTTCATGAGCTGGGAAAAAGAGGGCGGAAACGTCAGCGAATACGCCAGCTCGAGGAACCTGCTTCCCCTCTCAATGAGGACTCCGGCCTGGAACGCATCATCATCCTCGAAGGTCGCGGAATAGGCATTATGCGATCTTTCGTCCTCGATGACACGGAAGCTAAGCTCGGAAAAGAGCACCGTTACCCGGCGTATCCTTTCCTCCATGAGCTGCGATTTCATTCCCCCTCCTCAGTTCTACCTTCCTTCGGCAAGCCGCCACGCCAGCTCGTCAGGAAGGCCGCCCTCCAGTATCTTCCGTTGGGTTTCCTTCACCGCATAGTCAACCCTCAGGTTCCTGTACACCAGGCTCTTGCTGTCAAATATACCAAAAGAAGCCCTCGGATTACCATCCCTCGGCTGCCCGACGGAACCGGGGTTGATGAGGTAGGTGGACCCGGGTTTCATGCGGAGCTCGCTGCCGTCACGAAGCACGCGAAAATCCTGCCGCCCGGCCGGACGCTCAATGACCATGGGCAGGTGGGAATGTCCGTGAAAGCAGCACCTGGTTTCGGGCTGACTCTCGATCCAGCGGAAGCTTTCCTCCACCGCTGAGGAGCTCAGCATGTACTCGTCTTCGTCCACCGGCGTTCCGTGACAGATGGCGATGCCCTCCTCCGGCAAAAGCGGGCCTTTCGGGAGCCCCTCCAGCGCGGAAAGTGTCTGCTTGCTTGCGTGCTTCCTGTTCCAGAGCGCGGCTTCCCTGGCAACGCTGTTGAACCATTCCAGGTCGATGAGCCCCACCACTGCCTTGTCGTGGTTGCCCCGAACCACCGAGGCGCACCGGGAAAGCACTTCCCGCGCGCACTCATCGGGATCCGCGCCGTAACCCACGATGTCCCCGAGGCAGAAAATCGAGTCCACCGGCAGGCCGGCAATGACCTGCAGAACTGCATCAAGGGCCTCTTTGTTGCTGTGGATGTCGCTGATGATGGCGAAGATCATGTCTCATCCTGATCGAGCTTCGATCCGATCGATGCGGGGAGATAATCCCGGCGGATCCGCCAGGCTGCGCCATAGATGTTTGTTGCCGCGTGCTTGTCCACTCGCGACGCCTGTCTGAGGATCTCCTTCATCAACGTGCGCTTGTTTTTTGCGGCGTTGGGGCAGCGCGCAGACATGACCGGAAAGGAGAGCCGTCGGGCAAGACGTTCCACGTCGGCCTCCCTCACCTCGCACAGAGGGCGGATAACGGAGAGCTTTCCCCCAAAGAACTCCTGCACCGGCATCATGGTGGAAAACTCTCCGTGAAAAAAAAGGTTCATGAGAGTGGTATGCGCAATGTCATCCAGGTGATGCCCCAGGGCAATCCGCGTGGCGCCGATCCGCTGAGCCTCATCGAAAAGCAGCCTCTTCCTGTTGCGGGAACAGGTATAGCAGCTGAACTTTTTCCTGAACGTCGGCGGACAGATGGATGCGAGAATCCTCTTGAATGGAATGCCGAGGTCGGCGTAGAACCCGTCGATGGCCTGGCGTTCTTCCCCGGAAATCGGATATTCCCTCCATTCGATCTGGAGCGCGCAAAGCTCGTAGTCCACGGGAACCCATTTTCTTCTTTGCGCCAGGGCGAGGGACAGGGCAAGGGAGTCCTTTCCTCCCGAAACTCCTATGAGAATACGATCTCCCGGTCGGATCATGCGAAACCTGTGAATTCCCCGTCCGGCCAGGCGGGCGAAGCGCTCCACGTACTGCGCCTGCGAGTCTGTCATGGTCATTATGCCAGCATCTCCCCGAAGTCCAGTTTTTCCAGCGCAGCCATCAATACGTCGTCCCGGCTGGCGCTGACGGAGATGAATCTGATGGAGCCCGGCAGATCGGCACCTCCCATCCGAGAAAAAACAGAGCGGTTCTTCGCGTCCCTGGCGGCGAGGGCCTGACCGGAGCTGGGCTCGATCACGGGCACGTCGAAATCGAAGGACACGCGCTCCGGGACGTCCACGATGACGCACTCGGGCTTGAAGTGCTTTCCGGCCATCGAGCCTGCCTCCGCCGCTATCCGCTCCTCGACAGTGAGTCTTTGCCCGATTTCCTCGATGCGTCGATGCGCGGGGTCCTCATCGTTGAAGGGAACTCTCCATACCTGGCGATGCAGCTCACGCCGCCTGACCTGCTCCACAAGCTGGAATGAAGGGTAGCGCCGGGCGGAAAACGCGGAAAAGAAGCCTTCATCATCGAGACCGTACAGGTCGCGCCGGGAGATTGCCCCGTCCCTCAGGCCCATCGCCACCGCTTTCTTGATCATGGCCGTCGCAATCCGCACGGTCTTGTGCCAGTAGACTGTCTTGTACATCAGGTACTTGGCGAAAAGGATATCCTCCAGGGCGGTAATCCCCTTCGGACTGATCGCAACCCCGCTTTGCCTGTCAGGGAATATCTCCTCGAGGATGAAATCAACGTCCTGGATCCCGTACGGCACACCGCAGAAGTACGCGTCACGGTTCAGGTAATCCAGCTTGTCGGGGTCCAGCACACCGGACAAGATCCTCCTGTAGAAATCGACACCGGGAAGCCCGCCAGCGTCGGATCCCTTGTCGATGATTGCCGCAACGGAAGCCGGATCGATGTCGAGCTGGGAACGGATCACGGAGGAGAGCCCATCCAGAATTTCCCGCGCCGCCAGCGTCTCATGCGCCTCCACGTCGAGATCCTTGAGAGAATGGGCAAAGGGATAATGGCCTATATCATGAAGGAGACAGGCGCAGAGAAAAGATTTCACCCCAGGGAGCGTGATGGGCACGTCCCTGTTCCGCCGGACCAGGGAAGTGATCATCCGCCGTGCGACATGGAAGGCGCCCAGGCTGTGGCTGCGGCGTGTATGAGTAGCCCCCGGATAGACCAGGTAGGCGGGCCCCAGCTGCCGTATTCGGTCAAGCTTCTGGAACTGGGCGTGCTCCGCCACCCTCAGAAGAGGCCGGGAAAGCGAGATATGCTTCCAAACCGGGTCCCGGACAGGCTCCGAATACTCATTTTGAAGGTGGTCGAGGACCTTCTCCCTTTCGCCCATAGGACACCACAGTATGATGCAGGAAAAGCCGTGTAAAGTCGCCCCCCGCGAGCCGCATTTGACGAACGATCCGGGTTCTGGTACAAGGAAATTGTGAGAATGTGGCTGGGGCGCGCCATGGCCCTGATTCTCCTCCTTGCTCTGGCGGGCTGCGTGCGAGCCCCGCGAACAGCACCCGTCAAAGCGCCGCAACCCCCTGCGCAGGCCGTCACCCCTGGGGGCCCGACTGGTCCGGGAGGTCCGGGAGCTGCACCGTTGGTTGGTGCCGCAGCCCCTGCGCCTCACCCAGCCCCTTCCCCGCCACCAGGCCCAGCGGCAGGCAGCCCGCCGGGACATGTCGCGCCTGCTCCCTCTGATTCCACGCGTACGATCGCCGTGGCGCAGGAGCAGCCTGCCGTCGCAGCCACGGCAGCGGCGCGCCAGAACGCCGATGTGACCTCTCTCCTCCCCGTTGGCCGTGATTCGCGGACCCTGCCGGAAGACTTCAAGATCGGCGTGCTGGGGGACGCGCGGGTCGGAGACGCGGATGAGCAGCAGGCCGTAACGGCAGCAAGCGCCTTCCTTGCACGGCTCATCGGCGGCAAGGTGGATACCACCCTGCTGGATTCCGGAGTCCAGGGGCGCGTGGCAGACATGCTGGACTTCGCCCTCCAGCGCGGCGATATTCCGCGGGAATATCGCATCGGCACGCCGAAAAAACATGAAAGCGGAGAGGTCACCGCCAATGTGCGTCTCTTCGGTCCCGCAGGGACGAGTGAAGGGGAAATCTCACTGGCGCGAACCGGCGGACGCTGGCTGGTGACAGACCTGCAGATCGGCATGGACGATCTGCAGGTGAAGAGGGAAAAGCCGAAGGAGCGCTTTTTCCCCTCCAGCTACCGCTGGATGCTGGAGGAATAGAGAATGGGCACTGAAGTTGGGAGAATCGAGAAAGAGTTCGTCTTCAAGGCCTTGATTGATGACGGCGTTCCCTGCGACGTGCACGGGCTGGGAAAGGAAGCTAAATGCCGCTTCTCAAAGGTGAGCGAGGAGCGTCTGGAGATCGTTCCCCTTGAAGGCACCCTGCCGGGCTTCCAGGTTGGAGAAGAGGTCCGCATCTTCTTCTACCTGAAGAACAATTACCACACGTTCGCCGCCAGGCTGACGGAAGCCAGCCCGGAGAAACTGGCTGTTCAGCATCCGCGCGGCGTGTACAAGAACCTGCAGCGAAAGTATGAGCGCGTGAAGCCTCCGGAGGATCTCGAGATCTCTTTCTCCCTGAAAGGGACCAAGATCGAGCTCAATTTCCCCAAGTCGGAGCGGTTCAGCCAGGTGGAGCCCCCCGAGACCTCCACGGACTTTGATGCCAACCGGATCCAGGACCTTGTCAGGGCTTTTCGCAAGAAGATGACCACGCTGGTGTCGGACAACAAGATTGTCATGATGCGGGACCGTTTGCCGCGTTCGTGGGAAGAAAAAGTCATGATCAGGCTCGGCAAGTGCCTCTGGATCCCTTCCACTGAAGAGGACTTTCCGACCAAGGACCCCTTCCCTGATGAGCATGTGATCACCAAGGGAGACCTGATCCGGCTGGAGGAGGAGAGCGGCGCCCAGCCGTATGTCATCACGGGGAAGCTGGGCAACATCCTCTACGAAAAGGCAAAGAAGGACATCGTCTCCGAGCTCTGGTGCCCCGTTCTTTACAATGAATACGTCGTGGGCTACCTGCACCTCTGGAACACGATTGCCCAGAAGAACCGAATCGGCAAGGACCTGGTGGAATACACCAGCCAGTTCGCCAGGATGCTTTGTTATTCCCTCGTCACCAACGGATATTTCAAGGCGGAAAGCGCGTCCGAGCGACGCTTCGAAGCCCCGATCATCGACCTGAGCGCCTCCGGGCTCCTGTTCGCCCATACCTCGGGAGATCTCGGA
Organism: uncultured Spirochaetota bacterium; assembly: GCA_963710335.1. Lineage (GTDB taxonomy): Bacteria > Spirochaetota > Spirochaetia > SZUA-6 > Fen-1364 > Fen-1364. Next base: position 201,879 of record CAVQAA010000005.1, read on the forward strand.
CGCGAGCTCCTTGTTCACACGGATCTGGAGCTGACCATGAGGCTCGGGAAGCGCTCCTTCAAAGTGGGAGCAAGGATCATGAGGAAGTTCCGCGACGCGGAGAATGTCTATTTCGGCGTCCTGTTTCTTCGAATCGATCCCCATGATTTCGCCTTTCTCTTCGAGTACATCTATGGGAAGCCTTTCGACCCGGCATACGAGGGGGTGTGGGAAGGCGGCGCGCCTCCTCCTCCCCTGGAAATGTGAGTTGACCAATCTCCCGCGCAGGTTTCGCTTCCTGATTTTTGCCGGCGTCTTGGCATTTTCCGTCATCACGCGCTGCGCCGCGGAAAATACGAAGGAGCTGTACAGGGTCGATGAGGCCGGGATCGGCAGCTGCTATGACGCCGACTTGTCGCTCATGCTTTCCGGCCATGTCTTCGCCTACCTGGAAGCAGGCGCACTGGAGGTGTATTTCCCTCGGCCTCCGCAAGGGATCAATACGCGGGAAAGGGTGGAGCTCCTCGGAGACCGCATCGACTCATTCCCGGCTGAGGCAAGCCGTTACATCCTCAGAAATGTGCTGGGCAAAGACGTGCTTCTGGCTTTCGATTCCGTGATACGAAATGCATCCGGCAACCTGACGGCGTATCTCTACATGCCGGGGGACGGCACATGCGTGAACTTCAAGATCGTTCGCGACGGATTGGCCCCCGTTGCCCCTGCCGGCGAAGTCTTTCAGTTCAGGCGCGAGTTTGAAATGTACGAACAGGAGGCAAGAGCGAAGCACAGGGGAGTCTGGGGAAGATAGCTATCCCCTCTCACACGCGTGGATCTTTTCCAGCAGCCGGGAGGCCTGCGCGCAGTCATCCACAAATGCGCACAGCCCTTTTTCACTTTCCGTGAAATCACTGATGAACGTGGAGAGATCATCCACGAGGTCCTGGCCTTTGTCCACGAGGGTCCGCGCGCTGCGGCCGCACGTGACGCAAAGATCCGCAATATCCCCAAGGGGAACGTCAGCCGAAGCCCGGGACAGCGACGATCGGGCATCCCGGAAACCCTGCGCAATCTCGGCGACGCCACAGCGGATCTGCCGGCATTTCTCTTCGAGGTCGGTGACTCTTCTTTCGAACTGCTCGAGCTCCCGGGAAAGGATCTCGACCAGCCGTTCGGAGTCAAGCGGTGCTGCCATTTCTTTCTGCTCCAACCCTTGACCGCCATCACGCGGCTACGAAGCAGAGCACTTGTTGTTAATTCGGATAGTATACGCGCGGGGGAAAATCCGCAACTGGAAAAAAGAATTTTCGAATTTCTTGACAGCGCTTCCGGGCGGATTTATACTGTGGCTTCGATAATGTGCTCGCGTGTGCTGGAGTAAGTCAGTCACCTGGTTCGAACAACAGCTAACCCCGCCGCGATCATCTGAAGTTCAACAGAAGAGGGTTACTGTATGGCCGTACAGCTACTGGTGCTGGCCAGCATGCTCCTCTGCGCCGTCCAGGCAATCAGGTCTGATCGACTTCTCGTCTCCGCGCTCTGGCTCGCCGGCTGCAGCGCTCTCCTTGGGTTGACGCTCGCTCTGCTCGGCGCTCCGGAGGTCGGGGTCATTGAGCTGTCTGTCGGCGCCGGGCTGGTCACCGTCATATTCGTCTTCGCCATAAGCATTGCAGGAGAAGAACCCGCCTCCTACCGCAGCCTTGTCCCGCGCTGGCTTGCCCGTGTTCTTATGGGACTTTTTCTTTTCCTCCTGGTTTTCCTTGCCGTGCCGCGCGCGCTGTCGCCCGTCCTGGCCCCGCAGTCCTTGTCCGTCGTTCGCGCAATATGGGAGACCCGAGCCCTGGATACTCTGTTGCAGGTAACCCTGATCTTCTGCGGCGTGCTCGGCTCACTCGGCCTGCTGGCGGAGCCCCGCGTGTCGGTCTCCACGGCGAAAGGGGGCGCGCAATGAACGGCATTTCGGTGTGGAGCATCTCCCTGGTCGCCGTTTTTGCCCTTGTCATGATCGGGATCTACGGCCTTTTGATCCTGCGCAACCTGATCAAGATCGTCGTTTCGCTTCAGATATTCGCCAAGGGCACCATACTTGTCATGGTGGTTGCCGGGGGGATGCAGGGGCAACCCGCGGTGGGATCCAGTCTTGCCGTCACGGTCATCGTTGCGGACACGGTGGTGACCGTGATCGCGTTGGCGCTTGCCATCCAGGTGCGCCGTTATTGCGGCACCCTGGATTCCCGCGCCATCTCGAGCTTGAAGAGATGAGCATGGATACCTCACTTCTGTTCCCGCTTGCGATCTTCCTCCCGTGGATCGGCGCCCTTGCCGTGCTGGCGGTCGGACGTGATGGAGGGCTTCGCACCGGCCTGGCCATCGGCTTTGCCGCGGCTGACGGTTTGGTCAGCCTGGCCCTCATCCCGCTGGCAGGAAGCGGCACGGCCTTTTCCGTTTCCCTGGGGGGCATTTTCGGCGATTTCAGCCTTGTTGCAGACGGCCTGGGGGTATTCCTTGCCGCCGTGGCCGCGGTGGTCGGTTGCCTGGCGGTCGTATTTTCCGTGGACTACATGCGCGGAGAGGAAGGGCTGGGCCGCTATTACGCCTTTGTGCTGTTCTTCATCGGCTCCATGGTCGGGCTTGTTCTCTCCTCCAACCTTCTGGTGATCGTGGTCTTCTGGGAAATCACCGCGTTCTGCTCCTATGCGCTGATTTCTTTTCATAGTGATGACCCCAAGGCTGTTGCCGGAGGCATTAAAGCGCTCATCGTGACAGGACTGGGCGGAATTGGCCTTCTTGTCGGTGCCTTCCTGATTTATGCGCAGATAGGGACCTTCGATCTCCAGCAGTTTCTAGCCAGGGCATCCCAGATACGCTCCGGCATTCTGGCCTGGATCGCTTTCATGTTTCTTGCGGCTTCAGCAGCGAAATCAGCCCAGTTCCCATTCCAGACCTGGCTGCCGGATGCCATGGAAGCCCCTACCCCGATTTCAGCCCTGATCCACGCCGCCACGATGGTGAACGCTGGAGTTTACCTGCTGGCTCGCGTGTTTCCGGCCTTCCGTGGCGTCACCGGGTGGACAACGGCTGTGATCATGGTGGGCGCCATCTCCGCGATCCTTGCGGCCGTGATGGCCATTGCGTCGACGGACCTGAAGCGCGTGCTCGCGTATTCCACAGTCAGCCAGCTGGGCTTCATGGTTTTTTCAATTGGCGCAGGAGGCATCTTCCAGAGCCAGTTCCATCTTCTCAGTCATTCGCTTTTCAAAGCCCTCCTCTTTCTGGGTGCGGGCGCGGTCATCCACGCGGTCGGAACGCGGGACATGCGGGCAATGGGCGGCCTCTCGCGCAAAATGCCTTTCACATGCGTCGTATTCGTCCTGGGCGCCCTGGCCCTGGCCGGCATCCCTCCCGTCAATGGCTTCTGGAGCAAGGAGCTTGTCCTGGAAGCCGGTGAGCTGCATGCGCCTTTCCCTGCCTATCTCGTCATGCTGGCAACCGTGGGACTGACAGCGCTGTACAGCGCACGGTGCGTGTGGATGGTATTCTTCTCCCGTCCCGCCTCGGAGCCTCACGCGCACGAAGCGGGCCCCGCCATGCAGACGGCCCTCATTCCGCTTGCGGCCGGAACCCTGGCAAGCTGGCTTCTGGCCGGACCGTTCATGTCCCTCCTGGCCCGCACGCTGCCTCTTCATTTCGGCGCCAACCCCGAGGTCCAAAGCACATGGAAAATGGCGCGTGAGGTACTCCATTCCACAGGGACCTGGCTGGCCATGCTGGCAGTGGCTGCCGGCATTCTCCTCTGGATCCTCTGGCGGCTATTTGTGCCGTCGCCTGCGCGGCTGGAGCCGGCGCGCAGGACCGCTGAGGCGGGTCTCGGCTTTGAGAGCATCAACCGGGGCATCACTCGCGCAGTGCAGTGGTCCGGGGAGAAGCTTCGCGTGACGCAGTCCGGTGTCATCAACTGGAACGTGGCGGGAATCGTCATAGCCGTCGTGGCCGTTCTGGCCGTGCTGGCGGCGGGAGGTTGACATGCAGTGGCCCGCCTTCGTCTGGCTCATTCTGCTCCCCATCGTCTCCTCCCCGTTTGTCTACATCGTGGGAAGGCTCTTCCAGAGAACCCTGGAAGGTCCGGCAGCCAGGGGAGGTATTCCAACCACTCGGCTGACAGGGCGCACCGGCAGGCACTGGAGATCGAACCCCGTGCGATGGATCAGCTTCGCGGTGCTGCTCTGCTCCTTTGTGCCGTTCATCCTGGCGTGGCGTGACCTGGCCCAGGGGAACATCGCGCAATTCTCCTACGGGATCATATCGCTCCGTTTTGATGGAATCAGCCTTCTTCTGGCCGCGGCGGTGCTTTTCCTGGGAGCTCTTGTTTCCCTCTTTTCCGGTCCCTACATCGGTCACGAGGGGGGCCAGGAGAAATATCACTCCCTGCTGAACACCATGATCGGCGCAATGATCGGCTTGGGCTGCGCAGCGGACTTGTTCAACCTGTGGGTATGGTTCGAGACGGCCGCGGTGGCCTCCTACATGCTTGTGTCATATCACGCGCAGCAACCATCAAGCCTCGAGGCAGGGGTGAAGTACCTGGTGCAGAACTCGGTCGGCTCCATGCTCGTCCTCATAGGAATCGGGCTGGTGTTCGCCCAGGCGGGCACGTTGGACCTGATGGCCTTGAAAACTGCGGTCGGCGGGGCCGGTTCGGGAAGCGTGCTTCTGCAGGTGTCCATGCCTTCGGCGGCCACGGCTGTGCTGGGACGGCTCCCGCTCCTGGCTGCGGGGGCGCTGTTTTGCATCGGCTTCGGAGTAAAAATCGCCGTCGTGCCCATGCACACATGGCTTCCGGACGCGCATTCGCAGGCCCCCAGCGGGATCAGCGCGGTTCTTTCCGGAGTAGTCATAGAGACAGGCCTCGTGGCGCTGCTGCGGGCGCTTTCCGTGGTGTCAGGAGCCTCGCTGAGCTGGGGCCCGCTTCTCCTGGCCTTCGGGTGCGTGAACATGCTGGTAGGAAACCTGCTTGCTCTCAGGCAGACCCAGGTCAAGCGCCTTCTTGCCTTTTCCAGTCTCAGTCATGTCGGTTACATGCTCCTTGGCCTTGGAACAGCCATTACGTTCCATCAGCTTGGCGGCGCACAAGGCGCTTTCTTCCACCTTTTGACGCACGCGCTGATGAAGGGGCTCGCATTCATTGCCGCGGGAAGCCTTCTCTTCGCCCTGCGCATTTCCCGCGGCCAGCAAGGCCCGCTGATGGCTGACGACCTGGCGGGGGCGGCGCGCCGCTACCCGCTGCCTGCCCTGGCTTTCAGCATTGCGCTGCTGGGCCTGGGCGGCCTCCCTCCGTTTGCGGGGTTCATGTCGAAATGGCAGATTTTCGCGTCCGGGTTTCAAACGGGAAACACCTTCATGGCGGCCCTTGTGGTTTTTGCGCTCCTCAACAGCCTGCTCTCCTTTGCCTATTATGCGCCGCTTGTGAACCTCATGTACCGAAGGGAGCCTTCCGCTTCTGTGAGAGCCGGAGCGCCCGTGCCGGCGGCAATGGCAATCCCAATGGTCATTCTCGTCCTCTCAGTGCTGGCCTTCGGAGTCTGGCCTTCCCTTGCCAGCAGCCTGACAGAGCCTGCCGGCAGGACGGTGCTTGATCTGTTTGCCGCAACAGGAGGGATGTAAGATGGTGATGCAGCCTTTTTCCCCGCCTGTCGCTTTCGCAGTGTACCTGGCTCTGGCCGCCATCTTGCTCGTAATTTCCGGCGCAGCGGCGGCCCGGGGCAAAGCGAGTGATCTGAAGACCACCGTTTATGGCAGCGGGGAGGCGGCCAGGGCCAGCGCGGCCTCACCGGGCTACAGGCCGTTTTTTATGACGGCGTTCTTTTTCGCCATGCTCCATCTTGGCGTGCTCATCGTGGGCAGCGGCGGCCTCACAATAATCACCGGCGCCTACATCGCCGGGTTGATTCTTTCTTTGATCGCCCTGGCCCTGGGCTGAAGGGAAGGAGGACCTGTGCCGGCGCAGATTCCACAGTCTCTCAAGAACATCATGGACAGAGTGGCCCTCTGGGCCCGGATCAATTCTCCGTGGCTGGTGCACTACAACAGCGGGTCATGCAACGGCTGCGACATCGAGATCCTGGCCACGCTGGCGCCTCGGTACGACCTGGAGAGGCTTGGGGTCAAGCTCTGGGGCTCTCCCCGCCACGCCGACGTGCTGGTGTGCACGGGACCGGTCACACGCCAGTCTCGCGACAGGCTCATCAGGACCTATGAGCAGATGCCGTCCCCCAAGTTCGTCGTGGCAGTGGGCTCCTGCGGAATCACAGGCGGCGCATTCCACGGATGCTACAACATCGTCGGCGACATCGGCGACGTGGTTCCGGTGGACGTGTACATCCCCGGGTGCCCTCCCCGACCCGAAGCCATCATCGACGGGGTGGTGCAGCTCCTGACAAAGCTGAAAGCGAGCTCGGTCGCGCCGAAGCGGCCGGTTGCCCCAACGGAGGCCAACGCGTGAGTGTCCAGAGCGACATCGGCTCGATTTCAGATCTCCTGGCTCAATGGGGCAACGTTCAGGCCGCCGGAGAGGACAGGTTCACTCTGCAGGTAGACGCCGCCCGTCTCCCCGGGGTTGTCAAGGCGTTGGGCGACGCACATTGGGGCTATCTGTCCGCCATCACGGGCCTTGACCGCACGCAGAGCGCTGCACCCGCGGAGGGAGAAGCAAGCCCGGCCGCTCCTCCTACTCCCGAGTTCGAGGTTCTGTACCACTTCTGCCGGGACGCTTGCGTGCTCACGCTGAAAGTGGCGGCATGGGGAGAGCATCCCACCGTCCCCAGCATTTCCGGCATCATGCCTGCGGCCATCCTCCAGGAACGCGAGCTTGCCGAGGTCTTCGGCATGCACATCACGGATATCCCGGCGAAAGGCAGGCTCCTCCTCTCTGAGGACTGGCCGGAAAACCTCTTTCCCATGCGGAAGAAAAACTCTCCCGCCGAAATTCGAGAGCGGATTTCGGCGCCTCCGCGCGCGCCCGCCGCTGCCGCGTCACCCGAGCGTCCGGGCAAGTTCGTGGTTCCCATTGGACCGCAGCACCCGGCCTTGAAAGAGCCGGCGCATTTCGAGCTTGAAGTGGACGGGGAGATCGTCAAGGACGTGTCCCTGCGCCTGGGGTACGTACATCGGGGCATCGAGAAAGCGGCTGAGAACCGCTCCTGGATCCACAACCTTTACCTCGTGGAGAGGATCTGCGGGATTTGCTCACATATCCATGCCACCGCGTACGCCCTGGGTGTGGAACTGCTGGCTGGAATCACCGCGCCCCCGCGCGCGCACGCCATCAGGGTGCTTTTTGCGGAGATGGAGCGGATCCACAGCCACCTTCTCTGGCTGGGGGTGGCTGCCCACCAGGCCGGCTTTGACACCCTGTTCATGTTCACCTGGCGGGACCGTGAAACCATCATGAACCTGCTGGACGAAGTGAGCGGCAACCGTGTCAACTATTCGGTGAACGTGATCGGCGGGGTCAAGTACGACATCGATGCTCCTCGTTCGGATGCCATCCTCCGTGGCATGGACAGCCTGGAGGGCCGCATCCACCACTACCTGGACGTCGTCAGCGCGGATGAGAGCTTCCTGCGAAGAACCCGCGGGGTCGGGATATTCCCCCACGCGCAAGCGGACGCCCTGGGGGTGGTCGGGCCGACGGCGCGGGCGTCCGGAGTCCGTCGGGACCTTCGTACGGACGCGCCGTACAGCGCTTACAAGGATTTCCCCGTGACCCCTGTCATTGACCAGGGCTGCGATCTTGCCGCGCGGTTCGTCGTGCGGATCAAGGAGCTTTTCGAATCATGCCGTCTCGTCAGGGCCATCCTTGCTTCCCTTCCCCCGGGAGACCTGTGTGTCGACGTCCCTCGCCGCATACCGGAGGGGGAGGCGATCAGTCGCGTAGAAGCGCCTCGCGGAGAGCTTTTCTACTATCTGCGAAGCACAGGCGGACCCATGCCGGACCGGGTCAAAGTCCGCACTCCCAGCCTGGCAAACTGGGCCTACGTCCTGAGCGTGGCCGTGGGCTTGAAGCTGGCCGACATCCCCATGGTCGTCGTGGGCATTGATCCCTGCTTCTCATGCAATGACCGGATGTTCACGGTTCACCGCTCCGGCGGAGGAAGCGCAGAATGAAAAGCCTGCTGGCAGTCATCGCCTATCTCCTTTTTCCCGGAGGCGTTTTCGTCGTGGTGGGAAGCCTGGCATACGAATATGTGGACCGCAAGCTCATTGCCAGGTTCCAGAACCGCGTGGGCCCCCGGTGGTTTCAGCCCCTGGCTGACTTCGTGAAGCTTCTGGTCAAGGAAGAGATAGTGCCCCAGGGCGTGAACCCCGGCCTGTTCATATGGCTGCCCGTGGTGGCGCTGGCGGCGGCGCTTGCCACTGCGCTGTACGTGCCCATGGCCGGTCTCAACCCCACGTGGAGCTTCCGGGGCGACGTGGTTGCAACCGTGTACCTGCTCATGATGATGACGCTCTGCATAGGGCTTGCGGGGGCCAACACGTCGGACAGGTTCTCCATCATCGGCGCCGTTCGCGCGCTCACGCAGCTTTTCTCCTATGAGGCGCCGTTCCTCCTGGCGCTCCTGGGACCCGCCATCGTGGCAGGAACATGGAGAATCGCGGAGATCAACGTGTACGCAAAGGGCAGGCTCTGGATGATCGTCACTCAGCCTTTTGGCTTCCTTGTAGCGCTCATCGGGCTCATGGGCAAGCTCGAGCTGCCGCCTTTCGACGCTCCGGAAGCTGAAACGGAGATCGTCTCCGGAGCCCTCACGGAGTACAGCGGCCGCGGGCTTGCTTTTTTCCGCCTGGGAAGGGACATCGAGCTTTTCGTCGGCCTGACGCTGATCTCTGCCTTCTACCTGGGCGGCCTGGCCAACCCGCTGCAGTTCCTCCTGAAGACGCTGGCGCTTCTCTTTATCACGGCAGGGCTGCAGTCGCTTTTTGCCAGGCTGCGCATCGACCAGACCGTAGGCCTCTGGTGGCGGGTTGGCGCGTTGCTGGCTTTGGGCCAGCTCCTCATCCTGATCGCGCTCAAAACCATGGGGGTCTCACTATGATGCGGATAGGTTCCATGCTCGGCGACATCATGCGTTCCCTTGTCCGAAGGCCGTTCACGGAAAAATATCCTTTTGTCGTGAAGCCCGTTCCCGAGCGAACCCGCGGGCGCCTGGAATGGGAGCAAGGGAAATGCACCGGCTGCATGCTGTGCGTGAAGGACTGCCCGGCTGATGCCATCCAGATTACCGTGGTGGACAGGGCCGCAAAGAAGTTCGTTTTCCGTTATCGCACTGACCGCTGTGTCTACTGCGGCCAGTGCGTCGTAAGCTGCCGTCCCAAAGCGCTGTCCATGTCATCCGAGCACTGGCACCTTTCCTCCACGTCACGGGAGTCGTTTGCCGTTGTCTACGGGGATCATGAGAGGAGCCTGACCGATGACGGGAAGTCGGGCTGACTGGATTTGAACCAGCGACCTTTCGGTCCCGAACCGAACGCGCTACCAACTGCGCTACAGCCCGAAGAACGACTCTGAGCGACTAAGTCCGCGACCCGTTGGACTTGATGCCGTGCATTTTCGATGAAAAAAAGAGCGGGAGCGACGGGACTTGAACCTGTCCGCAACCACTGCGCTGTCTTGCGTACTCTTGCGGTCATGCACGCAAGCCCTTGCGTCGTAAAGAGGTACACTGCCCCTCTCTTGCTACCTCTTGCGCTGTCTTGTATCATTTTTCCGTGGTAGTGTCAACAGAGCTGTGTACAGGAGCGACGGGAAAGCAACCCGACGCTCGGAACGAGGTGACAGGTGCGAGGACCCGCCACCCCGCCAAATGGAGGAGGTTCCTATTGACCGCGTGGAGGAATTCGAATACCGTCCTCCACGAAAGTTCAGCCACAGGTTTCTTTTTCCTTGCAACAGGAGTAATATCTCAAGATTGACGTCTGGTAGCAAAGATGATACCATTTAATGTCGATGATAGAATGAGAGTTTCCTAAAGAGGGAGTCAAAATGGCTAAGACCATTGACGACTACTTGAGGGAACTCTCAAGCCCGAAAAACATAAGGTTCGAGCGCCTCCTCGTAATATGCCGCAACATTTTTGGAGGTTCGCGTGATGGGAAGCACAATTACATTTTCAGCACCCCATGGGCAGACGACCCGGTGATAAACCTGCAAGTTGACAAAGGTTCAAGCGGAAAGGCAAAGCCCTACCAAGTGAAACAGGTGATAAGAGCGCTCGAAAGGATGAGAGGATGAACGAAGGGTTCGCAGACCGGTACAACTATATGACAGGATGGTCAGAGGAAGATCAGTGCGCCGTCGCGCGTTGTGCGGAGTTGCCTTCCATTACTGGCCACGGGGAAAGTCTTCAGGAAGCTCTGGGCGCCGCAATTGAAGCGGCAACAGAAGCCATAGCTTTACTTGAGGAACAGGGGCGGCCTATTCCTGAACCTCTTGGGCAAAGATCGTTCAGCGGAGTGATGAGTCTACGAATTCCCCCTGACACTCACAAACTTGTAGCCACCTCCGCAGCGCACGAAGGCATCTCTATTAATCAATTCGTGACGTCGCTGATAGAAAGAAATCTTTTTGCAAACAGAATCGCCCATCAGGTCAATGAACTCTCAGAGGCCGTAGAGTGGATCAAAACGCTTGCTCGACAAGTGCAGAATCAAGCAGTAGTGACAGTCATGGATCCTTCAACTGGATCGGGTGGGATAGCGCTGGAGGCATTCTTGTCGGCGTTCCGTAGCAGCGGTGGAAATCTAGCGGGTTCGGGGTATGTAGCGAACATAGGTGGAATAGCTTTCGCGGGAATCACGGCCGTGGGAAAACCAATATCAAACGAGCGACCAAGATACGAGATCGTATCAACAAAAGAAGGGGTTCCTGAATTGGTCCAGGCAGGAGAAACTCGGCTCCTGCAAAAGCAGTGAAGGCATGAAAAGAATAGACTTGCTCAAAGTGGCACAAGCACGGATCTTTCGCGCCGATGAATTGTCGCCCAATCTATTCCGAACGGACTCTGCAATACAAAAGATTCGAACCGAATTTGCTTTTAAGCAGTTTGCAATTGTTCCACCACCGCTTACCCCTGATCAACAGGGCGGTGTAGCGTTTGCATCCGGAGAGTTCAAGGTAGCTGCGGCTACATACGCCCTTGAAAGCCTAGTTATTGAGAGTCGAAGAATCCTTATGACGATCATAGGGCCATCAGAAATAGGAAACGCATCGTTCGCGCGCCTTCGGGATATTGCAAGAGAAATCGACCAGCGGCTTGACAAGCCAGATCTAGTTCCGTTAGTACTGACTGAGGAGACGACGACAGTCGTTCAACTTGATCATCCCATTACAAGGCTCGCAACTAACGGACCATTGGGGAAACTGCTAAAGGGTCTCCCTGAAAGAACTGAAGGTTATGGGGCAAAGCCAAGAATCCTTCCGGTAGCTTTTCAAATGAGGGTTACCTACGATGATTTGCCTACGTACCTAAAGGACAGCAATATCGCCCTTGCAGATTCAACTATTTCAATAGAGTTACGAGCTGGGACCGCACTCGGAGACAATTTCTATTTTGTTGTTTCGCCTAATCCCTCTCCTAAGCATCTTGAGTTGATTGCCCTTCTTGAGAAAGCTCTCGAAGGATAAGTCTGAGATGCTTATTTCGCATGCTTCCTCTGCCGGGGCATACGCGGATCGCGAAAAACGCGCGGCTTTCCGCGAGGATCTGTGCCAGCCCGTTTGATTGCTTACCGTTCATGCTTTGCCCTTCCGCTTTGCCTTCTGTACCTCACGGGTGAGAATCTCAACGATCTAATCCGTTCACTGCCCCGGGAACCGCTTTCCTTTCTTGATAGCGGGTGTAGAATGGGGAGCCGAGAGGAGAATCAATGATGTGCATTCGCAATTGTGAGGTCACAGTAATCGTAAATCCTGCGGCCAGAGGATTCACGGCAAACAAAGCGTATCCCGTCATCGCCGCTTCGGATCTGCCCAATCTCCAGTTCCTACTTCCGAACGACAAGGGAGAGTTTACGTGGGTCGAATTGGGATCGGTGGCTTTCAAGAGGGTAAACTAAGCACCGTTCGCGGGTCGGCCTGTTTCTTCCCCTTACCGCTCTCCCCTGCCGCCCCTCGGGACGGTCACGGTCATGCCGGCCGCTGCGGGGCTGCCTTCCCCGCGGCGCCGCCTTCCCCGCGGCGAGCTCGCGCTCCAGCGCGTCCATGGCGCGCCCCGCGAACGGCCTGATAGAATCGTCAAACTATTGTTTGTATTTCGCGCTACCCGGTGCACACACTATTTCACATTTTATACTCGTATTATTTCACAGAAAGGTTAGAGATTGCAAGTGCCTCCTTAGGGGGAGCAATAATCGATTGCAAATTAGGAGGAGGTACAGATCCATGACGATTCGCCTTAAAGCTGACGTGGATGTTTTTGTCGAGGCCCAGGCGCGGGCCCGCGGCGTCTCGGCAAACGCCGTGATCATCGAGCACGTGGAGCGCGCCCGCCTGGAAAGCCTCGCTGGCCCCTGGGTCGAGGGATTTCTCGCAAAGGTCCTCGGCGCGGAGAAGATCCGCAGGATGCCGCGCCTGTTGCCCTTCTGGGCAGGGAGGAAGTCATGAGCGCACCCGGTGATTTCGACTCAGCCCTCGCGCACATGCAGGCTCTGCAGGCGATCATGGAGCCAGGCGGCGGTGCCGTGGACTGGCAAGAGCAGCCCGCCCGCCAAGTCCGCGCCTTCCTGCGATCCGCGGCGGCGGTGACGTGGAATCTCGGGATCTGCATGGAGGACATGCTCTCTCAGCCGGGGAACAGGCGATGAGCGAGAAACCCACGTCCCCGGATCAGCCGGAAGTCCAGGAGCTGAAGATCCTCACGGAGGAGCAGGTTAGGTCCCTGATCGCGCAGTTTCGCTACATGCTCCTGCATGAGGTCAAGATGATGAAGCTGGAGGTTGTCGAGAGCATCGGAAACATGCTGGCCCGGCGCAGCGGCTTCGACAAGGAACTGCGCGATCTGGGCGGCCGCATGGAGGTCCTCGCAAAGTCAGTCGAGGGCTTTGCCGGCCGCATCGCCGAGCTGGAGCGCGCCGCGGGGATCGCGCCGAGACCGCTCGGCCCCATGGGGCGCCGGGCGATCCCTGAAAAAACGGCCCAGCCCGGGGATACGCCATGAGCGAGGTCCAGATCCGTGATGAGGTCGCGCTCTTCGCGGATTACCTGCTTACCGAGCGAGGGCTTGCCCCGCTCACCATCCGCGTCTACATACAGGCGGCGCAGGCGTTTATCGCAGCCCTGAAAATCGCCGGGAAAACGGCGCTGGATGCGGACCTGGAGGACATCACCACGTTTCTGACCGAGGGACAAGTCGCGGGCGCCGATCCTCGCACGGTCCAGCGCGTGGCCAGCGGGATCCGGGCGTTCTATCATTTCCTGACCCTGGACGGCTTGATGCGCGATAATCCGGCCCGTGGCCTCCTGGTCCCGAAGATGACCAAGCGTCTGCCCCGGGTCCTCAGCGTCGAGCAAGTTGACGCGCTCCTGGATCTCTGTCCCCGGGATGATGTTTTCGGCATTCGGACCGGTCCCTCTTCGAGCTGATCTATTCGTGCGGCTTGCGGATCTCCGAGGCCTTGAACCTCACTATAGACTGCCTCTTCCTGGCGCAGTGCGTGGTCCGAGTCATCGGCAAGGGAAACAAGGAGCGCCTTGTGCCGATGAGCGAGCGCGCCCGGGCGGCCCTCGAGGACTACCTGTCGCGCAGCCGTCCCGAGTTCTCCCGTGGCGATGACAGGGCCGTGTTCCTTTCCAACCGGGGGAAACCCTTGTCGCGAAAGACGGCCTGGAAGGCCTTCCGGGCCCTATGCGTACGAGCAGGGATCCCTGGCGTGCATCCGCATACGCTCCGGCATTCCTTCGCCACGCACCTCATGGAAGGCGGCGCGGGCATCCGTGACGTGCAGGAGCTGCTCGGTCACGAGAACATCGCCACTACCACGATCTACACGCACACAGACACGGCTCGGCTGAGAAAGATTCATCGGCAGTATCACCACGAGCGCAATGATTCCCCCGCGGCGATCTGCGCCGGCGCCGCGGGATACCACCGTTATCGGCTCGACAACGGGAAGCGTGCATCGGCGCGGCGCGCTTGCCCAGCCCTCGCGTGCAAAACCCCGGGAAGAACCTGGCCCATTCTTCCTTTGGCGCGGGGGAACTTGGCCACTGCCCCGATCCGTGCCCCGCGCGGCCCGGGGGCTTTTCTCTCCTGCGTGCATGGCATTCTCCGAGGAGATCGTGCGCGAGGCGTGGAGGCGTTCCGGAGAGCGCTGTGAATGCAAGCGGGAAAGCCACGGGCAACCGGAGGGGCCGCTGCGGGCATCCGCTCCTCTGGACGATGCGCGGGGCGTAGGGCGGCGGGGTGAGGTGAAGGGATCGCAGCCCTTAGTGTTTACGCAGTGAAATGAAATTAGCGACAAACGATATGAATGCCGCAGCGAACAGAAGCATGCAATAAGTCGTGCTACGTGATGAGCCCGTCAGGGTAGCGGCGGCGGCGATTGAAAAGCCAAGGGTCGCCCCACGCAAACAAAGAGGGAGAGGAACGTCGCGGCATAGTTCCAGGCTGTTGGGACCACCTGCGATATTTTCTCGTCCTTGATGGCATGCATCGCACGGATCTCATCGACAGAGATATAGGTCTGAGAAATCGGAGGTCCAAAGTCTATTGGCTTGTGATCGGGCTCAGGGCCGTAGATGGCGATAGTTGGCTCGCTTCCAGGCCAAAGTACGATCTGTTTCTTGAATGGTAATTGAGAGAAGAGGCCGATTTTCCCAACCAAGGTGCGACCATCCTTCAATTCGACAGCGATCCAATTGTAGCGATTGATTGCAAGGAAATCTTCCCACGGGGTCAAGTGCTGAGAGAACCTCGTCGCCCCTGCGCGATGCAGGAACCTGAACCAAATGTCCATGTATTGAAAGTCGTAGACAAGGAACCCAATTGCCAAGAAACAAAAAACATAGATGATGGAAAATGACAGAGCATAGTAGGAGAGGAAGGGCGCTATGTCGGCAGCCTTGCTCAAAGTGATGAGCTCTTGAGAGAAAGAGTATGCTCCATGTGTTAGGGCCTTCGTCAGCACGTTACAGCTTATCCAGAGCAGCACTACCAATAGGCTATAACCGACCGATACGACGGTCGATTCAAAGACGCCTTTCTCTCGGTATTCTTTCGTGGATTGTTGGATTCTAAGGATGAGGAAGCCGGGCAGCAGTACAAAGACCGTGGAGAGGACTCCAGCGGCTGAGCTCACTTCCTAACGCTCAGGGCTTAGGTTGATGAGGTTCCGACGAACTCGACTGAATCGACGGCGCTGGTGCGGGTGTTGGGGTTGTCGGAGTGCTTGCGTAGGATAGAGACGGGGCGCAGGTCCGCCTAACTGCTGAATCCGCAGTTGATCCATCGATTTTATCAAATTGCCGGTACTGTCGCCGACGTGGACTTTCGTTTCCCCATTGTTCTCACCTCGTATATGACTTTACTGCGTTGCGTTCTTAAGTCAACGGCCGGCTTTGCTTCCAATGCCCCTCCGATGTATTAAGGATGGAAAGCGGCCAAGAAATCCATCTAATCCAGGAGGAGCTGATTATGCCAGATTCAAAATGCCCCGCCACCGGTTGCGGAGGAACTCAATTTGAAGGCAAAACAGTAACACTCGTTAATTCTCGTTTTGCCATCACTCTCATCCAGTGTGCAGAGTGTGGCACAGTTGTCGGGGCGATGGAATACGCGAGCCTATTGCCTTGGCTCGAGCGAGTCCTCGTCCTGCATTTCAGGCGCAGGCCTCCCGCCAGCCCGGGGCGGAGGAAGTGGGAAACCAGCGTTGACGACCGCCTCTCGGATCCCCGGGCCCTGGCCACGGTCGCGCGGGCGCGCTCAAGGTCATGCCCCCTACTTCCAGGCTGTCGCAGATCGCAACGGCGCGATTCACCCGCAGCAGGGCTCCTGCAATGGCCGCGTCGATCTGACCGAGAAGCAGCTCGCGCTTTTCTGGGCTCAACGTTCACCTCTGAGCTGACCCGCCCTCTGTGATCTCTATCCGAAGGTGATGCGGCCCCCTCACGTCGCCCGACCAGGCGCCGCGGAGCTGGGCGCGCTCCACCGTGACCGCCATGACGTCATGATCGTTATCCACGATACCGGCGGCCTGCCAGGGCATCGAGCACGGGTTTCGCGAGGGCGTCCACGTCCATCCGCGGCGCGTCGATCAGGATCTGCACCCGGGGCGAGGTGAAGCGCCGGCGGCGGCCTCGGCTCGGAATGACCAGGAGAGGTCATTCAGGAATGCGGTGTACCGAGGATCCCGATACCAGCGGCCCTGGCGCAGCCTTCTATTGGCGGGCACCGCGTGGCCGGACCAGTTAAGAGTGAGCGCGATTTCAAGGTCAACGGCCATGCTTGCCTTTCATCAGAAAACCTTTCGCGTGGCGGGCCGTGGTGCGACTTTCGGGAGACCTGCCGTATCTTTACACTCCCTCAATTCGTGCGTGCTTACCTCTTCCCGCCCACACGCCCGCGAAGGGTCACGTATCCGGTATCGAGTGCGCCCTCATATCGGGGAACCGCGAGGGTTTCCCCGGTGATAAGCTGCGCAGTTGAATAGGTCGATTGCGGGTGATAGCAGGAATGCGAATAGCCAGCCTCGATCTGCAGCCCGGGCGCCAAGTCAAAGCGAAGGCCTGCGCGGAAAGTGTAGACGTTCTGCAGCGGGTCGAAGTTATTCCACGCAAGCGGGGTGAAGTCGTTGCGGATCCCGCCTCCGAGGAAAACGGGTCCGAGCTGGACATCGGCCTGCAGGTCCACGAACAGAGGAAGCGTAATCGCCTGCCGAGTGATCGGATCTGCGGTGTAGTCCAGGAATGCGCCGTTATTCACGCCGACGGTGAGGGAGTAGGAAAAAATCAGGGCGGCGAGGAGTCCGCTCACGCGGGCGCGGCCGCCATTTGCGTCTGAATTGTCATTCCGTCCATCGTCAGCATGCTTCCCGGGGAAGCGCGTCGGCTGCCGCCTTGAGCTTCGAGTATTGCGGGTCCACATGATGTCTTCGCCTCCCGTCGGGCAGGGGCCCGGGCGGAAAGTATACGAGGGATCCTGATCAAGTGCGGCGACAAGGGCCCTGCGCTTGGCCTCGAGGGCCGCGGCGAGTGCGGGCGATCTCTCCATGAGCGCGTCGCAATTCTTCCGCGCCGCAGTATATTCCGCCTGCGTCGTTGCCCGTTCGAGTGCGAGAGCCGCGGCATATATTGATTTCGAAAGCGCCGCGCAGGCTGCCGCCTCATCTGATGCGGCAAGCGCGGGTTGTATCTTCGCAAAAAGAGCCGCGTTATCGACCGCTGCCACGCCGAAGCCCCGCACGATCTCAAGCCCGTCTATGGTTTGGTGAATAACGGTTTTCACGTTCGCCTCCTTAGTAGCAAATGCCGATGTTGCACGAAAAATTGTACATGCGGGTCTCTGGCGCCGTTCGCGGCGTGCCGTTGGTGCCATCGGTGACAGGGGAACCGGTGAAAGAAACGCCAACAAAACTCACACCACCGCCAATAGTTCCTGCAGAACCAACAGCTCCAGTCCAAAAACTATTTCCATTTGATGGCGCATGAACGTGCCCCTGAATCGCATCCTGCTGGAGGGACGGCGAGCAATCGGCTTGCACCCTGCGGATCATGAACCGCGTTAGGGTCGAATCCGCGAAGCGTGAGGCCTCGGCAATCGGCGATCACCATGTAGATTCCTGATGTCGAACGGTTGGTGTTTGGCAAGCTCGACTCGTGGTCTTATAGCAATAGGGGGCCGTAGGGTTGTTGCCGTCACCGCAATAGACGGCGGCGCAGAGGTCGGGATAATTCGCAATCGTGATAACCTGGCCCTGACAGGGAAGCACACGGCGGCCCTGGTAGCGCGTGGGAGGGCCGCCACTCGCTGCTCCCCAGGCCATCGACTGCGACCCGTAAGTTCCACTACCTGGGGTGATCAAATCAAATACGTATGATCCCTGGAGTCCGATCACCATCTGCAGAGCGCCTATCTTTTGCTGTCCTGGACGAGGGCAGCGTTTGCGCTTGCGGCTGCCGTCTCCCCGATTCCTGAAGGGTTTGTCCCGCCATTTGTAGTATCTGCTGCCAGACACCCCATTCATCATTCAGGATGGAGGCGAC
>CAVQAA010000006.1:0-545745 GCA_963710335.1 uncultured Spirochaetota bacterium
AACCGACTCCACCAGTGAGGAATCCGGGTGAGCCCGCTCACGAGGAGCCCCTCCCCTTCGAGGTCCGCCCGGTACTGGTTCGAGACCTCATAGCGATGACGGTGTCTCTCCGAAATGACCTCCGTCCCATAGGCTGCCTGGATTTTCGTTCCCGGTTTCAGCCGCGTATCGCTTTTCCCCAGGCGCATGGTTCCGCCATAGGCCTTGATGTCCACCTGCTCCTCCAGCAGGCTCACGACGGGCGTCCTGGTCTCCGGGGAAAACTCCGTGGAGCTTGCGTCCTTGAGGCCAAGGACGTTACGGGCGTACTCGATGATCATGATCTGCATCCCCAGGCAGATCCCGAGGTAGGGGACCTTGTTCTCACGTGCGTGCTGCGCGGCCCGGACCATGCCCTCGATCCCCCGAAGCCCGAAGCCCCCGGGCACCAGGACCCCGTCGCATTCCGCAAAGGCAACCGAGAGGTCCCGCCCGTCTTCCAGCTCCTCGCTTTCAAACTTGACCAGCTGCACCCGCGCGCCGTTGGCAATCCCCCCGTGAAAGAGGGACTCGAAGATCGATATGTAGGCATCGTGAAGGCCGGTGTACTTGCCGACGATGGCCACGCGCACGGTCCTGTTTGCTTCCGTGAAATGCTTCACAACCTTGCGCCAGCCGTCGCGGACAGGTCCTTTTTCCTCGAGGCCGAGCTTCTTGGCGATGATCTGGTCCACCTTCTGGTCGACGAATGTCAACGGGATCTCGTAGATCGTGGTTCGCACATCGTACGCCGAGATCACCGCTTCTTTCTCCACGTTGGTGAACAGGGAGATCTTGCGGCGCAGGTCCTCGTCCAGCGGACCGGAGGCCCGGCAGAGGAGGATGTCGGGCTGGATTCCGATCTCCCGAAGCTCTTTCACCGAGTGCTGGGTGGGCTTGCTCTTGGGCTCTCCCCAGTAGACCTGGGGCACGAGGGTGAGATGGATGAAGAGCACGTTCTCTTTTCCCAGGTCGTGGATGAACTGCCGCGCCGCCTCCAGGAACGGGACGCTTTCGATATCGCCCACCGTTCCCCCGATCTCCACGATGGTGAGGTCCACGCCGGGCTGCTCCCCCACGCGGAAGATGCGCGTCTTGATCTCATCCGTGATGTGCGGGATGACCTGCACCGTCCTGCCGAGGAACCTTCCTTCACGCTCCTTGGTGATCACGGCCTGGTAGACCTGGCCCGTCGTGATGGAGTTGTCGCGGCCGAGGGGGGATGAAGTGAACCTGCTGTAGTTTCCGAGGTCGAGGTCCGTCTCCGCGCCGTCGTCGGTGACATATACCTCGCCGTGCTGGTAAGGGTTCATCGTACCCGCATCAACGTTGATGTACGGGTCGATCTTTATCATTCGTATGCTGAACCCCCTGTTCTCCAGGAGGCTCCCCAATGAGGCTGCGGCGACGCCTTTTCCCAGCCCAGAGCATACGCCGCCGGTGACGAAAATGTATTTGCTCATGGGGATTGGATTGTAGCATAAAGCCGGGGGAGGACCAAGAGGGCCCGATCAAGCTGCGCGAGGGACGCGATCAATCCTTGACGACGGTGACCTTCTTGCGCAGGTCCCATCGCACCCAGGGGCGGAGCGCTTCCACCTGGGACCTGTTTATGTAGTAGATGCGGTTGTCATACTTCACGAGCCCCCCGTCGTAGTTGGCGAAGCTCAGCTGGTAGTTCACCCATCCCAGGAACGTGGCCCGGTCCCAGTACGGGCAGGTCTTGAGGTGGGGGATCTTCCTCAGGGTGCCTGCCTTGATGGTCTCACCGTTGACTGAATTACGGAGAAGCTCCTGCCATTTCATGAGAGTGCAGGCATTCTACCAGAACACGCTGGGTTCCGTAAAGCAGGAAAAGGGTCAGACTATTTCATGGTCGCCGGGGTCCATTTTGCAAATGCGTCAAAATGCTGCCAGTAAGCCGCGTACCCGGTGAATGCCCAGATGACCGCGCAGACAAGGAGAAGAATGGCCAGGATGATCCGCAAGACGCGCGCCTTCTTGAAGAACAACGCTGGCAGGGTGAGAATTGACGAGAGTCCTGTCAGAACGAACCCGCCAGCCGCAAGAAGAGGCTCTTTGGTCAGGTTCAGGTTGAGGATCCGCACGCCAATGACCACCGCTGCTATCCCCGCGAAGAAAGCATAGATGCCGATCGTAATGAGGTCCCAGCTGAAGACGATGGCAAGGCCCGCCATGAAGAAAAAGCCGCCGTAGAACACGGTCATCTCGCCGTAGGCAAAGTTGTACGGTCCCGGGAGCGGCCATGTGAAGATCATTCGAAAACCCGTCATGAGTGCGATGAAGCCGGTGAGAAGGAAACCCGGCACCACCTTCTTCGCGTCCTTGTCGATGAGCCTGCCCATGAACAGGGCGAACAGAACGAGGGCCACCACGAGGTTCGTGAGCATCAGAGTCAGGAAGTCGATGAACATCAGACACCTCCCTGAGAAGAGTTATTGACGTTTCTTAAGTACTTGCGAAAGGACTTTCGGGAAAGCCTGCTTACTCTTCCTGGGCCGGAACGTCGGCCTGCGTCGCGGCCGGCGGCGGCGCGGGGCACTCCACCCGCAGCCGGGTGATCGATGTCGCCTTTCCCGCATCGTCGACCTCGATGATCACCCCCTGGAGCTCGAGCCGGGCCCAGGCCTCCTTGGAGTATTCATGCACGAGGGTCGTGAGCTTGCGGATCTCGATCACGGGGTCCAGGCCGGCCACCGACTCAAGGCTTCCGGTTCGACCCGCATCCGTGATGACCGCCGTTCCACCGGCGAGGATCCGGTCGTCCGCGGTAATGGCCTTCGTATGCGTTCCGATCACGGCGGAGACTTTTCCATCCGCGATGGCGAACATCGTCGCCTTCTCCGCGGTTGTCACCGCGTGGTAATCCAGGATGATGGATGTGGTCTCCGGGGTGATGCTCTCCAGGAGCCGGGGGAGGAGGCTGTAGGGATTTTTCAAGTGGACTCTTTTGAAACCTGCCACGCCCAGGAGGCTCACGACCGCCACTTTCCTCCCGTTGCACGGGTAGACCATGAAACCACGGCCGGGATTCTTGGGCGGAAAGTTTGCCGGACGCAGGAGGTAAGGGGCCCGGGTAAAGTGCTCAACGATGTCTTTCTTGTAGTAGCTGCACTCTCCCGTCGTGATGACGTCGATTCCCAGCTTGTGCAGGTAGACCGCGTGATTCTTTCCGATTCCGAATCCGCCCGTCGCGCCTTCCCCGTCGGCAACCACGAAATCGATGGCGTGTTCCTTCTTCAGCTTCGGGAGCAGCTCCTTCACGCACCAGACACCTGACTTCCCGACGATCTCGCCGATGAAGAGGATGCGAATGGCGGCCATTCGGTTAGGATAGCGACCAGCGGCAACCTTGACAAGTTTGGGCGATTGTTGCTACGTTTCCGGCGAGCCCGGATGGTGGAATTTGGTAGACACGCTAGATTCAGGGTCTAGTGCTCGCAAGGGCATGGAGGTTCAAGTCCTCTTCCGGGCAATCGCAAACTGCTTCTCTCACAAGGACTTGTTGATTTCACCCTAAACGACGCCATCTTCTCCACCTCTAGTAAAACATTTGACTAGCGCTCCTTTGCAATCAGCCTTCTGTTCGCTGGACGTGCTTCGGTAGGAGCCACACCAGAGTGAAGGTGATCATGTACAGCACGGCGGCAATCTCGATTACGAGCATCCGGCGTTGTTAAAGTCTGCGTTTCCGCCGGGTCCGACGCGAGCGAAGAACACTGTGCCGAGGGCGGCAACGCCGATGGCGCCGGCGGACTGCTGGACGGCGTTGAACATACCTGAGCCGGTGCCGACCTCTTCGGTGGTGGCGGCGCCAAGGATGAAGTCGAAGATCGGGACGAACACCAGACCGGTGCCGAACCCGATCCACAGCAGCGATGGGACCAGCATCCAAGAGCTGAGCCTGTCGCTCCAGCGGACGATGGTTAACCACAGTGCGGGCAGGCCGATGATGGCGATGCCGAGGCCGAGTTGCAGGGTGGCGCGGCCGAGTTTCTTGACGAGCACAGCGCCGGCGCTGCCGAGCGTCCAGGGGATCAAGGTGAGGCTGGTGCGTAGCGGAGTCCACTGCCGGCCGAGCTGCAGCAGCAGGTTGAACGCAAGCTGGAATCCGCTCAGCGAGGCGAAGATTCCCTCGCTCGCTCTATTAGTCATAATGAAGTGACCGCCCCGATCGTAGTATCGTAGGTTGCGCTGCGATCGGGTGAAAGTAGCGCAGAGCTACATGCGAAGGAGGCGGTCATGAAGAAGGCTACCACAGGAGTGCGGCGTTTTGTAGGGCTGGATGTCCATGCGCAGACCATTGCGGCAGCGATGGCCGAAAAGCAAGAGGCAGTGCGCGGGCTGGGGACCATCCCCAATCGGGAGGAGAGTGTTCGAAAGCTTGTGAAGAAGCTCAACGAGGGCGACGCGTGGACGGCTTGCTACGAGGCCGGACCAACGGGCTACGCGCTGTACTGGCAATTGACGAAGCTGGGGATCCCCTGTGTGGTGATAGCTCCCACGCTGGTGCCGACCAAGGTCGGGGACCGGGTGAAGACCGACAGGCGGGACGCTGAGCGGTTGGCTTCCAGCTTCCGGGCCGGAGAGCTGACGCCGGTGTGGGTGCCTGATGCGGCACACGAGGCACTGCGCGACCTGGTGCGCGCGCGGGAGGCGGCCAAGCAGGACCAGCTACGGGCTCGCCATCGCTTGGGGAAGTATCTTCTGCGACATGGGAAACGCCCAGCGCAGCAAATGCGCGCTTGGACGCAGAACTACCTTGACTGGATCAAAGGGAAGGTGACGTTCGATCAGCGCTCCCAACAGGTGACACTGGAGGACTACCTGAACGAGGTCGAGCACGCTGGGGTACGAATTGCCCGGCTGGAGAAAGCGATCGACGAGGCAGTCGAGCAAGCCCCCGAGAGCATGCGTGAGCTCATCCAGGCTCTGCAGGCACTCCGCGGAGTGGCCAAGGTCGGGGCGGTGACGATCGTGGCCGAAGTGGGAACACTGACACGCTTTGAGCACCCGCGCCAGCTCATGGGATACAGCGGGGCGGTATCCAGCGAGCACTCCAGCGGCGGAAAAGTTCGCCGCGGAGGCATTACCAAGACCGGCAACGCCCATTTGCGGCGCGTCATAGTGGAAGCGGCGTGGTCACAACGCTACAAACCAGTGCTCAGCGTCCTGATGCGCAAGCGCCAGGAAGGCCTGAGTGCGGAAGTGCAGGAGATTGCATCGAAGGCACGTCACCGTCTGCATAGTCGCTATATGCGCCTGCTGGGTAAGGGGAAGACGAAGCAGGAAGTGGTGACCGCGGTGGCACGCGAGATGTTGGGCTTCATCTGGGCCATCGGGGTAAGCGTGGAACGCGCTCAGGCGCAGAGGGTGAAAGGCGCAGCATAGGAGAGTATAGGGAGCCAAGAAAGCTATGATGGTGGGGCATTGCGGGCAAAGGTCGCAGGGCACGCGGAAAGGAGAATCCTCGCCACTTCTATGCGACAGGTCGATACCGACCGGACCCGCGTTTTTAGTCAGAGGCAGCTCCCGACGGATCACGATTATGCAGGCGGGCAGCAATGCTCGATCCGCGAATATCAGAGTGATCAACCGTCGTCGAAAGCCGCTTCGACCTTTGCTCGAAACGCCCCACCGAAGGAGGAACAGACAATAAAGAAAAAAGAAGGTGGGCTTGACAGGTCACTTCATATCAGAAGTACTTTCCCCGCCTCATAGCCGGGCCCAGGCGGCCGCGAGCTCCGCGGCGGCCGAACGACCGCGCTCGTCCATCTCGACGACTGCCGCGTCGATCCGTGCCATCGCCGCTGCAATAGCATCGTACACAGACGCCATCCCACCAGGGGCAGGGCCTCCCAAGGTCTTCCTCACCGCCACGAAATGTTCCGGCTCAAGGGCCTCATCGATCTCGTGGTCCGAAAGGGGGAGCTCCTTTCCCACCATCTCCCTGTAGGCTTCTCGCAGCCGGGTCTTGTCGTACCCCGAACGGACGAAAGCCGCGCAGGCATGATGCGCGTTTTGGAAGCTGATGCCGCAGGCACGGACCATGGTGTCCGCGAGCTCGGTTGTCGTCACCCCTTGCGTGACCGCTATCTCACGTGCGCGCGGCTGGCTGGAAGCGACCTTGCTGACCGCCAGCTCCACGAGTGCCACGCAGGAGCGCGCATGGGAAAGCGAGTCGAGGAAGTCGCTCACCGGAGCGTCCGCGACCTCGTTCACGTCCTGGTAGGGAACGTTCCTGAAGAGGCGCACAATCGAATCGCAGGCTCCCGCCGCGAGCCCCGCCTGGATGCGTATGTGCTCGAGGATCACCGGGTTGCGCTTTTGCGGCATGATGCTGCTTTTTTGCACGAGATCGTCGGGGAACACGAAGAGCCCCACCTCGGCGGCTGCCTTGTGAATCATATCGGTGGCAAGGCGCCCCGCGTCGGAGAGGATGAGCTGCAGCGCCTGGGCGGGACTGGTCAGCCAATGCGATGTCGCGATGGCCTGGTAGCTGTTGGGGACGGGAGAGCTGAAACCCAGGAGATGCGAGGTGCGGCCGCGGTTGATGGCGAAGCCCGTGCCGGTGATCGCGCAGGCCCCGAGAGGGCAGCGGTCGGTGGATCCCATGGCCGTGACGAGGGACTCGGTCCCTTCCAGGAAATCGAGAAGGAAGGCGCTCAGGTAGTGGGCCATCGTCGAGACGTTGGCGGGCTGCCCGTGCGTGGAGAGGATGGTGAGCTCGCTCTCCCCGGCGCGAGCGCGTTGAAGGATTGTCCTTGCACACGAGGCCAGGCGGCCCACGAGATCGCGGAGCTCGCGCTTCAGGGCGAGCCTGAAGACCGTCGTGTCCAGGTCGTTTCGGCTGCGCGCCGTGTGCAGGGAAGCGGAGATGCCTGCCCCGTGATGATCGAGCTCCTTCTCGTAGAAGAAGAAAAGGTCCTCCAACCCCTCGGGGAGGTGATCCGGGAATCCTGTGCCGGCCTCTATAGCGGCCATGGAAGCCTTTATCGCCGCCGCGGCCGCCCGGGACACGATGCCTGTCTCCTGGAGCATGATGAGGTGGGCCTTGTGCACGGCAAGCAGGTCGCCGTAGTAGAGCCTCTTCCAGTTCCGGTAGCCCGGGTCAAGCACGTGCTCGACGTAGACGCGCGAGAAGTCGACGCTCATAGACACTACCCCTTCAGCCCGGTGAGTGCGATGCCCTTGACGATCTGTTTCTGGAAGATGAGGAAAACGACGACGAGAGGCAGCATGGAGACCGTGGCGCCGGTCATGATGGACTGCCAGTTACTGCCTGCCTCGCCGGAGAAGTTGGCGAGCCCGACGGGGAGGGTGAACATACGCGGTGATGCCGCCGCTATCAGGGGCCAGAGGAAGGCGTTCCAGTTGCCGATGAAGTTGAAGATCGCGAGGATCGCGAGGGCCGGCGTGACAAGGGGAAGGACGACGGTGAAGAAGATCCGCAGCTCCCCCTTCCCGTCAACCCGCGCCGCGTCAATCAAGTCGTCCGGCAGCGTCCCCATGAACTGGCGCATCAGGAAGACGCCGAAGGCGCTGATCATGCCCGGGAACATGATGCCCCAGTAGTTGTTGACCCACTTGAGCGCCCTGGCCAGCGCGTACCAGGGGATCACGAGCATCTCGGTGGGGATCATGAGCGTGCTGATGATGAGAAGGAAAATGATCCGCTTGCCGGGAAACCGGAACTTGGCAAGGGTGTAGCCGACGAGCGAATCGAAGAGCAGCACGGACGCCGTGGTGGCCACCCCGACAATCGCGCTGTTGAGAAACCACTGGGGGAAACGGGAGTTGCTGGCCAGGAGGATGGAGACGTAGTTGTCGAGGGTAGGGTTCGAGGGGAAAAGCGTCATCTCATAGATCTGCGTCGCGTCCTTGAAGCTCGACAAGAGCATCCAGAGGAAGGGGAAAAGCATGATCACCGAGAGGAGCGACAATGCCACGTAGGCGGGGGCAACAGCCGGCGTTCGTCCCTTCATGGCGACCACTAGTAGTCAAGCCTCGTGTCGAAGAACCTCAGTTGGACAATGGTAACGGCAAGAATGATCCCGAACAGCACGAGGCTCGCGCTGGCTGCCACGCCCATATCGAAGCTGGTGAAGGCCTTCTGGTAGATATAGAGCGCAGCTGACTTGGTGGAATCCAGCGGCCCGCCCAACGCCTGGTACGACAGGTTGTAGACCTGGGTGAATATCCGCAGGAACTGTATTCCCTCCACCACGACCAGCAGAAGAGTCACTGGCAGGAGCAGGGGAAGGGTGATCCCGCGGAGAAGCCGCCACCCCGATGCGCCGTCCATGCGGGCGGCCTCCATGATGCTGGACGGGATGGTCTGGAGCCCCGCCAGGAAGACGATCGTGCAGTAGCCGAGCTCGATCCAGACGTTGACGGCAAGGATGGACGGAAGGGCTTGCGTGGGGCTGTTGAGGAACTCCTGGGCCCTGAGCCCCACGGAGACGAAGACCGCGTTGATAACGCCAAGGGGCGGCGACTGGAACATCCATCGCCATACCCACGCGACGGCCACCACGGGTGTGATATAGGGGAGCACATAGATCAATCGATAGATGCCCTTCCCCCTCGGCACGCGGTCCAGGATGAGGGCGATGAACAGGCTGAGGACGATGACCACCGGCGCGCCGACCACCGCGTATTTCGCGGTGTTGACCAGGGATTTCAGGAAGACCGGATCGGCGAAGATCGTCGCGTAGTTCGCCAGCCCCACGACATGGATCGCCTTGCGCAGAAGACCCCAGTCCGTGAAGCTCATCGCGATCATGTAGAGCATGGGCCCGAAGCGCACGCCCACGAAGAATACGAGCGGTATGCCCAGGAAGGCATACGCGATTGCTGCGCGTCTGGCCGCGAGTGTCACTCGTCTCCCTACTTCCAGAAGTCGTCGATGAGCTTCTGCTCCTTCGCGGCGGCGGCGTTGAGGACCGCGGCGGGATCTGCCTTTTTCAGGTTCACCACGTCCACCGCGTCGTCGAGGATGGCGCGCTGGGCTGCCTCGTCTACGTAGGAAGTGGCGTGGGCGTACGCAAGCCCCTTAAGGAAAACGCTGATCACCGGGTCATTCTGGTATCGGTTCGAGAGGCTCGGGGTGGCCGGGAGCTCGCCGACCTTTTTCAGCCACTGGTCCTGGACCCCGGGTGAGGTAAGGAAGGCGAGGAACTTGACCGCGGCGTCCAGCTTCGCCCCGGAGACGCCGCTCACAATGGCGTTCGTCCAGAAGGAGGCGAAGTTCGACTTGATGCCCTTGTAGGTGGGAAGCTCTGCGGCTCCCCACTCGAGGTTCTTGACCGCGTTCAAGGTGGCGATGCGGAAGGATCCGTCGATGTTCATTGCGGCCTTCTGGGCCGTGAACGCGGTGGGATCGTCAGTGGAGAAGTTCGGGTAGCCCACCTTGTCCTTCGTGATCCTGTCCATGTACCACTGGAACGCCCGGATGCCCGCCGGCGAATTGTAAGTCACCCTGCGGCCGTCCGCGCTGTAGGGCGTCGCCCCGAATTGTCGGAAGAGAACCTCCCTGATCCAGACGTGCCCCTGGCCGCTGGGCTGCATGAGGAGACCGGACTGCACGAGGTTGCCCTGCGCGTCGTACTTGGAAAGCTTCTTCGCGTCCGCCAGGAGCTCGTCGAGAGTCCTGGGCGGCACGTTCGGATCGAGCCCCGCCTCCCTGAAGAGCCTCTTGTTGTAGATGAGGGCGAGGGTCCTTACCGCCGTCGGAACGGAATAGTTCTTTCCGCCGAAGCTCACGGACTGGGCAACAAAAGGATAGAAGGTCTTTGCGAGGTACGCGGAGCTGAAGGCGGATTCAGGAAGCGCCTGCAGGTAGCCCGATTTGACCCAGAGGGGGAGCCACCCGTAGTAGAGATTGATCACATCCGGTCCCTCACCGGCCGGGAACAGCCGCGGCCACCTTCTGCAGGTAGCTCTCGTACGGGAATGTTACCTGCTCGACATGGATGCCTGGGTTCCGGGCCTCGAACTGTTTGATGAGGTCGCTCATCAGGTCGACCTTGGACTGGTAGAAGTACTGCCAGTAGGTGATGGTGATGTCCGCGGCCTGGCCTGCGATTGCTCCACCAAGCAACAGCGCAAGAGAGAGAATGACACCGATTCGCGTCCTCTTCACGGAACTCCTCCTTTGAATTGCCCCGAAACAGAAGCCTCCGCTAAAGTACCGCTCCGATGCCGACACTGCAAAGGTACCCCGTTGCCGTAATGGAGGGGCTCGCTGCGGTCTCTCTGGGGGTAGGAATTTCTTGTCAGGGTGCCGGTTCAAAACCTCGATGGCTGCCTGGGTCGCTCGACATGCTCGTCCAAAACCGGCAATTCGAACACGAGCAGGTTGACAAGTTGGGAATCTCGCTTTCAGGAAATGGGAGTGTCCATTTGCTACATCTTTGGCGTGTTTGAAGTGCCAAGGTCATGTTCGCCGAACCTGACCTTTGCGCACTGTGACTCTGAGTGTGACCCTAAGCACGAACACACAGGGCTTCACTGCGACATTGAGAGACATAGTATACTTGACTTATGTCCTTCACCAATCTACAAATAGCCACAGAAAGACACAGTGAGCCACGCAGGGAAGAGGATGCGCACCACCTTCAGGGTCTAGTGCTCGCAAGGGCATGGAGGTTCAAGTCCTCTTCCGGGCATTTTGCCTCCTGTTCGATATGATTCATAAATGAGCCAGCGGTTGCCCATTGTCTTTGCCATTAAGTGATAGGGAAAATTACAGCCGCCCGCCTGCGTTGCCGCCTCGTCCGAAGCGCCTTGCGGAGTTTGATTCGCCGATTCCACGGCGTCGTGCTCCATCCACGGACAGGCTACTCCCTAATCTCCCGGCCTCATCAACAGGTCAGCTCGCGGATCGCTCGTTGTTCGGACGGCGGCGCAGGTTGGCCTGTGTCACCTCCGGTGGGTTGTAGGCCGCCGCGTCTGATCCGACATCGGTTCCGGGGGGAACAATCTTGTCGATCTGGTCGAGGACTCCGTCATCAAGAACGACCTCGGCGCCTGCGAGCAGATCGTCGAGCTGTTCCATCGTTCGCGGGCCGATGAATCGCCGACGTCACACTTGGGTGGGCCACCGCGAAAGCCATCGCCATATGGGTCAGTGAAAGCCCGGCGTTCTCCGCCACGAGGATCAGCCGTTCAACCGCATCCAGGCGGTTTTCGTCGCTCATCTGTCTGGCCATCACCCCCCTGGCGCGCAAGCTGTCGGGAAGCGGCTGGCCCTTGCGGTACCGGCCGGTGAGCATGCCCTTGGCCATGGGACTCCAGACCATCACGCCCATCCCGTACCGCTGGCAAACCGGTAGCACCTCGCGTTCGATGCCGCGGCTCAGGATCGAGTAGGGCGGTTGCTCGACGCGGAACCGTGCCAACCCGCGCCGTTCCGCGACCCATTGCGCTTCGACGATCTCCGACGCAGGGAACGTCGACGATCCAATCGCGCGCACCTTGCCAGAGCGCATCAGATCGGTCAGGGCCGAGAGGGTTTCCTCGATATCGGTATCCGGTGACGGACGGTGAATCAGGTAGAGATCGATGTGGTCGGTCTGCAGGCGGCGCAGCGATGCTTCCACTTCGCGGATCAGCCAGCGTCGCGAATTGCCCTGCTGGTTCGGGTCATCGCCCATAGGGTTGTTCACCTTGGTGGCGAGCACGATGTTGTCGCGCCGGCCTTTGAGAGCCTTGCCGACGATTTCCTCCGACTCCCCCTGACTGTACCTGTCAGCGGTATCGATGAAGTTGATCCCCGCATCCAAAGCCTTGTGGATGATCCGGATCGAATCGTCGTGGTCGGAATTGGCCAAAGCGCCGAACATCATCGCGCCGAGGCAATAAGGGCTGACCTTTATGCCTGTTCTTCCGAGCGTGCGGTATTTCATGGTATTCTCCTCCATCACCACGGGATATTGACGTTTTCCCAGCGCGTGAACGTACCTGTTGGGCCGTCAGGGCCGAGGAGCGCAACGCGCACTACCTCGCGGGAGCCTTCTTCGACAGGCTCCGTGCCCTCATATCCGTTAAGGTTCGTCTTGGTAAAGGCCGGGGAGACCAAGTTGACCTTGATCCCGGTCGACTCCAGCTCGATCATTATGGCGAGCGTCACAGCGTTGAGGGCCGCCTTGGACGCAGGGTAGACAGGACCGAAGGACTTGTGGTACGGGTGGGCCGGGTTGGCGTTCGTCGACAGCGAGCCAACGCCGCTCGAAACGTTGACAATGCGGGCGTCCGACGACTCACGCAGGAGCGGCAGCATCGCCTGGTAAACGGCTAGGACGCCGAAAACGTTCGTCTCCCACACCGCGCGCACTTCATCAAGAGACACGGCGCTCGGGCGGGTAATCTTTGCGTACTCCTGGAGGGACAAGCTGCCCTTTCTAGTATTCGAGATGGCCGCGTTGTTGACGAGTACGTCGAGGAGGCCAAGCTCCTTGCGGATGCGCTCCGCCGCGGCGGCGATCGAAGCCTGATCTGTCACGTCGAGCTGGAGCGCGATGGCGCCCGGCCCAATCTCCCTGGCCGCAGCCTCGCCGCGCTCGAAATTGCGCGACCCGACCAGCACAGTGAAGCCATGTGCCACGAGTTCCTTTGCGACCTGAAACCGACTCCTTGATTAGCCCCGGTGACCAGGGCGACGCGTTTGTCATGCATAGTAATCTCCTTCTTTGCATCGAGTGTGGTCAACGCCGCTTCGCTGTGCTACATTGAAGCAAGCGGAACCACATTCCAATTATAACGGAACAACGTTCCGCTTGTCTTTTTAATATATGGAACACCGTTCCGATTGTCAAAAGGAAACTTAGTGAACGACGAATTGGAAGACCAAGGTGATGGTTTGGAGCCTCGGGGCCACAAGGGTGGGCGGGTGCGCATCGACGCACAGCGCAACATCGACGCGTTGCTCCAGGCGGCCATCAAGGTGTTCTCGACCTCTGGGGTGGACGCTCCAGTACGAGAGATCGTCGAGAATGCCGGGGTCGGCATCGGGACCTTTTATCGCCACTTTCCGCAGCGCTCCGACCTCGTCGCGGCAGTCTTCCGTCACGAAATCGATGCCTGCGCGGACGCCGCACCGATCCTGGCCGCCGAGCACGAGCCTGGCGAGGCACTGGCGAAATGGATGCAGCGATACGCAGCCTTTATTGGAACCAAACGAGGGTTGGCCAGCGCCCTGCACTCGGGAAACCCGGCCTTCGAAACCCTGCCTACGTACTTCCAGCAGCGACTCCAACCCGCACTTCGAACGCTTCTTGAGTCCGCGGCAGCCGCTGGCGCGATCCGCAGCGATTTCGCTGCTGAGGACCTCTTGGATACTGTCGCAAGCTTGTGCATGAGAGCCTACGATCGCGGACCCGACCACGCTCGGCGCATGGTCGCCCTGCTCGTTGATGGGCTCCGCTATCACAAAGACGTTGACCAACTGTGACTCTGAGCGTGACCCTGAGCGCGAACACGCAGGACTTCTGTGCGACATTGAGAGACACGCTACGCTTGACTTGTTTCTTGCGCCAATCTACTAATAGCCATAGAAAAACACTCATAAGGATTTGCTGAGTTCAGCCAAGCCGTCTTCGTACCAGGGCGTTGATGGGCTTGCTCGCAGGTGAAGATCGCAAAGGAGGAACCATGGCTCGAAAGACGTTGCTTGTTCTTGCTCTGCTGGTGGCTTTCTCGACGGCGGTATTCAGCCAGACCAAGAGCGCCGATATCGTGGACTTCATTTCGTCGGCGTACTCCGTCAAGAGCTTCACGGCTGTTCCAGTCGACCCGAAGGACCTTGAGTTGATACTGCACTGCGGGGTGCAGGCTCCTAGCGCAAGAAACAGTCAGCCGTGGCATTTCACGGTCGTCAAAGACCTGGCGACGATGAGGAAGATCATTCCCGATGCGACGGCCGGGAATGTCCTTATTGTCATTTCGGGCTCGGATCAGCGCGATCGCTTCGCAGCCATTTCCTTTGATTGTGCTTTGGCCACCCAGAACATGTATCTGGCCGCGCAATCCCTCGGTCTGGGTTCGCATATCTACACGGGGCCGATTGCGAGCCTCAATGCGAACTACAGGGACCTCGTCGGGATTCCGACCGGCTATGTTGCCGTGGCAATTCTGAAGATTGGGAGCATCGTACAGAACGTAGACGCGGTATCCTCCGCGTCGCGGCGAAAGGCCGACTCGGAGATAATTGACTACCACTAGTCGCACGCCTATGAACCCGATGACATCGTTGAGATCGGAATCCCCGATGACCTTAGAGGGAGGAGAACATGAGATTTTGCTGGATTACAATCAATGTGAAAGATTTTGAGAAATCTCTGGAGTTTTATACAAAAGTGGTAGGATTATCTGTAGATAGGATGATGAATCCAAATCCAAAGATGAAGATAGTGTTCCTGGGATCAGGAGAAACAAAAGTGGAACTTATCTATGATGAAGTGAATAATTCCCGGAACTATGGGAAGGATGTGTCAATAGGATTTGAGGTGGATTCTCTAGACGCGTTCATAGGAGTACTAAAAGAAAAAGGAATTGGGCTTGAATCAGGACCACATCAGCCAAATCCGATGATTAAGTTTGTTTATGTGATGGATCCAAATGGATTCAGGGTTCAATTCATTGAGAATATAAAAAGGGTTTAGAAACCATGGTTTTTCATTGATTGAGGAGTGATCGCTCTTTCGCTGCCTTGTCGAGGCTCTTCAGGTACCTCAGCACTCGCGGTGAAATATTGGGCATGCCCGTATCGACGAGGTATAAGCCGTCAGCTCCATGACTCCCCTCCACCCTGTGGGTCGCTAAGACCCGTGTTCCCGCATCGTTAGAAAGAACCGCTGTGTGCTTCACCTACGCCAGACGGACTCCGTTTGAGGCCGTTGAACTAGGAGTTGTGATAGAAAAAGACTGTAGCTCAAATGCCCTTGGCCGCACAGCGAAGGGCACTGTCGGAGGTAGCAAGGTGAACAACAGATAAATCGCGCTCATCACGGGCGCGAACAAGAGGGAAAGCGGCTGTACGGGTTTTTAAAGGAGTCAGAGCGCGCAGGGAAGTGCCTCGAGCTCCTGGAATGCGGAGGAAAGTGCCCGCAGGAAGTCCCCGCGCACGAGTGGCTGAGTCGAATGAAGCAGGAGTTCGGCTCCTCGCGCCGCGAGGAGCCCAGCCTACCCGGCCAGGTTCTTCACAAAGAAGGTCAGCAGTCTCGCAAAGGAATCCCGCGAGGCCCGCACGTCGTAACTTGGCCTGTCATCGTTGAAGAAAGAATGAACAGCGCCGGGATAGATATAGTGCTCGAATGATTTCCCGCCGTGGCGCATCGCTTGCTCGAATGCGGGGATGCCTGTGTTGACTCGCTGATCTTTTTCTCCGTAGAAGCCAATCACGGGACAGTTGATCTTCTCAATTCTCTCGGCAGCTGGCGCAGTTCCGTAGAACACGGCGGCGGCCGACAGTTCAGGCTCTTCACAGGCCAACAGCGCGGAAAGGCCTCCGCCCATGCAGAAGCCAACGCACCCTACGCGCTGCTGCCGGGTCTCCGGACGTTCGGATCGCAGGTAGCGCACGGCGTCCCGCAGAGGAGGCACGAATCGCTGCAAACGGTCGGGGGCGCCGGAACCGAAAATCTGGCCGAAGCTCTCGATGAGCTGCTGTCTGTCACTTCCCGGCAGCTTGGCCAACTCCGCATCCCGTACCGCGGGATCCATCATGGAGCCGGGGGGCAGCCGTTGCAGGAAGTCTACCGTCTTCTCAATCCGATCCCGGCTGAGCGCCGCCGGTCTCTCCCCCTTCACAGCGTAAAGATCCGGAGCAAGTGCGACATACCCCGCAGCGGCAATCCGTTTCGTCGCGTTCTCGATCTGCTCGTTGACCCCCCAGGCTTCTTGAATGACGATCACGCCGGGGAGAGGCGCCGCAGCGCGCTCGGGCCACGCGAGGTACCCGGTCTGATCTCCGTACTGCACCCATTCGCTCCTAATTGCCATTGGTTGCCTCCGTTTCTGGCGCGTCGTATCACGGCGCCCTTGGCTGCTCGCTGTCCAAGCTGGACATTCCGTGATCATCGTAGCGTCCCCCGGCGACCGCGGAAACGGGGACCGCCCTCTCAATTTCTTCCAGATCCACAGGCGGGAGCGAAAGCTCGAGTGCGCCGAGAGAATCGCGAAGCTGCTGCCTGTTTCTTGCCCCCAGAAGCGGAACGATGTCGTCACCGCGAGAAAGGACCCACGCGCAGGCCAATTGCGTGGTGGTGGCTCCCAGCCTTTTCGCAACAGCATCGAGCGCCTGAACGAGGATTAGGTTCTGCTTGAGATTGCCCTCTTGGAAACGAGGGAATCTGCCGCGGATGTCGGTCTTACCTCGTTCTGGCGAACCAACGCGCGCCAGGAGACCGCGTGAGAGGATGCCGTAGGCAGTCACGCCGATGCCCAGCTCCCGCACGGTCGGCAGGATCTCTTTCTCCAAGCTCCTGCTCATCAGCGAGTACTCTATCTGCAGCGCCGTGATGGGGTGGACGGCGTGCGCGCGCCTGATCGTAGCAGCTCCCATCTCCGACAACCCGATAAATCGAACGTAGCCTGCCTTCACCATGTCAGCTACGGCACCGACCGTCTCCTCGATCGGCACGCGCGGGTCCAGGCGCGAGGGCTGGTAGAGGTCCACGTGATCCGTTCCCAAGCGTGTCAACGTGTAGGTGAGAAACGTCTTCACCGAGGCCGGGCGCCCATCGAAACCGATGAAACGGCCCGACGGTTCGAGTTGTGCCCCGAACTTCACCTGGAGGAAGACCCGGTCTCGCCTGCCGTCCTTCAGCGCCTCCCGCAGCAGAAGCTCGTTGTGCCCTCTTCCGTAGAAGTCTCCCGTGTCCAGCAAGGTGACTCCTCTTTCAAGGGCTTCGTGAATGGTGGCGATGCTCTCCGCGTCGCCTACCGGTCCATAGGTGCCGGACATTGCCATGCAGCCGAGACCGACAGCCGAAACCTCCGGCCCCGGGGCCCCAGACGACGCCTTTTCACTGCTCCTCCCTCACCTGTCAGCCTCTCGATTGCGGAACGCCACCGCCGACCCTACTTCGGCTCCTGTGGCCGCGCAAGCTTCGCTCCCATCTCGAACGCCCGCCTGCAGTCCTGCGGAAACACTTCCTGTTTTCTTTTCTTCTTGCCCTCCACGTCAAATCCGGACGTCTCGTACTTGGTGTAGTCATCGAACTGGTACGTGTCTGTGACAACCAGATACTCCGATGACCCGAACGTCCTTCGAAGAACGCCTTCCATGAGCCGGAAGCTCTGCGGGTATCCAACGCTCTCCACGCGGCTCTCGTTTGCGCCCATCGTGTAGATGAAAGCGGTCGGCAGCTTCCCTTTAAAGAGGCTGGAATGGTCCTGGTCGTAGACGAGATATGGGAACAGGAGCCGTTCAAGAAAGGACTTTGTGGTACCCGTGATGGATCCGAAGTAGATCGGTGAACCAACGAGAATGGCTGCGCTTTCTGCCGCTTCTCGGAGAAACGGCAGAAGATCATCTTCCGTGGCACACCTGCCGTAGCTGTCGCTGTTTTTCACCTTGCAGGAAAAGCAGCTCACGCACCCCTTGTAATTGTAGTCATAAAGGTGAACGAGCTTCGTCTCAGCTCCCTGTGAGGCCGCACCTTGAAGCGCATGCTGCAGCAGGGTTGCAGTGTTCCAATCCTTTCTTGGACTTCCATTAAAGGCAATCACCTTCATATTTCCAACCTCCCCCGGACAATCTGGAAGGACGCGCGGGGCTTCCCGCGCTCACGTCCCATCGGCAGAACGAGATACACTTTCCCATTCCGCCCATGTGGCCAAGCGTCTGGGATATACCTCCTTCATCCAGTCAGCCGCGAAGTTCCCCAGAAGCAACCGTAACGGCGGGTTCTCCGAGTCAACGACCTTCAGGATGGCGGCGGCAGAAGCTTTGGGGTCGCCCGGCTTTGGTCGAGGAGGTCGGACATTTCGGATGGAGTCGTAGATCGGGTTCTTGCTGGCGTGTACCGCCGAACTGCCTGCCCAGTCGGTGCTGAAACCGCTCGGCTCGACTATGGTCACCTTGATGCCGAACTGGCTTACTTCTTGGCTGAGGGTATCGCTGAAAGCCTCCAGCGCCCACTTGGAGGCGTGGTACAGACCAACGCCAGGAAACGCAACGACTCCGCCGATGCTTGACACCTGAAGAATATGGCCGCTCCCCTGAATGCGAAGGTAAGGGAGAGCGGCTTGAGTGATCCACAGGGCACCAAAGAAGTTCGCCTCCATCTGCGCCCGAGCCTGTGCTTCCGTGACTTCTTCAATCGTTCCGAACAGTCCATAACCCGCATTGTCGATGACCACATCCAAGCGTCCGAAATGATCGTGGGCCGCCTTGACCGCCGCAAAGTCAGCTTCGCGGTCTGTAACGTCGAGCCTGAGAGGCAGAATGTTCTTACCATACTCGCTCACTAGGTCCTTCAACGCCGCGGTGTTTCGCGCCGTTGCTGCGACCTTGTCTCCTCGAGCAAGAGCGGCCTTAGCCCATTCGCGGCCGAAACCGCGCGATGTTCCGGTGATGAACCAAATCTTCATGGTAGTTCTCCCATTTGAGTATTGGAAGAAAGAGCGACATTCGTCAATTGAGAATACGGCTGCGTGCTCGATTCTTTGCTTCAAACGAGAGGCAACGTCCGAAATTGATTCTTTTCGAGCGTAGCGCAAGCTTGCCCCTTCGGGCGGAATGCCTTAGACTCAGAAAAGTCGCACAATCCAAGGAGGAACCAATGGCAGGACTGTACACCACAGGCAAGCTTGCCGAGGCGCTTGGAATTTCCGCAGGCAGAGTGAAGAAGCTTCTCGACGAGCTCAAGGTCAGGGAAGACTCGGTGAAGGGTGTCTGCAAGTACTATGGCGAGGCGGCTCTGAAGAAGCTAAAGGCGGCCGCCAAATAGGGTCTAATGCTCGCAAGGGCATGGAGGTTCAAGTCCTCTTTGAAGGGAACGGTCGCGCTCCCTGTTTCAGAAATCACGCGGGGACATTCACGCGCAGCGTGCCGTCCAGCAACTCCATCAGCTTCGCAAAACCGCGCTCTGCATGCTCGTGATAATACGCCTTGCCCCCGGGGATCATCCATCCGTGCAGCGCGCCATCATACTTTTCACTTTCGTACTCACCGCCCCATGCACGGAGCGCCGCCTCCAGCTTCTCGATGGCGTCGGCGGGCATGCTGCGATCGTTGTCGGCATGGCCGAAGTAGAGACGTGCTTTCACCAGCGGCAGGACGAGATGCGGGCTTTCGCCAGTGTCTCGCAGTAAGTTGCCGCCATGGAATGATGCAGCGGCAGCAACGCGATCGGGCCGCGCCGCCGCGACGCGGAGGGCGAATTGCCCGGCAAAGCAGAAGCCGACCACGCCCATCGGGCCGCGGCTTACTTTCGGTTGCGCGGAGAGGAAGTCGATGAAGGCCGAGCCGTCACTTGCCATCGCGTCCGGCGTCAGCGGGCTCGTGATCTCCCGGAAACGGTTCATCGTGCGCTCGCTTGCGAAGTCCGGCTCGAAGACGAAGGCCGGGGGCCTTGTCGTGCGGTAGAAGATGTTCGGAGTCAGCACGACGTAGCCATGCTCGGCAATGCGCTTCGACAGGTCCGCGTGCGCCGGGCGCAAGCCAAGGCCGTCGGTGAGCTGTAGAACACCGGGCAGCGCGTCAGCCTTATCCGGGCCGACGAGGAGCGCGTCAACGTTCCCGGCCGCGGTACGAATCTGAACCTCCTGCAAAACCATCGCAACCTCCAGTCCGCCAGAATCCCACGCAGGGTTCGCCGGAGGCGGACCTTCCCGTCCTGATCTACCCGGCCTTCGGCTTGATCAGGGTGAAGAGCATGCCCACGGTAATCCCCCACGCCACGACATGAAGCACCATCAGCAGGATGGCGCTCGGCCAGTTTGCTCCCGGTACCAAGGCGTAGATCGGCTCCACGGCATCAGGGATGAACGAGAGCACCAGGACGACGAAGGAGATCACGAAATATACCCGGTAGGGGCGTTTCGAAAAACGTCCCACGAGCGCAAACACGAGCACCGCCCCGATGACCAGGAAGACCGTGAAGAAGGTCGGCGGCAACCATCCAAGGTGCGGGAACGCGGGATCAGGGCGCACGATCGCGACACCGGCCAGGCGCACGACGAGCACGCCGACGGTCGCCGCGACGACCGTGAGGGGCCCGACCCAGATCAGGCGCCGTAGATCCACGTGGGAAACGGGGTGTGCCATTCTTCTTTTCTGGCGCGGGCCATCGTCACCGCCAGACCGCGACCACTCCGGCTCCCACTGCGTAGGTCACGAGGTAGAGGCAGTTGTTAATGAGCAGCACAACAGGCTTGCGTCCCTCGAACTGCGTGTTCAGGCTGTGGGTGACGACGAAGGCGAGCCATATGACCACGCCGACCAGAACTCCTGTTCCGAAGTCGATTGCCTTGATGCTGTGGACGGCAACCTGCAGTCCATAAGAAAAGAGGAAGCTCGCTATCGCCGCTCCTCCCATGAGCCGGGGCATGGCTTTCTTGTCCGCTTCGCTCATCTGCCGCTTGCTCGGATCCATCCCGACACCGACCTGCCAGGCGCGGAACCAGGGCACCCCGGGAGAGTAGTACAGCCAGCTGAGGAAGAAGTTGACGATGCCGATGACGATAAAGGGCAGCCAGAAGAAACTGAAATCAATCATGGGATTTTTCCTCCTTCCTGAAAAGCTCGTAACGGAAATCCCGAAAGTCAAAACGTTTCTGTTGCCGCGGCGCACCGGAGGGTGACTGCGCCGGCCCCGTGATACCAGACTGATCGCCCCATGACAGAGGAGCCGCTTGGCAAAATCGGCTCGGCGGCTCCTCGTTTATCGTCATGGCGCTGGTCACGCCACGTTTCTATGGTTCAGGCCGGAATCCCGAGCAGAGCAGGTCCATCTTTTCGATCTGGTCCCCGGTCACCACGCAGAATGCCTGCTGCTCGCAACTGTACCAGCGGTCCTCATGCAGTCGAAGCCGGTACGCGATACGCAATTTGTCGAAGAGCGGCTCGACAATGAAATCCACGAGTTCGAAGTCATCCGCCTTTCCGAACCACTGTCGAAAGTGACCGGACGCCTCGGCATCGCTGGATGCCTCGCGGAGACCAGACGGAATCAGCGCTCGGAACTTGATCGAAGGCTGGAAAAAGCCCTGTAGGACGTTCCAGTTCCGTCCTGACAACGCTTGAACGAAACTCGTTCCCAGGTTATTGCGTTCCATTAATGCCCCCTCTCGTCGAACCCCTAGAAACTGAGAGACGATGCTCCGGAAGCGAGCCATTCGACGACACTGGCTGCAGAAACCATTTTCGCGCCGTTGACCATATCTGATTCGGAGATGCCGCGCGGCTTGGCGCAGGCACCGCAAGCCCAGATCTGGCCGCCATTTGCGACAAATGACTGCATGACTTCCTTCAGAGGTTGAAACCCCTCTTTGCAGATGGCGTCTGCATACCCCTTCGTCGCATTCCTGACTCCTTCGACTGTCAGGAGGACGACCGCTTCCTGGTCGGCCGAGGCTGCGACATTCCCTACGATAAAAGGAAGCGTGGCCCGCTCGGGGTCTTCCTTCCCATGCGTGCAGTTGATCAATAATCTCGGCATCTTGTTCTCCCTCCGTTCCTTTGCTTATTTCTTCCTGATGAAGAAACGCAATCCCTGGTGCCCTTCATCCCTCATCGCCAGCAGTTCGTTTCCGGAAAGACGACACCAGGCTGCGATATCTTCCCGGGCAGTCGAATCGCTGACCCTAACCTCGAGCACTTGGCCGGACTCCACGTCCTTCAGCCTGGCTTTGATCGCCGGCGTCAGCAGCGCACACGTCGATCCGAAGCTCTCCGACTCGGTTTTCATCGTCAGCAACGCATGTGCGGCAGGCAGTGCCGGCATGCCGGATGAATGGCCGGGAGCAGCGGAATTCGCTATTGTATCCATGATCGATCTCCTTTCTTGGTTGGTTTGTGGACCTTGGCATGGGTAAGATTGTAATTGGCTCAGGGACATTGAGGCTTCACCGAGCGTCGGGAAGACTTGACCAATCGTCCGGAAAAAATCGAGCGGGACTCCGCAAAACACCGATTGGATCCGTTCAGGGGACGCGATGAGCGGTGACGTCCTGTCCGACCTGTTGCGCGCCGTGCGGCTGCGCGGTGCAGTTTTTTTCTACCTTGAGGCCGCTGACCCCTGGGTGGCCGAAGCTCCCCCTATTCGCGAAATCATTCACGCGCTCATGCCGGGAGCCGACGCCATGATAGCGTTCCACTGCATGGCCCGAGGCTCCTGTTGGGCCGCCATCGTCGGCGAGCCGCCTATGCGCCTCGAAGAAGGGGATGTGATCCTTTTTCCTCACGGGGACGCGCAGGTCATCTCGAGCGCGCCCGGCCTCAGGGGAAAGCCAGAGGATCGCGGCATCTACTTCGCACCACGCCCGCCTCAATTGCCATTTTCGATAAGCATCGGTGGCCAGGGCGGCACTACGGCTCGGCTCGACGGCGGCGGTCCCGAGCACACCACCATCGTGTGCGGCTTCCTGGCCTGCGACGCCCGGCCCTTCAATCCCCTGCTGGCTGCGTTGCCGCGCGTGCTGCGAATGCCGGGCCTTGCGTCGGGTCGTGAAACCTGGATTGGACATCTCCTGGACACCGCGGTTCACGAGTCGAACAACCGGCGGCCCGGCGGCGAGGCTGTGCTGGAGCGGATGAGCGAGATGATGTTCGTAGAGGTGCTGCGTCGATACCTGGACGGACTGCCCCATGGGCAGACCGGCTGGCTGGCCGGGATGCGAGACGTTGGCGTCGGCCGCGCCCTGTCGTTGTTGCACGAGCGTCCCGCCCAGGACTGGACGCTCGAGCAGCTGGGTCAAGAGTGCGGGCTGTCGCGCTCGGTCCTGTACGAGCGCTTCGTCCAATTCCTCAACCTGCCGCCCATGCGGTACCTCGGGCAGTGGCGCATGCAGCTCGCGGCCAGCCGATTGCGCGATTCCGACGCCAAGGTCATCGAGATTGCCCTCGACGTGGGCTACGAAAGCGAGGCGGCTTTCTCTCGCGCGTTCAAGCGAATGGTGGGCGTGACGCCGGGTGAGTGGCGGCGGGCGCACCTGGCGCCGTCCGGCGGGAGACCCGATCCCGAGCCTCGCCCCGCAAGGGCTGGCGGAAGGACGCAACGGAAGGACGCTCGGACTAAGGGAGCATCAACCGAGAGGC
The DNA here is from genome assembly GCA_963710335.1 of uncultured Spirochaetota bacterium. Lineage (GTDB taxonomy): Bacteria > Spirochaetota > Spirochaetia > SZUA-6 > Fen-1364 > Fen-1364. Next base: position 23,306 of record CAVQAA010000006.1, read on the forward strand.
GGGGTGCCGGCTCACCTTCGCTACAGTGACCTTGAGTGTGGCACTGAGCGCGAAGACATATCGACATTGAGCAACATGGACAGGCACGGGCGCGCTTGACTCAGTTCTTTTTCGGATCCGCAAATAGCGGGGACGCTTGCATCCCTCGAGGACGATCATCTTGCTCGCGGCTTCCGAGATACTCATATCGCAACTCCTGAGCTGGTAAGCCAGGCCGAGATATCATTCTCAGCTCTATGAACGCTCCCGCCTCTGATAGAAAGGCCCGTGCGTACTGTGGTGTGGGGGCAGATCTTTTTGATGTCACTTTCGCTGCGGCCCAGTCCGCTTCCTTCATGAGTGCAAAACGGGATAATGGTCTTGCCTGAGAAATCGTGGTCCTCGAGGAAGGTGAATACCGCCATCGGCATCGTTCCCCACCAGTTGGGATAGCCGAGGAAGATCAGGCTGTAGTCATCCATGTTGTCCACGTGGTCGGAAAGCTTCGGTCTCGCATTCTCACGTAGTTCCTGCTTTGCCACATCCGTGGTCTTATTGTAGTCTGCGGGATAATCCTCTACGGTACGGATCCGGAACACGTCACCGCCCGTCAGCTTCCGAATTATGTCTGCCGCAACTTCGGTATTTCCGACAGGCAGATTCATAATGCTGCCGTTGACATAGTTGTCTCCCTTTCGCGAAAAGTAGGCGATCAAGCTTTTCATTCCTGTCATCGTCTCATGTTCCTTTCCGTCATTTCGTGGGCAATCCCGACCCGTTGTCGAACGCCGCCGAAACATCCTTCAACAGCTCTGTGATTCTAGAAATATAGGAAATCAGGAAGAAAGATATTTGCCCAAAGCTACGTATGTCTCACCTAATAAGGCTCGATAAACGGTCCATACGCGCTATTGAAGTTCATTTCACCGGACTCGCAGCGCACCAGTTCGCGATCGCTGAGGTCGATAACCTCCACGAGACGAGCCCACTAGTCGCGGCCGCAGAAGGACCTCTCGTCCTTCGGTCGAACTTGCAACGCAACGGTGCGGCTTCGATGGCGACAGCAGCACATTGGACAAAGCTCCGGGGGAATGTTTCGAATCGATCCGCCTCGGAGACACGACTGGGGTTTGACCAGAAAGGGCATATCGAGCTAGGCCGAACGGTGATCGAGTGAATCAGGCTAAAGATTGGTAGGTTTAGGCAAACACTCCCGTGCTTCAATCTCTATATTCCTATTGCGAGCCGGTGCTTTCCACGGGCATGGCAACAACGGAAGACGAGAGGAGAAGAGGCAATGCAAAAGCGCAGATTGGGGAAGAGCGGCTTGGAAGTCTCGGCCATCGGGCTGGGCTGTATGGGGATGACCTCTGCCTATGGGCCTCCCGCAGACAGGCAGAAAATGATCGCGCTCATCCAGGGTGCCGTAGAGCGTGGCGTGACCTTCTTCGACACGGCTGAGGCCTATGGCCCGTTTGTGAACGAGAAACTGGTCGGCGAGGCGCTCGCGCCCTTCAAAGACCAGGTGGTGATCGCTACCAAGTTCGGCTTCGACATCGATCCAAGGACGGGTGAACGTCGAAGCGGCGTGAACAGCCGCCCCGAGCACGTCAGGATGGTCGCAGAGGCCTCCCTCAAGCGCCTGGGTGTCGATGCCATCGACCTGTTCTACCAGCATCGTGTCGACCCGGCCGTGCCGATTGAGGACGTCGCAGGCGTGGTCAAGGACCTGATCAAGGAAGGCAAGGTCAAGCACTTCGGGCTTTCGGAAGCTGGGGCACAGACAATTCGCCGCGCTCACGCCGTCCTGCCCGTCACGGCGGTTCAGAGCGAATACTCGCTGTGGTGGCGGGGTCCTGAAAGCGAGATCCTGCCGACCTTGGGAGAACTTGGCATCGGTTTTGTGTGCTTCAGTCCGTTAGGTGCGGGCTTCCTCACGGGCAAGATCGATGAAAACACCAAGTTCGAAAGCTCGGATTTCCGCACCAAGGTTCCCCGTTTTGCCCCGGAGGCCATGAAGGCAAACATGGCGCTGGTCGATCTTGTTCGGGATGTGGCGACACGAAAGGGCGCCACCCCAGCCCAGGTCGCTCTGGCCTGGCTGCTGGCGCAGAGGCCATGGATCGTGCCCATTCCAGGCACCACGAAGCTGCATCGTCTTCAAGAGAACCTTGGAGCGGTTGCAGTCGAACTGACCGTCGGCGACTTACAAGAGATCGAAAGGGCGGCCTCAAAGATCACGCTTCAGGGAGCCCGGCTTCCTGAAAGTGCGCTGAAAATGACAGGGTTGTAGGGTGTCCAGGAAATGCCATTCGAAGGAGCTAATGATGAACGCAAACGACCTTAGTAAGAGTGTGATTTTTGCGATCGGGGAGAAACTTAAGAGCGATCACTTCAAAGGAACGGTATGGCTCAATATGCTGACGCCTTTTGGCACGGCTTGTCCTATCGGAAATGTGACCTTTGAGCCGGGATGCCGCAACAACTGGCATAAACACGCCGGTGGTCAGATCCTGCTCGTGACAGGCGGCAGGGGATATTATCAGGAATGGGGACAGCCCGCGCGAGAGCTTCATCCGGGGGATGTGATCAATATTCCTGCCGAAGTCAAACATTGGCATGGTGCTGCCAAGGATAGTTGGTTTGTTCATCTTGCCGTTGAGGTTGATCCCGAAAAAGGCCCGGCAACATGGCTGGAGCCGGTATCGGATGAAGATTACAACAAATTGAGATAACAACGGAGGAGGAAATTTACGATGGCTCCCAATGAGCATGCACAAAAAAACCACGATGAGCTTTTTCCCGGCCACGTTTCCACATTGGCCGTGACCGATCCCGAGTTGATCGAGGTCTTCGACAACTTCGCCTTCGACGAGGTGCTCCGTCACGGCAGCCTGGACATTCGAACCCGGCTGATGGTCCAGCTCGCGTCGATCATTGCCTCCCAGGCGCTACGCGAGTACCGCGCCATGCTCGGCGCGGCGCTCACCATCGGGGTCACTCCGGTCCAGGTCAAGGAGATCGTGTACCAGGCGGTGCCGTACGTAGGAATCGCCAAGGTCTTCGACTTCATCCACGCAACCAACGACGCGCTCACCGAGCGGGGCATCGACTTGCCCTTGCCGGGACAGTCCACCACGACGCCGGAGAACCGCGCGGAAAAGGGTCTTGCCGTCCAGAAACAGATTTTCGGCAGCGATATCGTCGAGAAACTTTACAACTCCTCAGCCTGCAGACCAGATGCACATTCAGCGTTTTCTGTCGGCCAACTGCTTTGGTGACCACTACACGCGCACCGGCATCGACGTGCCGACACGCGAGCTGCTCACCCTGAGCATGCTCGTCTCGCTTGGCGGATGCGAAGCGCAGGTCAAGGGCCATGTCGCCGCGAACCTCAACGTCGGCAACGACCGCGCTCGGCTGATCGATGTCTTGACCCAGCTGCTGCCATTTATCGGATATCCTCGAATGCTCAACGCGCTGCGCGTCGTCGATGAGGTCACCGCGTCGTGAGCATATGACTTAGATAGGAGAGTTCACGATGTCACAACGCACATGGTTTATCACTGGCGTCAGCAGCGGCTTCGGCCGTCAGCTTGCCGATCAACTCCTTCAGCGCGGTGACCGCGTCGAGGGAACCGTTCGCGATCAAAGCAAGGTCACCGATCTGCTCGAGCGTTATCCTAAGTTGTTTCACGCCGAAGTGCTCGATGTGACCGATACAGCGGGGATCAGCGTGGTTGTCGAACGATCGTTCGCCCGGCTGGGACGCATCGACGTCATCGTCAGCAACGCCGGCTATGGCCTTTTCGGCGCGGCGGAGGAGCTTACTGATAAGCAGGTCGAACACATTGTCGCAACTAACCTGGTCGGGCCGATCCAGCTCATCCGGGCCGCGTTGCCGCACCTTCGCACCCAGGGCGGCGGACGCATCATCCAGATCTCTTCCTACGGAGGGCAGGTCGCCTTCCCGGGAAACTCGATGTACCACGCCACGAAGTGGGGCATCGAGGGTTTCGTTGAATCGGTCGCCCAGGAGGTCGCATTTTTCGGGATTGGAATGACGATCGTCGAGCCCGGCGGCGCACGCACCGAGTTCCGCTACGGCAGCGCGCAGGTAGCAGAGCTGATGCCCATCTACGACCAAACCCCGGCGCACAGCTTCCTGCGAATGCTCGATCCCAAGAACGGCCTTGCGCCGGGTGACCCCGCCCGCATGGCCGCGCGAATCATCGAGAGCGTCGACGTAAGTCCGGCGCCACTAAGGATGGTTTTCGGCTCGCAGGCGCTGCAAGGCACCCTCTCGACGCTGCGCAAGCGGATCGCCGACTTCGAAGCGCAGACCGAGCTCGCCGCTTCCACAGACTTCCCACCCGGAGAGTGACCATTCCATGACCCATCAAAGCGCACCAGACATGGTCAGGTTGGCCAGCCTGATCAAGGCTTATGCACCGCACGACGGCAGCTTCGAGCTCCGCATTCAGGGGGTGCACACGATTCGCCGTTCACAAACGTACACGGAGTTGATGCATGGAGTACAGCAGTCCGCCGTGTGTATCGTCGCGCAAGGTGAGAAGAGCGTGATGGTGGGACGGGAGCTCTATGAGTACAACCCGTCGCGCATCATCGTATTCTCAGTCGATGTACCGGTGGCCTCTCAGGTCACGCGGGCCAGCCTTTCCGAGCCTTTCCTCTGTCTCAAGCTCGATCTCGATCCCCAAAAGGTCGCCAATCTGGTATTGAAGGTGTTCCCGCGCGGGTTGCCGCCTGTTCACGAGAGTGGCGGAGTGTACGTCGGTCAGGCCGACGCGAACATCATCAATGCAGCGATAAGGCTCATCGAGTTGATGGCGCAGCCCGGGGACGCAGAGTTGCTTGCCCCGCTTGTCGTCGATGAGATCCTGATCCGTCTCCTCCGCAGTCCGATTGGCGTTCGCGTCGCCCAGATTGGCCTTGAGGACTCCGGTGTGCATGGAGTCGCAAAGGCAGTGTCCTGGTTGCGCGCCAATTTCTCCCAGCCCATGAGAGTCGAAGAGCTGGCTAAGTTGGCGAACATGAGTGTTTCCTCTTTTCACCAGCACTTCAAGTCCGTCACCTCAATGAGCCCTTTGCAGTATCAGAAGGTGCTGCGTCTTCAAGAGGCGAGGCGCCTGATGTTGTCTCCGATGATGGACGCAGGTTCTGCAAGTCGGCACGTGGGGTACCTAAGCGCTTCGCAGTTCAGCAGGGAATACGGCCGCTTCTTCGGGAACGCACCAACCAAGGACGTTATCAGGCTCCGTGAACAAGTGGGCACTGCTGTTGATCGTCCATTTGATGCATGATCGTCGTGCGAATCATATGCCGCCCACGAACTCCTTCAGGACGCTCAAGGGGGGGAACGTGATAGCGCCCTCCTCGCATTGGTGAGAGCAGCTGCTGCAACCGACGACGCACTGGAAGGGTTCGATCACCTTCGGAGTGTTCGTTTCCTCATTCCAGCCATACACTCGGTGGCTGCAGAACTCGAAGCATTTTCGGCAGCCCACGCATTTTGAGGAATCGATCGTGGGATACCAGGGGACCCGTTCTCGCGGCGTTCCTTTCCACATACCGTGACCTTCCATCTTGTCACCGTTCCTTGATCAGCTCTTTGAGCTGCTCTACCGTTGGATTCTTCCCCTGGAGAACCAGCCTGCCATCGATCACAAGGGCGGGCGTCGACATCACACCCTTCTGGATTATCTGCTGGATGTCGGTCACCTTCTCCACCTCCGCCTGAACCGCAAGCTCTGTAAGCGCCTTCCTTACGTTCTGCTCCATGCTCAAGCACTTCGGGCAGCCCGTTCCCAGTACTTCGATCTTCACTGCGATTTCTCCTCTTGTGCGGGCTCAGAGTCCGCCTTTTACAGAACGATGTTGAACAGATATCCGACGATGAGGATTCCGAAACCGACCACGCCGACGAACGTGGCGATCAGCGGCAGCTTCAGAACCTTCCGTAGAATGACAACTTCGGGAAGGGACAGCCCGATGACCGACATCATGAATGCGAGCACGGTCCCTAAAGCAGCGCCTTTCTCCAAGAGCGCCTGCACGACGGGGATGATGCCGGCGGCGTTGGAATACATGGGGATCCCGATGACCACAGCGAGTGGCACTGACCACCAGGCTCCCTTACCCATGATCGAGGCCATGAGCTGCTCAGGGACGTAGCCGTGGATCCCGGCTCCAACCGCGATCCCCGCCAGCACGTACGGCCAGACCTTTCCAACAATGTCCCTGACCGCGTCACGTCCAAGTATCACGCGCTGGGCCCAACTCACCCTCTGTTCCGTCCCTGCCGCGGAGGGCGCGGCCGAGGTGGCGTACACCCAGCCTTCCACCCAGCGCTCCAGGCGAAGCCGGCCGATCACCCATCCGGCAATCATCGCAATGACCAGGCCCGTTCCAAGGTAGAGTGCCGCCACCTTCCATCCAAAAAGACCGAACAGGAGGACCAGCGCGACCTCGTTGATCATTGGAGCGGCGATGAGGAAGGAGAACGTGACACCGAGGGGGACTCCGGTCGTAACAAAGCCGATGAAAAGAGGCACCGCGGAGCAGGAGCAGAAGGGCGTCACCACTCCCAGCAGCGAAGCCAGCACGTTTCCCGCGGACTGTCGCCGCCCGGCAAGCATCCGCCGCGTTCGCTCCGGAGTGAAGAAGGATCGTACGATTCCTACGCCGAAGACCACCACCAGCAGGAGCATGAGGACCTTGGGAGCCTCGAAGACGAAGAACGCGAGGGCGGAGGCAAGCCTTGTGCCGATCGGCATTCCAAAAGCCCCATACACGAGCCAGTTGGCGAAGCGTTCCAGGTTGCTGTAGACCAGCCACCAGGCGACGGCTGCCGCCAGCGCAACAAGCAGAAGTGGCACCCAACGCCCCGCGTGCGGGAGCTTCGTGTTTTTTCGGGCGGCGGAACGCTGCTGCACCTCTCCGCTCATCGAACTCTTTCCTTTACGCGGCCGTTCGTCGAATCTGCCGAGAACAGTTTTTTCTTGAACCACAGCGCGACATTCACAAGCCCGAGCATGACAGGCACTTCCACCAGAGGGCCGATGACGGTCGCGAAAGCGACTCCGGACCCTATCCCGAATACCGCGACGGCCACGGCGATCGCCAGCTCGAAATCGTTGCTTGCCGCGGTGAGGGCAACGGTGGCCGTCGGCTCATAGGCGGCGCCAAGCCTCCGCGACAGGAAGAACGTGATTGCGAACATGATCGCGAAGTACAGGGCAAGAGGAACAGCGACGCGCACCACATCGAGGGGAAGCTGGATGATCAGGTTTCCCTTGAGGGAGAACATGACGACGATCGTGAAGAGAAGTGCAGCAAGAGTGAGCGGCGCTATCTTGGGGACGAACTTTCCCTCGTACCAGTCCCTCCCTTTCAGGCCGATCAGGCTGAATCTCGTGATGATTCCCAGAATGAACGGGATTCCCAGGTAGATGAAGACGCTTTTCGCGATCTCTGCCATCTTCACTTCCACAAGGGTTCCCTTCATGCCGAACAGCGGGGGAAGAATCGTGACGAAGATCCACGCGTAGACGCTGTAGAAGAGCACTTGGAAGACGGCATTGAAAGCTACGAGGCCGGCAACGAGGTCCCTGTCAGCCTTTGCCAAATCGTTCCAGACAAGAACCATCGCGATGCATCTGGCCAGGCCCACGAGAATCAGTCCGACCGCGTACTCCTGGTGTCCCCGCAGAAACAGGATGGCGAGGGCGAACATGACGATCGGGCCGATGACCCAGTTCGCGACGAGTGAGAGGGTGAGGACTTTGCCATGGCGGAACACCGTTCCGAAGGCCTCATATCTCACCTTGGCCAGCACGGGGTACATCATCAGGATGAGACCAACCGCGATGGGGACATTCGTGGTGCCTGCCTGGAACCTGTTCATGAATGGCTCCACGCCGGGGATCAGATATCCCAGCGCCACCCCCGCTGCCATCGCCAGGAATATCCACAGCGTGAGGAAGCGGTCCAGGAACGAGAGCCTGCCTGGTGTGCGTGTTTTCATCCGTCCTCCGTCTATTCCGCCAGCGCGCTCTGCTCTTTTTGTAATGCGAGGATCACGGCATCGGCACATTTGAAAAAGTTGAGGATGCAGGGGATGCGCAGCGAGTAGTAGATAGAGGCTCCGCGCTTTTCGTCCTGGACAACCCCCGCGTTCTTCAGCACGCTCAGGTGCTTGGAGACGGTTGACATGTCGCTGCCGATCAATGTAGTCAGCTCGTTGACGCAGTGTTCATGCTCCGCCAGCCTGTCAACGATGTACAGACGGCTGGGATGTGCAAGGGCCTTGATGACCGCGGCTCGCCGCTTGTAGTTTCTGGCAGTCTTTGTATCCATGGTTATTTGGCAGTTTAGCCAAGTAACCCAATTCTGTCAAGAGCAAAAACAATGGGTGACAAAAGAATGGGTGCCATTTGACCGCGAAGCCTTTGCAATGATAGGATTTTTCGCGCATTCCTGGGCTGATGGGTAGGAGGCGATATGTCGTTAAGGACCAAATTGACAATAGGACTTGGCTTCCTGTTTCTGATAATATTCGCGCTGGCAATTTACAGCTCGTTCGACATTCAAGGGCTTTCCCGGGACGCGGAGAAAATCATAAAGGACAACTACGATTCACTGGTTTACTGCAAGAACATGCTTGTCGCCCTGGATGATATGCGCACTGGAATCAGCAGCAGGGCCTTTGGCTCAAATCACGTCAGAATGTCTGGCTACTATTCCCATCTTTTTGAAACCAGCAAGGCCGCTTTTGAAAGCAACTTGAGCAGGGAGAAAAGCAATATTACCGAGATTGGCGAGAAGGAGTACGTGGAGGAATTGAGCAACAGCTATGATCTCTACGCGAGCCTTGGCCTGCGAATACTCGGAGCGGGAGCGACGTCCGGTTTATATTTCGATGATCTGCTTCCCGCCTACGAAAGTGCCAGGGAGTCTGTCATCAAAATCAACGATTTGAACATGCAAGCCATCGAACGGAAGAGCTTGTCGACCAAGCGGAATGCTCGCACGATGGTGGATGCCATGGCTGTTGTCGGAGCCATATGCATTCTGCTGGGTTTCTTCTATTTCTGGTATTTCCCGTTCTATATTTCAAGCACAACGGCCTTTCTTGCAAAGAAGATGAAAGAATTGCTTGAAAAGAATGGAATAGTGATTGAAGCAGGAACCAGGGATGAAAGTTTTGTCATCCTGCGGTCGATTGGTCTTCTTGACGACAGGCTGGCAAAAATGAAAGAGCTTGAGGCCGCGCTGAAAGAGTGACTGTCACAGTTTTTTCCGAGTCATTATTTGGTTCGCGACATTATAGATTCTCTTGACTTCCTCTTCTTCGAATGAGCTTATCGCGTCAATGAACTCATCCTTCTCCTGATCCTCATCCAGGTTGCCTGAGAAATCACTTGGGGTGAGCCGTTCTTCGCCCCGAAAGGTCCTGTTATACAATTCGACGAATTGTTCTATGGAGAACGTCTTCACCATTTCATAGAGCTCACGAATGTAAAACTCGGGCTTCATGTCCGTCATAATATTCCTGGCGACTCGACAGGGGAAGAAGTGGTACCTTTCTTTCGAAGCGTCAGATCGTCATGGAGGACATATCGCAGCGAATACCAGCTTCTACAACCTGAGCCCTGACACCATCATGGAGGCTGCAGAGCAAGGCGGCTTGCGGCCCACGGGCTACTGCATGGCCCTGAACAGCTACGAGAACAGGGTGTATGAGCTGGCCCAGGAGGACGGGTCCCACGTCGTGGCGAAATTCTACAGGCCGGGCAGATGGACACGGGACCAGATCAGGGAAGAACACGAGCTGCTATTCGAGCTTCGTGCGGAAGAGATTCCGGTGTGCGCTCCGCTGGTCCTGGCCGGGGGTGAGTCCATCCGGGAGATAGAAGGGATGTATTACGCCGTGTGGCCCAGAACAGGAGGAAGGGCACCCGACGAGCTGTCCGACGAGACGCTTGGAATGATGGGGAGGCTCCTGGCCAGGATCCATAACAAGGGAGCCGAAAGAAAAGCGGAGCATCGGCCGGTGCTGACCGGCAAGTCCTACGGGCTTGATCCCCTGGCCCTTCTGGAAAACCGCGGCTTTCTCCCCCCTCATCTGGCGGAAAGATACAGGACCGCCGTCAACGCCATTGTCGAATTGTTCGAAACGCTGCGAAGAGACGTTCCAGTTCACCGGATCCACGGGGACTGTCACCTTGGGAATATCCTCCAGGGGAGCGAGGGTTGGTTTTTCCTGGATTTTGACGATTTCCTGACCGGCCCTGCCGTCCAGGACGTTTGGATGCTCGTGCCTGCACGGGACCCCGAGGGCATGCGGCAAAGGGCCATCTTTATGGAAGCGTACAGGCAGTTCAGGGATTTCGAGGATTCCTGGTTGCGCCTCATCGAGCCCCTGCGGGCACTACGGTACGTCCGCTATGCGGCATGGATTGCGGAAAGGTGGGAAGACCGTGTGTTTCCCGCGGTCTTTCCACACTTCGGAACGCCCCACTACTGGGAGGAGGAGACGCGGGACCTCGAAGCCCAGGTGGAGTTTTGCTATGCGCATACAGGGGACCTGCCGCAGGGGGTCAAGCGCCCGGAAAAGCCTGCCGAAGAAGAAAAGCTGACGAACAAGGACTTCTTCTGGGATCTCGATGAGTAGCCGCTGGAACGCAAAGGATCAGGCGCTGCGCCTCCTGCCAAGCTTGCCGATCCCGAAGTCCTCAGGGCCCAACCCGCTCCTTGCAAAGGTCACCCTCACGCCCTTTGCTTCGCAAAGGCACTGAAAGGTTTCCCCCTCATCGCAGTTGAAGGGATTCAGCCGCACCTCTCCGAGGGACCACACATCCTGTACTTTTCCGTCGCCGATATCCTGGATCATCCGTTCGTACTCGGGTCGCCGTTCCCACTTGATTTCGGCAGTAGTGTCCTTGTAGACCTCATAGTCTTTCGAGGCCCAACCGGACCAGAGGGCGTATTTGCGTCCGACTTTTTCCTGAAAGGCCAGCTTCTTGTTTTCCGCTCCCCCTTCCTGCCAGGCGAAACAGTAAATGGCCAGACTCACGGTCGGACCCCACTCTGCTCTTGAGCCGCGGTGAACCAGCGAATCACGTGACGGGTGGCCGGGAACGCAACTTCCGTCTTCCCACTCATTGTCAGAAAATACGCAACACAGCGGTGTGTGCTTCGTGCGGTAGCGCACATATCGGACTGACCTACAGGCGGGCACTGCAAGGGGGCTTCAGGGAGGGCCAATCTGCCGCCACGTCCACTGAAACGTGGAACTTTTTTGCCCCATCTCGTTGGCAACGCGCATGTTCCACTCCGCGTCCAGCTCGTCCTCGCACTTTTCGTGCATTTTCCGCCCGGTCTTCCATTCCTTGTCCAGGATTTCAAGCCCCGTCCACACTTGACCGTTGTTGGTATCCCTGTCACCCGAGCCCGGGAAATCATAGACACTCTTGCACAGACTACCGATAACACAATACCAGGGTTGCGGGTTGCCATCGAAATGAACCGCATAGTTTGCCTGCTCGGAAAGATCGGCTGCCCGCCACTCCTGTGGTCGATACGCCTCAATGGTCTCCGACGCGGTTGATCTGAGCCCTTTTTTATGGATGAGGCGGGCCGATGTGAACGATGTCACTTCCCCGGGGCACATTTCCTTGGGGAAGGTTATCTGAACGGCATAGGGACATTCTGCATTTTCTTCCGGCAGCCTTCGAACAAGCAGGGTCATGACAATGTTCCCCATGGGCTGTTCCTCCCGCTCTGGAGCGTTCATCCTAGACAACCAGGGTAAAGGTGGGCGGTCAGGCCGACGAGGTCCGTGCGGTAGCGAACATTGCTGGAGTGATCTTGACTGTGTTGATTATCGCAGCGAAATTCAAGAGAGAGACCCTGGACAGGCAATGATGGAGGTTGCTCATGTCCAAAATGCCGGGTTCACACAGCGTCCCGAACCCGCGACAGAACCATCTCCTCGCAGTTCTTCCCAAGCCGGAGGCCGAGCGCTTGTTCCCTCACATGGAGCTTGTCCCCCTGCCTCTTGGAACCGCGCTGTACGAGTCCGGGGACAAGTTGAATTACGTCTACTTCCCAACTACAGCCATCGTGTCTCTCCTGTACGTCATGGAGAATGGAGCTTCGGCGGAGATTGCGGTGGTGGGAAACGATGGCATCGTCGGCATTGCCCTGTTCATGGGCGGGGAAACAATGCCGAATCGCGCAGTGGTACAAAGCGACGGTAGTGCGTATCGTCTGCAGGGGCACTTGCTCAAGAAAGAGTTCAACCGGGGCGGCCCCCTGCAGCATCTGTTGCTGCGATATACGCTTGCCATGCTGACCCAGATGGCGCAGACGGCCGTCTGCAATCGACATCATTCGGTGGACCAGCAACTCTGCCGATGGCTGCTCCTCAGCCTTGACCGTTTGCCGGCAAGCGAACTGAGCATGACGCAGGAATTGATTGCCAACATGCTGGGGGTACGACGAGAAGGCGTGACCGAAGCCGCCGGCAAACTGCAGAGCGCGGGACTGATCCAATACAACCGCGGCCGCATTTCCGTGCTGAACCGGCCCGGCCTTGAAGCGCGGGTTTGCGAATGCTACGAAGTGGTCAGGAAAGAGTTCAATCGACTGCTCCCTGATGTGAAGGCAGAGTGATCTCGTGCCGGCTCAGGATCTCGCGGATCTTCGTCAACAGTTCTCGTGCCTGGAAGGGCTTCTGGATGAAGTCGATGCCAGGGTCGAGCATCCCGTGATGAACGACAGTCTCTCCTGTGTACCCTGAGACATAAAGGACCTTCACTTTCGGGCAGGCAAGCAGCAGCCTCTTTGCCAGCTCCTTCCCGCTCATGCGGGGCATCACGACGTCGGTCACTACAAGAGCAACATTGCATCTCCGTGATTCTATCGCGGCCAGGGCTTCCCTTCCTCCCGAGGCCGCGATGACCGTGTAGCCGTTGTTCTCCAGGAGGGTCCGGGTCATGAGTCGAACGGTCTCGTCGTCTTCGACGAGGAGAATCGTCTCGCTGCCCCGCACGGAGGCGATTTCTCCGCGGCTTGCAGGCGCCGGGGCGCTGGCCTCTGCGATGCGGGGGAGGTAAATTGCAAAAGTCGTCCCCTTGCCAATCTCGCTGTAACAGGAAATGTGGCCTTCACTCTGTTTGACGATCCCGTACACGGTCGAAAGCCCCAGCCCCGTCCCCTTGCCCTGCTCTTTTGTCGTGAAGAACGGTTCGAATATGTGGGAAAGCACCTCCGCGTCCATTCCGCGACCGGTGTCACTGACGACAATACGTACATATTCCCCGGCTTTCACATTGGGGTGCTCCAAGGCGTAGTCGCTGTCCAGGATCCGATTGGAGGTCTCGATCGTCATTTTCCCTCCTTCCGGCATGGCATCCCGGGCGTTGACCGTGAGATTCATCAGCACTTGTTCGATCTGCCCGGGATCTGCCCTTATGTTTCCCGCATCCGGTAGAAGGAACGTCTTGAGCTCGATGTCCTCACCGACAAGCCTGGCAATGATATTCTCGACTCCCCGAATGAGCTCGTTCGGGCTGATGACCCGGGGCATCATGACCTGTTTCCTGCTGAACGCGAGAAGCTTGCCGGTCAGGTTGGCTGCCTGCTTCGTTGCCTTTGCTATCTCGTTGATCTGCGCGCGTCCATGGCTGCCTTCGGGCATTCCCTCCAGGACAAGCTCGCAGTAGCCGCCGATGACTGTGAGGAGGTTGTTGAAGTCGTGGGCGATGCCGCCCGCAAGTCGCCCCACTGCCTCCATTTTCTGCGCCTGCAGGAACTTCTCCGCAAGGGATTTTTCCTCGGTGACGTCTCGCCCGTAGAGATTGATGTAACCGCGGCTGAGCACAGGGATGATGGTAAGCTCTATCACATTCTCGCCATCACGTGCCTCGATCTCACGCTTCTCATCCGCGGTCCATGCTTGAAGCAGCTCGGGCATGTATTCCGGTGGCACTTTCCCTCCTTGGGCCTCCCCCCAGGATGTCAAAAGGGACTTGCTGGAATGATTTGCGTAGAGGATCGACCCATCCAGGGAAACACGCATGAGGGGGTTCGGGCTCTCATCGTTGAACCGGGCAAGGTCGTGGATTCGTTCATCAGCCTGCTTGCGCTGGGTAATGTCACGGCAGACGCAATACATCTGCGATTCTCCTGAGACTACCGCAGGGTTGAAGCTGATTTCCACGTCGAAGACCGTCCCGTCCTTCCGTCGATGCCGTGTTTCGATTGTGCCTCGAGTCGTCGGCGCCTCCGGCCACTGTGCCTTGAAGCGCTCCTCAGTCGGCATGAGGACGTCCCAATCCCAGAGGTGGAGCCGCAGGATTTCCTCCAACGAATAGCCAAGCATGGTGAGGAAGCTCCGATTGGCCTCGACGACCCGCAGGTCCTGACCGATGACCACGATCCCGTCCGCTGCCTCTTCGAACAGGATTCGGCGCCTCACGGCTTCCTGGCGCAGGGCCAGCTCCGCCTGTTTGCGCTCCGTGATGTCACGTCCCGTGCAAACCACTCCCATGATTTTTCCCTGGGCATTTCTGAGCGGCACCTTGGTTGTCAGAGTCCATCGCTTGCTGCCCTCCCGGTCAGGGGATTCTTCCTCTTTGTTGATCAATGCCGTCCCGGTCTGGATGACCGCGCGCTCGTCTTCGAGGTACCGTGTGGCCTCGGACGCGGGATAGAACTCATGGTCGGTTTTCCCGACCGCATCTTCCGCACTTGCAATGCCCATGAAGCGGGCGTTGGCAGCATTGGTGATGAGGATGCGGCCTTCGGTGTCTTTCACCGATACGTAGTCCGGCAGATTATTGATCAAGGTCAACAGCAAGGCCTTTTCCCTTTCCAGGTTCTCTTCAAGGAGCTTGCGGCCTGTTATATCCCTGACGGTGGCCAGGATCGTCGGCACCCCCGCCATGTCAAACAGGTGGTTGCTGATCTCCACGGGGATCCTTTTCCCTGTCCTGCTCACGTGGACGCCTTCCCAGACCGCGTGTTTTTCCGCTTTCAATTGAGCCACCATCCCTGGCGCCACGGCCGCGGTTTCAGGAGATTCGAGGTCCAGGGGGCTCATGCGAAGCAACTCGTCACGGGTGTAGCCCATTCGTTCACAGGTTGTGTCATTTACTTCGGTGATGGGGCCTGGCAGCCCGTCCGACGTGATCCCATGCACAAAGGCGGCATCGTTGATGCTGTTGAAAAGCATGCGGTAGCGTTCTTCGCTCTTTCTCAGCGCTTCTTCCGAGCGTTTGCGCGCGGTGATGTCGCGTGAAATTCCGAATGTCCCGACAATGGCCCCTTGCTTGTCCCGCAGAGGCATTTTCGTCGTCACGACCCACGTGTCAGGACGATCTGACCAAGTCTCCTTCTCTTCCTTGTCGATGACTGGTTCGCCCGTGCGGATGATCCTTTGCTCGTCTTCGAAGGAGGCCTGCGCATGTTCCTCCGTGAAGAAATCGAAGTCCGTCATGCCCACGACTTCCCTGGTCCTGACCAGATTGAACGACTTTACATACGCCTTGCTGAGATGCAGGAAACGGCCCTGCCTATCCTTGAAGTAGATGGTATCGGGTATGTTTTCTTTCAACGCGTTCATCAGCAGAAGATGATCTTGCGACAGATCCTCCTTCGCATCGTCCCCGGGGATCTGCAGCTCCCGCATTACTTCCTGCGAAGCCCGAAGAGCCTCCAGGTTTTCGCGTGAACGCCGCAAAAGACCGTCAATGGCATCCGCCAGCAGATCGAGGCGGTCACCACGCTCTCCCGTTCGGCCAATCGCCAGGGAGGCGTCCGAAGCTGAGGCGTTGTTGACTGCGTCGATGATTGTCGCGACACGGTTCTCGAACGACGGCGTGTTCATATCGTCCCCCCTTTTGCCAGGAGCCGCGTCAACGATTCTTCATGCGCACATCAGATTGTGTCGCGCGGGGATGTGAACGTATCCAGGGATTATACCACGGGTGAGTTTGATCCTGCGGCTGCCCGGTTTGGCTACTTCACCGCATGAGCTCTGGCCGGTAGCGCCGCCTGCTCATCCGGTCAGGCTTTCGCAGATGCTCCAGAGTCTTTCTTCGACATCCCGGTTTCTGAAGGAACACGCGATCTCTTTTCTATTCTCGAAGAACTTTCCCGTCACTCTTTCGAGGTCAGGGCTGCTTGCAAGCCATACGGCTGTATCAGCTCCGTCAGAAGGCGTTCGACCGGCCCCGCGCTGGCGAAGCTGCGCCAACACCTCGGGAGGCGTAGCGCGGTACAAGCCGGTTGAAGCGATGAGCCCGGGCGCCATTGCGTTTGCAGTCACGCCGCTGCCCTCCAGCCTGCGGACAAGCGCCCATGTCAGCAACCTGTCGCACGCCTTTGACTGTGCGTACGCCTTCATGCTGTCGAAGGGACGGCGCTAGAAACTGCAGGTCGTCAAGATCGAGGTCGCTTGCGAACGTGGAGGCGACGTTGACTATCCGCGCATGCGCGTTTTCGCGAAGTCGTGGAAGGAACAGTTTGCTGGTCAGGAAGTAGCCGATCACGTTCGTGGCAAAGGTCAGCTCGATCCCATCCGGGCTCTTGGCCCACGACTGGGATCCACGGCTCACAGCGGCGTTGTTGACAAGCACGTCGAGCCGGCCGTGCCTTTTAAGGACGTCCAGCGCAAACTCCTCGGTCGACTTCCGGCTTGCAAGATCTACATGAGCCACCTCGATGGCCGCGCCATCGGAGGCTCGGCCAAGCTCGCCGGCAAGCGCCCTGCCCGCGGCGACGTCCCTGCATCCCAACACAAGGTCCGCCCCCAGCCTTGCCAGGCCGGTGGCGATCTCTTTTCCGATTCCTGACGTGGGACCGGTGATTACGACTGTCTTGCCCTTCATCAATGTCATATGTATCCCTGCTGAAACGTGGTGGTCAAGAAGCCTGCCCTCGGTTGCGGTCCAGAATCAGCGTCTCCATGGTCACCCTGCGAACCCCCTCCTCAGAGAGCGGAATCTGAACGTGGTTGCCCTCAAGCCACATTCCGGTGAGGTCCTGGTAGTGGCGATGTCCGGGCTGGCCGGATTGACCCAGGGGTCCGATGAAGAGCAGGCCGTCCGGATCCCCCAGCGATGCGATCATTCGCATGGAAGGAACAGTAGTTGCGTCGTAGGAGTCGTTGGCGCGAAGAGGCCAGGAGACGTTGACGGTATTGCTGTCTCCCTGCGCTGGTTCCGAGGACGGATTCAGCAGCCACGCCTTCAGCTTCGTCGTGGCGCCCGGGTGATGGAAGACATGCCGATGGATGCGGCCCCAGCTCCATGACTTTCGGTCCTTACCCATCCGCCGCTCACAAACGTCGATGGTGTTTGCCAGGACGGCTTCCACTTCATTCTCCATCTTTCCGTTCCACAAGGGCGAGTGCGGCTTTTCCAGGATGTCGTTCTCAACTCCGTAGGAAAGCGCATTGAAGTACAGGTCCAGATCATTCCCCAGTTTTTCCCCCAGGAGACGCCGGGCAAGCTCGGTGAGAAAAACCTCAAAGACGGCCGCAGCCGCGCTTTCTTTTCGCACCTCCCGGTCCCAGCCTGCCAGGATGAGAGCGGCTTCTCTGGCCCGGACATCTTCGAATACCAGCCGGTTCAGACTCGGAAGGATCCGGTCCGCCTGCCCAGAATGGACATCCATTTGAAGGGCTCGGAAGTCTTTGACCCCGGGACCGCGCATTCCCCGGATTGCGCATCTTATCCGCTGGTCCCGGTAGGGAGCGCACCAGATGTGGCTGAGGGCGGAATCATTGGGATATTTCTCCGGCCTGTAGTTCGCCGTGACGATGTACCCGTCCTCCGGGTCCTGCATGTGTGGCATGGCTTCGAAGGGGACAAAACCGCTCCAGTCCGCGCCCGCGGACGCATCTGCAGGGAGCCTGCCGGAGTACCCGATGCGCACCGGGGCCGCGCCGGAGACGTGCCAGCCGATATGGCCGTCGAGATCCGCCGCCACGAAGTTCATGCTCACGTACTTCCAGTTGCCCGCTGCCTCCAGAAGCTGTGCCGCGTTCTGGGCCTTCATGAAGCCCAGCACGCCGCGGATGGATCGATCCTGCACCGACTCGGCCGGAATGGTCCCATACCACCGCATGACGGCCGCCGCGTTCACGCCCTTGTCCAGTGATGTTATGACAGGCCCCTTCTCCGTGAGGTACAAGGGAAGCTTCACGCTTCGCCCTCCTGGGAGACCGACCGCGACCTGCTCCTGCCGCATGCGCAGGGACCCGCCTTTTGTGAAATAGCTCGTTGGATCATCCGGATCCACCCGGTAGGTGAGGATGTCCACTGAATCAAGCATGAAGTTCGTGACGGCCCACCCCACACGCTCGGTCCTTCCAATGGCCACTCCGGGCGACCCTGCAAGGGAAGCCCCTGCCACGTTGAGCACCCCCGGGATCCGCAGATGGCAGAAGTACCACACCGAGGGCAGGCTCACACCCAGGTGGGGGTCGTTGGCCAGGATGGGATGTCCGTCCTCTCCGTTCGCGACAACCCAGTTGTTCGATCCGCCCCCCGGCGCTGCCGCTGAAAGTACTGCCCGGGCTATCTCGGGCGCCGCGTGCGGGCCGAGGCCGGCGTGGAACGCAAGGGCTCCGGGCAGAACGGCCCCGAACTTCAGGCCGGCTGCCCTGTCGAACCATTCGTCGTGGGCCAGCTCTGCGCCCGGGTAGCTCGGGAACATGTCGTTCCATTCCTCTTCCGTGATCCTGCCGGCTTGGGAAACAGCGAGGAGCTCTTCCGCCCAGGTCCAGAACGTCTGGGTAAACGCGATATACGGGAGAACGCTGAGGCAGTCTTCCACGGACCAGGGCGCCGGGGAAACCTTCATGGAGGCAAGCTCGAGGGGAAGGCGCCGCCCCATGGCGCGCACACAGGCATTCACGCCGTCCGTGTATGACTGGCAATACGCGCGTTCCTCCAAGGAGAGCCCGGCCGCTGACCGGCGCTTCATCTCCGGCATGCCGATCATCCTGCAGAACCAGTCTACGCCGACGGTCTGGGTTCCCGCGATCTCAGATAATCTTCCCTCGGAAACCCTGCGCAGCGTCTCCATCTGCCAGAGCCTGTCCTGGGCATGGACGTACCCCTGGGCGAAAAAAAGGTCATGCATGGTGCGCGCAGTGATGTGCGGGACTCCCCATTTGTCGCGGGCGACTTCCACTTGGTCATCTATCGGGAGGCCGGCAGCCAGGCCATGCGTACGCGGCCAGCCCTTGCGGAGAAGGATCCGAGAGGCCACCTGTGACACATTCTTCATGCTTCCCCCCTATCATCGACCGGGAAGTGTAGTGGAAAGTCAGTTGTTCGTCGAGAAAATAGCGAAAAAAAAGGGATGGGATCCTAGAATCCCATCCCTGGGTTGGCGACGCAAGAGCAGCCGGGTGCCGCGCGAGCTACTGAATCGGTGTGACAACCGGAACAGAGCCCGAGCCGCCGGTTCCGCTGCTCACGGGAGGCGGATCAACCACCACTTTCGAGTGTTGTGATGCAACACTCAATCCGTTGGACGCGTGCGTCGAGCTCCCCCCGAGGGCCTGCGTGTGGTTGGGGTTGTTGACCACATACCCCGACGTCCCGCTGTGTGCCTTGGGAGCGCCCATTACGGTGAACGGAACCGCTATGATGAACATGACAGTCAATCCAAGAATCATGATCCTCTTCATCAAAGTCCTCCTTGGCGGCGTGCTGCCGCGGTTTCCTGGTGGACTTTTGCCTGTTTGTTGCTTTTGCTGTTTCAGGCGGTTTCCCTTGTGTCACCGTGCCAACCATTCTTTCGCGCTGTCCAAGCCTCCGCACCGAATATACGAATCATCCCGCGTTTCGTTTCAAAAATGTTCCCTGCGCGATACTCAGTTTCTGACAACCACCAGCACGGCGCCGGCTTCTCCCAGGGGAACACGGAGACTTCCGTCCCGCACGACAGCCTGCTCCTCCGCCGACTTTTCCCAGCTGCCGTCAGATTTGATTCGCGAGCCTCCCAGCAATGTTCCATTCTCCGCTTCCAGGGACGGACCCGTGAGTCTCAGGAGAGATGCGGAACGATACGTCCTGGGGACGTTCAGATTGATTGCGGTGTTGGTTGCGTCACTCCTGTTCACAAGGACAACCCGGATTGAGCCGTCGCGGCCCGACACGGCCCACGCAGAGATGGCGGGGCCCGCGTCACGCAAGTCAGCCCTGGCTAGGCGCCCCTGAGCCGCCATGGAGAACAGATACATTCCATAGTATTCCGGGCGTACGTCCAGCGCGGCCTGACCGTCATCGGCAATCGGCGTATATCCGGGGTTGTCTCCTCCGCCATGGAAGTTCACTCCCGAAGCCCCCGATGCAGCGCATTCAAAGAGAAACTCGATGGCCCAGAGAGCAGAGGCAAAAGAGTCGCTTATGTGCGGTGCGCCGCCGTTGTAGAACGAGTTGGTCTCCCCCAGCCTGAAACCGAGCGGGATGTCCTGCGAAACAGCGGCCTCTTCGAGGCTGCGCAGCAGACCCGACAGACGGGGATCAGGACTGAGCAGAAGACCGACTGTTGATGTCGGGAGCTCTCCGTTGGCCCTGTAGTAATGGTGGGTGAGAAGCAACGCCTTTCCCCGGGTGTCCTTGCTGAAAGGAATCGTGTATCCATTGATGTCGGCCGCTGCAGCGGGACCGGCGAAGCTCACGCCCGGCACCAGGGACGATATGAAGCGGACATCGTTATTCCATTCCTTCAGGTAGTCGACGTAGGAATATCGCGGCCCGCGCAGGTTGTTGGCGTGGTAGAGGTCGGGTTCATTGCCGATCTCAAAAGCTACCAGTCGATTTCCGAAGGCCGCCCGGGCCGCCGCAGCCTCTTCTGCCATGGCCTCCGGCGTCGAGGTCCCCATGTTGAGACCGTAGATGATCCGCCAACCTGCTGCCTGGAGAAAGCGCGCCAGCCTCGAGATGTCGGCTGGGGCCACCAGCCCTTTTCGCATGCCTGGCCCCGACGGGTCCCAGGAGGTCCTGTCGACGCTGTTTCCCCCGACCCTCAGAACGCCGGGCCGCAGCCGCCGCAACAGAGTCACCATCGAAGTGTCGTCTGGATCGAAAAGGGAGAGGTTGAGAAAGGACTTCTCGTAGCTGAGGCCCACAAAGTCCGGCGGGACCTCTGGCCCCGGCTCGCCGCTCACGGAGATGAGCAGGCTCGGATGTCCGCGAGCAGCCGTCGGGCCCAATTGCGCACAGCCGATCGCGCCGGCAAGAATCCCCGCGGCGCATGCAGCCAGCCTGAAGGCACGTTTGATCATTGCCGTGGTGAAACGGGAAGGGACACGGAAATACAAGTTCCACTTCCGTCCGAATGCATGTCCAGTCTTCCGCCAAGGTGGCTTATCCGCTCGCTGAGCCCCCGGATTCCCATCCCGCCTCCCGCGGCAATCACTTCCTTCGGCATGCCCCGGCCGTCGTCCCGGATCTCCAGCGTGACGTTGTCAGCATCCACGCGCAGCGTTATCCACGCCGTGGCCGCCTGCGCGTGGCGCTGTACGTTCGTCAGGGATTCCTGGACCACGCGGAACAGCGACCTCTCCGCCTCGGGGGAAAGCCTGCGGAACTTGCCGGGTTCGTCCAGCACCACCTTGATGCCCGTTCGGTCCTGAAATCCGCTTTTATAGTACCTGATTGCCTCCGCAATCCCTGACTCTTCCAGCAGGCGCGGATACAGGATGTAGGAAAAGGCGCGCGCCTGGCGGGCAGCCTCCCGGGCCAGGTCCAGGCTCCGGCGCAGGGCGTCGGAGGTCCTCCAATCGAACACGGTTCCCGAGTCCCTGACAGTTGACAGCTCGGCGCGAAGCTCATCCAGCGTGCGAACGACTCCGGACTGAAGCTCGCGGGAGATGCGTTGCTGCTCCTCATCCTGCACCTGCAGAAGCCTGTGGGAGAGCAGGCGGATGGAACCCTCGGCCTGCTTTCGCACCGTGATGTCGCGGATGGCCGCGGTGACCAGGACTCCGTCAGCTGTCTGAAGGGGGCTGAGGCTGATTTCCGCCGGGAACTCGGTGCCGTCGCGGCGTCGCACGTAGAGCTCCAGCCCGACCCCCATGGGGCGCACGCTGGGGCTTGCGAAGAACACCTCCCTGTGCCCCGGATGCCGGGAGCGGAAGCGCTCCGGCACCAGCAACTCCACCCGCTGGCCAAGGAGGTCTGCCCGCGCATACCCGGTGAACTGTTCCGTCTGCGCGTTCACCATGACGATGGCCCCGTCGCGATTGACGACCACCATGGCGTCAGGCGCCGACTCCAACAGGGATTGAAACCGGGCCTCCACTTCACGCTCATCTGTCACGTCGCGACAAACCCCGTAGATTTCCGAAACCCTCCCGTCTGCGCCTCGAGCCGCCTCCCCGACCAGCTCGAGATACCGGATCTCCCCGCCGGGGCGGGTGATTTGATGGCTCAGGCGGAAACCCTTTCCTTCCCGGATGGCAGCCTCGATTGCCCCCCGCATTTCCGACTGGTCGTCCGGGTGAACGAAGGAAAGGAACGCCTCCACTGTGCCGGGGAACTCCGCGCGGCTGCGGCCGTAGATCCGCAGCAGCTGGTCCGACCACGTCACCCTGCTGGTCGCAACATCCCACCGGAAGCTGCCTGTGCGCGCAATCTGCTCCGCCCGCGACAGGACTCCCGCCACCACGTCTGCCTCAGCTGTTGCGCCCGCAAGGGCCTGGCCGGCCACCCGGACTTTTCCTTCCAGCTCGTCGCGGGCGCGGCGAAGCGCCCCGGTGAGCCTGACATGCTCCGTGGCAACCGCAGCAACGGCCAGGGTGGTGATGGCGCTCACTCCGAGGAAGCCCTGGAGGAGAAGGAGCATCTCGTTCGTTTCACGGCTGGTGAGAGAGGCCTGGTGCAGCATGGACCACATTACCGTGGCGGGGATTGCTGCGCAGGCAAGGAGAAGCGTCGCAACCGCCGCCTCGCGGCTGCTGAACCGGAAAGCCGCCCACAGGAGGAAGGGGATGCACAGGAATTGAATCGAGGTGGAGGGGAGCGAAGGGGTGGCGAACAGGAGCCAGGCTATCAGAACGATGCACAGCGCCAGGACGGCGGCTTCCAGCCATTTACGAACCGACCAGTGCACGATTGAGCGTCTCCTGTCCCCCACAAGGAACAGCACGATCACCGGTGCAACCAGGACGTCACCGACCGCGTCTCCCAGCCACCAGGTCATCCAGATCCCGCCGAAGTCCCGCGAATTGGCATACCCGGTCACCGTGAGAACGCCGACGCCAATCGTGGCGCTCACGGAGGTGGCAAGGAGCGCGGAGACAAAAACGAAACGGAATATGGTGGAAACACGTTCGAAGACATGCCGCCCGCCCGCCAGGTGCGTCACCAGCAGCGCGCCAAGCAGGCCCTCAGAGACGTTCCCGGCAGCGATGACCAGTGAGGTGAGGACGCTTCCCCATGTCGTCATGTTGGCGGCGAACGCCCCGATGAAAAGGGCGGGCGCCATTCGGTAGCCCAGCAGAAGAATCGCCGCAAACGCCAGACCTGTCGGTGGCCAGACGGGGGTCGCGCTGGGATGGAGCAGGGCAAGAAGCAGTCCGAGCTTCGCGCAGAGGAAGTACAGGACGGCAAGGGCCGCGGTCAACCCGGCATACCCGGCAGGGGTGGCCACCAGGGCGCGCAGTCCCGCAAGTGTTTTCGTCCCTTCAGTCAGACTTCGGCTGATGGTTTCGTCGCTCACGCCCGTCCTTGTTCCCCGATTCGGATTAAGGCTAATGCCGCACGATGCCAAAGGCAAGGCGGGCCGTGGGTCGGCCGCGTCGCTGCGAAATGAGTATATTCGCCCGATGGTGCACGTGGAGATTTGGTCCGACGTTGTGTGCCCGTTCTGCTACATGGGCAAAAGGAGATTCGAAAACGCCCAGCGGGCGTTCGAGCACAAGGACGAAGTCCAGGTGGAATGGCGAAGCTTCCAGCTGGATCCTGATATGCGACCCAGGCCCGGGCTGTCCGTGTATGATTATCTGGCGGAGCGCAAGGGAATGTCGAGCAACGAAACCCGGGCCCTGCATGATCGCCTGCGGGACGCCGCGGCGGAGCTCGGCCTGGAATACAACTTCGACAAGGCGGTCATGGCAAATACCTTCGACGCCCACCGCCTGACCCATCTGGCAAGAGCGCATGGGCTGCAGGAGGTGGTGGAAGAACGGCTCTTTGCCGCGTATTTCACCCACGGTAGAAACATCGGGGACCGGGAGACCCTTGCGGCACTTGGAGCAGAAGCGGGGCTGGATCCTTCCCAGGTCCGGCGGACGCTCGCGGGAGCAGATTACGGCGAAGAAGTCAGAAACGAGGAGCGGGAAGCGCCGGAGTTGGGCGCGGACGGGGTCCCTTTCTTTGTCTTCGACCGTAAATACGCGGTCTCTGGCGCTCAACCCAGTGAGCTGTTCCTCGAGGTATTGCAGAAGGTCTGGCAGGAGAGCCTGGCAAGCTCAGTCAAGGACCCTCTCCCCTCAGAGTGATCTTTTTGGCCTTTGCGCGCGGCGGCAAAAGGATGAAAGTCAGGACCACTGCTGCGGCAAAGCCGACATACGCGGCCAGGAACACCCAGGCAGGGAAATCGTAGAAGATGATGCTTCGAACCAGCCGCGCCACGAAAGAGATCTGGGCTTCCGCCCGCTGGCCCGCCAGGAGGCGCAGCTTGTATTCCCACACGGTCAAAGGGCAGCTGGCTCCCGCCAGGGCTTCGACCGCAACCAGCACGACAGAAGCCAGATGGGCAATGCGAAACGGAAGGTTGCGAACCCAGGCCCACTTCACGATGCCGCCCAGGAGGATGACGAGCTCACCACCAACGGTGAATGTCACATAGCAGAAATGCAGCACGACGATCAGATCAGCAAGAAACGCGAAGCCAGCCATCTTCATATGCATAGTACTTGCCGGACAGCCGTTTTGACAGCATACTATACCAATTAGATCGATTAAGGAGTGAAAGGAGCAGACAATGCAAGTCTCCAAGCTCGTTCGAGCAATTCGATATTCGATTCTGATCCTTTTCTTTTCGTCGGTTCCTGTCGTCATCTCCCTGGCGGGTGGGCAGAAGGAAAGTGCACCTTCTCAGCAGGCATCATCGGCCAAGTCGGCTGATGCCCAGCTCAGCGCCGCGGCAGCCTCGCAGCTTCTGGTAAAGGGGAAGCTGGTCGTTGGCCTCATGGGCACCTACCCGCCATACAATTTCCTGAACTCCAGTCACGAGGTGGACGGGTTTGACGCCGACATAGCAAAGGAGGTGGCCAGGCGCATCGGGCTGGACGCGCAGTTCATTCCGACGGAATGGTCCGGGATGATCGAGGGACTCCTGAAGGGCAAGTTCGACGTGGTGATCAGCCAGATGACAATAACGGATGATCGCAAGAAAGTCATGGACTTTTCCCAGCCGTACATGAAAAACCCGGTCAATGTCATTGTACGGTCCGACAATGCGACGATCACCGGCCTTGCGGATCTCAAAGGCAAGCGCGTGGGAGTCGGACTGGGGACGAATGACGAAGCGTACCTTCGCAACGTTGCCATCCCGCAGGTGGGGCAGTTCACGATTGCGACCTACGATGACGTCATCACCTCGCTGAAGGATCTCAGCGACGGCCGTATCGACGCAACGATCAACAATATCTACGCCATAGCACCCGTCGTGCAGCAGAACCACTACCAGATCAAGGCGGTCGGAGACCCCATCAAGGTCGACTATGCCGCGGTTGCCCTGCAGAAAAACCATGCGGAGCTGCTCGCCGCCATCGACAAAGCCCTCACAGACATGAAGAGCGACGGCACTTATACGACGATTTTCAGAAAGTGGTTCAACGCGGACCCAACGCCGTAGCGGGCCCGGGCTCCCTCCAATGGAATTGATCGCGCACAACCTTCTTTTCCTCCTGGAGGGAGCCTGGTACACCCTGCTCATAACGCTGGCCTCGATGTTTTTCGGCTTCTTCATCGGGCTGGCAGTCGCGCTTGCGCGCCTTCGCGGTGCCGCGTGGCTTGCAGCAATTGCCCGCGCCTACGTGTCGGCAATCAGGGGCACCCCGGTCCTTGTCCAGATTTTCATCGTGTATTACGGGCTCCCCGACGTCGGGATCACCTTCTCCCCGCTGACGGCGGCAATCCTCTCACTCAGCGTCAACATGGGAGCCTACCTGTCGGAGACTTTCCGGGCCGCGATACTTTCGGTCCCCCGCGGGCAGTTGGAAGCCGCCCTTTCTCTGGAGATGACCACGTCGCAGGCCTTGCGGAGGATCATCCTCCCCCAGGCCGCCCGCGTGGCCATCCCACCCATGGGGAACACATTCATCGGGATGCTCAAGGAGACGTCTCTGGTGTCGGTCATCACTGTCACCGAGCTCCTGCGTTCCGCTCAGCTGCTCATTGCGCAGTATTATGTCGTGATGCCTTTCTACATTGCCATTGCCTTGATGTACTGGCTGATGAGCACGGGCTTGTCCTCGGCGCTGAACCTCATGGAGAAGCGGCTCTCCGCCGCGTATTAACGGTGCGCCCGTGCCTCTGATCGAGGTCTCCGGCCTGCATAAGCGCTTCGGCGAGCTCACTGTTCTTGACGACATCACTTTTGCAGCAGAACGGGGAGCTGTGGTGGCAATCATCGGCCCCAGCGGCTCTGGCAAGAGCACCCTTCTTCGATGCATCAAGGGTCTGGAGCTGCCCAGCGCCGGGCGGATCCGTGTGGGAGCGGTTGTCCTTGACGCAGAGTGGAAAAAGGCCCAGCTCAGGCTTGCCGAGCGGGAGCTGCGCAGGCAGTCAGGTATGGTTTTTCAAAGCTTCAACCTCTACCCCCACAAGACGGCTCTGGAAAACGTGATCGAGTCCCTCCTGGTCGTCAGAAAAATGGACAGAGCGGCAGCTACGGCCGTGGGCGAAGATCTTCTCAGGAAGGTAGGCCTTCTGGAAAAGGCAAATGAGTACCCCAGCCGCCTCTCCGGCGGGCAGCAGCAGAGGGTGGCAATTGCCCGCTCGCTGGCAATGGAGCCGGCAACCATGCTTTTTGACGAGCCGACCTCCGCTCTTGACCCGGAGCTGGTCAAAGAGGTCCTCGTCGTCATCCGCCGGCTTGCCGGCGAAGGCACAACGATGCTCATTGTCACCCACGAAATGGAGTTCGCGCGGGAGGTCGGCACACGCGTCATCTTCATGGATAAGGGAAGGATCATTGAAGACGAGACGCCGGAGCGTTTCTTCACGCAGCCTCTGAGCGATCGGGCTCAAAGGTTCCTGGCCCAGATGACCAGGACATCGAGTTGATTCAGCCCTTCTTATAGCCTCGCAGCTTCAGGCCGGAAAGAAGCAGAAAGACCAGGGATGTTCCTGCCAGGATGGCCAGCATTGCCGTCATGGATATCTCTGTGCCGTTCCAGAATAGTCGGATGCCGTACATCTTCATGTATTGCAGCCGGATGGCAGGTGGCGCGCCGCCGAATACAGCGGCCAGAGGGGCTTCGCAGAAAACCTGGCGCAGCATCGCCGCGCCGTGGCTGAAGGGAACAAGCACCACGACCTTCTGCACTGCATCGGGCAGAATGCCGAGAGGCACATACACACCGGTGATGAAACCTATCAAGGTGCCAAGGAGAGTGCTCAAGATCCCGAATGCCGAGCCTGAAGTGAGAAAAGAGGCAACGAGAAACATGATGGAGGAAGAGGACACCACGGCAAGGGCCAGCATGCCCACCACTCGCAGAGCTTCCATGGGGCTCAAGAGCTGGCCTCCGCCGGCAATTATGTAAATCTCCCCCGCAACAAAGGCGATGAGGCTGAATATGAAGCCGATGACCCACGCGGATATGAGATAGCTCACGACGATCCCCGTACGGCTTGCCGGAGCCACGATGAAATCCGAAAAACGCTTGAGCTCCTTGTCGAACACCATGGTCCCCAGGACCCCGAGGGAAATCGTCACCGCATTCACCGAGAGCAAACCCGCCATGATCCATGAGTCGACAAGCCAACGGACTCCCGCGCGGCCGCCCGCGGCGGCGGTGATTTCATCCGCCTGGACCTTGCCGAGGAACAGCGCATAGAGCGCGATGATGATCAGAACGGACAGGAAGGAGAAAAACACCGACATCCGGTTTCGGACGTAGACGCGTATGTTCCGCGAGGCGAAAGCAAGCACCGTCTGCATCACTCTTCCTCCTCGCCGCGGATCGCATGGCCCGTCACGTTCAGGAACACCGTGTCCATGCTCCCTTTGATCACCTCGAAGCTTGCCACCTGAGGTTCCAGCTCCTTGAGCACGGAAAGGGCATGAAGACTGTCGCGCACGGGAACCACCACGGTATCATTCTTCCTCGCGTACGGGAGGCCGGCAGCTTCCAGCTGCGTCCCGATGCGGTTGCCGTCCCGGGGAATGATGATGAGAGAATCGTTGCTGTAGCGCACCTTCAAGGCGGCGGGAGTCCCCTGCGCCACAAGGTGGCCATGGTCAATGATCGCCACGTCGTCCGCCGTGGCCGCCTCTTCCATGTAGTGCGTGGTGAGGAAGACCGTCATTCTCTCCTGGCTGCGCATCTGGGAAATCGAGCTCCACACCTTGAGTCGCGTCTGCGGATCGAGGCCCGTGGTCGGCTCGTCAAGAAACAGTATCTTGGGCGTATGAATCAGCGCTCGAGCCACGTCCGCCCTGCGGCGCTGCCCGCCCGAGAGGTCTCCGTATCTCCTGTCGATGAAGTCTCCCAGCCCGACGGCCTGTATGAGATGATCAACGCGCTTTCTGAGCTGCGCGCCCGTAATGCGGTAGAAGCTGGCGCGCACGCGCAAGTTCTCTCTCACCGTCAGCAGGTTGTCCAGCACCGAGTGCTGGAACACGACCCCGATGCTCCTGCGCACCTCGTCATCCTGGCTGCCGACCCGATAGCCGTTGATCCGCACGTCACCCTCGTTCTTGCCCAGCGTCGTGCACATCACGTTGATCGTCGTGGTCTTGCCGGCGCCGTTGGGTCCAAGGAAGGCGAACAGGGCCCCCTCCTGCACGCTGAAGCTGATCCCGTCAACAGCGGTGAGGTTCCCGTAGCGTTTCACCAGGCCATTCACTTCGACGATGCCCGTCATTCGTTGTACTCCCGGTCCTCTTCAACACCGGACCGTCGCTTTCTTGTCCGCACATGATATACTGGCCGACGATCGCACGCCATCAGGAGGGTCGCATGGACGCTAAAAGCCGTATGTACGCCGCGGTACTCTACAGTCCCCGGGACTTGCGCTTTGAGCAGGTTTCCGTCCCGGCAACCGGACCGGACGAGGTGCTTGTACAGATCACGACAAACGGCCTGTGCGGATCGGATATCCACTTCTACAAAGAGGGAAAGCTCGGCCCGTTCATCGTGGACAAGCCATATATTCCCGGACACGAAGCGTGCGGCATCGTAGCTCGCGAAGCCGCGATGCCGGGCGGACCACGGAAGGGTGAGCGGGTGGCCATAGAGCCGGGTATTCCCTGTCGCAGATGCGCGTTGTGCAAATCCGGCCGCTACAACCTCTGCCGCAACGTCGTATTCATGTCAGCGCCGCCGATAAACGGCACGTTCGCCCAGTTCGCGGCCGTTTCCGCTGATTTTGCGCATCCTTTGCCCGCCTCCGTTGACGAGGAGTCTGGGGCTTTCATCGAGCCGGTGAGCGTCGGCGTGCAGGCCTGCACACGGGCGGGCCTGAGGGCTGCGGCCAGCGTTGCCGTGATAGGAGCTGGGCCGATCGGTCTTGTCACAATGCTCGTGGCCAGGGCATTCGGCGCTTCCGAGGTGTACCTGATAGACAGGCTGCCGAGCCGGCTCGCACTTGGCGCAAAGCTGGGGGCAACGGCGACCATTGATGCGGGGTCTTCGGATCCGGCCGCCCGCATTGGAGAGCTCACCGGCCAGGCGGGCGTGGATTTTGTCTTCGACGCCACCGGCTCCTCCGCGGCAAGCGCGTCGGCGCCTGCGCTGGCCGGGCGCGGAGGGTCGGTCACCATCATCGGGTGGCCGGAGAAAAGCTCCTTCCCGTATCCCGTTGAAACCGTCATCGAAAAAGAGCTCGACATTCACGGGACCAACAGGTACGCGAACGCGTTCCCGCGTGCCATCGCTTTGCTGGCAAGCGGGAAGCTCGATGTTCATCCCCTGGTATCCCACCGTTTCACCCTGGACAAGGTGACGGAGGCCTTTGCCTTTGCCGCGGATCATCCGGCAGAGACAATCAAGGTCATGGTTCGCTCACAGTAAGCAGGGAGGCCGGCGTGCAGCACCCACTGTCAGGGAAAGTCATCATCATTACAGGGGCAAGCTCCGGGATCGGGGCAGCCTCGGCCAGGGAGCTGGCCCGGCTGGGGTGCAAAGTGGCCCTTGCAGCGCGCTCCGGGGAGAAGCTGCGCGCCCTGGAGAAAGAGATCGGGACATCGGCGTTGGCCGTGCCGACTGATATCACCTCGGGCCCGGACGTCGCGAGGCTCGTCTCGAGCACCGTTGAGCGGTTCGGCAGGATAGACGTGCTCTTTGCGAATGCCGGCCTCTACATCCCCGGGCAATTTGCCGACGGGGACCAGGAAGCCATGGCACGCCTGGTCGATGTGAACGTCAACGGCGTGCTTCGCTGCGTGCATGCGGTTCTGCCCTGCATGAAGGCTCAGCACGGCGGGGACATCCTCGTCACCAGCTCCATCTCCGGACACATCGACATCCACTGGGAGCCGGTGTACAGCGCGTCAAAACACGCCGTGCAGGCCCTGGTGCACACCTTGCGCCGGCAGCTTGCGGCGGACGGCATCAGGGTCGGGGCGGTGGCTCCGGGCATGGTTGCCAACGAGCTGTGGGGAATCACCACCCGGGAGGAAGTGGACAAGCTGGTTTCCGCGCATTCCGCGCTCCGCTCGGAGGACGTCGTGGATGCGGTGGTGTTCATGCTGAGCAGGCCCCCGCATGTGACCATCCGGGACCTGGTGATGCTCCCCCAGAATCAGGACTTATGAGACATCGTGAGCGTGTCCTGGCGGCCCTGAGCCACGAGGAGCCTGATCGCTGCCCCATGCAGATCAGCTTCACGCCCGAGTTCGCGGATCGGCTTCGGCCGTCGTTGAACATTGCTTCTGCTTCCCACCACAACCCCCACGGAGGCGGAAATACCTACGAGCTGGAGAGGGCGCTGGGAGAGGATTTGCTTCTGACCTCCGTGGGTTGGGCGAACAACTACTACGCGGGCAGGGACACCTACACGGATGCCTGGGGGGTTTCGTGGCGCAACTCCTCCTACTCGACAAGGTTCGGCGAAG
Organism: uncultured Spirochaetota bacterium; assembly: GCA_963710335.1. Taxonomy (GTDB): domain Bacteria; phylum Spirochaetota; class Spirochaetia; order SZUA-6; family Fen-1364; genus Fen-1364. The sequence continues at coordinate 54,629 of CAVQAA010000006.1, forward strand.
GGTTCTACACGGAAATGGTGGGGCATCCCCTTGCCGAGGATTCCGCAATCCCGGGCTATCGGGCGCCTGACCCTGATGCCGAGGACCTTTACGCGGAAGCTGAGTGGGTCCTGAACACCTTCAAGAACGAATACTGGATCGTGGGCGTGACGGTCACCACGATATTCGAGACCGCATGGGCCTTGCGCGGCTACGAAAAACTCCTCATGGATTTCGTCACCGATCCGGACGCGGCCGATGCCATCCTGGACATCCCGAACGCCTACCACCTGCGGGCAGCTGAAAAGCTTACACGCATGGGCGTGGACATGATCTGGATCGGAGATGACATTGGCACGCAAAGCTCCATGCTCATGTCGCCCGACACGTGGCGACGGTTCCTGAAGCCGCGGATGGCTGGCTTCATATCGACCATCAAGGCCATCAATCCGGCGCTCAAAGTGGCCTACCATTCCGACGGCTGCATCTACCCCGTCATCCCGGAGCTGATCGAGATAGGCGTGGACGTGCTCAACCCCGTGCAGCCCAGGAGCATGGATCCGGTCCTGCTGAAAGAGAAGTACGGCCGGCAGCTGTGCTTCTGGGGCACCATCGACGAGCAGCACACCCTGCCGTTCGGAGGGCCTGAGGACGTGAAGCAGGAGGTGGCCGCTCGATTGAGGACAATCGGCAAAGGCGGCGGGCTCATCATCGGGCCGACTCATCACGTGCAGCTGGATACGCCCGTCGAGAATGTGCTTGCCCTCGCGAATGCCGTGACCAGACCCTGACGCGGAGCGAGCAAGGATCTGCGGATAGAGGGAAATCCGTTCTGGAGGAGCTGGCGTAGTATACGTCAAGACAGTCAGGCGCACGCCTGAGGTAGAAAGGGGTACGTCATGAGATTCCGCGGAAATATCATCCTCCAGTATTCCATTGCGACGTTTCTCATCATTCTTGGCGTTTCGATTGCTCTCGGCATGACCCTTGCCGCTCAGATCACCGACTACCAGCTGCGTTCGCACATCAGGCTCTTCCCCGAGCTGATCGATCTCACGGTCAAGGAAAACCCCCAGGTGTACGACATGTTCCGCTCCCCGTCCGGCGGGCCCGTCACTCCGGACACAGAGGGCGTTCTGCGCGGTTTGTTCGGCCTGGGGACCATCTTCCGCGTCAAGGTATGGAGCACGAATGGAGCCATCGTCTGGAGCGATTCACCCGAGGAGATAGGCCAGAAGTTCCCGAATGATCCGCCCCTGGTGGAAGCCCTGCAGGGCAGGCCCGCCTACGAGCTTGGCGAATCGGAGAAGGAAGAGAACGTCACGGAGAAGGACAAAGGGGCCCTGCTCCAGGTGTACACGCCTGTCATGAGATACGGCAGCGCCGTGGGGGTGATCGAGCTCTACGAGGCGAACAGGGACTTGTTCGCCCAGATTGCCCGCAACACCCTCTTTGTGGAGGAGCTGGTAGCTGCCGCAGGCCTTCTCCTCTACCTGGCATTGTTCGCCATATTCTACCGTGCCTATCAGAGCCAGAAGCACGCCAATGAGGAACGAAACCGCATCATGGGGGTCTTCGGCCAGCATGTCTCCCCCGAGGTGGTCAACAAGCTCCTGTCCCAGAACATCGACCAGGGCGGCGAGATGCGAAACGTGTGCCTGATGTTCCTCGACATCCGTAATTTTACCGCGTTCACGGAGAAAGCCCACCCCGCCGAGGTTGTCGACTACCTGAACTCCCTGTTCGAGTTCATGGTGGACTGCGTCAATCGCAACCAGGGGATCGTGAACAAGTTCCTGGGGGACGGATTCATGGCGGTGTTCGGCGCGCCGATCCCGGATGAGAAGAACTGCCATCACGCGCTCAAGGCTTCCATCGAGATCTTGAACGAGCTCACGCGGTTCAACGCGGGGCGCGACGGGGAGCCGACCAGGGTCGGGATGGGGCTGCACGCCGGCTACGCGGTCACGGGAACCATCGGCTCGGCTCAGCGCAAGGAGTATACGATTGTCGGGGACACGGTGAACGTGGCCAAGCGCATCGAAGAGATGAACAAGTCCCTTGGCTCACGGCTGCTCGTTTCGGAAGAGGTGTGGAACGCGCTCATCGCCAAGCCCCGGGCCGCGGAAAAGGTGGGGCGAGTCCGCGTGAAAGGGCACGAAGCCCCCATACTGCTCTACAAGGTTGCCTAGGGGAACAGGATCGTTTCGAAACCGCCGCGCGGCGGCAGAGCCACCGCCTGCGGCGTGGCGGACACTTCTCCCGAGAAAGCAACCTGGTCGCTCTGGAGACCTGTCCAACCGGATTTCGCGTCCGCCTGCGCGAGCGCTTCCGTGACACCGGGGAAGTCGCTGTTGAAAACGAAGCTGTTCGTGCTCTGTGACCGCGTCAGGTCGAAGACGAAGCTCCACTGGTTCACGCCGAGGTTTGCGGTATGGCCCGGCACAACGTCAAAGGTCGGGCTCTTATCGAAGCTCGATGTGAGCGTGATATAGCCATTCGAGGTTTGCACCTGCGCCCACAACCGTACCAGCTTGTAGCTCCCCGGCTCTGCATTGGGAAGCGTGAAGAACCCGCTGGGAATTGCGGTTCGAAGCTCGTAGGTCTTTCCGCTGGTTTCGTTGCTGATGATGAGCGCGCAGGCGTAGGGAACGTTCGTGTTGAGAAACCCATTGGCCCCGTTGGGGGCGGTTCCCGTCCCACTCACGTCCAGCTTGAGCTCTCCAACGATCAGCGAGGAATCGGTGCTCGTAGCCAGGGGCACCGTGGTGGCGCAAGCGCCCAGGATCGCGACGGCAAATATGACAGGAAGCAGTTTACGCACGGCAGTAAGTCCTTCTTGCCTCAATGATACTCCGCGGACAGGCCGGCGGAAAGGCCGTGACCCCTGGCCTATTTTCCCAGCGCTTCTGCCTGGGGGACCCCTGCCATCATCAAGCCCAGCTGCTCCAGAGTGGCCTGTCCACGCTCCACCAGGCCGATGATCCGACCCTCATACATCACGGCGATCCTGTCGGAAAGGGTGCAGACCTCATCCAGATCCTCGGAGATCAGGAGGATACCCGTCCCGCTCTCCCGCTGCGTGAGCAGGCATTGATGGATGTAGGCGGTTGAGCTGATGTCCACGCCGCGCGTGGGCTGGGCCGCGATCAGCATGGCCGGACGGCGGGAAAGCTCCCGGGCGAGGATCAGTTTCTGGATGTTGCCCCCGGAAAGGTTCTTCAGGGGGGTGTCCAGTCCGGGAGTTTTCACGGCGAACTCCTTCACCAGCTCCGCCGCGTGGGCTTCCATGCGGCTGAAGCTCAGGAAGATTCCATGGGTGAACCGGGGGGAGACGTGGTCATGGAGGAAAATGTTTTCCTGAACGGAGAACTCGCGGATGGCGCCGTCGCGCATGCGTTCCTCTGGAATGTACGCCATGCCGGCGTCGATCCGCTGGTTGAGGGTGGCCGTCGTGATGTCGATTTCTCCGATCAGGATCCGCCCGTCGGAGGGCTTTCGCATTCCTGCCAGGCACTCGGCAAGCTCGCGCTGGCCGTTTCCTGAAACCCCTGCGAGTCCAACGATTTCCCCCGCGTGAACCTTCAGGTCGATGTTGCGAAGGGCTTCCGTGCCCCGGTCTCCCATGGCTCGAAGTCCCTCCACCGTGAGCCGGGGCGGGCCGGGATCCATGGGACGGGGGACAAGCGCATTGAGCTCCCGCCCCACCATCATCTGCACAAGCTCGGACCGGGTCACCTCGGCGGTGGGACGCGTGCCCATGACCTTTCCGTCGCGAAGCACCGTCACCCTGTCGCTGATTGCCATGACTTCCTGCAGCTTGTGGGAAATGAACACGAGGGAATGGCCCTGGCCTACCATGCGGCGCAGCGTTGCGAAAAGGTCCTTGACTTCCTGCGGCGTGAGCACCGCGGTCGGCTCATCGAGGATGATGAGCCGGGCTCCGCGGTAGAGGGTCTTCATGATCTCCACCCGCTGCTGCTCTCCCACGGAAAGCTGCCAGACATACGCGCGCGGATCCACTTTCAGCCCGTATTCCTGCGAAAGCTCGTGGATCTTTTCCGTGACCTTCTTGAGGTCCAGCAGCGGCGCCCGGGAAGAACGCTGACCCAGCGCCACGTTCTGTGCCACCGTGAGGGTCGGGACCAGCATGAAATGCTGGTGGATCATGCCGATGCCGGCGCGAATGGCATCTGCCGGGGAGCGCAGATCAACGCGCTTTCCGTCGACAATGATGTCACCCTCATCCGGCTGGTACAGACCGTAGAGCTGGCGCATGAGGGTGCTCTTGCCCGCCCCGTTCTCTCCCAGCAGGGCATGGACCTCACCGGAGCTTACGTCGAAGCACACCTTCGAGTTTGCGCGAACGCCGGGGAAGCACTTGACGATGTCGCGCATCTCCACGTGCCGTGTCGCGTTGCGGTGTTCCTGCTCGGGCGCTTTTCTCATGACCGGTCTCCAGAGTGGGGCCCCTTTTGGCTCAGGCCGAAGGGGCCCCTGTTTCCTCAAGCTCTATGGCGCTACGGTGATTTTTCCGCTTGCGATGCCCTTGATGGCCGCGTCACCTGCAGCCTTCACGCTGGCGGGAAGCTTGTAGGCCGGGTTGTAGGCGATCTTCAACCCGCCGTTGTCGAGAGTCAGGGTGTAGGCGACTCCGCCCAGAACGCCGCTCGTGTGCTTGGAGATGATGTCCTTCAGCATTCCGACCCAGTCGTACACCTGGCTGGCCACAACCAGCTTGGGAGCAAGGGAGGCCTGGTTGGATTGCGTGCCGAACCACAGGACCGTGCCGTTGTCCTTTGCCGCGCCGATTGAGCCGACAACCGACTGCGAGGATCCGGTGAGGATATCGGCGCCGTTGGCAATGTGGGTCTTGGCAGCCGCGCCCATGAGGGCCACGTCTGAGAACGAGCCGGTCCAGGTCTTGGAGATGTTGAAGCTGGGATTGACCGACTGGACGCCCTGCACAAAGCCGTCAATGTACGTCTTGGCGTCTCCCACCTCGACAGGCCCGGTCACGCCGATTTTCTTGCTCTTGGAGAGCTTTGCCGCCAGCACCCCGTTTACATACCCGCCCTGCTCTGCGGCAGCGGTATACGCGTAGACGTTGGGCAGGCCGAAGGTGTTCACGTCCGTGCCCCAGGCAAACGTCACCTTGGGGAAGTCGGGCGCGATCTCCTGCACCGATGAACCGTACTGAGACCCGTGGGCGATAACGATGTCAAACCCCTGGCTGGCATAGTCCCGCACCGCCGCCGCGGCGTCGGGGACCTTGTACATGTTTTCCGAATACTTCAGCTCCAGCGCGGATGCTCCGCCCATTTCCGTCTGGATGGCGATCAGCGCGCTCCACATGGACTGGCTGAATGCCATGTCGGTGGTTGCGCTGGGCATCACCACTGCAATCCGCAACGGCGCGGCAAAGGCGCCCATGGCCAGCAGGACAATCAGGATGCCTGCGACGAGAAACCTTTTCCCTTTCATGTATCCTCTCCTTTCGACCCTTTCGCGGAGTTCGGCTGCCCTGGCAGGTCGTCTCCCTGCCTGGCGGGCGTTCCCCCGCGGTTCCATCGCGGCCGACGGCCGCGTTCGTGCGCTATTTCGCGATTCCTAGCCCTCTCCCCGCTCGAACGGCTTGTTCAGGGCGGCCGGCTGGCGCATTCGGTTGGCCGTCACGGTCAGCGCCGCGATAGTCAGGACATACGGGAGCATGACGGCGACGCTTGCGGGTATCTTTACCCCCAGCACCTGGACCCATAGCTGGAAAGAGTTGACGACGCTGAAAAGGAGGGCGCCGCCCAGGACCCCAATGGGGCTCCATCCCCCGAAATACACCAGGGCCACGGCTATGAACCCCTGCCCGGCCGTCAGGTTGTCCTGGAAGAGATTGAGAACAGAAATGGAAAGGGAGGCACCCGCGATTCCCGCAAGGATTGCGCCCAGGCAAACGCTCATGTAACGGATCCTGTCCACGTTAATGCCCAGGGAGTCGGCTGCCGCAGGGTTCTGGCCAACCGACTTGACCTTCAGGCCGAACGTCGTCTTCTCCAGCATCCACCACACCACCGGCACCAGGAGGAACGCCCCGTACACGGGAATGCTGTTGCGAAACAGGATGGGCCCCACGAACGGGATGTCCGCCAGAAGAGGAATGGGCGCGGCGGCAAAGCCCTGCACCGTCTTCACCGTTCCGATGAGGATCTTGAAAAGGAGGCTGGACATTCCCAACCCGAACATGTACAGACCGATGCCGCTCACACCCTGCTCGGCTTTCAGGGTGACGCTGACGAAGGACATCAGCAGTCCCATGATCAGGCCCACCACGGCCGCCGCAAGGAGGCCGAGCCACAGGCTGCCCGTGGTGAGCGCGACATAGAATGCGGAAAAAGCGCTCACGAGCATGATGCCGTCAACCCCGAGGTTTACGACCCCCGAGGTCTGCGAGATGGTCTCCCCCAGAGCCGCGTAGAGGAACGGGGTGGCCAGCGCCATCATGGTGTTGAAGATCCCCGCGATTACGGCCGCTGAGAAGACGCTCTTCATGCGATCTCCTCACGGTCTTTCTGCTCGCCCGCGAGGCGTCGTGAAGCCCATCGCCGCGACCACAGAGCCGAGCCCGATACGAAGAGCACGACAAGCCCGAGGATGGCGTCTATCAGGGAAGAGGGCACCTGGGCGGCCCGCTGCATGGTGTCCGCTCCGACAAGCAGGCCGCCGAAAATGACGGAAGCAGGGATCAGACCAATGGGATGCAGGCTGCCAAGAAGGGCGGCGACGATTCCCGTGAAACCGTAGCCGCTGGTAAGCCCATCCAGGAGCCGGTGCTGCACGCCGATCACCTCAACCACACCGGCAAGGCCGGCAAAGCCTCCTGCCAGGGTGAGGGAAAGGGCCTGGAACGTCGGAACATTGATCCCTGAGTAGCGGGCGGCATCGGGGTTCAGCCCGACAGCGCGGATGTCATAGCCGATGGTCGTGCGCCAGAGAAAAATGTACACCACGACCGCCAGCACGACTGCAACGATTGCACCGGCATGCAGCAGCGTGCGGGGAACCAGGCGGGGAAGCCATACCTGGTGGGGGAGCTGCGCCGACTGTGCCAGGAACGTCCTGGCAGCGACACCGGCCGGGTCCATGAGAGGTCCCTGCAGCAGGAGGTTCATGAGCTGCAGGGCAATGGCGTTCAGCATGATGGTGCTGAGGATCTCATTCACGTTGAGCCGCGCCTTGAGGATGCCGGGAATGAATCCCCAAACCGCCCCGGCAAGGAATCCTGCAATCATCGTCGCCGGGATGAGGAGCCAGCCCGGCCACGTATGGAAGAACAGCGGAAACCAGGTGGACATGAGGGCGCCGGCAATGATCTGCCCTTCGCCGCCTATGTTGATCACATTGGCGCGAAACGCGATGCAGATCCCGAGCCCCACCAGGAGAAGCGGCGTTGCCTTCACCAGCGTCTGGGTGAGGCCGAACGTCGTGCCGACCGCCCCGTTGACAAGCGCTGCATAGGCGGAAAACGGATTTGCTTTCAGGATGACAAGCATGATGGCGCCGAGCAGGAGCGCAAAGACCACGCCGAGCACGGGCAGGACGACATTCAGCGCGATCCTGCTCCAGTCGATGGCGGCCGCGCGCCTCGTGGTGGTTGTGCCGGTTGTCAAGATTGCTTCCTCAGGTCCTATTTCTACCATACACGGATGGCTGTTACAAAGTACGCGATTACGCGTTCCGCGCGAACGCTGTACGCGAATACGGGAGTACCCGTTCGGCAGGTACCAGCGCTCGCTGACGAAACCTCCCCGCCCGCGGGCGCGGCAGACGCCGCGGGCAACGAAGGTCATGGATCAAAGGCCCGAAATCAGACAGCGGGCTTGATGACCGGCCGGGGGGCAGGCGCCACCGTTCCCGCCATCAAGGCCCAGTGAACCAGGAATGCGGCCGCGAATCCGACGAACCAGGCATAATCGAAGAGGAAACGCAGCGGGTGAACTACAAGCCCGATCAGTGCGACAACCACTCCGACCAGGAGGGAGACGATTGCCCTGATGTTGAAGCCCCCTGAGAACCTGTAGGTTCCCTGCTCCGAATACAAGTCGTCCAGGTTGAGCCTCCTCTTCCTGATGATCCAGTAGTCGGCAATCAGCACGCCGGCAATCGGCCCCAGGAAGCCGGAATAGGTTCCCAGCCATCCGAAGATGTAGCCGCTGGGGTCCGCGAGCAGCCGCCAGGGCATGATCAGGATCCCGATGATACCGGTGATCACTCCGCCAGTCTTGAAGCTGATGAGCTTCGGGATGGCGTTGGAGAAATCGTTCGCCGGGGACACCGTGTTGGCCGCGATGTTCACCGAAAGGGAGGCCACGACCAGGCCGAAGAGCGCAAGGACCAGCGTGATGGGGTTGTGGAACTTGCCCAGGAGCACGGCGGGGTCCCAGATGGCCTGCCCAAACACGATGGCCGATGCGGAGGTGATGATGATCCCCATGGCGGAGAACACCAGCATGGTGGGCGGAAGGCCGATGGCCTGTCCGATCATCTGCTGCTTCTGGCCCCTTCCGAACCGGGTGAAGTCAGGGATGTTCAGCGACAGGGTTGCCCAGAAGCCGACCATGCCGGTGAGGGACGGAATGAAGATCTTGAAGTAGTCGCCGAAGGTCTGGAACTTGCTGGGCTGCGCCAGGAGCGGTCCGAAGCCTTTTGCAGCCGTGATCATCCAGATCACGAGCGCGAGGGCCAGGAGCATGACCACGGGTGCCGCCCAGTTTTCGAAAACGCGCACGGCGTCCATTCCACGCAGGATGATGTAGATCTGGAAGATCCAGAAGATCATGAACGCGATGGCTCCGTGCACCGTGAGGCCGAAGGCGAAGGTGAACGCCCCCCCGATGGCGCTCCAGCCGGGGATCAGGTAACCCAGGAAGCTGTCGATCGCAAGGGCGCCGAAGTACGTGTTGATCCCGAACCATCCGCACGCCACGATGGCGCGGAGAATAGCCGGAATGTTGGCGCCGAAAACGCCGAATGCGCTTCTGGCGAACACAGGGAAGGGGATTCCGTACTTGGTCCCCGGATGCGCGTTGAGCAGCATCGGTATGAGCACGATCAGGTTGCCCAGGGTGATGGTGAACAGGGCCTGTTTCCAGTCCATCCCCAGCGCGATCAACCCTCCCGCAAGCGCATACGTGGGAACGCAATGCGCCATACCGATCCACAGCGCCGCAAAGTTGTAGGTGCCCCACTTTCGCTGCTTGATCGCAGTCGGCGCAAGGTCCTTGTTGTAGAGCCGGTGGTTCTGCGTAACGTCTCGTTGCAGCTCGTACATCTGCTCTGGCATGAAACCCTCCTTAGCTATTGAGCAAAATGGAAACAGCGCGCGCTCTGCCGGCGCGCGTCTGGCTTCCTCGCACACTGAGTCGGTTTTTCCTTTTTGGGATTGCTATTTTGAATGCCCTGAGTGAGCTTGCCCATAATATGCCCACGGGTCAAAAAGCAAGAAAAATCTATGAATCTCAGGCAAGGAAAAACTTGCAGACGGAACGCCGGCCGTACGGATTGCCCGAAGGGACAGCCGAGGGGTATCCTCCGGCATGGTCCGTTTCACCCTGAATGGAGCCCAGGTCGCCGCAGAGGAGGGGGCAACGCTTCTGTCGTGGCTGCGCGAGCAGGCTCACCTGAGCGCGGCGAAAAACGGCTGCGGAGAGGGTACCTGCGGAGCCTGCTCAGTGATCGTTGACGGCGCTTTGCGCACTTCCTGCACGATTGTGCTGGCGCGGCTCGAGGGGAAAGCCGTCCTCACCGTTGAGGGGGTTGCGGCACCGGAAATGGATTGCTACGAGCGGGCTTTTGCCGAGGCCGGCGCAGTGCAGTGCGGCTACTGCACGCCGGGAATGGTGATGGCCGCAAAGGCCCTGCTGGATGGAAACCCCGACCCCGACGAGCGGCAGGTCAGGGCAGCCTTGAGAAAAAACCTGTGCCGCTGCACCGGCTACGCTAAGATAGTGAAGGCAGTGCTCCTGGCCGCGCGGTACCGCCAGGCCCTTGCCGCAGGAGCGCCGATTCGCGCGCAGGCAGTGGAAAGCGCGGCGCACGGGGGCGTGGGTGCAAGGCTTTCCCGCGTGGATGCCGCGGCAAAGGTCCGCGGAAGCGCGCGGTACGTGGACGATCTGTCGGAGCCCGGCATGCTGCACGGGGCAGCGCTCCGGTCTCCCTACCCCCGCGCGCGCCTTCTTTCCCTGGATGTGTCCGCTGCCCGTGCGCTGCCGGGGGTTGCGGTTGTCGCGACCTGGGAAGACATTCCCGGCTCGCGATTCACCGGCCACGTGAAGCCGGACTGGCCTACCCTTGTGGCCGTCGGGGAGGAGACGCGCTACGTCGGAGACGCACTGGCGTTCGTTGCCGCGGAGACCCCCGCACGGGCCCGTGAAGCGCTGGGCCTCATCAGGGCCGTTTGCCAGGAGCTTCCCCCCGTAGCATCTCCCGAGGCCGCCCTGGCCCCGGACGCTCCTCGGATCCATGCTGCCGGGAACGTTCTTTCACGGCTTGTTCTGCACCGCGGGGATCCAGAAGCGGCGCTTGCGGCCTCGATCCATGTCGTCGAAGGGAAGTTCAGCACACCGTTCACGGACCATGCCTACCTGGAGCCGGAAAGCGCGCTGGGCTACCCGCCCGACGCAAGCGGCGTTGTCCTGGTCCGAACGGGGGAGCAGAACGTCTACGACGGGCAGCGCTATATTGCCGACACGCTGGGAGTCCCCCGGGATCGGGTGCGCGTGGTTTCAGAGTACGTCGGGGGAGGGTTCGGAGGGAAAGAGGACCAGACAGTCCAGCACGTTGCTGCCCTGCTCGCCTGGCTTTCGGGCAGGCCGGTCAAGTGCACCCTGGGAAGGGCCGAGAGCACGAGAGTCCATGTGAAGCGCCATCCCATGACCATCCATCTTCGCCTGGGTTGCGATGCGAAGGGCAGGCTTCTTGGTCTTGCGGCGGAAATCGTTGCTGATACCGGCGCGTACGCTTCCCTGGGAGGCCCTGTGCTTCACCGCGCCGTCACTCATGCCGGGGGGCCCTACGCCTACCAGAACATCCACGTGGAAGGAACGGCTGTTCACACGAACAACCCGCCGGCCGGAGCGTTTCGTGGCTTCGGAGTGCCCCAGGTCAATTTTGCAATCGAAAGCGCGCTCGACCTCCTGGCAGTGAAAGCAGGGCTTTCGGCTTGGGAAATCCGGTTCAGGAACGCCGTAAGGCCGGGGGATCGTCTGCCCAACGGGCAGGTTGCCGGCCCGGACACGGCGCTTGAGGAATGCCTCCTTGCGGTGAAAGAGGCCTTCGAGAAAGACGGCAGGGCGGGAATTGCCTGCGGATTCAAGAATACAGGCCTGGGCATGGGCCATCCGGACTTCGGGCGATGCACTCTGCGGATCGAATCGGACCACGTGGAGCTGCTCTCCGCCGCCGCATGCATCGGCCAGGGGGTGGCGACTGTCTTGACGCAGATTGCCTGCGAAGTGCTGCGGCTCCCTCCCTCGAAGATCATCGTGCGGGCGCCGGACACCGCGACAACGCCCGACTCGGGAACCACCACGGCCTCACGCCAGACGCTCATTACCGGGGAGGCATGCAGGCGCGCATGCGCCTCTGCCGTCGCGGCAGCGGGTGACAACGCGGTTTCGCTGTTTACCCTTGCCGGCAGGGAGTTCGCGGGAGAGTTTGAGGCGGCTACGGACCCTTTTGAAACCGACACTACGAACCCCGTGCGGCACGTCGCCTACAGTTATGCGTGCCAGCTCGTCATCCTGGGACCCGACATGCGGATTCAGAGCGTCGTCGCCGCACATGATTCCGGGGTTGTTGTGAACCCGCTGGCTTTCGAGGGGCAGGTTGAGGGAGGCGTGGCCATGGGTCTGGGGTTTGCCCTCACAGAGCGCCTCCCAATGGAGAACTGCGTTCCAACAGGGCGCTTCGGGCAGCTGGGACTTCTGCGGGCTGCGGATGTTCCGCCCATCCAGACGATCATGGTGAGAAAAGCGGGGCCGGGGACTGCCCTGGACGGCGGGGTGTCCGGCGCAGGCTTCGGCGCAAAGGGTATTGGAGAGATTGCAACCATCCCCACCGCATCCGCGGTTGCCGGAGCGTACTTTGCCTTTGACGGCCGGCTGCGGACCAGCCTTCCCCTGGAAGGCACGCCCTACCAGCAGGCGCTTGGATCAGGTTAATTCGAAGTAGGACCGGCCGGTTCTCAGCGCCTCGAGATAACACGGCACCGGCCTGAACAACGGAGAGGGCAGCTCATCGAGGGCGTACCATTTGTAGTCCGCGAACTCACCCGCTTTTTCAGGGCTGGGATTCCCTTTCATCCAGTTCGCCTTGAATCCGAAGGAAACATAGTGGAGGCCATCGTAGTTTCTGAGGTTGATGGCGCAGAGGAACTGCGGGACATCAATCTCTATGCCCCATTCCTCGCGGATTTCCCGCCTTGTTGACTCCGCAAGGTTCTCCCCCAGCTCGACATGCCCGCCGCCGCAGCTGTATTCACCGTTGCCATGAGTGTCGTCCACCCGCCTGCCGAGCAGAAGCCTGCCCTCCTTGAGCACAAGGCAACCGACGCCTACGTGAATGAAGGTGCGAGCCTCGTTGTCTATTTGGATGCGCCTCGCAGGATCCCGCGTATGGCCTTCAGGTGGTTGAGGTCGTGCCCGGCCATCATCTCCGTGACCCGGGTGACGGTTTCTTTCCCGCGTTCAGAGTGCATGCCGTAGCGATTCCACGCATCCCGGGGCAGGCTTTTCAGCAGGCGCACGGTGCGCTCCCTGGTCACCCGAAACGCTTCGAGGGACAAAGCAGGATCGTGCTTTGCGTAGTCGGAATACCGGGCCCACTCGTCCTGGTCGAAACCCTGGATGGGAGCGCCGCTTGCGCCCAGGATCAGCCTGAGGCGGAATCCCTGGACCAGCTCTGTGTCTGCCAGGTGCGCAAGGACCTCCGTCACCGACCACTTGTCCGGAGCGGGGCGCCTGGCTAGCTTCTTTTTCGAGGTCCCCTGGATCAACCGGGCAACCTGACGGGGGGTGTTGGCAAGAATCTCCAGCGGTTTCTTGCCCTCCAGCAGCTCCAGAATTCTCTTTGTATATTCCTGAGCAGTTTCCTGCATGGAAGCTCCTTTCGGTCCTGGAATGTATCAGGAAGGCGATTGTTTGTCCCATCATGGCTCCCTTGCTCGTAATAACAGTAGATTCAAGCGAGGAGGAACCATGAACCGATACCTGTTGATTCTCTGGGGCGGGAGCGCCCGGATGGCAAAGATGTCGCCGGGAGAGATCCAGGATCATATGAAGCACTGGACAACGTGGATGGAAAGCCTTTCGAAGCAGGGGGTCTGGGACGGCGGCGAACCCCTCGGGGACGAGGCAAAGCTGGTCAAGGGAGCCGGGAAGCCGGTGACCGACGGCCCGTACACCGAGGCCAAGGAGGCAGTGACCGGGTACGTGATCCTGAAGGCCGACGGCATGGACAAGGCATGTGAGATTACCAAGAGCTGCCCGCACTTCGAAATCGACGGGACCGTCGAAGTGCGCCCTATCCGCGCCATGTAGGACTGCATGGTCGAAAGAGCAGGGCAATCAGGAAAAGTCTCCGAGCTGGTGGACCATCTTTTCCGGCAGCAGGCAGGAAAGATGGTCTCCGTGCTGTCGCGGATCCTCGGGTTTCGCAATATCGAGATCGCGGAAGAGATCGTCCAGGACACCTTGCTGACGGCCCTTCAGGTCTGGGGGTTTCGCGGGGTTCCGCCCAACCCTGCGGGCTGGCTCATGGTGGCTGCCCGCAACAGGGCCATCGATCACATCAGGCGGGAGCGCAGCAAGCTGAAAGTGGCAGAGGACCTTCGCCTGAAGCTGCGCTCGGAATGGACCCTCTCCTCAACGGTGGACCAGGAGTTCGACGAATCCCGCATCAAGGACCACCTGCTCCGCATGATCTTCACCTGCTGCGATCCTCGTCTCCACCTGGAAGACCAGGTGGCGCTCACCTTGAAGTTCCCCGGTGGGTTTTCCATCCCCGAGATAGGCGCCGCTCTGCTCTGCGGGGAGGAGACGGTGCGAAAGCGTCTCTACAGGGCCCGGCAGCTGCTGCGCGGGGACAAGGAGGCGCTCCAGATGCCCGTGGACTCGCAACTGGGGGCCCGGCTGGATGCGGCCCTGCAGGTCGTGTACCTGGTCTTCAGTGAGGGGTACAAGAGCGCCGAAGGGGAATCCCTCATTCGCGCCGAGTTGTGCGAGGAGGCCATTCGCCTTGCATCGCTCCTGGCCGAGCATCCCCCCTGTGCGCAGCCAAAGACTTTTGCCCTGCTTGCCCTCATGTGCTTCCAGGCGGCACGGCTCAGTGCCCGGACTTTTGAGGACGGCTCCATCTGTCAGCTGGAGCAGCAGGACAGGTCGAGCTGGGATTCCGACCTCATTGCGCGCGGTTTTCATTTCCTGGACCTTTGCGCAGCAGGGACCGAGCTCACCCGCTACCATGTCGAGGCCGCCATTGCCTCCTGCCACTGCGGTGCTGCGTCATTCGAGGAAACAGATTGGCGGCTGATAGTCACGCTGTACGGGAGGCTGCTGGCCATCTATGACACGCCGGTTGTCCGGATGAACAGGGCCATTGCGATCGGCTTTGCCGAGGGAGCCGAGGCGGCCATCCGGGAGCTCGTCCGTATCAGGGAAGAGGGCGGGCTTGCCCGATACTACCTGCTTCACGCAAGCCTCGGTGAGTTCCATATGCGGGCCGGAGACTATCTGTCGGCCAGGGCCTACTTTGAGAACGCCGCCGGGATGTGCAAGTCCGCGAAGGAGAAGGAGTTTCTCAAGCGGCGCATCGTCCGCTGCGAGGCCGAGACAGCCTGAAGCCCGTGCGCATTCCGCACGTCCCTGTCTAGGACTTCCAGGCGCCTCCGCGGGCCGCGCGCTTCAGGAACTGGCCGCGCCCGGGTTTGCCGAGGAACTTGTCCCCGTCAACAATCACCTCACCTCGGGAAATCACCATGCGGGCGTTGCCCCGCACCTGGAAGCCTTCGAACATCGAGTAGTCCACCTTCATGTGGTGGGTTTTCGCGCTGATGGTGTGGGGCGCCTCCGGGTCCCAGATCACCAGGTCTGCATCGCTCCCCGGTGCAATCTCGCCCTTGCGGGGATACATCCCGAATATCCTGGCTGGGGTGGTGGAGGTCAGCTCCACGAACCGATTGAGCGAAAGCTTCCCCTCATTCACCCCGTGGTGATAGATGAGCTGGAGCCTGTTCTCGATGCCCGGACCGCCGTTGGGAATCTTCGTGAAATCGTCCTTGCCCAGGATCTTCTGGTCCTTGAAGCAGAACGGACAGTGATCCGTGGAAACCACCTGCAGGTGGTCGTGCTTCAAGCCCTCCCAGAGCTTGGGCTGGTGCTCCTTGGGACGCAGGGGAGGCGTGAAGACGTACTTGGCGCCCTCGAAGTTCGGCCGGGCCAGCTCATCCTGGGAGAGGAGAAGGTATTGCGGGCAGGTTTCCGCAAAAGCAGGCACGCCGCGGTCACGAGCTTCCCGCACTTCGTTCAGCGCGTCCTCCGAGGAAAGGTGGACAATGTAGACGGGCACCTGGGCAATCTCCGCCATTGCGATGGCGCGGTGCACCGCCTCCGCCTCCGCCAGCACGGGCCGCGTGAGCGCGTGATAGATCGGCGCGGTCTTTCCTTCCGCTATTGCGCGCGCGACGATCACGTCGATCACGCTCCCGTTCTCCGCGTGCATGCAGATGAGCGCCCCGTTCTTCGAGGTCTGGGAAAGGGCCCTGAAGATGGTCGTGTCATCCACCATCAGGACGTTCGGATAAGCCATGAAGAGCTTGAAGCTTGCCACCCCCTCGCGCACCATGTCATCCATGTCCTCCAGGCCCGCGCCCCCGAGGTCTGTGATGATCATGTGCAGCCCGTAATCGATGCACGCGCGGCCTTCCGCTTTCTTCCACCACGTATCGAGGGCCTGGCGCATCCGGGTGCCCCGGGCCTGGATTGCGAAATCCACGATCGAGGTCGTTCCGCCGAAAGCCGCCGCCCGGGTCCCTGATTCGAAGTCGTCTGCCGACGTGGTGCCGCCAAACGGCATGTCCAGGTGCGTGTGGGCATCGATCCCGCCGGGGATCACATAGTAGCCGGCCGCCTCGATCACCCGGGTGGCGGACTTTTCCGGGATCCCGGCCCTGACCTCCTTGATGCGGCCGTCGTCGATAAGGATGTCGGCGCTCAGCGTATCCTTTGCCGTGACCACGGTGCCATTTCGAATCAACGTTGTTGCCATGCTCTCTCCCCTGTCTTATGCGTCCCCCGGTTTCGCGTAGACGCGCCCGGCCTCTCTCATCGCCTGGCTCTCCTTTGGCTTGCCCGTGGGGATCTCAACCATGGTGATGCACTGGTCGACAGGGCAGACGAGAGAGCAGAGGTTGCACCCCACGCACTCTTCTTCGTCGACCACCGGCACTCTGGGTCCCGCGCCGTTGCCGTTTGCGGCCGAGGCGCGCGCGGCATCCAGCTTTGCAATCGGGGTGACCGCGATACGCTGCCTGCTTGCCGCCAGACGGGCCGCCGGGGATTCCCGGCTGCCATCGTGATGGATGCATTGGTGCGCCCCGTCCCAGCACGAGATGTAGCACAGGTCGCAGCCGATGCACTTCGCCGGGTCGATGCGCGCCACGATCTTGTAGTTCAGATCCAGGTGCTTCCACTCCATCATCTTGGAAAGCGTGAGCCCGCGGAAGTCATCAATGGTCTTGTAGCCTTTCTGGTCCATCCAGTGGGAAAGGCCGTCGATCATGTCTTCCACGATCCGATACCCGTAATGCATGACGGCGGTGCACACCTGGACAGTGCCGCATCCCAGAAGGATGAACTCCGCGGCCTCGCGCCATCCGGCAATGCCGCCGATCCCTGAGATTGGAATGCGCACTTCGGGGTCGGATGCGATCTGCTGGACCAGATGCAGGGCAATGGGCTTCACGGCCGGGCCGCAGTAGCCGCCGTGCGCCGAGAACCCCCCCACGTTCGGCCGCGGGATAAGAGTGTCGAGGTCGATTCCCGTTATCGAGTTGATGGTGTTGATTGCTGACAGCGCGTCCGCTCCGCCTTTCTTAGCGGCCCGCGCCACTGTCCTGATGTCCGTGATGTTCGGGGTGAGCTTGATCATCACCGGGGTTCGCGCCGCTTCCTTGACCCATTCGGTGATCATGCAGGAATACTCCGGCACCTGCCCCACGGCGGATCCCATCCCGCGCTCGCTCATGCCGTGCGGACAGCCAAAGTTCAGCTCCAGGCCGTCCGCGCCCGCGTCCTCGGAGCGCTTGACGATGTCATGCCACACCTCCCGCTTCGATTCCACCATCAGGGAGGCGATCACGGTGTGCTTCGGATAGCGCTTCTTCACCTGCGCCATCTCCCGAAGATTGTCTTCGATTGGCCTGTCCGAGATCAGCTCGATGTTGTTGAGCCCCATCATTCGCTGGCCGTTCCAATCCACGGATGAGTAGCGCGAAGCCGTGTTGACGATCGGCTCCCCGATGGTCTTCCAGACCGCGCCGCCCCAGCCGGCGTCAAATGCCCGCATGATCTGGTCTCCGCTGTTTGTGGGAGGAGCGGAGGCAAGCCAGAAGGGGTTGGGAGTGCGAATGCCCATGAATCGGGTGGAAAGATCAGCCATACGTGGCCTCCCTCATGCCGCTGCGAGCTGCCGGGCCATGGCCTGCGCAGCCCGCTTTCCGTCCGCCACGGCGTCCACGACTTCTCGGCCGCCGTTCACGCAGTCCCCGCCGGCGAAGTACCGGGGATTGGCGGTTCGCCCGGTGGGCCTGTCGACGTTGATGGATCCTCCGGCAAACTCGATGCCGCGCGTGGACCGCAGAATCTCCATCAGCCTGGCCTGGCCAAGGGCGGGGATCACCGTGTCACAGGGGAACTCGAACTCCGAGCCACGCACCGGCTCCGCGTTCTGCCGCCCGGTTGCGTCGGGTTTTCCCAGCCGGGTCCGCAGGAACTTCACGCTGACCGCGCGCCCGTCCCGCTCCAGTATCTCCACGGGCTGTGCGAGCCAATGAAACACGACCCCTTCGACCTTTGAGTGATCGTATTCGAAGGAGAACGCGGGCATTTCCTTTTCCGTGCGCCGGTAGAACAGGTGCACCTCGTCCGCACCGAGCCGCCGGGCCGCATTGGCCGCATCCAGCGCCGTATTGCCCCCGCCCAGAACGGCAACGATGCTGCCCACGGGGAAGTCGGGATCCGTCTTGTAGCGCTCGATGAAATGCAGAGCGTCGACGACGCCGCGCGCATTCTCGCCGGGGATGCCCAGCTGCTGCATGGCTCCCAGGCCCATTCCCAGGAACATCAGCGAGAACTCGCGCTCCAGCGCGTCCAGCTGCACGTCCCTGCCCACGTCGGCCTGGCGGAACTCGACGCCGAGCTTTCGGATCATCTCCACTTCCTTGAGGCTGTCGGAGGGCCGAAGCTTGTACTCCGCAACCCCATACGTGGTGAGACCGCCGGGGAGGGGACGGTTGTCGAAGACAGTCACCGAATAGCCCTGCATCTGGAGCTCAGCGGCGCAGGCAAGGGATGCCGGGCCGCCCCCAATGCAGGCCACCTTCTCCTTGCGGCGGACTTTCGCCATGGGGAGCGATGCGCCGCGCGCAAAGAAATCCTCCATGGAATGGCGCTGCAGACGCCCGATCTCGATGGGCTTCTTGTTGTAGCGGTGCATGACGCATGCCCCCTCGCACAGCACCTCCACCGGGCATACGCGGGCGCAGCTCATCCCGAGAACGTTGGAATCGAGGATTGTCCGGGCAGATCCGTCAAGGTTCCCGGTCGCGATCTTCTTGATGAAGCCCGGAATGTCGATGTGGGTCGGACACGCGGAGGCGCAGGGCGCATCGAAACAATTGAGGCACCTGTTTGCCTCCGTGACAGCGGACCGTGCGTCAAGCGCGGGGTGCAGGTCGGGAAACCGTTCGAGGTTTTTGCGTACAGGAAGCTCGGAAGATGTCATCTCCGTGCGCCCTCCATTGGTCAATAATACTCACGGCTGTTTGGATTGGCATAGCCATGAATGGCGGCCCCCGGTCGACTATTTTCCTGCAACGCGCAGCGCGGACTGCACCTTTCCCAGGGGGGCCGAGATCTGGACTCCCGCAATGACTCCCCGCAGCGCTTCCATGAGCTCCCGCGCGATTGCAATTCCCTCCTCCAGGGCGGCTTCCTTGGTGTCGCAGCGCGCCATCCGGGCCACCACTTCGTCCGGCACGAATACTCCGGGCACCTCGTTCTTCAGGAACTCTGCGTTGCGCTGGCTCACCAGGGGCCAGATTCCGGCAACGATGGGAATGACTCTGCCGCCCCCCATTCCCTCCAGGAACCGCAGGAGAGACTGGGCGTCGAACACCGGTTGCGTGATTGCAAACTCGGCTCCCGCCTCCATCTTCAGCCTGAAGCGCTCCCGCTCCCGATCCAGGTTCACCGCGTTGGGATTGAGGCCGACGCCAATGCAGAACTCCGTGGTGGCGCCCACGGCGTTGCCTCCCAGGTCGTAGCCGTGGTTGAGCATGCTCATCAACCTTGTCAGACCGATGGAGTCGATGTTGAACACTGCCGTTGCATCCGGATACGTGCCCATGTTCGGGGGGTCACCGGTGACCGCCAGGACGTTGCGGATGCCCAGGGCGTGCGCGCCCAGCAGGTCTCCCTGCAGGGCCAGCAGGTTCTTGTCCTTGCATGTGTAATGGGGAATGGTCTCGATCTCCGCCTTCTGCTGCAGGAGCACCGACGCCATCAGCGCGCTCATCTTGACCTGTGCCCGGGGGCTGTCCGGGACGTTGATTGCGTTGATCCCTGCTTTCTTGAGCACGCGGGCGTTCTCGATGAGCTTGCCGTGCTCGATTCCCTTGGGCGGCACAAGCTCGACGCAGGTGACGAACTCCCCGTTGGCAATCCGGGCCGCCCAAGCGCTTTTCTTGGCAAGCGGAACGGGCGGCTTGCCGGCTTCAGGCACAACCACGTGGATGTGCTCGGCCAGAATGCTGGGCTGAAGGGCCCGGATCTCGTTTCGCATCTCCCTGATGTGCGCCGGGGTGGTTCCGCAGCAGCCTCCCACGATCCTTACTCCGGACTGGATCATGCGCTTGGCGTACTTGGCCATGTACGTCGGCGTCGTGGGGTAGATGTTGCGGCCGTTCACGTTGAGGGGCACCCCTGCGTTGGGCTGGATGCACACGGGCCGCTGCGTGACCCTGACGATCCGCTCAGCGGTCTCCAGCATCACACGGGGTCCTTCCGAGCAGTTCAGCCCAATGACGTCCGGCCCCATCTCATCGATGCGCGCGGTAAACAGCTCCGGGTCGGTGCCGTAGAGGGAAGTGCCTTCGCTGTTGATGGTCAGGGAGGCGACGAGGGGAAGGTCGCACCCGCGCCGCGCGCCGGCCACGGCCGCGGCAAGCTCCCGCAGGTCCACGAATGTCTCCAGGATGAGAAGGTCGGCTCCCGCGGCGGCCAGGGCAGAGGCCTGCTTCTCGAAGAGGTCTTCGGCCTCCGCAGAGCTCATCCTGCCCAGGGGCTCGATGCTGACGCCCAGGGGACCGATGGACCCGGCCACGTGGACCGAATCCTGTCGCCCCGCCGTCTCAACGGCCTGCCGGGCAAGCTTCACGGCACGCTCGTTGATCTGGGCGAACTTCTCTTCCAGCCCGGCGGCGCGCAGTTTTGGCAGGCTTGCGCCCCAGCTGTTTGTGGTGAGCACGTCGGCGCCGGCGTCGAGGTATTCACGGTGGATCCCGAGGACAAGCTTGGGGTCGGAGAGGCACACCTCCTCAAAGCAGCGGTTGAGGAACACGCCCTTCTGGTAAAGCATTGTCCCCATGGCGCCGTCGAAAAGAATGATGGCTTCCCCGGAAAGTCGAGAGCGAAAATCCTTTTTCACTGTTGCGTGCGGGGCCGGCTCCTATCCCGCCGCCTTCACGTTGGAAGCGGCGTAGCGCTCCCGCAGCTTTCGCGCCGCGGCAACAAGCGCTGCCAGGGACGGCTCCACCTCCTTCCACTCCCTGGTCTTCAGACCGCAGTCGGGATTGACCCAGAGTTGCCAGGGTTGTAGCACGGCCAGCGCCTTCGTGAGAAGCTCTTCGATCTCCCCGGTTGCCGGCACTCTCGGCGAATGGATGTCATAGACCCCGGGTCCGATCTGGTTGGGGTAGCGGAAAGTCGAGAAGGAGCCCAGGAGCTCCATGCGGGACCGGGTTGTCTCGATGGAAAGCACGTCCGCGTCCATGGCCGCTATGGAGGGAAGGATATCGTCGAACTGTGCGTAGCACATGTGGGAATGGATCTGCGTGGAATCACTCACGCCGCTTGAGGCAATGCGGAAGGATTCCACGGCCCAGGCCAGGTAGCTCTTCCATTGGGACCGTCGCAGCGGCAGCCCTTCCCGGAGCGCCGGCTCGTCGATCTGGATCACCCGAAGCCCGGCCGACTCCAGGTCCTTCACCTCATCCCGCATGGCAAGGGCGATCTGCTTGCAGGTCAGCTCCGTGGGTTGATCATTTCTGACAAAGGACCAGCACAGGATGGTCACCGGGCCCGTGAGCATTCCCTTCACGGGGCGTCGGGTAAGGGATTGCGCGTAGGTGGACCATCGTACCGTCATGGGGGCCGTACGCTCCACGTCGCCGTAGATGACGGGCGGCTTCACGCAGCGCGATCCGTAGCTCTGGACCCACCCGTTTGTCGTGAAAGCGAAGCCGGAGAGCATCTGGCCGAAGTACTCCACCATGTCGTTCCGCTCGAACTCCCCGTGCACCAGGACGTCCAGGCCAAGGTCTTCCTGCAGCCGGACGGTCCTCTGGATTTCTTTCTCTATGAACGCCTCATACGAGAGGGAGTCGACGGCGCCGCTCTTCAGGGCCGCGCGGATGGCGCGCACCTCCTTGGTCTGCGGGAACGATCCGATGGTCGTCGTGGGGAATAGCGGCAGGGGAAGGGAAGCCTCCTGGATTGCGCGGCGCTTGGCGAACGGGCTTGCCCTCCTCTGCATTGCGGGCCGCAGGGCCGCCATGCGGTCGCGTACCCGCGGGTTTTTTGTCCGCGGCGACCTTGCGCGGCTTTCCAGGGCCTGCCTGTTCTCCTCCAGCTGGGCGGCGACGCTGCTTCTCCCTTTGTTCAGCGCCCGGGCGATGATGGAGACCTCATCCAGCTTCTGCCGGGCGAAGGAGAGCCAGCCGCGGATCTCAGGATCCAGCTCGGACTCCAGGGACAGGTCCTCGGGGCAGTGCAGGAGAGAGCAGGAGGAGGCAATAATGACCTTGTCAGGTCCCACCGCCCGGACGCTCTTTTCCGCTTCCCTGATGACGCTTTCCAGGTCGGCTTTCCAGATGTTGCGGCCATCGATGAGGCCGAGGGAAAGGACCATTTCCCTGGGCGGCCGCTTGAGGATCCGGGCAAGCTGGGCCGGGCCGCGCACAAGGTCCACGTGCAGTCCGGAAACCGGCAGGTCCAGGACCAGCCCGAGGTTTTCCGCAAGGTCGCCGAAGTACGTGGTGAGCATGAGGGAAATCTTTGCCGCGCCTGAAAGCCGCGCGTACGCGCGCTTCACGGCGTCTTTTTGCCCTGAAGACAGGTCGGTGACAAGGATGGGCTCATCCATCTGGACCCAGGAGACGCCCAGGGAGGCAAGCTGCCTGAGCACCTCTTCGTAGACGGGAAGGACCGCGTCCAGTCTGGACAACGGGTCTATCGACGGCTCGGTCCCCTTGGCCAGGGAAAGGAAAGTCACCGGCCCCACCAGCACCGGACGACTGGCAATGCCCGCCGCGCGCGCTTCGGCCGCGTGATCGAGCACCTGGCGCCCGGCCAGGTGGAACTGCTGGTCCGAGGCGATCTCCGGAACCATGTAGTGATAGTTCGTGTCGAACCACTTCGTCATCTCCAGGGCGGGCACATTGCCGCTCTGGCTCCCCCGGGCCATGGCGAAATATGCGGCCAAGGCGTCCCCTTGCCTGTAGCGGGGAGGGACGGCGTCGAGCATGTTGGTTGTGTCCAGCATGTGGTCATAGAAGGAAAAATCCCCCGAGGGAATGAAGTCGATGCCCGCATCCTTCTGGAGCGTCCAGTGCCTGCCCCTGATCTTCGCCGCTTGCTCCAGGAGCGACTTTTGATCCATCCGGGAGGACCAGAATTGTTCGAGGGCCTTTTTGAGCTCCCGCGCGGGGCCCATGCGCGGGTAGCCGAGAATTGCGGTCCGTACCATGTCTTTGACGCCTTTCGTTCGCAAAACTGTCTTTTCCAACAAAATAGGGATTTGCCCACCCCAGGGGCAAGGCAAATCGAGTGACGTTGGCGGTGTGCGCTCTTTGCCTGTATATTGCTGATGCCGCTGAAATGGCGCGCAAAGGTGTATCGAAAAGGAGGAATCGCATGAAGAGGAAGCTGGTGTTCCTTGTTCTCCTGGGCGCCGTTCTTGTCCCCGGGGTTCTTTTCGCTGATCCCCTTGCAATCCACGGTGTCGGCATGAGCTCGCAGAAGCTTGCCAACGGCAACACGATGGTTCACTTCACCGTCAGGGTGGACATCTTCACCACCCCGCTTGTCTTCAACTACCATTGGGAGCGAAGCGACGGTGCGAAGTCAGGGCTCAAGATGTGGTCCGTGAAACCCGGAACGACCTCGATTCCCGTCTCGACGACATGGGAGCTGGGTCCGAATCACCCGGCGGAAGTCTGGGAGAGGCTTTTCATCAATACGGGAAACACCCACCTGGAGTCGGAACCTCTCAAGATAGCGCTTCCCCAGTAGCGCGCGGACCGAGGTACCTTTCTGCCAGCGCGCTGTACAGCTCGATAGCCTTCAGGTAGTCATCGATTTCCACGTACTCGTCGGGCTTGTGGGCCTGCTCTTCCCTGCCCGGACCGATGATGACGAATGGGATCTGCGGATCAGAGCACAGCGCGCTGGCATCCGTCGCGAAGCCCGGTGTGGGCAGCGGCTCCTGCAGGCGGCCTAGTTTCTCACGGCAGAGCTGAATGACCAGCCGCACAATCGGGTCCTGGGCCGGGGTGGCCACTGCCGCTCTTGTTCCCGTGGGGCGAATCTCCACGCGCATCCCCGGGAGCCTTGCCTGGGCCCGCGCAACCGCCCTGCGCACCTCATCCATGAGCTCGCCATCGTCGATGCCCGGGGGCAAGCGGAAATCAAGGCTCACGCGGCAAAGATCGGGCACGACGTTGGGTCCAACGCCTCCGTGGATGGTCCCGATGTTGAGAGTGGTTCGTCCATGGGCCGGATCCGGGCCCTCCCTCAGAGGAATGGCAAGGACTTCGGCAAGAAGCGCCTGCATGTCCACAATCGCGTTGCGCCCCAGGTGAGGCATGGAGCCGTGCGCGGTTGCGCCCACCGTTTCAAGCTCCAGCCAGCAAAGGCCCTTCTGGGCGATATACGCGTTGAAGCCGGTCGGTTCCCCGATTACCACTGCGCCGACGCCGCGCGTGAGCTTGTCCGCGGCCAGCCGCCGCGCACCGGCTGCCCCGATCTCTTCATCCGACACGGCGGAGAAGATCAGGTCACCCCGCAGCTTCCCCCCGCGAGCAACGATATCGAAAGCGACGAGCATTGCGGCCAGGCCGCTTTTCATGTCAGCGGCGCCCCGGCCGTAGAGCCTGCCATCCTCGATCTGAGCGCCGAATGGCGGGTGTTTCCACGGCACCTCGCCGGGAGGCACCACATCGATGTGGCCGTTGAAAAGAAGGGCCGGCAACTCGCCTGATCCCCTGAGCGTTGCTGTCACGTTGGCCTGCCCGGGGGCGATCTCCGTCAGCTCGGGTTTGAGCCCACGCCGGTCCATCTCCCGGGCCAGGAGCTCAGCGCCCGGCGTATCCGCTCCCGGCGGGTTCATTGTGGGCACGCGCACAAGGTCCGCCAGGAGGCGGATGGCATCGTCCCTGTCGAACGAATGAGAGACGGGCATGGTGGGAGATTACAGGCTCACACCATGGAATGGGAAGGAGCTTCCTACGGTATGCGCGGCACTCCGTTGGTTCCGAATGAAAGGAGCTCGACGACTGTTTTGCCGTCAGTGGTCATGCTCTTGACCATACCGTTGATGGGAACCGCCGGGTGAAGCCATGTTTGCATCTCGATGGTCGATATCATCACCTTCATCGTCGTCTTGATCGTGCTGGTGCCGGCAAAAGAGCCGGCAGGCACCGCGACGGATCCTCCGTCGGCCGCGCTGGAAGCCTGCGTGACAAGATTCTCATAGGCGGACTTGTAGAGTCCCTTCATGAATCCCAGCTGGGCGCCCTGGGTCGTGGTCACGCCGCCGTCTTTCTTGAGAGTCTTGATCCACACCAGATCCAGGCCCGACGTATCTCCCGTGGCCATGGCCTGGTCGAAGCCGGTGATCAGCATCTGAGTCACTTTTTCCTCGCCATTGCCGCTGAGCGTGGAAGTCTCGATGACCCACCCTCCCTGCTCCTGCCGCACCAGGATGGTCTTTGAGACGGACTTATGGACGCCATTCGTCGTCGTGCCCACCACGACATACTGCCCTGCCAGCCATGGCATCGGTTTCTTGAACTGCGGCCCGGCAGGATAGCTCTTGCCCGCCTGATTCCAATACGAGTCAAAAGATTGCGACGCCGCCTGCGCCTGCGTGCTCGCGAACGACATGAACGCTGCCCCCGCCAGGCAGGCAACCAGGGCCGAAACAACAGAGCGTTTCATATGCGCCTCCCGGATTCAAAGGATAGTACCCGCGCCCCGGCCGCGGCATCAGCGAAAATCGCGTATTTTTGTTGACCGTCTTTGCCATCGGCATGTAGATTCTTCCCGTTCGAAAGCCATGACGCGCAGGTGGCCGGAGCATGCAATCTTTTCAGAAGATCCTGAAGGTGCTCGAAGCAGTCGAAGCGGAGCGCACGGTGGCCGGCTTCCTGGGCCGCGCGCTTGAGCAAATCGAATCCCTGGTTCCATTCGACCATGCCTGCGCAACCCTGTCGACACAGGTTTTCTGGAGACCCCAGCTGGTGCATGCGCGGCATTCTTCCATTTGGAAGGATTACTTTCACCACTACGCGTCATTGGATCCCCTTCCTTCCCCGGTGGGAAGGTGGTGGCCCGTCGTCGGGGTCATAGATCCCGCGGGATTCGGAGACATCAAGTTCCAGAAAGACTTTGCCGCCGGCAACAGGATCACGCAAACCCTGGCAATCACCAACTTGCCCCGGGTGTCCGAAGGGGCGCAGGGCTTCTGCCTCGGTCTATTCAGGGGACCCGGGCCGGTTTTCTCCGCGGATGAGCTGGCCGGCCTGGAAACCCTTTACCCCCACCTGCAAAACCTGTTCTTGCTTCTGGTAGCGCCCGGCTTTGCTCGAAGACAGAGTTTCCTGGCAGAGGCGTCCCGTCGGGGCTTCACGCCCCGGGAGTTGGATATCGTGGAGCTGCTCTGCCAGAGAATGTCCGTCAGCGAGATTGCGGAACGTCTTTTCATCAGCCGGCACACGGTGGAAAAGCACCTGGAGCATGTCTATGCCAAGCTGCGTGTTTCCGGCTGGAGAAAGGCTTGCGACTCAGTCTTCGACGGCGAGCCGCCAACCAGCGCCCCCTCTTCGAGTCTGATGTTCGTTCGGGACACGTGATTCTTCATCGACGGGCTGTCCCGCCGTTTCTTCGCGCCTGGATTGCGCTGTAAATGGCCTCGGAGGTGGAGGGGGCGGCCAGGGGAACCTCGCCGCCGGGAGGACCGAATGCGGCAACGGCGTCCCGGATGGCTTCCCGAACGGAAAAAGCGAGCATGAGGGGAGGCTCTCCGACGGCCTTGCTTCCGTGGATGGTTCCCTCCTGGGCCGCTTTGGGCAGCATGGTCACATGGATCTCCAGGGGAGCGTCGCTGATGGCGGGTATCTGATAGGTGCTGGCGCTGTGCGTGAGGAGGCGACCTTCCTTGTCCCAGGCAAGCTCTTCCCGGGTCAGCCATCCCACGCCCTGGACAAAACCCCCTTCGATCTGCCCCCTGTCCACGCCCGGATTCAGAGACTCGCCCACGTCATGCACGATGTCAGTGCGAAGCACCCGATGCATTCCCGTGTAGCCGTCCACTTCCACCTCGCTCACGGCCGCCCCGCAGGCGAAATAATAGAAGGGATGGCCTTCCTGCCTTTCCCAGTTCCACGTGATCCCTGGAGTGGCGTAGTAGCCTGTTGCTGAGAGGCTGACGCGCTTGTTGTACGCGTCCCTGCATACGTCCGCAAACGGGATCCGCGTTCCTCCGGCGGGTCGGGCCTGCGCGAATCCTTCGTTGAAAACGACTTCGTTCGCTGCAACCGGGGCACCGGCCTTCTGCGAGAGGAGGGCGGCGGCAATTGGCGCCAGCCGGTCCCGAAGGGCCACGCAGGCTGCTTTGACCGCGGCCCCGTTCAGGTCCGAGCCCGAGGAGGCGGCCGTGGCGGAGGTGTTGGGAACTTTGTCGGTGCTTGTGGGCATGATGCGGAAGCTGGAGGCCGGAAGCCCGAGCTCTCGCATGGCCACTCCGAGCACTTTTGTATGAAGGCCCTGCCCCATCTCTGTGCCGCCGTGGTTCACCTGGACAGTGCCGTCCTGGTAGATCAGCACAAAGGCGCCGGCCTGGTTGTACGCGGCCAGGGTGAAAGAGATGCCGAACTTTTCCCCGGTGATCGCAAGGCCGCGCTTCACCCGATCATGCTGCCTGTTCCAGGCGTCGATCTCCTGCCGCCGCTTCTGAAATCCCGCCTGGGTGAGCGCCTGCTGCCACATGGCTTGGAGCCGGTTGTCGCCGATCTCCTGCCCGTAGTGCGTTGTATTCGTCTCTCCGGAGCCATGGTACATGTTGCGCTCACGCACGACCTCGGGCGCCAGGCCGAGCCTTCGGGCAACCCTGTCCATGATCTCCTCCATCACCAGCATGCCCTGGGGCCCGCCGAAGCCGCGAAACGCTGTATGGGAGGTGGTGTTCGTGCGCACCACCCTGCCGGTGAAGGAAACCGCCGGGACATAGTAGATATTGTCGAGGTGGAAGAGGGCGCGGTCGATGATGGGTTGGGACAGGTCGAGCGACCAGCCGCCGTCGGAAAACATGTCCACCTGCGCGGCAAGCAGCTTTCCCTGGTCGTCATAGCCGGCGGAGAACTTCGAATGGAAGGGATGACGCTTGCCGGTGATCATGATGTCCAGGTCCCTATCCAGCTGTATGCGGACCGGTTTTCCTGTTCTGACCGCGGCCAGGGCA
Source organism: uncultured Spirochaetota bacterium (assembly GCA_963710335.1). Lineage (GTDB taxonomy): Bacteria > Spirochaetota > Spirochaetia > SZUA-6 > Fen-1364 > Fen-1364. The sequence continues at coordinate 82,892 of CAVQAA010000006.1, forward strand.
ACCAGGGCGGCGAAGGTATTCCCCTGCACTTCCTTGCCGCCGAACCCTCCTCCCATGCGAGGCGCCTGGACCACGATGCTGTTGCGCGGCGCGCCGAGAAGCTCGGCGATGATTGTCTGGATCTCCGAGGGATGCTGCGTGGAGGAGCAGACGAACAAGGTGCCTTTTTCCCCGGTCTCCGCCCAGGCGGCATGCGTCTCCAGGTAGAAGTGCTCCTGGCCCCCTGAGCCGATCTCCCCCTCCAGGTGGTAGGGAGCGGAGGCAAGCGCTTTCTGGCAGTCTCCGCGCGTCAGGGTATGGGGATCAGTCAAGAAGCTCCCTTGCGCAATTGCTTCTTTTATCCCGAGGACGGGCTTCAGCGGCTCATAGTCCACCTCGACAAGAGCCGCGGCGGCCCTGCATTCCTTGATTGAATTACCGACAACAAGGGCTATGAGCTGGCCGTGATAGAGGACTTCGTCAAACGCGAACAAAGGCTCGTCGTGCCGGGCAGTACCGACGTTGTTGAGGCCCGGAATGTCCTCAGCCATGAGCACCGCGACGACACCGGGGGCCGTGCGCGCCTTGTCCGCGCTGCGGCGCTTGATGCGAGCGTGCGCGTATTTCGAGCAGACAGGCCACGCTTCCAGCATGGGCCGGCGCTGCGCCAGGTCATCCACGTACAGCGCCCCACCGCTCACGTGGCCCCGGGCGCTCTCATGATGCAGGGCGCGGGAGGCGTCAGCCGCCGCAGGAGGCGCCGCCGGCTTCTCCCCGGCGGGGAACTCAAGCGCGCCGTCCACCGCGATGCTCTGCTCGCCGGAGACGAACTTCTCCCACAGGCTGACGATCAGGCCGCGGCGGTACGCGGCGCCGGCCCGTACGTCGTCGATGGGCTGGTATTCGCCGCTCAGGGCAGCGGCCACGGCCTCCCGCGCTTCCTCGATGCGCCTGCCTTCCAGGGCCGCCTCAGCCGCGCGCGCCCGCCGGCAGGTGAGGGCTACGCCTCCGTAGGCTATACGGGCCTTTGAGACCGTGCCGTCGGGGGCCAGGTCCAGGCGGAATGCCCCGGCCACGATGCTGATGTCCAGCTCCCGGCGCTTGGACACCTTGATGAAATCCACCTTCCGTCCGGCCTGCTGCTTGTCCGACATCCTGGGGATGACGATTTCCTTGATGATTTCCGCGGCCCGCAGCGCGGTCTTTCGGTAGCCAACGAAGAACTCCTCCAGGGCAGTCGTTCTCTCGCCTTCGGCCGAGGCAAGAACAAGGGAGGCGTCCAGGGTCAGGAGAACCGGCGCGCTGTCGCCAATCGGAGACGCAGTTGCCAGGTTCCCGCCCATTGTGGCCCTGTTTCTGATCCCGCGCGAAGCGAACACGCGCAGCATCTTCGCGAGGGACGGGTATTCGGGGCCCAGGAGCTCTTCTACCGCGGTGAGGGTGGCCGCGCCGCCCACGCGCCACTCCCCGGCCGTGCTGCGGATCCGCGTGAGCTCAGGGATGCCCTCGGTTGAAACGAGGAGCGGATAGGAAAGGAACTTCTTATTGATGTCCACTCCTATTTCGGTGGCTCCCGCAACGAGGCGCGCTCCGGGATTCTCTTTCAGGAGCGTAAAGAGCTCGTCAAGCGTCGTCGGCCTGAAGAACCGCTCACCGCAGGCGGCGTAGTCCAGAGCCGAAAGCGGCCCCAGGGCTGCGCCCAGCCTGGATCTGAAGGGATCCGCTTTTCCGTTTTCCCCGTCCCTTTGGGCCAGCGCGCCCAGCGCGGCATCCCGAATGGGCCGGTAGCCCGTGCACCGGCAGAGGTTCCCGCTGAGCTGATCGCTGAGCTGGCTGGAGTCCCGGCAATCCTCCCGGTACCAGGCCTCGAACAGGGAGACGACGAATCCAGGCGTGCAGTAGCCGCACTGCGAGCCATACTTTTCCACCATGTGCGCCTGGACCGGGTGCAGCGTTTCTCCGGCGGCGAGGCCTTCAACGGTCACGATCTCCCGGCCGGCAAGCATTGGGAGAAGGGCGATGCAGCTGTTGATGGCGCGGTAGGTCGGCTTGCCCGCGGCGTCGCTTTCCACAAGGGCAACCGTGCATGCCCCGCAGTCTCCCTCGGCGCACCCGCACTTGGTGCCCGTGTAGCCGTGCGCGCGCAGGTACTCCAGAAGAGTCGTCGTTGGGGCGATATCCTCCACGACGACTGGCTTGCCGTTGATGAGGAAAGTAAAGCTGGTGCTGGCCGGGCGCCGGGGAGCGGCAGCTTTCTTTTTGGCACGGGTCAGCCCACCAGGCAATCCAGCAGCGCTCTTCATATTTCTAGTTTACTCACTCGCGGCGAGCGCTGCAACGGTGATTGCTACTGCGCCGGCCGGCCCCAGACCTCCGAGAGCGCCTGCCAGTGCTCGTCAGTGAGAAACCGGCTGGGAGTGACCCACTGGTTGGAGATCCCCTGGGCAAGCCCTGAAAGGAGGGCGATGGTGAGAGGATGACCTTGTCCTTGCCCAGCTTCTGGAGGGAATCGGCCACCTGCGACCATGGCCAGGAACGCTGCCGTCACTATGGCGTGCCCCACTACTTCGTAGGGCAGGAGCGATTGAAACCAAAATGCAAAAGCAGATTGCCATTGGAATCCAGGAATACCTGCATTGCTTTTATCTGGTACGGGGGACCGTCAGACGCGAGTTCCGCGGGGCCCTGGGAATGTTTTAGTCAACTTAAAAACCCACAATGGTAGTCATGTAGCCATGAGAGATTCGATGTCAATGGAGAAAGAAGTGCGATCCGCCCTCATCATTCTGATATGTTTTCTGATTCTTCCCGTTGTTCTTCCGGCATAATCCTCGGTCCAGGACATGCTGGCCCGCGGAGACGCGGCACGGCAGGCCTTTGAAAAGGCCCTGACGATCGACCCCAACGACAAGAACGGGACTGTACTGAGGCGTGCGGTTTTTGGTGGGGTCGTGCTGACGGTGGTATCATGACTGACGGGAAAAGGATCGAAGCAATGGCAAATGGTTCTGCGGAGGAGGGACGGCGTTCCTGGCCTCCCCGGGGCTGGCCTCTGTATCTTCCCATTTTTTTGACGGTCGTTGCCGGCCTGATCATCACCCTTGTAGTCTTTGCCGTGTTTCAGGGGTCCGAGCGCGCCCGCATGCACAGCGAGTTCGAGACCATGGCGGCAGACAGGGCACAGGCCATCCGCGCGGCCCTTGCGGAGGATTTCACGGAGCTGGATCTTCTTGCCGGCTACGTCAGGTCGTCCCTGGAGCTTGCGAAAAGCCGCTACGGGGAGTTCGCGCTGGAGTTCGGGAAACTGGCGCGACGCATCCCTGCCCAGGAGCCGGACACCCAGGCAGTGGCGTTCCTTGCGCGAGTGGCAGGACCGGACAGGAGCGCATTCGAGTCCACGTGGGCGAGGGATCTCCCTGTCGGCATCACGGAGCTTGCAACGGGGAGCGACCTCCATCCAGAGGGGAAAAAGGGCATCTACTTTCCCGTCACGGTAATAGAGCCCTACGAAAACACGGCAGCCATGAGCGGCCTGGATTTCGGCTCGGTGCCCGCAATGAGGACCGCTCTCGACAGGGCTCTCGCGACAGGGAGGATCGCGACAAGCAGCGGCACACGCCTTCCGGCCTCAACCCCGCATCCTGTGATCTGGCAATTCCTTGCCGTTTACCGCGATTCCTCGGTCGCGGCTTCCCCCTCTGAACGCGGCCAGATGATCGGCCTGGTTTCCACGGCATTTCGGATCGACCAGATGGTGGACCTGGCGCTCAAGGACCTGAGCCCCGCAGGCCTCGACATCGAGCTGCTGGACCTGCAGGCTCCCGCCAGCCAGCAGCAGCTGTATTATCGCAGGGCCAAGGTGGTCGGCTACGAAGGCACTCCGCCGCTTCGCAACTGGCTTTCGTGGAGCACGACCATCGACGCGGGGGAGCGGACCTGGACCATGCGCGCATATCCGACCCGCGATTTCATGACGAAACACGGCTCATGGCAGTCATGGGTCATCCTGGCCGGCGGTCTTCTCATCACGGCCATGGGCAGCCTGTACTTCGCCGGTGGCCTGCGCAGAACGGCACGGGTGGAATCCCTGGTAGCCGAGAGGACGCAGGCCCTTGCGCTGGAAGTATCCAAGCACCAGCAGCTGGAGAAGGCCCTTGCGGAGTCCCGTGCCACCCTGGCAGGGCAGGTGGATCGACTGGCATCGAGGAACAAAGAGGTGCAGAAGCTCAACGAGGTGGGTGACATGCTCCAGTCCTGCGTGTCCACCGAGGAGGCATACCCGCTCATCCGCCAGCATCTTCCCGGTCTGCTCCCCGGCAGCTCCGGCGCGCTGTATGTCCATGATCCTCTGAAGAATCTTTTCACGGCCATGGCGGATTGGGGTGAGCGGCCTCCGGCCGCCGGGGCTTTCACGGCGGAGGATTGCTGGGCCCTGCGCCGCGGGAGGGTCTATCCACCCTCCGGTTCTGTTCAAGCCCTGCCATGCCGCCATCTGACCCGAGGCCAGGAGGAGGGGTCCCTCTGCGTCCCTATTGCGGCCACGGGGAAGACCATCGGGCTTTTTCACGCTCTCCGCTGCCCTGAGGAGTCGCAGGCCTTCGCGGTCTCCGTGGCGGAGCACATCGGGCTCGCCCTGTCAAACCTCATGCTGCGAAGCGACCTGCGGCAGCTTTCCATCCGGGATCCCCTCACCGGCCTTTTCAACCGCCGCTACATGGAGGAGACGCTGGAGCTGGAGATCAGCCGCGCGGAGCGCAAGGAGCACTCCATCGGCGTCATCATGCTGGACATCGACCACTTCAAGACGTTCAACGACCGCTTCGGCCACGCGGCCGGTGACGAGCTGCTGCAGTCACTCGGGCAGCTCATCAGGGACAATCTTCGCGCAGGGGACGTGGCGTGCCGCTACGGCGGTGAAGAGTTCGTCCTGATCATGCCCGAAGCCGCCGAAGAAGCCGCCACCCGGCGGGCGGAGGCTCTTCGGGCCCGCGCTCTCGAGATGGAAGTGAGGCACCTTGATACGGTGCTGGGGCCGGTCAGCATCTCTTTGGGCATCGGCCTGTACCCCGACCACGGAAGGACGCGGGACCTCCTGCTTGGCTCGGCGGATGCGGCCCTCTACAAGGCCAAGGCGGCCGGGCGAAACAGGGTTGTCCTTGCACAGACCGCGGACGGATGACGGGATGCGCGCCGATCTGCACCCCGAGCTGCACAGAACGCCCTCGCGGATACGCGTTCTGGTTGCGGATGACCGCACACTGATGCGGGAAGGCATCCAGGCCTTGCTTGCCCGCTGCCCCGGCATCGAGGTCGTCGGCGGAGCGTCCAACGGCAGGGAGGCCGTCAGGCTTGCGGCGCAGTTGAAGCCCGACGTCGTCATCCTCGACGTCTCCATGCCCGACTTGAACGGGGTGGAAGCGGCCCGACGAATACGGGCAGAAGACCCTCAGGCGCGGATTCTCGCCCTCTCAATGCATTCCGAGCGGGAGTTTATTGGGAAAATGCTTGAGGCCGGCGCCCTTGGCTACCTCCTCAAAGACAGCGGGGCGGAGCAGCTCACGGACGCTGTGGGCCATGTCGCGCGAAACGACGTCTTCCTGGACAGGTCCATTGCATGCGAGCTGCTCAAGGAATATGTGCAGGAGTTCACTTCATCGCAGAAGAAGGGAACTCCCCTGCTGACGTCGAGACAGGCCGAGGTCCTGCAGCTCATCGCGGAGGGCCGCACGACAAAGGAGATTGCCTCGCTTCTTGCGATCAGCCTCAAGACGGTGGAGACTTTCAGACGACAGATCATGGCGAGGTTGGACATCCACAGCATCGCGGGGCTCACCAGGTTCGCCGTCCGCCAGGGCTTGACGGAAGCCTAGGCCGAACCCTTCCTCAAGGAATCGCGCGGATTGTCGCGCTAGGCCGCCGCTTTGGCTTCCCTTCTCCGCGGGCGCAGGCGCACGGCCTGGAAGACGGGGGTGAGGAGGGCCGTTACCGCCAGGTTGACGATGAGGGACGACAAGGCCGAATAGATCCCGATGCCGTGGCCGGCAATGACGAAAGTGTACACCGAGGTGTTGTGCGCGGCGGCGAACATCGAGATCCCGCTTGCAATGCCGGCAACCCACCCTGCCACCAGAGCCCACTTGTGGAACCATTTCGTAAACAGTCCCAGGAACACCGCGGGCAGGGTCTGAATGATGATGATCCCGCCCAGCAGCTGCAGGTTGATGATGAACGTGGTGGGCACGAAGAAGATGAAAAGCAGCGCGCCCAGCTTCACGACCAGGGAGGCCACGCGGGCGACGTTTGTCTCTTCACCGCTTGAATAGTTGGGCCGGATGTACGGCCGGTAGATGTTGCGCGTGAACAGGTTGGCGGCGGCAATCGACATGATCGACGCGGGGACCATGGCCCCTATCGAAATGGCCGCGAAACAGAATCCCGCGAACCATGAGGGGAACTGCTGCGCAATCAGGGCTGGGACGATCCCGTTGGCGCCGTATGCCTTGGGAGGCGTCACGTGGGCCGCAAGCGCCATGTACCCCATGAGCGCCAGCAGGCCCAGGAGCAGCGAATAGGCGGGCAGGATGGCCGCATTGCGCTTGACCACTTCCGGGCTGCCGCTTGCCAGCGTCCCTGTGAGGGAGTGGGGGTAGAGGAAAAGCGCCAGGGCCGAGCCCAGCACGAGCGTTGCATACGGCATGAACTGCGCGGGGGCCAGAATGAAGTGGAAGGTAGGGGTCTGGGCAGCATGCTGCTGCGCCGCGCGGAAGATGGGGCCGAACCCGCCGAGTGCAATGGGGATTGCTATGATCGTCGCAAAGAGAACGATGAAGATCATGGCATCCTTGACCATTGCAATGAGGGCCGGCGCGCGCAGCCCGCTGGTGTAGGTGTACGCGGCAAGTATGACGAATGCGACCACGAGCGCTATCTCCGGGTTGATGCCCATCTGGGCCACCGACACGGCGATCCCGAACATCTGCAGCGCGATGTACGGCATCGTAGCCACGATGCCGGTGATGGCGACAATGAACGCCAGAGTCTTGCTCCCGGTCTGGCCTTCCACAAAGTCGGACGGCGTGACGTAGCCGTTTGCCTTGCATACCGACCAGAACCGGGGCAGTACGATGAACGCAAGGGGGTAGATGAGCACCGTATATGGCACGGCGAAGAAGCCCATGGCGCCGGCGGCGAACACGAGCCCGGGGACTGCGACAAACGTGTAGGCGGTGTAGAGGTCTCCGCCCAGGAGGAACCACGTGATCACGGTGCCGAACCTGCGGCCTGCAAGGCCCCACTCCTCCAGCGTCTTGAGGTTGCCTTTGCGCCATCGCGCCGCGACGAACCCGATGACCGTGACCAGGAGGAAAAAGAAAACGAAGACGGAAAGCGCTGTCCAGTTTATCATCTTGTGTGCTCCCGGATTGATCCCTTCATGCCCCGCCCAGGTAGGCAATGAGCGTGAGACCGACTGTCACGATGATTGATGCAAGCTGGAACCAGTAGAAGAACGGAATTCCCGCCAGCTCGGGCTGTGTCACGTTGTAGAAAGGCGGCCACAGAAGAGCGACAACGGGGATGAGGAACAGGAGCAGGAGCCAGCCGGCCCCTTTTCTGGCACGACGTGCAACCATGGCGTTTCTCCTTGCGGAAAAAATATGGAGCCGGCTCGGCCGGTCAAACGCCGCCAGGGGGCAAAAAGTCACTTTTCGGTAACTTCTGGCCTGAGGAACCTGCCCCTCGGTTTTTCCACCATCTTTCCGTCCAGGAAAACGGTCTCTCCGCGGAGCATCGTGCGGCGTACGGAACCGCACAGCGAGCGCCCGACATACGGGCTCAGGCGATGCCGGTCAAGGAGCTCGCTCTCCGTGACCGGCCTTGAAACCGACATGTCGATGAACGCCAGGTCCGCGTCACCGCCCACCCGAATGCCTCCCTTGCCGGGAAGCCGGAAGCGACGGGCCACGTTATCCGACAGAAGGCCAGCGACAAGGGTCAGCGGCAGGTCCAGGGTCAGCAGGGCGCGCAGCGTGGCTTGCGCTCCGCTGATCCCGCCCCATGCCGTGAAAAAGTCCGCCCCTTGCTTCATGTCCGCGGGGGACGGGGAGTGGTCCGAGCCAATGGTGTCGACATGGCCGGCGGCCACTTCCTGAACCAGCCGCTCGCGTTCGGCCGGAGGTCTCAGGGGTGGCGCGCACTTTGCCCTTGCCCCGATTCTTTCCATGTCTTCGCTCGACAGCAGGAGATAATGCGGACAGGTCTCACAGGTGGCATCCACAAGCCCTGCCTCCGCCGCCTGGCGGATCAGCCGCACGCCGCGCGCGGAGCTGGTGTGAACAACGTGCAGCGCGCAGCCGGTGTCCTGGGCAAATGCCAAAGCGCGTGAGATTGCCTCCGCCTCCGCGGAAATGGGCCGCGAGCCCAGGTAGTCCCTCACCGAGGTCCGTCCGGCGGAGCGCGCCAGGGAAGAGAGGGCGCTCGTCATGCCGTCGTTCTCCGCATGAACCGCCACCGGGAGGCCCAGGCGCGCGGCTATCAGCATTCCCTTGTACAGGGACTCATCGTCGCAGGAGCGAAAGTCGCTGATCCCGCTTGCGGACATGAAAGCCTTGAAGCCGACGACCCCGCGCCCGGCCAGGGCTTCCAGCTGATCGACGTTGTCCGGCGTCAGCCCGCCCCAGAGGGCGAAATCCGCGAAAGCCCGGCCGTTGCAGGCGGCGAGCTTCCTGTCGAAGGATTCGACATCCAGAGTGGGCGGAGAGGAGTTCAGCGGCATGTCGATGAAGGACGTCCCGCCGCCGGCCGCAAGGGCCGCCGATCCCGTGGGGACCCCTTCCCAGGAATCCCGGCCGGGGTCGTTGAAGTGCACATGGGCGTCCAGCACGCCGGGGAAGACGTGAAGGCCGCGCGCATCAATGGTATCCCGGGCGGCGGCGGAGATCTCCGGCGACACCTCGACAATCCGGCCATCCTGGATTCCGATGTCCAGCAATTCGACGCCGGATGTTTGAACAACACGTGCGCCCCTGACCAGGCAATCGAAACCCATCCGTCTCAGCTCCCTCGATAGGTGGAATAGGACCACGGAGAGACGAGGAGCGGCACGTGGTACTTTCCGGCAGGATCATCGACCACGAAGACTATCGATACGTCGTCGAGAAACCGTCCGGCATCGGGGTCTCCCCGGCTTCGAAAATACTCGGCGACATGGAAAACCAGCCGATAGGTGCCTGCCGCGAAGTCAGGGCCTTCCAGCAGCGGCGAATCCGTGCGGCCGTCGGAGTTGGCCGCCACGCTGGTCAGCGTCGTTGTCGAATCTTTTCCGACCATCAGCTCGATGCGCATGCCGCGCGCGGGCTTTCCGCGGGCGGTGTCCAGGACGTGCGTCGTCAATTTTCCCATTTTCACTCCCTCACGACCGTTCCTTTGATCAGGCCATACGGCTCGCTGGTGGCGACGAAGATCTCGTTGGGGTTGTCCATGCCGAACGGTCCGAGGTTCACAAGAAGGCGGTGCTGGTTCGGCATGGTGATGTCGATGGAAGTTATCTGCGGCACCCGGGCAAGCAGGGTCTCGCCGATGGCATAAATGGTCTGCTGCACGCTTGCGCTGTCATGCCGGGCAAACGCCTCCAGCAGCGCGCAACGGGCGGTGTCGAAGACCTCCGTGAACGCCGTGGCGCCGGAGGCGTACTCCCACGTGGCGTCGATTCTTGTCGCGAATATCCTGTCCGATGTCTCCGAAAGCGTGGTGTAGCGGTCCCGAAAGAATCCGGAAAATCCCGATCGTGTCGTCTTGACGACCTCCAGCCCCTTCACGCCTCCGTGGACCTGGGGTGCGCCGACCCGCTCCTGTCGAAGCCGGCCGACCCGCGTCCCGGACCCTCCGCGCGTGAAAGAGTGGGGATGGGGCGAGCCGTCCACCTGAATGCGTACCCATGGCTCCTGCTCGATGGCCACTTCAACCCACGCCACCTGGTCGTACTGGAGGAAATGCCGCGCAAGGATGCCGGCAAACGCCTCCGGGGAATCGAAGTCGTGCTTTCGGGCAAGCGCATAGACGGTGTTCTTCATGGTATCCGTGGGGATGCACGATGAGTTGTCCCCGTGAGTGTAGACGCGATCGAACGCGCCTCCCAGCATGATCTGCACGGCAAGCTCATGCAGCGTGTGCGTCTGCCCCGAGCGGACGACTTTTGTCAGCCGCACGTCGCTTTTGCCATAGGAGTTATCCGAAAGTCGGACCATCTCAGCCCTCCGTGACGGCGTCCTGCAGACGCAGCCAAGCGATTTTCGCAATCTCGGAGAGCGCGGTGGAAATCTCCCTCTTCCGTGACTGACCCAGACGCTCGGGGAACGCCCGCAGGATGGCCTCTTTCCTGTTCTCACGCGCGCAAATGACGAAGGGAAAACCGAACTTGTCCCGGTATTCCCTGTTGTAGCCCCTGAACAGGGTGACCTCCTCGGCTGACAGGGAGTCCAGCCCGGCGGCCGCCTGCTCCCCGGCGGAGACCGTGGTGAGGCCTCCGCGCGCTGCAAGCCGTCCCACCAGGTCGGGATGGGCGCAGATCAGGTTGATCTGCTCATCCTCGGAAGCCATTTCCATGGTTGCCACCAGCTGGCGGTGCAGGACCGAGAGCGTGCCGAAAGGCCTGCGCTCCCAAGTACGGTCGGCAACCCACGGCGAATGCTCGAAAAGCGGGCCGCAGACGGTGACGAACCCCTGGCGATCCGCCCGGTTCAGCTGCGATAGGGCCACGTGTCCGTTATTCATGAGCCGAAGGCCTCCACCAGGACCCGGGCAGCCAGCGCGATGTGCTCGATGCGGCTGAACTCCGCCGGGTTGTGGCTGATGCCGTCCCTGCTGGCGACGAAAAGCATTGCAGAGGGCAGGAAGGGAGCCAGGATTGCCGTGTCGTGCAGCGCCCCGCTTTTTGCGTCGGGAAGCTTGAGGTCCAGACGCCTCCCGGCCGCGCGAAGCATCTCGCACACTCCCGGGTCCATGGGTATTACCGGAAGCTGTTCCGTGCAGGCAATCTCGATATCCAGCCCCCGGGCAGACGCTATCTGGAGAAGCTGGGCGCGCAAGCGCTCCTCTCCGCGCTGGAGGATGGCATCCGATGGAGACCGAAAATCAATGCTGAACCGAACTCGCCCCGGAATCACGTTCAGGGCGTTGGGATGCGCCTCCAGCCGTCCCACGGTGATCACCGTGTGATCGGCCTCCCCGTCCAGCTCCCTGCCCAGTGACTCCAGGAAGGCCATGGCCTGCGCGGTCCCCGTCAGGGCATCCTGACGGTCAGCCATCTTCGTTGAGCCGGCGTGGTTGGCCACTCCGGCAAACGAGCACCAGTACTGGCGCCGGCCGTTGATGCCGGTCACGACAGCCAGGGGCTCCCCTGCTTTCCAGAGGGAAGGTCCCTGCTCAACGTGCACTTCCACGAGCCCGCGGTAATTCGAGGCTTGAAGCCGCTGTGACGCAAGGCGCGCGGGGTCCACACCGTGGTCAGCACCCGCGCTGAGAAAATCCTTTCCGTCCGCGTTGCGAAGGGAGCGAAGCTCCGCGGGCCCCAGAGTTCCCGCCCAGGCCCTGCTTCCCAGCATGCCCAGGTTGAAAGTGGTCCCTTCCTCCTCGGCGAAAACAATCAGCTCTACGGGCGCGCTCGGGTTGGCGCGAAGCACTTCCAGTGCGGTCACCACTCCCACAACGCCGTCGTACTTGCCGCCCGTGGGGACCGAGTCGACGTGGGAGCCGCACAGCCACGCGGGCGCGTCCCCTGGCAGCCCCGCGGGCCGGGCGTGCACGTTGCCGGCAGCGTCCACGCGCACCGCGCACCGTGCGGCCTCGGCCGCATGGATCACGTAATCGCGCGCTTTTCGCCACGCCGGGGAGAACGTGGGCCTGCTGTATCCGGTGGCGGGATCCTGCTCCGAGAAGGCTGCGATGGCCTCGATGTCCCGGGCCAGGCGTCGGCCGTCCACTGCGGCGGATGGCGAGGTCATTTCCCGAAATCCTTGCGCCACTGCATGCCCGTGCGCTCCATTTCGCTCTCCGTCGCGGTCCGGCGCAGCCTGTGAAGCTGCGGCATTCCCAGCGCCCACTCCTGCATCCAGTCCCGGGCAAAAATCCCTTTCTCGGTCTCGCGGAAGATCTCCCGCACGGCATCCTCGTTGATGACGCGCGGGCCCCGCGTTCGCACTGCAAACTCGCAGGTGCGGCTGCTGCGGGTGGTCAGGTAGTTCTCGATTCCGTTCTCGTCCATGACGTCCATGACGCTGCGAAGCGAGCGCACGGCCTTTGCATATGCGAAGCTGGGGGGATAGCCGTTGTCCACCATGACCTGGAAGCACAGCCTCATCAGCTGGACGGCCCCGCCGTACAGGATCTGCTCCTCGAAATTGTCCCCCTCGGTCTCATGCTGGAAGGAAAGCTCCACCACGCCTGCCCGTGTGGACCCCACGGCCTTGGCGATTGCAAGCACGATCTGGCGGGCATCCCCCGTTGCGTCGTGCTCAACGCTCACGCACCCGTAGACCCCTTCCCCTTTCTTGTATTTTTCCCGAACGAAGGCGCCGGGTGCGTTGGGGACAAAGAGCACGGTGTTCACGCTTTCCGGGGGCCGGATGGCGCCATAGAGGACGTTGAAGCCATGGCAGAAGCACAGCGTCTGGCCCGCGCGCAGGTGAGGCGCTATGTCCGCAGAGTAGAGCGCCGGCTGGGCGGGATCTGCAAGCTCGATGAGCAGGATATCGGCCTTCTTCGTGGCATCGGCTATGCTCATGGCCGTAAAGCCGTCTGCCTGGGCTTGCGCGCGGGAGGGGCTTTGTTCGGCCGGCCTGGTGCCGACGATGACCGTGCATCCACTGTCACGGGCGTTCGCGGCCTGTACCTTTCCCTGGATCCCGTAGCCAATAACGGCAATTGTCCTGGTTTTCAGGACGCTCATATCCACGTCAGCGTCGCGATAGATCTTTTCCATGGGGTCCCCTTTATAACGGAATTTCTCTGTTGACGTTCTTGTAGTAGACGTACCGGGAGGCCTGAGGGCCCGTGGCATAGTAGCTTTGCGGGCAAAAAGGCCCCATCCAGATGAAATCAGTTGCTTCCACTTCCATCCACGAATCCCCCAGGAAATACACGCCCTTGCCCTGGAGCATGTACAGGCCGTGCTCCATCACGTGAGTCTCGGTCACCGGAAGGCTGTGACCCGTATCGAAGGTGAAGATGTTCATGGCCATGTCGAAAGACAGGTCGTTCGGGAGCAGCTCCTGCAGCCGCGCGCCGGAGTCGCCATAGTACGCGGAGCAGGGGACATCGGCCTGGTTGCCCACCAGGCTTGCGGACGGTGGGACGCCGGGGGCTTCCTCATACTGCTTTCGCAGGAGGAGGAGTCTCGTTTCCTCATTGGCGGCCGCGCGGAAGCGGCTCCGGGGAGAGGCCAACGCAAAGCCGCCCTGGCCGAGCTTGCTGGCACGTCCCTCGATCTCCAGGGTGATGCTGCCGGAAAGGACATAGAAGAAGAACTCGATCCTCCCGTCCGCCGGGTGGCTGCCGGAGTGACCCGCCTTGAGGTCCAGGAGGTACTCGGCAAAACCGGCGCCCAACGCCGGTCCGGCGAGGACGCGCACCTGCGCCTCAGGCCATTCCGGAAGCCGGGAGAACGGGATGCCCTCCAGGGGAAGGACGGCGTAGCGGGGAGTCACTCGTGTGCGGCTTCCAAGGAGCTGATCCTGGGCTCTCATCGGTTCCTAATATAATCAAAGAAATGTGGCGCGCGGCGCGGCGAATGCGCTATACTTTGACGCGTGGCTCCGTGGGAGGACCGCCGGCGTGGCTCTCTGTGGGGAGGGGCAATGAGAAAAGCGGTAGTGATAATGATCCTGCTGCTCCCGGTTTCCGCCCTTGTGGCGGACGACATCTTCGACCTTGCCGAGCACGGCACAGCCGCCCAGCTTCAGGCGGCAATTGCCCGGGGGGCGAATGTCAACCAGAAGGACAAGAACGGATGGACCCCGCTCATGCACGCAGCGGAGCTCACGATGACCCCCGGCGTCATCTCCGAGCTGCTGGCAGGGGGCGCGCGGGTGGGGGAAGCCGATGCAAAGGGCCAGACGGCCCTTCTCCTGGCCAGCCGTTCGAACGTTCGTCCCGAGATCATTGCCGCTCTTATCTCCGCGGGGGCAGCGGTCAACGCAGCGTCACAGGAAGGCGAGACCCCGCTCATGGCCGCAGCCGCGCACAATTCCAATCCCAGGGTCGCGGCATTCCTCCTGTCCCATGGCGCCGCCGTGAGCACGCGCAACTCGGACGGGATGACGCCGCTGATGCTTGCCGCCATGCTCAACGGGGACAGGCACATGATCTCGACTCTCGTGGCTGGAGGCGCCGGGGTGAACGAGCGAGGTCCCGGCGGAAAGACCGCCCTCATGTATGCGGCCCAGTACAGCACCAGCCCTGAAGTCGTCACCGCTCTTCTGGTTGCCGGCGCGGATCGAAACCTGAAATCCGCCTCAGGGCTCACCGCCGCAGACTACGCGAAAGCGAACCCCAACCTGGCGGGCACGTCGGTGCCGCTCGTGCTTCGGCCTGGAAAATAGCGTCGCTGAATGAACGGAAGAAGCCTCCCCGTCCTCCTGTGCTCATGCCTTGCGATTTTCGCTGCTTCCTGCCGGGCGCGCGAGGCTCCGATTGCACGAACAGAGCACGTCCTTGGAACGCAATGCTCGATCACCATCTATGACCATGCTTCGAAGGAAGACCTTGACGCGTGCTTTGCACGGTTGCGGGAAATTCATGCGCGCATGAGCGCCAGGGACCCGGCTTCCGAGCTTTCCGCGGTCAACGACGCCGCGGGCCATGGAGCCGTGCATGCCACGGCTGACCTGTTCGCCGTGGTGAAAAGGTCCACGGAGCTTGCCAGGCTTTCCCATGGGCTCTTCGATCCGACGGTTGGCCCCCTGGTGAGGCTGTGGGGCATCAACACGGACCACGCAAGAGTCCCCTCCAGGGCCGAGATTGCGGCCGCGCTTACCCTCGTGAACTGGCGGGATGTCGTTCTGAATGAGGAAGAGAAGACAATTGCGCTTCGCCGGCCTTCCATGACGCTGGACGTGGGGGGAGTGGCCAAAGGGTATGCCGCGGATGAAATGGTGCGGATCCTCTCCGCGCGCGGGGTGAAGTCGGCGCTCATCGACCTTGGAGGCAACATTTTTGCCATGGGCGGCAAGCCCGGCGGCAACCCCTGGACAATCGGGATCCAGGACCCGGATGCCCCGCGCGGCACCTTCTTCGGGGTTGTCCAGGTAACCAACCGGACAGTGGTCACATCCGGGGTCTACGAGCGGTTCTTCATGAAGGACGGAAAGCGCTACCACCACATCATGGACACCCGCACGGGCTTCCCCGTGGACAACGGGCTTGCCTCCGTGACGGTTGTTGCCGACTCGTCGTTTGCCGCAGACGGGACGACGCTCGCCCTTTTCAGCATGGGCCCCCGGGAGGGACTTATACTGGCCCGCGGGCTGGGGCTGGAGGTGATCATGACCGGGGCTGACCACAAGATTTATGCCACGCCGAATGTCAGGAGCTTTTTTCGCATCACGAATCCCTCTTTCACGTACGTCGATGCGAACTGAGCCCCCCGGGCCGCACTTGCGCTGCAGGATGCATCCGCGCGAGAATGGAGGGGGGATATCCGGTGCGCATCTTGCAGTTCGACAAGGGCAAGCGCGGCAACTCCGGCAACATCGACGCGGCAAAGGTCTGGCAGTATGTCCTTCCCCGCCTCGGCTTTCCCCTGCCCGATTTCATCTCCGACGAGATCGACAGGATCATCGGGGAGATCTGGAACGCCTCCGACAGCGAGATCAGCTATTATGACTGCGTCAGCGCCCTGGATTCCCTTGCGAACCTCGACATCATGATTCCCCTGGCCCGCCGGGAGAAGATCGTGGCCCTGGTCTTCGAATACCTGGAGAAGAACGGCTTCATCTACGACGGGGAGTGACCTGCGCCGGCGACGGACCGAAATACCTCGGTTCGGTTCCTGCCGCTGTTCTTTGCCATGTACAGGGCCATGTCCGCGTTTCGCACCAGTTGATCCGCGGCCATGCCTTCTCCAAGCTCCGCCACGCCGAGGCTGACGGTGACATGCGGGAGATCCTTCACCGCGTCTCCCTGCACGGACTCCCTGAGGCGCTCCGCAACACCGTAGGCGATCTGCGCATCCGTTCCCGGAAGCGCCATGACGAACTCATCTCCGCCCAGGCGGCCGATGAAGTCATACAGGCGGAGGTTCTCCTCCAGCCGGGAATAAATCTCCTTCAGCACCCTGTCTCCCACCTGGTGACCATAGTCGTCGTTGATCCTCTTGAAGAAATCGATGTCGATGAACACCACGCACAAGGCGCTTGCCATGCGGCTGCATCGATCCACCTCGCTCTCCAGCCGTGAGGCGAAGATCCGCCTGTTGGGAGCGCCGGTCAGCTCGTCCACCGTCGCGAAGTGCTCCAGGCTTTTCTGCCTCTCCCACGCCAGCGCAATGATGTGCGCGGCAAGAAAGGAGGCGGTGGCGGCGGTAAGGGCTGCCACGACGAGCCAGCCCAGGAGAAATGAGAGATGGACGCGGCCGAACGCGAGCAGGCTGAATGCCAGCCCCAGAAGCCCCGCCAGGACGGTTGTCCCTGCCGTGAAAACCCAGAAGAGTGCGTGCGGACTGAACAGGCTGACCCGCTCCCACAAGTCCCTGGGCGGGCGCTGTCTCCCGGGGGGATGATTCTCCGTCTTCTTTTTTAATTTACCGTCACCGATTTCCATTACCCCTATTGTAAGACACTTTTCCCCTGTCGCACATAGACTAGGGGATTATTTCCATCCCGAATGCGCCTTGACATTGCCATGCCCTGATTCTAATGTAGCGCAAAATACTATCCGCGAAGAGAGGCGCCCATGGCAGTCACTGTCGAGACGGTCGTCACGAAGAAGCAGACGCGGGAGTTCATCAAGTTTCCCTACACGCTGTATAAAACTGACGCGAACTGGGTCCCGCCGCTCCTCATGGACGACTATCGCAAGGTCAATCGCAAGAAGCATCCCTTCTATCAGCACGCGGAGGTGGAGTTCCTGCTGGCCCGCCGGGATGGCCAGGTGGTCGGCAGGATCGCCGCAATCCATGACCAGATCTGGGAAAAGACCCACCACGAAAAAGCCGCTTACTGGGGATGGTTCGAGTGCGTTGATGACCCCGCGGCGGCAAAGGTCTTGTTCGATGCAGCGTTCGAATGGGCGCGAAAGCGCGGCTGCGTTCGGATCATCGGCCCCATGTCTCCCAATGCGAATGACATCATCGGCTGCCAGATTGAAGGGTTCGAAGGATCGCCCGTCCTGCTGATGCCGTACAACCCGGCCTACTACGACCGCCTGATCCAGGGGTACGGGAGCCGCAAATGGAAAGACCTGGTGGCGTGGCTGATGGACAACCCCGAGATCCCGGAGCGCCTGGCCAAGATCATGACCAGGGTGGAGGCAAAAGGCGGCTTCAAGCTCCGCACCCTGAACATGAAGGATTACGACAACGAGATCAAGCGTTTCAACGACCTGTACAACCAGTTCGAACAGGTCAACGCGGTCTTCACCCCGATGACGACGGCTGAGATCGAGTTGATGGCCAAAGACCTGAAAATCGCCATTGATCCTGACCTCATATTCTTCGCCGAGGTGGACGGCAAGCCCGTGGGCGTTTCCCTGACCATGCCCGACTTCAACGTGGGCTTCAAGGCGGCACACGGACACCTCCTGCCGTTCGGCATTTTCCACCTGATGACCGCCAAGAAGAAGACCCCTCTGGTACGCACCATCAGCATGGGAGTCCTCAAGGACCACAGGAACCGCGGCATCGACCTGGCTTTCTATTATTACAGCTACAAGAACGGCGTCCCCAAGGGCTACGTGGCCGCGGAGATGTCCTGGGTGGAAGAGGACAACGTGAACATGACGAACACCGCCGTGAAGATAGGCGGGAAGCCCTACCGCAAATACCGGGTCTACGAACACAAGCTGTAAGGCGAAGCGTCCCGCGCGGTGAGCAGCGATCTCCTTCTTTTCAACGGCGTGTTTCATACCATGGAGCCGCGCGCGCCCACGGCCTCGGCCGTGGCAATCCGCGACGGGCGCTTCCTCCACGTCGGGGATGAGTCGGGCGCGCGCGCCGCGCTGGCCGGCGGCGCCGCCGTGCAGGAAGTGGACCTGGCTGGCCGGTGCGCGCTTCCCGGCCTGACGGACAGCCACCTGCACTTCATGTGGTACGCGCAATCCCTGCACGGCGTCGACGCGGAGACGGCCACGCTGGCCGAGGCCCTGGACCGGGTGCGAGCCAGGGCAACGGAGACCGAGCCCGGGAAGTGGATTACGGGCTCGGGGTGGAACCATAACGTATGGGGCAACGGCGTCCTCCCGGACAGGTTTTCCCTGGACCTGGCAGCCCCCCGCAACCCCGTGATGCTGGAGGCAAAAAGCGGCCACGCGCTGTGGGTCAATTCCCTTGCGCTGGAGAAAGCGGGGATACGCCTGGACACCTCTGATCCGGAGGGCGGGAAGATCGCGCATGCCGGGGATGGCCTGCCGTCCGGGATATTGCTGGAGAACGCCATGCGGCTCGTGCAGGCCGTCGTCCCCCGGCCTTCCGCCCGAGAGCTGGCCGGGATGATGCGACGGGCCCAGACGGAGGCACATCGGCGCGGCCTCACCGGCATCCATGACTTCGACAGGACCCTCGCGTTCGAGGCTTTTCAGGAGCTGCGGGCGGCCGGGGAGCTTGCCCTGCGCGTGGTCAAGGGCATTCCCCACGAGATGCTGGGGCAGGCTGTCGCGCTCGGTCTCCGAACTGGTTTCGGCGACGACATGGTGAGACTGGGAGCGGTGAAGATGTTCGCCGACGGCGCGCTGGGCCCTCAGACCGCCTGGATGCTTGCTCCCTACGAGGGCACCTGGTCAACGGGCATTCCGACAATGAGCGAAGAGCAGCTGTTCAACGACATCCTTCGCGCCAACGCGGCGGGTCTTGCCTGCGCCGTGCATGCCATCGGTGATGCGGCCTGCCACGTCGTTCTCAACGCGTATGAGCAAGCCGCTTCCCGCACGAGCGTGGAAGGGAAGAGCGGAGCCCTCAGAAACCGCATCGAGCATGCGCAGCTTCTGCATCCGAAAGACATCTCGCGGTTTGCGCGGCTTTCCGTCATCGCTTCCATGCAGCCTCTCCATGCCACCTCCGACATGCTGATTGCGGAGCGCCACTGGGGAGCGCGCTGTGAGACCGCGTACGCGTGGAAATCTCTCCTGGAAAGCGGCGCCCGCCTTGCCTTCGGTTCCGATTGCCCCGTGGAAATCCCGGACCCCCTTGCGGGGATACACGCAGCGGTGACGCGACGAAGGGCGGACGGGAGCCCCGGGCCGCGGGGCTGGCGGCCGGCCCAGAAGCTGAGCGTGCAGGATGCAGTGCACGGTTATACCCTGGGGGCAGCGTACGCGGCGGGTCGGGAGGCTGAGCTGGGCTCGATTACACAGGGGAAGCTGGCGGACCTCACGATACTGGATAAGGACATCTTCTCCATCCCCACGCAGGAGATTCGAGAGGTCGGTGTGGTCGCGACGGTTGTCGGAGGAAAGTTCGTCTACCGGGCCTGGTGATCAAATCTACCGGATTCAGGCCCATTTGCCCTTCCGCCGCGCCGTGCTACAGTCCATGGAATGTCGTTTGCAAGTCAGGTCGTCACGATATTCCTTGCCGTATTCATTGTCGTGGACCCGTTCGGTGTGGTTCCCGTTTTCATTGCCCTCACCGCTGACTTCCCTGCGAGAAAAAAACGCCTCACAATCCGCAGAGCCGTTCTGGTGGCCTTCGCCGTGCTCTGCCTTTTCATTTTCACGGGAAACGCCATCCTGCGGTTCCTGGGCATCCAGCCGGGATCTTTCTTCATTGCCGGCGGGATCCTCATGTTCATCGTGTCGATCGACCTTCTCCTGGGCAGGCCGGGAAGGACCAAGACTTCAGGGGATGAACGCGGCGAGGAGAGGGAAGACGTCTCCATCTTCCCTCTTGCCATCCCCATGCTTGCCGGCCCGGGCACCATCACCACAATCCTCCTGTATGTGAGTGAGGACAGGCTGCCGGGGTTCATCCTGCCGGTCCTGGTGGCAAGCGTGGTCCTTGCGCTCATCATCGCCGGGGTGACAATGCATCTCAGCTCGTTCTTCCTGAGGGTCCTTGGCAGGACCGGCGTTTCGGTCATCGAGCGCATCATGGGGATCATCCTTACCGGCCTTTCCGTGCAGTTCGTCTATGACGGGCTTCTCAAGCTCGGCGTGCTTGCGCCGCCCTCGTGATTTCCCTTCGATTGCATGCGGAGGGTCGCTGTGATACTATGACGCTGATTTCACGAACAACTCCATGTGACCGAAGTCTGGCATGAAACCGTCAGATACAACATCCGATAAACGCCTTCGGGGGGAGCCCGTCGGGGACATCTCCCTCTTCCTTCAGAATATCCTTGACTCTTCCACTGAATACTCGATCATCGGCAAAGACCTCGACGGCAAGATTCTCCTCTGGAATGAAGGGGCCCGTCGTCTGTACGGCTACACGGCGGAAGAGGTTGTCGGGTGGGCCAACTCCTCCATGCTCCATGCGCCGGAGGACGTCGCGGCCGGCAAGCACCTGCGGATCATGGAGGCCGCGCTTCGTGACGGGAAGTGGGAGGGCACGATTGCGCGCGTTCGCAAGAATGGGGAGCGATTCACCGCCCGGGTGGTCATCACCCCCCGGCGGGACCCCTCCGGCAAGGACATCGGGTTTCTCCTTATTTCAAAGGACATCTCGGAGGACATACGGCTCAGCGAGCAGCTGAAGGACACGCAGTTCTACACGCGATCACTCATCGAGAGCAATATCGACGCCCTGATGACCACGGACGTGGTTGGGAACATCACCGACGTGAACCAGCAGATGGCAGCCCTGACCGGCATGAGCCGTGAGGAGCTCATCGGCTCCCCATTCAAGGATTTCTTCACCGAGCCCAGGCTGGCGGAGGAAGGCATTCGCAGGGTGCTGCGGGAAGGTAAGGTGACAAATTACGAGCTCACCGCGCTGTCGCGGGACGGACGCATGACAGTCGTTTCCTACAACGCCTCCACTTTCCGCGACGCCAACGGAAGGCTGCAGGGCGTGTTTGCGGCGGCCCGTGACATCACCGAGCAGAAAAAGCTGGAGCAGCAGCTGCGTGACGCGCAGGCGTACAATCGCGGCCTCATCGAGAGCTCGGTTGACGGCTTGATCACGGTGGACCCGACCGGGGTGATCACGGACGTGAACGAGCAGATGTGCCGCATGAGCGGTCATGCCAGGAATGAGCTGATCGGCAGCCCGTTTGCGGACTACTTCACGGACCCCGGCCAGGCGGAGGCCGGCGTGTCGGAGACCCTCCGCAAGGGGGTCGTGACCGACTACGTGCTCACGCTGGCCCGGCACGGCAATGCGCCGCTTCAGGTGTCGCTCAACGCCTCGGTGTTCCGGGACCCCTCGGGTACCGAGCGCGGCATATTCGCCAGCGCCCGCGACATCACGGAGCAGGCCCGCCTGCAGGCGCTGCTGGCCGAAGAGCGCGCCTACAACCGCGGCTTGATCGAGGCTTCCCTGGACGGCCTGATCACGGTGAATCCCGAGCTTTGCATCACGGACGTCAATGAGACGATGTGCCGGATGACCGGCTACTCTCGTGAGGAGCTGATGGGGAGCCCGTTCTCCCAGTATTTCACGGACCCCCGGCATGCCGATGACGGCGTGCGCCTCACGCTGGCCGAGGGCGCGGCCACCAACTACCAGCTGACCCTGCGCGCAAAGGACGGACGGGAAAGCCTCATTTCCTTCAATGCCGCCGTCTTCAAGGACCCCCGCGAAAAAGTCCGCGGCATATTCGCAAGCGCCCGCGACATCACGGAGCAAGCCCGCCTGCAGGGGCAGCTGGCCGAAGAGCGCGCGTACAACCGCGGCCTGATCGAGGCGTCCGTGGACGGCCTTGTGACCGTGGATGAGTCCATGAAGATAACCGATGTCAACGACACGATGTGCCGCATGGTGGGCAGGTCCCGCAAGCAGCTCATCGGCTCATCGTTTCCCTCCCATTTCACCGAACGCCTCCGCGCGGAGGAAGGCGTGAAGCTGACTTTCGGCAAAGGGGCGGTCACCGATTACGTTCTTACCCTCATGGCGAGCGGCGGGAGCGCCGTCCCCGTCTCTTTCAACGCCGCGGTGTTCCGCGACCCTGCCGGCAGCGTCCGCGGAATCTTCGCCTCGGCTCACGACATAACGGCGCAGAGGGAGCTGGAGACACAGTTGAGAAGCCAGCAGCTCTATACTCGATCCCTCATCGAGAGCAACATCGATGCCCTGATGACCACGGATCCCCTGGGCATCATCACCGACGTCAACCAGCAGATGGAGGCCCTCACGGGGGCAAGCCGGGATGAGCTGATTGGCTCTCCGTTCAAGACTTTCTTCACCGACCCGCGGCGGGCGGAAGAAGGCATCAAGCTCGTTCTGCAGCAGAACAAGGTGACCAACTACGAGCTGACCGCCCGAAGCAGGGACGGGCGGGAGACCGTGGTGTCCTACAACGCGGCAACGTTCTACGACCGGGAGGGCAGGCTCCAGGGCGTGTTCGCCGCGGCCCGCGACGTGACGGAGCGCAAGCGCTTCGAGCAGTCCCTCCAGGAAGCAAACAGGCTGAAAAGCGAGTTCCTGGCAAAGATGTCGCATGAGCTTCGCACGCCGCTGAACGGGATCATCGGCTTCTCCGAGTTCCTTGTGGACCAGAAACCAGGGCCGCTGAACGACAAGCAGAAGGAGTACCTCACCGATGTGCTGAACAGCGGCCGCCACCTTCTGGAGCTCATCAACGACGTGCTTGACCTTTCCAAGGTGGAGGCCGGCAAGATGGAGGTGGTGCCGGAGACCTTCCCGGTGAGAAGGGCCATCGACGAGGTCTGCTCCGTGCTCACGCCCATGGCCCGGCAGAAGAACATCGACATCCACAAGGACGTTTCGGAGAGCCTGGACTGCGTGACGCTGGACCAGCAGAAGTTCCGCCAGGTTCTGTACAACCTCCTGTCCAACGCCGTGAAGTTCACCGGGGACGGCGGGACGGTGGAAGTCAAGGTGAGCCGCGGGCGCCACGGCGGCCTCCAGCTGGCCGTCAGGGACACGGGCATCGGCATCAAGCCGGGTGACGTGGGCAAGCTCTTCATCGAGTTCCAGCAGCTGGATTCCAGCCTTTCACGCAAGTACCACGGCACCGGGCTTGGCCTTTCCCTTACGCGCAAGATCGTCGAGCTGCAGGGCGGATCCATCCGCGT
The DNA here is from genome assembly GCA_963710335.1 of uncultured Spirochaetota bacterium. GTDB lineage: Bacteria > Spirochaetota > Spirochaetia > SZUA-6 > Fen-1364 > Fen-1364. The sequence continues at coordinate 106,271 of CAVQAA010000006.1, forward strand.
CGAAAGCCAGCCCGGAGCGGGGAGCACGTTCACCATTGTTCTCCCGATGGCCCGCGCCGGAGCGCCAACCGAATGAGCCGCAGGATCCTGGTGGTGGATGACAACCCCGTCAACCTGAAGCTGGCGGCCGACGTCCTTGAGTCGGAAGGCTACGATGTCCAGCGCGCGGTGGATGCGGAGCAGGCCCTCCAGGTCATTGGCGGGCGGCAGCCGGATCTCATTCTCATGGACGTGGCGCTGCCGGGCATGGACGGCCTCACCCTTACGCGGAAACTCAAGGAAGAAGAGGCGACCAGGGGGATCTGCATTGTCGCCTTGACGGCATTTGCCATGAAAGGCGACGAGCAGAAGGCCCGTGACGCAGGTTGTGACGGCTACATCGCGAAGCCCATCAATACCCGGGATTTGTGCGCCCAGGTGGCTGGATACCTGGAAAGGAGGGTCCCATGAACGTCCTCGTGGTGGAAGACAACCCGTCGCACGTCAAGCTGATGAGCGCCGTGCTTCGGGATGCCGGCAACTCGGTCAACTGCGTCGAGACCGCGGAGGAGACTTTCGCGGCAATCCGTCGGAACCAGCCCCAGATCATCCTGCTGGACCTGGCCCTTCCGGGCATGGACGGATTGGCACTTGTGCGCAGGCTCAAGGCGGATCCGGATTCACGCCTGATCCCCATTGTGGCCGTCACGGCGTTTCCCGACCTCTGGGGCAGGAGGAGCGCGCTGGACGCCGGGTGCAACGAGTACATGCTGAAACCTTTGGATACGCGGTCCCTTGCCCGGCGGCTCGCCGCTATTGCGGGCGGCGCGAGCAACGGAATGAACTGAAGGAAACGCGGGCAGTATGGATGTCCTTGTCGTCGATGACCACGCCACCAACCGCAAGCTCCTTCGTGTGCTGCTGGAAGCCGAAGGCTTCGCGGTAACAGAAGCCGCGGACGGGCGTGAAGCGCTGGAAAGGCTGGAACGGCGGCTTGTCGATGTGGTCGTATCGGATATCCTCATGCCGGGGATGGACGGATTTCGATTCTGTCGCGAGGTGAGGACCAACCCGCGGCTGCGCAACCTTCCTTTCATCATCTATACCAGCACATACACAACGACCGCTGATGAAAAACTGGCCCTGAAGGCGGGCGCCGATCGGTTCATCCGAAAGCCGTGCCCGTCCGCCGAGCTGATAGCCGCCATCAGGGAAGCGGCCGCCGGGGCCGGGCGGCGCACGCCCCGGTCCCCTCAGCTTCCCGACGAGCTTGAGGTCACCCGGGAGTACAGCGACGCCCTGGTGAGGAAGCTGGAACAGAAGAACACCGACCTGGAGCGGGCCGCCGAGGAGCTGCAGCGCCAGCGCGAGTGGCTTCGCGTCACTCTTACCAGCATTGGTGACGGTGTGATTGCCTGTGACCTGGAAGGCCGGGTCACCTTCATCAACCCGGTTGCCGCATCCCTTACCGGTTGGACGGCGGAAGATGCCCTGGGCTCTCCTTTTCGGCAGGTGTTCGTCATCATCAATGAAAAGACCCGTCTCCCGACCGAAGACATCCTGGCCCGCGCGCTTTCGGAGCGCCGGGCCGTGGCCATGGCCAACAATACGGTGCTCGTTGCCCGGGACGGACGGGAGATCCCCGTCGAGGACAGCGCGGCGCCCATTCTGGACGAGGCCGGCCTTGAAAGCGGGGTCGTCCTGGTGTTCCACGACGTGACGGAAAAACGCCGATCTTCCCGGGCCCTGCGCAGGGCCACGGAGGAATGGGAGCGGACCTTCGACGCGGTGCCCGACCTCATTGCCGTTTTGGACGACCAGCATCGCGTGGTCCGCGCCAACGAGGCCATGGCGAAAAGGCTCGGCCTTACGCCCCAGGGGTGCGTCGGGGTGCCCTGCTACAAGACCGTGCATGGAATGGAGGCCCCGCCGGGATTCTGCCCTCATGCCCTGACGCTTGCCGACGGACGCGAGCATGCAATGGACATTCACGAGTCCCGCCTGGGAGGGGACTTCCTGGTCACCACCACCCCGCTTCGGGATTCAGACGGTCGCATGGTTGGCGCGGTGCACGTTGCCCGCGACATAACCGAGAGAAAGTCCGCGGAGAAGGAGCGGCAGCTCACCGCGGACTTTCTTGCGCTGACCAACAGGGCCGTGGACGCGACGGGCCTGGTCAGGGACGCGGCCCTGTTCTTCCAGGGGCAGTCCGGCTGCGCCACCGTGGGCATCAGGGTGCGGCAGGGCGACGATTACCCTTATTGCGAGACGCTCGGGTTTCCATGCGGGCTCGACCGTTCCGACAACAGCCTGCTTGCCGTGGATGCCCACGGGCAGGCGGTCCGCGGTGAAAACGGAAACCCGGCCCTCCAGTGCATGTGCGGCCACGTGATCAAGGACCCGAAGCAGGGCGGATTCTGGACCAACGCGCTTCTTTCAGGCTCCGAGGGAACCGCAGGCCCGTGGACCCGCACGCTCTGCCGTGATGCAGGCTTCGAATCAATGGCGCTCCTGCCACTGGTAGTGGGAGCCCAGGGGCTGGGACTGCTCCAGCTCGGTGATCCCCGCAGGGGCATGCTCACACCCGCGGCCGTGGCCCTCTGGGAGCGCCTTGCAAGCCACCTTGCCGTGGCCCTTGCCAAGTTCCGCGCGGAGGACGGTCTTCGGTCCCTGAACGAGACCCTGGAAACCCAGGTGGCGGAGCGCACGGCGCTTGCGGAAAGCAGGTCACGGCAGCTGCAGGCACTTGCCGTGCAGCTCACCGAGGCTGAAGAGCGCGAGCGCAGGCGAATTGCCGAGCTGCTGCATGACAACCTGCAGCAGATCCTGGTGGGCGCCCGGATGCGCGTCCAGGCTCTCCTGAAGGAAAACCCTTCCCTCACGGTTCTGGGGTCCGTGGACAGCTTGCTGGAAGATTCCATCCTGCAATCCCGCCGCCTGTCCCACGAAATGAGCCCAGCCCTGCTGCGTACCACGGGGCTTGCCGCTGCGCTGCAGGCCCTTGGGCGGCAGATGCAGGAGCATTACGGCCTGGACGTCGACCTGGAAACCTCCGAGTCGGGGGCGTCCGAAGGCGTGCCTGTCAGGACGCTGCTTTTCCGTTCCATCCAGGAGCTTTTATTCAACGTCGTGAAGCATGCGCTCGTCAGGTCCGCTTCTGTCCGCCTGGAGCGAGCCGGGGGTCGGTTGACCGTCACCGTTGCCGACAACGGAAAGGGATTCGATGTCGCCGCCGTCGGCGTATCCGCGGGAAAGTCCACCGGGCTGGGCCTGCTGGCCATCAGGGAGCGCATCCATGCCATTGGGGGCGCATTCACCATGGAGAGCAGTCCGGGAATGGGAAGCAGGTTTACACTCTCGGTCCCTCTCGATGCTTCTGATCAGCCATCCCCCGGCAGAGAAGGAAGCGCCAGCCCAGAACAGACCGGCTCAAGAGCGGCCGTCGCAGAAGCACCATGCGCGGAGGCGGTCTCCTCCGCCTTCCGGGTGCTGTTTGTCGACGACCACCAGGTAATCAGGCGTGGGATGATCGAGCTCATCTCCATGCAGCCCGGCATTGCGGTGGTGGGAGAAGCCTGCAATGGCCTGGAAGCCATCGAAAGGGCCCGGGAGCTTCTGCCTGACGTCATCGTGATGGACGTGTCCATGCCGCGCATGGACGGAATCGAAGCCACCCGCCGGATCAAATCTGAATTGCCGGCAGTGCGCATCATCGGCTTGTCCATGCTGGAAGGGGACGAAGTGGGAAAGCGCATGCGCGACGCTGGAGCCGAGACGTTCGTCGTGAAAACGGGCTCCATCGAGAATCTCCTGAACGCGATATTCAGGCCGGGCGAAAATCCCCGGACCTGACCGTAGATTTCGGTCTGTCCAGGATTGTCCTGACCTTCTGGAGAAGGGTTGTGCCGTCAAGGGGCTTCTGGATGAACTCCACCCCGGGATCCAGGACCCCGCCATGCACGATGGCATTCTCCGTATATCCCGACATGTACAGAACGCCGACGCCCGGGAATCTGCGGCTGACATGGCGCGCCACCTCCCCGCCGTCCATCCCCGGCATTACCACGTCCGTGATGAGGAGGTCCAAAGACGCCCGCATGGCCTCAAGGCTGGTCAAGGCTTCTTCTCCGGTCGCTGCTGAGAGGACTGAGTAGCCTCCGGATTCCAGGATGGAGGCGGTGAGCAGGCGGACAGCCTCGTCATCCTCCACCAGCAGGATCGACTCCGTCCCCCGGACGGGCTTCTCCGCTCTCTCATCCGCGCGATGCAGCTCCTGGGGTTCACCCGCGGCCCGGGGAAGGTAGATCTTGAACGTCGAACCCTTCCCGATTTCGCTGTAGCAGAAGATATAGCCTTCGCTCTGTTTGACGATCCCGTACGCTGTTGAAAGGCCAAGCCCCGTCCCTTTGCCTTTCTCCTTGGTGGTGAAGAAAGGCTCGAAAAGCCGCTGCTGTACCTCGGCATCCATCCCGCTCCCCGTGTCGCTCACCGTCAGGAGCACGTAGTGGCCTTTTTTCACCGCGATGTGCTCACGTGAGTAGTCCTCGTTCAGGACGATATTGGACGTTTCGATGCAGAGGTCTCCCCCTTGCGGCATTGCGTCCCGCGCATTCACCGAAAGGTTCATCACCACCTGTTCGATCCTGCCCTGGTCAGCCCGCACGCTCCACAGGTCGGCGGCCCGGCGGACGTGCACGGAGACGTCCTCACCGAGCAGCCGTTTAAGCATTTCTTCCATTCCCGCAACAAGGTCCCCGAGGTTGATGATGCGCGGCTGGAGTATCTGTTTGCGGCTGAACGCAAGAAGCTGCTGCGTGAGGGTTGCGGCCCGCCTGGTTGCTTTCTTGACCTCGTTCAGGTCCCCATGAATGTCCTTGCCGATGGACGTACGGGAAAGGGCCATCTCCGCGAATCCGTTGATGACCGTCAGGAGATTGTTGAAGTCGTGGGCAATGCCCCCGCAAGCCTTCCCACCGCCTCCATCTTCTGCGCCTGCTGGAGCTGATCCTGCAGCTTCTTCTGTTCCTGCTCCGCGCGCACGCGTTCGCTCGTGTCTTCCACAAAGCCTTCCAGCTCCAGGCCAGGCCCGTCGGCTTTCCCGAACGATCGGATGCTGAGATTGGCGGTTCCCACCTGTCCGTCTTTTTTGCGGAAGCGGTCGGAAACCTGCAGCCACGCGCCCTTTGACTGCATGAGGCGCTCCATGACGCCCTTGCGGACCTGGGGGTCATCATACAGGACCTCTGCGACACCCTTGCGGCTCACGGCCTCGATGAGGTCCTCCGGGGAGTCGTAGCCCATGATCCTGGCCAGTGCCGGATTTGCCCTCAAGAGCTTGCCGTCCGCCGTCGAGTGAAAAACCCCGAACGGAGCATTGGTGAACAGGTTGCGAAAGTGCTCCTCGCTCTGCTCGAGGGCCTCCTCGACACACTTGCGTTCGGTGATGTCGCGCGAAACCCCGAAGGTTCCTATGACCCTCCCGCTGCCGTCAAGGAGCGGCATCTTGGTTGTCGACACCCATGAGTCCGGACGCCCGGGCCACGTCTCCTTTTCAACCTTGTCGATGACCGGCTTCCCGGATGTGATGATACGCTGCTCGTCATGGTAGGCCATTCGGGCATGATCCTGGGAGAAAAAGTCGAAATCCGTCTTTCCGACGAGCTGCTGCGGACTGTGGCAGCCCAGCAGCTTGGCATGCGCCTTGTTGTTCAGCACGAACCGGCTCTGCAGGTCCTTGAAATAGATGTAGTCGGGGATGTTTTCCATCAGAGCGGAGAGGAGCGCGTGCTCCCGCTCCAGCGCCTGACGGGCCTGCGTCAGCTCGCTGATGTCCTGCATCGTGCCGAAAGTTCCGACGAAGCTTCCCGTCTCGTCGAATTGAGGCACGGCCGTCACGTGAACGCGCCGCAGCTCCCCGTCCGCGCGGTGGATGGTGATCTCGTAGGAGTCCTTCTTTCCCGCCTTGCGCCGCGATGTCTGCTCGCGCAGCCGGGAATATTCCTCATCATTCAGGAACTCCCCCAGGTTACGGCCGGCCAGCCCTCCGTTTTCCAGCCCAAAAACCTTTTCCGCTGCCGGATTTGCGAATGTGACCTTTTCCGATGGATCCGCCGTCAGTATTCCCATCTCGAGATTCTGGACCAGGGACCGGTACCTCTCCTCGCTCCGCTCCAGCGCCCTGGCGGCCGCGCGCTCCGCCGTCTGGTCACGAAAGACCAGCACCACGCCTTTGAGGGAGCCATCACGGCCGCGAATGGGAGCGCCGCTGTCCGCAATGGGCCGCTCAGTCCCGTCGCGGGCGACGAGAAGGGTATGGTTTGCCAGGCCCACGACGATACCCTCCCGGAGTACCCGGCGGACGGGGTTTTCCACGGGAGCGTGGCTTTCTTCGCTCACGATGAAGAACACCTCGGAAAGGTTTCGACCTTTTGCCTCAGGCTCCTTCCATCCCGTTAGTCTCTCGGCCGTGGGGTTCATCTGCGTCACAACGCCGCGCTCGTCCGTGCTGATCACCGCATCCCCGATGCTGTACAGCGTTGTATGCAGCACTTCTTCGCGATGGGGCTGGGAGCGCGTCACGGCGGCCCGACGGAAAATCAATCCGACGCAGATCGTGATTCCTCCAAGAAGGAGGAGGATGGCCAGGGTCGCAAGGCTCGGATCTGACATGAGCGTTCACCTCTTGTTCGCAGGCGGCTCGAAACGGCTCAGAAGGAGCTGAATGGTCCGGGGAATTTTTTCAAAGAGATTGTACTCCTGTCCGCTTCCTATTTTCAATTCCGAAAAAACGGGAAGGCTTTTGCGGCGTTGACACGACGATTCGATTGAAAATACATTCCAGGGTTGAGAGGATCCCGGAATGCAACCCCCCTGGACCATGAAAATCGATTTCAACGAAAAGCCCATATTCATCTGCTGGGAAACCACGAAATCCTGCCTCCTCTCATGCCGGCATTGCAGGGCCACTGCAATCAGGAGCAGCCTTCCCAACGAGCTTGATCACGCCGCGGGCATGCAGCTGATCGACCAGGTCCTGGATTTCGGGAAACCCTATCCGGCCCTCCTTCTGACCGGAGGGGACCCGCTCATGCGCCCTGATGTCTTTGATCTGATCAGGCACGCTACCAGCCGGGGAATCTACACAGCCGTGGCCGCCAGCGTCACTCCGTTGCTTGCAAAGGACAGGCTGGAACGCATGAAAGAGCTCGGCGTGGAGGTGGTTTCGGTGAGCCTTGATGGAGCCACCGCGGCCGTTCATGACAGGATCAGGGAGATCCAGGGGACGTGGCAGGCCACGCTGGATGCCATCCTTGCGGCTTCCTCCTGCGGCTTGCGTCTGCAGGTCAATACAACGGTGATGAAGAGCAATCTCCGCGAGCTTGCCGACATCTTCCACCTCATCAGGGAGAGGGGCGCGGTTGCGTGGGAGGTATTCTTCCTTGTCCGCACGGGGCGGGGGTCGGCGCTGGAGAACCCCGAGCCGTGGGAATGCGAAGAGGTGTCCCACTTTCTCTACGAATGCACGCAGTATGGAATCCCGGTAAGGACTTCGGAGGGGCCTCACTTCAGGCGCATTTCCCTGCAGCGGCAGGGAAAGCCGCAGACGCCCCGGGGGAACCTCTACGGCTTTCTTGCGCAAAGGCTGCGCCAGCTTGAAGGGGAACCGAAGAACCCCCCTTCCGTGAGATTGAGCGGAACCGGGGACGGGAAGGGAATAATCTTCATCGGGCATGACGGCGAGGTCTATCCCAGCGGCTTCCTGCCCGTCCCGCTGGGAAACATTCAGAAAGAAACACTGAAATCGATCTATACGTCCCATCCGCTGCTGGTCGGGCTCAGGAACCCCGCGAACCTCAAAGGGAGGTGCGGGATGTGCGAGTACGCGGACATATGCGGTGGATCCAGGTCACGAGCGTACGCAGAGCACGGAGACGCGTACCAGGAAGATCCCGCCTGTGTTTATGTTCCCCAGGTGAAGACAGTATAGGCTCGCCCTCAGCTTTTCCCCCCGTTCCGACGTAGGGGTTTTCATTGATATCCGCCTGCCTTTTCCGGCCATCAAGCGTGAAGAACGTGACCCGCGGTGGCGTAAACCGCGCCTGAAATTACGCGCTGCGGTCTTTGAGGAACCTGGCAAGGTAGCTGGCAGTGTAGGAGCCCGAGCGCACACGGGTCACCTGCTTCGGCGTGCCTTGTGCAACAACGCCGCCTCCGGCGTCGCCGCCTTCAGGACCCAGATCGATGATCCAGTCAGCCTCGGCGATGATGTCGAGGTTGTGCTCGATGATCACCACGGTGTTCCCGGCATCCACCAGCCGGTGCAGCACGCGCACCAGCTTCTCAACGTCCGCCATGTGAAGGCCAATGGTGGGCTCGTCAAGCACGTACAGCGTGCCCGGTGCGGAAGATCCAACGCGGGCTTTCGCAAGCTCGGTGACAAGCTTGATCCGCTGGGCTTCCCCGCCGCTCAGGGAAGGGCTCTGCTGGCCAAGGGAGAGGTAGCCAAGGCCCACCTGCTGGAGAAGCTCCAGGGCATGGCGGATGCCGACATGAAAGCTGAAGAAAGGGGCCGCTTCGTCGACGCTCATGGCCAGCACGTCCCCGATGCTCCTGCCGCGAAACTTCACGGCCAGTGTCTCGGGATTGAAGCGCGCGCCCGAGCACGCGTCGCAGGGGACCGTGACGTCGGGCAGGAAGCTCATCTCGATCTTCTTCATGCCCTGGCCCTCGCATTCCTGGCAGCGACCTCCCGCCACGTTGAAGGAGAACCGACTTGCCGTATAGCCGCGCATCCGTGCCTCGCTGGATGCGGCAAACAAGCGCCTGATGTCGTCCCAGATTCCCACGTACGTGGCCGGGCAGGATCGCGGCGTCTTGCCGATGGGCGTCTGGTCCACTTCCAGCACCCGGCCGATTCCGTTCCACCCTTCGATGGTGGAGCACCCGTGGAGGCTCTCCCGCGCTTTCCCCGCGCCGCGCTTTCGAGCGGTTGCCAGCAGGTAATGCAGGTTGCCGTAGAGGACTTCCCGCACCAGGGTGCTTTTGCCGCTTCCACTCACGCCGGTGACGCAGACCAGCCGCTGCAGGGGGATCGTGATGTCGAGGTCTTTCAGGTTGTGAAGGTTCGCGCCCCCGATCCTGATTGCGGCGTCTTTTCCTTCCCGGACAAGCCGGCCGCCGGCCCAGGGATGCGGCAACGGCTTGCTGAGGTACCTGGCCGTGAGGGATTTCCTGCTTCGCAGGATGGCGCTCAGGCTTCCCTGCGCCACCAGGTAGCCGCCGGCCGACCCTCCGCCCGGGCCCAGATCCACAACGTGCTCCGCCCTGCGGATGGTTTCCTCATCGTGCTCAACAACGACAACCGTGTTCCCTTTGGCGCGAAGCGCGAACAGGGTGTCCAGGAGAATGTCGTTGTCCCGCGCGTGCAGCCCGATGGTGGGCTCATCCAGGATGTAGCACACGCCGCGAAGGTTGGAGCCCAGCTGGGAGGCAAGCCTGATGCGCTGCGCTTCTCCGCCGCTCAAGGTGGGAGCCGAGCGGTCCAGGGACAGGTACGACAGGCCCACTTTCTGGAGGAACTCCAACCGTGACAGCATTTCACCCACGATATCCCGCGCAATCTCCTTCTCCCGGCCGGCAAGGCGCAGGGCCTTCATCTCGTGCTCCATCTTTCGTACGGGGAGACTGGCGAAATCAGCTATGCTCTTCTCGCGGAAGCGCACGGCAAGCGCTTCGGGCCGCAGGCGCATGCCTTTGCACGCCGGGCAGGGCTTTTCAGGCCCGCCCCACCAGTCATTCCACCAGATCTCCTCCCCCGTCTGCTCTGAATCGAATCCGGAGAGCTGAAGGCCCGTGCCGTAGCAGGAAGGGCACCAGCCGTGCTTGGAGTTGTAGGAGAAAAGCCGCGGGTCCAGCTCTTCGAAGCTCCTCCCGCACTTCGGACACGCCCGCCGGGTGGAGAAGACTGTCCGGTCCACACGGACTACCCCTTTGCCGAAGTCCAGCCCGCGCGTCAGCGCTTCCCTCAGCGAGCCTTCCCGATCTGCGCTCACAGACTCGGTCCCGACAGGCAGCTCGATGGTGTGCTCGATGAAACGATCAAGCCGGGGCCAGGGAACGGTGGGAAGAAGGTTGCCGTCAACCCTCAGGTGCTTGAACCCCTTTGCGGCGGCCCACGCGGCAAGATCCGTGTAGTAGCCTTTTCGGGCCGTGATCAGGGGAGCGAAGATCCCGATCCGCCTTCCCCGGTAGTCATGCAGGATCTTCGAAAGGATTGCCTCCATGCTCTGCGGCTGGATGGGAACGTTGCAGTCCGGGCAGTACTGTGTCCCGAGCTTCACGAAAAGGAGGCGAAGGAAGGGGTAGATCTCCGTGAGCGTGGCCACGGTGCTCTTTCTTCCGCCCCGGCTGGTTCGCTGCTCGATTGCCACCGTGGGGGGGACGCCGTACACCCCGTCAACGTCAGGCCTCTTTGCCGGCTGGACGAACTGCCGCGCGTACGCGTTCAAGGATTCCAGGTAACGGCGCTGGCCTTCGGCGAACAGGATGTCGAAGGCAATCGTGCTCTTGCCGCTGCCGCTCACGCCGGTGATCACACTGAGCTTGTCCCGCGGGATCGCCAGGTCGATGTTCTTCAGGTTGTGCTCACGGGCGTGGCGAATGACGATGGAGTTGCTGGTGCCGTTTTTCGCAGCTTCTTTCTTCGACCCTCCGGGCCTGACCCTCGCGCTCCGGGGACGAAGGGCGGCCCCCGTGTGGCTTTCCCGGCATTCTGCAACCTGGCGCGGGCTGCCCGCGCACACGATCCTTCCGCCGGCCTCACCGCCCTCGGGGCCAAGGTCGATAATCCAGTCCGAGGCCCTGATCACGTCGATGTTGTGCTCGATCACCAGCACGGAATGGCCCGCCGCTATGAGCTTGCGGAAAGCGCCCAGGAGGACCGCGATATCGTCGAAATGCAGGCCCGTGGTGGGCTCGTCGAAGAGGAACAAGGTCCCGCCCTTTTTTCCGCCGCCGTTGCGGGACATTGCAAGGTAGCCGGCAAGCTTCAGCCTCTGCGCTTCCCCGCCGCTCAGAGTGGGGACGGGCTGCCCCAGGGACACGTAGCCAAGCCCGACTCCCGCCAGGGGCGACAGGGCGGAGACGATCTCAGGGGATCCCGCAAAAAACTCACAGGCCTCGCTCACGGTCATGTCCAGCACATCCGCGATGGACTTGCCCGGCCCCGCCCTGCCGGCGGGCTGTCCCGGCGGCAGGAGCCGAACGTCCAGGATCTCTTTTCGATACCTGCGGCCGTCGCAGTCCGGGCAGCGCAGGTACACATCGCTCAGGAACTGCATCTCGATGTGCTCGAAGCCGCTGCCGCTGCACGTGGGGCAGCGCCCGTTTCCGGCGTTGAAGCTGAAGCTGCCGGCCGTGTATCCCCGCTCCCGCGCAAGGGGTTCCGCCGCGAACAGCTTCCGGATCCCGTCGAAAGCGCCCACGTGGCTGACAGGGTTCGACCGTGCCGTTCTCCCGATGGGAGACTGGTCCACCATCACCACCGAATCAACCAGCTCATGGCCGGCGATTGCCCGGTGTTTTCCCGGCGGGTCCGCGGGCGCGTGTTTCAGGACGCGCAAGGCGTTGTACAACACTTCCTGGATCAGGGTGGATTTCCCCGAGCCGCTCACTCCCGTCACGCAGACCAGCCGGTCAAGCGGGATGTCCACGTCGATGTTCTTGAGGTTGTGCTCCGAGGCGCCAAGGACCCGGATCCGCCTGTCGGCCGGTGCGCCCCGCTCAGGGCCCGCCCCGGCTCCCCGAGGCGACACCTTCTTCTTCCCCGTCAGGTACTGCGCCGTAAGGGAGCGCCTGCTGAGGAGCAATTCGGGAAGGCCGCCTGAAAACACGATCCTTCCTCCGTGCTCCCCTGCGCCCGGGCCCATGTCGATCACCAGGTCCGCCGCGCGGATCACGTCGGGATCATGCTCGACGACAATGATCGTGTTGCCGCTGTCACGAAGGCGATGGAGGACCCCGATGAGCCTGCCGATGTCGCGGGGGTGCAGGCCGATGCTCGGCTCATCCAGGACAAAAAGCGCGTTCACAAGCGAGGTCCCCAGCGCGGTGGTGAGGTTGATCCTCTGCACTTCGCCGCCGCTCAGCGTCCTGGACTGGCGGTCCAGCGTGAGATACCCGAGGCCCACGTCCACCAGGTAGCGGATCCGGACGCGGATTTCCCGCAGCAGGGCTTCGGTTGCCTCATCCAGGGGCGCGGGCAGGGTGAGCGCGTCGAAGAAAGCCAGGCACCCGTCTATGGGAAGGAGCATCACGTCATGGATGGAGAGCTTTTCGGTCCCGATCTTCCAGAGAAGCGCCTCAGGCTTCAGGCGCGCGCCGCCGCATGCGGGACACGGCTGGTAAGCCCGGTAGCGGGAGAGAAGGACCCGGATGTGCATGCGGTAGCTCTTGGATTCCAGCCATCCGAAGAACCGCTTTGCTCCGTACCAGACTCCGTCATCCCAATCCCCCTCGCCCTCGATCACCCATGTACGCTGGTCTTCTGAGAGCTCCGCCCAGGGAACGTCGATCGGTACGCCCTTCCTCCGGGCAAACTTCAACAGGTCGCCCTTGACCTCCTTGAAGCTCTCGGTCTGCCATGGCTTCACGGCGCCCCCTGCCAGGCTCTTCGTGTCATCCGGCACCACGAGGCTCCAGTCAATGCCAATGGTGCGGCCGAACCCCCGGCAGGTTTCGCAGGCGCCGATGGGGGAGTTGAAGGAAAACAGGTTGGGCACCGGATCGCGGTAATGGATGTCGCAGTGCGCGCAATGCAGGTCGGAGGAGAAGCGCATCGGCTCGCTTTCCGACTCCTTCTCCACCGTATATGCGCTGACTCGTCCCTGGCCGTATTTCAGGGCAGCCTCGAGGTCTTCGATGAGCCGTGGCCTGTTCTCCGGGCTGAGGGCAATCCTGTCCTGGATCACTTCCAGCGTATTCCCCTGCTTGCCGCGGATGCGGGTGTAGCCCTGCTTGCCCAGGAGGTCCAGAACTTCTTCCTCTGAAAAGTTGTCCGGAACACGGACCGGGAAAGTGAGAACCAGCCTGCCTCCCGCGGGGAGCTGGTCTGCAATCGTCTCAGGGGTGTCTCGGCGCACTTCCCTGCCGCAATTTCCGCAGAACAGGCGGGACGCCCTTGCAAAGAGGAGCTTCAGGTGATCGTTGAGCTCCGTCATGGTTCCGACGGTTGAACGGGAAGTCCGCACCGGGTTGGTCTGGTCGATGGCAATTGCCGGCGGGATGCCTTCTATGCGGTCCACCCGGGGCTTGTCCATCCTGTCGAGGAATTGCCGCGTGTAAGAGGAGAAAGTCTCCACATACCTCCGCTGGCCTTCGGAATAGATGGTGTCGAAAGCGAGGGACGACTTGCCCGAGCCGCTTACCCCGGTGATGACGATGAGCTTCCGCAGAGGAATTTTGAGGGAAAGGTTTTTGAGGTTGTTCTGCCTGGCCCCCTCGATGAGGATGAACTCTCCTGCGGTCCGTGGGCTGCGCGCCGGTGTGGTGCTCATCTGCAGAGCGCAGATTATTCTTGCCAGGGGCTCCTTGTGCAAGGGGACCGCTTTGGCCTCTGGTAGTCCAATTCACATCTATAAGGGTCTAAAAATGGTATGGATGGTATATTATTCCTGCAAAATGGATCTTTAACAATTACAAGGAAAGTCGGAACTTTGGAGGGAGAACATGATCGTCGACCTGGACAGAAACGACACCACGCCGCTGTACCTGCAGATAAGAGACAGGCTGGCCGAGCTCATCCGGTCGGGCCTGCTTGTGCCTGGCGCCCGTCTGCCGTCCACCAGGGAGCTGGCAGGCTCCATGGGGGTGAACCGCAACACGGTGATCAACGCTTACCAGGAGCTGGAAGTTGAGGGGTTGGTCTCATCCCACGTGGGAAGGGGAACCGAAGTGCGCCCACACCTGCCCGCAGGTCAGGCAGTCGCGCGGCACGAGCCGGCAGAGCGAATGCGGGTGGAAGCCCTGCTTTCCTCAACGTGGCGAAGCACGTATCCCCAGCTCCCTGCAGGCGCGGAGCAGCTCTTTGAGACCACGGAAGTGGAAGGCACGATATCCTTCGCGTCCCATGATCCCGATCTTTCTCTCTTCCCCGTTGATGACTTCGCCAGCTGTCTGCAGTCGGCAATGAGGAAGTACGGGGCCGACCTCCTGGCTGCCGGGCCTTCCCGCGGATTTGCCCCGCTGATCGAATACATGCCCGGCTTTCTGGCCAGGCGCGGAATTCAGTGCGTTCCCCAGGAGATCATGATCGTCAACGGGATCCAGCAGGCGCTGAGCATTGTGGGGAGGCTGTTCGTCGATCCGGGAGACACGGTTATCATGGAAAACCTGAGCTATCCCGGGGCGCTCGGTGTTTTTCGGTCTTTGCAGGCAAGCTGCGTGGGCATTCCCCTGGACGATGACGGCATCAGGGTGGACCTCGTGGAGAGCGTGCTGGCCCGCAGAAGCGCCAAGCTCATCTACACCATCCCGACCTACCACAACCCCACGGGCGCCGTGCTTGCGGCCGACAGGCGCGAGCGCCTGCTGGAGGTGGCCCAGGAGCGCCAGGTGGTGATCGTGGAAGACGATTACGTGCACGATCTTGCCTTTGACGGCCGCGAAGTCCTGCCGCTGAAAGCCCGGGACGTGCGTGAAGGGGTCATCTACCTGGGAAGCTTCTCGGAGATCCTGTGCCCGGGGATCCGGTTGAGCTGGATCCTGGCCCCGGCAGCCGTCATCGACAGGCTCCTGCGCATCAAGCAATTCACCGATCTGTACTCCAATCGGATTCTCCAGGGAGCGCTCCTGGAGTTCTGTCAGAAGGGTTTTTTGGATCGGCACCTCAAGCGCAAGCAGGCGGTCTACAAGAGAAGATGTGACTTGATGCTGGAGGCCATGAAGGCATATTTCCCGGCAGCGGCGACCTGGAAGAAGCCGCGAGGCGGCCTGTTCCAGTGGGTGGACCTGCCCAGGGGAACCGACGCCCTTGCGCTCCTGCTGAAAACAAGGAGCAAAGGAGTCCTCTTTGCTCCTGACAGGATTTTCTCCGTGGAAGAATGGGAAAGGGCCGGGCTGCGCCTCGGGTTTGCCGGCATAGAAGAAGAGAAGATCGAAAATGGCATACGGATTCTTGGTGATGCACTGAAGACCAGAGGAGGATGAGATGGAGAAGTCCACTTTTGCGACAAAGAAGGGCCTGGCGCAGATGCTGAAGGGCGGGGTGATTATGGACGTGGTGACCCCGGACCAGGCGAAGATCGCGGAGCAGGCGGGGGCCGTTGCAGTGATGGCGCTGGAGCGCGTCCCTGCCGACATCCGGGCTGCCGGCGGCGTTGCTCGAATGAGCGATCCCGCGCTCATTGAGCAGATCATGGCGGCGGTGACGATCCCCGTGATGGCAAAGGCGCGGATCGGTCACTTCGTGGAAGCGCAGATCCTGGAGGCCATGGGGGTCGACTATGTCGATGAGAGCGAGGTGCTTACACCGGCCGACGAGGCGCATCACATCGACAAGCACGCCTTCAAGATCCCGTTTGTCTGCGGCGCGCGCGACCTTGGCGAAGCGCTTCGCAGGATCGGGGAGGGGGCGGCCATGATCCGCACAAAAGGGGAAGCTGGCACGGGCAACGTTGTGGAGGCCGTGCGGCACATGCGCACCGTGATGGACGCCGTTCGCAGGCTGCGCTCCATGGACAAGACCGAGCTGATGGCCGAGGCGAAGAACCTCGGGGCACCGTACGAGCTGGTTGTCGAGATTGCCGACACGGGGAGGCTTCCCGTGGTCAACTTTGCCGCAGGTGGGATTGCCACTCCGGCAGACGCCGCTTTGATGATGCAGCTGGGAGCAGAGGGGAACTTCGTGGGATCGGGCATCTTCAAGTCCGAGGACCCGGCAAGGATGGCCAGGGCCATCGTTGAAGCGACAACGCACTACCAGGACCCCGCCGTGATTGTCCGCGTGTCCAAGGGACTGGGGGCGCCGATGCGCGGCCTGGAGGTTGCGGGCATGGTGGACGGCCAGCGTCTGGCAACCAGGGGATGGTAGAACCGATGCGGGTTGGAGTGCTTGCCCTCCAGGGCTCTTTTGCCGAGCATGCGGAAGCGCTCCGCCGCGCGGGCGCATCAGCGGTGCTGGTGAAGCTGCCCGAGCACCTGAAGGGCATCTCCGGGTTGATCATCCCGGGCGGGGAAAGCACCACCATCGGCAAGCTCCTCGTGCTGTCGGGGCTGCTGGAGCCGCTTCGCTCCGCGGTGAGTCACGGCATGCCGGTGTACGGAACGTGCGCCGGCATGATTCTCCTGGCCCGAGACATCGGCGGCCTGGATCAGCCCCTCCTGGGCGTCATGGACATCACGGTGAAGAGAAACGCATTCGGACGGCAGCTGGACAGCTTCGAGGAAAGCCTGAGCGTGCCGTCCCTGGGCTCCGAGCCGTTTCCCGGGGTGTTCATCCGGGCGCCGCTCATTGAGAAGGCCGGGCCGGAAGTGGCCGTGCTTGCGAGCCTGGGGGACGGTCGCGTGGTGGCGGCGCGGCAGGGGAACCTTCTGGCCACGGCGTTCCACCCTGAGCTGACGAGGGACGGCCGGGTGCACAGGTATTTCCTGGACATGATCGACAGCCGCGCGGCCTGATCCCCGCGGGACGGCCGGACGGCAAGAAATTTCTTGCTCAGCTGCGGGCCCGGTACTATTTTACCCGAAAGGGTGCCGTATGGGACCAGGGAATGAGAATGTGGGGAAGCAGCACACCGGGACTCGAATACTGGTTGTAGATGACGACCCTCAGGTTGCACGGTTGTTCTCCGCCATCCTCCGGGAAGAGGGGTACGAAGTCCTGGTTGGATCTCACGGTGGAGATGCCGTCAGCAAGGCGCGGGGGGAATCCCCTGACCTGATCCTCCTCGACGTGCAGATGCCGGACATGGACGGGTACGAAGCGACCCGCCTGTTGAAAAGCGATGCGTCCACGCGCGGCATTCCCATCATCCTGATCACGGGTCTCTATGAGCCGGAGAACAAGCTCAAGGGCCTCGAAGCGGGCGCGGATGAGTTCCTGCCCAAGCCGGTGGATCGCACGGAGCTGCTTGTGCGCATCAGGTGGATGCTTCGTCTCAAGGAATACCAGGAACAGCTGCTCAACCGCTCGCTCTCCCTGGCAGCTGGCCGCGGCGTTTCCGAGGACGCTGACCGACCCGAGGCCTTCCCCGGGGCGAACGGTGTCGAAGCGGTCAGATCCGGACCTCACCGGGTGCTGGTCCTGCTTGAAGACGGCAGGGAACGCAACCTCGTGACCTCCGGTCTTGCGGGGAGCCGCTACCACCTGGTCACAGCGTCGCTCCACGATGATCCGCAGGCCCTCTTGAAGCGGAACGTCGACCTGCTGGTGCTGGATCATTCGATGCCGCCGGAGCTGTTGAGCGCCGTTCGTGCAAAGGCGAAAAACCTGCCGACTCTTGCGGCCGTGCCTCCGGATGATGCGGAGCTTCGCGTGCGCCTTCTTGACGGGGGCGTCAGCGAGCTCCTGATCCGCCCCTTCAATGCCCGGGAAGTGGCCTGGCGGGCTGCGCGTCTTCTCAGGCAGAAGGCGGAGCTCGATTCCCTTGAAGAGCGCTACCGGACCGCGCTGAGCGCGGCCTCAAACGACTCCATGACAAAGCTTTCCAACCACGGCTACTTCAGGAAGGTCCTGGAGCTCGAAGTGAAGCGGTCTCACCGGCAGAAGCACCCCACATCTCTCATCATGCTGGACATCGACGATTTCAAGGCGAAGAACGACAGCTTCGGGCACGCCGCCGGAGACATCATCCTCATCGAGACGGCTGAACGGATCAGGCGGTCGGTCAGAGAGATCGATCTGCCGGCGCGCTATGGCGGGGAGGAGTTCGCCGTGATCCTGCCCTATGCAAACAGGGCGGGAGCAGCGGTGGTGGCGGAGCGCATCAGGTCAGCCATCGCATCCGCCGCTCTCTGTCACCGCAAGCCTGGGGCTGGCGGTCTGTCCCGATGATGCGGCAAGCCCGGAAGACCTCATTCGGCTTGCCGACGAGCTTCTCTATCACGCCAAGGAATCGGGCAAGAACAGGGTGTGCGCCCGGCCCGGATGAAGGATGATGCGGTGGGCGGTCCCCAAATCGGAAAAGTTCCGCCGGACCCGCTGATCCAGCGGGTCCCCCTGGGAAAAAGCGGCATCCTGGTCAGCCCGCTGGGCATGGGCACCAATACCTGGGGCAGGGCAGGGAGGCCGCGGCCCGAGCTGCGTGAGGTGTTCGACGCGGCAATTTCCCGCGGCATTTCCCTCTTCGACACGGCGGAGATCTATGCTGGCGGGGGCTCGGAAAGGACTGTCGGTATCTTCCTGCGGCAGCTTGCGGCCGGGCGGGAACGACCCGCGGTTCTTTCGAAATTTTTCCCTTTGCCTTGGCGCTTCTCAAAAGCCCGTCTGACAGATGCCCTGCGCCGCAGCCTGGACCGGCTTCAGCTTGCGTCCCTCGACATCTATCTCATTCACTTCCCTTGGGGCCCGGTTCCCATTGAAACATGGGTGGATGCCCTGGCGGATGCCGTGGACGCCGGGCTGGCACGAGGCGTCGGTGTATCAAACTACAGCGCCGCACAGGTTCGTCGGGCCCACAAGGTTCTTGCCTCCCGTGGAGTTCATCTTGCCTGCAATGAGGTTGAGCTCAGCCTGGCACGCCCCGCCAACGCGCGAAACGGCACACTGGAGGCGTGCAGGGAGCTCGGCGTGACGGTGATCGCCTACCGGCCGCTTGGGCTGGGCCGGCTCACCGCAAGGGGAGGAGTGTCCGCTCACGGTTGGCGAAGGCTCATGATGGCAAGCGCGCGGACCGCTGCCGGGCTTTCCGAGGTGGTGCAGGCGATTGGCAAGGCCCACGGGGGAAAAACACCGGCGCAAGTGGCGCTCAACTGGGTCCTTTGCAAGGGGGCGCTGCCCATCCCTGGGGCCACAAGCGTCGCACACCTGGAGGAGAACGCGGCGGCGCTGGGCTGGCGACTTACCGAGGGCGAGGTCGCAGCCCTCGACGCAGCGTCATCCGCGTCATAGCAGTCCGACTACTTCAGGGCGTCCGGGTTGATGACCAGTATTTCGCCGCGGTTGGTCCCCGCAAAAATCCTGTTTCCGTCCGTCGATGGCCGGGTGCTGAGCCTTGCCCCCACGTCAAGCGACGCGATGGTTTTGCCGGTGACCGGGTCAAGCACCAGGAGCTTCTTCTCAGCGTTTCCGATGTACAGCCTTCCATTGGACACGAGAGGCGGCGTGGTCACGCCTGGAACGGGGTCGAAAAGCTGCTTTCCGTCGGCCGTTGAAAAAGCGAACAGCGTGCCTCGCGCAAACGCGTAAACGCCCGTATCCGTGACCTCGAGATCCTGAAAAACGCCTCCGGAGCCGGTGCCCGGCAAAGGAGTGGACCAGAGCATCTGCTTGCCTGCAAGATCGACTGCCACGACCAGTCCTTTTCTGTCGGCGAAGAACGCGGACTGGCCTTTGAGACTCACGGAGAGCGCAACGGGCTGCGTGGCTTGCGTAGGGATCTGCGCGTCGACATTGCCCGAGGCGGCGTCAACCACGAGGAAAACGCCGGCCTGATTGACTGCAAGGACTTTTCCGTCAGCCAGAGCCGGGGACATCATGGAGCCGCCGGGCATCTGGATGTCCCGCGTCACCTTTCCCGTTGCCGGGTCGAACACTCGAACAGTCGTGGTTGTGGGGTAGAGACCGAGCGGAGGCGCCACCATCACGTGCTGGCCGAAGATGTGGGCCGATGTGCTGTCCAGGGCGGTCCGGGAGACGACGGCTCCCGTGGCAAGGCGCGCAATGACAAACTCTTTTCCGCCGCTGAAATAGACGTTGCCTCCCGCGACAACAGGAATAGAGTTCTCATTCGGTGAGTTTGCCGTCCTGATGGTCCAGATGACTTTGCCCCCTTTCCCGGCCGCCACCAGCATTCCAGAAGCATCTGCGGCAACCAGGTCCTGGCCCGACGACAGGACCGCGCCGACCAGAGCGCGCGGGCTCGCGGCGATCCGGCTTTCAATTGGCCGCGGAGGGGAAGGGGCGGGCAGCGGCGCCTGGCTGCTCTGGGAAGGAGCCGTGGAGGTCTGGGGGTTCTCACGGATCTCCATGGTGTCCAGGGGTTTCATGAGCTGCACGTTCTGCGGGGATATCGCGCTCGGGGCACCCGCCGCCATGGGGAGGGCCGTGGCCGCCTTCGTTGCAATCTGGTCCCCCTGCTGCAGAATCTGCGCGCTCACCTGCTGGTTGCTCCGGTTGGCCTCCACGATTTTCTGCACAACGTCTCCCATTCCCGAAAGCGCAGCGGCGGATTTTTCCGAGGCCTGCGGAGTGTAGGAGATCTCCTGCCCGCTTGCCACCACCGGCGCGGACGTCTGTACCTTGTCCAGCAGGTCATCGACGGCCGAGACTCCCTGGTCCGCGGCTTGTTCGGCCGCGCTGACCTCCGGTGAGGCGGGGAGGACTGCGACAGCTCCTTCCTTCACCGCGACAACCGTCGTTTTGTCCGTGCCCACGCTGACCTGGAACTCGGTGCCGCGAACGCCTCCGATGGCCGTTTCAGTCTGTACACGGAAGCTTTCGCCGTTGGCGAGCGTGCGCACCTTGCACAGCACGGAGCCCTGGTCCAGCCCCATTGCGATTCGGGTCTTGCCGGCAACGGTAGAAAACGTCTTCAGCTCGATGATCGTCTTTTCCCGTATCCTGACGACGGCGGTCTTTCCGAGCTGCAGCTCGCACTCCGACTGTGCGGCGGTCTTCACCGACTGGTCTTTCGAAAGCGCTGCGCCGGTCGTGACGGCTTCCCAGCCGCTGAGCTTCCCGGCCTGCACGTCGCCCGATACGAAGGTTGCAACGATGATCTCGGGCTTCACGCTCTCCACCGGCAAAGAGGCGGGGACCGCGACGGCCTGGCTCTGAGCCGACGACGCTGGTTTGCTGCACGTGGTGAGCGCCACGAGAAGCGCGAAGGCGCCCAGGGCGGTGAGAATGCGACGAGCGGGTGTCATGTCCGCTGCCTCCTCATAACGCGAAGGTAATAGCGCAGATGGGCACAATCAAGGCGCAGGCATTTTCACCGTCTAAAAGCCGCTTTTCCTTGACCGGCTGACCCGGGGGAAAGTACTTTCAAGCTGGCATTGGTGAGGTGATTCCATGAGCTTGCGGTTTCTGGCTCATCGACAGCTGGCGCTCGCGTTTGTCATGGGAACATGCTTTCTTTCGGCCCTCGTCGCACAATCCGACAGCGGGCGCGCGCGCATTGCCCTGTACGCGCCGGCCGGTCAGAAGGAAGACGCCGCGCTGGCCGCCGTTCTCTCAGCGGTTGCTGACAGCGTCGAGCTGAGCCTGACAGTTCTGCAGCGCTACGATGTCAGGCGGCTTCCGCCGGCGGATCCCGCGCAGGACCTCCAGAAAGTGCGCGCCTACTGCAAAACCAACCGGATCGACCAGGCCATTCTTGGCAGCGGCAGCGCTCGCTCCGGCGGGGGCTACGATTTCCGCCTTCTGGTGTATGACCACCTGAAGGATTCCGTGACATTCGACAAAAGCGGAACCTCCACCGGGGCGCTTGACATGTTCGACACCACGGATGAGCTGGTGGCGTCACTCCTGGACGGGCTCAGCGGCACGCATCTCTTGTTCGGGTCTCTTTCAGTGGCAAGCGACCCCGCGGGAGCCACGGTGGCTGTGAATGGCAAGGAGGTGGGGTTGGCTCCCGTGTCGCTGCGGGGGCTGCCGGCGGGCACGGTGCAGGTCACGGCGCGTAGCGAAGGACGGGAAGATGCAACGGCGTCCGTGAAGATCTCCGACGGGGAGACCAGCAACGCCACGCTGACGCTTGTACGGAGCGTGGGGAAGCTGGGTTTGCAGGTGCCGGCTGATGCGATGGTGAGCGTTCGCAGCGCGGAGAGCGGGGAGAAACGGATCCAAGGGCCGGGAGAGACCCAGTTACCCACAGGGGAGTACGAGGCGCAGGCCAGTTGCCAGGGGCTCCAGACGGTGAGCCAGCGGATCACGATTCGGCGCAACGAGACCTTGGACTGGCTTCCCTGGCAGAAGGGATATTTGAATGTCCAATCCGTCCCTGCGGGTTCGACCGTTCTGGTGGACGGGCAGGAGCGTGGAGTGGCGCCCCTCCTTGTTGAGGTGGACCCGGGGATTCTGCATCGGGTGGAGCTGAAGAAGGAAAAGTACGCGGAATATCTCGCGGACATCAGGGCGGATGCGGGGAACAAGGTGATCTTCTCAGGACAGCTCGCGCCGCTTCCGGGCTCGATCAGGGTGGAGGCGTCGATTGCGGGCGCAATCGTGGATCTGGACGACAAGACTGGCTATGGCGAGACGCCGGCCACCTTTGACAATATCCCTGCTGGAGAGCATGTCATACGGATCGGCGACATGACCGTGGGCAATCGCGTGTACACCATCGGCGAACCGGTTCGGGTTACGGTTGGCGCCGGTGAGGCGGTGACTGTTTCGAAGACGTTCGTCGAGGGCAAGGCGCACCTCCTCATCACGGACGCACCGGCAGGGAGCACGTTGACGATTGACGGCCAGACAGTTGCCCGGCAGGGATCCCTCACCACAGGCGTCGAGATTCCGGCCGGGACCATGGCTATCGACGTGATGGCTCCGGATTCGCAGCGCTGGACTGGCACGGTCTATACCGCCGCGATCGGGGATGAGGTGAAGAGAACCCTCTCTTCGATGATCTGGGAGGTTCCTCAACGCAAGATTGTGATGGACGGCAACCCGGACAATTGGAAAGGGCTTGTTCCCTTCTGGGGCACTGACCTGCAGTTCGGCTTCCCAAGTCAGCCGGGGACCAGCGTCGCACGAGGATTCATGTGTCGTGACGATGCGAACGTCTATTTCAGATACGAGTTCAAGAACGGCACCCCAACGACAAAGCTCACAAAAGACGTGGGCGACAACTTCGAGTACGTTGCGACAATCAGCACGCTGCAAGGCCGGATTCAAGCGAGTATATGGTTCCATCGCTTTTTCACGGGAGCCAGAATTTCAACGCACCTGGGCGTGTGGAAAGAGTCCGCGGGCCAGTGGACTGATCTTGGTGCAAACACGATTACCTATCAGATTGGCCCGAACTCCCTGGACATGGCAATTCCGCTGGCGAAAATCAAGTCGTACCTGAAAGGCGACTACATGGTGAGCCAGTTGCTTGTTGAAAAAGTGACCTCTGGTGAGACCTGGCAGAACGGGACCGGGACGGACGAGCGACAGGTACTGTTTGACTTCTCAAGCCAGGCCCAGCCCTGAGCGGGCTGCCGGATCAGTCCCTGTCCAGAACCTCGCGGAGGCGCGCCAGGAACGCAGCCGAATCAAAAGGCTTGCGGATGAGGTCCACCGGCTGCCCTTCGGGGTGCGGAGGCATGATGGCTTCCTCGGCGTACCCGCTCATGTAAAGGACCTTCGTTGCCGGCCGCGCCTCGAGCACGCGCTGGGCAAGCTCATGGCCGCCCATGCGCGGCATGACGACGTCGGTCACAAGGACGTCGAACCTGCTGTCCTGCCGTGAGACAAGCTCCAGCGCGGACAAGCCATCATGCGCATCGATGACCGTGTAGCCGTTTTTTTCCAGGGTGGAGCGCACGAATCCCCGCAGGGTATCCTCATCCTCCACCAGGAGCACGGTCTCGTTCCCCGGAACCTTCGTCAACGCCTGCCCTTCGGGGCCCGGTACCTGGACTTTCCCGAATGCCCGCGGGAAATAGATGACGAACGACGTGCCTCTTCCCGGCAGGCTGTCGCAGTAGACGTAACCGTCGCTCTGCTTGACGATGCCGTAGACGGTGGAAAGACCGAGGCCGGTCCCTTTGCCCGGTTCCTTGGTGGTGAAAAACGGCTCGAAAATCCGTGAGAGGGTTGCGGCGTCCATGCCGGTTCCCGTGTCCGTCACGGTAAGGGCAACGTACGGCCCCGGCTTGCATTCGGGATGATTGCGCTTCACCGCGTCATCGATCACGCTGTTCTCCGTGGCAATGGTGAGCCGGCCGCCCCGGGGCATTGCGTCGCGCGCGTTGACGGACAGGTTCATGATCACCTGCTCCAGTTGCCCCAGATCCGCCTTGATGCTCCCCGCATCCTCGCGCAGGCGCACGGAAAGCTCGATATCCTCTCCGAGGATGCGCGGAAGCATGTTTTTCATGGCAAGGACCACGTCGTTGAGCTTCACGATCCTGGGCTGAAGGATCTGCTTCCGTCCGAAGGCCAGGAGCTGGGCGGTGAGCCTTGCAGCCCTCTGGGCAGCGCCGCGAATTTCCGCTATTTCCGTCTTCGAGGGGTCCCCGTCCGGCATTCTCCCGTCAACAAGCTCCGCGAACCCCTTGATGACCGTGAGAAGGTTGTTGAAGTCATGCGCGATTCCGCCGGCAAGCCTGCCGATGGCTTCCATCTTCAGCCCCTGCTGCAGCCGCTCCTGGCTTCGTTGAAGCGCCTCTTTTGTTTCCCGAGAATCGGTGAAATCCCTGCCAATGCCCACCAGGCCAATCACCTCCCCGGATTCACCCACAATGGGCACCTTGGTCGTCATCACCCAGCGCTGTGCCCCGGTTGCCGACGTGTCGAACCTCTCCTGGTTGATGATGCTTTTCCCGCCTTCCAGGATCTGCTGGTCGTCCGCCGCGAACTGCGCCGCCACCTCGGGGGGGTAGAAGTCTGAATCCCTTTTCCCCACCAGGATCTCGGGGTCCCCGGCACCCATGAACTCCGCCACGGCCCGGTTGGCCAGGATGAAGCGGTCTTCGCGGTCACGAAGGTAGATGTGATCAGGGAGGTTGTTGATCAGGGTGAGAAGGAGGTTTCTCTCCTGCTGAAGGCTTTGCTGGAGCCGCACCTGTTCCGTGATGTCCTGGAAAATGCCGAGCGTGCTCGCGAAGCCGCCGCGCTGGTCGAACTGCGGCGTGGCGATGACGGACAGCTCCCGCTCCCCGCCGTCGGGACGCCGGATCCAGATGACATAACTTCCTTTTTCCCCGCTTTTTCTCCGCGCGGTCTCCTGGAGCAGCCGGGCGAACTCCTTTTCATCGGTGAACTCCGCCAGGTTTTTGCCCGCGAGACTCTGCGCGCCGAAGATCCTCTCAGCCGCCTGGTTGGCGAAAAGGAAGAACTCGGAGGCATCGACAATGGCAACGCCCGCACCGAGGTTTTTTACCAGCTCCCGGAAACGTTCTTCGCTCTGCTTCAGTGCGTGTGTGGCGGCGTTGCGGTTTGAGACATCGCGATATGTGGCAACGTGGACCTTGCGGCCCTTCCATTGTCCGTACAATGTCGTGATTTCCAGGGCCACCGAGCTGCCGTCTTTCCTGCGATACCGACGCAGCGGGATGAAGGCATCCCGCTCCTCGAACGACCTGAGGGACGCGTCAGGCTCTGCCGAGAGATCCCTCAGGCTCTTGCCGATGAGCTCCTCCCGCTCGTAGCCCAGGAGGCCGGCCGCCGCGACGTTTGCTTCCAGCACGTGGACCGTCTCATCATCCATGATGAGAACCGCGTCCGCTATGAGATCAAGGATGTCTCTTTCTTTGCTCACCCAGGCGGCCCTTGCACCCACTGTGTACCCGAGCGGGGCGCCGGAAGTCAACCGGAGTGAGGCTGCCGCGCCCGTCTACCTCAGGAGCGTGAGCCCGATTGCCGTCCCCAGTCCCTTGTTGATGACGAAGCCGAGCTGGATGTTCAAGTACCCCATGGCTTCCAGCCACCGGGCGTTGGCAAGCGGCCCTGCATCCACCGCGTCGAATCCGATGTCGCGCGCAAGCTCGAGGACCGAAGCCTTTGCAGACTGGTCGTTGCCGGCGGCGAAGCAGGAAATGGCCTTGCCTTTGACCTTCCCCGTCCCCATGTTCGCGGCAAACAGGGTGTTGAACGCCTTCACCACCTTCGCGGACGGCGCTTTCTTCTGCAGTTGCTCGGCGCCGCTTGTCGTGAACCCGAGCGCCAGCTCCATGTTCGGGCCAAGGGCGTTCGTCACGTCCACGATCGGCTTCCCGTCCACCGCGCCGCCCATTTCGGCCACTGCGGCGTCCACCGCGTTGAACGGCACCGCCAGGATCAGGATGTCACCCCAGGCGGCCGTCTCCCGCACGCCGGGGCCTTTTCCCGTCATGCGCGTTTCATACCCTGCCCGTTTCAGACCATCGTTCAACGCCTTGCCGACGTTGCCCTTGCCGATAATCCCGATTTTTCCCTTCATCGGCCAAATGTAAGAAATCTCCGGCGCAAAAACAAAATCACCACCCTGTCTCCAGGACGATGCCCCACGAGCCGCCGATGTTCTGGCGTTCGAACGGCCACGCCCAGTAGACCTGGACCACGAAGGCTCCCAGGATATTGAACCGCAGGGCCGCCCCCGCGCTGAACACGGGAACGCGCGCGTACTGGTCCGCGGAGATCGCCAGCACGGGGGTGTCGTTCTCCGTCCAGGCCACCCCGCCATCGAAGAATCCCACGAGCTCCGTGGGGACCCAGGGGAACTTCAGAAGCCCGAACTGGTCGTTGCCCAGGACGGGAATTCTAAGCTCCAGGTTGACCACGGCGATCTTGGACCCGAACAGGCGGTTGAGCTGTGGAATGTTCCCTGAGCTGCCCGCCCCCTCGATGGAGATGATCGAATAGTACTCGTATCCACGCACCAGGTCGGGCTCTCCCAGGTAGAATTGCGTGAGGGTCGGGTTGTCCGCGCCGCCGAGGTACCGGCCCACGGAGAGCGCTCGAAACGCAATGGTGATGGGGTTCAGGAACAGGTATTCGCGCAGGTCCCCCAGGGCGATGAGGAAATAGGTGGAGCCGGCGTCTCCGTCGATCTCGAAGCGATAACGGGAGCCCCTGATGGGGCTGGTGAAGCCGAAGAACGAGTAATCACCCACGTATGCCAGTCCGGCGTGCCCAAGGTACAGCGGCGCCGGCGTGGGGAATGAGACCTGGTCTGTCTCAACGAGAAGACCATTCTGGTAGTAGTAGACCGGGACAGATCCCTCCCACCAGTACATCGTGTAGCCAACGGTCGCTTCCCACCGGCGATTGATCGTGACCGGGTATTGCGCGAAGAGGTCCGCTTCCTCCTGGAAAATCACCTGCTGCAGGATTCCGGTGTCGGCGCCGGCCACGGGGAATGGGGGGGCCAGCGAGGTGTAATACAACTGCGGAATGTGGGCGGCCGCCAGGCCCCAGTTGAAGTGATTCCTTCTATTCACGTAGTCGACCTGGGCCCCGATGGAGTCCAGGGACCCGGAAGCCTGGACCGCCGTATCGATTTCATGATCGCCCAGCACGTCGGCGAACGACAGTGCCGCCGCGCCCCCAACGCTGGTTCCGTACGGGCTTACTCCCAGACCCACGCCGACCTGACTGATTGCCAGGAGGGAGAACGCCGGGGAATAAGGAGTGAGGGTGGTGTTGGACAGCTCGGGGACCGGCTGCTCCTTACCGGCCGTGATGTCGGACGGCTGAGCGGGCGCGTTGATGGCGCCTTCCAGGCTCACCGCCTGGCCCTGGGCTTGAGCCAGCGTGAGCGCGTGGACCTCGTACTTCCTGTTATTGAAGACGGTCATGACGAGCTCATCGGATGCTTCCGCCACGGACAGGCACGGGGAGAGCACGGTGAGGCCGCTGATGCCCGTGGCAACCGTGGTCACCCGGAAGAATTGCTGTGACGTGAGCTCGTACCGATACAGATCGCTGTAGCCGTCCGTGTCCGCCACGAAGTACAGGCTCTTTCCGTCAGGAGAGAAAACGGGGTTGATGTGCCTGGCGCCATCCTTGATGGAGATGATCAGCGTTTCCCTGCTTTGCATGTCCATGAGCCCGATGTTCATGGACTGGAAAGTCAGAGCGGCCAGGTCGGTGTGCGCGCCCTGGTCCGTGGCGAACGCCAGCGTTTTCCCGTCCGGAGACCACGCCGGCTGGAGCTTCGTGTGCCATCCGCTGGTGAGCTGTTCCAGCGCGCCGGTGGACGGAGCAAGAAGGTAAATGTCCCGCAGTGCGTCCCTGGTTGCCGACAGGGCTATCCGGGAGCCGTCGGGTGACCAGGCAAGCCCGGCAGCTCCCTTGACCCCGACAAGAGGCAGGATCTTCAGGATCTTCCCGGAGGGAACCTGGACAATCACCACGGCATTCTCTCCGCCCCGCTCGACAATGAAAGCGAAGGAACGGGAATCAGGAGACCATGCCCCCGCGGAATCGATGAAGTTCAGCACGTCATAGCGGGCGTCGTTGTCCGACCCCGCGAGGTTCGAAAGCACTTTGCCGGTCACCGCGTCCGCAAGATAGAGGTCGAGGCCGAACAGGCTCCGCTGTGAGAACACCGCGATGTACTTGCCGTCGGGACTGATGACAGGGCTCAGGTTCAGGCCGCTGTCCAGGCCATGCAACGTCCGCCCCACGTCCCTGGGGAGCGTTCGGCCGGCGACCTTGGGCGAATAGGTAATGGCAAAGTCACCCTTCCATCGGGCGGAGAACTCATACATCGTTTTCACGCCCAGGGCGGACTGAACAGCTCCCGAGATGCCTTTTTCCGAAGCGTCGTTCCAGAACTGGCGAATGCCGGTTTTCCCCCAGCCGCGGTCGATCCAGTACCAGACCGCGTCTCCGAACCGGTAAGGGAAGTATTTGTTCTGCTTCGAGGCCAGCTCATCGATGCTGGGGATATCCTTGTTCAGGTAGGCATCCCGCATCCACATGTCCGTCAGCGGATCATCGGGCCCCAGGGACAGATACTCCGCCTGGCCTTCGATAAGCCACAGCGGCAGGGGCTGTGCGGCCCCTGCGAGAATGTCCAGCGGGCTCATCTTCTCGAACTGGAACGCATGCACAAGCTCGTGGGCCAGGACATGGGCATTCTCGCTGTAGGTGCCCGTGAGGGGGATGACCATCCTCCGTTCCAGGGCCTCGGTGACGCCGCCCTCACCGAGGGAGATGTTGCCGGGAATCACGTTGGTCTGCTCGAAGTCGATGAAGCTGTCATAGAGGATCACTTTCTGCGGGCCTTTGATTCCGTAGCCGAAAACGTCTGAGTGATGCGCGTAAGCCTCTTCCAGCATGCGGGCGGCGTCCATCACCGCCCGGGTCCCCTGCGGATAGTGATAGATCTGGAAGTGCTCTGTCTTCAGCACGAAGAAGTCGATTGCCCCGTACTGCACCTTGTTTCTATCGAAATACTGGCCCCATGCCAGGGCGGGAAGGGCCGCAAGGAAGCAGATGCACGCAAGCGCTTTCAACGGACGCGGCGTCAAGGGCTTCACTTCTTTCATGGCACGTCAAATATCAAGATCGAGGCGCGGCCCTGTCAAGCAATCCAGGGCCTGCGCCCCGTCAGGGCCGAGGCTCGGTTGGTCAATCCTTATGATTTATGTACTATTAACCTGCCCACGACAGGAGGATGCGTGCCGACAATACAGAATGCGGTGTCCGTTGAGCGCGTCAGGGAGGCCTTGAGCACTGTCCAGGATCCCGATCTGCACAGAGACCTCGTGTCCCTGGATTTCATCCGCGACATCCGCATTAGCGGGAAGGATGTCAGCTTCACCATAACTCTCACCACGCCGGCGTGCCCGCTGAAGGACAAGCTGCGGCAGGACAGTGAGAATGCCATTCGGGGCCTCATTCCGGAAATCGGCGAGATCAAGATCGGCTTCGATGCGCGCATGCGGGCAGACAAGCGGATCATGGAGAAGATCAAGCTCCCCATCAAGGCGATCATCGCGGTGGGAAGCGGCAAGGGTGGCGTCGGCAAGTCCACGGTTGCCGCAAACCTTGCCGTTGCGCTGGCACAGTCCGGCGCAGCCGTGGGCCTCCTTGATGCCGACATCTATGGCCCCAACATCCCCACCCTGATGGGAGTACAGCAGCTTCCGCCGCCCCTGAAAGAAAAGATCGTGCCGGCCAGGGCGTACGGCGTCCTTGTCATGAGCATGGGGTTCCTTGTCTCCGAAGCAGAGGCCCTGGTGTGGCGCGGCCCGATGATCCACGGCGCGCTGCAGCAGCTCTTCACGGAGGTGGTCTGGGGAGAGCTGGACTATCTCATCGTGGACCTGCCGCCCGGCACGGGGGATGCGCAGCTCAGCGTGGCGCAGCTGGTCCCCCTGACGGGCGGAGTGGTGGTCACCACGCCGCAGCTCCTTGCGGTGAACGACGCGCGTCGAGGGGTGACCGCGTTCAAGAAGCTGAACGTTCCCATCCTGGGAATCGTGGAGAACATGTCGGGTGAGGTGTTCGGAGAAGGCGGCGGGGAGCGGGCCGCGGAGGAAATGCAGGTGCCATTCCTGGGCCGCATCCCCATGGACCCTGCGGTGTCCCGGATGGGCGATGCGGGAACGCCGCCCGTGGCCGCGGAGGGACCCCTGGCGTCGGGCGACGCTTTGCGTTCCCTTGCCCGGGCCGTTGCCGCGCGCGTCAGTGTGGTGCAGTATGAGAACGACGGCAGCGCAGTGAGGTGAGAATGTCCGATCAGGCAGTGTCGCATCGCAAGCCCGAGTGGCTGAAGATCCGCCTCAACACCACAGACAACTATCATTTCCTGAAGAAGCTGATGCGAGCGGAAAGCCTTCACACCGTCTGCGAGGAGGCCCGGTGTCCCAACCTGCAGGAGTGCTGGGGCACGCATCGCACGGCAAGCTTCATGATTCTTGGAGACACGTGCACCCGGCGGTGCAGGTTCTGCGCGGTGAACACCGGCCTTCCCGGCGCGGTGGACGCGCTGGAACCGCTGAGAGTGGCAGGCGCCGTGGAGCACATGAAGCTGAGGCACGTTCACATCACCATGGTGAACCGGGACGATCTTCCCGACGGCGGGGCATCCCTCATGGCCGCCACGGTCAGGGCAGTGCGTTGGCGGGCGCCCGACTGCTCCGTGGAGGTCCTGACATCGGACTTCATGGGGTCGGAGGAAGCAATCGGAGCCGTCGTGCAAAGCGGTCCCGATATCATCAGCCACAATGTGGAGACGGTGCGCAGGCTGACCCCGCGGGTGCGCTCGCGCTCCAGCTACGACCGGTCCCTGGAGTTCCTTCGCATCTCCCGTCGGCTCGGTCCGGACATGGTGACGAAGTCAAGCATCATGCTGGGGCTGGGGGAGACTTTCCAGGAGGTCCAGGAGACCCTGACTGACCTGAGGTCCTGCGGAGTCGATGTGGTGAACATCGGGCAGTATCTCCAGCCCACGCGCAACCACATCCCGGTGCGCAGATACTGGACGCCCCAGGAGTTTCAGCAGCTCAAGGACCTCGCCATGGAGAAAGGCTTCCTCTATTGCGAGGCCGGGCCGTTTGTCCGTTCCTCCTATCACGCGGATGTGCAGTTCCAGGGCTTTCAAAAGCACCTGGCGGAGCTTCGCGCGGCAAAGATGGCCGTAAAACAGCCTGATTCCACGTGATAGAGGCAGCACGACGCCCGCATCCGCTCCAGGCCACAACATCTCACCGCGTCCTGGAC
Source organism: uncultured Spirochaetota bacterium (assembly GCA_963710335.1). Taxonomy (GTDB): domain Bacteria; phylum Spirochaetota; class Spirochaetia; order SZUA-6; family Fen-1364; genus Fen-1364. The sequence continues at coordinate 137,769 of CAVQAA010000006.1, forward strand.
AACCGTTCATTATCTGAAGGCGCCTTTGTTCTTCGGCTGGAGCGTGGCGGCCTTGCTTTCCGGTCGGGTCAGTGGATCAACCTTGGCCGCGCGGGGAGCATCGAGCGCCGGGAGTACACCATCTATTCACCGCCTTGCGAGGATTTCATCGAGGTGCTGGTCAAGGAGGTGGAGGGCGGGACGGTCTCTCGGGACCTGCGTCGGTGCCGGGTGGGCGACGCGCTCATGGTGGACGGCCCCCACGGTTCATTCTGCATAGATCCGGGGGCAGCCTCGGCGCGATTCCTCTTCGTTGGCACGGGAACAGGCGTCTCGCCTTTCCATTGCCTTGCCTTGAGCCACCGGGGCCTCGACTACACGCTCCTGCACGGGGTGCGCTTCCTGCGGCAGCTCTACGATCACGAAGTTTTCGATCCTCAGAGGCTCGTCGCATGCGTGAGCGGATCCGGGGAGAAGCCGGCGGGCAACGTGCAGACTCACGCCGGTCGAGTAACCTCGTACCTACGCCAGCACGCCGTGGAGCCGACGCGCCTGTGCTACCTCTGCGGAAACAGCGACATGATCTACGAGTGCTACGCCATCCTGCGCGGTTACGGCGTGCCGGTACACAGCATTTTTGCGGAAGTCTATTTCTAGAGCCCTTAGAATAGAGCCCTTAGAACTCGGATGCCCAGAAAGGCCTGATTCAAGCACGTCCATTCATGCCGCGGGGATCTTCATGGAAAAGAATCGGCGGGATCAGCGATCTCAGAATATCGAGAAACATCCCCGTAACTCCCCGCGCCATTCGGTGCTCCTTTCGGCCCTAGCCCTGACGCTCTTACTGAGTCGTGGGCCGGGACCAAATTCGACACAAGGAGGCAGACGATTGTTCCATCGCAGGTCGCCGCGTATAGTTGCGGGATGGAACCCTCTCCCGCGATCCGGGTCAAGGATCTGCGAAAGGCCTTTTTCGTTACCGAGCGCGAATCCGGAGTGGGCGCGGCCCTGGCCAGCCTGGTCCGCAGGCGGCGGGAGGAGATCACGGCGGTGGGCGGCATCTCCTTCACGCTGCAGCCGGGTGAGGTGGTCGGGTTCCTCGGCCCCAACGGGGCGGGAAAGACCACGACGTTGAAGATGCTCTCCGGCCTTCTCCATCCCACGGGGGGTGAGGTGTCTGTTCTCGATCATGTGCCGTGGAAGCGCGAAAAGGCATTTCTCCGCCAGATCACCCTTGTCATGGGGCAGCGTAACCAGCTTGTATGGGACATCCCGGCAGCTGACTCTTTCGAGTTGAATCGCGCGATCTACAGGATCCCCGCGCCCGACTTCCGAAGCACCGTGGAAGAGCTCACCGAGCTGCTGGATCTGGGGCCCCTGCTTCACAAGCCCGTGCGCAATCTGTCCCTCGGTGAGCGCATGAAGTGTGAGCTTGCGGCAGCCCTCCTTCATCGGCCCCGAGTCGTATTCCTGGATGAGCCGACCATCGGCCTGGATGTCACCATGCAGCGGCGCATCAGGGCGTTCATTGCCGACTATAACCGCCGCTTCGGAGCGACCGTCCTCCTCACCAGCCATTACATGGCGGACGTGGAGGCCCTTTGCCGCAGAGTCATTGTCATTCATCACGGGAGGCTCCTCTTCGACGGGGAGCTGTCCGCCCTGGTAGGACGGTTCACCGCGCACAAGACCATCGTGGTGAAGCTCGAGGACGCCGGGGCCGACGGCGTCCTTGCCGAACGCGCGCTCACGTATCTCAGCGGCTACGGCGAGGTGATCTCCCGGGAGGAAGGCGCGGTGACGCTTCGCGTCCCCCGGGAAGACACGCCCCGGGTGACGGGGAGGATCCTGGCCGACCTGCCCGTGATCGATCTGACCGTGGAGGACCCGCCGATTGAAGAAGTCATTGAGCGGGTATTTGCCGGAGAGGCATCGTGATGGGGATCGGGGAAGTCTATCGTCAGCAGTTCAGGACGACGCTGGCCTCTTTCATCCAGTACAGGGCTTCCATCTTCATCTGGACCATCGACAGGATCCTGGAGCCGCTCATTTACCTGGTGGTCTGGTCCGCAGTTGCTCATGCAACCGGAGGAAAGGTTGGCGGCTTCGATACCAACCAGTTTGCCGCATATTTCATTCTCATGATGCTCGTCACCCAGGTCACGTACACCTGGGTCATGTACGAGTACGAATACAAGATACGCCACGGCTCCCTTTCCTTTGCACTGCTGCGGCCCATTCATCCCATCCACACCGACCTGGTGGACAATGTGTCCTCCAAGCTGATCACCCTTCCGCTGATGCTGGTGGCCGCAACGTTGCTGACGCTGATTTTCCGGCCGACATTCTCCCCGCCGCTCTGGGCCGCGGCTCTGTTTGTTCCATCCTTGCTCCTTGCCTTTTCCGTGAAGTTCATCGTGGAATGGACGCTGGCGCTGTCGGCGTTCTGGACCACACGCGTGAGCGCTGTCAACCAGGGCTACTTCGTGGCCGCGCTCTTTCTCTCCGGGCAGATGGCGCCGTTATCCCTGCTTCCGCGTCCGCTGCAGGTCGCCGCATCCGTCCTGCCCTTCCGGTGGATGATCAGCTTCCCGGTGGAGCTGCTCCTGGGGAGGGTGAGCCCCGGCCAGGCGTTGACGGGGCTTGCGGCGCAGGCCGCGTGGCTGGTTCTGGGTCTTTTTCTCCTGAGGACGGTCTGGCGCGCCGGGGTGCGCGTGTATTCGGCGGTGGGCGCATGAGGTTTCCGACATGAGGTTGCTGCGTCTCCTGTGGGTCTTTTTCCGCGTGGGCGCAATGGGAGAGCTTGCTTACCGCGCCAACTTCTTCCTCCAGCTTCTCGAATCAGCCGTTGACCTGGGGACGGCGCTCGGGGGCCTGGCAGTTGTGTTCTCCTACACGACAACCCTGGGAGGCTGGCAACCCGAGGAAGTTGCCGCGCTTGTCGGGGTTTTCTTCCTGGTGGGAGGGGCAATTCGCTTGATCATCCAGCCCAGCATGGAGCAGCTCATCGAGAGCGTGCGGGAGGGGACCCTGGATTTCACCCTCACCAAGCCCGAAGACTCGCAAATCCTGGTGAGCATTCAACGGGTGGAGATCTGGAAGCTCACCGACTTCGTCCTGGGGATTGTGGTGATCGTTGTCGCGCTGGCCCGGCTGGGGGCGCGAGTGGGGGTGCTTCAGGTGGCCGGCTTTGCGGCAGCCCTGATTGCCCGGCGGGGTCATTGTGTACAGCTTCTGGGTAATTCTGGCCTCCCTTTCGTTCTGGTTCGTGCGCGTGGAGAACATCCTGGTCATCTTCCAGTCCATCTACGAGGCGGGGCGTTGGCCCGTGACCTTGTACCCGGGTTGGCTCCGAATCTGCCTGACCTTCCTGGTTCCCGTGGCATTCGCTACAACCGTGCCGGCGCAGGCGCTGGCAGGCAAGTTGTCCTGGCAGACCCTGGCTGAGGCGTTCGCCCTGGCAGCGGCGCTTTTCGTGGTGGCACGGCTGGTGTGGCGCACCGGGTCCCGACGCTATTCGGGAGCTTCCTCCTGAACGTGGACTTGGCAGCCGAAATGTGCTTTACTTGAGCCTCAACCTGCTATCGGGAGGCAGCGTCGGGACCTCGACGCGCATTCGACTCATGCCAGTCAACGCAATGCGGACCAGTGGCGCAGTAGCTTTCATGAAGCGATTCGAACGCCACGCCGCCATCATTCTTCTCCTCAGTCAAGGGGACGGACAGATCGTGGAAGCAAACCCGGCCGCTGTCCGTTTCTATGGCTACGGTCATGATACGCTGTGCTCCCTGCGGATCCGTGACGTCAACCGCCGTCCTCCGGCGGACCTCGAGCAGGACGTTGCGGCAGCCTTCCGGGAAGAGCGCAACTATTTTGTCTTTCCCCACATGCTGGCCTCAGGTGAGATCAGGACCGTTGAGATCTATTCCAGCCCCGTGGAGATCGACGGGGCGCAGTATCTGTTCAGCATCATCCACGATATCTCCGATCGCGTGCGCGCGCAGAAGGCCTTGAAGGACTCTGAAGAGAAGTTCTCCAAAGCGTTCCACGGAAGCCCTGATTCCATCAACATCAACCGCTATGAGGACGGGGTCTACCTCGAGATCAATGAAGGGTTCACGCGCATGACGGGCTACACCGAGGCCGATGTCCTGGGGCGCTCCTCGCTGCCGGGAGATCTCGGCATCTGGATAACCCGCGAGGATCGGGATCGGATGGTCGCCGACCTGGCCCAGCGTGGGGAGGCGGAGCTGGAGGCGCCCTTTCGACGCAAAGACGGCTCCACGCTCACCGGCATGATGTCGGCGCGCCTCATCGAGATCGATGGGGTTCGCTGCGTCCTGACCATCACCCGCGATGTCACGGAGCGCCGGCGGATGGAGGAGGCGCAGCTCACCTCGCAAAAGCTGGAATCCATCTCGCTCCTGGCGGGAGGGATTGCCCATGATTTCAACAATCTCCTTGCAGGGGTTCTGGGCAACATCTCTCTTGCCCGCACGGAGCTTTCGGATGAGCACCAGGCGGATGAAAGCCTCCGAAACGCAGAGCGCGCCCTGCTGCGGGCAAAGGACCTCACACAGCAACTCCTGACGTTCGCCCGGGGGGCGCGCCGGTCCGGCAACTTGCGGATGTCGCGCAGCTGGTCCGCGACGCGGCAGGGTTTGCCAGCCATGGCTCACCGTGCGTCTGCCTCTTCGAGCTTGACGCCGACTTGTGGCCCGCGGAGATAGATGAAGGCCAGCTCGGTCAGGTTGTTCAGAACATCGTCATCAATGCGGTCCAGGCAATGCCTGCAGGAGGGCGGATCACAATAAAGGCCGGGAACGCGAGATTGGAGCGTGAGAACTCCTGCGCATTGCCTCCCGGCCCCTATCTGGAGATTTCTGTGTCCGACGAGGGGACAGGAATTCCCGAGGGACTATTAAAAAGGATTTTCGATCCCTATTTCACGACCAAGCAGGCCGGCAGCGGGCTTGGACTGGCCACTTCGTATTCCATAATCCGAAGCCACAAAGGGTATCTGGGAGCATCGAGGCCCGGCCTGGGCAGCACCTTCACGGTTCTGATACCCGCAGAGCCGGACCGGGAAGTCCCCCGCATCAAGCAGGAAAGTGTCGCGGTCACCCCGCTGGGAAAACGGGTTCTGGTCATGGAGGACCAGGAAATGGTCCGGTCAGTGGCCCTGCGAATGCTTGCCAGCCTGGGCTATTCTTCGGTCGGCGCCGCGCACGGAGAGGAAGCCGTCGATCTGTACGCGTCCGCGCTGCGTGACGGCCATCCCTTCGACGCGGTAATTCTCGATCTCACGATTGTCGGAGGCGTCGGCGGAAAAGAAACCCTTTCCCGGCTCCTGTCAATCGATCCTTCGGTGAAAGTCATCGTATCATCGGGATACTCGAACGATCCCATCCTTGCGGATCACCGCCGGTATGGCGCATTCGGCGTCCTGCCGAAACCCTACAGGCTCCAGGAGCTGAAGAAAGCCCTTTTTCAGGTCGTGGACATCCCGTAGCGGTTGTTGTTTGGAGGTTGCATGTCCCCGGGCCGGATCCTTATCGTCAGGCTGCCCTGCAGGAAGGTGTATCCCACCGGCCCGGTGTATCTTTTGTCGCTCTTGCGCAGGGCAGACCCGCGGGCTTCCCTGCGACTGCTCGACCTGGCCTTGATGGAGCCAGCGCGACGCACGGCCGCGCTCCAGGAGGCCATCCGGCAGCAGCGCCCGGACGTAGTGGCCTTTTCCTGGCGGGACATGCAGATCTTCTCTCCACAAGACATCGACGGCGGTCTCCGCGACGCCTTCATTTTCTTCCATGACCCGTCGCCCGCGCGAAAGGTTGGAGCCGCGTTTCGGGGGCTCCGCGACATGCTGACCTATAGATCCTCGATTGCGGAAAATCTGAGGATCCTCAATGCGGCGGCAAGGACCAACCCGGGGCTCCCGATGGCCGTCGGCGGGCCGAGTGTCAAGATTTTCGGGGACTGGCTTGCCGAAAGACTTCCTGGTCGGATCCGTCTTTTCCCGGACGCCCGGCTTGACGGTTTTTTCAGCATGGTCGGTCTATCGGTGCCTCAGGATCCCATCGAGCCTGCAATCGACCTGGAAGCTGTGGAACAGGCATTCCCCCAATGGCCCGCCTACCGTGATGAGACTGTCGGCGTGCAGACCAAGCAAGGCTGTCCACATTCCTGTCTGTACTGCCTCTATGGGTTCCTGGAAGGCAGGCACGTCGTCCGGCGGGATCCGGCGCGTGTCGTCGCGGAGGTGGGAGCGTACGCCCGTCGGTGGGGTACGCGCAAGTTCTGGTTTGCCGACGCGCAACTGCTGAGTGAGTCTTCGGATCATGCGCATCTCACCGCCATTCTTGAAGGACTTTCCCGGGAAAAGCTCGCGCTCCAATGGGGAGGCTACCTTCGGATCCACGAGATCGATCACGCGCTTGCCCGGCTCATGGTGCGATCCGGGCTCTGCGATCTGGAAGTCTCGCTGAACTCGGGCTCCCAGGAAGTCGTGGACCAGCTTCGGCTCGGCTTCTCGGTGGACCAGGCCATGAAAGGATTCCAGGTCCTGAAAGAAAGCGGCTACGCGGGAAAAGTGCTTGTCAATCTTTCCCTGAATGCGCCCGGAGAGACCCGTGAGAGCCTGGGGGAGACACTGGTCATACTGGACCGGATCAGGTCGATGTTCGGCGCCGAGCGCGTTGTGCCGGTGATTTTTTTCCTTGCCATCCAGCCGCACACCGGGCTTGAAAGTCGTGCGCTTGCTGACGGGCACATCAGGAAAGGCTACAATCCGCTCTCGGTGCTTCCCGGGAACGTGCTGAAGCTGATCTACAATCCTCCGCCCCTGGGGAGTATGATCGGGAGAAGCTGCGCCCGGGCCTTCGCAGCCGGAGGCGGCGCGGACATGGTTCTTCGGTCCATCGAGCGCGAAATTCGCGGCACGGCCCGAAAGGAGACGTGACATGGGAAACAGCGCAACCCTCTCACGGGAAGGGGTCCGCAAGTTCTTCGGCCTCTCACGGATGACACACTCCGTCCTCGACATCGCGCATCCCGCCATGGGCGCGCTGCTGGTTTTCGGAGGATTCCCCAATGCCTCGACGGTTGTCATCGGGCTCATTGCGGCTTTCGCGGGGTTCACGGCAGTCTTCGCGCTCAACGACGTGATGGACTGCAGCGTGGACTGCGAAAAAATGGCGAAGCTCACGGGAAAGAAGGAATGCTTTGACATCGATTCCGTCGGCTACCGCCATCCCATTGCGCAGGGCGCGCTCACTTTCAACGCGGCCCTTGGCTGGGTGATGATCTGGGGCCTGCTCTCCCTTTCCCTGGCCTTCGTGCTGCGGCCGCTGTGCGCGGCGCTCATGGTCACGGCGCTTCTTCTGGAGATCGGCTACTGCCGGCTCCTGCGCGTGACGCACTGGAAGGCCATTCTGTCGGGGAGCATGGTTGCCGTGGGAGGGCTTGCGGGTGTGTACGCCGTGGCGGGAGCTCCGCCGGCGGGTTTTATCGCCCTGTTTTTCGCATGGGCCTTCGCGTGGGAAGTGGGTTGCCGCAACATCCCCAACGACTGGAGCGACCTCGAGGAAGACGTGGCAATGAAGATACGCACGTTCCCCGTGCGCTACGGACGACGGGCGTCCACGTGGGTCTCTTTTGGCCTTTTGCTCATCACCGTCGCGGCCAGCCTCGCGTTCCCCCTGGTTGTGCCCATGAGACATGCACTTGTTTACGCGGCTGGCGCCCTGGCGGCAGGGGCCATCCTCCTGATTGCCCCCGCGCTGCGGTGGGTGCGGGATCAGAAAATGACCTCTGCCATGTACCTGTTCAACAGGGCCTGTTTCTATCCGCTGGCTGTGTGCGGGGTTGTGGCGGTGCTTGTTATCGTGTGACGTTGATCGAATCTTGACAAATGAAAGCAAATGGCATACTGCATACAGAACGGATGCGTGCAAACGTTTGCAAAGAAACAACATTGAAGGATGTAGCCAAAGCAGCCGGGGTCAGCATGGCCACGGTCTCCAGAAGCCTCAATGATTCGTCCTTGATCCCGGAAAAGACCAGAAAACGCGTCCGTGATATCGCCCAGGGCCTGGGATTCGAGTTCAACGCTCACGCCCGCAGCCTCATCACCCGCCGCGTCGGAACAATCGGCATCATTCTCCCGCCGGACTATGACCAGCTGGGAGTGAACCTCTACCATGGCACCCTGCACAGCTCCTTGCGAAGCGTGCTGGAATGCAACGACATCGACCTGCTTGTCACGTTCCTGAACAACCATTTCACCGGCGGCAACAACATCAGGAAACTCGTGGCGCGAAAGAAGGTGGATGGCCTGATCATCGTGCAGCCGATGTTCGAGCGGGAGCTCATCGACTACCTGCATAGCAGGGACATGCCGTTTGTCTTCTCCCATTACCCCCCGCCGGATCCCTGCCCCGCTGATGTGGACATCATCTACCCCGACAACGAGCATGGCGGGTACCTGGCAGGACGGTACCTGTGCTCAATTGGGAAGAAGCGCATCCTGTGCGTGACCGCCGAAGGGAAGAAGGTCACCGAGCGTGAGTTTCTTTTGCGCCTTGACGGGGCGCGCCGGGGACTTGCTGAATCCGGCATCACCCTCGGCCCGGCAGACCTGCTCATCGGCAACCAGACCATGGAGTCCGGCTATGACGCCGTGATGCAGGCAGGAGCGAGGATCCGGGAGTACGATGCCATCCTGGCCCTGAACGATCTCATGGCCATCGGGGCCCTCCTGGCTGTCGGCAAGCTCGGGCTGCGCGTGCCGGACGATGTTGCGCTGATCGGGTATGATGACACGGACTTGGCAGCCTGCATCCGCCCCTCTCTCACCACGATCCACCAGCCACGTGAAGAGCTTTCATTGGCTACCTGTGAAAGGCTCCTGGAGCTCATCAAGAGCCGCAGGTCGGAAGACGTTCGCCGCGATGCAAGGCGGACTCTTTTGACGCCGAAGCTCGTGATCCGTGAGACGACGGGCGGGCGGATGTAGCAGGCGGGAAGAAACATGGAGAAGGTACGGATCGGGATTGTCGGCCTTGGCCGGCTGGGAATGAGGCACGCTGAAAACATTGCGGTGCGGACGGCGGGGGCCGAGCTTGCTGCCGTCTGCGCCCTGGAGCCGGACCGTGTGAGCCACGCCCGCGCCATGTGGGGGGTGCCGAACGGCTACGACCGATTCGAGTCAATGCTCGCCAACCGCGACCTGGACGCCATTTTCATCGCTTCGAGCTCCGGCGAGCACTGTCGCCAGATCGGGCAGGCCCTGGAGGCCGGCTTTCATGTGTTCTGCGAGAAGCCGCTGGGCGTCACGCTGGAAGAATGCATGCAGGCGGAAGAGGCCGTGGGCAAACGCCCCCGGAAGGTATTCATGCTGGGGTTCATGCGCAGATACGACTCGTCCTACAGCAGGGCCAGGAAGCTGATCCAGGACGGGTATATCGGCCGCCCCATTCTTTTTCGGGGCTACTCGGTGGATCCCGAATCCGCCATCGAGGGCGCCATCCGCTTTGCCCCCACCTCGGGCGGTCAGTTCCTGGATATGTCGGTCCACGACATCGACCTTGCCCGCTGGATGCTGGGCGCGGAGGCGAAAAGCGTCTTTGCCGCCGGCGGCTGCTATGCGCACCAGGAGTTCGCGCAGTACGGCGACGGAGACAACCTTGCGGCCTTCCTGCGGTTCGACAATGACGCCATGGCCTTCCTGCTTGCCGGCAGGACCGCGGCCCACGGGTACGTGGTGGAGACCGAGATCATCGGCACAAAGGCCACTCTTCGCGTCGCCAGCGTGCCGCAGAAGGATATGGTGGAGCTGCTGGACGATCGTGGAGCGGTGAGGGAATGCTCGCAGAACTTCCTGGAGCGCTTCGGGGCTGCGTACCTCGCTGAGACGCAGGAGTTTGTTGACTGCATTCGGGAACAGCGCAAGCCCGAGGTCACCGTGCATGACGGCGTGATGGCCACGAAGGTTGCGTTTGCAGCGACGCAGTCGTTCCGCCGTGACGAGCTGGTGCGGCTTTCCTAAAGGAGGAAGAAATGAAGATCGGACTGATCGGGGCGGGCAGGATTGGAAAGATCCACGCGGAAAACATTGTTCACCACATTCCGCGCGTGCAGATCACGAGGATTGCGGATGTAGCTGCCGACAAGGTCCGCGACTGGGCTCGAGGGCTGGGCGTCACGCAGGTGAGCTCTGATGCGCGGGAGCTGCTCTCGGATCCCGAGATAGGCGCGGTGCTGGTATGCAGCTCCACCGACACCCATGCCGACATGGTTGTTGCGGCCGCGGAGAAGGGGAAGCACATTTTCTGCGAGAAGCCGGTTGACCTCACTGTGGCGAAGGCGAAAAAGGCTCTGGCTGCGGCCAAGAAGGCCGGGGTGACGCTGCAGGTGGGCTTCAACAGGAGGTTCGACCATAACTTCCGCAGGGTCCGGGACCTGGTCAACCAGGGCGCAATCGGGGATCCTCATATCCTCCGCATCACCTCCCGTGATCCCGCCCCGCCCCCTCCCGAGTACGTGAAGGTTTCCGGCGGGATATTCCTGGATATGACCATCCATGACTTCGACATGGCGCGCTACCTTGCCGGCTCGGATGCGGTGGAGGTCTACGCCAAAGGGGCGGTGCTCGTGGATCCCGCCATCGGAAAGGCCGGAGACGTTGACACCGCCGTGGTGACCATCACCTTCCAGAACGGCTGCATCGGGGTGATCGACAACTCCCGCAAGGCCACGTACGGTTACGACCAGCGCGTGGAAGTCTTCGGGTCCAAGGGAGCGCTGTCCTGCGCCAACGACACTCCAAGCTCCGTGGTCCTTTCCAATGAGAGCGGCGTCGCAAGCGACAAGCCCCTGTATTTCTTCCTGGAGCGCTACCACCAGGCTTTCCTTGACGAGGTGAACGCGTTCTTCGACGCGGTGATCGACAAGAAGCCCTGCCCTGTCGGTGACATCGACGGGTTGAAGCCCTTGCTCATGGGGTTTGCCGCAAAGAAATCCCTTGCTGAAGGCCGGCCCGTGAAGATCTCCGAGGTGGACGGCTGACGGGAGGCGCAACGTGAAGACGGTTCGGCTGACAATGGCGCAGGCACTCCTGCGTTTTCTCGATGCCCAGTACGCCGAGTTCGACGGCGTTGAGACGAAGTTCGTGAAGGGTGTGGGCGGCATCTTCGGACACGGCAACGTGGTGGGCCTGGGTGAAGCCCTTGCCCAGGGAAACCACGGCCTCACGTATTTCCAGGGGCACAACGAGCAGGGTGCGGCTCACATGGCCGTTGGCTATGCGAAGCAGATGAACCGCAAACAGATCTTCGCCGTCACCAGCTCCATCGGCCCGGGCGCCCTCAACATGATAACCGCGGCCGGGGTTGCCCTGGTCAACCGCATCCCCGTGCTTCTCCTGCCGGGGGACGTCTTTGCCTGCCGGCAGCCGGATCCGGTTCTCCAGCAAGTGGAGCACTGGGACGACTACACCGCCACGGCGAACGATGCGTTTCGCGCGGTCTCCCGGTACTGGGACAGGATCAACAGGCCGGAGCAGCTCATGGCCGCCTGCATCAACGCGATGCGCGTTCTGACAGATCGGGCCGAGACAGGCCCCGTGACCCTTGCGCTCCCGCAAGACGTGCAGGGTGAGCCGTATGAATATCCCCTGGAGTTCCTGGAAAAGCGCGTTCATCACGTGGAGCGGCGCCTGCCGACGCAAGGGGAGATTTCGAGGGCGGTGGCCCTGGTGAAGTCCAGGTCCCGGCCCGTGGTCATCTGCGGGGGAGGCGTACGGTATTCCGAGGCGGGCAGGGAGCTCAAGGAGTTCTGTGACGCCTTCGGCGTGCCTTTCGGCGAGACGCAGGCGGGCAAGGGCGTCATCTCCTGGGAAGACCCGCGCAACCTCGGCGGAATGGGAGTCACGGGAGGGCTTGCGGCAAACCGGGTGGCGCATGATGCCGACCTTGTCATCGCCGTCGGCACACGGCTGGGAGACTTCACCACGTGCTCGCGCAACTTGTTCAAGAATCCCGACGCGGCCGTGCTGTCCATCAACGTCAACTCCTTCGACGCCGCCAAGATGGACTCTGCCATGATTGTCGCCGATGCCAGGGAAAGCCTGAAGGCGCTTACCGCGGCGCTGCGCGCCGCCGGGTGGAAAGCAGGCTACAAGGGCGAGGTGGAAAAGATTCGCGCCGAGTGGCGAAGGGAAGAGGACAGGCTGTACTCGGAAGACGATCCATCAGGACTGTCCCAGGTGAGGCTGCTCGGTGAGCTGAATGAGAGCCTTCTGCCCCGGGACGCGATTGTCGTGGGCGCCTCGGGGAGCCTCCCGGGCGACCTCCAGCGGGTCTGGCGGACACGGACGCCCGACTCCTACCACATGGAGTACGGGTTTTCCTGCATGGGCTACGAGATCGCTGCGGCGGTGGGGGCAAAAATGGCCAACCCTCAGCGGGAAGTGTTCGCGTTCGTGGGAGATGGCTCCTATGTTATGCTTCATTCCGAGCTTCTCACCGCAGTCCAGGAGGGGATCAAGATCCATGTCGTCGTTTTCGACAACGCGGGCTACCAGTGCATCGACAACCTCCAGACCAGCCAGGGCATTGTGAAGTTCGGAAACGACCTTCGCCGCCGGGACCCGAAAACCGGCAGGCTCACCGGCAGCCTGATGCCGCTTGACTTCGCGAAGAACGGTGAAAGTTATGGCGCGCGAGGATATTCCCCCAGGACGCTGGCGGAGTTCCGCGAGGCGGTGAAAAGCGCACTGGCCGGGAATGTCGCAACGGTGATCGACGTGAAGGTCACGCAGAAGTCCATGACGCACGACTACGAGTCGTGGTGGCGCGTGGGTACGGCGCAGGTTTCGGAGAATCCCAAGGTCGTGGAAGCGGCAAAGAAGATCAGCCGGGAAGTCGAATCGGCTCGGAAGTTCTAGGGAAAGGAAACGTCACATGAAAGACAAGCGTGTGCGCCTGGCAATTGCCCCGATTGCCTGGACCAACGATGACCTGCCCGAGCTCGGAGGCGGCAACACCTTCGAGCAGTGCATCTCCGAGATGGCCCTTGCCGGCTACGAAGGCAGCGAGGTGGGAAACAAGTATCCCAAGGACCCTGCCGTCCTGAAGCATTACCTTGACCTGCGCGGGCTTACCATCTGCAACGCGTGGTTCAGCTCCTTCCTCACGACAAAGCCGTATGAGGAGGTTGAAAAAGCGTTCCTCCAGCACAGGGACTTCCTCCATGCGGTGGGAGCGCGCGTGATCGGCGCCGCGGAGCAGGGCCATTCCATCCAGGGAATGCAGGATGTTCCCGTGCTCGAGAGCAAGCCCCGTTTCACCGATGAGGAATGGAACCGTCTGGCCGGAGGGCTGAACCGCCTGGGAGAGCGCGCCCGGGAGAAGGGGATGACCCTGACGTATCATCACCACATGGGCACAGGCGTCCAGACCGCCTCCGAAGTGGACAGGCTCATGGAAATGACCGATCCCCTTCTTCTCTCCCTGCTGTATGATACAGGGCACTTCGCCTTCTCCGGTGAGGACTACCTCGCCGTGCTTGAGCGTCACGTCGGGCGCGTCCGTCACGTGCATTTGAAAGACGTGCGCCTGGACGTGCTGGATCGGGTGAAAAAGGAGCACATGAGCTTCCTTCAGGCGGTCAAACAGGGAGTCTTCACTGTTCCCGGTGACGGGGGGGTGAACTTCGAGCCGGTTTTCCGCCTGCTCGACAAGAAGGGCTACAAGGGCTGGTACGTCGTGGAGGCGGAGCAGGATCCTGCCCAGGCAAACCCGTTCGAGTACGCATTGAAAGCTCGCAAGTACATACGGGAAAAAGCGGGACTTTGATCGATGAGAAGGAGAACACACAGGTGAACCAGCAAACAACAGAAACACGGCTGCGTCTCATGACGCGTACCACCTCGTCGGTGCTTTGGAACGACTCCTGCTCTCTTCAGGAGCTGGGCACATCGATCCGGGACAATGGCGCCGTGGGGGCGACGTGCAACCCCGTGATCGTGCTCGCCGTCTTGAAGAAAGAGTGGAACCTCTGGAAGGACAGAATCCTCCAGCTCATCACGGAAATGCCTTGCGCCACCGAAGGGGAGGTGGCCTGGCGACTCGTGGAAGAGATGTCGGTGAAGGCGGCAGAGCTGCTGAAGCCCACCTTTGACCGGGAGAAGGGGAGGAACGGCCGGCTTTCCATCCAGACTGATCCCCGGCTGTATCGCGATCCCCGGGCGATCGTGGAGCAGGCAGCCCATTTCGATTCCCTTGCGCCGAACATGATCGTCAAGATCCCCGCAACCAGAGCGGGGATCGAGGCTGTCGAGGAGGCAACGTGGCGGGGGATCAGCATCAACGCCACGGTGAGCTTCACGCTTCCGCAGGCAATTGCGGTGGCGGAGGCGGTGGAAAGGGGCTTGAAACGGCGGGAGAAGGAAAAAAAGGACATCAGCCGCATGGGACCGGTCTGCACCCTCATGGTGGGCAGGCTCGACGACTGGTTGAAAGTCGTGGCGGAGAAAAAGGGCATCATCGCAGACCCGCGGATCCTGGACTGGGCCGGCGTTGCCGTCATGAAGAAGGCGTACAAGATCTATAAGGAGCGCGGGTATCGTCTTCGCCTTCTTTCCGCGGCGTTTCGCAATCACATGCACTGGAGCGAGTTCATCGGGGGTGACGTTGTCATTTCGCCGCCTTTCGAATGGCAGAAGCGCTTCAACGATTCCGACGTCACGGTGAAGAGCCGCATGGACACACCGGTCCTTCCTGAGATAGTCGAAGAGCTGGAGCGCAAGTTCGAGGATTTCCGACGATCGAATTCAGAAGGCGGCATGAAGCCGGAAGAGTTCGATGCGTTCGGCTCCACGCGCAGGACGCTGCGCCAATTCTGCAAGGCCGTCGATGACCTGGTGGTTCTGATCCGGGACCATATGATCGTGAACCCCGATTGATCAACGAGCCCGTGGAGGCCGTCATGCATGGCCCGCGCGTCGTCGCGGGCCATGTGTGTTCGGATTTTCGACGACTTTTTTTGCTTGACAACTGCCCGTGGACAAGCTTTATTATTTGTCACCATGCGGAAGTATTTCCGCTTTTTAAAGCCCCATTATGCAAGCGTTTGCATTGCAAACGCGAAAACTCTCAAGGAGGTGCGTATGCGGAAGATCCTTGTGTTCGCGCTGGTGGCTCTGATGGCGGTGCCCATCATCGCGACCGCCGCCCCGAAGTTGAAGATGGGCGTAACCATCGAAGACTTCAATGACGTGTTCATGCGGTACGCGCTGGACCAGCTCACCGATGAGGCGACGAAGAACAACATCGACATCATCGCCGCTGACGGGAAGCGGGACCCGCAGGAACAGCTCAAACAGGTGGAGAACTTCATCACGCAGGGCGTTGATGCAATCCTGATCCACGTCATCGACCAGACCCTTGCGCCGAACATCACGAAGGAGTGCCTGGCCGCGAACATCCCTCTGGTGTATTTCAACCGCAAACCGGATGATTCGGCCCTGGTCGCCGGAAAGGTCGTTGCCGTCGCTTCCCCTGAAGTCGTGGCGGGAAACCTGGAAGGCGAGTTCGTTGCCAAGAAGCTGGGAGGGAAAGGGAACGTTGCCATCCTGATGGGCACCATGGGAAGCGCGCCCCAGATCGGCCGCACCCAGGGGACGAAGGATGTGCTGGCGAAGTACCCCGGCATCAAAGTCGTGCGGGAGCAGACCGCCAACTTCCAGAGGCCGGATGCTGTTACCGTGGTTGAGAACTGGCTTGCCGGCGACGTGAAAATCGATGCCATCGTCGCCAATAACGACGAAATGGCCCTCGGCGCAGTGCTGGTCCTCGAAGAGAAGGGCATGAAGAACAAGGTGATCGTCACCGGTGTTGACGCTACGTCGGACGCCTTGAAGTTCATCGCGGACAAGCGGCTCGACATGACCGTGTTCCAGAACGGCGGAGCCCAGGGCCGCGGAGCCGTTCAGACCGCCCTGAAGCTGCTCAAGCATCAGATGGTCCCTGCTTTCACGGCCATCCCCTTTGAACCTGTGACCTACGACAACTACAAGAAATACATGAAGTAGGGTAGAATGCGGCAGGGGCCGGACGCCAAGTCCGGCCCCTGGATTTGTGCTCATCACTTCCTCTGCAAGGAGCGCGCGCGCAGTGAGTGAGTTCATCCTGGAAATGGAAGGCATTCATAAGAGCTTCCCCGGCGTGCATGCGCTGAACGGCGTACAGCTCCAGGTGCGCCCGGGTACGGTTCATGGCGTCATGGGGGAGAACGGCGCCGGCAAATCCACGCTCATGAAAGTCGCCATTGGCTTGTACAGGCAGGATTCCGGAACCATCAAGCTGCGCGGCCAGCCAGTGAGCTTTGAGAGCGTCCATGATGCGCTGACGCGGGGCATCTCCATGATTCACCAGGAGATGAGCCCGCTTCCGTACATGACCGTGGCTCAGAACATTTTTCTGGGCCGCGAGATCAAGAATCGCCTGGGCCTGATCGATCACCGCGCCATTGACCGGGAATCCGAGGGGATACTCAAAGAGCTGAAAGTCAATCTCACGCCTCGGCAGATCATGGGAAGGCTCAGCGTCGCGCAGATGCAGCTGGTGGAGATAGCGGAAGCCGTCTCCCGCAAGGCGGACCTCATCATCATGGATGAGCCGTCCTCTGCCTTGACGGAAAAGGAAGTCGGGCACCTTTTCTCGATCATCAAAGACCTGAAGCAGCGCGGCGTGGCAGTGATCTACATCACGCACAAGATGGACGAGGTTTTCGCCATCACCGATGAGGTGAGCGTCTACCGGGACGGGGAGTTCGTGGGCCGGGAGGACAGCGTGAATCTCACCCGGGAGAAGCTGATCAAGATGATGGTTGGCCGCACCATCGATCAGTTCTTCCAGAAGGAAAAAGCGGAGGTCGGCCGGCCCGTGCTGGAAGTGGAGGGGCTCACCCGGCGCGGCTACTTCCATGACATCAGCTTCTCCGTGCGGGAAGGAGAGATCCTGGGAGTGGCCGGGCTGATCGGCGCCGGCAGGACCGAGGTGATGGAGTCCATGTTCGGCGTCACCCCTCGGCAGGCCGGCGTGGTGAAGATCCTGGGGAAGGTGGTGAAGATCGAGAGCCCGTATGACGCCATCCGGCACGGGATTGCTTTCCTGACGGAGGACAGGAAGAGAAGCGGGCTGTACCTCAACCTGTCCGTGCGTGACAACATCACCATGCCCAGCCTGCGAAACAACCTGAGCGCGCTTTTCATCAAGCACCGCGCTCTTCGAAAGCTCTGTGACGACGCCGTGGGCACGCTGCGGATCAAGACGCCCAGCCTGGATCAGCTGGTGATGTACCTGAGCGGCGGCAACCAGCAGAAAGTCCTTGTGTCGCGCTGGCTGGCCACGGTCCCTCGTCTGTTGATCCTTGAC
The DNA here is from genome assembly GCA_963710335.1 of uncultured Spirochaetota bacterium. GTDB lineage: Bacteria > Spirochaetota > Spirochaetia > SZUA-6 > Fen-1364 > Fen-1364. Next base: position 155,186 of record CAVQAA010000006.1, read on the forward strand.
GAGCCCACGCGGGGGATCGACGTGGCCACCAAGAGTGAGATCTACAAGATCATGTCCAACCTCGCAAAGGAAGGGAAGGCCATCATCCTCATCTCCTCCGAGATGCCCGAGATCCTGGCCATGTCGGACAGGATCATGGTCATGCACGAGGGGCGGAAGGTCGGAGAGATCAATCGGGCCGAGGCCACGCAGGAGAAGATCCTCCACATGGCAACAGGAGAGCCGCTGAGCACGTTCAAGGAAGTGCACTACTATTAGCCCACGACCGGAGGCACGCTGTGATTGAAGCAGTCAAGTTGGCACCAAGAAGGGAATCCCGCGTTCTGTCCCTCATGAGCAAATACAGCATCCTGCTGATCCTCGTGGGACTCTGCGTCGTGATCGCAATCCTCTCCGGCGGGCTGTTTCTTCGGATCAACAATCTCCTGAACGTGCTGCGCCAGATCAGCGTCATCGGGATCATCGCCCTGGGCGTCACGATGTGCATCATTACCGCCGGGATCGACCTTTCCTCCGGGGCCGTGGTGGCCGCCGTCGCGGTGGCCGTGGCCAGCCTGATGCAGAGCGCGGACGCGATGGACCGCCTGTTCAAGGGAGGACACCCCTGGCCGGTGGTTCCCGTGCTGCTTATCGGCCTGGGGGTCGGAGCTGCCATCGGCTTCCTCAACGGCGGCATGATTGCCTGGCTCAAGATCCCGCCTTTTATCGCCACCCTTGGCATGATGACCTTTGCCCGTGGATGGGCGTTCATTTATTCGCAGGGACGCCCCCGCGGAAGCCTTATCGACGCTTTCCAGGCCATTGGGCAGGGGGACATCCTGGGAATCCCCAACCCGGCAATCGTTCTCATCGTGTGCGTCTTGATCACCTACGTCATACTCCAGCACACCCTGTGGGGCCGCTACACGTATGCCCTGGGAAGCAACTTGCAGGCAGCCGTCGTCTCGGGCATCAAGACAAATCGTTACCTCATCCTTGTCTACACCTACGCAGGGTTCCTGGCGGCTGTGGCGGCAATCGTTCTGACGGCGAGGATCGGCTCAGGTCAGCCGGGGCTGGGTCTTGGCTACGAGCTGGATGCCATTGCCGCGTCCGTCATCGGCGGCACAAGCCTTGCCGGCGGACTGGGGAGCGCCGGAGGAACTCTGATCGGCGCCCTCATCATTGGCGTCATGAAGAACGGCCTGGACCTCTTGAACGTGTCCGCAGACTTCCAGCAGGTGGCGCGCGCCATTATCATCGTCGTGGCAGTGACGATCGACGTGAGGAAAAACATCAGGAGGAGCTAGGGCGAGCGAGGCCCGGCCGGACCCGAGCCGGCTCGGCCGAGAATCCGCTATCCCTGCAAGTGCGCGATGCTCTTTTTCAGCGCTGCCGCAAGGTCGTCTCGGCTCAGGCGCTGCACGTCAGCGGAGAACGGCTCGAAGGACACGTCACCGGTGTAGCCCAGCCGATCGTGGTGAGCAATCTGCTCTTTGCAGAATGTGCGGTCCTTCGATCCGGGAAGGACTCGGTGCTCGTCACGATATTTCTCCTTCGGAATGTCGGCTTCGACTCCCGACACGTGAATGAGCCCGGTGGTGGACACCTGGTAGTGGGGACCGATGTCGTTTTCCGTGTCCGGCCCCAGGTAATGATGGAAGGTGTCGTAGACGGTGCGGTAGCAGCTCAGACCCGAGCTCCTGATTGCCTCAGCGGCCACGATGATTGAGGCAAGCGATGACTCATGGAACCCGAGCGGCTCCACGTATCCCAGGATCCCCATCTTCATGAACAGGAGACCGAATGCCTTCAAGGCCTCTACGGTTTCTGCCACTTTTGTGCGGGCGTCCCGCGTGTCCGCGGTGTCGTTGTTGGGACACAGCACGATGGCCGGGCACTGTATCTCCGCCGCGAGATCGAGCAACGCCTCCAGCTCCTGTGTGGCTTTCTGCCGGGCCGTTTTCAGGTTGAACTTCTGCAGTGCGTTGATCGTGATGACGTGAACCCCGCTGGCCTTGGCAAGCGCGGCGGCGCGGGAGGCGGAGAGCCCGTCGATGACCTTGCCGCCGGGCAGATCGTTTCGGAGCTCCACCTTGGAAAGGCCCAGGTCGGCAGCGAAGCGGAAAAAGTCCTCCAGGCCAAGCGAAGGGCAGGTGATCCTGTTCAGCGCGAATCGACGCCTTTCTACCATAATGTCCTCCCTGTTTCCTTTGCCCAGAGCATACTGCCGTGGGTATATTTTTGCTACCACCGCGTGTGGACCCGCCCATGCTGCAAACAGCCACCACAAAAACCCGGCTGCGCGAAATGACATTTACTACCCCGAGAGCTCTGTGGAACGACCCCTGCGTCGAAGACCGGGCGGTCCCCGCGGAAGGCGCACTTTCAGGAAGGCAAGGAGGATCGACATGATAACAGCTGTCGAGCCGAAGCAACTTAAATACTGGGTCGGTGGAGAGTGGAAAACCTCCAAGGCCGACCATTACATGGACTGCTACGACCCTTCAACAGGAGAAGTCGTAGCGCGCACTCCGCAGTGCACGCCGGAAGAGGTCAGGGCGGCAGTTGCGGCCGCCAAGGCGGCCTTCCCCGCCTGGGCGGACATGCCGCCGAGCAAGAGGGCGCAGGTGCTTTTCCGGATGAAGAGCATCCTGGACAGGCACGTGGATGAGCTGACGCACCTTGTGGCGGAGGAGCACGGAAAGGTCTGGGATGAGGCGCAGGGAGACGTGCTGAAGGTGATCGAGGTGGTGGAGTACGCGGCAGGGGTGCCGCATCTCATGAAGGGCCCGGCCATCATGAACGCCACGCCCGGCTACGACACGACTCAGTACATGGAGCCCCTGGGAGTTTTTGCCGGAATTGCGCCCTGGAACTTCCCGGCCATGATCCCCATGGGCTGGATGGCGCCGTTGTGCATTGCCACGGGCAACACCATGGTGATCAAGGCTGCGAGCTTTGTCCCGCGATCATCGATGCGGATCATGGAGATGTGGCAGGAGGCGGGACTCCCTCCGGGTGTCCTGAACCTGGTGACATGCTCCCGCGCTGAAGCGGAGATCCTCCTCACCCATCCGGACGTGGCGGGGATCTGTTTTGTCGGTTCCACGTCCGTCGGGAAGCACATCTATGCCACGGCCGCCGCGCACGGCAAGCGGGTCCAGGCTCTGACGGAAGCCAAGAACCACGCGCTCGTGATGAGCGATGCGCCGCTGGAGCGCACGGCCAAGGGGATCGTGAACTCGGCCTGCGGATGCGCCGGGGAGAGGTGCATGGCGCTTCCCGTGGCAGTGGTGGAAGAAGCCATTGCCGACCAGCTCATTGAGGCCCTGGTGAAGGTGATGGAGGGCTTGAAGATCGGGCCAGCGTATGACAAGACCAGCCAACTGGGTCCCCTGGTGAACGCGGAGCATCGGCAAAGCGTCGTTTCCTGGATCGAGAAGGGCATCGAGGAAGGCGCGGAGCTGGTCCTTGACGGCAGGGAAGTCACGGTGCCGGGCCATGAGAAGGGCTTCTATCTGGGGCCCACGCTCTTCGACCACGTGAAGAAGGGAATGAGCGTCGGCGACCGAGAGATCTTCGGCCCGGTGCTCTGCATCAAGAGGGTGAAGAGCTTCGAGGAAGGCGTCGAGCTGATGAACGAAAGCGAGTTCGGAAACGGGAGCGTCATCTACACGCAAAGCGGCTACTTTGCCCGGGAGTTCACCCGCCGGTCCAACGCGGGAATGGTGGGAGTGAACGTCGGCATCCCCGTTCCGCTGGCAATGTTCGGCTTCACGGGGCACAAGGCGTCGTTCTTCGGAGACCTTCACACAATGGGGACCGACGGCGTGCGGTTTTTCACGGAGCTGAAGAGCGTGACCACGCATTGGTTCTCCGAGAAGGAGGCCAGGGAAGCCCGGGTCCGCAACAGCTGGGACGGGATGATATAAAAAAGCCGGCCCCGACATTGTTGCGCTGCAATGCCGGGGCTATCTTTAAGTAGCATGGAAAGGGACCAGAGAAGGTCGCCATGAATAAGACAGGTAAGGAGGAAACCCTGTGAGAACCGCATATCGTGTTTTTTTGGGCGTCGGCCTTGCGGCGCTTGTCTTCCTGGCAAGCTGCAGCCAGCCCGGCGCATCGTCCACCCCGCCGTCGAATGCCCAGGCGCAGACGATGACGACGAACGTCATGACAGCGTTGAGCGCGGCGATGACGGCGTCAGGTGCCAGTTACAAGTCGCTGAACAGCGGAAAAGGACTGGCTTCGCAGACCACCATTAGCTACAGTGGGGCTGGCTATACCGTTACCGGCTACTACAATTCAAGCGGCAGCGGCGTCAGCGCTAATATAACAATTACATTCACTAGCTTCAGCTCCAACGGAATCACTTTCAGCTCTGGCAGTGCCAACCTAGTTCTTACCATTGACTCCGCAGGCAACGAAACCTTGGTGTATACCGGCAACTTCAACATTACGTACCAGGGAACCCCGTACACATTCGGCTGGAACCTCACCTACAGTTACGTTGTCTCCCCGTACTCCATCACTTACACCGGATACTTCACGATCGACGGGCAGCAGTACACCTATACTGGCTGAGCATTTCCGACAGTCAGACAAAGGGCGGCCTCCGGGCCGCCCGTTTGTTTCTTACGGCCCCCAGATCTTCGCTTTCGGATCCATCACCCACGAATGCTCGGGCACAAAAGTGGGGGTCCCGTAGCGCGCGCCGTCCAGGTGCCGGATCACCCAGATATAGAACATCGCGTATCCCGGCGCGGCCGCATGGGGGTGCACGGCGCCAGGGGGGATGAGGACCGTGTCGCGATTCCGAAGCAAGTAGGCTTCCTCGCCGATCTGGCACAGGCCGAACCCTTCCGGCTTCTGGAATCTGTAATGGTAGATCTCAGGCTGCGGGTGGTGATGCGGCGGGTAGCTCGACCACTTGCCGGGGTACGTGATCACCTCACCAAGCACGAGATTGGAATGCGATGCCGTGGGATCTTCTATGATCGTTCGGACGATCCGGGTGGAAGTTTCCTTCATCGTCCCTTTCCCCCGCTCTTCGCTTCTGCATTCATCCGGCGTGTACAGGTGCGCGGGAAACGACTTTGGATTCCCCGTTGCGTGCACGGAAATCTCAGCTTCACCGTCCAGCGCGGTAATGGTGGCTTCCATGCTGGCCGGGACATGCAGGCACCAGGGAGACTGATCCCAGAGGGACTCCCGCTGGGCCCGGACTTTTCGTCCCTCCCACGCCAGCTCCACCTGGCCGTCCAGGAGTATGAATGCCCGCTCTTTTCCCGGTCTGGACTTGTGTGCTTGCCCCGCCTTCAGGCGAAGAATGCCGAAATCCATGAGCGTCTCCGGATGGTGGGCGCCAATCTCTGTGTATCCAACAGGGAACTCGTGCTCGTTTTGTATTCTCATGGCGAAAGGATTTTACATCAGGCGGGCAAGGGGGTCGAGGGGCTCGCTGTTTGCATGGAAAGGCATTACTTTAGAAACAGGATGTCCCATGGGCATGAACACGCTCAGCGCGAATGACAAGGCGCTACGGATCAACATCGATGCAGCCCGATATGGCACCTTTGCCGAGATCGGGGCCGGCCAGGAAGTGGCGCGCTGGTTTTTCCATGTCGGAGGAGCGGCAGGCACCGTGGCCAAGACCATCTCCGCCTACGACATGGCAGTCTCTGACGCCATCTACGGCTCCTCGGAGCGATACGTGAGCAGGCAGCGCCTGGCCTCAATGCTGGACCACGAGTGGGCGCTGCTGCTGGAGAGGCTGGACGCAAAGCGGGCGGAGAAGACCAAGTGCTTCGTTTTTGCCGACACGGTGGCGACAAAGAGCCACATGCGGCAGGAGGACGGCCATGGCTGGCTGGGCATCCGGTTCCAGACCGAGCCGCGCGGACCTGCCTCCGAGATCATCATTCATTCGCGAATGTGGGACCTGGACAACGTGCGCCAGCAGGAAGCGCTGGGCCTGCTCGGGGTCAATTTAATATACGGCGCGTTCTATTCATCCGGCTCGCCCGAGGCCCTGATCGGGTCCCTGATGGACGAGCTGACACGGGACCGCATGGAAGTGGACATGCTGAAGTTTTCCGGGCCTGCCTTCAAAGGGGTGGACAACCGCCTGATGAGCCTGCAGCTGGTGGAGCAGAGGCTGACAAACGCCGCCGTGTTCTCCCCTGACGGAGAGGTTGTCGAGCCGGCAGAGCTTCTGTACCACAAGCCGGTGTTGATGGAACGCGGAAGCTTCCGCCCCATCACCCGCGTCACCCTGGATATGCTGGAAAGATCCCGTGCCCAGCTTCGTGGAGCTGGAGAGGATGATGGCCAGGAGCCCATCATTCTCATGGAGATGACGCTTCGCAATCTCCTCACCCTGGGTGAAAAGATCGAGCACGCGGATTTCCTGGCGCGCATGGAGACCCTGCGGGTCCTTGGCAAGACCGTGATGGTCTCCAACTACTCGCGCTTCCACAACGTCATCTCGTACCTTCGCCGCTACACCCATGAGAGGATCGTCATGGTCCTCGGCATTCCGACCCTGCAGCAGCTTTTCGACGAGGAACACTACCGGGACATGGAGGGGGGCGTGCTGGAAGCGCTTGGCCGTCTGATGCGGGGCCCCGTCACTCTCTACGTCTATCCCTGGAAGAACAACGAGACGGGGGAGGTGGTGACCGCAGAGACTTTCCAGGCCCCTGGGTCCCTTCGGCACCTGTACGCTCACCTCATGGAGAACCGCCGGGTGGAACCCATCCGCAACACAACGCCGGCTGACCTTTCCATCCTGCCCAGGGACGTGCTGGCCCGACTGCAGGAGGGCGATCCGTCGTGGGAGGACCTCGTGCCGGAGGAGGTTGCCAGGGTCATCAAGGCAGGCAGGCTGTTCGGTTTTCGAGAGCAAGCCCTGGCCCGAAGCAGTACATGAGCGCGGGAATGAGCGAACGGGCCCGGGGCGAAAAGACCCGGGCTGGAAAGGTGAAGGCGTTCCTCGACCTGACCAAGCCACGGATTGCCCTCCTTGTCCTGGCTGTCGCTGCCGGCTCCTTCTATCTCTCATCCCCGCACAGCGTGGACCTGCTCAGGCTCGGGGAAGCGGCTGCCGGAGTGGTCCTCCTGGCTTTCGGGATATTTGCCTTGAATCACTATGTCGAGCGTGATACCGACGCGCTGATGCTTCGAACGGCCGCGCGCCCGCTGCCCAGCGGGCGGATCTCGGCGCGGGAAGCTCTTGCGTTCGGCGCCGTGCTCACGGTGGTTTCGGTGGCGGGCATCACGGCGGTTTTCGGCCTTGCGGCCGGGTTGGTGGCGTTTTTCACATTCGTCAGCTACATCTTCGTCTATACCCCCCTCAAAAGACGGACCATGCACCATACGATCCCCGGTGCATTCTCGGGAGCAATGCCTCCGCTCCTGGGCTGGGCTTCTGCTCAGGGAAGCCTGAGCCTGGATGCCTGGCTGCTCTTCGGGATTCTTTTCTTCTGGCAGTTTCCCCATTTCCTTGCCCTCGAGCTGATGTATCGCGAGGATTACCAACGGGGGGGAATTCGCGTGGTCACGGCCTTGCCCGTTTCCGGCGCCTGGGTTGTCGGCGAGATTGCCGTGGCCATGGTGCTCCTTGTCGCCGTGAGCCTTGCGCCCTTTTTCACCGGCATGGAGGGCATGATGTACCTTGTCGGGGCAGCTGTTTCAGGGGTGGCCTTCCTGGTCTTCGCCTTGCGCGCCGCAGCCCGCAGGGACAAGCGCTCTGGACGGCTCCTGCTGCGGGCGTCGGTTGCTTACCTGCCGATTCTTTTCCTTCTCCTAGTTCTGGGCGCGCGCTGACAGAGCGCGTTTCTTCGCATACAGTAACCGCAACCCCTGCATTCTTTAAGCTGGCTGAACCGCGCAAAAGCCCGAATGTATCGGCAGCAGATGCATCGGCAACCGAGGCGGCTGGGGCTGGCGCCCGGCACTTGAAAAAAAGTGCGTACGAAACATGCGTCTGGATGAAGTAAATCGAGCGCAGAAACGTCTGAATTGTTGGGTGAGTTTTCGGTCCGCCCGGTGTTGAAGGGGGCAGAGACATGATCCGAGCAAGCCTGGGGAATCGCGCCTTGCTGGCGCGGGCGACAGTTTTTCTCACTGCATCCGTGCTCGCGGCACTGTTGATCTCATCATGCGCCGGAGCTCCCCCTGTCCGCGACCTGCAGCCCGCTCAGAACGCGAACGCGCTCGTGTTCCACTCCGGCACGCGAGTGGACCGCGAAGGGATCCCCTTTCTGGACCTTTCAGGCTCGTCCTACGAGGTCGGACTGCAATACGGAGTATTGTTGAAGCCCGAGATTCACAGCGTTTACGGAGAGTACGAGAAGCTTCTTGACCAGCTGACCGGAGGCGGGTTGCGGCTTTTCCTCTTCCGCCTGTCCCTGAACGGAAAAGTCGGGCAGATGCGCGCCGCCCTGCCTCCCGGATTCGAGGATGAGGTGCGCGGGATCTCCGACGGAGCCGGCATCCCGTTCTCCGACTTCCTTTTCTTCGCCATGACACCCGAGCTTCTCTTCGATGCCGCCTGCACATCGATCGTGGTGAGGCGTGGTGACCAGATCGTCCACGGCCGCAACTTCGACTTCCCCCGGCCGGCGAACTTCGTTTCCCGGTACCCCGCCATCGCGAGGGTCGCCGTCGATGGAAAGATCCCGTATGTCAACATTGGCTTTGCCGGGCTCCCCGGCGTCTACACCGGCCTCAACATGCGCGGCATCGCGGCCAGCGTGAACACCGCTGCGTTCACAAAGAACGCCAGCCGCAACGTCATTCCCGTCGGATTCCTGGTGAAGGAGATATTGGAAAACTGCGCATCTCTTCGCGACGTGGATTCCATCATGGAGCACTCCGCGGCCTCGCACTACTTCGTCACGGTCTCTTCCCGGGACGAGCGGAACGCCGCGCTCTACGAGTCCCTGGGGGAGACCACCGCGAAAGTGCCCATGACAACAGACACGCTGAGCGTCGCCAATGCCCCGCTTTCCCTTGCCAACCGCCAGAGCAATGCGTCCATCCTCTCCCAGGCGGAATACAACCTGGCGCGGGAGAATGAGCTGGGCATCCTGACCGCCGAAGTGCCGCAGACTTCCCTGGCGGAATACCTGGTCAATACGCTGAGCAATCATGATTTCTACACGTATCGCGACTTTCCCGTGCACCAGACCCTGCTTCAGGATTCGTTCAAGACGATCAACAACTTCAGCACGATTCAAAGCGTCATCGTCGACTGGTCGCAGAATACGGTGATCTTCTCTTACCGGCCTTCGTACGCTGGGTTCGGGCCGTTCTACGCGTATGAGCTCTCCACGGGAAACCTCAAGGTGTGGCGGCCCGAAAACCCCTTTGCGCAAACTGACCAGTTCCGCCAGGATAACGAGTTTCTGGACGGCATTTTTCAGCTTGCACGCTCCCGCAGCATGAGCATGGACAGGGACGGATGGGAGAAAATTCTTGTTTCCCTGCCCGACTACCCGTCCTTGAATCCTTTTCTCAAGGCTGACTGGACCTACTGCGCGTCGCTGGCCCTTGGCAAGACAGGTGACGCGGAGCAGGAGGCGCACTGGATCGACCGGGAATTGCCCGATTACTATCTTGGCCAGCTGGACCGCGGGCTCGTGGCCTTCGAAAAGCATGATTGGCTCCAGGCCAAAACGTGCTTTCTTGCCTCGGAGTCCCGGCCCATCAACTCCCCCGCCACGAGGCTGCTGGCAATTGCCTATGCCTCCGTGGCATCGGATCGGCTGGGAGACAGGGAGCAGGCGCGCCGCTTGCGGGACCAGATGCGGGAGATGCTCTGTGGATCATGGATCCCGCAGGATTTCGATGTCAAATTGAAGAGCTACATCCGCGATGACGAGGTAGCCGAACTGGTTCGCGGCATCGCCAGAGAGTCCGGCAACCGGTAGCTTCCTGCCTGGCACTTGTCCTCCCCTGTTGTCTCAAAGATGAAACCCGCGTATACATATCGGCACAGCACGCGCGGGGACACGGATGACAGGGGACAGGATGCACTGGTTCGTCGTAAAGAGAAGTCAAACCGGACTTGGCCTTTTTGCAAAGCGGGATTTTGCCAGAGGTGATTTCGTCATCGAGTATACCGGCGCGCTCCTCCCGAATGATGAAGCGGACCGCAAGGGAGGCAGGTATCTCTTCCGGGTGAACTCCCGCTGGACAATCGACGGGAGCGGCCGGCACAACCTGAGCCGCTATATCAATCACTCCTGCCAACCGAATTGCGTCGCTTACACGCGCGGCAAGAAGGTCATCATCTATTCTCGAAGGAAGATTGACGCCGGGGAAGAGCTCTCCTACCACTACGGAAAAGAGTATTTCGACGCGTACATAAAGCCCCAGGGGTGCGCGTGTGTGGCTTGCCTCATTGAGCCCCGGGCGCGCCGGGGACCGCCTGCCAGATAGCTGCTCCGGTTGCCTGCTTCAGGGCGTATTCGCTCAGGACTTCCCGATACTGGGCCTGCAAGCTCCCCAACTGGGCGCGCTCCAGGGCGGCCTGCGCATCCAGGTATTCCAGGTTGGTGAGCATTCCAAGGTCGTACTGAAGCTTGACCACCTCCAGCATGTCTTTCGCCTGATCCAGCTGGGTCTGCGCGCTCTGCACCTGTTCGCGCCCCGCCTCCACGTCCTGCATGGCCTGGAGCACCTGGGTGCTCACCGTGCGCCTGACCGCAAGGGTATTCTCACGCGCTGCCAGCAGCCGCCTGTCGGCTTCCTCTCCTTGCCTGGCAATGAGGAAACCCTCGAAGATGGGGACGTTCACCTGAACACCGGCCACCCAGTTCAGGGCCGGCGTGTTGATGTCCGGCAGGATGCCGTTCTTGTAGCCGATTGAAGCATGTCCCGAGATCGTAGGCCACCCCCCCACGGTGGAGAGCCGCCGGCTCAGCTCTGCCGCCCTTTCCGCCTCCACCGCCTGGCGGACTTCGGGTCGACGCCGCAATGCCAGGTCCAGCATGGCCTGCTGGTCCTGGGACGTATCCGCGGAGGAAGTGAACTGTCCATGCATGTCCAGGGGAGCCGATTCCTGGATGCCCAGCAACTGCTTCAGAGCGATGGACTGCTTCGTGAGCTGGTTCTCCGCCTCGATACGCTGGCTCTGGAGGACCGAGACGCGCACTTCCGTGGAAAGCTCGTCATACCGGGTGGCAGTCCCCGTCTGCGCCTTGACCCGCGTGGCCTCCAGGTGCTCCTGGAGGTTGGCCAGCTGGCTGTCCAGCGCGGCAACCTGGCCCTCAAGGAAAAGGACCGTGAAGAACGCCTGCGCCGCCTGGAATGCGAGGCTCATCCGTATCTGCTCCACGCCAATCCGGGCTGCGGAAACGCCGTTTTCAGCCAGCTTGACCTGGATCCCGCGCTTTCCGAACTGGAAGATCACCTGGTTGAGCCCCACGTTGAAGTCCCACATGTTCACGGGAACGAGGGAGAAGGGGGAGTTCAGCAGGGGCTCAATGTTGGGAGGCACGGTTATCCCGAGCTGCTGAAGGGTGGAAGACGGAAGAATGGATGAGATGGCGAAGCTTTGATCCGAGAGCCTGTTGTACGAAGCGTTGCCGCTGACGAACGGAAAATACGAGCTGTTCGCCTCTCCTACCCGTGCCCGGGCCGCTTCCACTGCCGCCTCTGCCTGCTGGATGAGAGGCTGGTTGGCAAGTGCCTGGGAGATGGCCTGGTCAACCGTCAGCTGGACAGGAGCTGCTTGCTGTGCCGCCGGGGCCGTGTCTTCGGCAAACAGCCCAGCGCCGGGTCCGGCAAGAATGAGGCAGACCGCGAGGCTGCCCAGCCAGGCTCTCATTGGGCCACCTCCATCCCGTCCTGAAGAGCGTCTACATTGGAGACCGCGACGACTTCCCCCGATGCCAGCCCGGACAGGACCTGGACAGACGAGTCGTTTCGCATTCCAAGGGTCACCTGCCGCTTGTGCACTTTCCCGCCCTGCACCACGAAGAGGAATGCCTGTCCGTCCTCCCCGGAGCCGATGGCCGGCAAGGGCACGAGGATCCCGGGTGATCCTGCCAGGGTGAAGGAAGCCTTGGCCGTCATGCCGGCAAGCAGCTTGCCGTCGTTTGCAAGGTCCACGACAACGGGGAAGTACTGGCCCGTTGCGGCGGCAATAGGGCCTACCTGGTCCACCCGGCCCGAGTACTCCTTTCCCGGTATCACGTCGACGGTAACTTTCACCTTACTCCCCAACGGCAGGTGCACCACGTCCTCCTGGGAAATGTTGCCTTGCAGCTTCAGTGTCGCCGTGTCCGCAACCGACATGAGGGGCGTGTTCGTAGAGGTGATCTCGCCGGGATTTATGTTCCTGTTCGTGATAACGCCCGAAATCGGGCTGGTGATGGTGCTGTTGGAGATCTGCACCCGTATGTAGTTGGCCTGGGCCTGCGCCTGCTCCAGCCCCGACCCGCTGACGGTCTGGTACTGTCGGCTTGCATTGTCGAAAGCGCTCTTTGCCAGGTCCAGTTTTGTCTGCGCGTCATCCAGCTGGCTCTGGGTGACCACCTTGGTCTCGAACAGGGTCTTGGTTCGATCATATGCCCTCTGTGCCAGGTCCAGGTTCAGCCTGGCCGTCTCAACCCCGATCTTGGCCGAAGCACCCTGGTCGGAAACTCCGGCCAGCTGGGCCTCTGCCACCTTGAGCTGGGCGTTGAGCTCCTTGGTGTCGATCTGAACCAGAAGCTGCCCGGCCTTCACGGGATTGCCCACGTCACCGCCCACGAAGGTCGCCTGCCCGGCAATCTTGGCAAAGATGTTGACTGTCCTGTTGGGGACAAGAACTCCGGAAAACTCCACGTTCCTGGAAATGGTGCCTGCCGCCGCGGCGCCGGTTTTCACCGTGACGTGCAGGGTGGTCTTCTGCTGGCAGGCAACGAGGCCTGCAGAGAGCGCCGCAACGGCCAGGAAAAGCCATGGCCGGGAGAATCGATTATTCACGCTTTCGCTCCTTGCTTCGCTAGTTGATGTGAACTTTGATGAACGCGTTCATGCCGATCATGAGACGCGCGTCCCCCTGGTCGAGAATGCTCACCTTGATGGGGATGACCTGGATGACCTTGGTGTAGTTCCCACCGCCGCTCTGCGTGGGAAGAAGGGAGAAGGTCGAAGAGGTGGCGCGGCCAATGGTCTCCACCCTCCCGTGAAAAAGCCTGCCATGGAACGCATCCACGTGGATGTCGACGGGGAGGCCGATTTTCACCCGCGCTATGTCGCCTTCCTTCACGTTGGCGCTGACGTACAACCCGTCGGTGTCTGCGATCACCGCCAGGGACATGCCCGGGGCGGCCATCTCACCCACCACGGCATTGGACAGGATGACCTGGCCCGCGATGGGAGCTCTGAGCACCGCTTTCTCCGCGACCACGCCGGCCACAGAGCCCATGGTTTGCGCGTTGATTGCACCCGACGTGAGCGCCGAGCCGAGGTCCTGGCGGCCCAGCACCTCGTCTTTCTGAACCATGTCGCCTTCCTGCACGCGCCATTCCAGCACTTTGCCCACGATCTCGGGGCTCACCGAAACCACGTTGGAAGCCACGCGAGCGTCGTCGGTGGAAACGTAGCGGTATCCCTGGTACGCGTAGTACCCGACGATGCCCGCGGCAGCGACGACCGCGATTGCAATAACAACGATAATGACAGTTTTCCGTGACATCGGATTCCTCTCTGCTGTTGACTTCATGTTGGCTATCCTACTCAGCCATGGCCGCTCCCCGAGCCTTGCCGTTCGCGCCTTTCTTGAGGAAAAGCGCGGGGACAAGCGCGATCAGGGTGAAGGCGGCGGTAACGATGAAAACATCGTCGATTGCGTTGACGAAGGACGTCTTGGCGACCATTCCCTGGAGATAGGCAAGCGCAATGCTTTTTCCGCGCGCGCCTCCGCCCATGGCAGCCGCGGCGCGCGTCATGGTTTCCACGACAGTTGGATTGGCCGCGGTCAGTCCCCAGGAAAGCCGCGCGCCGTGGATGGTCTGGCGGGTGGTGAGCATGGAGGTCAGCACTGCAATTCCAAAGGAACTGGACACCCGGGCAATGATGTTGGTGATCGAGGATGCGCGTCCTATGAGCTCCGTGGGGATGTCAACCATGGCTGCCGTCTGCGCGGGCATGTTGGCAAGGGGAATCACCATTCCGCGAAACATCGTCCACACCATGATGGTCGTGGTGGCGGTGGCCAGGTTCAGGTTGCGAAAAAGGAACGTGATGAAGGCAAGCATCAGCAGCCCCAGGAGCACGAGGGGGCGCGGACCGATCTTGTCGAAGAGTCTCCCGATAATGGGCATCATGAGCCCGGAGACCAGGGCGCCCGGCATCATGAGAAGCCCCGTTTCCATGGCGCCGATCCCCCGGATGCTCTGCAGGAAGAGGGGAAGAAAGAACAGCCCTGAAAACATCCCGATGGTTGTCACGATGATGGTGAGGTTGGCCAGGGTGAAGCTGGGGTACTTGAAGACCCGCAGGTCGAGAAGCGGGTTGTCTGAGGTCAGCTCCAGGTAGACGAAAAGGATGAACGAGACCAGGCTCACGAAGAACAGCATGATCGTTCTCTCGTCGCCCCAGCCCCAGTCGGATCCCTTGCTGAGAGCCAGGAGCAGACAGAACAGGGCGGTTGCCGAGGTAATGGCACCCGCCGCATCGAACCTGCCCGGGTGCTTGCTGTGGAACTCGGGCAGCACGAAGAACGCGAGCAGCATGCCAACTACCCCGATGGGGAGGTTGATCGTGAAGATCCACCGCCACTCCACGTATTCGACGAGATACCCGCCGAGAGTCGGGCCTATGGCGGGTGCAACCAGCAGCGCAATGCCGAAGATCCCCATCCCCGAGCCGATTTTGTCCCGCGGCACCATCCGATAGATCATGGCCATGGTGGTCGGCATGATCATCCCGCCGCCCACCGCCTGGATCACCCGGGCAAAGATGAGCGAGTTGAGGCTCCATGCGAGCGTGCACAGGAGGGAGCCCGCCACGAATGCCGCCATGGAGAGGATGTACAGCCGCTTGTAGCCCATCCGGTCTCCCAGCCAGCCTGAAAGCGGCACCACGACGCCGAGGGCCAGCATATAGATGGTGGACACCCATTCGATGGAGCTCGGGTTCGCGTTGAACACGTTCATCATGGTCGGGATCGCCACATTGACGATGCTCGAATCCAGGATGGCCATGAATGCGCCGATGAGAGCCACGAGGACCGGGGCCATCCAGTGGTATCCGGCCCGTCCTGCCTCCGTGCTGTCCTGCATTTCCTTCGCGAAGGATATCCCCCGCGCTGCTGCCCGATTACTCACTCCTGATTGTCCTCCGCTTCCAGCAGGTCATGCACGGCAGTAAGGTCCGCGGTCAGCCGCTCCACGAGGTCACGGGGCAGCTTGCGGAAAGCGGCCTCCAGGGATTTCGTCCTTTCCTGCCTCAACACGCGAATGAACTTGTCCAGCTTCTCCGTGCGTCTCATGACAACGGCCCTGCGATCCTCCTGGTCTGCCTCCCTGGCCAGCCAACCGGCTGCGGTCAAGCGATCCAGGATCCCCGTGAGCGTGCTGGGGGGAAGCCCGATGTCCGCGACAAGCTCCTTCACCCTGCGGCATTCCCGCGCGTGCATTTTCCACACGACGAGCATCTCCGTCATGGAGAGACCTTCGGACTGCGCAAGCGGCGCAACAGCCCTGAAAACGCGGCGGTAAATGTCGCCCAGGAGCTCAAGAAGCTGTATCTCTGTCATTGCTATTTTCTTCGATTACGAAATATTCGATTCCGTAATATTCGAAAACATACTAATTCCGGCCTTCTTGGTCAAGGGCATGTTTGTCCGCCGTCGCCGAAAGCGCGGCTGCAAAAAAAGATGGCCGGCTCAGTACCTCTCGATCAAGGGCGCTCGGAGAGGTCTGCGGCCGGCCGTGGAAAGGGATTGCGAGAGGAGCGCGGAACGGGGCCCACGCTTCACCGACCTCCCGCGCGCTGTTCAGTTCCCTCGGGAGGCCGACAGCGCCACAATGGTGACACCTCACTATACCCGCCTTTTGACCGAGTGGTTGCAGCCTCAAAAAAGTGAGTTCTGTCCTTTTTTCCCATCTGGGGTGATACATTGAGTCAAGTGGAAGAGATTCGCGCCGAGGGAACCGAACGCGCGGACGAGCTCGCCGCCATCGGCGAGGTCCTTCGAGGGAACAAGGACGCCTTTCGGCTCATCGTTGATAGATACAAGGGCCTCATTGTGAGGCTCTCTCTCTCCTTTCTCGGCAACCGCGAGGAGGCGGAGGAGGCGGCGCAGGAGATATTCCTCCGCGCTTTCCGGTCCCTTCACCGCTTCAGCCTGGACAAGAAGCTGCTCCCCTGGCTGTACAGCATCGCCGTGAACCACTTGCGAAGCGCATACGGCCGCATGAAGCGGCGTGAGGAGCGCGTTGCGGCGGTCGAGGTGGAGCTGGCCGCGGGCGGGGAGTCCGACCCGCAGCGCACGGTCCTTGAGGACTACGAGCGGACCGCGCTGCGCCAGGCGGTCGACTCTCTCCCTCCCACCCTGAGGGAAGTCGTCGTGTTGTACTACTACGAGGAGATGCGGGTGGAGGCCATTGGCGCAGTCCTCAACATCGGGGTGGAAAACGTGAAATCACGATTATTCCGCGGTCGGCAGAAATTGCGTGAAACTCTGGCGAAAAACGCAACGATGGAAGGTCTACAATAGTATAGTAACGAGCAGGCAACAGCATGAACGACACGTGTGAACGCGTGGACGCTGCAGTCAGGGAGTGGGAACAGGGCCGCGTCTCCGATGCGCAGAGTCTTTTTTTCATCATCAACCACAGCAGGGCGTGTGCAAGGTGCGGACGCACCTACGGGGCGTTGATCCCTTTGATCCGCCGCGATGCGGGGGAGCATTCTGATCTTGCTCCTTTGCCGCAACCTCTGTCGGCAGCATTCACCGATTCGGTCATGCGACGAGCCGCGAAGGTCAGGGTGCATCATTTCTCCGGCTCCACCATGCAGACGGTGAGATGGGTCCTTCCCCTGGCCGGATGCGTGGCTCTTCTCCTGGGAGTCGGCGCTTTTGCCATCCAGGCGCACGCGCGCTCACAGGCCACGGTGGTCATGGTGCGCTTTTCTCTGGAGGCTCCGACGGCTTCGCGGGTCAGCCTTGCCGGGGACTGGAACGGCTGGCGGCCGGGAGAGCTGAAGCTGAAGGAAGGGCAAAACGGGATCTGGGAGATCACCGTGCCGCTTCGTGCCGGGGCAATCTACACATATGATTTCCTGATCGACGGGCAGCAGTGGGTCCCGGACCCTCACTCGGAAAGCCAGATCGACGACGGCTTTGGCGGTCAGAACTCCGTGCTCAGGTTGTGAGGGGACGCGCCATGAATGCTGTCGACACGAGCCGCCAGACTCCGTATCCCGCGGTCATTCTTCTTTTTTCCTCCTTCCTGCTGATGGCGGCCGCAAGCTCCTCCTGGAGCGATCTGCTGGGAAGCTGGTACGGGTCTGATCCCCGCGCGGCCTCCTACGTGGCCGCCCGCGACGAGCTGGGCCGGATCTTTTCAGAGGCTGCGCGGAACCACGTTCCCCAGCGGCTCCTTATGGACAGGCTCAGGGAAGGCGAAGCAAAAGGAGTGCCGGCCGACAGTCTGGTGAGCGTGCTCAGCGTCGAGCTGGCGCGCCTGCAGAAAGCCCGGCTCATCGTGCAGAGGGCCGGGTTCAACGGATCCTTCCTTTCACCGCTCGGGGATGAGACTGTGAAGGAAGTGGCGCTCTACCTCCGTTCCGGGCTCCCGGATCAGCTTATCAGCCAGCTTCTTTCCGCGGGGGCCGGCAAGCGGGGAGGGAAGGAATCCGCGCTGGCGGCATGCGGGGCCGTCATGGACCTGCGCGCAGTGGCCCCGCTGGAGGACGCCGACTCTCTCCAGATAGGCAGGCTCCTCATGGCGAGCGGCATGCAACCCTCGGGTTATGCCTCTCTTGCCCTTGTCTACGGCCTGGGCAGGAGCCGGGGCCTCAGCCACGAGGCGCTTGTGCGCGACGTCATCATCAACACCTTGAGCGCGGGGGGCGGGCTTGCCGTCATGAACCAGAAAATCGAGAGCACCCCCATCGCAGAGCCGCTTCCGCCGCCGGCGCCAGCCAGCAAGGCGGCGCATCCCGCGCGCTCCTCGGGGAAACGGATCAAGGCAGCCGGGCGTTGAGGCCCGAGCCTCCCAGGTACGCTTCCTGGATCCGCGTGTCTGCCTGAAGCTCCGACGACGTGCCATGGGCGGAAATCAGCCCGGTCTCCAGGACGTATCCGCGACGGGCCAGCGCCAGCGCCTGGTGAGCATTCTGCTCCACTAGGAGGATTGCGATACCCTGGCGGTTGATCTCCTGGATGATGTCGAAGATGAGGTGGACCAGGATGGGCGCCAGGCCGAGGGACGGCTCATCGAGAAGCAGGATCCGGGGGGTGCTCATCAGCGCGCGGCCAATGGCCAGCATCTGCTGCTCCCCGCCGGAAAGGGTCCCGGCCAGCTGCCAACGCCTGTCCTTCAAAAGGGGAAACAGCTCGAAGACCCTGTCTCGAGCTTGAGTGACCTCTTTGCGCCGATTGCGGCGCGTGAATGCTCCGAGGTTGAGGTTCTCCTCCACGGTGAGCGTGGAGAAGACCTTGCGACCCTCGGGGGCGTGGGAAATCCCACGCAGCACGATGTCATAGGCAGGTGTGCGCCAGAGAGAGGCGCCGTCCAGGAGGATATCGCCCTCCCTGGCGGGAAGCAGGCCCGATATGGCGCGCAACAAGGTGCTTTTTCCGGCCCCGTTGGCCCCGAGCACTGTCACGACCTCCCCTTCCTCCACGGACAGGGTCACACCCTTCAGGGCCTGAAGCTGCCCGTAGTGGATATGAAGATCGTTCACCTGGAGAAGCGGCGGCATTTTCAGGATCCCCCGCCGAGATACGCTTCGATGACGCGGGGGTCATGGTAGATCTGCCGGGGCTGGCCTTCGGCGATCTTGCGCCCGCCGTCCATCACCGTGACCCAGTCCGAGATGCCCATGACCACGTTCATGTCGTGCTCGATGAGGAGGATCGTGAGGTGCTCATCCCGGATGATCCGCTTGATGAACTCCATCAGGTCCTCGGTTTCCCGCGGATTCAGCCCGCTGGACGGCTCATCAAGGACGATGAGCCGCGGGGAGGTGGCGAGGGCGCGCGCAATTTCCAGCATTCGCTGCCGGCCGTAGGCGATGTTGCGCGCAAGCTCATGTCGCCATTCCCACAGGCCCACCTGGGAGAGGCGCTCCTCCGCTGAGCGCTGCGTCTCTTTCTCCTCATGCACCTGCGACGGCAGCCGCAGCAGCGCGGCGGCCAAACCGCTCCTGGTCCGCGCGTGCCTGCCGGCCATGACGTTCTCAAGGCACGTGAGGTTGGGGAAGAGGCGGATGTTCTGGAACGTGCGGGCGATTCCCCGCTCAACGATCCTGTGCGGCTTTCTTCCCGTGATGTTCTCTCCCTGGAAGAGCACCGTGCCTCTCTCCGGCTTGTAGATGCCGGTGACGACGTTGAACACGGTCGTCTTCCCCGCGCCGTTGGGGCCGATGAGGCTGGAGATCTCACCGCGGTGGACGCGCAGGTCCAGCGAGTCCACGGCAGTCAGGCCGCCGAAGGTCTTCGTGAGCCCCGTGGTTTCCAGGACGATCTCGGCGTTCTTTTTAGCCGCCGCGGCCAGCGGGTCACCCATTGGGCTTCCACAGCCGTGCGAGGAGGTCCCGCGCCTCGGTCCCCCCGCGCCGCCGCGGCCAGGCGCCGCCGGGCCGGAACATCATCATCAGGATCATGACCAGGCCGAATATGACCATGCGGTAGCTGGCAAAGGACCGGAAGATCTCGGGGAACAGGCTGATTGCCGCGGCTCCAATGATGACCCCCGGCACGGAGCCCATCCCGCCGATCAGCACGATACTGAACATGAGACAGGATTCCCAGAACGTGAAGCTTTCCGGTGAGACCACCATCAGCTTGATCGCATAGAGGTTCCCGGCAACCCCCGCCAGCGCTGCGCCAAGCACGAAAGCCAGGAGCTTGTACGCGCGCACGTCGATGCCCGTTGCCTGCGCAGCCACCTCGTCTTCCCGGATGCAGTTCCAGGCCCGGCCGATTCGAGAATGCTGCAGGCGAAAGAGCGCAATGACGGCCAGGCCGACCACCAACCAGACAAGCGCATAATAGCCGGCTGAAGAGTCGAGCTTCAGGAAGCCGAGGGTGGGAGAATCGATCCCGTAGACGCCGTTGGGTCCGCCCGTCAGCCCCAGCGGGTTGTTGATCAGCGCCAGGCGGACGATCTCCCCCATTCCGATGGTCACGATGCACAGGTAATCCCCGCGGAGATGGATGACGGGGGAGGTGACCAGGAAAGCGAAAAGGCCTGCCGCCAGCGCGCTGACAGGCAGGAGGATCAGCACGGGGATCCCGAACCTGGTGTTGAGGATGGCCGTGGTATAGGCGCCGATCGCGTAGAACCCGGCATGGCCAAGGTCGTACAGCCCGACTTCGCCAAGGACGATATTGAGACTCAAGCCCAGGACGACGTAGATGCCGAAGAAGAAAGCCACATCCAGCAGGTAATCACCGGCAAAAAAGGGAAAGGCTATGACCGCAACGAGGCCCAGGGGGAGCGCGGCCAGCCCGGCGTAGCGAGCTGCGCCATGACGCGGCAGAAGGTGTCCCGGCATGCCCTAGACCTTCTCAGCTATCTTCTCGCCGAAAAGTCCGTTGGGCCGGAATATCAGCACGAGAATGAGTATGAGGAAGACAAAGACATCTTTCCAGGCGGTGGAGACATACGCGCTGCCCAGCATCTCCAGGACGCCCAGGATCAGGCCTCCGAACATTGCCCCCGGGATATTTCCTATCCCGCCAAGGATGGTGGCGGTAAAGGCCTTCAGCCCATAGTTCCAGCCCATGGTGAAGCTGATCTGCCGGTAATACATGCCCACCATGACGCCGGTGAGCGCGCCGAGGGCGGGGCCGAGCGTGAAGATGAACCGGATCACCTTGTTGAAGTTGATCCCCATGAGAGCCGCGGTGTCACGATCCAGCGCGGTGGCGCGCACCGCCGCGCCCCAGGTGGTCTTCTGGATGACGAAATACAGCACCGCCATCAGCGCGAAAGAGACGCAGAGGATGAGCAGCTGCAACCCTGTGAGGTTGAGCCCCGCGGCGTGGATCTGGAAGTTAGGGATGAGCTGGGCGGGATACGCCTGGTATCGGGGGCCCCAGATGATCATGATGAGGTTCTGAAGAATGATCGAGGCTCCCAAGGCAGACACAACCGCGGGAAGCCTGCCCGCCGGGTAGATGGGCCGGTAGGCGATACGCTCCACGACAACACCGACAAGCGCAAGACAAAGGGCGGCCACGATCACGGTGACCGCAAGGCCGCCCCATAAGCCCAGATGGGTTGTCACGAAGCCCGCTCCAAGGACGAGCATCGTGTAGCCCAGGTACGAGCCCAGTGCGAAGAAATCGCCATGGGCAAAGTTGATCAGTTTGAGCACCCCGTACACCATTGAGTAGCCCAGCGCGATCAGGCCATAGAAAGACCCGATCGTCAGCCCGTTGATCAACTGCTCGAGAAAAACCCTCATTAGCTCAGGCTACTTGGAGATGACGATCTTCCCCTGGTCATCCACAACGTAGAGGAACATGGGCACCCCTTCACGGTCCCCCTTGTCCGTGAAGCCGATCTTGCCGGTGATCCCCGGCACCCCGTTCACCTTGCTCCTGAGGTAGTCCGCCAGCACCGTGCCGTCGGTGGAGCCCGTCTTGTCCACGGCGTACGCGATGATGTTCACCGCGTCAGCGGCGTAGACCGGCCAGGGGCTGGAGGGGATGTCGCCGAACTTGTCCTTGTACGCCTTGAGGAACTCGGCGGCCTCGGGAGTGGGAAGGTCCGCCGGCAGGGGCTCGTTGGTCATGTAGCAGCCCTTTGCGATGGGAAGGCCGGCGATCTTCACGAACTCGTCGTTGATGGCTGCGTTGCCGCCGACAAAGGGGCAGGTGATCCCGATCTCCCGGGCCTGCGTGACAAGAAGCGCCGCTTCAGCGTAATAGCCGGTGTAGTACCACAGGTCCGGCTGTGTTTCCCGCATCTTGGTGAGGGGAACATGGAAGTCCTTCTCCCCGGGGGTGATAGCGTCGTAATACACGATCTGGATCTTGCCGGCGTCGATCATGGGCTTCAAGGCGTCCCGGGTGTTTTCCGCAAGGCCTTTGCCGAACGCCGTATTGTCATGCATGATTGCGATCTTGTGAGCCCCGAATTTCTGCGGCACGTTCTCCGCAAAGAACCTGGCCTGGGAATCGTCACGGCTGCAGGTGCGGAAGAAATATTTCAGGCCGCGCTCACTCAGTCGCACCGCGGTGGCGCCGTAGGCGATGTTCACGAGCTTGTGCTTCTCGTAGATGTTCGATGCCGGCTCCGTGATGGATGAGCCGTAGGAGGAAACGGAAGCAGCCAGGCCTTTCTGTCCCGTCAGCTTCGTTGCCGCAAGAGCGCCCGTCTGCGGCTGCCCCGCGTCATCCTCCACGATGATCTGGATCTGCCGACCGCCCAGGATCCCGCCTTTCTGGTTGATGAGCGCGGCGGCGATCTCCGTTGCCTGCTTGGCCATCTGGCCCTCGTACGCCCAGGCTCCGGTAATGGGCCCCTGCAGGCCAATGAGAACCGGCGGCTTGTTGTCAGCCGCGAACCCGGCAAGCGCGCAGACCAGAAGAAGAGCGCTTGCAAGCGCAATCAGTCGTTTCACAGCGGTTTCCTCCTTATACACGGAATGCAAAAAGATACGGAAGTTATAGTCTCCTGCCGCCAGAGGTGTCAAGGAAAAGCCAGGGGCAGGCTACCTTTTGACTACCCTTTGACCGCGCCTGCCGTCAGCCCTTCCACGATGTATCGGTGCGCAAGCATGAAAGCAATCAGGACGGGCAGGACCGTGACTGTTGCCCCCGCCGTCAGCTCTCCCCAGTAGGTTCCCCAGCTGCCGATGAGCCGGCTGACCTCCACGGTGAGGGTACGGGCGGTAATGGAGGAGGTGAAGGTGTTCGCGAAAAGGAAGTCGTTCCAGGACAGAAGGAATGCGTAGATGCCGGTCGTTGCCAGCCCAGGCGCGGAAAGGGGCACGGCAATCTGTATCAGGGCCTGCAGCCGGGTGGACCCGTCGATGAACGCGCTCTCGAAAAGCTCGTGGGGAATGCTTCTGTAGTAAGAGGACGCCAGGAGGAAGCAGAAAGGGATGGTGAAGGTAGTGTAGCTGACGATGAGCCCCCAGTAGGTGTCCAGCAGCCGGTAGTCTTTCAGGATGGCGTACAGGGGGACCACGAGCATGATGCCGGGGATCATCTGGAGGGAGAGCACGAACCTCGTAATGAGCACGGACCCGCGCACCTTGAGAATGCTGATTGCGAACGCCGCGGGTGTGATCACCACCAGACAGGCCAGAATGGTTGAGGCCGAGATGACGGAAGTGTTGAAAAAGATCCGCCCCAGGTGCGCGCTTGCGAACACGTTGACGTAATGATTCAAAGTGAAAGCCGGTGGAAGGATATACATCGTGAGGGTGATGATGTTCTTGTCCAGCTTCACCGAGGTGGTGAGCATCCAGAAGAATGGAAAGACGACGAAGAGCATCAGGAGCACCATCAGGGCAATTGCCGCCGCTCGCGCGGCACCCTGACCTCTGTGGAGGCGATGGCTCATTTATTCAACCAGCTGTACAAGGGACCCACGGTCACGCTGAGGACCAGGAAGAGAAAGACGCCCATTGCCGCCGCATACCCCATGTCGAAATTGACGAAAGCCTGTTGATACAGGAACGTGGGAATCACTTCCGTGGCGTGCAAGGGACCCCCTCCCGTGAGCAGGTAGATGACGTCGAAGTTGGTGAACGTCCAGATCAGGTGGAACACCACGATGACCGCGGACACATGCCGTATGCCCGGCAGTGTGATTGTGCGAAACCTGCGCATCCACCCCGCCCCGTCAACCTCCGCGGCCTCGTAGAGCTCCCGAGGGATGGTGGCAAGCCCTGCCGTCAGCGTGATGGTGTAGAAAGGGAAGCTCCGCCAGACGTTGACGAACAAGACGGTGGGCATGACGAGCGCCAGGTCTCCGAGCCAGTTCTCGTTGACCAAACCATGGAAACCGAGCACGTTCAGGAACTGGTCAATGAAACCGTACCCGCCGGAGAGCAGGAATCTCCAGATCAGCGAGTTGATGGCAATCGGCACCGCCCAAGGGAGCAGCACGAGTGCCTTGGAGAGATTTTTCATCCTGATGAAAACGCTGTTCAAGAGGAGGGCGGATGCGAGCCCGACGATGTATTCGAAGATCACTGAGCCCAGGGTGAACACCAGCGAGTTGCTTACCGTGACGCCGAGCAGGGGCTCTTTGAACAGGAGACGGCCGAAGTTCGCCAGGCCAACGAAGGGTCGATTGCCCGGGCGCAGGTAATTGACGTCGTGGAGGCTCAGGCTGATTGCGTTGAGAAACGGGTACAGGTAGACGGCTGCTATGAAAAGAAAAAGGGGGAGAAAGTAGGCGTAGCCGGAAACAGTGCCCTTCTTCACTCCCCCTCCAATCAGGGTCCGTCTATTTGTTGACGGACGTGTCCAGGTAGCTCTTGACGCCTGTGAAGAAGTCCTGCGCAGCCTGGTCTGGGCTGGCCTTCTTATACAACACCTGCTGCACTTCGTCCATTGTGAGCTTCAGCGCAGGCCCGAAAGGGATGGACGGCATTGAGTGCCCTGCAGAAACCGTGTCCAGGAACGTCCCGCGCCAGATCGGGTCATTCTTCCAGAACGGGGAATCCTTGGAGTCGGAACGGGAGGGCAGGTTGTCGAACTGGGTCACGTAGACCATGTTGTCACGTGAGTACAGCCACTTCATGAAATCGATCGTCTCCTGCTTGTGCTGGGAGAACTTGCTGATCCCCTCGACTTTCACTTCCAGATAGGTGGCGGGAACCTTGTCGTAGGGGAAGGCAGCCGTCTTCCAGGATTTTCCGGTGTCGGCCTGATCAGCCCGGCCCCTCATCCAGGAGCCGTTCTGCACCATGGCGACCTGTCCGGCCTGGAAAGCGGGATCGAGCTGGTCCCACTCCCACCCGATGCTGTCCGGCGGCATGGCCTGATCCGTGAACATCAGGTCGTAGTAGAGCTGGAAGACTTCCTTGGCCTGGGCAACGGTGAACCCGGGGACCCACTTGCCGCTTTCCAGCTTCACAAGCTCTCCCCCCGTGGACCAGAGAAGGACTGCGAACTCCTGCGGGCCTCTGACTGCCTTGCTGGAGGAACAGAATGCCATCCCGTACTGGCTGGGGGCCGCGGTGAGCTTCTTTGCGGCGTCCCGTAAATCCGCCCAGGTCTTGGGGACGGAGATCCCGGCCTTTGACAACAGGTCGTCACGGTACACGAGCACCCGGGTGGATGCGATGCTGGGGACACCGTAGATCTTTCCGTCGACGCTGGCAACTTTCCACGTGCTCTCGGGGAAACTGCCGTAATCACTCCATGCCTTCATGGGGGAAGTGATATCCTCCAGGAAGCCCATGCTCACGAAATCGGGGACCCATTCGCCGAGCATGTGAACCTCATCGGGTCCCTGCTGCGCCTGGCCCGCGACAATGAACTTCTGCCGCAACTGGTCGTACTGCATGATGTTGTGCTGGATCGTGATTCCGGGATGGAGCTTCGAGTACTCCGCGTACTTCTGCTCATGCTCCTTGCCGTCACCGGGAAGGGCGGGGTCGAAAACGTTCCAGACCTGCAGCGTCACCGGCTGGCCTGCTGCTGCGGACTTTTCCTGCTGACCCGCCGCAAAAGCAAAACCGGCAATCAGCATCATGGAAAAACCGAGAAAGAGCGCTTTTCTCATTCGTGGTCACCTCCGTTCGATTTCTCTTGCGGCGTGGTGCGTGGTCATCTGGCAGCGCCGCTCAATGAACTGTATCGCCGCGGCATTGACGCTGTAAATGTGACCGGTGTGCTCTCGATAGCATTCTTGTGCTCCGCTTCCGCGCGGATGCTGTCGCGCTAGAGAGCGCTGCGACGGTATTCCCCCGGCGACATCCCGGTATGCCTGCGGAAGAGACGGCAGAAGTAGTTCACGTCCGGTATCCCGCAATTAATCGCGATTTCTTTCACGGTGAGCGCTTGAGAATACAAAAGCGAGAGGGCCCGGCGCAACCGAAGGTCTTCCAGGTAGTCCCGCGGGGACATTCCTTCCGCATCCTTGAAGAGGCGCGCAAAGTGGGATCGGCTGAGCCCGGCCATGTCAGCCATCTCAGAGACGCCGATGCCCTTCTGGAGATTGTCGTGCAGGTGCTTCTTGACCGCCTCGAAGCGCGAAGCATCCTCATGCGCCGGGACCGCGTACGACTCCTCCAGCAGGGCCATGCAAAGGCTGTACGCAAGCGCCGAGTTCTCGAAGGCGCCCAGCGGGCGTCGGGAAAACAGGGTTTTCAGAATTCGTTGAAATTCCGCTGGAATTCGCGATTTCTCACCCACGGGAATCATGTGTGTCATGCGCCGCTCGATGCCGGACACGATCCTCAGGAGCTCGCTGCCGTAGACGACAAGAAAGACGAACTCCCACTGCGGCGAGCCTTCGGGAAGGAAATACCGGTGGGGGCTGGGGATGTCGACGATCATGAGGGTCCCCGGTGTCAGGTCCCACTGGCCGTTGCGGGATTCCAGGCGGCCGCAACCGCCAAGGGTGAGCTGGAGGACGGCAAAGCTGGCGGTCCCGCGCGCGGTCCCGTCCCAGCAATAGTCCCGGGAGGTCTCCACGGAATGGCCTCCGCTGGAGATCATGGCATGAAGGGGGATCCTGCGCTCCCGGCGGAAGACTGAAACGGAGCGCAGGGGGAGGAGCCTGAGATTGGAAAAGGCTGGTGCGTCCAGGGCCGTCCTCTCGGCGCCATGGTACATCATTGCTATTGTTAGCACAATTGACATATTCTGCCCGACCGTCGCGGGGGATATCTTTTTGGAGCGAACAGACCAAGAGCGTCGCATGCAACAAGGAGCACGCGGATATGGGAATGCGAATAGCGTTCATTGGGGCGGGGAGCATCGAGTTCACCCGCAAGCTGGTGGCTGACCTGCTGACCGTTCCACAGTTCGACGATGCGGAGATCCGTCTCATGGACATCGACAAGGGAAACCTGGAACGGGTGAGCGGCCTGGTTGCGCGGGATCTTGCCGCCAACCACAAAGACCGGGTCCGGCTGTCCAACTTTGTGAGCCAGAAGGAGGCGGTCAGCGGCGCCTCCTACGTGCTGAGCGTGGCGCGCATCGGGGGATTGGAGGCGTTCCGCCATGACGTGGAGATCCCCCTGCGCTACGGGGTGGATCAGTGCGTCGGGGACACCATCTGCGCGGGCGGAATCATGTACGGCCAGCGGACCATCCCCTTCATTCTCGACCTTTGTCGCGACATCCGGGAAGTCGGCGCGCCGGGGGCCATGCTTCTGAACTACGTGAATCCCATGGCCATGAACACGTGGGCGGCCAACGAATACGGCGGAGTCAAGACAATCGGGCTCTGTCACGGCGTGCAGCACGGCCATTCCCAGATTGCCAAGGCGCTGGGCCTCCCGAAGGCCGAAGTGGACATCGTCTGCGCGGGGATCAATCACCAGACCTGGTACATCCAGGTCCTTCACAAGGGACAGGATATGACGGGTCAGCTGCTTTCCGCGTTCGAGCGCGATCCCGAGCTCAGCAGGCAGGAGAAGGTGCGCATCGACATGCTGCGCAGGTTCGGCTACTTCAGCACCGAGTCCAACGGGCACCTCAGCGAGTACGTTCCCTGGTACCGCAAGCGGCGCGACCAGATCGAAGGATGGATCGACCACAGCGAATGGATCCACGGGGAAACGGGCGGATACCTGCACCACTGCGAGGACCAGCGGCTGACCTTCGACAGGGACTATGAGGAAATGAAGAAAAGCCCCGCCCGCAGCTACGAGCCGGGCGCGCGCTCGGAGGAGCACGGCTCTTACATCATCGAGGCGCTTGAGACGGGACGGAGCTACCGGGGGCATTTCAACATGGTGAACCACGGCTGCATCACGAACCTGCCCCCTGACTCGATCATCGAGGCGCCGGGCTACGTGGATGCCACCGGCATCTGGATGCCCGTGATCGGGGATCTGCCCCTGGGGCTTGCGGCCGTGTGCAATGCCAGCATTTCGGTGCAGAGGCTGGCCGTGCAGGCGGCCGTGAAAGGGGACGACATGCTGCTCCGCCAGGCAATGATGATGGACCCGCTTGTCGGCGCTGTGTGCAACCCCCCCGAGATCTGGCGGATGGTGGACGAGATGCTGGTGGCCGAGAGAGCGTGGCTTCCCCAATATGGAAGGCAGATATCAGAAGCGGAGAAGAGGCTGGCCCGTCGCGCGTAAAAGGGCGCGGGCGGCCTACCCGTGGGAGGCGCCCGCCGCGCCCGTGCGGGCTTGAGCCCGTCTTCCCGTCATGCGCCGCAGCTCGGTGAAAAGCATCTCCGCAAGGACGTACAACAGTACCGCCATCTGCGGGGCGAACGTCTCCCATGTCGGGTACATGCCCAGGAGTCCGGTGGACGGAAGCCCGGCCAGCGAATGGCTGGGGAGGACGCCAACGATCTGAAGAGAGTGGATGCTTTCCCCCGCAATCTTGAATGCGAGGTAGTAGATCAGCAGGGTTGCGACAAGGAAGAACCATCGAAGGGGCAGGCGCACGCTGAACCGGATGATCAGGTAGCCGATCACCACCAGGATGAGAAGCGCCCCTCCAATTCCCAGGAGCAGCTTTGCAAGGGAGATGGCCGGCGCTATCCCGATGTAGAAGACGACCGACTCCGCTCCCTCTCGAAGGACGGCAAGAAGGGCAAGGGCGAAAATGGACCACATGCTCCCCTTGGCAAGCGCGCCGCCAACCTTGTTCTTGATGAAAGCGTTCCATGACTGCAGGCCGGAGCGGCGGTGCAGCCAGGCGCCCACGGTCACCATCAGGGCCACGGACCCAAGTCCAACGAAGCCTTCCAGCTGCTCGCGGGCGCTGCCGGCAGCCGCGGCGGATATGACAAACCCCAGAACCACGGCCAGGATTCCGCTGAGAAGAAGCCCCGAACCGGCCCCTGTCCAGACCCAGACGTCCCTCTTTCTGCCTTCAGTTTTTTTCAGCATCGCAAGCAGCGCGGCCAGAACGAGCAGTGCTTCCATTCCTTCGCGCAGGAGAATCATCCCGGCATCCCAGGCGGTGTAGCTTGTCCTCTCTCCCAGCCCGGAGAGCTGGGCCGACATTTCCGCCAGGACCGGTTCCGCGCGCGCCCGGGCGGCCGGCCCGGAAAGCAGCAGGCCGCCCGCCTCCGTCATCTCGTTCTCGATCTGCGAATAGACCGCATCAGACCTGGCCTTGACCTCCCCCTCGGCGAGCGGCCACGTGCTGATGAAAACCTGCATCCTGGCTGCGGCTTCGCGAGGGTTGCCGTCGGCGAGGGCGGCACGTGTCCGAGCCAGCAATCCCAGCAGCTCAGGGATCCCGTGCGCGGTTGCGGGACCGGCGGAAGGTGACCCGGCGGCAGGCCCAGCCTCGGCCGTTGCGCTGCCCGCGCGACCCTGCACCGTGGAGAGCAGGTCGGTCAGGGCCGTCTGGGCTCCTGCAAGGTCGGCCGGTTGGGCCTTGAGCGCGGAAAGGGAGTTGTCGATCCCCGCTTCGATCCGTGCGTAGGAGGCAGGGTCTTTTCCGTGCACCGAATCCTCGGCAAGGCCCCACAGCGCGTCGAACAGCTGGACCTTCACGGCTGCCGCGCCGGGTTGGGAACCCTGGACGGAATCAAGGCCCCGGGCGGCAATTGTGGCCAGCGCGGAAAAGAACTGAGGGCTTGCGGAATCTCCTGTCCGGCCCCCGGCGGCAAAGTAGTCACTCAGCGCCTTGCTGAGGTCCGCGAGCGCCTGGGGCGCCGCGGCCGGGGCGGAGTTTGCTTCCAGCAGTGCGCGTGCGGACGCGTTCAGGGAGGCTTCAACCTTCGCCGTGGAACCCGAATGAGACGGGTTGGCCATGTGCCAGCGCATGGCGAACTGTTCGAGCAGATCGAGGGAACTCTTCCATTCTCCCGCCGCAGCCTGGGCATAGGAGCGCTCGAACGGCAGCAAAAGCGCGTCAAGGCTTGATTGAGGAGTTGCCTGCGCCCACAGGGAAGAACCGATCACCAGGAAGGCTGTCAGACCGAAGAACGAAAGTTTCATCGCCTATATATGACTATTTCAGTCAAGTACTGTCAAGAGTTAATATGCATTAATTCGTACCGGATGTGCCGGGATTTTTCCAGCGGGACTTCGACCTCGATCCCCTCGGTCAGATCCGCGCCGTGACCATCCGGCCGCGGCCTGCCCAGCCGGATCACCTCCCCCTCCCTGCCGACAACCTTGAATGTCGCCCCCGGCTTGATCCCGCGCATCATGCAAAAATCCAGCATCAGGGGGATCTGCTCCCCTTCCTCGGTGATCCGCATGATTCGCACCATCAGGCCGGCAGGGGCATCGCTCAGCCGGGGGGCGTTCAGGAGCCTCGCTTCGACCGAGGAACCCGGCATGGGGTTGCCGTGCGGGCAAGCCTGGGGGGACCCAAGCCTTGTGAAGAGGTGCTCCGTCAGGTCATCGGAGATCTCGTTCTGAAGCCTCTTGGCCTCGTCATCCGCCTTTTCCCAGGGATAGTCGAGGATGCGGACAAGGAGATGCTCCAGGAGATAATGCCTCCTCAATACTTTCACTGCCAGGATGCGGCCCTGCTCCGTGAGCTCGATGCTCTCGTAGCGCGCCTGGCGCGCCAGTCCAAGGCGCTTGAGACGGCCCAGGGCCTGTGTGACTGCGGAGCCGCTGACCCCGGTCCACGCGGCAAGCCGGGAATTGCTTACCCGGCCGTAATCCCTGGCCAGGATGTAGATCCCGCTCAGATATTCGGCTGCCGCGGGGAAGCGCTTGTGCACCTGGGCGGGATCGATCTCCACTCCATCAATATACTGCCGCGGCGTCCCCCAAGGACTGCCCGCCCGGCAACATTCGCCGTCACTCCATCATTTTTGCGAAGAAGGTGTGGTTCCTGTAAAGATCCTTGTTCTCGTTGAGGACGACGCTGTGCACGATGTTGAACAGCTTGCTCTCGGGGGGGTGGCCCGATTCCAGGAGGTTCTCCAGGGTACGAACCGTGTAATACCCCTGGAGGATGGGGTTCTGGTAGATGACCGCCGTGAGGAGGTTTTTCGCGAGCAAGTGGTTCGACGATGAGTCCAGGTCGTGCAGGACGACCACCCGTCTTGTCAAAGCCGACTGCTCCAGCGCCTTGATGAACGGGGCGTTGTAGGCGGCGATCAGATAGACGGCGTCGAAGTCTCCTTCCCTTTCGGCCATCAGGTCGGCAATGTGGCGCGCAGCCGCTGGAGAGCTCATTCCCTTCGTGATGAACGCCATGTCGTGCCCTACCTGCGGGAAATGCTTTTCGAGTACCTCCCGAAAGCCGTCATATCTCAGCTTGTTGATGTCCGGCGCTTTCAACACTGCCTGGCTGTCCGGCAGCGTGGTGAGCACAAGAACGTTGGGACGATTCTTGAACAGGAGGGTCTTGCCGATGTATTCAGCCGCCAGCCCGCCGCCGGCGCGGTAATCAGGGCCGATGTAGCACAGCCTGCGGCTCTCCGGCGCGTCGACATTCAGCGTTACGTAAGGGATTCCTGCCGTGGTGATGTGTGAGATGATCTCGTCCATCCTGTAAATCCACTGGTTGACGAAGGCAACGGCCTCCACGCCGTCACGGATCTCCGCATCCAGGAGCTCCAGGTACTGATCGGAGTCTCTCTCGGAAACCTGGTAGTAATTGACCCTGTAGTTTAGTGCCTGGATCTGCTCCGCCGCAATGGAGATGCCCGTGCGGATGTCGTTCCAGAAATAGCGGGGAAGGGAGGAGGAAAACACGGCGATTTTACGGACCTTGTTACGTTTCAGGACCTGGGAAGCCTTGTGAGGCACATAGCGCACCTCCCGGGCGTACGCGAGGATCCGTCCCTTCAGCTCCTTGGACACGTACCCCGAGCTGTTGAGGGCCCGGTGCACGGTGATGAGGGGCAGGTTCAGCGCGTTGGCTATTTCCTTCTGTGTGATGCCCATGAGTGCACTCTCATTCTATGCGCTTTTTAGTTGACAGCGCTACTGCCATATGATAAACGTACATCATACGCGGGCAGACCGCCCGCGGAAAGACCCTCAAAAAGGAGGAAGGAAATGAAGAGATATCTGCTGGCTGCGGCGTTCATCGTCATGTGCGCTGCACTGGTTGCCGGCCAGGGCAAGACTCTCAAGTTGTTCTTCTACAGCCCGGAGCTCACCGACCAGTACAACGACATGGCCAAGGCGTACCAGGCGGACACGGGGAACACCCTGGATATCACCGTGAACCAGGCCGACTATGTGACGCTCCTCAAGTCGAAGCTCAACTCCGGGGATATTCCTGACGTCTTCATGAGCAGCGCTTACGCGGACAATTCGACGTACAAGGATTTCGTGTACGACCTGACGGACGCTGACTTCATCAAGTTGATCGAGCCCTCGGCGCTGGCGGGGGTCACCGTGCAGGGCCGCATCACCGGCTATCCTTTCCTGGTGCAGTCCCACTCATTCATCTATAACAAGAAGATCTTCGCCGATGCGGGAATCAAGACGCTGCCGCGGACGCTGGGAGAGTACGAGGCGGTAGCCAAGAAGCTGCAGGCCCGCGGCCTCCAGCCCTTTGCCACAGGCTACAAGGAATGGTGGGTCCTGCCCCAGACCGCGTGGCAGGTACTTGCGCCGGCCAGCGCCTCCTACGGCGGTTTCGCCGGCATGGTGGACAAGCTGAACAGCGGGGCGTTGAAGTTCAAGGACATCAAGGGCATGAGCACGGTGTTCGACGTGCTGGACCTGATCAAGAAGTACGGCGGCACCAAGCCCATGGAGTCGGACTTCAATGACCAGTGCTCGGCCCTGGCTACCGGCAAGGCGGCCATCATCCACCAGGGCAACTGGGCAGAAGACACCGTCCGCAAGACTACACCGGACATCGACATCGGTTTCCTGCGGGGACCCGTGGCCGGCTCCGCGAACGAAGCAGGGATCATGTACGATTCCAATCAGACCATACGTGTTGCCAAAGACGGGCAGGTGGAGCTTGCCCTTTCGTGGCTGAAATGGCTGACCACCTCCGATTACGGCAAGGCGTGGATACCGGACAAGATCAAGCAGATGTCCCCCATCAAGGGGGCAACGGCCCCGGCAGCACAGCTTGCCCAGGCCACGGCCGCCATGCTTGCGGCCAAAGTCCCCAGCTATCCCTGGTACTACCAGATGTTCCCCAACGGGACGGAGCAGGGGCTTGGCATCATTATCCAGGGATACTGCGCCGGCCAGACGAACAGGAAGCAGACTCTGGATGCGCTTGACGCCAAATACACCCAGATCGTGAACGCCTCCAAGTAGCGCGAGTTTCTGGCAAGAATAACCACGGCCGGGGGCATTGCTCCCCGGCCGTTTTGAAAGAGAGCGGTTCATGACAGCTGGGCGCAGAAGGGCGCGCGTACGGCGCGGGATCGAGTTTCTCTGGATGACGGCTCCGGCCGTGGTTGTCATCCTGCTCTTTGTCGAGATCCCCTTCCTGATGAGCATCGCGTACTCCTTCACGAAGTGGAACGGGCTCGACAAGGTGGCGAAGTTCATCGGGCTGGCCAATTACAAAGAGCTTCTGACAAGCGATCCTGCGTTCGGCAGCTCAATGATCTTCACCATCGTTTTCACGGTCCTCACAGTCGTGGCAATCAACGCCATTGCCCTGCTGCTGGCGGTGATCCTGGACATGAGGATCCGAGGGAAAAACGTCCTGCGGGCGGCGTTCTACATCCCCAACATCATCAGCCTCATCGTC
The DNA here is from genome assembly GCA_963710335.1 of uncultured Spirochaetota bacterium. Taxonomy (GTDB): domain Bacteria; phylum Spirochaetota; class Spirochaetia; order SZUA-6; family Fen-1364; genus Fen-1364. Next base: position 189,153 of record CAVQAA010000006.1, read on the forward strand.
ATTGGATACGTATGGCGGTTCATCTTCTCCCGGGGGTTCGACTCCCTGGGCTCCCTCACCCATATGGGCATCTTCCAGCTCAGCTGGCTGGGTGACCCGCACCTGGTCTTCTTCAGCGTCATCCTCGTGTCGGTATGGCAGTCGATCGGCTTCTACATGGTGATCTACATCGCCGGCCTGCAGACGGTTCCCCGGGAGCAGCTCGAGGCCGCCGTCATTGACGGCGCCAGCCCGGTGGGCAGGTTCTTTCGGATCACGCTCCCCCTGATCATGCCATCGGTGACGGTGGCGGTCTTCTATTCCGTTTCCAATGCCCTCAAGACGTTTGACGTCATCTTCAGCCTGACCTTCGGCGGACCCGGGACGGCGACGACGAGCATTGCGCTGGACATCTACAAGACCGCGTTCAGCGACGACCGCTTCGGCTACGGATCAGCCAAGTCCGTCATCCTCTTCCTGCTCATCCTCGTGGTGACGGTGACGCAGCTCAACGCCTTCAAGCGCAGGGAGGTGCAGGCATGAGGAAACCACGTGGGGCCCCGGCAATTTCCCTTCTCATGGCGGTTCTTGCGCTGGCATACATCTACCCGCTGATCCTGGTGGCCATCAATTCCCTGAAGACCTTTGCCCAGATCATGGAGAACGTCATGGCGTTTCCTTCCCAGCTGCGCTGGGAGAACTTCGCCAACGCGTTCACCCTCATGCGATATCCCAACCTGTTCCTCAATACGCTCATCGTGACGTGCATGGGCACCGCGGGGGTCGTGCTTCTGGCCTCCCTGGCCGGATTCAAGCTCTCCCGCACGAAGACCCGCATCAGCTGGCTCATCTTCCTCCTGTGCGTGGCGCCGATGATGATCCCGTTCCATTCGTTCATGATCGCCCTTGTGAAGGTGGCCAAGACACTCCACCTCACGAACTCCATCTGGGGGCTGGGAGTGGTCTACTGGGGGCTGGGGGTGCCGCTTTCCCTTTTCATGTACCACGGGTTCGCCAAAACGGTGCCCACGGAGCTCGATGATTGCGCCGCCATTGACGGGGCACGGCCGCTGCGCGCGTTCTTCCAGGTGACTTTCCCCCTGCTGCAGCCGGTCACCGTTTCCGTCATCGTGATCAACGCGATGTGGATGTGGAACGACTTTCTCCTGCCGCTTCTCATCCTGAGCGGGTCGAAAAAGTCGCAGACTCTGCAGCTTGCGGCGTACAACTTCTTCGGCTTGTACAAGATCGAATGGCAGAACGCCATGGCGGGGGTGCTCCTCACTGTCATGCCGGCAATCATTTTCTATCTCATACTGCAGAGGCACATCATCAAAGGCATGGTGGCCGGCGCAGTCAAAGGCTGAAGGCGTACATATGAAGTTTACAAGCGGATACTGGGGACTGAGGGACGGGGTCCGGCTGTTCAGTCCCGCCCAGGCGCGTGATGTGCGCACCGGGCCTTCCAACCTGACAGTCTATGCTCCCTGCAAGCCCATCAGGCACCGCGGAGATACGCTGAACATGCCGCAGCTCACCGTCACGCTCAGCTCCCCCCTTCCCGACGTGATCCGCGTGCATATCTGTCACTTCAAAGGCGGGCGAACGCGTCCCCCCGCATTCGAGCTGCGCCAGGTTGAAGGGCTCATTCCACGGATCGAGAGAACCGCTGATGCCGTCACGCTGTCCAGCGGGAGGCTGTCGGCTTCCGTGAGCGTGTCCGGGGAGTGGGCAGTGGATTTTTCCTTCGACGGCAGGCGCCTGACGGGAAGCGCAAAGGGGTGCGCCGGGCACATCATCGACTCCGACGGGACCTCCTACATGCGGGAACAGCTGGCCCTGGGGGTGGGTGAAAGCATCTACGGCCTGGGGGAGCGGTTCACTCCTTTCGTGAAAAACGGCCAGGCAGTGGACATATGGAACGAGGACGGCGGGACATCGAGCGAGCTGGCCTACAAGAATATCCCTTTCTACCTGAGCAGCGCCGGCTATGGCGTGCTGGTGGGACATCCTGAGAAAGTCTCTTTCGAGATAGCCTCCGAGGTCGTCTCCCGCGCGCAGTTCTCCGTGCCGGGCCAGGAGCTGGAGTATTACATCATTGGCGGAGCCTCTCCCAAGGACGTGCTTCGAAAGTACACGGAGCTCACCGGCAGGCCTGCCCTCCCGCCGGCCTGGTCATTCGGCCTGTGGCTGACCACCTCCTTCACGACCGACTACGACGAGAAGACCGTGACCTCCTTCATCGAGGGAATGAGGGAGCGCCGCGTTCCCCTTTCCGTCTTTCATTTCGATTGCTTCTGGATGAAGGAGTTTCAGTGGTGCGATTTCGAATGGGACGCCGACCAGTTTCCGGACCCTCGGGGGATCCTGAAACGCCTGAAAGACAAGGGCCTGAGGATCAGCGTCTGGATCAATCCGTACATCGCCCAGAAGTCGCGCCTCTTCGATGAGGGAATGGAGAAGGGGTTCCTGGTGAAGAAGCCCGACGGGGATGTATGGCAGTGGGACCGATGGCAGGCGGGGATGGGCCTGGTGGATTTCACGAATCCGGAAGCGGTTCGGTGGTACCAGGGAAAGCTTCGCAACCTTCTTGCAACGGGCGTGGACTGCTTCAAGACCGACTTCGGGGAGCGCATCCCCACCGACGTGGTCTATCACGATGGGTCCGATCCGCTGCGGATGCACAACTTTTACACCTACCTGTACAACAAGGCGGTGTTCGATGTCCTGCGGGAAGTAAGGGGAGAGGGCAAGGCTCTTGTATTCGCCCGGTCTGCCACGGTGGGAGGCCAGAAGTTTCCCGTTCACTGGGGAGGAGATTGCTCGGCAACCTACGAGTCCATGGCGGAAAGCCTCCGGGGAGGCCTTTCCCTGGGTCTTTCGGGGTTCGGGTTCTGGAGCCATGACATCAGCGGGTTCGAGAAGACGGCCACGCCGGACCTGTACAGGCGCTGGGCGGCGTTCGGGCTCCTCTCATCGCACAGCCGCCTTCACGGCAACGAATCCTACCGCGTGCCCTGGCTGTTCGGGGATGAATCCACCGACGTGCTGCGGTTCTTCGTTCAGCTGAAATGCCGGCTCATGCCGTACTTGTTTGCCGCGGCTGCTGAAGCTTCACGGGACGGGATCCCCATGATGCGGGCCATGATCCTCGAGTTTGCGGAGGATCCCGCCTGCGCCCCCCTGGACAGGCAGTACATGCTGGGACCGTCTCTGCTGGTGGCGCCGATTTTCAGGGATGACGGCACGGTGTCGTATTACCTGCCGACGGGCAGGTGGACAAGCTTGATCAGCGGGACCGTCGTGGACGGGGGGGCTTGGCGGACCGAGTCCCACGGATACATGAGCCTCCCCCTCATGGTGCGGCCGGGCAGCATCATAGCCCTGGGAGCGGATGAGACCCGGCCCGATTACGATTACGCCGACGGCGTCGTCTACCATGTGTTCGAGCCCGCCGAGGGGTCGGAATCCGCTGCCTTGGTGATCTCCACGGAGGGTGCCCAGGAGGCTTCCGTGAGCGTGCGCCGAAGCGGGCAAACGTTCACCATCAAACGGCAGGGAGCACGCAAACCGTGGAGCGTCTGCCTGAGAAACCTGCCCGCAGTGGGCGGGGTGGAAAACGGATCCTCCAGGAGCAGCCCTGACGGCGTGATGATCCTGCCGGGAAAAGGAGCCGAGGAAATTATCGTGAGACTCTGAGCCCTCCGAATGAGTATTCTTCCCTTACGGAGGCTTCATGAGCATTCGATCGAGAATTGGATGGATCTTTCTCCTGATTGCCGCATCGAGCGCGGCCGCAGCGGATTTCACCGTAACGTCCCCCGCCGTATCAGGATCTTCTGAGACAGGCTTTGACAGCGGCCTTGTCTCGGCTGGACGCCTGGACGCGACATTTGCGGCAAAGGCCAGCGGGCCGAGCAATCCCCGGTCCTTCCCTTTCCAGTGGAGCAACGTCCCTCCGGGGACCAAAGCGCTGGCGCTGATCCTTGATGATCCCGATGCGCGGCTCGTCCTTGCATCCAGAGGGATCAACGCGCCGTCTTTCCTCCACTGGACGGCCACGGACATCGACCCGGCTCTGGGGGGGCTGGCGGCGAATGCCTCTGCTGAAATGTCCACCCTGGTGCAGGGCAAAAACGGCGCGGGGCAGATCGGCTACCGGGGGCCCCAGCCGCCCGCAGACTTCCCGAAGAACACTGGCAAGCGCCTGATCCATGTCTATCGGCTTGCTTTGTACGCACTTTCCTCCCCCACGGGATTGTCAAAAGGCTACGGCCTGGATGAGCTTCGCCAGGCCATCAAGGACAAGGTGCTGGGAGTAGCGCGTCTCACTATCAGCTATAGTAACGATTGACGGCTGCTCCGCGCGTTTTCGCCAGCGCCCGCAACCCCAACACCATGGAAAAGGATTCCTACCTTCTCGAACAGACCATCAGAACGCGCACCAGCGGATTGCTGATGAGCTATATCCTGATACCGACGCTGCTCGTCTTCATGTATATAGATCACGTGTTCCCGCCGCTGTCAGGCATCGTCGGCTGGAGAGTAGCGGCCCTCGTCCCTTTGCTCCTCTTTGTCCCGTTCGCATTTTTCTTCTTTGAATCACACCGGCGGCTCACGACTCCTCTGCACATTGCGCAGCTGGCCGGCCTCATGGTGATGATGTGTGGAATCAGCGCCGACCTGGCGACCCGGCCCCAGTTTCCGCAGTTCGGGAGGAGCGCTCTCATCTCTTCCCTTGTCGTGTGCATCTTTGCCGTGTTCGTGTTCGCGGCCGGAGCCCGCAAGTACGTCTTTGCGATTGTCGCCCTCCCTCTTCTGGCAATGGATGCGTACGTCGTAACGGCAGGCAGGTTTCTGCCGCAGATAGAAAAGACATGGCTCATCAGCAATCCGTCAGCGATCGCGATCGCCATCGGGATACTTGCCTTGTACCAGGAAAAGGCCGTTCTGAGGGAGTTTCGCGCCCGGACCGAGCTGAAGGTCACCGAAGAATCGCTGCGGCAGAGTGAGAAGAAGTTCCACGATCTTTTTGACTATGCCGAAATCGGGATGTTCAGATCACGACTGGACGGCTCCAAGCTCCTGGACGTGAACCTGAAGTTCCTCGAAATCTTCGGCAGGTCACGCCAGGAGATGATTGGCGGGGCCTCTGAAATCCACTGGGCCGACCCGCGCGAACGCGAAGAAATGGTCCGCATTCTGAGAAGGGACGGCCGTGTCACGAACTACGAGTGCGGGATGCTCGATGCGCAGGGCAAGGCGCACAGCTGCCTCACTTCCTTGAGACTCAACTCAGAGGGCATTCTCGAAGGATCAATCGTCGACGTCACGGAACGCAAGAAGCTGGAGGCCGAAAAGCTGGAGCTGGAGCGCAGGATAGCCGCCGCGAAAAAGCTCGAGAGCCTGGGTATCCTTGCCGGCGGCGTGGCCCACAACTTCAACAATCTGCTCGCAGTCATGCTGGGCAATGCGGAGATGCTGCGCGACATGCAGCCCGCGGGATCGGATTCCGCCCTCATCATCAAGGAGATCACCAAGGCGGGATACCGTTCCCGAAACCTGATCGACCAGCTTCTGGCAATGGGCCGAAGACAGGTGCTGGAGCTGAGGCCGCTGGACTTGAACGATGCTGTCAGGGACTGCGGTGAAATGCTGCGCAAGGCTCTTCGGGAAAACATCGCCATCGAGTATCGCCTTTCGACCTCCAGCTGTCCTGTCACGGCGGATCCCGGACGGATCGAGGAAATTCTGTTGAACCTGGCCTTGAACGCGCAGGATGCGATCCCCCGGGAGGGTCGGTTGACCATCGCTACAGCGGATGTAGTCCTGGAACTGCCCCTTGAGCGGCACGAGGATAGCATTCCCGCCGGCCGCTACATTCTGCTCACCGTCAGTGACACGGGAGAGGGCATGGGCCAGGAGACGATGGCGAAGATATTCGACCCCTTCTTCACGACCAAGGAACCGGGCAAGGGCACGGGGCTGGGACTTTCAACCGTTTACGGCATCGTGAAACAGCACAATGGAGGCATCGAGGTGGACAGCCGGCCGGGAGGAGGGACCCGGTTCAGGATCTTCTTTCCCCGGACGGAGGTTCAGCCGCAAGGGAGAACCGCCGGCGAACTGGCGCAGCCCAGCAGGGGAAGCGAGACGATCCTGCTGGTCGAAGACGAGGAGCCGATCAGGAAGCTGCTCTCCCGCCAGCTGCGCGGCCTGGGCTATACGGTGCTTGAAGCTGACGACGGCACATCCGCCCTGCGGGTCTTTGGGGAACATGAGGGCACGGTGCACTTGCTCCTGACCGACGTGGTCATGCCGCAAATGAACGGCCGGGAGCTGTACGATCGCCTTTGCGTCATGGCGCCGGCAATGAAGGTGCTGTTCATGTCCGGCTACGGGAATGACGTCGTTACGCGCTATGTCGCTCAGGACGGGGAGATGCCGCTCATTGCGAAGCCCTTTGACGGCCAGGACATGGCCTCCCGCGTGCGGAAAATTCTCGACACGGCATGATGGCCCGCGCCGTCTTCACGCGATCCCGGCCTCACCGGCAACGTCGTTTCACTTCGTTCGGATACTGCGTATCGTGCTGGTAGTGGACCAGCCCTGCACCATGGGAATGCGCACAACTTTACCGCCATAGCCTGAGACAAACCGCGCGCCGACGATCCGCCGCACGTCGTATTCGCTTCCTTTCGCAAGGACGTCGGGGCGCACGGCGTGCAGGGCTTCGATTGGGTCAGGCTCCGGGAAAATGAAGCAGACATCCACCTGGCGCAGGCTGGCAAGCAGCCGGGCGCGCGCGAACTGGGGGATGACGGGCCGTCCCGCTCCCTTGATGCCGCGCGTAGAGTCGTCGCTGTTGATCGCAACAATCAGCGCATCACCCAGGGCGCGCGCCTGCTCCAGCAGTCCCAGGTGTCCCATGTGCAGAAGGTCGAAGACGCCGTTCGTGAAAACAATCTTTTTTCCACGCCTGCGCAGCGCTTCGGCAATCCGCCCAAGGCGCCCGTAGTCGATCACGACGCTGGAGCGCGCCTCCGCCTGCCTGATCTCGCGAAGGGATTTCTGGAGCTCGGCCTGGGAGGCGCCGGGAAGCACGCCCCGAAAGCCGATGTCGGGCGCGCTTCCGATGAACCATGAGGCATACCACTCGATTGCCTTTTCGCGGATGAGGGCGCCCACACGGTCCGAATGAACCGACCCGGAGAACGGCGGGCGGAGGGGGCCCGGCGGCTCTGCCTGTCCCTCCCTGCCCCGGGTGACCAGAACAATCCTGAAAAACCGGGCAAGATCTCCGACGGCCGAAGGGTTGCGCTCCGCGATATCTTCGATGAATATCGCGCGGCAGGAGCAGAGGGTATCTCCCGGGGTATCTCTCCCTTCAGGCGATATAGCGTTCCTTGGAAAGCTTCGCATGGGCAATCTTGAGCTTCCGGTCTATGTCGATCCCATACGGGCACAGCCGGGACAGCGCGCTGTAGTCATGCTGGGGATCCACTTTCTGCGAAAGCTTCGCGTACTCCTCCCGCGCGGTCTCCTGCTGCTGGAACCAGTTGCGAAGCCTCTCCCGCAGCGCATACAGGGCCGTGTCGGTGACGCGCATGTCGTCCATTTGCCTGTCATACAGCCCTTCAAGAAGGAACACGGTCTGCGGGTCGAAGCCGTTGACCTTGCACTTGCCGCACAGGCGACAGACATAGTCCCCCAGCTCAGGGGCGCTTCGGTACAGCTTTTCTTTTTCCTTTTCCGTCAATGGCTTGAAGCCGTTGACAAGGCGCAGGTCGGTTTCCAGCATCTGCCGGGAGTTGATCCCCGCAACGACGGTGGTGACCGGCAGGCTGAGGGTATAGCGGAATGCAGGAGCGGGGGACCGGTACAGGTACCCGTCTGCCAGGGACTTCATGGCAAGGACTCCGACTCCCTTCTCCTGGCATGTGGGGAGCAGGGTGCCTTCGATGGACGGGTAGTTGAACTTGTCGAAGTAATTGAACCCGGTCATGAGGACGTCGAATGGAAACCGCTGGAGGGCGTAGAGTCCCGCGTCCGGTCGTCCATGGAAGCTCACGGCAATGAATCTTGCTTTGCCGCTTTTTTTCGCGGCCGCTGCAGCCTCGAGCGCGCCCCCCGGAGCAAGGACCTGTTCCGCCTCTTCCCGCTTCTGCAGGGCGTGGATGAAAATCACGTCGACATGGTCAGTCTTCAGGTTGCGCAGGCTCTGATCCAGCTCCATTGCAAAGCCGTCCCGGGTCCTCTGCGTCGACTTGGTGGCCAGAAAGAAATCCCCGCGCCGGTGGGAGACCGCCTTCCCGATCTTGGTTTCCGAAATTCCATCACCGTAGCTGGCCGCCGTCTCCAGGTAGTTGCCGCCTGCGTCCAGGTATGCCCCCAGAAGGCGCGCCGCCTCCGCGGCATCGATTTCCACCAGATGAAACCCTCCGAATCCCAGGACCGAGAGCTCCAGCCCGGTCTTTCCCAAACTTCGCTTGTCCATGGAAACTCCTTTCAGCCGCCAGCCGCGGCCACGGATTGCGCCAGATCCTCCCCTTCGAGCCCCTGCTGCTGCCACAAAGTGTAATACAGCCCGCCCGTTCGCAGAAGCTCCTGATGGGATCCCTGTTCGACCACCCGGCCTTTTTTCAATACGACAATCCTGTCCGCAGCGGCAACGGTGGAGAGCCTGTGGGCTATCAGGAGCGTGACGAAATGGGGGCGCGTGCGGATGATCTCATCGATTGTCCGTGTTATCTCCTGCTCCGTTTCCGTGTCCAGCGAGCTTGTTGCTTCGTCGAAGATCAGGATGTCGGGATGCCTGAGCAGGGCGCGGGCAATGGCAAGCCTCTGCCGCTCCCCGCCGGAGAGCTTCAGGCCCCCTTCGCCGATCCGGGTGTCCAGCCCCTGGCGGCTGCGCGACAGCAGGCCGTGCAGCTGGGCCGCCCGGAGGCTCTCAATGCATTCAGCGTCGGTGGCCTCGCGGCGCACGAATCGAAGGTTGTCCCGGATTGTCCCGGCGAAAAGCTCGATCGACTGCGGGACAAACCCCACCCGGGCCCGCAGCATGTCGTAGTTCACGTCCCGCGAATCGATCCCGTTGAAAAAGATGCGTCCGGAGTCCAGCTGGTAGAGCCCCAGGAGCAGCTTGATGAGAGTGCTCTTCCCGGCACCAGACGGGCCGACGAACGCGACGCTTTCACCCGCGTGCGCTTCGAAGGAGACATCTGAAAGGGCGGGCTCCCGGGCCCCGGGGTGCTTGTAGCTCACCATGGAGAACTTGAGGGATTCGATCCCGTCGGGAACAGCTCCGCCGGGGTTCTGGGGTGCCGGCTCCTGCGCCATGATGCGCTGGAGGTTTTCCAGGCTGGCCCGCGTTTCCTGGTATTTCGCGATCACCGTCCCGATCTCTCCCAGGGGCCCGAAGACGAAGAACGAGTACATCATGAGGGAGAAAAACTCCCCCAGCGTGATGAGCTTCATGGAGACAAGGATCAGCATGAGCATGAGCAGCACGGCGCGGGAGAAGTTGAGCGCCGTTCCCTGGAAGAACATGAGCATGCGGACGGTTTTCACCTTGGCCAGCTCGAGGTCCAGGATCTTCTGGTTGGCCTGGTTGAGCCTTTCGATCTCCTGGGTTTCCAGGCCAAGGCTCTTGATGAGCTCGATATTGCGAAGGCTCTCGGTGGTGGAGCCGGCAAGCGCATTCGTTTCACCGAAGATCCGTGTCTGCACGGCCTTGATGCGGCGTCCCAGGACGGAAAGCAGCACGCCGAGAATCGGCGCCATCACGACAAGGGTGACCCCGATGGCCCAATGCACGAAGAACGAGTAGCCCATCACGAGAAGAAACGTGAGGGAAGAAACGAAAATCGTGTTGATGGACTGGCCGATCATGTCGCGGCTGTCCGCGCGCGCTTTCTGCAGCTGCTGGAGGATTGCTCCGCTCTGCTGGTCCTCGAACGATCGGAAGGGCAGGCGCATCGAATGGGCCACGCCATCCGCATACATCCTGGCGCCGACTGACTGGGACGCGACGTTGATGAAGTAGTCCTGGAAGTTCTTTGCCAGCCTGCTCACCATGGCCACGGCAATGAATCCCAGGATCAGGAGGCCCACGCCGCGGACGAAGTCCGCGCGCGGAATGGTCGAGATATGGGAGACGTATTTGTCCACGATGATGCGGAATATCTGCGGATCCAGCAGGGAGAAGACCTGGTTCGTGATGGCAAGGAAGATGGCCAGCACGATCATGCCCCGAAAGGGCCTGAGGTACGACAGGAGAAGCTTCATGATACTGAAATAGTACTACCTGATTGCCCCCGCGGTCAGTCCGAGCGGGAAATCATCCGGCTACTTGATGGCCCCTGCCGTCAGACCGCGTACCATCTGGCGCTGCGCAACCCACCCGGCAATGATGACCGGCAGGGCGGATACCGTGGCCGCAGCAGACATCTTGGCCCAGAACAGGCCTTCGGAGGTCTTGAAGCCTACGATGTACACGGTGAGAGGGGGAACCTTCGTGATGGTCAGGTTGAAGGCAATGAAGAACTCGTTCCATGTGAAAATGAGGCACAAAAGGACGGTGGAGACCAGGCCCGGCACGGCCATGGGGAGCATCACGAGCATCAGCTCCTGCCACAGGCTGGCTCCGTCGATGCGTGCCGCCTCGATGGTCTCATAGGGGAGATCTTGGAGAAAGGATCTCATCATCCAGATGACCAGAGGCAGGTTGATGGCCGTGTACAGCACGATGAGTCCGTGATACGTGTCGAACCAATGGAGGTTCTTGAAGATGATGTACAGGGGCACGATAACACCGACTGCCGGCAGCATGCGCGTGGACATGACCCACATGAGTGTGCCGTTGCTGCGTTTTGTGGGATAGTAAGCAAGCTTGTACGCGGCAGGTACGCCAAGGATGAGGGCGATCAGCGTGGAAAGGCCTGTGATGAGCACCGTGTTCAGGAGGTAATGGAAGTAGCCGGAGGCTCCCAGCGCAACCTCGTACTGGTCCAGGGTCGGGTGGAAGAAAAGCGGCGGCGGGAATGTGAACGCATCCGCTTCCGACTTGAACGACGTCAGGACCATCCAGAAAATCGGGAAGAACATGAGGAGGGCAAGGACGATGGTGAGGATGGAGAGAAACGGTCCGACCCAGCGCCTGTGGCCTTTCATGCTGCTTCTCCATTCCCGCCCTGGCGCCGCAGTATGCGCAGGAACAGCAGCGTGATGATGTTGGCAAAAATGACTGCAATCACCGCATATGCGCTGGCGCGCCCCACGTTCCACCTTTTGAACGCTTCCAGGTAGATGTTGAACGTGAGGGTCGTGGTGTAGTTGGCCGGGCCGCCCGTGGTTGTGGTGAATATCTCCCCGAATATGTTCAGGACGAACAGCGTCTCCAGGAGCACGCCGATCTCTATGTAGCGGCCCAGGTGAGGCAGGATGATGGAGCGGAACGTGTTGAGCGCCCCAGCGCCGTCAATCTGGGCCGCTTCCAGGTGCTCTTTCTGCAGGGACTGCAGCCCCGAGAGCAGGATCAGCATCATGAACGGCGTCCACTCCCAGGTGACGATGACGATGATGGAAGCCAGGGCGTACTGGTTGATCCAGTCGATCCGCGGGCCGCCCAGCGCCGCCAGCGTGGAGCTGATCAGCCCGAAGGCGGGGTTGAAAAGCATGTTTTTCCACATGACCGCGGATACGGTGGGCATGATCAGAAACGGCGTGATCATCAGCGTGCGGGCCAGGTTACGGCCTCGGAACTCCCGGGAGAGAAGCAGCGCAAAGCACATGCCCAGGACAAGGGAAAGGCCCACCACCGCGACTGAGAACACGACGGTGTTGAGCATGATCCTGCCGGTGTCGCGCGCAAGGAAAAAGTCGAGATAGTTCTGCAGCCCGATGAACCGGGCCGGTCTATCGGGGCGCAGAAAGTTCCAATTCGTGAGGCTGTAGTACAGGGTCAGGAGAACCGGCGCCTGGGTGAGGACAATGAGGTAGATGATGGCCGGGCGCAGCATCCAGGGATGGGCGCTCTTTTTTGTTTGCCTTCCGTTCATGGCACTCCCACGCTCCGGTTCCCAGGAAAGTCCGCCCCCACCCGAACGGGCGGAGGCGGTTTCAATGTTCGATGATCCCTATTCTACTTGATGTAGCCGGCATCCGTCATCGCCTTGGTGACGATGTCCTGGCTTGCCGAAAGGGCCTGCTCCACGGTCTGCGTGCCGGCAATGGCCGCGGAGATCTGCTTGGAGACGTCCGTGCCGAAGCCCTGGAACTCAGGGATGCCGACGAACTGCACGCCGGTGTACGGCACCTTGTCCCGCGTTGCATCAGTGGGGTCAGCCGATTCGATGGACTTCAGGGTCACATCGGCAAAGGCCTTTGCCGCCTTGATGTAGTTGGGGTTCTTGTAGGTCGAATAGCGTGTGCCGGGGGGAACCGATGCCCAGCCGTAGGTCTTTCCAACCAGGTCGATGTAGTCCTTGCTGGTGCACCAGGTGAGGAACTGAAGCGCTTCGGCCTGATGCTGGCTGGTTGTCGGGATGGCGTATGCCCAGCTCCACAGCCAGTGATAGCCCTTTTTCACCTTCTCATAGGGGGCCATGACGAAGCCGACGTTTCCCACCACCTTCGACTGCTTCGGGTCTTCCAGGAACCCGGCGGCCACGGTGGCATCCACCCACATCGCTGCCTGTCCCTGCGCCAACATGGTGAGACTCTCCGAGAACCCGTTGTTCGCGGCGCCGGGGACCCCGTAGTCCTGGATGAGCTTCACGTAGAAGCTCACGGCATCCGTGAACTCCGGTGAGGTGAGCTGCGGCTGCCAGTTCTCATCAAACCATTTTGCTCCCCATGTGTTGATGACAGTGTCCAGCGGAGCCATGACCTCGCCCCAGCCAGGGAGGCCGCGAAGGGCTATTCCGTACTGCTTCTTGGCCGGCTTGTGCAGCTTGCGTGCGAACTCGCGGATCTGGTCCCAGGTGGGTTCAGCCGGCATCTTCAACCCGGCGGCCGCGAACATTTTCTTGTTGTAGAACAGCATGCTCGACTCGCCGTAGAACGGGGCCGCATAGAGCTTCCCGTCATTGGACAGGCCGAGGCGGATTCCCTTGATCAGGTCGTCAACGTTGTAGTTGGGCTGCACGTTGTCCGGATACTGCGCCATCAGGTCATCGAGAGACGCGAGCCATCCGTTCTTGCCGAAGATCGGCGTCTCGTAGGTTCCGATCTGCACGATGTCGAACGAGCCGGCCTTGGTCGTGATATCTGTGGTCACACGGTCGCGAAGCTCGTTCTCAGGGAGCATCACGAAGGACAGCTTGATGTTGGGATGCTCTGCCTGGAACTTGTCGGAGAGCTCGAGCAGCCTCCTCTGGTCAGGGTTGTTCACGACAGTGATTGTAAGCGTGACGGGGCTCTGCGCGGCAGCCATCATAACGGGAACGGTGAATGCAGCCACGACAAAGAGCGTCACCAGAAGAAAGAGCCTTCTCTTCATAGGGACTCCTTTTTCACGGAGATTTGCCAGTCGAACGCCCTCGAGGCGCCCGACATCCAAAAACTATGCTTCACCTCCTTCCGAAAAGGGCTTCGACATATGAAAGCTATCGCCGCATAACTATCAGCCGGCCTGATAGTATCAACGCGCCGCGTGCCGGAGGAAGTTACCCGGGTACCGAAAATCGCAGGAATTGTCCTGGTTCCCGGCGCCATGCTATCCTCATTTTCCTGGACTCTGAGTGCCGTATGCAAACACGGATGTGGATGGCCGTTCGCGCACCCAGTCTTGTCACCACCCTGGTCGGTCACGGGGTTGCGGGCCTGGTGTTCTTTCTGTCCTTTCGCGCCTCCGTGCGCTCAATCTGGCTTCCCCAGTTCTACATCCTTCTCTCCCTGGCCACCATCGTCCTCCTCGTCATGCCCGGTCTGCGCAGGCATTCCCACCGCCTGATAGCGCTGATCTCCGTGATGCTCATCGAGACCGTGCTGGGCATGCCGCTGGGCCCTGAGCTGGCGGTGGCCGGCGTCCTGGGCACCGTCTTCATCTTCCTGGTAATGACCGAGCTGGAGGGCGGCATCTCCTCCATCCTTTGCCTGGTGTATTCCGCGGAAATTCCGGCAAGCCACTGGCCCCTTGTGGCATGGGGCACGCCCATCCCTGGAGCGCAGCCCCTCCAGGCCGCCCTCCTGGGAATGTACTTTCTCTTTCTCACCTGGGTTGTGGGGCTGGTGGGAAGCCGGGGGCAGAAGATCAGGCGTCAAAACGAGGAGCTGCTGCGCATCGACCGGACCGTACGGGCGCTCTCGGAGGCGAACCTCGACTTTCAGGAGCTGGCCACGCGCGTACAGCGGGAGACCCAGGAGCAGGAGCGAAGGCGGATCACACGGGAGATACACGACATTGTCGGGTATACATTGACGAACATCCAGATGATGATGGAGGCAGCGACGGATCTCGTCCGCCGGGACAGCTCGGGGCTGGAGGACTTGCTGGTCAAGTCCCGCGACCAGGCACAGCGGGGCCTCCTGGAAACCCGCCGGGCAATGCGAAATCTCAGGGCGGTCTCCGAGGTCAGGGCTGGCGGCCTGGGCAGGGTAACGGAGGTGGCGCGGATCTTCGAGAGGGCCACCAAGGTGGCGGTCAGGCTGAGCTTCGGGAACACCCCGGACTCTCTGGGCGAGCGCGTGGACGATGTGGTCTACCGGATGGTGCAGGAGTGCCTGACCAACGCCCTTCGCCACGGAAACGCCACGGAGATAACGGTCAGCTTCTGGATTGTGGCCGATGCGCTGCGGCTGAGCGTCGCCGACAACGGCGTGGGCTCGAAGGAGATCGTGCCCGGCATCGGCCTGGCCGGGATGGGTGAGCGAATTGCGCACGTGGGAGGGACCATGAAGGCGGAAAATACTCCGTTTGGTTTCCTGGTGTTTTGTGAGATCCCGCTCCGCGGCCGGGAGGAAGCGTGATACGGGTCCTCCTTGTCGACGACCAGGTGCTTTTCGTGGAGAGCCTTCGGACTGTTCTGGAAACCCGGGCGGAAGACTTCGAGGTGGTGGGCGTAGCCGGCACCGGCCGTGAGGCCATCCAGCTGGTCATGGAGAAGCACCCCGATATCATCCTCATGGATGTCCGCATGCCTGAGATGGACGGGGTGGAAGCCACAAAGATCATCCATGAGACGTATCCGGACATCCATGTCCTCATGCTCACCACTTTCGACGATGACGAATATGTCGTGGAGGCGCTGAACCACGGGGCGGCAGGGTACGTTCTGAAGGACATGCCGCCGGAGGATCTCATCGTCTCCCTTCGGGCAGTCTGCAAAGGCTCCATCATCATCTCCCCCCAGGTGGCTAACAAGCTGTTGCGCATCCGGGAAGGGGAGGGAAAGCAGGAGGATGGAACCGAAGCCCGTCCCAAACCGATCCCCGACGGGTCGTTCCTGCGCTACCTGAGCAAGCGGGAGATCGAGATCCTGCGGCTCATCGGGACAGGAGCCGACAACGTGCGCATTGCCCGAAAGCTGTCCATCGCGGAGCAGACGGTGAAAAACCACGTGAGTGTCATCTATTCCAAGCTCCATGTGCACAACAGGATGCAGGCCATGAAGCTCGCCAATTCGTTGAAAGAGTATTTCGGAAGCGACTCGTGAGTGCGGAGTACTAGTACTATTCATGCCCGTGGCAGTACCGCGGTAACTTCCGCCCCGCCGGTCCCTGCGATAGGATGGCAGGCGGCATGACACAAGGGTCCCAACAGAGAGCGGTCCTTCTCATCGTCTCCTGCATGCTGGCGGGGACGGCGTTGTTTGCCGCCGGCGCAAAGGAGGGAGCCGGAAGAACCCAGCTCACTGTGGCCACCGTGAACAATCCGGACATGGGTATCATGCAGCAGCTGTCCGGCGAGTTCACGGCCGCAACGGGGATCGGCCTGAGCTTCGTGGTGCTGCCGGAGAACGAGCTGCGCCAGAAGGTCACGGAGGACGTGGGGCTCGGCTCAGGCAAGTACGACGTGGTGACCATCGGCACGTACGACACGCCGATCTGGGGGAAGAACAAGTGGCTCGTCCCCCTGGAGCCCCGGTTCGACGGGATGAGCGCAGCAGAGAGAAGCTCGTACGCGCGTGAGGACCTTCTGCCGACCATCCGGGCCGCCCTGTCATACAACGACCAGCTGTACGCGCTGCCCTTCTATGGGGAGAGCAGCATGATGTTCTTTAGAAAGGACCTTTTTGCCGGGGCCGGGATCACGATGCCGCAGAAGCCTACGTGGGAGCAGATCTACGACTTCGCGGTCCGCCTGCGGGGGCGAAACGGCGTCTACGGGATCGTACTCCGGGGGCTTCCCGGGTGGGGAGAGATACTGGCTCCCTTCAACACCCTGGTCAACGCGTTCGGAGGCCGATGGTTCGACCAGGCCTGGCACCCGGCTTTCAACGAGCCCGCCATGGCCGAGGCATGGCGTTTCTACAAGAAGCTCCTTCGCGACGCGGGAGAGCCAAACCCGACAACGGACGGCTACACCGAATGCCTGGCCATCATGCAAAGCGGAAAGGCGGCGATGTGGTACGACGCCACCGTGTCGGCAGGCGCGCTGGAGGCCCATGACTCGAAGGTGGCAGGCCGCATTGGCTACGCCTTTGCGCCGTCGGCGCGCAAGGGCAACACGGGATGGCTGTGGGCATGGGCGCTGGGGATCGAGTCCTCGTCCAGGCACGCTGATGAGGCGTTCCGATTCCTCACCTGGGCGACAGACAGGAAGTACATCACGCTCGTGGGCACGCGCGTGGGCTGGGCGCAGGTCCCGCCGGGAACGCGTGCCTCCACGTACAGCAATCCAGACTACCTGGCGGCGGCTCCCTTTGCAGGAATTGTGCTGCGCTCCATCCAGGACGCGGACTATGAAAAGCCCACGCTCCTCCCGGTCCCCTACAGGGGCCTGCAGTATGTCTCCATTCCCGAGTTCCAGAGCCTTGGAGAGGCGGTGTCGCAGCAGCTGGCCGCGTACATCTCGGGGCAGGAATCACTGGAGCAGGCTCTTGCCAACTCCCAGGCGGCGGCTCTGAAAGTGGCCAGTGAAGGCGGCTACCTCAGGTGATCCCGTGAGCGATATCGTACGAAAACGCAGGCGATCGGCGCTCCTCTCCCTGCCCGCCATTGTAATCGTGGCCGTCGTGACGCAGGCTCCCATCCTGGCCACGCTGGGGTTGTCGCTGCTGCGCTGGATCGTCGTGCGGCCGGACCTCGGGATCACCTTCATCGGGCTGGACAACTACGGTGAAATATTCACTTCCTGGGATTTCTACCGGGTCGTTCTCAATACGGCACTCATCACTGTCGTGTCCCTCGCCGTCTGCACGGTCCTGGGAATCCTTTTCAGCCTCATGCTGAACCGCGACTTCCCCGGTGTGAACGTGGTGCGCACCCTCATCATATCGCCGTTTTTCGTGATGGACGCAGTGGCCGGCATCATCTGGCGCACCATCATCCTGAACTCCTCTTTCGGCTGGAACGGCTATTTCGCCTCGCTCCTGGGGACGAAGCCGTTCGACTTCTTCGGGGTGCACTCCCTCCTCACCATCGTCATTCTTATCGTCTGGCAATGGACGCCGTTCTTTGTCCTCATCATCCTGGCAGGGTTCCAGAACATCCCGCTGGAGGTCATGGACAGCGCCCGGGTGGACGGGACAGGCTGGTTCAGGGAGCTTTTGTTCATCAGGATCCCGGTGATCATGAACCACATCGAGGTGGCGGTGCTCCTGGGCCTGATCTTCGTGCTCAAGGTGTTCGGTCTCATCTTCGTGACCACGCGGGGAGGGCCAGGGTACTCTTCCTCGAACCTTCCCTATTTCGTGTACAAGACCGCGTTCCTGGGATGGGACGTCGGCCATGCGGCCGCCACGGCCGTTGTGACTGTCGTCATCACCCTGCTGGCCATCACGGCGCTGTTCCGCTGGTTTCGCAGGCGCATCAACGAGGCGGCATGAGGCGTCACACAGGCCGCGCGCTGCGTCGAATCCCGGGGATCTTCCTGATCTGGCTCGTTGCAGTCCTGTGGTGCTTTCCCCTCCTGTACATGCTCATCACGAGCTTCAAGGGTGAAGCGGACGTTCTTCCGCCTTCCCTCTGGATTGCGCACCCCACGATGGAGAATTATGCGACGGTCCTTCGCCATGAGATTGTCCGCTACATCCTGGACTCAGCGGTGATTTCCGTCGCCTCCGTCTCCGCGTGCCTGGTCTTTGGAGTGCCGGTGACCTACGCCCTGGTGTTCGGGAGGCTGCGCAACTCCGATAACCTTTTCTTCTGGTTCCTCTCCACAACGCTGCTGCCGCCCGTGGCGGTGATCGTGCCGGTTTTCCTCCTGTTTCGACTCTCCGGTCTCCTCGACACAATGAGCGGCATGATCCTTATCTACACAGGCGTCAACATCCCCATCGTCATCTGGATGACGCGGTCTTTCCTCCTGGATGTGCCGCTGGAGATCCTGGAGTCCTCCGATATCGACGGCTCTTCACGCCTGCGCTCTTTTTTCAGCATCATCCTGCCCCTTGCCCGCCAGGGGATCATAAGCACGGGGCTTCTGGTATTCATCTTCGTATGGAACGAGTTCTTTTTCTCCATCAACCTGACCTACGTGCACGCGGCAACCGTGCCGGTGTACATGGCCAGCTTCATGACCCAGCAGGGTCTTTTCTGGGCGAAGTTGTGCGCAATCTCGACCCTCGTGGTCCTTCCGCCGATGGTCCTGGGCTGGCTGGCCCAGCGCTCGCTGGTGAAAGGCCTCACCATGGGTGCAGTGAAGGGATGAGACAGAGTGAAGGGATGAGACAGGCGGAAAGCCAGGAGGCGAAATGAAATCTGCAGTCATCGAGAAGCCGGGTGCCATCAAGGTGAAAGAGCACCAGGCGCACAGGGTCAGCCGTCCGCACGATGTGCTGGTGAAAGTGGCAGCGTGCGGCATCTGCGGGACGGACGTCCACATCTTCCATGGCGAATACATCGGGTCCTACCCTATGACGCCGGGCCACGAGTTCTCCGGCGTTGTCGTGGAAGTCGGGGAAAAGGTCACCCGGTTCGCGCCGGGGCCCGGGTGGCCGTGGAGCCGAACATCAGCTGCGACAACTGCGCGGCGTGCCACAATAACAGGCAGAACTTCTGCGAGAACTGGCAGGCCGTCGGGGTGACGCTCCCCGGCGCCATGGCCCAGTACGTACTTGCCCCTGAAAAGGTCGTCTTCGACGCCGGGAACATCCCCTTCGACAGGGCCGCTTTCATGGAGCCGCTTTCCTGCGTTCTGCACGGCATCGAATCCGTGGGCATACGGCTTGGGGACAACGTCGCCGTGATCGGCACGGGCCCCATCGGCATGCTCCTGATCAGGACAGCCCGCGCGTGGGGGGCCACCCGGTTCACCGTGGCGGAGCTGAGCGAAAAGCGCCTGGAGGCGGCCCGGCGGGACGGGGTTGCGGAGGCAACGACCGATGTCTCCTCACTCCCCTCAGACCGGTTCGACGTCGTCATTGACGCCACCGGCGCTCCCGCCATGCTTTCCCAGGCGGTTCGGCTGGCGCGCCCGGGCGGACGGATTCTGATGTTCGGCGTGGCCCCGCAGGGAAAGACGGCGACCATCGAGCCGTTCCAGGTATTCCGCAAGGGCCTTTCGATCTTTGCCTCCTATACCTCCCGCAGGAACAGCCTGCAGGCTCTGGCGCTCATCTCCTCGGGCAGAGTACGGGTGGATGATCTTGTCTCCCACCGCATGCCCCTCGAGGGCCTGGAGGCGGGGATCAGGAAGATCGAGGACAAGAACGAGAATGCGATGAAGGTAATGGTTTTCCCCAACGAAGAGACGGTCTGAAGGAAACCGAAGGAGGATTGTATGGCCATCCTGGAGAGGTTCGGGCTCAAAGGAAAGTCGGCGCTGGTCACGGGAGCAGGGCAGGGCATTGGACGGGGATACGCTCACGCGCTCGGCGAGGCGGGCGCTTCGGTTGCAGTTGTGGACATCTCGGAAAAGAAGGCGCGGGAGGTGGCGGAAGAGCTGACGGCAAAGGGGATCGACGCCATTGCGCTGACCGCGGACGTGACAAAGAAGGCGGACGTCCAGCGCGCCGTGGACGCGGTTGTGAAAAAGTGGGGGAAGCTCACCATCGGGGTCAACAACGCGGGCATCGGCCAATGGGTGGACGCTCTGGATATCACCGAGGAGATGTGGCAGAAGGTGATGCACCTGAACCTGGACGCCGTTTTTTACTGCGCCCAGGCGGAAGCCCGCGAGATGAAGAAAGCCCGGTACGGGAAGATCATCAACACGGCCTCGATGTCCGGCCATATTGTCAACACGCCTCAGAACCAGGTTCCGTACAACACCTCGAAGGCCGGGGTCATCCACATGACCAGGACCCTGGCGGCAGAATGGGCGGGGGACGGGATCCGGGTGAACTCCATCAGCCCCGGCTATACGCGCACGGCGCTCGTGGAGACGCTGGTAGCCACACCGGAAGGCAAAAAGATGATGGAGGCGTGGATGCCCCTGATCCCCATGCACCGCATGGCCGAGGTATCGGACCTGCAGGGCGCGGTTGTCTACCTTGCAAGCGAAGCTTCGGACTACATGACCGGCTCCGACCTCGTCATTGATGGGGGCTACTGCGTGTGGTAGAGGCCGTGCGCCTCACGGGATTTCGGGAGAGCTCGTTCAGGAAGCCGCGGGGCGCGGCTGCGGTTACCGCGCCGGGCGGAACCTCACGGGAACGTAGGCGGGCAGCTTCTTGTCGATGAACCTGATGTCGAACCTGGCAAACCGCTGCAAACCCCGCTCCCTGGGAATTGCCGGGTCGCCTTCCCCGATCAGCGGCGCCGCGTAGCGCACGAAGTCGTCCGTAACATCCAGCCCGTCCTTGGCTATCCAGCTTGCCGGCAGGAACCGGGAGGAGTTGGCCACTTTCTCCAGGGGGACCTTGTCGTAGAACACCCGGTAGGCGCTGCCCGGGCTTTCGCAGGACGGTGGCCATCCAGCCGGTGCCGTCGCGCACGGCAATGCCAACCGCCTCACGGCCCACCTCCCGCGCCTCGGCGATGTCCACGGTGGAAGCATGGGTGGAGACCGACCTCTGGATGACGCCGGGGAGCTGGCCCGTGGCCTGGCCGCGGACGGCAAGGCCTTTTTCGTTGAGATAGTTGACGACCGCCTGGGCCGCCGTGGTGCGGCTTGCGCCGTACTCCACATGGCCGAAGCCATCATGCCTCTCTCCCACTCCGCCCACGTCGAAGCCCTCGTTGACCACGACGATGCACCGGCCGGTCTTTGCGAGCTGCCGGTTCACGTTTTCGTGGAGGCTGGCCAGCGTGTGGGCGGTTTCCGCCATGTAGAGCTGAAGGGGCATCCGGCGATCGGGGTCCCCCAGGCGGGAGGCGGCGGTGATGAAGCCGGACTTCCTGCCCATTGCCTGCAGGACCGCCACGGGCTCGGAGACGCACATGCCCCGATTCTCTTCCTCTATGTTCTGTATGAGGGACGCCCAGTACCGGGCGGCGCTGCCGTACCCCGGGGTATGGTCGATGATCTTGAACTCGGAGTCCCCGATATCGTTGTCGATGGTCTTTGGCACCCCTGCCACGACCAGCTCGACTCCGCGCTCATGGGCAAGCTTGGACACCTTGGCAGCGGTGTCCATTGAGTCGTTTCCGCCAATGTAGAAGAAGTAGCCGATGTCATGAGCCTGGATCACGTCGACGATGCGCTCGAAATCCCGGGCCTGCTCGGACGTCAGCTTGTACCTGCAGGTGCCGATGACTCCGGCCGCGGGGGTGGTTCCGAGGAGCTTGATCTCCGAGGCCGGCTGTCCGCCGACGTCGAACAGCTCCTCAAGCAGGACCCCTTCAATGCCGTGCCACGCCGCGTACAGGGTCCCGATGTGGTCCCGATGCTCGCGACATGCTTCGATGACTCCCTGGAGGGAGGAGTTGATGACCGGCGACGGCCCGCCGGATTGGGCAACGAGCGCGTTTCGTTTCACGCCGTGGATAGTATCAGAGAGACAGGTCCCTCTCTACAGGTCTGGCTCCACAGGCCTCACTCCACGGGCCGGACTTTCTGCCCGTCGTTGAGGAAAGTCTGCCCCTCCGTCACGACCGGCGTTCCGTCCTCCAGGCCGGAGGTGATCTCGGTCACCGTGTCCGTGGCAATCCCCGTCTCCACGGCCCTCTTTTTCACTACTCCGTCCCGGACGGCGTACACGTAGTCAACCCCGGTTTCCGTGACCACGGCGCTGTTGGGGACCACCAGGACGTTCGTCCTGTCTTCAACGGGGAAGGAGACGCGGGCAAACATGCCGGGTCTGAGGGAGCCGCCGGCGTTGCTGACCGCCACCTTGATGAGGTAGCCCTGCGACCGCGGATCCGCCGCGGGGCTGATGGTGTCCACGACGCCCTGGATGCGGCGGGCCCTGTCCTGGGTGTCAACGGTGACCGTCACGGCCTCTCCGAGGTGGATCTTGTCAACAGTGTCCGGTGACACGCTTGCTTCCGCGCTCACGGTGCTTGCGTCGATGATCACGAACGCGGGCACTGAGCTTGAGACGAGCTCTCCGGCGTCCACGTTGCGCGCGGCAACTGTACCTGCAATCGGCGAGGTGACCACCGTGCTGTCCAGCTGCGACTGCGCAAGGTCCAGGGCAGCCTGGGCCTGCTCCACCTGCGTGGATGCCACTCCGGTGGACTGCGGCCCCCCTTTTTCCTGGATCAGGGAAAGGTTGTCCCTGGCCGTGGCCAGCGCAATCTCCGCGCTGTGAAATCTTGCCTGCGCTGAATCCAGCTGCTGCCGGGCAACGGTCCCGTCATCGAACATCTTCTGCGTCCTGTCGGCGAAGTCCTTCGCCTCGTCGTACTGGACCTGCGCCTGGCCTACAGCGGATTGCGCCTGCAGGACCTGGGATGAAAGGGAGGAATCGCTTGTCCTCGTGAGGCTGGCCCGGGCGCTTTCCAGGGCTGCCCTGGCCTGTCGGTACTGCGCGTCGTAGTCTTTGGCCTCCAGGATGAAGAGCACCTGGCCTTTCCCGACCTGCTGGCCCACGTCGGCCCTGGTGGCCGCGACCCTTCCTGAGATCTTCGAGCTGATGACGATCTCCTCATGGGCCTTGATCCTGGCCGCATACTCCCGCGTGATGGATACGGGCTGGCGGCGGGCCAGGACAACTGTGACGCTTCGGGGGGCCTCGCGGGAGGTCTGCCTGGCGGGCGCGCAGCCTGCAAGCAGGAGGGCGGCGGAGAAAACGGCAAGGGACGCGCGCGCAACCTTCATGGTCGATCTCCTTGGACTGCCTTCCTTCCCCGAACCGCGGCGCGGGCCTCATCGATCAGCGTGTATACCACGGGCAGCAGAAGCGGCGTGAAGATGGTCGAGGTGACGAGGCCTCCGATCAGGACCACGGCCATGCCCGACCGTATCTCACTGGATGCCCCGAGGGAGAGGGCAAGCGGCATCATGCCGACGATCATGGTCACCGAGGTCATCAGGATGGGCCGAAGCCGCGTGACCCCGGCCTCCACGAGCGCCTCACGCAAAGGCTTGCCCCGCTTTACAAGGGTGTTCGTGTAGTCGATGAGAAGCGTGCCGTTCTTGGATATGAGCCCGTCCAGCATGATGAGCCCGATGAACGCGAAGATGTTGATGGCCTTGCCCGTGAGGGCAAGCGCGGCGAAAGCGCCGATGATTCCACAGGGGATGGAGAGCATCCGAATCATGGGAGTCAGGAACGACTCATAGAGCACGACGAGGATCATGTAGACCAGCAGGATGGATGCCACCAGGGCCCACGCCAGGGAGCGGAAAGAAGTGGCCATGTACGCGGTATCCCCGCCGTAGGTGATCTGGTATCCAAGGGGAAGCGTGACCCCGGCCAGGCGCTGCTTCACGTCAGCCTGGATTGCCCCCAGCGGCCTGCCCTGGATGTTGGCGGTGATGGTGGCCACGTTCTGCCTGTTTCGCCTGAGGACCTGCTGCGGGCTGTCGCTCCTGATAATGCGGGCCACCTGGGTGAGCGGGATCTGCTGTCCCAGCCGGTTGGTGATGGACAGGGTTGCCAGATCGTACGGCGTCTTGATCTGGTCTTCGCGGTAGCGCACCACGACGTCGAACTCGTCCCCGCCGTGTCGATAGACCCCCGCATCCGCTCCGGCAAGCGCTGCGCGCAGGACGCCCGCAATGTCGTAGGCGGTGAGCCCGTAGTCGGCGGCGGCCAGCCTGTCGATGATCACGTTGGCTTCGGCCTGCGATGCGCGCATCGTGTTGTCCACATCGGCGGTGCCCGTGACTGATCGCACTTCGCTTTCCAC
The DNA here is from genome assembly GCA_963710335.1 of uncultured Spirochaetota bacterium. GTDB lineage: Bacteria > Spirochaetota > Spirochaetia > SZUA-6 > Fen-1364 > Fen-1364. The sequence continues at coordinate 213,474 of CAVQAA010000006.1, forward strand.
CCTGCGCGCCAGGCCCTGCAGCACGTCGCGGCTCGGTCCCGACACGTTGACAATGAAGGGCTTGGTGCCCTCGATCGACGTGCGGTCCAGGACGCCCGGCTCCGTGACGGAGAAATCCGCTCCGGGAAGCGCGCGCCCCCATTCCCGCAGCTCGCGCGCCAGAACGGATTGGCTCTTTCGCCGCGCAGACTTGTCCTTGAGCTTGACGTAGGTCTCCGACAGGGAACCGGCCGTGCTCCCTCCAATCCCCGCATAGATGGTCTGCACTTCGGGCAGGGAGAGAAGGTGCTTCTCCACCACCGCCGTCTTTTCATCCACCTGGGGGAAGGTTGCCCCGGGGCCCAGGTCCAGGTCCACGATGAGCCTGCTTTGATCGAACGTGGGCAGGAACTCGCTCTGGATGACCCGCAGGGGGAGCAGCGCGATGCTGGCTGCCACCAGGACGGCCACGGCAATGATCACTTTCCAGCGGTTGACGAGGCACCACTGGAGGAATCTTCGGTAGTTGCCCTTGACCCCGGTCTCGAAGAACCTGCCGAACGCCCCCGGGCTCTCAGGCTCGCCAGAGCCGGAGGAACGGCGGGTTTTGGCCGCTCCGAGCATCCGTGACGCCATCATGGGCGTAATGGTGAAAGAGACGAGCAGGGAGAGCAGCGTTGCGGCGACAACCGTCACGCCGAACTGGCGGAAGAACTGGCCCACGATATCCGACAGGAATGCAATCGGGGCAAAGACCACCACGTCGCACAGCGTGATTGCAACAGCCGCAAGCCCTATCTCCATCCTCCCGCGGACGGCGGCGGTCCTGGCCTCCTCCCCGAGCAGAATGTGCCTGTCCACGTTTTCCAGGATCACGATGGAGTCATCGACCAGAATGCCGATGCACAACCCCAGCGCCATGAGGCTCACGATATTCAGCGTGAAATGAAACAGGTACATGGCGAAAAACGTCCCCACCAGGGAGAAGGGGATGGCAATGAGCACGATGAGGGAGGACCGCCACCGGCGCAGGAACAGGAACAGGACGAGCGACGTGGTGATGATGCTTTCCAGCAGGTTCAGCCGCGTCTCATCCAGGGAGGCGCTGATGAACAGCGTGGCGTCACTTGCAATGTCCAGCCGGGTGCCCGGCAGCAGGGACCCCTGGAGGGAGGGGAGCAACCCCTTGAGCCTGGCCACGGTGTCCATGAGGTTCGCGTTGCTCTGCTTGCGCACCACGATCCCTATGGCGCTTTTCCCGTTCAGGCGGACGGCGCGGACGGGGTCGGGATAGTCCAGCTTCACCTGCGCCAGCTCTGAGAGCGGCACCGCGGATCCCGTGGCCGTGGGGACCCTCAGGTTGCTCACGTCCTGCAGGCTGGCAAACTCTCCCAGCATGCGGACGGTAAGGTCGCGCGACCTCTGCTTGATCTCCCCTGCCGGCACGTTCATGTTGTCGGCCTGAAGCGTCGCCAGAAGCGCCTGGGCGCTCACCGAGTAGTAGTCCAGCTTCTCCCTGTCCACGGTGACCAGGAGCTGCTTTTTCTGACCGCCGTCGATTGTGACGCTCCCGACGCCCGGCAAGGACTCGATTGCGCGAGTCACCGCATCAGCCTGATTGTACAGCTCTTCCGGCGTGACATCCCCCGTGATCGCGAGGATGAGGATTGGCTGGGCGTTGACGTCGAAGGTGAGGATGACGGGGCGCGTGGCGTCGCGGGGGAGCTTGTCCACGATGCCGTTGATGGCCTTCTGCACGTCCACCTGGGCGGCGTTCAGGTCCGTCGACATGGTGAACTGGATGATCGTATAGCCGAAGCCGGTCCCGGAGGTGGATCTCATTGTGTCTATCCCGTTGACCACGGAGACGGCATCTTCGATCGGCTTGACGACATCCTTGTCGATCTGGTCAGAGCCGGCTCCCGGATACGTGGAGCGGATGACGATGATGGGCGTATCCACTGCCGGGAAAAGGTCTGCCCCGAGATTCATGTATCCGACAAAGCCCAGGCCGGCGATGAGGAGCATTCCCATGAGAATGGCAGTTGGACGCCGGACGGAAAGCTCGGTGATGTTCATGGCCGCTCCCCGGTGATCTTCTCCATGTCGGCAAGGGCCGCTTCCCTGGTGTACAGGGCAAGGAGGAGATCCAGCTGGGCGGAGTCCGCCTGGATCGACGCGTTGTACTGGTCCTCCCGGCTTGCCTGGCCGTTTGCCAGCGCAACTCCCGCATTTCTCAGCTTCTCCTGGAGGTAGTCCGCGCGCGCCTGCCCTGCCCGCACGTCCGCGTCCGCCTTCACCGCGGCCTCGATGGCCTGGCGCAGCTGGAGACGCACCCCCTTGGCCTGCTGGCTGAGGGCCGCGCCGGCCATGTCCAGGTCCCTTTCCGCCTGCCTGACGCGGTTGAGCGACTCCATGCCGTCAAAAGCGCTCATCTTCACGCCCAGGGTGAGAAGCACGTCCACGTTCCACGTGTTGTTGCCGAAGGTCCACGCCCCGGAATAGGGGAAATCCTCCTGCCCCGAGACGTCCAGGGAAATTCCCAGGTTCACGTCGGGGTGAAGGATAGCGCCCCCCTGCTCGATGGAAAGCTTGCGGCGCGCTTGCTGGATGCGCGTGCGCGCCTGGATCATATCCGTGGACCCCTGCAGGGTGCGTGACAGGAGGGCCTGCTCGTCAAGGGCGGGAAGGGAAGCGCGAAAGTCGGTGGCAAGCGTCATGGAGCTTGTGTCCTGCCCGGTCAGAACGGCAAGACCGGTGAGCGCGGTGGACTCGCTTTGGGCGGCCTCCGCGAGCTTTGCTTCCAGGGATGCAAGGGTGGACTTCACTTCCAGCAGCGACTCCCTGTTCATCGTTCCTTGATCGAAGCTCTTTTGCCTGTCTGCCACGACCTGGACCGCGGTGTCTCTCATGCGTTCCAGGGCTTGCCGGGACCGGTGGGCCAGGAGCGCGCTGAAATACGTCCTGCGGACCTGCCAGTCGATGTCCCGCTGCCGGACGCTCACGTCCGTTCCCGCCGAGTCCACCTGGAGGGAGGCAAGGTCGATGGCGTTCTTGATTTTTCCCCACGTAAAAACCGGCTGGTTGAGCGTTGCGGTGACGGTGAAGTAGTTGTGCAGCGATGCGCCGACGTTGAAAGGGCTCGGAGGAATTGAGCCCAGGGGGACGGCAACACTCCCCGGGTAAAGCGCGTTGGCCGGGATGATCAATGTGCCAAGAGCGCCCGCGGCCACGGTGTACCCGGGAGGCGGGTTCACCAGGTACGATCCGGAGGCCTGCAGGTCCAGGTGCGGGAGCGCCTTTCCCTGGGTCTCCCCCAGCGCAGCCTGGGATTTCTGGAGGGCAAGCTGGGAAAGCCGGATTGCCTCGGAGTTCTTCTGCGCCAGGGAAAGGGCCTGGTCCAGCGTGAAAGGCTGGGACTGAGCCGCTGCAGAAGCCGTCAGGCCGACGAGCAGGAGGAAAGGAAGGACCCATTGAACGGCGCGCGCCACGGCTCAATCTCCCGACATGCGCAGCGCAATTGCCCGCTGCAGCAATCGGATCTCCTTGTCGACGTTTGCAGGCTCGGCGAGGGCAACCGAGAAAAGGATGCCGACAACGGTGATCCGGATCAGGGCCCTGCGCTGGCGCGGGTCGGTGACAGCGCCTCGATCCGTCGCCTCCGCGCGCTCCGTCACGATCCTCTCGATGAGCGCGTAGAGCTTCTCCAGGTTCCCTTGAAGGAGGTTCATCTGGCTGGATTCGAAGAGGATGCCCCGCAGGAGCGGCCGGGCTTCCTTCAGGCTGGCGAACCCTATCTCGATCAGGCTCTGCAGGCGCGCCGGAGCAGGTTCGCGCGAATCCGCCAATTTCCTGATCTGGGTGAGGAAACGGTCCCAGCGGTCGTTTGCGGTAGCTTGGAAAAGGTCCTTCTTGTCCTTGAAGTATGTGTAGATTGTGCCGGAAGAGATTCCGGCGCGCTGGGCGATGTGCGATATACGGGTGGCCTCGTAACCGATCTCCCCGAAGACGGAAAATGCGGCGTCGATGATCTGCGCCGGTTTGTCCCTGTCCCGCGGCCGTGCCATGCATTCCTTCTATAATGACTGAACGTTCAATCAATTATACCAGCATCGATGTCGAAGCGCAAGTCGAATGTCCGGGCGGGACCATAAGGCGCTATATTCACTCTGGGAGAAAGAATGGCTGAAAGCCCCTCCATTGGGCCCGGAGTCGGTCCGACAGTCCCACGAGGAACCGCTGACTACAAGACGATGACCGTTGAAGAGGCCCTTCGAGAGCTGGGATCAGTCCTCGAGGGCCTCGGCGAGGCTGAGGTCGAAAAGAGGCTGAACAAATACGGCAGGAACGAAGTCGTCTCCCGTAAGAGAAATCCAATCCTCGAGTTCCTGTCCCGGTTCTGGGGACCCATGCCGTGGCTGCTGGAGCTGGCCATCGTGCTCGCCGTCTTCCTGGGGCATGACCTTGAAGCCATCATCATCGCGGTCCTGATCGTTACAAACGCGATTATCGGCTACCTGCATTCGCGAAGCTCCCAGAGATCCCTCGAGCTGCTCAAGGAAAAGCTGGCCGTCAACGCGGTGGTGCGCCGCGCGGACGGGTGGGTGACCATAGACGCAACCGGGATCGTGCCGGGAGATATCACCGTGGTCCAGATGGGCGACATCGTTCCGGCGGATGCCAAGATCCTGGCCGGCACGCTGTCGGTGGATCAGTCGGCGTTGACGGGCGAATCGCTTCCCGTGGAGACAGGCCCGTCGGACGTCCTGTACGCAAGCTCGGTCGTAAAGCGTGGACAGGCTCAGTGCCTGGTGGTCAACACGGGGAGCAATACCTACTTCGGCAAAACCGCGGAGCTCGTGCAGATAGCTCGACCGAAGTCCCACCAGGAACAGATCATGCTCTCCGTTGTGAGGTACATGATGTACCTCGGAATCGCCGCGCTTGCCTCGGTTGCCGTTGGCGCTGTGCTTTTAAAGATCGGAGCTCTGACAATCGTCACCTTTGCAGTGATTTTCCTCATGGGGGCCGTGCCTGTTGCCCTTCCTGCAGTTCTCACCATTGTGCAGGCAGTCGGGGCAATGGAGCTTGTCAGGAAAGGGGTGCTGGTTACCCGCCTGGATTCAATGGAAGACGCCGCGTCTCTTGATGTGCTCTGCCTGGACAAGACCGGCACCCTCACAATGAACCAGCTTTCGGTGACCGAGGTCATACCGTACGCGGGACATCAGGTGAACGATGTTCTTGTCACCGCTGCCCTCACCGCGCAACCGGAGAGCAAAGACGGCATAGATAGTGCGGTTCGCGAGAGAGCCCGGACAGCAGGCATCGATATCACGGGGTACCGCCAGATTTCAGTCACGCCGTTCGAGCCGGCCACCAAGCGCTCCGAAGCCGTTATCCAGGCGGGCAATGACCGCTTCCGCGCCGTGAAGGGCGCTCCCCAGGTGGTGCTCTCCCTCTCCCGCCTCACGGAAGGCGCTGTCCTTAAGGCTGCCGGCGAGATGGTGGAAGCCCTGTCGCGCAAAGGATCCAGGACTCTGGCGGTAGCGAGGTCGCGCTCCGCCGACGCGGAAGAGCTCGAGCTTGTGGGTCTCCTGGCCCTTGCGGATCCGGCCCGCCCCGATGCAAAGCAGATGATCGCCGAGACCAGAAGCCTCGGTGTCAACCCCATCATGGTCACCGGGGACAACATTGCGATTGCCCGGCAGATGGCCCGTGAGCTGGGCATCGGCGACAACGTCATGCGCATGGGCGATCTGGCGGCGAAAAGCGAGCACGAACAGATGGAAATTGTCCAGGGATGCGGCGGGCTGGCGGAAGTCTATCCGGAGGACAAATACAGGATCGTGAAGCTTCTGCAAGCGCACGGGCACACCGCGGGGATGACCGGTGATGGCGTCAACGACTCGCCCGCTTTGAAACAGGCGGAGGTCGGCATCGCGGTGAAGGGCGCTTCCAACGTGGCGAAGGCTTCGGCAAGCATGGTCCTCACCGAGCCGGGCATCAGGGTTATCATCGACGCGCTGCGGACAAGCAGGCAGATCTATCAGCGGATGCTCACGTGGGTCATCAACAAGGTTACGAAGACGATCCAGCTTGTGGGCATCCTGACCTTGGGCTTTTTCTGGCTGCACGATCTTGTGGTTTCTCTCCTCGGCATGGCTCTCCTCGTGCTGGCCAATGACTTTGTGACCATGTCGCTCTCCACGGACAACGTGAAGTACACCAGAAATCCCAACGCGTGGAACGTCAGAAACATCACTCTTGCCTCCGCGGGAATCGGGGTCTTCTTCATTCTGCAGGGATGGCTCGCCATCCTGGTCGGCAGGAACCTCTTCCATCTGAACGCTGACGGGCTGCGCGGCTTTGTCCTGTTGATGCTCGTCTTTGCCAGCCAGTTCAGGGTTTACCTGGTGCGGGAAAGGCGTCATTTCTGGGATTCCCGGCCGGGCCGGGGCATCCTGATCTCCTCTGCGGCGGCCATTGTCGCCTTCTCCCTCCTGGGCATCTTTGGAGGAGTCATCCCGAGGCTTGGCCTTCTCCCTGTGCTTTTCCTGGTGGCATTTTCGGGGCTCTCAACCTTCGCCGTGGAGTTGCCCAAATACTACATATTCAGGAAGCTCGGCCTGTAGGCTCGTTTCGCGAAAGGTTGGTGAAGCTTCACGCTTCCTTTTCCAGGAGCGCGCGGAAAGATTCCAATTCTTTCTTTCTTCCCGGCGGCGTCCTTGGATAGGACGCCTTCAGCCCCTTGAGGGTGTCAACAGCGATTTGTGAAACGATGAGCCGTGTGTTCTCCTTGTCGTCGGCCGGAACGACGTACCAGGGGGCATTGTCCGTGCTTGTCTCTGTAATGCAGTCCTCATAGGCGGCCATGTAGTCCTTCCAGTATTTCCTTTCCTTGATGTCAGCCTCGCTGAACTTCCAGTTCTTCTGGGGATCGTCGATGCGCTGCAGGAAGCGCTTTCTCTGCTCCCCCCGGGAGAGGTGGAGAAAGAACTTGACGACACGGGTTCCGTTTCGGTGGAGGTGGTTTTCGAACTGTACGATCGATCGATAGCGCCCTTTCCAGAACTTGCCGTCGGAAGCGCTCTCTTCAGAAACACCTTGGGCGCCGAGAAGCTCGGGATGCACGCGCGCCACGAGGACTTCCTCGTAGTAGGAACGGTTGAATATGCCGATTCGTCCCCGTTCCGGGAGGCATTTTGTGGTGCGCCATAGAAAATCGTGCTGCAGCTCTTCCACGCTGGGCTGCTTGAAGCTGAAGACCTGGCACCCCTGTGGATTGACGCCGGACATTACGTGCCTGATGGTGCCGTCCTTTCCGGCAGCGTCCATGGCCTGGAAAATGAAAAGCACCGCGTAGCGCCCGGAGGCATAGTGGACATTCTGGAGGGAGCTTAAAGTCTGAACCTGCTCTTCGATAATCCTCTTGTATTCATTTTTCGAGTCGTAAACAGGAGGTATCGACGCAGGCCACTTCCTCAAGACGATCTTCGCGCCTTTGCGTGCGCGGAAATCCTTCGCGTCAATTTTCATCATAGCTCGATCAATATACAGCAATGGAAAAGAAGAGGGGCTTCCCCTGCAGCAGCAGCACGTGCTTAGCTGAGCGCAAAAGGGCCACATGAAGGCGCATGCCATAAGAAAGGGTCTTCTCTGTCTGGCTTTCGCCGCCTGCGCTTTGCAGGACGGCAACGCGCTTGAGGTCATGAGATCGGGCAGCTCTTCTACTTTCTATCTCAGCACCGATATGGTCAATTTGAGCGCTCCATCCATGAGGCTTTTTTTCGGCTGGCAACAAAGCGTCAACGTGCTCTTCAGGCTCGGTTTGGATGGAGTAAGCGGTTCCTTCGGAACGGATCCGTCTGCCCCCCTGTTGCGTGCCGGTGCGCTGCTTCTGTTCACGGCCCCGGGGCTCGTTGTCAACAATGCCTTCTCCCTCACGGCGCACGATGAGGGCCACATGGAAGCAGCCAGGGCCATCGGCGCCTCGTACGTTGCTCTTGTCAGGGCTGACAGCCTGCAGGAAATGAGTATCGCGGAGTTCTTTCTGGAGGCTTTCAATTTCACCTCAGAACCCGGCCTGTACCTGTATACGAAGGACAATTTGACCTCGAAGGAAGCCGCATATGTTGCCGGCGAGGGCCTTGATGTGAACCAGCTGATCGCGGACGCGGCAGGCAGGGAGATAGACCAGGGTGAAGGAAATATCACCGATCTGGCCCCTTACCTGCTCAACAAGGTTTGGGGAATAAACTATTTCCTGGAGACTGGGCCATATTCCGACGCTGCCACATATATGACCCGTTTGAACGAACAGGGATACGGCGCGGTGACGAAGACGAATGTCATATTCCTGACTGCCATTTCCTGCGCATCTTCCGGCGGCTTCCTTGCCCTCATGAGAGGGACGTACGAGTTCATCGCCAATGGGAGCTCAAAGGTCCAGCCCCTGGGGCTGAAAATCGCGGATGTGACGGTATTCTGGCCCGAGATTACCACATGGCTCAATGCAGACAACGTTTCCCTCTCCACATCCGTTGACGCGGCTTATGGCGATTTCCTTTTCCTGCGCGCGGGAGCGGATGTTCCGGTGCTGGGCAACACCAGCGCGAATCCCGAGCTTACCTTCGGGACGACGCTGAGGTTGACGTCGATGAGCGTTGGGTTGGAAGTCACTTCGAGCTTTTTCGGGTGGCCTTTCCTCGAAGGAGGCGTGGAGCTTCCTCTGGGCAACACCGTCTCGGTCGGGATCCAGGGATTCATTGGCAACCGCGACACCATGAGAGAACAGCGGGAATACCCGCTTGGCCCCGGAATATTCGGCTTCGTGAAAGCAAGAATCTGACGGGCTCACGCGGTCGCAGGCATCCGCGTTGACGCCGTATCGCGGGTTGGCTATGCTCCGGCGGGTGAGGGGGGAGCCCCGAATGAGGACTGTCCTCTTTCTGGCGTGCTATTGCATCTTCGTGACCGCGGCGAACGCCCTGCTCAAGCTCTCCGCCGACGCCGGCGGTATGTGGACATTCCTCGTTTTCCAGGTTGCAGGCAACCTGGCCGGGCTTGCGGGCGTTCTCCTGTATACTGCTCTGCTGCGGAGGATGCCTCTGCACGTCGCTTTTCCCCTGAGCAGGGGAGTCGGGGTGCTGGGCGTGCAGCTTGTGGCCTCCCTCATGGTGTTTCATGAGGTGTTCAAGGCAACGGAGGCCGCAGGGGCGGTAGTCGTTGCCGCGGGAATCATCCTGGTTGGAATGGGAACGCGCCGGCAGGCGGTGACGGGGCCTGTTGGTCGGGACGGCAAAGGATGAGGACGTTCCTCTTTCTCCTTGCCAACCTGGGAGCGAACACGGGCGCGCATATCTGCCTCAAGCATTCAGCGACGAGCAATGGCGTCAGGGCTTTTCTCTTCTGGCAGGTGATCGGGAACGTCGGCGGATTCCTGGGGGTCCTGGCTTACACTGCCCTTTTGCGCGGCATGTCCCTGCACGTCGCGTACCCCCTCACCGAGGGGCTGACGGCAATTGGGGTACAGGTGGTCGGTGGATTGATAGTTTTCCGGGAGAAAGTTCCCCCGACGGCATGGGCCGGCACGGGGCTGATCCTTGCGGGAATAGTTCTTTTCAGTCTGTGACTCGGAGGTGCTTCGCATATGCCAGACCGCAATCGTTTCATCGACGAGCTGATCAAAGCCTGGAGGGACGAGAAATCGAGCGCGCTCACCTACACGGCCGCGGCTGAGAAAGAGAAAGACCCGAAACGGCGGGACATCTTTCTCCGCATGGCGGCTGAAGAGGTGAAACACGCGGAGAGATGGGAGAAGCGGCTGCGAGAGCTGGGCGCAGAGCCCGGGGCATACACCGAGACCGCCGCTGAGACCGCCCGCAGGAGGGCGCTTGTGGAGAAGGGGCCCGAGGCCGTGGTGAAGGTCATGGAGGCCGCGGAAGACAACGCCGACGGCGGATATGAGACGCTGGCCGCTCTCTCACCTACGGAGGAGGACCGGCTGGCCTTCCAGGAAATTGGACAGATGGAGCGCGCGCATGACCGGGTCCTGAAGGAGATGGGCGCGGAAACCGTGCACCCCCTGCGCGTGCTGGAAGGCATCCTGGGCAAGGAGCGGCACGTGCGCGGCGGCGGCTGGATTGGCCAGGCCATCTACGGCATCAACGACGGTCTGGGCGCCGCTTTCGGCGTGGTGAGCGGCGTGGCGGGCGCAACGCACGTGAACAGCTCCTTCGTGCTTCTCAGCGGCTTCGCCTCCATGGTGGCGTCGGCGCTTTCCATGGGCAGCGGCGCTTACCTGGCGGAAAAGTCCCAGAAGGAAGTGCACGAAGCGGAGATGAACCGCGAGAAAAGGGAAATCGAGGAGAACCCGCTGGAAGAGCAGCAGGAGCTGTCCCTGTTCTACCAGCTGAAGGGGTTCACGGAGGCGGAAGCTGATGCCATGGCGGCCCGCATGGCGGAGAACCCAGAGGAGATGCTGAAAACGCTGGCGCACGAAGAGCTGGGGCTTTCCGAGCAGGCGTTCCCCAACCCGTGGCGCTCCGCGGTCAGCGCCACCGCGGCCACGGCCGTCGGCGCCGCCGTCCCCGTGCTGCCGTACGTCTTCACGACGGGCATGACGGCGCTCATCATATCTTTCGTGATCAGCACGCTGGCGCATTTCGGAGTGGGAGCGGCCAAGGTCGTCGTAACGGGCAGAAGCTGGTGGAAGAGCGGGCTGGAGATGATGCTGATAGGGCTGGGTGAGGCGGCCATCACGTACGGGATCGGGCTCCTTGTGGCGCCGTTGATAGGGAGGTGAGCAATGGCTGACAGGAATAACCTGGGTGAAAAGGTCCGCGCCATACGGGAATCCAGGAGCATGTCGATGGATCAGCTGGCGGACCGGGCCGACCTGGATGCCGAGCACGTGCGCCAGATCGAGTCCGGCGCGCTCATCCCGTCCCTGAGCCCGCTCATCAGGATTGCCCGCGCTCTGGGCGTGCGGCTGGGCACTTTCCTGGACGACCTGGAGCAGGTGGGGCCTGTCATCTCGCGCGCGGGAGCTCATGAGGCTGTCGTGCGTTTTTCCGGCAGGGAGAGGCCGAGCCGCAGCGATCTTGATTTCTTTTCCCTCGCGGCCAACAAGACCGGCAGGCACATGGAGCCTTTCCTGATCGACATCCATCCCGCATCCGCCCAGGATGCGCAGGCGTCCACCCACGAGGGAGAGGAGTTTGTCTACGTGCTTTCCGGCGAGGTCGAGATTGAATACGGAAAGGACACCTACCTCCTCCACCCCGGAGACAGCATCTACTACGACAGCATCGTTCCGCACCACGTTCACAGCGCGGGAAACGCGGAAGCGAAGGTGCTGGGAGTCGTCTATGCCCCCTGACATGGATTGCATGACGAACACGCTGGGGCAGGAATTGTCGAAGCAGGCTTCCCTTTTCCCCGGCCAGGATTTCATTGCTCTATCCGGACAGGAACCTCAGGTTCACCTACGCGCGGTTCGACGACCGCGTGAATACCCTGGCCAGGGGGCTCCTGGCAACCGGGATCCGCAAGGGAGATCACGTCGGCATCTGGGCAACGAATGTTCCTGACTGGCTCACCTACATGTTCGCTCTCAGCCGCATCGGCGCAATCACCGTCACGGTCAACACCTCATACAAGCTTTCGGAGCTGGAATACGTCCTGCGCCAGTCAGACATGAAGGCGCTGTGCCTGATTTCGGGCTTTCGCGACAGTGACTACGTTGCCATGGTGAACGGGCTGGTGCCTGAGCTGCGCTGCTGCCAGCGCGGCAGGCTGAAAAGCGGACGCTTCCCCCGGCTCGAGACCGTGATCTTCATCGGCCCCGAGAAGCACAGAGGGATGTACAACACCCAGGAGCTTCTCCTGAGAGGGGAGCACGAGCCCGCGGACTCCCTGCAGCGCCTCTGCGGCAGCCTGAGCTGTCACGAAGTGATCAACATGCAGTACACCTCGGGGACCACGGGCTTCCCCAAAGGCGTCATGCTCACGCACCTGAACATCCTGAACAACGGGTTCCATATCGGCGAGAGGCAGCGCTTCACGCATGAAGAGAAAGTCTGCCTGCCTGTCCCGCTTTTCCATTGCTTCGGGCTTGTGCTCGGGGTCATGGCCATCCTGACCCATGGGGCAACTGCCGTGATCGTGGAAAGCTTCGATCCGCTCCTGGTCCTGGCTTCGGTCCAGAAGGAAAGGTGTACGGCGCTCTATGGCGTTCCCACGATGTTCATTGCGGAGCTGTCCCACCCGATGTTCCGCATGTTCGACACGGCCAGCCTCAGGACCGGCATCATGGCAGGGTCACCCTGCCCGGCGGAGATCATGAACCGGGTGATCAGCGACATGCATGCCTCGGAGATCACGATCGCGTACGGCCTCACCGAGGGGTCGCCGGTCATGACACAGACTTCCACGAATGACCCGGTGGACCTTCGCGTTTCCACCGTGGGGCAGGCATTGCCCGGCATCGAGGTGCGGGTCGTGGATCCGGCAACGAACCAGGAGCTTCCGCGCGGCGGGACAGGAGAGATGGTCTGCCGCGGCTACAACGTCATGAAAGGGTATTACGCCATGCCCGAAGCCACGGCGGAGGCCATCGACTCCGAGGGCTGGCTGCACTCCGGAGACCTGGGGACCGAGGATGAAGCGGGATACTTCAGGATCACCGGCCGGATCAAGGACATGATCATACGCGGCGGAGAAAACGTCTACCCGCGTGAGATCGAGGAGTTTCTCCTGCGCATGCCCGGCGTCAAGGACGTGCAGGTTGTCGGGATTGCAAGCGAGCGCTACGGAGAGGAGGTGGGAGCGTTCGTCATCCTCAAGGACGGAGAAACACTCGGGGAAGAGGATGTGCGTGACTTCTGCCGCGGGCAGATTTCGCGCTTCAAGATCCCGCGGTACGTCTTCTTTGTGGACGGCTTCCCCATGACCTCGAGCGGGAAGATCCAGAAATACAAGCTGCGGGAGCTTGGACGGCAGCTGCTCACCGAAGGCGGGGTAGAGGTGGTCTAGGTTGCCGCGGGGCGCTCCACCGTCATGAGCCGATACCCCACGCCCGGCTCGGTGATCAGGATCCGGGGCATGTGCGGGTTTTCTTCTATCTTCTTTCTCAGGCCCGTTATGTAGACGCGCAGGTAGTTGGTGTCCTGGTCAACGTTCGGGCCCCACAGCTCGCGAAGTATCTGGCCGTGCGTAACCACGCGCCCGGCGTTCTGCACGAGGATCCGCAGGATGCCGTACTCGGTCGGCGTGAGCTTTGTCAGCTCCCCCGCCACCCGAACCTCCCGCGAGATGAGGTCAACCACGAGCCAGCCCGACGCGAACGGCTCCTCGCTCTCCGCGGGGGTCCTGTGCCGGATTGCAACCTTGATGCGCGCAACCAGCTCCCCGGTGTGGAAGGGCTTGATCAGGTAATCATCCGCCCCGGTGTCCAGGAGCCTGACGATCTCCTCTTCCGAGTTGCGAACGGACAGAATGATCACGGGTATGGAGGACCACGTGCGCAGCTCGGAAAGCGCCTCCGCCCCGTCCCTGTCGGGGAGTCCCAGGTCAAGGAGCACGATGTCAGGCTTCTTCCCGAGCACCATCTGGAGGCCGTCCGCCGCGGTGCCGGCTTCGTGCACGGCGTAGCCTTGCTTTTCCAGGCTGACGCGGAGGAGCCTCCTGATCTGGACCTCGTCGTCGATCACCAGCACGGAGGTCATGACGCGGACTCACTTTCCGGGGCGCCTTCTGCCGGCATCTCCACGACGCTGTCGGGGAGGAAAATGGAGACCGACAGCCCGCCCTTGCGGTTGAGATAGGCGGTGATTTTTCCTCCGTGGGCCTCCACGATCCCCTTGCAGATCGAAAGCCCCAGGCCAACGCCTCCCGAGGCAGCCTTGCTTCCACGGAAGAACCTGTCGAACAGGTGGGGAAGCTCTTCCGGCGCCACCCCCGGCCCGGCGTCCGCCACGGTGATCCTCACTCCGCGGCCTTTCCTTTCAACGCTGATTTCCACCGGTGTCCCCGGCGGTGTGTGGCGCGTGGTGTTGATCAGGATGTTGGTGAGCACCTGCGTCATCAGGATGAAATCCAGGGACACCAGGGGAACGTCCTCATCCACCCTGATTGACAGGGGATGGTCGCGCGATTGGCGGCGCATGGCGTCCGCGACAACGGAGACCAGGTCGAATATGTCGTTGGAGGACTTCTTCAGGTGCAGCATGCCGGACTCCAGGCGCGTCATGCTGAGCAGGTTCTCCACGATGGAGTTCAACCTGTCCGTGCCTGTCAGGGTCTCAGCCAGCAGCGCGGAGCGCGCATCCCGGTCTTCCGCCGTGGAAGAATCCATGAGCGCGGTCACGGATCCCTTGATCGTGGTCAGCGGCGTGCGCAGCTCGTGGGAGATCGTGTTCAACAGCACCCGGCCCAGCCTTTCCGACTCACGGGCCATGAGGTTCTTGCGGTTTTCATCCGCCAGGAGCTCGCGCTCGATCGAAAGGGAAAGGTTTCTTCCCAGGGTCTGGAGGAACTGGTCCTGGTCGTGCGGCCAGGCTCGGCCTTCAGGCATGCAGATCCCGAGCACGCCGATTGTCGAGTCCGGCGTGAGAAGCGGAATGTAGTGGTAGCGGGCGAACGTCAGCGTGTCGGTATACTTTCCGCAGGGCGTCCTGTTGGCAAAGCACCACTGCGCAACCCCGAACTCCTTGTCGTCGATCTCCACGACGCCAAGGGACCTGACCGCCCTTTCGATGGTGGCCTCCGAGTCCCGGAGGAACAGGATGCATTCGGCTTCGAAGTACTTCGAGATGCGCTCAAGGCTGGCCTGCACAATCTCGGGGATGCTGTGCAGGTGCGAGAGGCTCAGGGAGAAATTGTACAAGAGAGTCACGCGCCGCTCCCGCACTGCCAGCATCCGCTGGTTGGTTCGCAGGCGTGTCATGAGGAACGCCAGGGCGGCGGCCGTCACGAAGTACAGGATGATCATGAGCGCGTCTTCCAGCTTGCCAATGGCGAAAGTGAAGCGCGGAGGGATGAAGAAATAGTCCCACAGCACGGCGCTCAGCGCGGCGCACGCAATGACCGCCGCCCGGGTGGCGAAAAACGCGATTGCAATCACGGAGAGCAGGTAGAGGATGGACACCGTGTGATAGCCGACCTCGGGAAGCGCGAGGAGGTTGATGATCGTGACGGCCGCCACAAGCAGAAGGGAAAGGGAGAACGTGGCGGACTGGGACTTGAGCACCATGGCCAGACGCGGGGGGGTGTGGACTACGGTCATCCCTTTTTCCTGCACCACGGCCACATCGATGTCGCCGCTGCCGGCCAGGATACGGTCCGTCACGGAGCGCCTGGCGAAGGGCCGTGACCGGGTGCTCAGGCCCGATTTACCCAGCACGATCTGGGAGACGTTGTTCGTCCGCGCAAAGCGAAGCACTGTTCCCGCGACGTCCTCAGCGGGAATGCTCACAACCGCCGCCCCGAGCTGCCGGGCCAGGTTCATGTTCTTCCTCAGCGATTCCTGGGCTGCTTCGCTGAGGGGCAGGCCGGTCTCTATGAAAAGCGCCGTCCATTCCGCCTTGAGGCTGAATGCCCGCTGCCGGGTCCAACGGATGAGATGGGCGGAGTTGGGGCTGGGGCTGATGGCAACGAGCAGCCTCTCCCCTGATTTGGCCGGACTTTCCCTCCCGCTGGCCTGGGCAAAACTGGCAAGCTGGTGATCCACAAGGAGGGCCGTGTAGCGCAGGGACATCTCGCGAAGGGCGGTCAGCGTGCTTTTCTTGAAGAAGTTCTCCAACGCCGAGCGCGCAGCGTCCCCCAGGTAGACCTTCCCCTCGGCCAGCCGCTTCAGGAGCTCTTCGGGGGAAATGTCGATGAGGACCACCTGGTCAGCTGCGTCGAAAACGGAATCCGGAATCCGCTCATGCACCGCTATGCCGGCAATTTCCTCAACCGTGTCCGCAAAGCTTTCCAGGTGCTGAACGTTCACCGTGGTGAAGACGTCGATCCCTTTGGCAATGAGCTCCAGGACATCCTGGTAGCGCTTTTCATTCCTGACGCCGGGAACGTTCGTATGCGCCAGCTCATCCACAAGCGCCAAAGCAGGCTTGCGCTTGAGCACGGCGTCCAGGTCCATTTCCTCCAGGACCCTTCCCCGGTAGTCCACGCTCATGCGGGGGACGGTCTCGAAGACGGTAGCCAGCTCCTCCGTCTCCTTCCTCTGGTGGCTCTCCAGGTAGCCGATGACCACATCGACTCCTTCGACCTGTTTCTGCCGGGCCTCTTTGAGCATGGAATAGGTCTTGCCCACTCCCGCCGCCATGCCGAAGAAGACCTTCAGCTTCCCCCTGCCCTCGCGCTCTTTCTCCACGGCGCGCAGCAGGACATCGGGATCGGGACGGAAGTCATCCGCCATGGGGGGCTCCGCAGGGCATCAGGAGGAAGTATCTCACCGCTTCCCTATTTTGGGAACTCCTTGTCCACCGCCAGGTTGAGGGCCAGCACGTTCACCCGCGGCTCTCCCAGGAAGCCCAGCTGCGGCCCCTCTTCGAAGCTTCGCACAAGCGCGAGAAGCCGGGAAGCCTTTTGGGCATCGAGGTGCCGGGCGGCTGCGACGCTTTTTGCCTGGACCTCCGCCGACTCAGGGCTGACCTGGGGGTCAAGGCCGCTTGCCGAGGCGAACATCATGTCCATTGGGGGATCTACGGGGCCGTAGCTCTTTTGCCAGTCGCTCTTGCGCTGGTCGTAGGCTTTTTTCAGGTCCGAGCTGGTCCAGCCCCAGTTGCTGGCTCCCGAGTTTGTGGGGTCGTATTTCGCCGCCGAAGGCCGCGGATGGAAGTAGATGTTGCTCTGGAAGTCCTGCGCCAGCAGCGCGGAGCCCGCAACCTTCCCGTCCCTGGTCACAAGGCTTCCCTGAGCCTTCGCAGGAAACAGGGCGGCCCCAACACCGGTCATGAGCAGGGGGTAGATCCCGCCCACAACGATGGTCCAGAACGCAAACACGATGATCGCTGTTCTGATTGGCTTCATTTCTCTCCCCCCTCATGCCAGGCCGATGACGTGCACAAGCAGATCGATGACTTTGATTCCGACGAACGGCGCCACGATCCCGCCAAGCCCGTAGATGAGCAGGTTTCTCCTCAAGATGCGCGTGGCGCCGATTGCCCGGTAGCGCACGCCGCGGAGCGCCAGCGGAATGAGGGCCACAATGATGAGCGCGTTGAAGATGACCGCGGAAAGCACGGCGCTCTGCGGAGAAGCAAGCCGCATGACGTTCAGGGCCCAGAGAGGTCCCGTGGCCCCCTGCGCGGCGTACAGCGTCACGAACATTGCGGGGAGGATTGCGAAGAACTTCGCCACATCGTTTGCAATGCTGAACGTCGTCAACGCCCCCCTGGTTATGAGCTGCTCCTTCCCCACCTCCACGATATCGATGAGCTTGGTGGGGTTGGAATCCAGGTCAACCATGTTCCCGGCCTCCCGCGCAACCTGGGTGCCCGAGCTCATGGCCACTCCAACGTCAGCCTGCGCAAGGGCGGGGGCGTCATTGGTGCCGTCCCCGATCATGGCCACCAGGTGCCCGGTTTTTTGCTCCGCCCTGATGCGCTCCAGCTTGGCTTGAGGGGTGGCTTCCGCGATGAAATCATCCACGCCCGCTTCCGCGGCTATGGTGGCGGCGGTCAGGGGGTTGTCTCCCGTGATCATGATGGAGCGGATTCCCATCTGCCGCAGGTGCGCAAGACGGTCCTTGATCCCGCCTTTCACCACGTCCTTGAGGTAGACGACTCCCAGGACCTCGGTGCCCCGGGCCACCACGAGCGGAGTGCCGCCCTCGGCCGAAATCCGCTTTACCTCAGTGTCGACTTCCTGGGGAAACTTGCCGCCTCCCGCAATCACCCATTCCTTTACCGCCTCTGCCGCACCTTTTCTGATGCACTTGCGCTCGTCGTCGAAGTCGAGGCCGCTCATGCGCGTCTTGGCTGAGAACGGGACAAAGCGCCCGCCGATGTCCGTGATGCTGGCCGCTTTTACCGCATAGTCGTGCCGGGCAAGGTTGACGATGGATCGACCCTCGGGCGTCTCATCAGGCAGCGAGGCCAGCAGGGCGGCTTCCGCCACCGCGAGCTCCGTCCTTCCCCGAGCGGGGAAAAAGGAAGAGGCCATGCGGTTTCCCATGGTCACGGTGCCCGTCTTGTCCAGGAGCATCACGTCGATGTCCCCGGCCGCGTCCACGGCCCTGCCGCTCAAGGCCAGCACGTTTTTCTTGATGAGCCGGCTCACGCTGGAGATTCCAATGGCGGAGAGGAGCCCGCCAATGGTCGTGGGGATCAAGCAGACAAGCAGCGCAAAGAGCACGGCCGTGGTTATGAAGACGGCGCTTCCGGACTGCTTGGCGCTGTAGTCTGCAAAAAACCAGAGCGTGCCGACAGCCGCCAGGAATATGATGGAGAACGCGGACAGGAGGATGAGAAGGGCTATCTCCCCGGGGGTCTTCTGCCGCGTGGCGTTCTCCACCAGGCCTATCAGCCTGTCGACAAACGTCTTTCCCTGCTCCGCGGTGATCCGCACGATGATCCGGTCACTGATGACCTTCGTGCCTCCGGTCACGGCGCTCCTGTCCCCGCCGGACTCGCGAATGACGGGCGCCGACTCTCCGGTGATCGCGGATTCATCCACGCTGGCGATGCCTTCCACCACTTCCCCGTCCCCGGGGATGACATCTCCGGCCTCGCACACCACGCGGTCTCCCAGACGCAGCTCTGCGGATGCGATCTTCTCCTCCCTGCCGTCTCCGTTCAGGAGCCGCCGGGCCAGGGTCCTGGTGCGCATGGCGCGCAGGGAATCCGCCCTGGCCTTTCCCTGGATCTCGGCCAGTGATTCGGAGAAGTTCGCAAAGAGGACGGTGAACCACAGCCAGATTGCTATCTGGAGGTTGAAGCCGTTCCACACCCCGTGGAATGCATCCACGACGTACACCACGGAAATGAACACGGAGCCGATCCAAACCATGAACATGACAGGGTTCCTGATCTCCACGCGCGGATCGAGCTTCTGGAACGCCATGCCCGCCGCGCGGGTCAGGACCGGAAGGCTTGCAAGACGAATTTCCTCTCTCATGTGAGTGCTCCTAGAAAACCATGCCCTTGAGCGCCAGGTAGTGCTCCACGATGGGCCCAAGGGTCAGGGCAGGGAAGAAGTTCAGCCCTGCGATGATGATGATGGTCAGGACCAGCAGGACCACGAAGATCGCGTTGTTTGTTGCAAACGTTCCGACGCTTGCAGGAATGGGAACCTTGGCTCCAAGGCTGCCTGCTATGGCGAAGACCGGGATCAACAGCACGAAGCGGCCCACCAGCATCGCAAAGGCGCCGAGTGTATTAAAGAAGACTGTGTTGCCGTTGAGCCCGGCAAAGGCGCTCCCGTTGTTTCCCACGCTGGAGCCGAATACGTACAGGATCTCCGTCAACCCGTGCGGCCCCTGGTTGTTGAGGCTGGACAGGCCTGTTTTTGTGGCCACGCCGGCCGCGGCCAGGAACAAAACTGTGCAAGTCTGCCCGATGACCGCCAGGACGGAAAGCTGCATTTCCCGGGACTCGATTTTCTTTCCCAGATATTCAGGGGTCCTGCCTACCATCAGCCCTGCTATGAACACCGTGATGAACAGGAAAACGAGCATGCCGTACATCCCGCATCCAACACCCCCATAGATGATCTCCCCCAGCAGGATGTTCGTGAGGGGCACCATCCCGCCAATGGGAGAGTAGCTGTCATGCATCGAGTTGACCGAGCCGTTGGAGGTCACCGTTGTTGCTTCGGCCCACAGGGCGCTGCCGGCAATCCCGAAACGCGTTTCCCTTCCTTCCATTGTGCCGTGTCCGCCGGTCATCCCGTTGAACCCGTATTCGGCAAAAAGGATCACAATGAGCCCGACGGCAAAAAGCACTGTCTTGGCCGCGAAGAGCGCGTGTCCCTGGCTTCTGTCCTTCACCATGCGACCGTACGCGAACGGAGTGGCCACGGGGATGAGCAGAATGGCCAGCATCTCGAACAGGCTGGACAAAGGCGTGGGGTTTTCGAAGGGATGGGCCGAGTTCGCGTTGAAGAAGCCGCCGCCGTTTGTCCCGAGCTGCTTGATCGCGATCTGCGACGCGGCAGGTCCCAGGGTTATGACCTGGTCCTTGCCCTCCAGGGTGACCGCATGGACAGGACCCGCGAATGTCTGGATGACGCCTTGCGACATCAGAAGCACGGCGAGAATCAAGGAGAGCGGCAGGAGGATATACAGTGTGGACCGTGTAAGGTCGACCCAGAAGTTGCCCAGCGGGACCCGGTTCATGCCCCCCAGCTGCGGGCCTGCGGTACCGTTTCCCGGCCTGGTGACGATGCCTCGGACCAGGACAAGGAGCGCGGCCATGCCCGTTGCGGCGCTCAGGAAGTTCTGCACGGCAAGCCCTGCCATCTGGGAAAGGTAGCTGGCTGCGTTCTCCCCTCCGTAATTCTGCCAGTTCGTGTTCGTCATGAAGCTCACCGCGGTATTGAACGCCAGGTGCCAGGACATGTTGTCGATCTTCGCGGGGTTCAACGGCAGCCATTTCTGCGTCACGAGGAGCAGGGAGAGGAACAGGAAGCCGAGGATGTTCAAAGCCAGAAGCGCCCCTGCATACTGCTTCCAGTTCATCTCCTGGCGGGGGTCGATTCCCGAGATCCGGTAGATCCCCTTCTCGAGCGGCTTGAGAAAAGAGAGGATGTGCTTCTCATCCCCGTAGACCCTGGCCATGAACTTTCCCAGGAACGGGGCCAGCGCGAAGAGAATACCGACATAGACAATCAGCTGGATCCAGTTGGCTGCACTCATGCTCGTCTCCTAGAACTTGTCTGGACGCACGATCGAGTAGATGAGATAGAAGAGAAGGAATACGCCGATCAGCCCGGCAACGATCAATTGGATACTCATGGCTCCAGGGTACGCCGGCAACGGTTCGTGGGATATTTCAGCGGCGTTAAACTTCGCCCGATTTGCGTTAAGAACGCGCTAGGATTGATTGGGAGGCGGCATCTGCCCTATGATGTCGCATGCCAGATCACAAGGTCCGCAAAGTTGCAAAGAGAAAAGAGGCGACGCCTGTCGAGAGCCCGCGCGGTATTTTCCGCGCCACCCTCGCGTACAACGACCAGATCATGGTTTGCTTCTTTACAATGAAGAGGGGCGCGGTTGTTCCCCTCCACTCGCATACCGCGGCGCAGAACGGCTACGTCATTCGCGGCAAGCGTCGCATGACCGGGGAAACGGGTGATGGGTTCATTGCGGAGTCGGGAACGGGCTACTGCTTTTCACCCGGGGAGAAGCACGGCGCGGAGGTGCTTGAGGACAGCGAAGTCATCGAGTGTTTTGCCCCCATGAGGCCGGAGTACGTTGTTGAATGAACGTCTTGAAACCACACATCACCACCGTCATTTTCGACTACGGAGGAGTTCTCGGTCTTCCCCTGGACCCCGAGCGGGAGGCGGCCATGATGGCCCTTACCCGGCTCTCCAGGACCGATTTTCTTGCCGCGTATCGGCATGACAGAATAGAGCTGGACCGTGGCACCCTGGACACTGACGAGTACTGGCGCCGACTGTTCGCCGCCGGGGGCGTGACAGCCACTGCCGAGCTTCTTGCGCGCATCGAGCGGGAGGACGCCCTGGGATGGTCCCGAGTCAACCGCCGGGTCGTCGACTGGTCATACGAGCTTCGCCAGTCGGGGTATCGAACGGCCATCCTGTCGAACATGCCTTCCCAGAAGCTGAAGTTCATGCAGGAAGACGGTCAGTTCCAATGGATACGGGACTTCGATGTGGCTGTTTTCTCCTGCCAGCACCTGCTGGTCAAACCGGAGCCCGCCATCTACCGCCTGTGCCTGGAGAAGCTTGGTGCATCCCCGGGGGAATGCATATTCCTGGACGATGTGCCTGAGAATGCGGCCGGCGCCCGCGCCGTGGGGATTGCCGCAATCGTTTTCCGAGGGCCCGCTGAGGCGGCACCGGAGCTGGAGCGTGACTGGGGCCTGCCGGTCAGGGGGTTGAGGAATGGCGGAAGAGACTGAGAAAATTGCGGACGGAAGCGTCCAGGCGGTCCGGGTCAATTTCAGCCTGAGGCTGAAGATCATCCTCACTTTCCTGCTTGTCGGGTCCGCGGTGAGCGGCCTGCTCTCATTCAGCGTGTATCGCATCCTGAACGATGGTCTTCTGCGCCAGATGCAGGGAAGGGTCCAGGACCTTGCCCGGATCGGCACGGGGATTGTCGACACGGACGCGCTTGCCCGGCTTGAAACGAAGATGGGGAAAGACCTGCCGGCCGACGCCGTGGACCGCGCGGAAGCCTCCGCGGACTTTCGCGCGGTGTCGGATGCCTTGAACCGGGTGCGCTCCGTGGAGAGCCGCCTTGTGCGCTACATCTATACGTTTGTCCCCACCTCTGACCCGAAGACGGCCCTGTATGTCGTTGACGGGGACGTGCTTCATGACCGTGCCCGGCTTTCTGCCGGAGAAAAAGTCTCTGAAGACATCTCCCACTTCTCCTCCGTGTTCGACGTGTCGGACTATCCCGTGGCCCGCAAGGCGCTTGCCGACAAGGTCAGCCTTGTGGAGGATGCCTGGTCCTATGACCCGGATTTCAAGGTCAACTCCATCACCGGCTACGCGCCGCTGTTTACGCGCAACGGCTCCTTCCTGGGGGTTCTTGCCCTGGACATGGTGGACACGGACGTGCACGCCATCCTTTCGAACGCGACCACCGTGGCGCTTGCGGTTGTGGCCGGCGCGCTGGCGCTGACGGTGGTGAGCTCCATCCTCCTGGGCACGTTTTTCACCCATGGGATCGTCAACCTGGACAAGGCGGTGCGGAAGTTCGACAAGGACAACATGGGCGTGCGATCCGCCGTGCGCTCCCATGACGAGGTGGGCAGGCTGAGCGTCAGCTTCAATCACATGGCGGAAACCATCCAGGAGTACAGCGCCAGGCAGGAAGCCGTGCTGCAGGCCTACGGGAGGTTCGTGCCCCACGAGCTGCTTCGGCTCCTGGACAAGGGGAGCATCCTGGACCTGAAGCTCGGAGACCAGACGCAGAAAGACATGACGGTGCTCTTCTCCGATATCCGGTCCTTCACGGCTCTGTCGGAGTCGATGTCGCCCTTCGAGAACTTCAACTTCATCAACTCCTACCTGCGGCGCATGGGCCCTGAGATCCGGGCAAACGGCGGGTTCATCGACAAGTACATCGGTGACGGCATCATGGCCCTGTTCCCCCGGAAGGCCGACGATGCCCTGGCGGCCGCCATTGCCATGCAGAAGAAGCTGCAGGATTACAACGTCGACAGGGCGAAAAGCGGCTACGCGCCCATCGGGATCGGGGTCGGCGTGAACGCGGGAAAGCTGATGCTTGGGACGGTTGGCGAGCACGAACGGATGGACGGCTCGGTGATTGCGGATGCTGTGAACCTGTGCTCGCGTCTGCAGGCACTCACGCGGGTGTACGGGTCGACGATCCTTACCACCGGGCAGACTCTGAAGACCCTCGCGGATCCGCGACGGTTCTCCTACCGGTTCATCGACAGGGTGAGGGTTCGGGGCAGGCAGGAAGCCATCCTCCTCTTCGAGATTCTGGATGGGGAGAGCGAGGAGCAGGGCCGGAAACGGAAAGCCTATAAGGAGGACCTGGCGCGCGCCCTTCGTTTCTATTACAGCCGCCATTTCGAGGATTCCCTTGAGATCATGAAGAGGCTCAGGGCAGGAAATCCCGATGACAAGATCCTCGGTATCTATCAGAGGCGCTGTGAAAGCCTTGTTGCCCTGGGCGCGCCGCCGGAGTGGCAGGGCGTGGAGGAAATCGGGGTCCGTTGAGGGCCGTCAGAACTGCAGCGTCAGGTTTATCAACGTGAGGTCGCTGCGGGGGATCAGGTTGACCGTGCTTTCGATGCGGATATTCTGTCTTTCGCATGCCTTCTGCAGATACGAGAGGTAATAGAGCCCCAGCTCGGTATTGATCTGCTGCTCGGGAATTCGCTTGTAGAAGTCCAGCAGGGAATGTTCCTTGACATCCATTCCCAGCCGGGATTCAAGCTGCTCGTTCAGCCTGCGGAAGCTTTTCTCCTGGTTACAGATGCTCACCCGCAGCCTGTATTCCGTGCCGATGGAGGCTCCCTTGCTCCCCAGCTGGTAGGTCAGGGAAAGCAGGTCTCCTTCCGCCTCCATGCGCCTGCGCACTTCGCTTCGCATCCGCTCGTCGGTCATCAGGGCCTCATCCGTCTTGCGCCCTTTCAGGAGCCGGTCGGTCACCTGCCGGTAGTGGCTCACCTCGGTGTACCCCAGCAGCTCCACGACCATGAGAGCCAGGTTCCCGGAAATGGCGGCTTTCTCCACGTAGCCGGAAAGAACGTCCCGCAGCTCCCCCACCAGCCCGTTGTACTCGGGCTGGCCGCGGGACTTGGCCAGGATGCACCACAGGAGCTTGGATGCGTTGATGACAAAGCCGTCCGCAAGGTAGGCACGGAGGGTGCGATCTTCATCGCTCAAGGCCGGGTTGGCGGCGTATGTCCGCATCAGGGGTTCCTGGATGTCCATTGACACCAGCGGGATTTCCGCGGCGATGCCTGCAAACAGGGTTTCCACCTGGCCCTGGTTGTAGCCGGTGTTCTCATCGATGCAGCGCCCCGGGTTCTGCCTGTTCCAGCGCTTGATCAGGGCCGAGGCCATGAACATCCGCGAGGTCTCGTTCTCGAACTTCTTGAAGAGGATCCGGTGCACGATGAGCTTGGTGAGATCGATGATCTCCGAGCGTTTCGAGTAGAACTCCGAGCGCGCCAGCTCCACGGACGCAATGTAGTCGATGTTGATCATCTTCTGCAGGGCGGCGGCGGACATCATGGCAACTGAGAGGCCGTACTCCAGGCGGCTGTCGGCCATGCGAAGCTGCTTCAGCTGCCGCTTGTTGCGGATGAACCACTCCACGCCTGCCGTGGTCAACGTGATCTTGAGCGGAAGCTCTATGACGGGCGACCTGCGTGCCCTCATGCGCTGCCTTCAGGACGCCAGGGCGATCCCATGCCTCTTGTGCGGGAAGCGCTTGGCTGCCGCCACGCAGTTCTTCTTCCCGTTAAAGACAAGGCCCGCGTCCCAGTATTCCACGGCGGCGAACAGGGCGTTGCCGCCATCATGATCGTCGCTGTCGGGGGTCAGGAAGGAAACGTAGCGTGTCATTTCCTCGAAATCCTGGTTGGAAAAACACTCGTTGCGCCTGCGGTTGAACTCGTTCCATTCCTCCAGGCGGGTGAAACCCTCCCCCTCGTCCTGCACGATGATGCGGGCGCTTGCCTCGTCGAACGCGAACCACACGTGGACGCTCTTGGCCGGGTCCTTGCGGTTGCCGTGCTTCACCGCGTTCTTGATCAGCTCGGAGATCTGTTGCTCCAGGAGGTTGATCTCCTTCATCTCCGGCGGGGCTTTCTGGAGGATCACGAGGGCGAAATAGCGGATCTGCCTGAAGTCGCTGGGGAACTTCTTGTAGAACATGCCCGTGCGGTCGAAAAGCTCGCTCGCCTCATCCACGACAATTGCTTTGCTCTCTGCCATACGCTTCCTTCTAGACCTTTGGTTTCAACTGCTGCAGGGCCGTGTTCAGGTCAGCGACGATGGGAAAGTACTCCATGAGCTTTGTCAGCTCGATGACCTTGCGGACGCTGCCGATCACTCCCACGATGCGAAGGGGGAGGCCCTTCTTTTTCAGCTCCGAGTGAACGTACAGGAGGGATCCGATGCCGCTTGAGTCCATGTACGAGACCTGCTCCAGGTTGAGGATGAAGCTGGCGACATTGCTGCCTATCATCTTCCTCACCAGGTCCTTGAGCTTGAACGCGTTGTACAAGTCCATTTCCCCGATCACGTCGATCACGTAGATCGGCCCCGCCTTGCGCAGCTTCAGTTCCATGACCGAGTTCACTCGACCAACCTTTCTAGCGAACCTGCAGGAGCAGGAGCGTCTGGTCGTCGTGCTGGCGCGCGGCTCCCACGTGGAGGCCCACATCCGTCCTGATGGCCTCCGCAAGCTTTTCCGCGCCGCCGCCAGCATCCTTTTCGATGACGCTCTTCAGTCGTCCCAGTGTATATTGCTGACCGTCGGCGTTCATGGCCTCGACGATCCCGTCCGTGCAGAGCACGAGCATGTCCCCGGGCTCCACACGCAGGCGCTTCTGCTCATAGAGTGCATCCCGCTCCACGCCAATGGGAAGCCCCTTGGCATCAAGCTTGGCAAGAGTGCCCGTGCGGCAGCGATACACCATGAGCGGCAGGTGCGCCGCGTTCGCGTACAGCGCTTCATGGCGGCCTTGATCGTAGATGAGGATGCCAATGGTCGCAAAATGGTCTATCTCGATTCGCCCGGTGATGCCCTTGTTGATGTCGGCGAGCATGGCGGCCGCTTCCCTCCCGGGAGTGACAAGGAGGTGGACGATGGAGCGGATCATCACCATCACCATGGCAGCCGGTATTCCCTTGCCTGCCACGTCGCAGATGACCAGGGCGACCTTGTCCTCGTCCAGCGGGATGACGTCGTAGTAGTCGCCGCTCACGCCACGGGCGGGCACGCTGTGCACTGCAAGAGTGGCCAGGGGAAGGGTGGGGAGCTGCGCGGGAAGGAGGCGCCTCTGGATCTGCGCCGCTATGTCGACCTCCCGCTCCATTTCCCTTTTTTCAAGGACTTCCAGGTACGTGTAGAGGTTGTCGATGGTGATGGAGGCGTAGTCCGCGAACGTCTTCAAGTGCTGGAAGTCTTCATCACTGAAATGCTGGCCTTCCGCCCTTTTCAGGGCGGAGATGACTCCCAGCACGCGGTTGCCCACCACCAGCGGGATGGCCAGGAGCGAGCTCACAAACAGGATGTCGTCCCTGCTGTTCTGCTGCATCCGGGGATCCTCGCGGCAGTCATGAATCATGATGGCAAGTCCGCTCTTGACCGCCTCACCGAGCACGGTGGCGCCGATGGGGATGGGGGTGTCGCTGAAGTACTGCTTCAAGCTGCTCGCCTTGACCTTCACGATGTTGGGGACTTCGAGGAGCGGCGGATACATTCCGTAGGTGGCGCGCACCCGCAGCACGTCCTGGTATTCGTCAACCATGAGAATGGCCCCGGAGTCGGCCCCGATGTTGTGAACGGCTGAATCGATGATGATCTCCATGACGCGCGGGAGGTCGATCCTTGCCGTGATTGCGCCGCCGAGGTTTTCCATGAACGCGTACGTGGAATCGAGGCTCGAAGAGTAGAAGCGGATGGACCTCTCCAGCTCCTCCCGGTCAAAGCGCTCGCCCGTCAGGAGGATTGAGAAAAACGCAACGTAGGTCGGGGGCAGGACAATCCAGTGGACCCAGGGATAATTGTAGCCGTACAGGAGCGTGATGACGTGTGAAACGAACAACACCGAGACCACCAGGAACCTGATTCGTGAGACGAGGGCCACGTTGCTGGCCGTATAGGAGGACACCATCCCCATTGCGATGGCGAGGTAGACCATGTCCGCAAGGAGAAAAAGGCCGACGTCAAAGGGGGTCAGGTCAATCAGGGGGACGAGGGAAAGGAAGATCGCGGCCAACAGGAAAGCGGCGTTCACTCCAAGGTAGATCCTGTCCGACGGCCATTTCTCCGTGGCCACCCGGGACCAGACAAGGAGGAGCGCAAGGATCCCGATATCGGAAAGGGGAATCAGCAAAGGGTGGGGGAAAAGGCTGAACGCGACATCCCTGGCAAGAAGGAGGGAAAAGAGCGCAAAGAGCAGCCCGGCTCCGCGGAACTTCCAGCGCCGCGAGAACGCCGCCAGCACGGCAAGAAGCGACAGGGATAGAAAGACCTTCGCCCACAGGATGAAAAAGTTCATTCCCGATCCGTCGTGTCAGAGGACGTCTTCTGCCCCAGCTCCTGGATGACCGTTCCGAGGTTGGCAATCATGCGGTTGAATGATTGCGCCAGCATTCCGACCTCGTCCATGCGTCTGATGGGAATCTCATCCATTTCCACCAGTCCCTTGCTTGCTTTGTCCATGAGGATGGTGAGCTCCTCGATGGGCCGGGTCACCTGGTTTGCCAGGAGGATCCCGACGCCTACCGCGATGACGATGAAGATGGCCAGCACGATGATCAGGAGCTTTCCGCTGTCCTGGACGGGCTGAACGATCTCCCGGGCCGGCACAATCACGCCCAGGCTGGAGCCGACTGTCGGGATGGGCGCGAAGGCCAGGTAGCTCGTGATCCCGTCGCTCGCGCGGTATCTGCTGATTCCCGACTCACCGGCAACCATGCGGCGGATGACGGCGGTGAAAGCCGGGTTCGACGTCTCCAGAAGGTTGTCCGTCTTGTACGTCCTGTCCCAGGCCGTGCCCTTCTCGTCCATTCCCTTACGCACGAGCACCTTGCCCTGGGAGTTGATCATGAACGGCTCATTGGAGTACCCGATGTCGATGGTGATGATGTCTTTCTGCAGGGTTTCGAGAAGCACGTCGAACCCCACCACGCCCAGGAAAGCTCCCGAGGCGTCGTGCACGGGGGAGGCGGCCGTGACGGTGAGCTTCTTCGTGTTCGCGTCCACGTACAGCTCCGTCCATGCGCGACGGCCGGTTTCCTTCACCGTCTTGTACCAGGGCCGCGTGCGCGGATCAAAGCCCTTGATGGCTTCGATGACGTCGACGACCTTCTCATTGTCGAACACGGTGATTCCGCTCTCCGTGCCCAGGTACCCCAGGGTCAGGTAGGAGTTGCTGGACACCATGGATTGCAGCGCCTGGCCGATCTCCTGGAGGCGCATGACATCCGCGTTGAGGTCCCGGCGCATCTCGGCGTTTCCGTAGCCTGTCCCGGTCCATGGCATGAGAAGCCTGCGGGGCGCGCTGGAGGTGGGGACCGGTGATGCGTACGTGAGGGAAGCGAACTGCGCAACGGCGTCCGCTTCCTGCTGGACTCGCTGGAAGATGTGGTCGTACGCCGCGGTCTTTTCCTTGACTGTGCGCTCCAGGTTGCTTTCAGCCTGTGAGCTCAGGGAGTTCCTGTTCTGGAAAAGCGCTATAGCGCCCACCACCAACAGAGAAACCAGGGGCAACAGCACCAGTGTGAGGGTGATCCTGGTCTTGATCGAGACGCTTCTCGCCGCCATTCCTGGTCCTCCTCGGTTTTTGGGCGGGTTTTTTCTACATGGAGATATCCATGATTGTAGCAGATAATAGACAGCGGTCAATGCATTTTTTGGAGCTTTTAGCTTATTGATACAGCAATTCAGGTCAACCGCCTTTAATTTCGAGATTTTTCTTTGTCTTATTGACATTTTCTTCACGAGATGGTATTTCTTTATTGTGAATTAAATCACAATACAAAAACCTTGGCACAGTATTGCAAGGAGAGGCCATGGAAACAACACAAGAGAAGAAAAGCTTTGACGAGGTGATTGCAAGGTACCCCGCGCAGCGCGAGCATCTCATCTCCATCCTGCAGGAAGTCCAGGAAGAATACGGCTACCTGTCTCGCGAAAGCATCGACAGAATCTCCGGCTACCTGGGCCTCCCTTCGTCGAAAATCTTCGGCGTAGCAACGTTCTACAACCAGTTCCGCCTGAATCCGCCGGGCAAGATCCAGATCTCCGTGTGCAGGGGGACCGCGTGCCATGTAAAGGGCTCCCTCAACCTCCTGGATTCGGTGAAGACGCTCCTCGGGATCGATGTGGGTCAGCGCACCAAGGACGGCCTTTTCTCCCTTGAGACCGTGGCATGCCTCGGTTGCTGCTCAATTGCACCCGTGATCATGGCCAACGGAAAGTTCTTTGGACGGCTGGACAAAAAGAAGCTCGAGGCCTTGGTGGAGAAGTTCCGCGCAGCGGGGAGGGTCGAGGAATGAGCAGGGTTTTCATTGGAATGGGGACGTGCGGTCTGGCAACTGGCGCGGGCCATGTGAAGACGGCAGTGGAGAAGTGGGCCGCGGCGCGCGGGATAGCGGTCCAGATCACCCCGACGGGTTGCATCGGGTACTGCAAAGCCGAGCCCATCATGGACGTTGTAACGGAATCGGGCCACAGGATCTCCTACAGCAACGTCACTTCCGAGGTAGCCGGGTTCATCCTGGATGAAGTGTTCGTGCGGAAAAATTACAAGCTTGACGGTTTGTTGGGACAGTTCAAGAACGGAAAGGACCCCCTGCCCGGAATCCCCATGATTCACGAGCACCCCTATTTCCGCAAGCAGGTGAAATACGTCCTGCGCAATTGCGGCGTCATCGATCCTGAGTCGATTGCCGACTATCGCGCAGCCGGAGGCTTCCAGGGCTTCCAGCGCGCGCTTTCCATGAGCAGGGAAGAGGTCATCCAGGAGATCACGGCATCCGGGCTTCGCGGCAGGGGCGGCAGCGGGTTCCCCGCCGGCAAGAAGTGGGAGCTTGCCCTGCGCGAGAAAAACCCCAAGAAGTACGTCATCTGCAACGCGGATGAGGGAGACCCGGGGGCTTTCATGGACCGCTCCATCCTCGAAGGTGACGTGTACGCGGTGCTTGAAGGCATGATGACAGCCGGCTACGCCATCGGGGCCGATGAAGGGATCATCTACTGCCGCGCGGAGTACCCGCTTGCCATCGAGCGCATCAACAAAGGAATCCAGGTCCTGAGGGCCGAGGGTCTTCTTGAGAAGCCCGTCGGCCAGAGCGGCTTCCAGTTCAAGCTGAGGGTGAAGAAAGGGGCAGGGGCTTTCGTGTGCGGAGAAGAGACCGCGCTCATGGCGTCCGTCGAGGGCCGGCGCGGCATGCCGCGGCCCCGGCCGCCGTTTCCCTCCGTTGCGGGCCTCTTCCAGAAGCCGACCATCGTCAACAACGTGGAGACCATGGCGAACGTCTCCCACATCATGCGTGAGGGCGCGAAATCGTTTTCCGCCATGGGAACCGCCACATCGAAGGGCACCAAGGTCTTTGCCCTCACCGGCAAGGTGGTGAACACCGGGCTGGTGGAGGTGCCCATGGGCATCACGCTGCGCGAGATCGTCTTCGACATCGGCGGCGGCATCCCGGACGGGAAGGAGTTCAAGGCGGTGCAGATTGGCGGTCCCTCGGGGGGTTGCATTCCCTCCCAGCACCTGGACACGCAGATCGACTATGAGTCCCTGAAGACCCTGGGCACCATCATGGGGTCCGGAGGCCTCGTGGTCATGGACCAGGACACCTGCATGGTGGACATGGCCCGCTATTTCCTCAACTTCATCACCTCGGAGTCCTGCGGCAAATGCATTCCCTGCCGGGAGGGGACGCAGCGGCTGTATGAGGTCCTGGATTCAATCGTCTCCCCGTATTCGAAGATGAGCGGTGAAGAGGAGAACCTCCTGCGCTTCAACCGGGTGCTCAACATGGAAAGCCTTGCGCAGGTGATCAAGGACACCTCCCTGTGCGGCCTGGGGCAGTCGGCGCCCAACCCCGTTCTCTCCACCATGCGTTTCTTCAAGAGCGAATACGACGCGCACATCTACGACAGGAAATGCCCGGCGCACCAGTGCAAGGGGCTGCTCACGTTCTCCATCGACACCAATGCGTGCACGGGCTGCACGCTGTGCGCAAAGAAGTGCCCCACGGGCGCCATCGTCGGGGAAAAGAAGAAGGCCCATTACATCGTGGACGAGAAGTGCATCAGGTGCGGCACCTGCCGCGACGTCTGCCGCTTCGATTCGGTGCTGGTGAGTTGAGGCAGGGAAGGGAGGAACATCATGATCAATCTGACCATCAATAACAGGAAGGTACAGACCACGCCGGGAAGCTCGATTCTGGAAGCGGCGCAGGGCGCGGGGGAAAAGATCCCCACGCTCTGCCACATCAAGGAGGTGTTCCCCAGCGGCGCCTGCAGGATGTGCGTTGTGGAGGTCAAGGGCAAGCCGAACCTCACCCCCTCCTGCGCATTCCCCGCGGAAGAGGGCATGGAGATCCAGACACGGAGCCCGCGCGTCATCACGGCTCGACGCACCATCATCGAGCTCCTGCTTGCAAGCCACCCCTTCGACTGCCTTACCTGCCCCAAGAACGGATTCTGCGAGCTGCAATCCCTGGCCTCCGAGTACGGCATCGACAGGGTCCCTTTCCAGGGCAAGACCCGGCACCACTATACGGATTTCTCATCTCCCTCGATCATCCGGGAACCCGACAAGTGCATCCTCTGCGGCAGGTGCGTTCGGATCTGCGAAGAGATCCAGGGAGTGGCGGCCATCGATTTCACCGGCCGCGGATTCAACACCATGGTGCTTCCCCCGTTTGAAAAGGACCTGTCGGAGACCAGCTGCGTCAACTGCGGCCAGTGCACGCTGGCCTGCCCCACGGGAGCCCTGCACGAGGTGCGTGCCGTGGAGAAGGTGATGATGACCATGCAGGAGGGCAAGCGCTACATCGTGGCGCAGGTGGCTCCCGCCATCAGGGTTTCCCTGGGGGACTTTTTCGGCCTGCCTGCGGGGACGAACGTCACGGGCAAGGTGGCCGCCGCCCTGCGGCGCATGGGGTTCCGCCAGGTCTTCGACACGGACTTCGCCGCCGACCTCACGATCATGGAGGAAGGCACCGAGCTGGTGAGCAAGATCATGAAGGGGGAGAA
Organism: uncultured Spirochaetota bacterium; assembly: GCA_963710335.1. GTDB lineage: Bacteria > Spirochaetota > Spirochaetia > SZUA-6 > Fen-1364 > Fen-1364. The sequence continues at coordinate 246,079 of CAVQAA010000006.1, forward strand.
GCTGCCCATGTTCACCTCCTGCTGCCCGGCCTGGGTGAAGTATGCCGAGCACAACTACCCCGAGCTGCTGCCCCGCATCTCCACGTGCAAGAGCCCGCAGGAGATGATGGGGGCAACCATCAAGAGCTACCTCGCCCAGAAGCAGAACATCGATCCCAAGGACATCTTCGTCGTCTCGATCATGCCGTGCACGGCGAAGAAGTTCGAGGCAATGCGTCCCGAGCTTTCCTCTTCCCAGGGCGTGGCGGACGTAGACGCGGTTCTTACCACGCGGCAGTTCAACCGCATGATGGAGATCTACGGCATCGAGTTTGCCAGCCTTCCCGATGAGGACTACGACCGGCCTTTCGGCGCCCCCACGGGATCAGGAGACATCTTTGCAGCGTCGGGCGGCGTCATGGAATCCGCCCTGCGCACGGCATACTACCTGCTCACCGGCAAAGACCTGGCGAAGGTGGAGTTCGAGGATGTGCGAGGCATGGCGGGGGTGAAGGAAGCCAAGGTGAGCATCGGGGATCGGACCTTACGGATCGCGATTGCAAACCGGCTCTCGAATGCCCGCGTGATTGCTGAAAGGGTCAAGGCGGGAGACGCGCCGTGGGATTTCATTGAGATCATGGCCTGCCCCGGCGGGTGCGCGGGAGGGGGCGGCCAGATGTTCGGCTACGATCCCCAGAGGATTGAACAGCGCATCAAGTCGATCTACGCTCTGGACAAGAGCCGGACGGTCAGGCTTTCGTACAAGAACCCTGCGATCACGGAGGTCTACAAGGAGTTTTTCGGAAAGCCCGGGTCCCCCACGGCGCACGAGCTCCTGCACACCGGCTACGCGCCCCGGGGGACGAACTCGTAAAGGAAACCATGGTTTCTGTCTACACGGTCGGAGAGATCTGCAAGAAGTGCTACTCCTGTGTCCGCTCCTGCCCCACCAAAGCGCTCCAGGTCCGCGGAGGTCAGGCGGAGATCATTGAAGACTTCTGCATCTCCTGCGGCTACTGCGTGAACGTCTGCTCCCAGGGGGCCAAGCGCGTCACCTCCTCCCTTGGCGGGGTCAAGGCCATCCTCAGCGGCCCGGGGCGCAAGTTCGCGCTGCTGGCACCGTCGTTTCCCGCCGCGTTCCTGGACCTTCCTCCCGAGCGCCTCGTCGGCGCGCTGCGCGAAGCCGGGTTCGACGGGGTGTACGAGGTCGCGTTCGGGGCTGACCTGGTTTCCTACCGGTATTTCAAGACTTTCCAGGCGCTCCTGGAAAAGAGCCCGGACGCTTTCCTCATCTCGACTCCCTGTCCCGCCGTGGTGCAGTACGTGGAGAAGATGCTTCCCGAGCTGACGCCGCACCTTGCACCGATTGTCTCTCCCATGGAAGCCACGGCTCGCGTGGTCAGGCAGAAGATCGACCGTGATGCAAAGGTGGTTTTCATCGGTCCGTGCGTTGCCAAGAAGGTGGAGGCCTGGAAATCGGGAGAGGTGGACGCGGTGCTCACGTTCTCCGAGCTGGTGGATCTGTTCGCGGATTCAGCGATTGATCCCCGGTCCGCGCCCCCTGCCCAGTTTCTCCCCCCGTATGCGAACCTGGGAAGAATCTACCCGGTGACCGGCGGGTTGCTGAAGGCCGCGGCCATTGATGATGATCTGCTGGAGAGCCCCGTGTACGTCGTGGAAGGGCAGGACAGGGTCATGGAAATCCTGCGCGTGCTCTCTCAGAGGGTGAAAAGCGGGGAGCGGACCACGTACCGCCTCTTCGACCTTCTTTTCTGCGAAGGGTGCATCGGCGGGCCCGTGATGGTGAACGACCTGACCTTCTACGAACGGAAGAAGTACATCGTCGAATACCTCTCCAGCCGACCCTGCACCAGGGACATCGAGGAATGGGCCATTCAGCACGCGGATTACCTGGACATCGATCTTTCAAAGACCTTCAACCCCGTGGTTCGGGAAGAGCTGCCGGCGCCTGAGGAGGAGATCCGCCGGATCCTTTCCCTCACGGGGAAGAACAGCCCGGGGGATGAGCTGAACTGCGGGGCCTGCGGGTATCCCTCCTGCCGACAGAAAGCAGAGGCGGTCTACCGGGGCAAGGCCGAGGTGGAGATGTGCCTTCCCTACCTCATCTCCCGCATCGAGAAGGCCATGAAGGACCTGACGGAGAACCAGGCCCGGCTGATCCAGGCGGAGAAGCTGGCTTCCATGGGCCAGATGGCGGCAGGCATTGCGCATGAGATCAACAATCCCCTGGGGGTCGTCCTGATGTACTCCCACCTGCTCAAGGAGGAGCTGGCCGAAGCGCAAGCCGCCGCCGGCTCCATGACCGCGTCGAAGAGTCGCGAGGACCTGGACCGGATCATCGCGGAGGCTGAGCGGACACGCACAATCGTGCGCGGCATCCTGAACTTTGCCCGGGAAGAGAAGGTGGAAAGGACGCCCGCCGACATCAGCGCACTGGTCCAGAGATCCGCCAGCGGCATCCTGGGAACTTCACCAAACGGGAAAATCCGTATAGAGTTTGCGCTTGATCAGTCGCTTCCACTGCAGCGGGTGGACGGCGGACAATTGCGCCAGGTCTTCGACAACCTGTTGAAGAACGCGGTGGAAGCCATGCCCGGCGGGGGACTCATCCGGGTTTCCACCCAGGACGGGGACGGAGAGTTCGTCGTCACGATCTCCGACTCAGGCCCCGGAATCCCGGAGGAGAACCTGCCGAAGCTGTTCTCGCCCTTTTTCACGACGAAGAAGGTCGGGAAGGGCACGGGCCTCGGCCTGTCGGTCTGCTACGGCATCGTGAAGATGCACGGGGGGACCATCCAGGCCGCGAACAACCCGGACGGCGGGGCGTGCTTTACAGTGAGGATTCGCCATCACGCCCAGGCCGCCCGCGGCGCTGGCAAGGAGGAAGGACTTGGCGCGAATATTGATCGTTGATGATGACACCGACCTCATCGAGGGACAGAAAGCATTCCTGGAGAAAAGCGGCTATGTCATCGATACTGCCCTGAGCGTGGAGGAGGGCATCGAGAAAGCGAAGGCGAAGGCCCCGGACATCATCATTGCCGACCTCATGATGGAGCATTACGATTCCGGCTTCGTGTTCTGCAAGAAGGTGCGTGACCTGCCCGGCCTGGGAAAGGTACCTATCATCATGCAGACGGCCGCCCCGCGCAAGGTCGGTTTCACCTTCGAGGCCGGAGGGGCCCCGGGGAGGGAATGGATGAAGGTGGATGAGGTGCTGACAAAGCCCGTTCCCCTGGAGCACCTCCTTGGCAAGATCGAGCAGTACCTGTCGGGCAGAAAGCATAATGCCTGAGACCCGGCCCACCGCGTCAGCGCAGACCCCCTCCATGGCGGACCCGGCCGCACGGGACCGCGAAAGCATCCGCGTCCTCGTCATCGACGACGAGGAAGGCATGCGGGAAGGGATGCGGCGGGTCCTTGAGCGCCGCGGCTTCCTTGTCCGCACGGCGCGCGACGGTGAGACGGCGCTGCGCCTCCTGGAGGAGTCTCCCGCGGACGTGGCGCTGGTGGACCTCAAGATGCCCGGAATCGACGGCTTCAAGGTCACGGAGCACATCACGCGGAGGTTTGCCGGCCGGACCGTGGTGGTCATTGTTTCCGCACTTGCCACGGTGGAGGCGGCCGTGGAGGTGACGCAGCACGGCGCTTTCGACTTCCTGGTCAAGCCGTTCACGCCGGAAGACCTGGTGCAGGTGGCCAACAGGGCCGCGCAGCAGTGGCGGCTGATCAGGGAACGGGAGAGGTACCTCTCAGAGCTGGCGTCCGAGCGCAACATGTCACACCAGATGATCGCCTCCATGCACGAGGGGGTGGTCGTTCTCAACATCCGCAAGGAGCCCGTTCTCATGAATCCTCGGGCCGAGCACTTCCTGGGCACGCACTTTCGCGACGGGATCACCCTGCCGGATCTCTTTCCCGATCTGGAGATCCAGGCCGCCATAGACGCGGTGGTGGATGCCTCCGAGGGCAGGCCGGAGACGCGTGTCCTCCAGCACGCGGTGGGAGACGCTGAGGCGGGAGGGGCTTCCGGGTCCGCCCTCACGGGCGCCTGGGAAGGGATGCTTTCCGTGAGCGTTTCTCCGCTCATGCTGGACGGGGGGCGCGGCGGGGCCATTGTCATCCTTACCGACGTCACGGAAAGCTGGAAGGCGGAGCAGGACAAGAACCGGTTCGTGTCCATGGTGGCCCATGAGCTGAAAAGCCCGCTTTCGGCCATCATCAACTACATCAACGTCATCCTCACGGGGATGTTCGACGATAACCCCGCCAAGGTCAAAGAGATGCTGGAGCGGTGCAAGGTGCGGGGGGAAGCCCTCCTGGACCTTGTACGGGACCTGCTGTACATCAACAGCCGTGAGGTCGGGAAGGTGGAGCGTTCAATAGAGGACCTCGACCTGAAGGCCGTCATCTCCTCCCAGCTTGAGTTCTTCAAGGTCCAGACGGAGAAGCGCCGCATCCAGGCCACCCTGGATGCCCCCGCGGAACACTATCCCGTGAGGGCTGACCGGGGAGACATGGACAGGATCTTCATGAACCTGATCTCCAACGGCATCAAGTACAACAGGGAGAGGGGGAGCCTCACCGTGCGGATAGCCGACGCGGGGGAGGCGTGGGAGGTCACGGTGAGTGATACCGGCATCGGCATGAGCGACGCCGAGCTTTCACGCATCTTCCATGAGTTCTACCGGGTGAAGAGCCCCAAGACATCCGGAATCGCGGGGACCGGCCTGGGGCTGGCCACCGTGAAACGCGTTCTCGGGGAGTACAACGGACGGATCACGGCGCATTCGAAACCTGACGCGGGGTCCGTCTTCACGGTTGTTTTTCCCAAGGGCTGAATCGGAGGCTGCAGATGGCGGAAACTGCGCAGCGGGACCACGGCGGATCCGGGATCGTTGCTGTTTCGCTGATCGGGTTCTTCGGGATCTTCTCCACGACAATGTCGAAAAGCCCGGTCCTTCCTCTCTTCGTGAAATCTCTCTCCGGCAGCGACACCGTGATCGGCCTCATCTCGGCGATTTCTCCGCTTGCAGGAATCCTCTTCAGCTTTCCGGTGGGCCTGCTTGCCGATCGCCTGGGGAAAAAGAGGCTTCTCGTGGTGGCCTCCCTTGTCTTCCTGCTGGCGCCTCCCCTGTACCTGCTTGTGCACAATGCGTTCTGGCTGATCCCCATCAGGTTTTTCCACGGCATTGCCACGGCCATCCTGGGTCCCGTGGCATCAGCGGTCATCGTCAGCGCTTATCCGGACAGCAAAGGTGAGAAGCTCGGCCTGTACTCCTCCGCCACGCTAGTCGGCCGGACTCTTGCGCCCCTGCTGGGCGGGCTCATCATCTCGGCTCTCAACTATACATCCGTGTACGCGGGGGCCTTTCTCCTGTGCGTTCCCGTGCTCATCCTGGCCCTTGTCCTGAAGCCGGACCGCGGAGGAGCGGCGGTCAAGAAAGTGAGCGCCGCGGATTTCGGAAAGAGCCTGGCGGAGTTCGTCCGAAACGGGAGGCTCCTGGGAACATCCCTCGTCGAAATGGCCACCTACTTCTGCTACGGCGTGATCGAGACATACCTCCCGATCTATCTCTCGGGTCAGGGCGTGCCCGCCTACCAGATCGGGCTGGTGTTTTCCCTTCAGGTCCTCTCGATCGCCCTCACCAAGCCGCTTTTCGGCAGGCTGGCGGACAGGGTGGACCGGAGGGTCCAGGTGCTTTTCGGGATTCTTCTCCTGGCGGTTTTCATTGCGCTTCTGCCGCTGTTCCACGGAGTCATACTGACAGGGATCATAGCGGTATTGTTCGGCCTGGCCATGTCGGTTTCCACGGTGGCAACAAGCACGTACGTTGCCGACGTGGCGCGGGAGGAAAACCTTGGAGCGTCATTGGGCGCGCTCAGCTCCATCATGGACATCGGCCATTCTTCAGGGCCCTTCATTGCGGGGGTGATCATCACGGCCACGGCCATTGGAGCCGGGTTCCTGGCGTCCGCAGGCGTGAGCGTGCTGGCGGCCATCGCCTTTGTCGTGCTGGCTTTCCGCGCGCCGCTCAGAATGCCGGCAGCGCGTCCGGGAAAATGACGGCTGCCAGGGGAAAGAACGCTCCAACACCAAGGCCAAGGTGATCAATCGCGGCTAAAGCTGCCAGGAAAGCGATCTCCGCAATCTCGATTGAAGCTCCCAGCACATCACCCGTGCACCCGCCGATCCTCTTCCAGGAGAGTCTCCAGAACGCCGCGAGGCACAAAAGCCCAACGACCGTGGGAATGGGGAGAAGAATGCCGACCAGGACAATCACGGCGCCAGCCAGCACGAAAAGGCCGGGAGAGCCCGAGCTGATGATTCCTCCCTTGCTCCGCACGTAGGGAAGGACGCGCAGCGCAAGCAGGACGGTCGTGCGCGAAAAAGCCGTAAGGACCGGGAGCGCAAGCAGGACGACCGTGGCGCTCAGCGAAGAGAGCGCCGCGTAGCGGCCCAGGAGGGAAATTCCGATGGCCGCCCCGCCCATGGTGCCGATCCTTGGATCCTTGAGGATGCGCAGCGTCTCTTCCCTGTCACGCCTCCCGTAAAAAGCATCAGCGCAATCCGCGAGCCCATCCAGGTGAATGGCCCCCGTCAGGAACAGGGAGCCGGCCACGAGCGTTACGACGGCCAGGGCGTCCGGGAACAGCCGGCTGGCAACCAGAAAGAGCAGGGAAAGAAGGCACCCGATGACCAGGCCGGCCGCGGGATAGCCTCTGAACATGCGCTTTTCCCCGGCTTTCAGGGATTCGGGAAACGGGATCACCGTGAGGAACGACATGGCGGAAAAGAAACCGCGCATCTCAAGCCTCCGTTTACGTTTTGCTCATGCCTTGCTCACGCCGGCCTCCTCGAAGGTGGCCATCTGACGAATGACCTTGGCCCCCGCCTCGATGATGGGCATGGCAAGGGCGCACCCCGTTCCTTCCCCAAGGCGCATGCCGAGGTCAAGGATGGGATCGAGCCCCATGAGGGCGAGCATCGCCGACTGCGCTTTCTCGACGGATCGATGCGCCGCGAACAGGTAGTCCGCGACCCTGGGCTCCAGGAGCCAGGCAACTGTTGCGCCGGCAGCTGAAATCACGCCGTCGATCACGACGGGGATCCGGTTTTCCGCGGCACCCAGGACCAGCCCCGCAATTCCGCCGATCTCGAAACCTCCGACGCCTGCCAGGAGGCCGACCGGGTCCGAGCGTTCGGGACGGTTTCGGCCAATGCTGTCTTCGATGACTTTGATTTTCCGGTTGAGACCTTCATCATCGATGCCCGTCCCCCGGCCCGCAATCTCCGCAACTCCGGCTCCCGTTGCCACCGAGGCAATGGCCGTGGACGGCGTGGTGTTGCCGATTCCCATGTCCCCTGTGCCGAGCATGCGCACTCCGTCACGCGCGAGCCGCCGCGCGATGGCCGCGCCCCGCCGGATGCTGGTGAGCGCATCGGCGCGGGTCATTGCCGCTTCTTTTCTCATGTTGCGAGTGCCCGGGCCCACTTTTGCATCCACCAGCACTCCCTTCTCCACGAGGTCCGAAAGATCGGCCTTGCAGCCCATGTCAACGACGCTCACCTCGATGCCGGCATGCCTGCACAGCACGTTGATTCCGGCAACTCCCGCGGCGAACCCGCGGACCATCTGCCCGGTCACCTCGGAGGGGTACGCGCTGACGCCTTCAACAGTCACCCCGTGATCACCGGCCATGACGACGATCATCTTGCGGCCAAGGTCCATCGCGTCGAAACCGGTTATCCCGGCGATCTTCTCCCCCAGCTCCAGCAGCCTTCCCAGGGCGCGCCGGGGCATGAGCAGGCGCTCCACGCGCTCCGCGGCCATGGCCCTTCCCGCTGCGTCTATCTCCGGGATCCGTATGTCGGTCAACTCTCGCGTCATCCGCTCTCCCGCCCTTTCTTGATGGCTATCGAAATCCCGCTCACCATGAAATACGCCTCATTCGCCACACGCGCCAGGACCTGGTTGGCTCTTCCCGCGCAGTCGCGGAATCGCCGTGCCAGGGCATTGTCCGGCACAACGCCGCTTCCCACTTCGTTCGTGACAACGATCACGCCGCACCCGGTTCCGTGTGCGGCCTGGGCCAGCTCTTCCGCCTGTTCTGCCGCCGCCTTCTCGTCGAAAGCCCGGTCTGCCAGAATGAGGTTCGACATCCAGATGGTGACGCAGTCAACGATCACCGTGCCTGCATTTGCAAGCGCGGCCCGCAGTGCTTTCGACACTTCCCGCGGTTCTTCCACCACGGACCAATCAGCCGGCCGCATCCTTCGGTGAGCCTGGATGCGCCGCCGCATCTCTTCATCACCGGCCTGCGCGGTTGCCAGAAAGACCCGCGGCGGCTTGAAGCGCATGGCTGTCTCCAGCGCAAAACCCGATTTGCCGCTCCTGCTCCCGCCTGTCACGAGAATCAGCATGTCTCCGGCCTAGAAGAGCCCGGGGTATGCGGTCCGGGCAAGCCACCGCACGGCATCCACCATGTACTGGGAGGTGCACGCCCTCAGGTTTTCCGGCATCATGTACACCTTGCCGGCTCTCACGGCGGCAAGCCCGCGCAGGGCCGGGTCGGTGACCACCGTAGTGAAGAACGCACGGGCGCCCCGCGGATCCCCGTAGACCCAGCCCGGCAGGATGAGGATGTCGGGATTCACCAGCAAAAGCTTTTCCCGGGACACAGGCACCTGGCCCCATTGGTCCGAGGCGATACCGGCAGTGGCATTCACAAGGCCGGCAAGCCGAACAATGTCGTCCCAGGAGCTCCCTTTTCCCATGGACGCGCCGAAGGTGGTGAAGTCGAGGACACGCAGGCGTTTCTCCTGGGGGATAAGATCGACTTTCTTCTCCACGGCCGACAGCTCCGCGTTCATGCGCGCGATGACGGCTTCTCCTTTTTTCATTTCGCCGGTCAGCAGGGCGCAGCGGGCGATCTTCTCTTCCACGGCAGCCACGCTGGTGGCGCTGGCAACCAGATACACCGGCACGCCGGCGGAGCGCAGCTGGCCTAGAGGGGCCGCGTCGCTCCAGCTTGCTGCAAACACGAGGTCCGGATGCATGGCGACAATGGGCTCCACGCTCAGCGTCATGGCGCGCGGGACCCGCATCGCTTGCGCCGAAACATTCGAGATGGCCGGATCCGCCGCCAGGGTGGTGACGGCCAGGATGCGAGAGCTGTCAACGAGGGACAGGAGAATCTCATCGGTGGGCAGGGTGAGCGAAACGATCCGCCGGGGCTCCGACGCAAGGGTCATGACGGTTCCGCTGTCGTCGGTCACGGTGAGCGGGTAGGGGGCCTGCGCGGCGCAGGGCCGGGCAAGGGCCAGCAATGAAAGAATTGCCAGAACGTGGGATGAGATTCTCAAGGGCTTGGCGACTGGTCCGGCAGCACGGGCGCGGAGAATCCGGACTTCCCCAGGAACATGTCACGGTTGACCTTGAGCGGGTCTATCTTCGAAAGGCTCACCGTCGAGGAATGGATCCATCCATCCTTGCCCGAGTGGTTAGTTGCGTGGAGCCAGAAACCTGTCTGACCCCCCGCGTCCTGCCGGGCGTCCCCGCGATCGAATATATAGAGAGCATCTCCCTTGTGAAGCGTTTCCAGGGGAGCGCCGTCCCCTTGCGGCATGGACCTCAGCACTGCCGTGCTGGCGTTGACTGACCCTTCCTGCGGCAATTCCCTGGCCGGGTCCTCCTTGTAGACGGAACCGTTCCAGAGGAAGAAAGTCACGATTGTAGTGTGGAACACTCCCTGGGCCCTGGTCTCCTCTATGTCAGTCGTGACTTTCACGGTGTCCAGCATGCCCGTGCCTGTGGAGGAGAAAGCGCGCCGGGTTGCAGCATAGGAATTGCCCTGATCCGTGCCATAGCCCGCATTGTAGCGGAAGATGGCCACCCAGGAGCCGGCCTTTTCCCTCAGCCATGCTTCCCAGCTGAGCGGGGATGCGCCCAGGAACTGGAGTGATACGATGGTCTGGGCCTGGACCACTGCCTCCAGAGTGCCGTCGGAGTTGACGTCCTCGATCGATACGTGGGTCACTCCCGAGGGATGAAAAGAATCCGCAAAGACGAGCGCGCTCGTATCGACCAGAGACACGGCGCTGCCGTCGCAAAGCACCAGGACGTTGTATTCCGATTCACCACCGGCAATCGCGATCTTCCTCTCCAGGAACCCCGCGCTCAAAGTGCCGCGCGCGGCGGTGATGAGCGCCACGGTTTGTGAGTCCAGCCAGGCCTCCCTGCTGGAGCCCTGTCGCTGGACCTTGTACCATCGCTTGTACTCCCGAGCCGCAGGCTCCCAAGGGGTCGCTTCACTGACCGTCACCCGCGAGCCGCGCGGGATGGTTTCCCCTGTGGGCTTGTGCGAAACATCGAGAACGGGGGCATCCGAGATGAGAAGCCCATACAGGATCGTGCTGCCCGCTGACGGGTACGACAGGCCGAGGCTCAGCCAGCTGGTAACGGCTGGTTCAGAGTCGCTACGGGCGAACACCCGGTCCTGGGAAGGCACAAGGGTGACGATTGCGACTTGCCCCTGGGTTGCGGGGCGCGAGCAGGAGAGAATGAGCAAGGCAGAGAAAAAGGCAGGAAGCCGCTTCATTCGACGCCTCCAGCCAAGGATGGGGGAACGTTGCCGCGGCGTCAAGAACACGTGCGCGTCTTGATGAGGGACTGCGATTTCTGTACTTTGTCCTTTGAACCATGGAGAACCTCTACGCCGCGCTGGAGTGGATCGGGCTTCTTCTCGGCAGTGCCATCGTGGGACTTGCCTGTGGGTTTCTGTTCGTCCGCCGGCGCATTCTCCGTCACGTCGAGTCTGAGCTCGGCAGGGAAGCAATGCTGCTTGCAACCGGCGCGCGGGTGGGGGCGAGCAACGGCAACGGCCGTGCGCCCGCGGGCAGCCTCGGCGTGCTGATGCTCCTTTCGACGGGGCTGTACTTCCATTCGTGGGTCGGGAACAGGGAGCTGTTCGTGCCGGGCCCCTCCATATCGTGGATTGGAGTCTCGGAGCTCCGGGGAGGGCCACGGGGGCACCGCATCGTCGTGAGGTTCCTCAACACAGCGGGCAAGGAGGATGGCATCTCCATCAAGCTCCTGTATCCCGAGCAATGGGTGGATGCCATAAAAACACACCTCATCACGCGCACGGTTTGAAGAAGACCACGGCCTTTTTCGTGGCATAGGAGGTCAGGTGCCGGGCAGCTCTTTCGGTCGATTGTTTTCTGTTACAACGTTCGGTGAAAGCCACGGGCCGGCCATTGGGGTCATCGTCGACGGAGTGCCTGCGGGGATACGGCTTGAGGCGCAGGACATCCAGCGGGAGCTGAACAGGCGGCGGCCCGGCCAGAGCGCAATCACCACTCCCAGGTCGGAAAAAGACATGGTGGAGATCCTCTCCGGGGTGTTCGAAGGCCTCACCATGGGGACCCCCGTCTCCCTGCTCATCAGGAACGAGGAAAAGAAGAGCTCCGACTACGAGCCGCTGAAGGACGTATTCCGCCCGGGGCACGCGGACTATACCTACCGGGCCAAGTTCGGCGTGCGTGACTGGCGGGGCGGAGGCCGCTCCTCGGGCAGGGAGACGGCCACCAGGGTGGCGGCAGGCGCCATTGCAAAGAAGGTCCTGGCTGCCCGGGGAATCTCGGTCCTGGGCTACAGCCTGGAAATTGGCGGCGTGAGGGCGACGCGCGTCGATCCGGCGGAGGTCGAAAGGAATCCCGCGCGCTCCCCTGATGCCGAGGCCGCGGCCCTGATGGTGAAGGCCATTGAGGAGGCCAGGGCGGCCGGAGACTCCGTGGGCGGGATTGCGGAGGTGGTGGCCTCAGGCTGTCCTGCCGGCCTTGGCGACCCTGTTTTCGACAAGCTGGAGGCCCTCCTGGCGCATGCGCTGATGTCCGTGGGGGCGGTGCGCGGCGTGGAAGTGGGAGCGGGATTCGACGTTTCCCGCATGCGCGGGTCCGCGTACAATGACGAGCCCTACGTGCAGGACGGCCGCATGCTTACGCGCACCAACAACGCGGGCGGGATTGCCGGTGGGATCTCCACGGGCGGGGACATCGTGGTCCGCGCTGCAATCCGCCCTCCCGCCTCCATTTCCCTGCCTCAGAATGCAGTGGACGCGCGCGGCACGCAAACCACCATTCAGATCGGCGGCCGACACGACCCGTGCATCGTTCCCCGCGCCATTCCCGTGCTGGAGGCCATGGTGGCCCTTGTTCTTGCGGATTGCGTGCTGGTTCAGGAGGCATATACCAGAAACGGGGCGCACTGAGGCCGCGCGTCCGCGAAGCCTGCGCCACCGGCCGTGCTGTCGTTGACAGGCGGAAGCTTCCGGTATTCACTCCCAGCCATGGCGATCAAGCTCACTCGATATATCCGGCCGGACTGCTTCCTGCATGACCTTACGGAGAAGACCCGAGAGGAAGCCCTCCATAGGATCATCCACGAAGCCGCGGCAAAAGGCGTCATAAAGGACGAGACCGAGGTGTTCGGGAAGCTCATGGAGCGGGAGAACATCCAGACCACGGCGGTGGGAAACGGGATTGCCATACCGCATTGCTTCACTGACGAGATCTCAGACCTGGTCATCATCGTTGCGCGCGCACCCGGGGGGCTTGAGTTCGATTCCTTCGACGGAAAGCCCACGCAGGTCGTTTTTCTCCTCATGGGCAACCGCCTGGAGCACAGCCTGCATCTGAAGGCACTGGCGCGGATTGCCCGGCTCATCAAGGGCACCGAGTTCATCGAAAAGATCGTTTCCGCGGGCTCCGTGCAGGACATGGTCAGGGCATTCGACGAAGAGGAGGCAAAGATCTGATGAAGCTTCTCGTCATTGTGCTCAACGCCACGGAAATGCTGGAAGAAGTCCTCGAGGGGCTCATCGAAACCGGGATCAGCGGGGCCACGGTTGTGGACTCCGTCGGCATGGGCCATATCATCGAGGATGTTCCTTTGTTTGCGGGCATGCGCAACCTGTTTCGGTCCGCCAAGCCCCGGAACAATATCGTCTTTTCGGTGGTCTCGGATGCCCAGGCAAGCGAAGGGATGGAGGTTCTGGAGAAGATCCTCGGCTGCTCGCACGAGAAGGGAAAAGGCATTGCCTTTGTCCTTCCCATCGAATCGGTGATTGGGATAGGGAGCTAAGCTACCAGCGAATCAAGTTCCCGCCGTAGGTGAGGCCGGCGCCGAAACCGAAGGTGACCAGCAGGTCCCCCTGCTTCACCAGGCCCTTGGCCTGCATCTCGGAGAGAGCAATGGGGATGGAAGCCGCCGATGTGTTGGCGTACTCCTCGATATTCACGAAAAACTTGGAAAGCGGGATCTTGGAGCGCTTGCTGGCCGCTTCTATGATTCGTACGTTCGCCTGGTGGGGCACGATCCAGGCCACATCGTTCAGGCAGACCTTGTTTTTTTCCATTAAACCCACGATCCCCTCGGAGACTACCTTCACGGCGAAGTTGTAGACCTGCCGTCCATCCATGTGCAGGTTCGACGCCGCCGGATCGAACGCCTCGTCCGTTATAGGGAGCTTGGACCCTCCGGCCGGCCGATCAAGCAGGTGCGCTCCTGAACCGTCCGCCCTCAGGACCGAGGAGATGATCCCACGGTTCCCGTCACCATTCTCCGCGGTGACAAGGGCAGCCCCCGCTCCGTCGCCGAAGAGGACGCACGTGTCGCGGTCTTTCCAGTCGATGATCCGGCTCAAAATCTCCACGCCAACCACAAGGACTTTTCTGGCGCTGCCGGCAACCACGAAGCTGCGGGCCGTCTCCAGCCCGTAGATGAAGCCCGTGCAGCCAGCCCCGATGTCCATGGCCGCGGCCGAGACTGCGCCGAGCCTGTCCTGGACGATACAGGACACGGACGGAAAGCCTATGTAGTCTCCGGAAATCGTGGCCACAAGCACGAGATCGATCTCGGAGGCCGCAACGCCGCTCTTTTTAAGGACTTTCTGGCATGCTTCCAGGGCCAGGTCAGAGGTGGCCAGGGAGGGTTCGGCTACGTGCCGGGAGCCGATCCCCGTGTGAGATCTGATCCATTCGTCCGATGTATCGAGGGTCTTTGCCAACTCGTCGTTGGTGATTCTTCGTTGCGGGACGGCAAAATCCACTGATTGAATGACTGCTCGCATTTGGTGGCTCCGCCAAATAGTAATCTTATTCAAGAAATAGGGTCAATAGGAGGAATTTCTAAAATACTAGTCTTTTCCGATCATATATACCGATTTCCATTCCTCATAAATAATTAGATGCGTTCAAATGGCTTATCTTGACCTCCACCCCCCTACATGGTATTTTTGCCGCTACATGAAGAACTGTTTTCTATTCCCCGGACAGGGCAGCCAATATCCCGGCATGGCAAGGGATCTATGGGAAAAAGTCCCTGCTGTGAAGGATCTTTTTACCAAGGCATCCGATGCATCGGGAGCCGATGCTGAAAAATTGTTGTTCGAGTCAACGGAAGAAGACCTGAAGGCAACGGACAAGACCCAGATTGCGATCACGCTTGCAAATCTGGCTGCCAGCATGGCCCTCAAAGAGGCCGGGGTGGCCTTTCAGGGGTGCGCGGGCTTCAGTCTCGGCGAATATGCGGCCCTGTGCGAAGCCGGGGTCATCAGGCTCCAGGACGTGTTCCCGATCGTGAAAACGCGCGGAATGCTCATGGAGAAAGCCGCCCGGTCGCTTGATGCGGGATCCGGAGCACCCGGAATGGCTGCGGTTCTTGGCCTTGCGGCTGAAAAAGTGACCTCTGTCATGGACTCGCTGGCAGGAGCCGGAGTCTTTATTGCAAACTACAACAGTCCCACGCAAGTTGTCGTCTCAGGCACGGCGGAAGGGCTCACGACGGCCGAAAAGACCCTCAAGGCGGCAGGAGCAAGGCGATTTCATCGACTCTCCGTTTCCGGTCCGTTCCATTCGCCGCTCCTGAAAGAGGCCCGTCAGGCGTTCGACGAAGCTCTGGCCGGGTACACGTTCTCCGACCCTCGCGTCCCCGTCTATTCCAACGTGACGGGCCGGGCTATTGTAAGCGGGAGTGAAGCGCGCCGGCTTTGCGGAGAGCAAGTGGTGTCGCCTGTGCGCTGGGTTTCCGTGGAGCAAAGCCTGTTTGCCGACGGCTTTGACGCATTTTTCGAGACGGGGCCGGGGACAGTGCTCACCGGCCTGATAAAGGCGCTCCAGCCGCAGGCCGCCTGCCACCCCGCCGGGACGGTTACAAGCATTGCCAGGGCCTCGGGGAAAGACTGATGCTTCTCGAAGGGAAGAAAGCCATTGTCACCGGTGGCTCCCGCGGAATCGGGAACGCCATCGTTCGCGAGTTTCTGAAAGAAGGGGCTGCTGTCTACGCAGTGTCGCGCAACCAGCCTGAGAACGCGGGGGAGCTGGAGGCGCTGGCGCAGAACGGAGGCCGTTTCTCCTGGAGACAGGCCGACGTCACCGTGGAACAGGAGATCGTGGGAGTACTGGAGAAGATCGTCGCGGAGGCGGGCAGCATCGAGGTCCTGGTGAACAATGCCGGCATCACCCGTGACGGGCTGATCTTCCGCATGTCCAGCGCGGATTGGAGCACGGTCCTGAACGCCAACCTCACCGCCGCGTTTTACGCGTCACGGCTTGTGGCGCGCTTCATGATACGACAGAAAGCCGGTTCCATCGTAAATATCTCCTCCGTGAGCGGAATCATGGGGAACGCCGGCCAGACCAACTATTCCGCGTCCAAGGCAGGCCTCATCGGGCTTTCTAAAAGCCTGGCACGGGAGGTCGCCTCAAGGGGCGTTCGCGTAAACGCCATTGCGCCGGGCTTCATCGAGACCGATATGACAAAAGCGCTTCCCGACAAAGCCCGCGAAGGGCTGCTTTCCCAGATCCCCCTGGGAAGGGCAGGTTGCCCGGAAGATGTGGCCGCCCTTGCGGCGTTTCTGGCTTCCGACCGGGCCGCGTACATCACGGGGCAGGTTTTTCCCGTCGACGGCGGGCTGTGCATGTAATCGCTAGGAGACAATATGAATAGAAGGGTTGTGGTGACCGGCATGGGAACGGTGAATCCCCTCGGCAACAACGTGAATGATTTCTGGAAGGCGATAAAAGCCGGAGAGAACGGAATCGGGAAGCTGACCCGCTTTGAGTCCAACGGGTACTCCTCCAAGGTGGCGGGCGAGGTGAAGGACTTTGTTCCCGAGAAGATCCTCGAAGCAAAGGAAGCGCGTCGTATGGACCGCTTCACGCAATTCGCAATGGTGTCGTCCCTGGAGGCCATGAGCGACGCCAGGCTTGCCGTGGGAGACACTGATCCCGAGCGCTTCGGAATCGTCCTGGGCAATGGGATTGGCGGCATTGAAACGCTGGAGGCGCAGTGCCGGCGCATCTTCGAAAAAGGGCCCAAGTCTGTCCATCCCCTTTTCGTGCCCATGATGATAGCCAACGAAGCCCCGGGCAACGTGGCCATCCGGTTGAAGGCATTCGGCCCCTGCAGGTGCGTGGTCACGGCGTGCGCATCGTCGAATGACGCTCTTGGAGATGCCTGGCGGATGATCCGCGGAGGCGAGGTTGACGTCATGCTGGCAGGTGGAACGGAGGCCCCGCTGACCGGCCTTGGTTACTCGGGCTTCTGCTCTCTGCAGGCAGTCAGCACGCGAAACGATGAGCCGGACAAGGCAAGCCGCCCGTTCGACCGGGATCGCGACGGGTTCATCATGGCGGAAGGGGCCGGCGTCCTGGTCCTGGAGGAGCTGGAGCACGCCAGGAAGCGAGGCGCGCGGATCCTGGCCGAGATGGCGGGGTACGGGGCAACCTGTGACGCAAACCATCTCACCGCGCCGCATCCTGAAGGACGCGGAGCAATCAAGGCCATGCTCATCGCCCTGGACTCGGCAGGCCTTTCGCCGCAGGAGATCGATTACGTCAACGCGCACGGAACGTCGACCCAGATCAACGATCCCATTGAGACTCGCGTCATCAAGGCAGTCTTTGGCGAGCACGCGGCAAAGCTGAAGGTGTCATCCAGCAAGTCCATGACGGGCCACCTGCTGGGAGCGGCCGGTGGGGTCGAAGCGATTGTCACCGTAAAAGCTCTGCTGGACCAGTACTTCCCGCCCACGCGGAACCTCGACAACCCTGATCCTGAGTGCGACCTTGATTACGTGCCGCACAAAGGCTACCAGGGACGGATCAGGGCGGCAATGTCGAATGCCCTGGGGTTTGGCGGTCACAACGCCATCGTAATTTTCAAGGAGTACTCTGCCTGAGAGCCTGCGCGGCGATGGCACGACTGACGAGGCGGACACGTCTACCGGACAACGGGAGTACCCGTCCGGCCCAGGCATGAGCTCTGTAGATATCGCGGAATTGCTCTTCGGCCGTCCCCTTCCGTCATTATCCGAATGGTTTCCTCGTGGGTGAACGCTTTCTTGTACGGCCGTCGGCTGCGAAGGGCATCGTAGGAATCGCAAGTCCGCGGCCTCGTGATGGAGGGCAGTGAGCCGGGATTCTCGGTCCGTTTCCCGCTGCAGAAGGTCCAGGGCGGCACTGCCGTTTTCGGCTTGGTCCGTGGAATACCCGCTGGTCTTCAGGAGTCGGCTGAACAAGCTCCTGTTGAACGGCTCGTCGTCCACGATGAGAATCCTGTGCTCGCTGTCTCCGGCCACGCTGCGGGTGGTCACGGCGCCCTGCCCGCCTTGATCTTCTCCATGAACGTCCTGCCGTCGAAGAGTTTCTGGATGACGGGCATGCCCGAGCAGAAAATGACGCGATCCGGTCCCCCTTCTCGGCGTAGACCTGCAGCGCTTCCTCCCCGCTGGCCGCCAGGATCATGGCGAAGCCCAGACCTTAAAACTTAAGGACCGAGCAGAGAGGAATCAAATTTTCACTTAATTAGGGCAGTGACTTTTTGGTCACTTTGCGAGCTGCTTCCCCTTCAGGACGAGCGAGTCAACGCGCCCAACGCAAGGGAATACAGCTTGTTCCTGGCTGAATCGCTGCGGGATGCCAGCACAATGGGGCATCGCGCCCCCATCACGATTCCCGCTTCCTCGGCTTTCGCGAAAAAGATCAGCGCCTTGTAGAGGATGTTTGCCGCCTCGATATTCGGCGCCACCAGGATGTCCGCACGGCCGGCCAGATCTCCCGTGATGCCTTTGTGACGGGCCGCCTCCACGCTCACGGCATTGTCCAGGGCCAGGGGGCCCTCGACGCGCGCCCCGCGAATGGCCCCACGGTCAGCCATCTTGGCAAGGCAGGCCGCGTCCACGGTGGCCGGCATGTCGGGATTCACGGTTTCAATGGCGCACAACATAGCTACGATGGGTTGTGGAATTCCGAGACGGTGCGCCACATCGACCGCGTTCTGCACGATGTCTATCTTCTGCTGGTAGTCCGGGGCAATGGTAAGGGCCGCGTCGGTGACAAAGAAGAAACGTTCGGATTCCGGGAAGTGGAAGACTCCGACGTGCGAGAGCGTGCGTCCCGTGGCAAGACCGTTTGCCTTGTTGAGAACGGCACGGAGGAGATCCGCGCTCTGCAGAAGCCCTTTCACCAGGATGTCCCCCCTGCCGCTTGCTACTATCTTCACGGCTTCTGGTGCGGCTTCCGTTACCGTCGGGGTGTCGGCGATCTCCCAGCCTTTCAGGGACACGTCGCGCTCCTGAGCCGCTTTTTTGATGTCATCAGCCGGTCCCACCAGAATGGGCTGAGCGAAACCGGCTCTATTGGCTTCTGCAAGAGCCTCCAGGATTGTCGCGTCTGCCGCCTGCGCGACGACGAACCGCACGGGGCCTCCCTTGCGGGCACTTTCCATAATCTCTGTGAAGGTTGTCATGTTGCGCGCAGTATAGCATGTGCCGGAGAAGGCGGTGAGAGCCGGGATTTCTGTTGACAAAGGGTGAATCTATGCTACCATGGTGTTAGTTCGGACTCGAAACGAACTAAGGAGGGATGAGGATGGTGAACAGAAGGTTGTTTGTCGCGGTTGCCCTGCTTGCCGCCGCGCCGCTTTGCCTCTTTGCGCAGGGGAAGGTGACCCTGGAGCTGCTCATCCACCAGAACGCTCCCCTGGTGGATTACATCAATTCTTTCAACGAGAAGTTCCAGAAGCAGTATCCCGACATCACGGTGAACGTCTCCGTGGTGAAGGCGGATGAGCTTGCCACCTCCACGCAGACCCGCCTGACGGCTGAAGATGTCGACATCATCGACATGTTCGGCTTTGCCCAGGGGATCCAGCCGTACATGAAGGGCGCAGACAAGCCCAATTGGCAGACGCTCATCGAAGCCGGGCTTCTCATGGACCTCTCCGGTCAGCCCTTCCTGAAGTACTACGATTCGTCGGCCATCAAGGACGCGGGCTCCTTCAACGGGAAAGTCTATGAGGTGAACACCGGCCGCTACGCCTTTACGGGCGTGTTCTACAACAAGGATCTGTTCGCAAAATACGGCGTCAAGGTGCCCACCACGTGGGGCCAGCTGGTGGCCGTCTGTCAGACATTCAAGAAGAACAACGTGGCTCCCATGACAGCGGGCGGCAAGGACGGGTGGCCGGTGCTGGTGGCGGGCTATGGCATCCTCCTCAGCGCCTACCCCGACCAGGCGGCTCTGGTGAAAGGGTTGTGGAGCGGAACCGCCAGGTGGAACGATGCGCACTCGGTCGAGATGTGGAAGAGGATGCAGGTTCTGGCGCGGGACATGATAGAACCGGGGGCCAGCGGCATTTCCTTCGACGCGGCGCCGGGACGCTTCGCCTCAGCAGCGGCGGCCATGTACCCTGCCGGTTCCTGGGATGCCCCTGCCATAGCTGCGGCGAACCCGAAGCTGAACTTCGGCTACTTCCCCATGCCCGGCAGCGACAGCGCAGCGGACAACAAGTTCCTTGCCGGCAAGTACGACGTGGGATGGGTGGTGGCGGCGAAGACCGGCAACAAGGACGCGGCCATGAAGTGGCTTGCTTTTTTTTCCCAGCCGGAAAACTATCAGGCATATGTCAACGCCACCGGCATCATGCCCACCCAGCCAACGGCCAAGCTCAACACGGTCCTCGGCAAGGAAGTGGCCCCGTATCTGGCCAACTTCCGCCTTGGCTTTGAGCTTCTCTGGGTGAACCCCAAGGGCTACGGGCAGTGGGCGCAACCCAACGCGTCGTTCTTCAAGCCGTTCAATCAGTGGGACGATGCGAAGAAGCTGGCTGACCAGGCCCAGGCCGATCTGGACGCCGGCCTGAAAGCCAACCGCTAGATTCTTCAAAAACGGACAGGGCGCCGCATCATGCGGCGCCCCAGTTCTCCGGTTTGCTCAGGAGCCATGAGATGAGGTACGCATATCATTTCGGAGGGAAAGGGTCCCGGCTGGCGCCGTATGCATTCCTCCTGCCGGGCATGCTCCTCTATGCGCTCATCTCACTGGGGCCGTCACTGGCCACCGTATTCTATTCCTTCACGGACGCCTCCGGCCTTGTCGGCACGCCCGTGCGGTTTGTGGGGCTTTCCAACTACCGCGAGTTCCTTTTCATGGGTCAGAACATCAGGGACAACGCCGATGTCCTTGTCCGGACCCTCGAGTTTTCTTTCCTGGTGACCGTCATCCAGACCGGCCTCGGTCTCCTTGTGGCCATGCTCCTGAACCGGCGCATCGCAGGCACCACCGTTTTCCGTTCCATTTTCTTCCTGCCGGTGATTCTTGGAGTGACGATTGTCGGCCTGATGTGGACGCTTTTCCTCTACCCCCTGGGGGGGCCCGCACAGAAGCTCCTTGGCCTTCTGGGAGGGCACAGCGAGTTCCTTGGGGGTCCTCCTTTCCAGGCTTTCCTCTGGGTGACCTGGGTTCAGATCTGGGCGAACATGGGCGTCACCATGATCATTTTTCTCGGCGGGCTTCAGACCATCCCCGTCGAGCTGGTGGAAGCCTCGAGAATAGACGGCGCCACCGGATGGCAGTCATTTCGCCACATCACTTTTCCCCTGCTGACCTCCAGCCTCAACACCAACCTTACTCTGGCCATCATAGGGTCCCTGCAGGCCTGGCAGCTTCTGCTGGTGATGAAGGGCGTGACCAACGGCACCCAGGTCCTCGGGTTGATCATCTACGCCATTGCTTTCGGCCGGACCGTATCCAACCCGACCGCTGTCGCCATGCGGCAAGGATACGGCGCGGCGGCGTCTGTTGTGCTTTTCGTGCTCGTTCTGATCATCGGGATGAGCGCGCAATATCTCATGAGGCGCCGGGAGAGGAGCGTGCTGGGATGAGCAGCTCTTTGTCCTGGCACGGCGTACGTCCCGCTCATGTCCTCATGTTCGCCGTTCTCCTGGTTCTTGCCGCCGTCTACCTGGGGCCGCTTCTGACCCTGGTGAACGTCTCCGTCCAGACTCGCCAGGAGTTCAGCCTGGATCCCACCGGCCTTGCGCGGGATCCGCAGCTTGCGAACTTCGTGACCGCATGGAACAAGGCCAACTTTCCCTTGTACCTGCGTAATTCCCTTCTGTACACTGTGGTTGCCACGGCATTGTATGTCCTGACCGCAGTGTTCGTGGCTTTTCCCATAGCGCGCCGCTACGTCAGGGCCAGCGGCCTTCTGTACAGCCTGTTCGTGATAGCCCTGTTTCTCCCCTACGCGCTCATCCCGCAATTCCAGCTCATGCTCCACCTGCACCTGTACAACACGGCGGTCGGCTACATCCTGCTTTTCCTGGTGGACCCCATCGGCATCGTGATCCTGGTGAACTATATCCGCTCCATCCCCCGAGACCTGGATGAAGCGGCCGCGATGGACGGCAGCGGTTACATGCGGTTTGTGCTGAAGGTGATGTTCCCCCTGATCAAGCCGGCGCTTGCAAGCGTCGTCGTGCTGCATGCCATCGGGATCTGGAATGAGTATGTCACGCCGCTGATCTACCTGCCCAAGAAGTCCCTCATGCCCATCACCCGCGGCTTGATGGTTTTCTACGGGCAGTTCGGCAACGACTGGACCACGCTCGCCGCCGCCATCCTGATGCTGACCTTGCCCATTGTCGCGTTGTTCCTTGCGCTTCAGCGCTGGATCTACGCCGGGGTCCTGCAGGGGTCTGTCCGAGGATGAGCCACTTTGCGCATTCGACCGGTACGGTCTTTTTCGACGACTTTGCCGACGGCGCCCTCGACCGCCTGACGTGGAACGTGCGGGTCACGGGCCAGACCGTCAATGACGAGCAGCAAGCCTACGTCGACTCAGCGGAGACCATCAGCGTAAGCCCGGACGGATCATCAGCGGATGCGCACGGCGTGCTGATCATCCAACCCCGCTTCCGCCCCGGCTTTCTCACGCCGGAAGGGAGGAGGTTCGACTTCATCTCCGGGAGAATCGATACCCGGGAAAAGGTCCAGTTTGCGTACGGCAGAGTCGAGGCCCGCATCATGCTGTGCGGCGGATCCGGGCTATGGCCGGCTTTCTGGGCGCTTGGCGGGGAGGCGCAATGGCCGGACTCCGGGGAGATCGACATCATGGAGAACGTGGGGGAGGCAGACTGGGTGAGCGCGGCGCTTCACGGACCGGGCTACTCAGGGGAAACGGCTCTCACGAATCGATTGTACTTCACGCCCGGCGATGACGCAGCCCGGTGGCACATCTACTCGCTGGACTGGTCACCCGAGGTAATGGTGTTCCGCGTGGACGGGAGGATGCTGTACCGCGTTTCCCGGGCCATGGTGGAGTTCCATGGCCCGTGGGCGTACGACAGGGAGAAGTACCTCATCCTGAACTTCGCCCTGGGCGGCACATTCCCTTTCAAGACCAATGGCATTCGTCTTCCCTATCGAGGGTTGCCGGCTGAGACCGTCCAGCGCATCCAGGCAGGCCGCGTGAGGATGCTGGTGGACTGGGTGAAAGTCACTCAGGCGTGCTTGTAGCGTCGTACCCGCATGGTATGATGCCGGGATCATATGGCCAACAAGTTGAACGAAATCAACGTTTCCCGCGTGCTGCAGAAGCTCTGGTTCAGCAAAGGGATCAGCAGGGTCGAGATTGCTCGCCAATTGGGACTGGGCAAGTCCACGGTCACCAACATCGTGGCAGCCCTCATGAAGCGCAACCTCGTCAGGCGCGTGAAAGCCGGGGAGTCGGGTCCCAGCGGGGGCAGGCGTCCCACGCACCTCACGGTCAACGGCCGCTATGGCTACATCCTCGGCATCGAGATCCAGACGGACCACTACACGGCGGTTGCCGCCGACATGCTGGGAGATCTGATCCATTCTGAATCGGGCAGGATGCGCTTCGACACCGACATCGTCTCGACGTTCCTGGACGTCACAACCAGGCTGCGCCGGGAGACCCGGCGCATCGGCCTTCCGTTGATCGGGATCGGGGTCGGAACCGCCGGGATCATCGACCCGCACAAGGGAGTCATCGAGCAGTCCAACCCGTTGGACATCCGCGAGCCCGTGGATTTCTACCGCGCCATCGCCACGCGGCAGGAAGTCCCGGTTCTCATCGAGAACGACGCGAAATGCTGCTGCTGGGGCGAGCTTGCCTTCAAAAAGACGGAGAGGCATACGAACTTCATGTTCGTCCTGGGCGAGTTTCGCGCGGGACGCACGGTGAAGTCCGGCTATTGGGGGATCGCCGTGGGGCTGGCATTCGTTCTCAACGGCAAGGTTCACTACGGCGAGGACTTCTCCGCGGGTGAGTTCCAGAGCATCCAGTGGAAAGAGCCGAACCAGAGCCAGTTCTCCCTCAGTGATGCCGCCGCCAGGAGGATCAGGAAGGACCACGCAGTACTGATGAAAGTCCTGCGCGAGCTGTGCGCCCACATCGCTTTCCTGGTGAACGTGCTGAACCTGACCTGCGTGGTGTTCGGCGGAGAAATAAGCGTCTACCGTGATGAGGTGACGGAGATCCTCAGAGAAGAGATACGGCGCAACTGGTCCTACGACAACACAGTCGAATGTGCAATCGAGTTCGCCACGCTGGGGGACAAGGCCGTAGCCTACGGCGCGGCGGGCATGTTCCTGGAACGCTTCTTTTCGATTCCCGATGTCGTGGACAGCACTGAGCAGAAGATCGCTTCCAAGATCGGCGCTCTCTACAAGCCGGGTCAAGGCTGAACCTGGCGCTTCAGCCTTGACTGCCCCCGTTGGGGCTACTTTTTCAATTCGACTTTTTCTTTTTCTTCCGTTATTTATAGTGCAATTTGTATGCCAACGCGGATCGGCGTTATTAGCCCAAAACCACCCCTAGAGACGAGAATTTTGCTCTGCTTTTCGATTTTGAAAACATGCTTTTCGCAAAACACGAAATTCCTTCGCGTTTTGCGAACAATTTCCCCGTTTTGCCTTGCGCCGGCTGTGCGGCTCCGGTATAGTTTCAGCAATCAAGATGGTGGTACAAAGACCGGGCGTCAGAGTTCTTGTCGTTGATGACGAGCCGATTATTGTCGAGTCTATCAAGGATTACTTCCCGGACCTGAACATCACCGGCTTCTTCGACCCTGCCCAGGCCTTGAAGTCTCTCAGATCCGAGTTCTTCGACATTGTCCTCGTGGACTATCGCATGCCCGGACTTTCCGGACTGGACCTTCTCATAGAGGCACGGAGGCTTTCCGCCTACAGGTTCGGCATCCTCCTCACCGCCTACGCGGACAAAGACCTCCTGCGCCAGTTCATCAACCAGAATCTCATCCAGAAGGTGCTGGAGAAGCCCCTTGATCTGGAGGAGCTGGGACGCGTGCTGGCGAACGCCGTCGTGGAGTGCGAACAGGCGCGTGCGGCCCAAGCGGAAGTCGAAGAGCTCAAGCGGGACTACCAGAAGCTCATGGCGGATCCGGGAAGCGTTCTCTCCCGGGTGGTCGGAGCGAATGCCGGCATTGCCGTGTCCATGGAAAGGGCGCAGCAGTTCGCAAAGACCGATGAGAACGTCCTCCTGACAGGGGAGACCGGAACGGGAAAAGAGCTTTTCACGCGAGTCATCCATGGGTGCAGCCGCAGAAGGAACGGGGCGTTCGTCAAGATCAACTGCGGCGCAATCCCCGAGTCTCTCATCGAAAGCGAGCTGTTCGGCTCTTCGCGCGGGGCGTTCTCCGGCGCGTACAAGGACCGCAAGGGGAAGATCGAGGAGGCTGACGGCGGTACCCTTTTCCTCGATGAAGTGAGCGAGCTCAAGCTGGAGCTGCAGTCCCGGCTCCTCCACGTCGTCCAGGACAAGACCGTGGAGCGGGTGGGGAGCAACAAGCCGATCCGCGTGGACTTCCGGCTCATTGCAGCCTCGAACCGTAACCTGCAGGAGGAATCAAGGAAGGGATGCTTCCGCGAGGACCTGTATTTCCGCCTGGCCACCCTGCATCTCCACCTCCCCTCGCTTCGGGAACGTAAAGACGACATTCCGCTCCTCGTGGACCACTTTCTCGACGTGTTCTGCATGGAGCTCAACCGGCGCAAGCCGGGTATCGACGAGCCCGTGATGAGCCGGCTGCTGGAATACCCGTGGCCGGGCAACGTGAGGGAGCTCGAAAACACGCTCAAGCGCGCGCTCATCATGACGGACCCGCAAGTGAAGACCCTTGGCGAGTCGGCATTTGAGGGCGTGCTTGCGCCTCGCGAAAAGGCCGTGGGGTCTTTCGACCAGGCATTGGACCTGATCTGCCGCCAGCTGCAGGAGGGGTCGGCACAGATTGAGACCATCGAGGACAAGATCCTTGAAGCGGTGCTCCGCCGGGCGGGTGGTTCCGTCATGGAAGCGGTGAGGCAGTCCGGGATTCCGAAAGATCGCTTCTATCGCCTGGCCAAACGGCAGCCTGTCAGCACGAAGGGGCCCTGATCATAAAGCCCGTCCCGCCGTCCGGCGCGGAGGACGCGGCCAGCTCCCACCCCATTCCCAGGGCAAGCTCTTTTGCCGCATACAAGCCGATGGCTGATTCGCCCGGTCTGGCGGCGAAGAACGGCTCGAAAATCCTGGCTGCCGTGCCCGGGTCAAGGGATGGTCCTGCGTAGCTCACAAAGATCTCCGCGGTCGGAGGGGATGCGTTTCGCGCCGGTTTGGCGCTGACCTGCACCTGGCCTTTTTCCCCGAGCGCCGCGGCCGCGCTGGAGACGAGGTTTTTCAGAATCCGTTGCGCCGCGACGGCGTCCCCAAGGACTTTGATCCCCGGCTCGACTTTCACAACGACTTCCACTCCGCTTGGGACGCAGGCGCGGCCCAGTGAATGCGCGAGCACCAGAACGTCCAGGGGTGATTTTTTCAGCTCGGGCCGGGAAAGGACCAGCTCGGCGTCCGCAAGGGTGCGCTCTATCCGCGCCGCCCCCTCCGCCGCGTAGCGCAGGTACGTGTCGATGCGATCATCGAACCTGATCCCGCGCTCTTCCATCAGCTTCCTCAGATTGGCCACGGGGCCCGTGATGACCGAGAGCGGATTGCGGATGGCATGCGCCAGCCCCCCGAGGAACGCCTCGAATGCGCGGGTTCGCTCCAGCTCCCGCATGCGCTTCTCCTCCTCGGATCGCCGGATCAGGTTGAAAAGCTTGAGCGCAAGCTCATCGATGAGGAACGGCTTCACCACGTAATCCGCTGCGCCGTCGGCAAGACGGCGAAGCCGCTCTTGCGGATCGCTCATCGCGGTGATGAAGATAAACGGCGCGCGCGCGAATCGCGCATCGGCCCGTACCCTGCGGAAAAGCTCATTTCCGTCCATGCCGTCCATCATCAGGTCTGAGACGATTCCCCGGCATTCGCCCATACCTTCCAGGCATGAAATCGCCTCGATCCCGTTGGCAGCGGCGCGGACCGGGAAAGTCTGCGAGATGCGGGAGCAAAGGAGGGACCGCAGGTCGGGATCATCCTCCACGACCAGAATGGCTGAGCCGTCGATTTTCGGAGTCTCTTCCAGCGCGCCGGGGGCCGGGACGAAGGGCTTCGCGGGCGCTGTCTTCACGGGCATGGTCTTCACGGGGGTAAGCTGACTCTTCTTCCCTTGTCCTGCCGGGCTTTCCTCCGTCTCGAGGGGAAAGCGAACAACCAGGGATGTGCCTTTGTCAGGGGCAGAATCGATGGAAATGGACCCGCCCAGGGAGGAAACGGTGCTTTTTACCAAAGCCAGTCCCATGCCGATTCCCTGGGCGTTCAACTTGGGCCGCGAGACCCTGTAATATGGAAGAAAGATTTTCTCCTGCTCCACGGGCGCGATCCCGATGCCTGTGTCGGTCACCACGAGCTCAGCAGCCCCCGCGGACCTGCGAACCTCGATCCGCAGGCTGCCTCCCGGTCTGTTGTACTTGATCCCGTTGTCGGCGAGGTTGTCGAGGATCCGCTCAACTGCCGCGGGCGCGGCGCGCACGACAAGGTTGCCCTCCACGGCGATGGCCATCCCGATCCCGGCCCGTCGCGCAGTCGGCTCCAGGAGGAGGGTGCGGGAGCGCACGATCTCCGACAGGTCGGCCGGCCCCTTGCCGTACACCTCGATTCCCTTGGAGAGCCGCTGAACGTCGAAGAACTGCGTCACGTCGCGCACCAGCTTGTCCACGCTTTTCCTGATTACCTTCAGGCTCTCGGAGGGCTGGACGCTCCTTGCGAACTCATCCAGGTAGTTCGAGATGAGCGTGAGAGGTGTCCTGATCTCATGCGAGACATTGACGAAGAAGTCCGTCATGGCCAGGTTGAGCCTGTTGGCCCGCTCGCGCTCCGTGCTCAGAAACGTGATGCGGTCACCGAGGGCAAAGGAGAACAGGAGGGCCATGGCGACGAACGAGACGTAGAATCCGACCATGGAAACGGGAATGTCCGCGGCAAGCCGGAAATAGGCGCTGGCTACGACGAAGACCACGACGAGGGGCCCGGCAACTCCGAGCGCGAAATACCGGGCCGGCCGAAATCCCTGCTTGAGGGACATGACGATGGCGGAAACCATGAAGCCGAACAGGATGAAGAGAGTGACCGAAATGATGGCAAGGAAGAAGGGGAGATGGGCAATCAGCTGGACCGGGAAGAGGACCACCTGCACCAGTGTCATGAGAAAAATCGCGCGATCCAGGCGGGGGGCGATCTTCTTCAAGCCAAGGAAGCTTCTGGTGAAGCTGTACGCGAAAATGATGGTCAGGTCATCAAGCAGCCCGAATGTCGAGGGGGTGGAGATGGAAGCCCACCCCGGCAGCAGATACAGCGCGGCCACTCCGTCCCAGACGGCCAGCGCCAGGGAGAAAACGATGATGATGAGAGAATACCAGAGATAGCTCATGTCGCGCATGGAGAAGAAGAGAAACAGGTTGTAGATCCCCATCAGGAGGATTGCGCCGTAGTAAAGGCCATACAGCAGCCGCTGCGTGGCCCTCCAGTCATCAAAGGCGTCCCGCGGCCACAGGTCGAAGTTCGGCTTTTCCATCCCCACGCTCACCCCGCCTGGAGAGGGAGCGCCGGTGATCGTTATCAGGTACTCTCTGCCCGAGCCGGCGGGGATGGAGAGAGGCGTCGACAACCGAAGATCAAGCATGGGACGTCGGTCTCGGGGAATGAGCCGCGACAGGATTGCAACTGCACGCCGGTCTGGACCAACCAGCTCGTACAGCGTGACGTAAGAATCGTCATCCGTAAACGCCGAAAAAACGAAATCGCTCGAGTGAGAATCATTGCGAACTGAGAACCTGAAAGCCCGCTCACCAGGGAGAGCCAATTCGGGAGAGGCACGCAATACCTCCGCCGAAAGCCGGTGGCGCATCGGGAAATCCCCCAGGATTACATTAGCCTGGTCGCGCTCCTGCCCTTCCAGTGTGGCGGGAAAAGAGGCGAACGCAAAGGCGGACAGGCCCGCCAGCAGGATGAGGCTGCACCTTTTCACTATGACCGTAGTATAGCCCTGTCGCGGCACGAACGCCATGCTTCGAACAGGGCCGCTGCGAATTCAGGCGACTATGCGATCAGGCGATGTCCGGATGTCGGCGGAGTCGACGGGTCATTTCTCTGAAGCTGAGCAGGACCTTCTCTTTCTCGTCCCACACCTTGAGGTGCACCGATTTCAGGCTGCGCCAGAGGGAAAGAGAATCGGGCAACTGAAGCTCGGGGGTCTCGTTCAGGCATCGTTGCAGATTGTAATTGGGTATCCGTGGCCTCAAATGATGGATGTGATGAAACCCGATATTCCCGGAGATCCACTGCAGCACTTTCGGCAGCTTGTAGTACGAGGAACCCTGCAGGGCGGATTCCATCGATCCCCACTCCTCGTTGCGTGCCCAGTACGAGGGGTCGAACTGGTGCTGGATGTAGAACAGCCATACACCGCCGGCGCCCCCAAGGATCATGACAGGCAGCTGAATCAACAGGTAGGCTTTGATCCCGATGGTGAGGCTTGCCGCTATGATGATTCCCGCCAGGGCAACGTCGGTGAACAGAACACTCACAATCTGATTCTTGCGAGAGTGAAGGGTGGGCAGCCGATGCAGGATGAGATAGGAAAACGCCGGTATCACTCCGAACATGACGAAGGGATTGCGGAAGAGCCTGTACATGATCCGCCTCAATTTCGAGGCGGCAGCATACTCCTGGAGCGTCATGGTCCAGACATCACCGATCCCGCGCCTGTCCAAATTTCCCGAGGTGGAGTGATGAATCCCGTGAGAGTAGCGCCAGTCGGAATACGCGGTAAAGACGATCACGCCAAGGACGTTTCCCAGAATCTGCAGCCCAAGGCGCGAGCCCACATACGAACCATGGCAGCAGTCATGGAAGAAGATGAACACGCGCACCAGCAGAGCAGCCGCGGGCACTGCGATCAGGAGGGTGACCCAATAGGGCAGGCCCAAATAGATGCTGAAGTACATCACCGTAAGAAGCGCGAGGTAGGGGATCAGAGTGTCGACGAGCTGCAGCGCAACTTTCCCCCCGTTTGGCGTCTCGTATTTCTTCAGGCCTGCCACCCACGCAGGCTTTTCCTGGCGCGGCCTGGACGGAGAACGAGCGGAAGGCCCCGGCGTATCGCGAACGGCGTCCGTAGGGAAATCAGTCATGCAGCATCCTCCCGCACTTCAGTGAGCCAAAAATAGCAAAGGGAACCGGAAGCCATCAGTGCGGTAGCGCACATTGCGGAATATGCGGCAGGACCAGGTGGCGTCCAGGCGTTGTCAACAAGAATAGTAAAGCTCACATATTGACAGATATAGTAGACAATATGTAATATATATATGTCAGGAAGTTGCATGCATGTCAGCAGAGTCAAATTAGCTCGCGTCGAGAAAGGCTTGAGCCAACAGGAATTGGCGGAGGCAGTCGAAGTTACCCGCCAGACGATCGGTCTAGTCGAGTCAGGGAAGTACAACCCAACTCTGAATCTTTGTCTGCGAATCGCCAGAGTGCTCAACAGAACGCTTGATAGTCTGTTTTGGGAGGAAGAATCATGACGAAGAAAGGTAAACTCGCCGGTTGCCTTTAGATATCATTTTTCATTCGCTAGCTCTTAAAGGGTCACGCTTCTGGACACAAAAAAGCAACGTTCTCTTATCAATAGGTTTCTCATCGTCGCGTTGACAATTCTGACCGCGCTGCGGCATTGGATTATTGCTACGGCTGCTCGACCCACGAGACCCATGCGTGTTTTCTTGACGGAGCATCCCTTGTTGTTGTGGACGATGCCCTTGATCTCTGGTCTTCTCCTATACCTTTTGATATGGCTTCTGATTCTCGGTTATCAACGAATGACTCAGAACAGGATCGAGAAAGAATTAGATGGGGACAATGCCGGCTGGTCGGACTTGAACCGACACGAGAGTTGCCCCTCACCAGATTTTGAGTCTGGCATGTCTGCCATTTCATCACGCCGGCTTCGAACGCAGGATAGCCGTTGCTCCAGGGGCTGTCAACTTTGCGGGATTTCCCGTACCATGGCCGCCGGGACACCCGCATGACTTCAACGATTCGCGCCCCGCGACGACTGCTTTTCGCCGCATTTCTCTGCGCTGCATCGCTCCTCCCCTCCTGGTCCTCCCCCCGGCCGCACGACGATCCCTCCATCGTGATCATTGACTCCTACCACGATGGCTTTGTCTGGTCCGACGATGAGCTGCGGGGCCTGACGGCCAGGCTCAAGGAGGTGTATCCGAACGCGGATCCGAGCATCGAGTACATGGATGCCAAACGGTTCTCCAGCCTGGAGCGCGAGCAGCAGGCTGCGGCCTTCCTCATGCGCAAGTATGCGGGTTTCAAGGCTGATCTGGTCATAGCCCTGGACAACCCAGCCCTCGAGATGCTTCTGGCAAATGCCAGGGGCCTCTTCGCGGGTTCTCCCATCGTCTTTGCCGGTGTGAGTGATTTCCCCTCTCTCTCCGTCCCCGCCGGCGTCAAGGTTACGGGCGTCGCGGAAGTGACCGACCTTGCCCGGACCGTCCGCCTGGCACTTGCCCTCCACCCCGATGCCAAAGAAATGCTTCTGGTGAGCGACGCGACTCCCAGCGGCGCTGGCGTCCAGCGCGAAGCAGAAAAGGTGATGGAGCAGTTTCGGGCCAGATTGCGCTTCGAGTTTCTTCCACCGTCCACTTTCGAAGAGGCTGCCCGGCGGATCTCTTTGCTTCCGCCGGATGCCCTGCTGATGATACTTTCATTCAGCACCGACCGTGCCGGCAGGAGCCTTTCCCTCGCCGAGAGCACCCGGGTTTTCACTGCGCACTGCCCTGTTCCCGCATACGCGTTGCACGAATCCCGCCTGGGCTACGGCGTCGTCGGCGGGTGGATGTTGTCCGGCGTGGAGCACGGAAGACGAGCCGGGGACATCGCGGTGCGTGTTCTTTCAGGAGAGGATCCATCCACCATCCCCGTTGACAGCACCAGCACCTCGGTTCCCCTTTTCGATTACCGCGAGCTGGTGCGCTACCGCATTCCCATGATCCTGCTTCCCAAGGGGAGCTTGATCATCAACAGGCCTGTTACCGTGTTCAGCCAGTATCCCGTCTTCTCGGGCGTCATGACAGGGCTGGTGGTTCTCCTGATCGGATTTGCCTGCCTCCTGGCGGCCAGCGTTTTCCGCCGCAAGGAAACGGAGCGTGACCTGCGCGCCAGCGAAGCCAACCTCAGCGCGCTCATAGAAACCACGGATGACTGTTTCTGCTCGCGCGACAGGGAAGGCTGCCTGATTGCCTTCAACGCCGCTTTCGCCAGGATCATTCGCGGCTACGCTGGAATCGATGTGCAGCCGGGGATGCGCTACTATGAGCACCTTGAGCCGGATGCCCGTCAGACCCTGGAGCGGCTCACGGAAAAGAGCATCGTCGAGGGGAAGGTCACAGACGAGTTTTCGGCGGACATCCAGGGCCAGCGGCGTTTCCTGGAAGTGTCCATCTACCCGATCCGCGAAGGAAAGGAAGTGATCGGCACTGTCGAGTTCGCACGCGATGTCACGGAGAGAAAGCGCGCGGAACAGGCCTTGCGGGAATCCGAGGAAAAGCTGCTCCAGGCCAGGAAGATGGAGGCGGTCGGGCGCCTTGCAGGCGGGATTACTCATGATTTCAACAATCTTCTGACGGTCATCAAGGCATATACCGACATGGCCGTCGAAAGCAGGGCCGAAGCGGATGCGCTGCTGGAAGACCTGAGGCAGATCCAGAAAGCCGTGGGCCGCGCGGCTTCACTTACGTCGCAACTCTTGGCTTTCAGCCGCAAGCAGGTCCAGGCTCCAGAGGTTGTGAGCCTCAACGCGCTCATCGCGGAAATGACGAAGATGCTCGGCCGCGTGATCGGCGAAAACATCGAGCTGCGTACCTCCCTGGAGGATGGGCTGTGGAGCGTTCGGGCCGATGCTGCCCAGGTTCAGCAGATCGTCATGAACCTTGCGTTGAATGCGAGGGATGCCATGCCCCGGGGAGGGCAGCTCATCATTTCCACGGTGAACGTCCGCGGCTCCGGGGGGGCATCGCCCGTGGCTGCTTCAGACGAGGATTCGGTGGTCCTTAGAATGTCCGACACGGGACGGGGGATGGACGGAGAGACGCTCTCCCATCTGTTCGAGCCGTTTTTCACCACCAAGGAAGAAGGAAAAGGGACAGGTCTGGGGCTTTCCACGGTCTACGGCTTTGTAAAGCAGAGCGGCGGGTCGATATCCTGCGCAAGCCAACCCGGCGAAGGAACGACCTTCCAAATCAGATTCCCCCGCGCGGATGCGCACAACGAAGCGCCCCGTGAGGTGGTAAAGATCGGAATGGATTCGCCACGGAGTGGAATCATCCTGATTGCCGAGGATGAAGATGCGGTAAGGACTTTTCTTGCCCGGACCCTTTCCGAAGCCGGCTACTCCGTGACGGAGGCGAAAAACGGCGTGGCCGCGTTGGAGGCCCTCAACGGCCTCTCAGGCGTCGATCTCATCGTGAGCGACGTCGTGATGCCCCTGATGGGTGGGCCCGAGCTTGCCCGACGCGTCCGGGAGAAGATTCCGCGCGTGAAGTTCCTCTTCATTTCCGGCTATATTGGTGACGCCCTGGACGTGCAGGACGCTCAGGACGACGGCGTGGGGCTGTTGAAAAAGCCTTTCGGTCCGCGCGAGCTGCTGGAGGCGGTCCGTGAGGCCCTTGGCGGTCCCTCCCGTGCTTGACAGCCGGCGGCATTTCGGTAGGGTATAGCCCCGGGGCCCATAGCTCAGTTGGTTAGAGCGGCGGACTCATAATCCGTTGGTCCGGGGTTCAAGTCCCTGTGGGCCCATATGCTTTCGAGAAACGCCTTGATTTCGTCCATGCTTATCGCCTCCCTCACAGGTCTCCTGGCAGGATGCGCGTCAATGAAAAGCAACGACGCTGCCGAGCCGCCGCAAAAAGTAGTGTTCAGTGAAATCTGGGGATACCTGATGCAGGGGGATGAAAACGACCTGACTGGCCTGGAGCGTTTGACGGACATATGCTATTTCAGCGCAAGCCTCACGAAAGAAGGGCGAATCCCTGGAACAGTTGCAAGGCCGGCAATAACGCTCGACGACGGGTCACAACCCAAGGTATTCCTGGTCATTACCGAGCTTTCCAATCCTTCCCTCATGCACTTCTCGCTGAGCCCCATGTACGGGGTGCGGCCGCTTCTCATAGACGACATCTGCCGGATATCTGAAGACTTCGACGGGGTCCAGATAGACTTCGAGGCCGTATCCCCCGATGACGCGGAGAGCTTCTGGGACTTCCTGAAAGAGCTGAGGGACCAGCTTCCTTCTGAGAAGATGCTGAGCATTGCCGTACCGGCGCGCACGGAGCTGAAATCAGACGCGTATGCGTATGAGAAGATCGCCCCCATCGTGGACCGGATGATCATCATGGCGTATGACGAGCATTGGAGCACCAGCTCTCCCGGCCCCGTGGCATCGCTTTCCTGGTGCTCAAGTGTGGTCGATTACACGCAAGGCATCGTGGACAACGACAAGATAGTCATGGGCCTGCCGCTCTACGGCAGGGCCTGGCAGGACAAGAGGCTTGCGCGCGCCATGGGCTTTCAGAATGTGCAGAAGATCATCACGGAGAAAAGCCCCAAAAAAAGCTATCAACCTGAGACAGGGCCTTCCCTGGAGTATTCGGAGAACGTCGTGGTGAAGCTGTTCTACGACGATCTTCGATCACTGCGGGAAAAGCTGCAAATGTATAAATCGAAAAACATCAAGGCAGTGGCGTTCTGGCGCATGGGGCTTGGCCCGTCGGATTTGTGGAGCAGCCTCGACAACGAAGGGTCCGCCGAAACTCCCGGGGGCGATCAACCTCACCCGGGATCCCCTTCGGACAGCCCGTACTGAGGCAGACGGGTGCTCCCGTATCCGGTAGACGTGCCGCTCATGAGTCAGTTCCCGCGAACAAGCCCGGAGAGAGCAATCCCTGCGGCCGCGGCACACGCCGTGCTGAGAAGGTTCACGACGTCGTTTGTGACAAACCAGAGCCCGCGGATCCTGGTGTTGCCTGTGCCGTCGGTCATCCGGCGTTCAGTCGGACCGTGGCGGGGCGTTTCGTACTGGGCCTGAAGAGTGCCTCCCAGCAGGCTGTCCACCAGAGACCCGAAGACGCCCGCCGCCGTGACCAGTCCGGCAACGCAGGCAAGGCCGGCCAGGCTGCGCAGCCCGGGGGCATTCTCGAGTGCGAAGATGACGGAGATGAAAAGCGCCCCGCTCAACGAGGCGGCCAGCCCGAGCCACGTCACTCCGCCCGACACTCCCCGGGGCACCGGTCGGAATGTGGCAAGGGAAATGGGGGCCTGGGGGGAAAGAACTCCAAGCTCGCTTGCCCACGTGTCCGCGTTGGCTGACGCAAAAGCCGCGGCCAGCGCGAATGCAAAGGCCGGTTCCCCGGTCACGCGCGCAAGCAGCGCCATAAGCGTCCCGATGCCGCCGTTTGCAAAGACCTGGACCATGTCGCGCCGGCCGCCTTTCTCCTGGATGGAAGCCAGCCACTCCTTCTGCGAGGAACGAAACCGGGTGAACGCAGTGGATGAGAAAACAAAGGCCGCCATGAGCAGCCAGAGAAGAGGGCCGGCTGCCACAAACACGACGGTTCCCAGCAAGGCCCCGGCTGCCGCCCCGCCCGCATCCACCGATTTTCTCCAGAAGGAGACGATCCCTGCCACGCAGTTTACCGGCAACCCGATTGCCGCCAGGACCAGGGGACTTGCCTGGGTGAGAAGCGACATGCTCATGCGAAGGCCCATGCGTAAAAAAGCGACGTGCCCACGGAGATCGTGAGGTTGTCTATCCCCAGCGGAGTGAACAGCTCCAGGGCAGTGGCCACGCCGGCAGCGGCCAGAGAGGTTGCGGCGGCCCGCGCAATCTCGGGGCCATGGGGGTTCCATGTTTCCGTGACAATGAGGCAGACAACAAACGAGGACAGGAACATGACTGCCGTCCCCGCAAGCGTTTTTCTCTGTCCCCCG
The DNA here is from genome assembly GCA_963710335.1 of uncultured Spirochaetota bacterium. Lineage (GTDB taxonomy): Bacteria > Spirochaetota > Spirochaetia > SZUA-6 > Fen-1364 > Fen-1364. The sequence continues at coordinate 281,880 of CAVQAA010000006.1, forward strand.
AGACTGACGCCCTTTCCCCCGAACCTCATTCCCGTCAGGCCGGCGAGGCCGTCTCCCCATCCCATGACAAGCGCGCCCGCGGCGGCAGCCCGGGCGGGGATCAGCCCGCGCCAGGAAAGATTCACCAGGATCAGAAGCGCGGCGCTGTAGCAGATGGTTCCCCTGTCGCGGCCTTGGCGGATGCGCTCACCCGCAGGGAGCAGCACTCCTCCCGGCAGCAGGGACGCGGCCAGCAGGCTGGCGGCCGGCCCCGCAGAGGCAGCCCATGGGTCGTCGAACATCGCAACAGCGATAAGCCACCACTGGGCAAGCGCGACGTGGATCAACTTGCGCGCCGTCTGGGAGTTGAAAAAACCGCCGCGGCGAAGCCTTGCGGCTCCTGCAATCACGGCGAAGACAAAGATCGCGGATGCCGCAAGCCCTGCCGCGTTCAGGATGAGCGAGCGCATGCTGAGCACTATAGCCAAAGGCGTCTTCTGTGTGTATCTGACTCCCCTCAGCGGCGCGATTGTGCTATACTCAGCACCTTCGCGCCATGACAGATACCCGTGAACAAGTCACGCACGCCCGCCGCATCGTCATCAAGGTGGGCACACGTGTGGCCACCGGGGAGGACAACGCTTTCTCCTCCGGCGTCATGGGCTCCCTGGTCCGGCAGATCGCTTCCCTCAGCGGGACGCCGGGAGAGTCGAGCTCCCGTTCCTTCATCCTTGTGAGCTCAGGAGCCATTGCGCTGGGGCTGCGCCAGCTCAAGCTGGATGAGCGGCCACGGGAGCTCACCCTGCTCCAGGCGGCGGCCGCCATGGGGCAAAGCAGGCTGATGCACGCATACGAGCACGAGTTCACGGCCGTTGGCCGCGAGACGGCCCAGATCCTTCTCACCTATGAGGACATCAGGAACAGGGCGCGTTACCTGAACATCCGCAACACGATCTTCACCCTCTGGTCTTACGGCGTGGTGCCCATCGTGAATGAGAATGACACCGTGTCCTTTGCGGAGATCCGCTTCGGGGACAACGACATCATCTCGGCCCACCTTGCAACCATGCTGGATGCGGACCTCCTGATCATCCTCACCGACACGGATGGAGTCTACGAAAGCAACCCCCGGGAGCATCCCGAGGCCTCGGTCCTGCGCACCGTGACGCGCGTCACGGACACGGTGCTTGCCGGGGCCAGGGGAAAGGGGTCGGATTTCTCCTCCGGGGGAATGGAGTCGAAGATCAGGGCCGCGGACATCGCCACGCGCAGCGGAGCGGCGGTGGTCATTGCCCGCGGCGCTGGGGTGGAGCTGGAAAAGATGCTGGCCGGTGAGGAGATCGGCACTTTCTTCGTGCCCGCCCGGCGCAGGATGAAGGGACGCAAAAAATGGATGGCGTTCAACCCCCAGACGGAAGGTGCCGTTGTTGTGGACGGGGGGGCGAAGAAAGCCATCCTGCGCCAGGGCAGGTCCCTCCTGCCGGCCGGGGTGAAGGGGATCAAGGGCATTTTTGCAATGGGAAGCGTCATCTCGATCCAGGACGAAGAAGGGCGGGAGCTGGCCAGGGGCCTGTGCAATTTCTCAAGCGAGGAGCTCGAGAAAATCCGGGGGTTGAACACCAGCAAGATTCCCGAGATCCTGGGAGCTGAGGCGATTTTCGACGAAGTGGTCCACAGGGATAACCTCGTCGTCGTGGCCCGCGAGGAGCAGTGACAATGGCGGACCTGAAGGACTACGTGAGCGGCGTTGCCCGTGCGGCAAAGAAGGCCTCGATATCTTTGCGCACTTTGACCGCTGAAATAAAGAACCGCGCCATTCTTGCCATGGCGAAATCCATCGATGATGGCAGGAAAGAGGTGCGGGAAGCCAACAGCCGCGATGTACAGAGGGGAAAATCGGCGGGGTTGTCCGCCGCCCTCCTGGACAGGCTCGCGCTCACGGACAAGCGCATCGACGACATGATGGCATCCCTCCGGGAGATCGCCTCCTTCGAAGACCCGGTAGGAGAGGTGATTGGCGTCCGCCGGCCCTCCGGCTTCGTGCTTGAAAAAGTGCGGACGCCCATCGGCGTCATAGCAATGATTTACGAGTCCCGCCCCAACGTGACCGTGGACGCCGCCGCCCTGTGCCTGAAGTCCGGCAATGCGGTGATCCTGCGGGGCGGCAGCGAGGCCGCGGAATCCAGCGCATCCCTGGTCCGCGCAATCCGCCTCGGTCTGGCAGCCGCCGGGGTGGACGGTGAGGCGGTGCAGTACATCGAGAGGACCGAGCATGAAGGGATTGACGAGCTGGTGACCCAGACAGGCCTCGTGGACCTGGTCATCCCGCGCGGTGGGGAATCCCTCATCCGGCGCGTTGCCCAGAAGGCCACCATCCCCGTTCTCAAGCATTACAAGGGAGTCTGTCATCTTTACGTGGATGAGACCGCTGACCTTGCGGTGGCGGCCGAGGTGGTGACAAACTCGAAAGTCCAGCGGCCGGGGACCTGCAACGCCCTGGAGAAGCTGCTGGTCCATCAGGCGGTTGCAAAGAAGTTCCTCCCCATGGTGCGGGAAAAGATGCCGAGCGTTGAGCTTCGCGGGGATGAGAAATCTCGCGCCATCCTCCCGGGAATCGCAGCCGCGAAGGAGGAGGACTGGTACGCGGAGTACCTGGACCTCATCCTCACCGTGAAAGTGGTCACGGGTGTGGAGGAGGCCGCTGCCCACATCGAAAAGTACGGCTCAAGCCATACGGATGGCATCCTGTCCCGGGATGCGGCCACTATTGAAAAGTTCGTCGGCATGGTGGACTCTGCGGTGGTCACAGTCAACGCGTCCACCCGCCTGAATGATGGCGGCGTCTTCGGGCTGGGCGCGGAGATCGGCATCAGCACGGACAAGCTTCACGCACGGGGCCCCATGGGATTGAAAGAGCTCACGACGTACAAGTGGGTCCTGCGGGGCAACGGAGACCTCAGGAAATAAGGGCGGAGCATGAGCAAGGCGCGGATCATGATCGTGGAAGACGAGGGTGTCGTTGCCCTGCAGATCCGGGAGTCCCTGGAAGGCATGGGCTATGCGGTTCCTCTGGTCGCCCTCACGGGGGAGGAGGCCGTGGAGAAGCTCCTGGAGACGGAGCCCGACCTCATCCTCATGGACATCAAGCTTACCGGCGGCTTGAGCGGCATCGACGCGGCAAGGAAAATCCGCGGTCGCCTTGATGTGCCTGTGGTTTACCTCACCGCTTTCTCTGATGAGGAAACCCTTGCGCTGGCCCAGGTGACGGACCCCTACGGCTACGTCCTGAAGCCCTTCGATGAGAGGAGCCTTCACGCCATCATCGAGATGTCCCTTGCAAAGCACCGGCACGCCCGTGAGACGCGGGAAAACGGCATGTGGATGTCGGCCCTGGCGGACAGCATGACCGAGGCCGTCCTCATCTGCGATTCAAAGGGATATGTCAAGTTCATCAACCCGGCCGCGGAGGCCTTGATTGGCAAGAGGCTTCGGGAAGTCCAGGAGATGCGCATGAGCAATGTCGTCTCCCTCCAGGACTCGCAGACGCGCTCTCCGCTGCCCTTTCCCGTGACCGAGCCCCTCCTGGAAGGCCGCAGCACCATGCGCGGGAACTGCCGCCTGATTGCGGGAGAGGGCCGTGAGTATCCGGTGGAGTTCACCGCTTCTCCCCTGCGCAGCCCCGAGGGCACTTTGTTCGGGATTTTGTACGTGCTGCGAAAGACCACGGAAAAGGAACAGATCCATGGCCGGGTCCTGCGGGCGCTGGATGAGCTGGCCCGGCTGCAGAAACGCTCCCTTCCATCCCACGACACCGTGATCCCGGGCGTGAGCTTCGAGTGGCTTTTTCTCCCGGCCTCTTTCGGGGGCGGGGATGCCATGGGCTTCGCCAGCCTGGATGAAGACCATGCAGGGTTCTATGCATTGGACGTCCGGGGCAACGGGATGCTTTCCGCTTTGTTTTCACTTCTGTTGGGGACGTTCCTCAGCCCGCATGTCGACAGGGGTGGGATCCTTGTGGAGAAGTTGTGCGAGAGGCCGGGCACGCGCGTGCTGACCCCCTCAGAGGTTGTTCAGGCCCTGCAGAGGCGCTTCTTCCTCAAAGAGGCCGCCAGCCCGTACTTCAGCCTGGCCTATGGCGTGATCGAAACAGCCACGGGAAAGACATCCTTGATCCGCGCCGGTCATCCCTTTCCCGTCCATCAGACCGCAGACGGGACACTGCACATCCTGAAGCCGGAAGGCGAGGCCGTCGGGGTCTTTTCCGGCGCAGATGTTCCCACCCAGGAGCTGGTGCTCGGCAGGAACGACAGGCTGTTCCTGTACTCGGACGGTCTCATTGAATGCCCCAATCTGGCAGGCGCGCGCTTTTCATCGGAACGCCTGATCCAGTGCATTTCCGCAAGCCGCAGAATGAGCCTCAGGGATGCGTTGGCGAGCATCCGGGAGGAGATCATGCAATGGCGGGGACAAGACCCGCTTGCTGACGATGTGTCGGTGCTTGCCCTTGAAAAAGAGTGACCGCGCTTTCAGGCGGGAAACACCACGCTGAAGGTCGTCCCCTGCGCGGCGTCCAGCATGAGGGTCCCCCGGATTTGCTGAACAAGAATATTCACGATGCGCAGGCCTAGTGACGTCGGGTTTCGATAATCGACCCCTTCGGGGAATCCCACTCCGTCATCACTCACTCCCAGCAGGAGCTGCCCGCCGTCCATGCGTCTCATGCTGACCGTAATTCTTCCCGGCCGCCCCTGGGGAAAGGCGTGGGCCAGGGCGTTTGTGAGCAGCTCGTTGACAATGAGCCCCACGGGGACCGACATGTCCAGGTCCATGGGGATGTCTTCCACGTCGATGCGAATATCAACCCCTGCCGCATCACCCTTGTAGGAATGGAGCAGCTGGTCCGCGAGGTCGCGCACGTACTGCGCGTAACCGCTGCCCGGTCCTGCGCCTGACTGGTACAGCCTTTCGTGGATCAGGGCCATGGAACGGACGCGGTCCCGGCTTTCATTGAGCAGGGACCGCGTATGGGGGTCTTTGACAGCGGACGCCTGGAGGCTGAGCAGGCTGGAAATCACCTGGAGGTTGTTCTTTACCCTGTGGTGGATCTCCTTTACCAGGATCTCGTGCCGCTGGGCCTCCTCCACGCGCTTCTCCGCGGTGATTTCGCGCACCACAACAATCACTTCGGCGTCTCCGCTGGCGGCGAAGTGCGCCTGGAAATGCTGCATGCCCTTGCCGACGTCCAGGGCGAACTCCAGGATCACCGGCAGCCCTCCCTCCAGCGCCCGGTGGATGGCAGCCGCGGCATCTGCAACGAGGCTCCCCGAGATCGAGGGGAACCGCCCCGCAAGCTCGCTGAGCTGCGAGCCAATGAGGCCGTCCTGCCGTTCGGCAAGCCGGGAGCGCGGAGGAAAGCGTGCGTCGACGATTGCACCCTCGCGGGTGACGCGCAGGATCATATCCGGAATGGCGTCCAGGAACGCTTCATTTCGCTTCTCACTCTGGCGGAGCTGGTTGTTCGAGCCCTCCAGCGCTTCCAGCATCCCGTTGATCGCTGCCCCCAGGTAAGCGATCTGGTCCCGGCCCTTGACGGCGACGCGCCGGCTCGGCTCGCTGCCGGTGCCGATTGCAAGCACGCCGGCACTGAGCCGCTCCAACCGGGACAGCACCGTCACCTGGATGACGAGGAGCACCACCGCGCTGAAGACCACGCCGATCACGAGGAGCCACAGGATGAAGTACCTTTCTGTAATCACTCCCTGCCTGTAGATGACCCGGGGGAACTCCACGGAGAGGAGGAACGCGGGAGAACCGTCAGCGGCCGCAAGCGCGGTGGAGCCCGATATGACATCTTCCCGGTGTGTGTCCACGGAAACCTGGCCTGTTTTCTCAACCCTGCTTTCGCCGCGAAGCGGAGAAAGCGCAATTGAGAGCCTCAGGCTCCTGGAGAGCCGATCTATTTCCTGGGCGTCGATGAACCGGCCCATCAGGAGAGTGCCGCGCACGGGGCCATCACGCTTGGAATCAAGGATGGGCCGGGCAGCCGCAAGGAGCGGCCCTTCGGGCAGCGGGATGATTCCTTCCATGTGCGAGGTCTTGTCCGCCAGGCGCATCATGGAAGGATGCAATGCCAGCCAATTGAGCAGGCTTGACGGAGCGCCACGTTGGATGCCTTTCACCGGGTCGAACGTCTCGCTGAAAACGTTCGTCCCGCGCGTGTCCATGAAGACTGCGATGCCAATATGAAGGGTGACGAACGAGTCGCTTCCGAGATTGGATTCCACGTAGTGCGCGTTTCGATCCTGGATGAACCGGTACGTCTCATCCCAGGCCGCCCAATCGCTCGTCGTCATTCCAAGCGATGTGACCTCGTCAGAGATCGCGTTTTCCGCGCGCGATACGTTCCTCTCCAGAAACCCCTTTTCCAGGCGCGAAAATCCATTCATGAGGACGGTCCGCGTGGCCAAGGTGATGAAAAGGAGCATGACGACCAGCGTGATGCCTGTGAAGAGCAGGATGCGTCGAAGCATGGTGTTGTCCGAGCGTATACCCGCGGGGGACCAGGGTCAATAAAATACCGGGGCTATTTCGAGAGCAACACGACCATGGAGCGCGCGACAAGGAGGTACGTGTCGCGCGAAATCCTCTCTTCAGTCCCGGGGGCAGCGATGTCTTTCCCCGCGGGAAGCCCAGTGTCGATTGCCAGGTACCAACCCTCCTTGCCGGGAGGGATCGGGGCCAGGGTGAAGAGCGTCTCCCGGGGAGCGGCGTTGCACATGATGCAGATGTCGTTGTCGTCCCTGTCAGCCGCCGTTTCCGCCTTGTTGCCGTCTATGAGCAGGGAAAGCGTGTGACGCCCGCGGGTCCAGTCCGCCGGCTCCGCCAGCTCGGTGAGCCAGGTGATGTCGGGAATGTGGTTGTGGCGGGAGTTTCGCCCGTTGAAGAACTCCGGACGCAGGAACGCCGGGTGCTTCATGCGGAAGCTGATCAGGGCCCTGCAGCAGGCGTGAATATCCGCATGCGTTTTCAGGAAGCTCCAATCGTACCAGGACATCTCGTTGTTCTGGCACCACGGGTTGTTGTTGCCTCGCTGCGTGCGACGCATCTCGTCCCCTCCTAAGAGCATGGGTGTGCCCAGGGAGAGGAGCAGAGTGGTCAGGAAGTTCTTCACCTGGCGGTTTCTCACCGACTCCACCGCCGGATCCGACGTCGACCCTTCCGCGCCGTTGTTGTCGCTGACGTTTGCGTCCCAGCCGTCGCGGTTGCCTTCCCCGTTCTCTTCATTGTGCTTGCGCTCGTAGCTCACCAGGTCGTTCAGCGTGAACCCGTCGTGGGAGGTGACGAAGTTGATGCTGTGAAAGGGCTTTCGCCCGTCACGCAGGTACAGGTCCGAGCTGCCGGCAATCCGGGTTGCAAAAGATGAGACGGACCCGGGGTTTCCTTTCCAGAAGCTGCGCACGTCATCGCGAAAACGGTCGTTCCACTCCGCCCACCTTCCACCGGGGAACGACCCCACCTGGTACGCCCCTGCCGCGTCCCATGCCTCCGCGATGATCTTCGTGTCTCTCAGAACGGGCTCTTCCGCGATCCGCTCCAGGATGGGAGGGTTCTCCATGATCCTTCCCTCCGGGTCTCTCCCCAGCACGGAGCCAAGGTCGAATCGGAATCCGTCAACGTGCATTTCCACCACCCAGTAGCGCAGGCAGTCCATGATGAAGGTGCGCATGATGGGGTGGTTGCAGTTCAACGTGTTTCCGCACCCGCTGTAGTTGCGATAGAAGCGGGGGTTCGTTTCATCCAGCAGATAGTAGATCGAGTTGTCCCAGCCCCGGAAGCACAGGGTGGGACCGGTCTCATCTCCCTCCGCCGTGTGGTTGAAAACGATGTCGAGGATGACCTCGATCCCCGCGGCATGAAGGTCGCGCACCATTTCCTTGAACTCGGTGATCTGCTGCCCCACGGACCCTGAGGCGGAGTACCGCCCTTTCGGCGCGAAGAATGAAATCGTGTTGTAACCCCAGTAGTTCTGGAGGCGTTCCCCGGTCCGCGGGTTCACATGCGGATTGTCCAGCTCATCGAACTCCTGCACCGGGAGAAGCTCCACGGCCGTGATCCCGAGCCCCTTGAAATAGGGAACCATCTCCGCCACTCCGCGGAAGGTGCCCGGGTGCGCGACGGCAGAGCTGGGATGCATGGTGAGGCTGCGCACATGCGTCTCGTAGATCACGCTGAAACGCAGGGGTCGATTCAGCGGCCGGTCCCCGCGCCAGTCGAACTGGTCGGATGCAACGATGCCCTTGGGCATGCCTGAGACGTCGGACGTCGTGGAAAAGGAAAGGTCAGCCTGAGGGGAAGCCGGATCAAACCCGCGCGCGTCGGCAAGGCGCCAGGTGAAATTTCCCGTTACGGCCTTCACGTAGGGGTCCAGGAGGAGCTTGTTGCGGTTGAACCTGTGCCCTTTCGCGGGCTCGTACGGCCCCTCGACCCGGTAGAGGTACAGGCTCCCGGGGCCTATGCCCTCGACATGCACATGCCAGACATCGCCGGTCCTGTTCAGTCGCGGATCAAGGGAGATCTCCCGCGCCGGCGCGGCGTCCTGCGGTCCGTCGAACAGGAGGAGCGATACGGCCGTGGCGTGCCTGCTGAAAACCGCGAACTGGGTTCCCTGTGCCGTTGGCGTTGCGCCGAAGGGCATCGGCCGGCCCGGCGAGACGGTAAGCTCTCTCGCTGCGATGCGTGTCCCCTCCCCGCAAAGAAATGTATGACATCAGGCGACTGCGCGTCAATGCCGGGGCATGTGCGATGCTGGGCGAAGCATTCTGCTTGACCGGCGCCGGTGTTTCCATGAAGATTGCGGCCATGGGGGCTGAGCCGGGCAGTATCGATATCCTTGGTCTGGGCGCCGTGGCCGTTGATGACATTCTTTTTCTCAAGGAGTACCCGCGGCCCGACTCGAAGATGGCCATTCTCCGCCGGGAGAGGCACGCTGGAGGCCTTGCCGGCACTGCCCTTGTTGCCGCGCGCAGGCTGGGGAGAAGCTGCGCGTACGCGGGATGCCTGGGGGAGGACGGTCTTTCCCTCTTTGTCCTGGAGCGGTTCACGGCAGAGGGAATCGGGGTGGATCATGTCGTTCGAAGGCCGGGCACCCGACCGTTTTATTCAACCATCCTTGTGGACACGACACGGATCACGCGCACCATCCTTTTCGATCCAAGCCATGTCATTGGCGCTGACCCTTCTGAGCCGTCCGAGGATTTCCTGCGCTCCTGCCGGGTGCTGCTGGTCGACCAGGTGGGGCTGGAAGGGATGGTTCGAGCCGCGCGAGTAGCCCGGTCCGCGGGCATCCCGGTTGTTGCCGACCTGGAGAGGAGCGGCCATCCGCTGCTGGGGCGGCTTGAGGAGCTTTCCGACCACCTCATCCTCCCCCTGGAGTATGCGCGTGAAAGGACCGGCACGGCTGACGCCGCGTCCGCGGTCCGCGCCCTTTGGAGTGATGACCGCGAAGCGGTGGCTGTCACCTGCGGCGCCGACGGCGCCTGGTACACCTCCCGGGAAGAGCCGCACGCAGTCTTCCATCAGCCGGTGTTCCGCGTCCCTGTCGTGGACACAAGCGGCTGCGGGGACGTTTTTCACGGTGCCTACGCAGCCGGGCTCAGCGAGGGCATGCGCATGGCGGAAAGGATGCGCCTGGCCTCTGCCGTCGCCGCGCTGAAGGCAATGCAGCCGGGCGGCCAGCAGGGCATCCCCACGCGAACGGCCGCGGATGATTTTCTGGAAAAGCGCGGGAAGGAAGCCCTGGCCTCAGGAGCCTGAGGGGTTGCCGAACAAGCCGATCTCTTTTGCCACGTCCCGCATCCCCATGATCGTGTCGGTGATGAGATCCTCGAGCCCGACGCCCAGCATGGCGGCGCCCTTCTCGATGACCGGTCTCTTCACTCCCGCGGCAAAGCGCTCGTTCTTCCATTTCTTCAGAACGGAGCGCGCCTCCATGTCCATGATGCTGCGCGAAGGGCGCATCAAGGCAGTTGCGACAACGAGCCCGGTAAGCTCGTCGATTGCGTAAAGGACTTTTTCCATGCGCTCCACGGGCTCGACCTCGGAGCAGATTCCCCAGCCGTGGCTCACAATGGCTCGAATGTAATCTTCCGGCCAGCCCGCCTGGCGGAGGATCTCCGGGCTCTTCCTGCAATGAAGCTCAGGGTACTTCTCATAGTCGATGTCATGGGCAAGGCCGATGACACCCCATTTGTCCTGGTCCTCACCCAGTTTACGAGCCATGTAGCGCATGACCCCTTCGACGGCAAGAACGTGCGCTACGAGGTTCTCGTTCTTGATATATTCGCGGACGAGCGCGAAGGCTTCGTCCCGGGTCGGTGTGTGCGTCTCTGCCTGCATGCCGGGCAGTGTAGCATTCCTGGCCGTGATTTGTCCCGCTCTCCGGCCCTGTGTATCTTATCTGCGACAGGGAGATGCCAGGGAAATGCACGAGGCAAACCACGGACAACTTCCCGCCTCGTTTTTCGACCTTGTCCGGACATCGGAAAAGCCCGTGCTCGTCGATTTTTGGGCGGAGTGGTGCGGTCCCTGCAGGCTCGTTTCCCCGGCCATCGAGCGGCTTGCCGTCGAGTACTCCGGGCTGCTTCTCACGGTGAAGGTCAACGTGGACCGCAGGCCCCTCATTGCGCAGGCATTCCAGGTGCAGGGCATTCCCACCATCATGCTCTTCTGGAAGGGCGAGCCCCGGATGCGTCTGACCGGCGCGTATCCCTATGAGGCCATCAAGAAGAACCTGCAGGAGAACTGGCCCCGGGATGCTGAGGCAGAGGCGGGCGGGGCAAGCGAGGCAGGCGGAGCAAGGGAAGCGGGTGAGGAAGCCCAGGCCCGGCCGGAGTCCACGGGCACGACGGTCACCTGACGCTGAGAACCTCAGCCAGCGCGCTGCGCCGGGCCGCTGCGCTTGCACCGGCGTCCCCAAAAGATCCCAGGAAATCATCAAGGCGCAGCTTCCCCCCGATGACCAGCTCCATGCGGGCCCCATCGGCAGTCCGGGCTCCTTTGCCCTCCAGGATGGCCTTCTTTTTTGCAGATTTGTCGGGAACAATCAGCTCGAACCTGTCCTCGTCCCGCCTGATGGTCACCGGCGCATGGGATTCCCTCAGGTACGCAGCCAGCCTCCCGGCCGGGTCGGGAAAGTGCAGGGCGGGAAGGGAGACCGACACGCGCAGGCGCTTCCACGTCCCGGGCACGAACGCCGGGACATCATCGCCAAAGAGCTGCGGGACACTGCGCGCAGCCTGCGTGAAGGATGCGGCGTCCCACGCCGTGACCGCTATCACTGATCTGCCGAACCAGGCGACATCGGCTCCGAAAGCGCGGGATGGCTCCAGCAGGGCTTCTCGGAGTGAAAGCACGTTATCGATCTGACCGGGACAGAGAGCCAGGAAACGTCGCATGAGCCAGCTTTCCTTCCATTCGGTCCCCAGCCCCGCCGTTTCGCGCGGAAACATTACCTCCCAGTAGACTGGTGAAAGCTTGTGCTTGCCCCGTGTTATTCCGGCAAGCTCCGGCACGCTCCCAACCGGGATGCCGCTTCGATCCTGACCTCCGGCGTAGCCCGCGTCCTTTCCAGCCTTTGCCCCGAGATACTGGCGGAAGAGGGCTTTCCTGCTGTTCTCCGTCTCCAGAAAGGAAAATGCAAAGCTGTGATCCTGCGGCTTCTCGGCAAGCAGCCGCTCACGATGCTCATCCACCCATTCTTCGACGTCCCGCTCCGCTCCCGGGGGCAGGCCATCCGTGGAAACGCACCCTCTCTCAGACAGGCGTACCAGCAACTTGGACAGGGAGGGACCCCCCAGCGCCAGCGCCTGCGTGGCCGCATATTCCGGCCACCGATGGGACAGCCGGAACTCCAGGCCGTTCGTCTCGCAGATGGACTTGGCCCTGCCCACCAGGGGGCGCCATGCCTGCGGGGAGAGAACCGGCGGATCGTAGCGAAGCGGCGTGAAAGGCATGCGAACAAGCATCCCGAAGCTGAACACAATCCGCGCCGGCGCCTCTGCCCTGCTGCGCACGTCTTTCAGCCATTTCACGAACACGGCGAGCTCAGCGAAGTCTTCCTCTGTTTCCCTGCCCGTAAGGATGAAGAAGAGCTTCACTTCCCGGATCCTGCGGCCGCACAAAGCTTCCAGGGCGCGCTTGATGTCGGCGTCCGCGAGGCTTTTGTGCAGGAACCTTCTCTGCCGGCCGCTGATGCCTTCGATCCCCAGGGTGAAGCTGTGCTTGTCAGCGGCGAGCTCTAGGTCGAGAAGCCCCGGCGTGCGGGCAAGGATATCAACCCGCTGGCTCATGAGGTTGACCCGCAGGAACAGCTTGTTCAGCTCGATCAGGAGCCTGGCAAGCTCCGAGTGCGTGTTGAAGTTGAAGCTTGCGAGCTCCAGGGTGCCGGCTCCCGTCATGGTCTTGAGCCGTCGCGCGGCGGCCACGACCGCATCCGCGGGAACCTCCCGGAAAGGCCTGCGATCGTGCCCCTCGAAGCAGAACGAGCACAGGCACGGGCATCCGTGCGTGATCGAAAGGCGCGCGGTGGTGGCTTCTGCCCCTGGCAGCACGGGCTGCCACGCCTGCCCTGCAGGGGCCAGGCCGACGTCACATCGGGCCCTGGCAATCTCCCGGGCCCCGTCATCAACGGTCCACAGGCCGTCGATGTCCCGCGCAATGCCGGGCAAGCGCTCTTTTTGCACCGGGCCGGAGGGGCGGAACAGCTCTTCCACCATTGCGCCAACCGCCCGTTCCCCTTCACCAAAGAAGATTGCCTCCACCATGCAGTCCCCGTCCTCAGATACCAGGGCATGGGCGGCCGTTGCATTGGAGCCGCCCAGAATCACGGCCGGCCACCGCTTGTCCCTGAGCCGGGACCAGAGGGGGATGCCCGAATGCGAGTAAAGAAAAGGCAGGTTCACAAGCTCCAGGAGGTAGGAGTTGGAGACGAGGACCAGATCGAAATGCGCAAGCGGGCGATGGGACTGCGTTCCAAGGATGAGCGGCAGGCCGGCCTGCTCCATGGCAAGCGCGTCCTCCCGCCGCGGAAGAAACGCCATGTCGATGTACGCCGATGCGCACCCGCGGCGCACCTCGTCAGCCAGAAAGAGGTGCGGGGTCGATCGATCCACGTCGCCAAAGGGGGACAGGCGGAGGATCAGGACATGGCGGGAAGCTTCTTCCCACGCAGGATTGGCAAAGGTCGGATTTGCCAGGTAGAGGCGAAAGTCGCGAAGCCGCATGAGAGGGGGAGGGGAGCGCTCGGCGTCAGAAGACATGCAGGTTCGCGATTGTACGCCACTTGCCCCCGGAGGGAAAAGGGGGCTATGCTCACGCGCATGAAACTGACAGCCGGACGGGTCGCGCTCATCCTGCTCGCCTTCGTGGTGGTCGGGTGTGCGCCCGCTACCGTAAAAGACAAGACAGTGGTGCAGATGAGTTACAAGGGGACGCTCGCTGACGGGTCGGTATTCGGCCAGTCGGAGAAAGACAAGCCCCTGGAGTTCATGGTTGGCGGAGGAAAGCTGATTCCCGCTCTGGAGAAGTCGCTCCTGGGAATGAAGGTCGGTGACAAGAAGAAGGTCACCATCAAGGCAGCCGACGCATACGGGGAATACGACAACGCGGCGCTGCAGGAGGTTCCCAAGGACAAGTTCCCCAAGGACGCAACATTCACCGTGGGAGAGCGTTTTGTCGTTCAGACTCCCAACGGGCCCTACCCCGTGAAAATCGCCGATGTCAAGGACAAGACGGTGGTCGTGGACTTCAATCATCCCCTTGCCGGCAAGGACCTGACTTTTGACGTAGAGATCGTGAAGATCCGTGATGCCACCAAGGAGGAGTTGGCGCCGCCTGCCGCTCCCGGCGCGGCACCTGCCCCCCAGCAGAAGTAAGCGGGCACCGGGGGCATCAACGTGACGCTCTCGGTATTCCTGACCTCGGACGTCCACCTCGGGATGAGGTTTGCCGGCTATCCCGAGGTGCCCCAAGCCGCGCTGGTGGAGGCTCGGTTCACGTGCCTGGAGCGCATGGTGGAAGAGGCCGGGCGCCGGCGATGCGACCTGTTTGTGGTGGCGGGAGACCTTTTCGACCGGGTCTCCGCTTCCCGCCGCGACATCCAGCGGGCAGCGTCGGCGTTGCGCTCCTTTGCCGGAAAGCTTGTCGTCGTTCTGCCGGGAAATCATGACTACCTGGGTCCCGGGGATTCCCTGTGGCCGGCGTTCCGCGCCGCATGTGCGGACCAGATCCTGCTCCTCGATGAGCCTCGTCCCTACCCTCTTGTCAAATATGACATCGACGCTTGCCTGTACCCGGGACCCTGCACTTCAAAGCATTCCCGGTCCAACGCCATTCAATGGGTGGGGGAGACGCACCGGGATCCGGACGTCAGTCACCACATAGGAGTGGCGCACGGAAGCCTGGAAGGTTTTTCTCCGGACTTCACCGAGAGCTACTACCCCATGAAAAGCGCGGAGCTTCTATCCATGGGATTGGAAATGTGGCTCGTCGGCCATACCCACGTGCCCTACCCGTCCCGTCCCGGCGGCGGTGAGAGGATTTTTTACCCGGGCACGCCGGAGCCGGACGGTTTTGACTGCACGCACGGGGGCTCGGCGTGGCACCTCCAGCTTTCTCCCCAGGCGGTGGCCGCCACCCAGGTTCCCACGGGCACCCTCCGGTTCGTGGAGGAAACCATTGCCGTCCAGGGCCTTGCTGACCTGGAGCGCTTTCTGCAGAAGTACACGGGAAGCAGCGCAGGCTCGACGCTCCTTCACGCCGAGCTTGCCGGGCGGGTCCCCAAGGACGTGCTTTCAGAGGTCGGGCCCATGGGCCAGCGCCTTGCCGAAAACCTTCTGTACTGCGAGCTTCGGATCGCCGGCCTTGCGGAGGAGATCACCCTGGAAGCGATTGACCGCGAGTATCCGCAGGGCTCCTTTCCTCACCAGCTGCTCACCAGGCTGGCCCAGGCCGGGGACACGGAAGCGCTCTCCCTTGCCCAGGAGCTGTTGGAAAAGGCGCGGCGATGATCGTCACCCGGCTGCGGCTCCACCCATTTGGTTTTTTCTCAGACAAGGAGATCAGGTTCCTGCCCGGGCTCAACGTCGTCCTGGGGCCCAATGAAGCCGGCAAATCGACTCTTTTCTCGGCCGTCAGGAGCTCCCTCCTGCGGACGCGGTTGAAGAAGCCGGAGTTCGACAAGCTCATGGCCCGATACCTTCCCGCCAGCGGCGGGGACATGGCGCGGCTTGAGCTGGAGTTCACGACAGCCGAAGGCACCTGGGTCATCAAGAGGCAATGGGGCGCGGGCGCCCAATCCGAGCTCCTCCTGCCCGGCGGTGGCGTGCTTGCCGACGAGGAAAAAATCAGGGAAAGGCTCCAGGAGGCGCTTCCCGTCCGGCAGGGCACGTTCTGGAAAGTCCTCATGACCGGGCAGGCGGAGCTTGCCAGGACAGTCGAGTCTCTTCGCTCGGACGGCGGAGGCGCGGTCTCCGATCTCACCGACATGCTCCGACGCACCGTGCTGGAGACAGGCGGGATTCCCGTGGCCGAGTTTCGCGGCATCCTGGGCGGCCGGGTGAAAGAAAGCTTCCTGCACTGGGACGACGTTCACAATGGGCCCGAGGCCGGCAGGGGGATCGACAGACCGTGGAAAAAAGAGATCGGCGGCATTCTTGCGGCCTGGTATGCGCGAGAGGGGATCCGGGCTCAACACGCCCGGGCAGTCGCCTATGAGACCGCGCTGGACGTCGTGAACGGCAGGCTTCGGGCGGTTGAGCACGCCATCGCTGCGGCCGACACCTTCCTTTCTGCCAACCGCAAGGCGGAGCAGGACGCAAGGAACCGGCGGATCCTCGATGCCCAGCACACCGCCATCCAGGTGGAGCAAAGGGAGCTGCACACGGTAAGCCGGGAATGGCCCGTGGCTGAGAACAGGGCCCGCGAGATCCGGCGCATGCTGGAAGAGCTTGGCAAGTCCCGGGCTCCGCTGGAAGCGGAGGCCGCGGAGGCCCGTGCGCAGGAGCAGGGCCGCGCCTTGAAAGAAAAGCACGCCCGGGTCCAGCGCAGAAAAGCGCAGCTGCAGGAGGCACGCGCCTCGGCCCTTTCCGTGAAGAGCATGTCGCGAAAGGACGTGGAAGAGCTTCGCAAAGCCGCCCATGCCGCTGCCACCCTCAAGGCCGGCATCGAGGCGGCGAAGCTTACCATGACAATTACCGGCCGCGCCGACCTTGGAGTAACCGTTCAGGAAGACTTCGGCCAGGAGAATCCCAGGCGCGTCGGCTTGGGGGAAAGCGTGGAGCTGCGCGCCGGCGGCCGCATACGGCTGGTTTCATCCGATATGGACATCGAGGTCCGGTCAGGCGACGCGGGCGCGCTGGTGGCCTCCCAGAAAGAGGCCGCGGCACGGGAAACCCTGAGGAAGCTCCTGGCGCGCCACGAAGTGGAAAGCGTGGAGGAAGCGGAGGAGCGCGCCCGCGTGGCTGAGGCGAATGCCGCCGCAATTCGCGCGGCTGAAAACAACCTTCAGGAGGAGCTGGGCGGGCAGTCTGAGGAAGCACTCGATGCCGAAGTGGCCGCCCTGGGGCCCGCCCGGTCTATGCGGTCCCTGGCAGATGTCAGCGCGGACCTGGCCCGGCTCCAGTCGGACAGCGAAGCCCTGGGACGCGAGCTGCGGGGCGTCTCTGCGCA
This sequence comes from uncultured Spirochaetota bacterium, assembly GCA_963710335.1. Taxonomy (GTDB): domain Bacteria; phylum Spirochaetota; class Spirochaetia; order SZUA-6; family Fen-1364; genus Fen-1364. The sequence continues at coordinate 298,584 of CAVQAA010000006.1, forward strand.
ACTTACGGCCTGGGCGGCGCGTTTTGGAAAGCTGGAGCAGGTCGTGAATCGGCTGGCAGAGACCCAGGTTCAGGATCAGGAGATTTCCCGCCAGCTTTCGCAGAGCGCGCCTCTCCCCGCGGGATTCAAGGACTCGGAGTCGTTCCTTCACGCGTATGAGGCTGCCCGTGATGAGTCCAGGAAGCGCGCGGAGGAAAGAGCGAGATATGCGGACGAGAAAAGGGACCTGGAAAAGCGGGCGCCCGACCAGTCCTCCGAGGAGCTGTCTCATGTGCTTGACCTTGCCGGTCAGGACTTCGACGTGGCTCTTCGCGCGGGGCAGGCCCTCAAGCGCATCAGCGCCGTGACTGACGAGCTGCTGGGAAGGAGCGACACCGCGGTCATCGCCGGGATGCGCTCAACGCTGGAGCCGCTCATCGAGTCCATGAGCCGGGGCCGTCACGCCGGAGTGGCCCTGGATGGCTCCCTGCCCCGGGGACTTGCAGACTCAGGCGGCCGGGTGCTGGGATGGGAGCTGCTCTCCGGCGGCACCAGGGACATGCTGGCCCTGGCGCTGCGCCTGGCCATGGCGTCTTTTTTCCTGCGGGACAGCGACGGGTTTCTCATGCTGGATGATCCGCTCTCCGAGATGGACCCTGAGCGTCAGAAGGCCGCGGCCGGCGCCCTGCGCGCTTTTGCCCGGGACAAGCAGCTCATAGCCTTTACCTGTCATCCGGCCAGCGCGGAGATGATGGGGGGAAACCTCATCTGCCTGTGACGTCCTGGGCCGGCGCATCCCTCCGCGCCCTTTCCAGGCATGCCGCGAACTCCACCGGGTTGATCGGCTCGCGCTTTCGGTTTTCATTGAGAAGCCGCACCATGGCGGCGGCGTCGCCGGCGCTCTCATCCACCATGCGCCTGAGAAGCTGTTTCGATGCAACCATTTCCGGCGACAGGTCGAACTGTTTCGCGTAGTACTCGCGCGCGTACCATAGAACGCGCGCCAGTCGCCTGTCCTCCCATTTCATATGGTGGTAGCCCGGTATCCGCACGTAATTGCCCAGCGGGTCCCAGCTTCGCGCGGCGACCTGCCTTTCCCAGTTCTTCTGCAGAAACTCCATCATGAGCTTCTTCTGGGCCAGCTCCGCAAGCAGATCATCCCCGATTTCGGGAAGCGAAAGCACGTCGGAGACCGCGTATTCCAGCAGATCCTTCGGCAGGGGCCGGCGCATCCAGTTGGCCTTCTGGAACCTGTCCTTGGAGGAGCGCGAGCGGCCGGTCGGGGAAAGCGCGGAGAGGCCGCCCGGCTTTTTCAGGAGCTGGGCCGCAATTGCAACATCGACGATGGGGGCGGGCCGGAAGCCCAGGTCATGCTGGAAGGCCAGGAGGTCGTTGGCCGCGTCATACATCACCTTCAGCCAGCTGGACTCCTGGAGCAGGGATGTCAGGGCCCCGCGGCCGGAGAGCGCCAGCACGTCGATCACGTACGCCCGCCTGCCGTCGAAGATCTGGATCAGGGAGACGCGGATGCCGTACGAGTGCAGGTTGTTTTCACCTTCAATGTCGACTGCCGCCCTGACGCACCGGGAATCCCTCAGGTGGTTGGCCAGGCCGGCCACGTCTGCCTCACTGTTGATGAGCTTGTATTCCTGCATTGGCGGGAGAGTATAGTGCGCCTGGGTTCCCTGTTCCAGCCGTCGGCGTTGATGATAGGATCGACGTATGCCCGTTGCCAGCGCGAAACAGATGCTGTTGCAGGCGAGCGCCCGGCGCTATGCCGTGGGCGCATTCAACGTGACAAGCCTTCCGCAGCTTGCGGGCGTGGTCCAGGCTGCGGTGGACAGGCGAGCCCCCCTGATCATCCAGACTTCAGTCACTCCGTCGAAAAGCATCGGTCGGGAGGTTTTTGTCGCGGCATATCGATCTCTTGCATCATCGGCCCCGGTCCCCATCTGTCTCCACCTGGACCACTGCACCGAGGGGGGCTACTGCGAAGCGTGCGCCGAGGCCGGATACACCAACGTGATGATCGACGCTTCGCGGCTTCCCTTCGAAGAGAACATCCGGCAGACAAGGCTGGTGTGCGACCATGCCCACGCGATTGGCGATGTTTCCGTGGAAGGGGAGCTGGGGACCGTGTCGGGCGTGGAGGACCAGCTTGCGGTGGTGGCGGACCAGACACGGTTGTGCGACCCGAAGCGCGCCGCGGAGTTCGTCCAGCGGACCGGGGTGGACCTTCTTGCTCCCGCCATCGGGACCGCGCACGGCATTTACTCAACGCCGGACCCCAAAGTTGACTTCGATCGGCTCTCCCGCATCCGCGCGGAGCTGGACGCGCACGGCCTTGCCACCCCCCTGGTCATCCACGGCGGGACAGGTCTGCCCAGGCACACCGTGGCGGAGCTGATCAGGCTGGGAGGCTCGAAGTTCAACGTCTCGACCGAGCTCAAGCACGTGCTGATCGATACCACGCGCCAGTACATCCAGGATCATCCCGGCGAATATGACCCGGGCAGGATCGATGCCGCGGTGAGAGATGCCACCCGCGAAGCCGTCATCGCCTGGATGGACCTCCTGGGGTGCTCGGGGAAGGCATGATGGGTCGCATCCGCGGGTTCTTTTTCGACCAGGACGGCGTCATCATCGACACGGAGCGCGACGGTCACAGGGTGGCGTTCAACAGGGCCTTCCAGGAGCTTGGTTTCCCGGCGCGCTGGGACGTCGAACTCTACGGTGAGCTCCTGCAAGTTGCCGGGGGCAAGGAAAGGCTTCGCCATTATCTCCACACCGGGGGCGTCGAAGCACCCATGGCAGCAGGGGAGGAGGAAGCCTTGATTGCCCGGCTGCACGCACGAAAAACGGACATCTTCATCCAGATGCTGGAGTCGGGCGCGCTCCCCCTTCGGCCCGGAGTCAGGCGGTTCATGGAAGAGGTCAATCAGGAGGGGCTTGTCCTCGGTGTATGCACGACGTCGGACGTGCGCGTTGCGCTTGCGGTCACTTCGACGATCCTTCGGGGCATCAAGTTCGATTTTATGCTGGCGGGAGACGTGGTGAAGAGGAAGAAGCCGGACCCCGAGATCTACCGGCTGGCGCTTGGAAAAACAGGGCTCCACCCGGGTGAATGCATCGTCATCGAGGATTCCGAGATCGGAATAGAAGCGGCAAAGGAAGCTGGACTTTTCGTCGTGGCTACTCCGAACGGATATACCATGAAAGAGGACCTGGGCAGGGCTGATCTCGTGGTGTCATCCCTGGGGGACCCGGACGGGGAGAAGGGTTTCCTGATGCGCGGCAGCCTTGCCGGCGCGCAGCGCCGTTATGACGGAGTGCTTGGGGTGGACCAGCTCCTCCGGCTCTTCAGCTCGTGACTTGGCGCCCGGGTCGGGCGCCGCTACATTGAATGCCAGGCTGCCATGCGTTTGCGCTTGTATTCCGCACTTGTCCTGCTGGTTTGTTTTATCCTGGCCGTCTGGACTTTTCAGGGCTCATGGGACGGCTCTCCGTCTTTCGCCCACCTCATTCTTCGAGCGGCTCTTCTTCCGCGTTCCGTTCCTTTGATTTCGGCTGAGGCCCCTGTCTACCTGACTCCGCCCCCGCTTTTCGCGGACGGCGGGCTCATCAGGCCGTGGCGGGTGGGGATCCAGGCCGGCCACTGGCAGATCGACGAGCTGCCTCCGGAGCTTGCGCGCCTGCGCACGGACACGGGCGCAAGCTATGGCAGCCTCCAGGAGGTCGACGTCAACCTGGGAATCGCCCGGCGCCTGGCATATGACCTTACCCTGGCTGGCATCACGGCGGATCTGCTGCCGGCCACGGTTCCCCCGGAGTATCAAGCCGACGCCTTCGTTGCCATCCATGCCGACGGAGGCGGGGCGCGCGAGCGCGGCTTCAAGGTGTCCGCCCCCTGGCGGGCATCCCAGGCCTCCCGCCTGCTTCGAGATGCAATTCAGAGCGCGTACGGGGAGCTGTCGGGGATCCCCATGGACCGTTACGGCGTCACGTACAACATGCGCGGCTACTATTCCTTCAGCTGGTTTCGCTTCGAGCACGCCGTAGCTCCTTCGACGCCTTCGGCGATCATTGAGACGGGCTATCTTACCTCCCGTCAGGACCGAGGCGTGATCGTGGATGATCCGGAGACACCGGCCCGGGCAATCGCGGCGGGAATCATCCTGTACCTGAGCCAGCGCGCCCGTCTGTCCCCCGGCGCGCTTGTGGCCCGGGCGTACGCTCCCATGATGGTCTCATCGGATCAAGCGGCGCTGCGGGTCTTCCCTGAGGCGACGGAGCGGGTTGCCGCGGTTCTTCCTTTCGGCACGATTGTGCGCCCGATCCACGTGGAGAACGGCTGGGTCGAGCTGATTCAGTGGGGGAACTTCAGGGTCTTCGGCTGGATGAGGCAAACCGACCTTCATGTGGCGGCGGGGGGGTGACCCTCCGGTTTCGGCTCCAGGATCTCTTTCAGCTTCCGTCGAAGCTGGGCAAGCTGATAGGGCTTTTGGAGGAAGCCGGCCAGCCCTTTGCCCACGAACCGCTGCACGGCTTCCTGCTCGTTGTAGCCGCTGGAAAGGATGACAGGGATGCCCGGATCGATCCTGTGAATCTCCCGAAACGTCTCCTCACCGTCCATGGCGGGCATGGTGAGATCCACGATCACACATACTATCGAATCCCGGTGCAGGACGAAGGTGGACAGCGCCTGCTGGCCATCGGCCGCAAGCAGGGCCTGAAACCCGATGTGCGCCAGCATCTGGCCTCCTACCTTCCTCACCGATTCCTCGTCGTCGGCAACGAGGACGGTGCCGCTGCCGCGCCACTGCGGTACCTGGGGTGGCTCCCCTTCCAGGCGCTGCGCGGGCAGGTTGCTGGCCGGGAAAAGCACCTTGATGGTGGTGCCTTTGCCCGGCTCACTGTAGACCTTGATTGCCCCTTTGTGCCCGCGAACGATACCAAGGACCGCTGACAGGCCGAGTCCCCTTCCCGTGAACTTCGTCGTGTAGAAAGGCTCGAAAATCCGTTCCCGTGTCGACTCATCCATGCCGGCCCCGTCGTCGCCTACCTCCAGGCAGACGTAGGACCCCTCGGGGAGCTGCTCGTCGACAAACGTGCCGGCCAGGTACGAGCGGTCGCACTGCATGACGCCCGTCCCCACGGTGATGATCCCGCTCTTGTCTCCGATTGCTTCGGAAGCGTTGATCACCAGGTTCATGAGGACCTGGCGGAGCTGGGCCACGTCGGCCTCCACAGAGGGTATGCCCTTTGAAAGCCGGAAGCGGAGCGTCGATTTCTTTGCTATGGAAACCTGGAGCATGTCCTCCATCTCGGAGATCACCTCGTTGACGTCGAGGTGCCGGATGACGAACCGGCCTTTGCCGGAATACGCCAGCATCTGCCGGCACAGGTCCGCGGCCCTGCGAGCGGAGCGCTCGATCTCCTGGAGGTTTTCCCGGGCAGGGGAGACCGGGGACAGCCGGTTGTCGGCCAGGTCGGCATGGCCCAGGATTGCCATGAGGATGTTGTTGAAGTCATGGGCAATTCCGCCCGCCAGGACGCCGAGGCTTTCCAGCTTCTGGGTCTGCTGCATCCGGGCCTCCAGGCCCTGTCTTTCCGCCTCCGCGCGCTTGCGGTCCGATATGTCCTGCGCCGTGAAGGTGACGCCCTCGGACAAGTCTGCGGGATGCAGCGGCGCCGTGCCGACAAGAACGTCGATCAGAGACCCGCTTTTGCGCACCCAGCGCGTCTCCACGGACGCGCTCCCGTCACGTGCTTCTCCCGCCGACAGAACGCGGCCCACGCGCTCGTACTCAGCGTCGTCACGGTAGAGCACGCGGGTGGGCATGCCCAGGAGCTCTTCGCGGGCGTACCCTGTCATTTCGCACATGTGGTCGTTGGCCTCGCGGATGAGCCGGTTGACGGACAGGCCGATGCCAACCGGCACGGCGCGGAAAATGCTGGACAGGCGCTTCTCACTGGCGCTCAGGGCGTGCTGCATCCTCGCCCGCTCAGTCACCTCCCGAAAAAGCAGGGCAACCGTGTCCGCGGCCGGCTGGAACGCGTGGATTTCGAATGCCCCCGCTATGCGCTGGTCAGCGTACGTGAGGTGGACCTCTTCGAACACGCCGCCGGACACAGCCACCCTGGCGCACTCCCGGGCCACCCGGGAGTCCGCCAGGACCGGGAAGGCCTCGTCCAGCGGTTTTCCCATGAGGCGCGCGCTTTCCTCTCCAAGAATGCGGTGCGCCGCCTCGTTGCTCCACGTGAACAGCAGCCTGCCGTCCGGCTGGAGGGAGTAGCGGTGGACTCCGAAAGGCGCCCTGTCCATGAAGGTCTGGAACGCCGTCCGGGTGCGCGCAAGCTCCGTTTCCAGCTCCGCAACCCGGAGGAGGACCTGGTCTGAGTTGCTTTCAGGTTGTGGCATGTCCTTGGAAAAGAGTATAGCCCTCTCAGCCGGGAAAGTCTCTTTGCCGGAATCAGGGGGAAGGAAGCTCGGGCAGCTTGCCGCCGTCGGGCAGTTTGCCGGCCTCCACCAAGGGAGCCGGCACGGCATGGGCTTCTTCATGGCTTATCTTGAACTGCGCCACGAGTCGGCTCAGATCCTGCGCCATGAGGAACAGCTTCTCCGTGGCGCTGGACATCTCCCCGGCCGAGGTTGCCGCGGACTGCGTCAGGTCCGTCACCGTCTCCACCGCCTTGGACACCTGGCGTGCGTTGATGGTCTGCTCCTCCGTGGCGTTGGAGATGCCCTGGCTCATCTCCGTCACATTTGCCAGGGCGCGGGACAGCTCCGTGATTGCGGACACCTGTTTCCCCATGGAGTCGGCAAGCTCGGTGATGGTGTCATTGACCTGCTGAGAGGCGGCGCGGATCTGTTCCATGGCCAGCTGCGAAGACTTGGCGGTCTTCACTCCCTCTCCGACGTTCTTCACGCTCTCGCGGATCAGGTTCGAGATCTCTTTCGTGGAAGCGGCGCTGCGCTCGGCAAGCTTGCTCACTTCCGCCGCCACCACGGCGAAACCGCGGCCGTGCTCCCCGGCCCGCGCCGCCTCTATGGAGGCGTTCAGGGCCAGGAGGTTCGTCTGGTCGGCGATATCGGAGATCACGCTCACGATTCCTCCGATTTTTTCCGAGCCGTCCGCTATGAGGCCGATGCTGTCCACGACGGACTGGACCGCCTTGGCGCCTTCCACCGCGTTTTCCGAGGATCTCCTGGCCAGTCCGGATATCTGCTCGAAGCTCTGGGAGACCGACTGGATGCTGCTGCGCACCTGCTCCATGGAGCTGGACCCTTCCCGAAGCGCATCTGCCTGGGACTTCGCATGCGCCGAGACCTCGTCCACCGAAGCCGCCAGCTCCTCCACCGAGGCGCTGGTCTCCTCCAGGGTGGAGGCCTGGCTTTGCGCTCCTTCGGCAAGCTTCACCGCGTTGGCGGAGATCTCTTCGCTGGAGTTCTCCACCTGCGACGCGCTCTCCTGAACCGTGGTCACGACGCCGCGCAGGCGGCTGGCCATCTCGTTGAGCGCGCCGGCCAGCGCGCCCACCTCGTCGTGCTGCCGGATCTCCAGCAGCCGGGTGAAGTCCCCCTGCGCAATCTTCTGGGCGAACTCGACTCCCTTGGTCAGCGGCCGTGTGATGGCGCGGGTGATGGCAATTGCGATAATTGTTCCCATGAGGGCGGCCGCGACGATCCCGATGACGATCATGATGAGCGCGGTCATCATTCGCGTGACGGTGAGCTTCGTGATGATCCCCGCATCCTTGAAGCCTTCCTGGGAGATCTGCTGGGCCGCATCCAGCACCACCTGGGCGGTCTTGGCCTGGGTTGCGTTCACCTCGGCGAGCTTCGTCACGCCGTCAAGCACCGTCTGGCACGCCTGCTGATAGGCCTGGGCCGCTTTTTCAATCGCGTCCAGCTGCACCTTGTCGTCGGGGCCGACGGTGGGAAGCGTGCGCCACGATTCGATCCGGCTTCCGACGCCGGCGAAGGACTGCATGGCGTCCTTCAGGAACGAAGGGTCGTCGGTGGCCTGGGTCTGGAAATTGGCTATCCGGACGGCATTGCCGGCGTCCCTGAGCTCATTGGCTATCGAGATCTCCTGCAGGATTGTCTTCTGCCCGCTGACGGACGTCCGCTGGGCAAGGCGTGAGTTCAGGTCCGCTGTCTTTTTGAGGATGTAATTCGAAAGCCCGTTGACCAGGGTCGTACCGGCTGATGACTGGTCCATGCGCGCCGTGATGATGCCGGAGTTCATGTTTGCCGTGTCCTGGATCAGTGTGTTGTACTCATCCACCCTTGCCTTGGCGTCCGCAACGTTTTTCTTGAGAACGACCAGCCGGGGGTATTGGTTGGCCAGCGTCTCGGCATCCTGGAGGTACTGCTGCGTGTCCTGCAGGTGCTGCTTGGCCTGGTCCAGCGAATCTGAATCCATGGTCTGGAGGAAGCCGCGGAAGCTGTACATTGCCTGGAGCACGCTGCGCTCGACGTTGTTGGCAACGGCAACCTGGGGGACGGTCTCCTTGTCCAGGCGACTGGCGTCCCCCTGGACCCCCCACATGTTCCACAGCTCGATCCCGCCCACCCCCGCGGCGATCACGATGACGAGTGCAAACCCTCCGCCGATTTTCGCGGCTACGCGTGTCCTTCTCATATCAAGCCTCTCGGGGTTTCCCCCATGCTCTGCGCAGCGCTCGTGGCGACGGGCCTTCTGTCTGGTTCTATCGAAGCCTCTTGCCCACTACCGTCTGCAGGGCCACCGATACGACAATGATGAGTCCGTAGATCACGTATGTCCAGTATCCCGTCAGTCCCGCGGCCACGATCCCGCCCTGGATTGCCCCGATGATGTACGAGCCGACGAAGGTTCCGAATATCGTCCCCATGCCGCCGAATACGGAGGTTCCACCGAGGAATACCGAGGCGAGCGTATTCAGCAGGTAACCGTCCCCAAGAGTGGGCCAGAAGAACAGGACGTCCTCACTGACGATGAATCCCGAAAAAGCCGCGGCTGCTCCAACGGCGGCGAAGGCGATGATCTTCGTCAGGTCCACGTTCACGCCCATGAGGCGCGCGCTGTCTATGTTGTCTCCCGTCAGGTAGACATGGGCGCCAAAGCGGTGCCGGTTGAGGAAGAACCACACCACCACGCCGATGATGATGGTCCAGACGAACTGCATGGGGATGACTCCGCCGATCTTGCCGACGAGCACCGGGTAGATGACGGTGTTCTGCACGTCGGTCATCCCCATACCCTGCCCATTGGTGAGGACCATGACCCCGCCTCGCCAGAAAAACTGGGTGCCAATGGTGGCGACGAGGGACGGGATGCCGATCTTCGTGACAATCACGCCGTTGATGAGGCCGGCAGCTATTCCGGCAAGAATGCAGCCAATGAAGCCGAGCGCCACGCTGTGCGTCACAGTAAACACAAGGTCGAAAATGGTCATGCCGAAAGCCATGACCGAGGGGAAGGAGAGGTCGATCTCCCCCGTAATGACCACCAGCGTCAGGGGAATGGCGATAAGCGCGAAGTACGGCGTGGTGGACATGAAGGCGATGTAGATGTTCCCGGCCAGGAACGTGCGCGGTGAGCCAATGAGAAAGAGGACCCAGATGAACAGGGCCACGAAAACAATGCCGATCTGCAGGGGATAGGCGCGCAGATACGCCGAGATCCGGCCCCTTCCCGCTGTGGGGGACAACGGCCTCCCTGCTTCCTGTATCTGGCTCATCCCTTTCTCCTTCCTTTTGCCAACACCTTTGCCGGCCTTCTCACCGGCGCCTTTACCGCCGCCTTTGCCGCCGCGCGCCGCCTTGGCCTGGTATCCAGATGTCCTGTCTGCGCTACCGCCTGCAGCCGGTCAATCAACTCCTGCAGGGAGAGATCGTTTTTCATGAACTGCCCCGCCACCGTCCCTCTGTCCAGGACGACGATCCTGTCCGCCACGGGGTACACGTGGAAGATGTTGTGGTCGATGAAGATGGCGGACTTGCCGGCCGCTTTGATGCCTGCCACGAAATCGAGACACTTCTTCGTCTCTGAAAGGGAGAGCCCCATGGTGGGCTCATCCAGGATGATCATCTCAGCCTTGAAGTACAGCGCCCGGGTGATGGCCACTCCCTGGCGCTCGCCGCCGGAGAACGTCTTGACCGTCGAATCCGGGGTGATGGCCGATGACGTGAAACCCATGAGGGTATGCATGAGCTTTCGCGTCTCTTCCCGCATGGCCCGCAGGTCGAGCCTTCCCCAGCCATCAGATAGCTCGCGTCCCATGAAGATGTTCCGCCACAGGGACTGCTTGTCCGCCAGCGCCCGCTCCTGGTAGACCACCTCGATTCCCAGGTCACGTGCCCGTGCGACCGTGAGGTGGTCGATCTTCTTGCCTTTCAGGTAGAACTCACTCCCGGCGTCAGGCGGATGGTAGCCGGTGATGATCTTCACCAGGGTCGATTTCCCCGCGCCGTTGTCTCCCAGCAACCCTACGATCTCGTTGCCTCCGACCTCGAAGTTCACGTTGTGGAGGGCGCTCACCTCCCCGAAGGTCTTGGAAACATGCTTCATCTGCAGGAAGTAATCCATGGATTCTCCTCTTTGAGGAAAGGGCGGCCGGGGTCATACCCCAGCCGCCCCGAAGTCCTGATTCAGGATATCAGCGAATGTTCTTTGCTGCCAGAGGCGCCACAATGTCCACGTTGCTCTTGTCGACGAAGCCGGCGCCCGTGTTGATGTGCAGGCCGGAATAGCCGTACACTTTCGAGAGGCAGATCTGCAGGATGGGCAGGTAGCCCTGGAGCCACTCCTGCTGATCGATGACCAACCCGGTCCACCCGCCCTTGATAGCCGAAATGGTCGCAGGGGAAAGATCGAAGCCTGCAATGGCGATCTGCCCAGGCTTCTTCCCGGCTGCCTCGAGGTACTTCTGAGCAGTGGCCGTCAGACCGCCGTGGTCCGTCACAACCAGCTTCACATCCGGGTGCGAGGAGACGTAGCCGGCGAACGTCGGAACTCCCGCGACGGGGTCGGCGTTGGTGGGTGGGTCAATGGGGATATAGTCCACCGTCAGGCCGGCTTCCTTGAGCGCATCAATGATGCCCTTGGTTCGCTCACCGCGCGCGGGCTGCTCCAAGAGCCCCCACACCATGGCGCGGTCCCCGCTCTTCAGCTTGAACGTCTTCACGGCCTGTGCGCCCAGCGCGTGCCCCGCCGGATAGTTCTCCGCTCCCACGTATCCGAAGCCGTTTGGAGCGTACTTTGCTTCCGCCTTGTCCAGCGTGGTGTTCTGGCTGGTGACGATGATGCCCTGCTTTTCCGCCTGGTCGATGAGCGTGTCAAAAGCGGCATCGCCAGGGTGACCCATGATTGCGATCCCGTCGGGCCTGGTTGCCATTGCCTCGCGGAACTGCTGGATCATCTGCTGGGGATCCCAGTTCGACCAGACGTAGTTGACCTTGCAGCCAAGGTCAGCTGCCGCCTGGACCGCCCCGTTGTACACGTTCACGGCGAACACGCCGCCCTGTGGCCCGCCCGGGAAGAACACGATCCGGACGTTGGAGGCCCAACCCTTGTTTTGTGCGGGGGCCATTGCGACCACTGCCAGCGCAAGGACGGCCACTGCGATAATGAGGACTTTGGACTTCATACGCCAAACCTCCCTTTCAGATATGCTCTCAGCCCCAACGGGGCTGCATAGGACACACCTTTACGCGGCGGAAGCTACAGTTGTCGGCTGTTCTCCGCCTCCATCAGGCCCTTGTAGGTGTCGACGTTCCTTCTGTCGACGAAGATCACCCCTGTGTCGATGATGCGGGGCAGCGGCCTGTCGGCCACCGCATCGAGAAGACGTTCCACTGAGAGCCGTCCCATTTTGTAGGTGTTTTGCACGACGCAGAACGCGACGGAGCCGTCCCGGATCCCCTGGACCGTGTCACCCAGGTCATCGAAGCCGGCCACCAGCACCTTCCCCGCTTTTCCCTCCCGCTTGACGACTGCTGCCGCGGCCGGTGCGCCCTCCGCGGACACGCTGAAGATGGCGGTCAGGTCCGGGTGCTCGGCCAGGAGCGTCTCAGCTTTGTTCACCGACTCGGCGAAATCCCCGCCTTCGTCCACAACTCCGATGACCTTGATTCCAGGAGCAGCCTCGGTGAGTGCCCGAACGAAGCCGCGCGTTCGGAGGTTGAGGTTCGTCGCATCCAGCCCGCCCTGCAGCACGGCCACTGAGCCGCGGCCCGCCATCGCGGCTGCCATCCTTTTGCCCGATTCGAAGCCGGCGCTTTCGTTGTCCGTGCCGATGTACGTGAGCGCTTCGCTGGAAGGAGCAGGGGCGTCAAAGGTGATCACTTTGATGCCGGCTTGCGCGGCCTCATGGATCACGGCAACCAGACCCTTGTCGTCATTCGCCGAGACGGCGATTCCGTTGACCCCGCGCGCAATGAGGTCCTCAATGACTTTTACCTGCAGCACCACATCGAAACGGGGCGGGGCATCCACCTCTGAGACCACTCCGTACTTTGCCGCTGCCTCGGTGAATCCCCGGTAGACTGGCTCGTAGTAGGGATGGACCCCTTTGGGCACCATGACGAAGACAAGCTGTCGGCCGGAGCTTGGTTGGGACGGGCCGGCAGGGCCCTGAGGCTCGCGATCACCGCTTGCAAAAGCAGGCCCTGCGGCGATGAAAAAGAGAGCTGTCAAAAAAAAGAGGACATCCCGGGAGATCAGCATTGCTTTTATCGATTAAGGGCTGCATAAATCAGGCCAAGATGCAAGGGTCACGCGCTTTCTATAATTCTTTCAACTGCTTGGAATTAATGTCGTATGCATTTTCCGTCTTATGCATGTTGTTGGCGTGCATTCACGATTTTCCCAGATTGGGAAAAAGTGGGTAATCATCGGGCCTAGCGTATAGCATAGCGCTTCATCTTGTTGTACAGCGTCTTGCGGCTCATGCCGAGCTCCCGGGAGGCAACAGACCTGTTGTATCCGGTGCGCTTGAGGACCTCGATGATCGCGTCCCGTTCCTGCTGCCACAGCTCGGGGAGGCTCGCCTCGCTTGTCCCTTCCAGGAGGAAATCCTGGGATAAGAGCGGACGGTTCTGTTCCGAGAGGAGGACGGCGGACTCCACCGCGTTCTTCAGCTCCCGAACGTTCCCCAGCCATTGGTAGGAGCGAAGGAATTTCACGGCTTCCCGGGAGATCTCGACGCCGGGCTTGTTGTACCGCTTGCGGTAGAGGTCGAGGAAGAGGGAAAGCAGCGGCTCGATGTCCTCCCGCCTGTCGCGCAGCGGCGGGATGGTCACCGCAAGTCCCTTGAGTCGATAGTAAAGATCGAGGCGGAACTTCTTCTCCTTGATCAGGGCCGAGAGGTCGCTGTTGGTGGACGCGATGATTCGCGCCGAAAGCGGAACGGCCCGGGTCGAGCCCACGGGCTCGAAGGTTCGCTGCTCCAGGGCGCGAAGCAGCTTGGTCTGGAGCTGAAGACCCATGTCTCCGATCTCGTCCAGGAATATCGTCCCTGCTCCCGCAGCCTCGAACTTGCCGACGGTTGCGGCATGCGCTCCGGTGAAAGCGCCCTTCTCATGCCCGAAAAGCTCGCTCTCCAGCAGCTCAGGGGGGATCGCTGCGCAGTTGATTGCCACGAAGGGCCGGCCGAACCGTGAGCATTTTTCGTGGACGAACCGGGCCAGTATCTCCTTGCCCGTGCCGCTTTCTCCCTGGAGCAGAAGGGGAATCTCGGAATCCATGACCTTCCGCAGGGTCTCCACGATGTGTCGCATGGCGGGGCTGGCGGCGACGAGTGTCTGGTCAAGAAGTATTTCCCTGTCGGGGTGTTCCGTGTCCCTGGTCCCCAGGCACAGGCGGTCTGCAAGGGCCACGATGTCATGATTGTCAAAAGGCTTCTGCAGATAGTCCACGGCCCCCAGCTTCATGGCCCGCACCGCGGTCTCCACCGACGCGAACGCGGTGATAATGACGACGGCAGTGCCGGACCTCTTCAGGTCGGGCAGAAGGTCGGTGCCGCTCAGGTCGGGGAGCTTCAAGTCGACGAAGGCGCAGTCGAACCTCTCCTGGCGCGCCTTGCGAAGCGCCTCGGCGCCCGTCTCCGCGCTGGTCACCCGATAGCCTTCCAGGGAGAGGGTCTTTTCGAGGCCCAGGCGCATCCCCTCCTCATCGTCGACAATGAGCAGGGAGAATCCGCGTCGACTCAGCATGCTTCTTCCTTCCGGGGGAACTCTAGGGTTACGGTGGTCCCGATGTCAGGCTCTCCTGCCGCATCGATTGAGCCGCCGTGCAGCTTCATGATCGTCTGGCTGAGCGCGAGCCCCAGCCCGGTCCCGTAACCCTGCTTTCGAGTGACGAACGGCTGGAAGATCGACGATCGTGTCTCCGCGTCCATTCCCTCCCCGTTGTCCGCCACGCGCACGCGGCAGCCCACGCCGTCCACCTCCGCGTCGATGCGCACTAGCCCGTGGTCGTGATGGATGGCCTGGATGGCGTTGTACAGGAGGTTGAAGAACACCTGCTTGATGGCATCCGCGTCACCCTCGATGACTGCGCTCGGAGGAAACGGCGCAACCTCCACCCGCACACCCTTCAGCCGAAGCTTCGGGGTGAAAAGCTGGACCACCTCAGAGACAACCCCTTCCAGGGAGAGATCGCTGAAGGCCAGCTCTTCGTCGGTGGCGTGCTGGAGAAGGTTCCGGAGGAGACGGTTCACGCGCTTGATCTCCCCCTCCATACGCTTGAGGAAGCTTTCCCTCTCCCCCTCTTCAAGCCGTCCCGAGAGGAGAAGCTGGACATGATTGAGGATGATTCCCATGGGGTTGTTGATCTCATGCGCTACCCCGGCGGAAAACCTCCCCAGAGCCGCCATCTTTTCGCTCGTGACAAGCAGGCGCTTGCTTTCCTCCAGGCGCTCGGCGTTGCGCTGCAGCTCTTCGGCCATCCGGGTGAAGCCCCGGTAGAGCTCCCCGAACTCGTCGCTGCGCTCCACAGGCAGCCGGACGCTGTAGGCCCCCCGGCCTATCCTGATGGAGGCGGCAAGCAGGGTGCGGATGGCGGCAATGACCTGGCTTCCCCAGACCAGGAAGAGCACGGTGGCCACAACCACGCAGATCAAAGGGATGATGGACAGGCGCAGGAAGTTCTGCAGCCAGTCCGCGAACGTGTTCGGGGACAGCCCGCCGACAAAAAGGAATGCCTTGGCCGAGGGCCCCATCTCCAGGTAGGAGCCGATGTACTTGTACGTTTTTCCCTCGAAACGATAGCTGCCGGAAAAAGGGCTGCCGGTCATGGGATGCGAGCGCGTCCACAGGACCCCTGCCGCGTCGATTCCGGGAAGCGAAGAGTAGCGGTAGAGCCCCTGGGCATACAGGGCGATGCCGATGTTGTTCCGCAGGGAGAGAGTCTCGAAATAGCCCCTGTTGAACGCTTTCTGGAGGGAGACCAGGCCGATCTCCTCCCCGTCGCGGTACACGGGCAATTGGAACGTGGCATAGATGCCGTCCGACATCTGTGCGTACTCCGGCTGGCCGGCCAGGTGGGCAAGAATGTCGCGCGGAACGGTGTCGCTGATGTACGTTGAGTTGCCTACGACGGCAACGGCAGCGTAATGGTCTTTCTCCCTGCGGTACACGGCGATCGTATCGATGGCTTCGCTGAGGAGGTGGTTCTCCAGGTCGTCGCGGAGCACGGCAATGTCGCCGTCCAGGGTGTCCTTGCTGAAGTAGCCCCAGTATTTGTTGTAGACGTACAGCTTCGCCTGGAGCCGGGAGGAAAGAGCCAGCCCGGCGATGCTCGCACGGTAGCGCTGCTCGGTTGCGGCAATGTCCTTCTTGATGAGGGAGAGCGATGAGCGAAAGCGCGACTCTTGCGACCTCCCTCCGCTCTCAACGACCAGCGCCGCGGCAACGGCGATGGCCACCAACACGGGAACCAGGAGGGCGCTCGATGTCACAAAAAGGAGGCGCGCGCGAAGCTTCACTGCGGAACTGTTCCTTGGCTCACGGTCATGTGGCGAGCAAGAATCATAGCCGAAAACTGCCCCTCCCGCAAAGGGAGAATCGATGACGGGTAGCGAACAGCGGCCATTTTTTTCGGCCATATTGACTCCAGCCAGTGATGTGATAAGCTCCAACATATGAGTGAACACTCACTCTCTTATGGAATTTGTGACTATCCCGACGCCGCTGACATCTATCGAAAGATCGGCATGCTCATGTCGGTCCCACCTCTTCGAATCCGCAAGGACGCAATGGATGCATACCTGCGCTTCTTCAACGAGGACTGCCCCGGTTCCAAGACGATGACGGAGGAGGCAAGGAGCTTCATCCCCGGCGGGGTCCAGCACAACCTGGCATTCAACTACCCCTTTCCCCTGGTCATCGATCGCGCGGAAGGGCCCTACCTGTATGACATCGACGGTCACCGGTACATCGATTTCCTCCAGGCAGGCGGGCCGACGATTCTCGGAAGCAACGACCCTGCGGTCCGGGAGCAGGTAATCGATGTGCTTTCCAGGGTCGGGCCTTCCACGGGCCTTTTTCACGAGTTCGAGCTGAAGCTTGCCCGGGAGATCAACAGGCACATCCCGTCGGTGGAAATGTTTCGGATGCTCGGCTCCGGCACGGAAGCCGTCATGGCGGCCATCAGGGTGGCGCGCCTGGCCACCCGCCGGAAAAACGTCGTAAAGATCGGAGGCGCGTACCACGGATGGAGCGACCAGCTGGTCTACAGCCTCAAGATCCCGCACACAAGGCGGTTCGAGGCGCACGGAATTCCGCGCGCGGCGACACGGCACACCAGGGAGGCGGCCCCGAATGACCTTGGATCGCTGGAGCGCGTTCTGCGCGCCAACAAGCTTGCCGGCGGCACCGCGTGCGTCCTTGTGGAGCCGGTCGGACCGGAAAGCGGAACCAGACCCGTGGACTTCGAGTACAACGCCGGCGTCCGCCGCTTGTGCGACACATATGGCGCGCTCCTGGTGTTCGACGAGGTCGTGACCGCGTTCCGGCTCGGCCTGGGCGGTGCGCAGGGCTACTTCGGCGTGAGGCCGGACTTGACCTGCTTCGGCAAGATCGTGGCCGGCGGCTATCCGTCTGCCGGCGGCCTTGGCGGCCGCCGGGACCTCATGAAGCTGGTTGCCGCGGGCATCGAGAGCGGAAAAAAGCGCGCGTACGTCGGCGGCACGATGGCGGCCAATCCCTTGAGCGCCGCGGCAGGCTATTTCACGTTGAAAGAGATCGAGAGGACGGATGCCTGCCGGAAGGCCGGCCACGCCGGTGACCGGCTCACTCGCGGGCTCCACGGAATCATCGACTCACTCGGACTGCCGGCAGTTGCATACAACCAGGGATCGATCTGTCATCTGGAGGTGGTGGGCGGCATGTTTGTCCGCCTGCAGCTTCTGAAGATCCTGTCCGTCCTCAAGGAGATCAAGGTGCGCAAAGCGCTCATGGAGGAGTACGGCGCCGCATACATGGCGGAAGGGATTGTGACCCTTGCCGGGAGCAGGATGTACACCAGCGCCGCGGACACCGATGAGGTGATCGACGACGCCCTGGTCAGGTTCGGCAGGGTATTGGCGAACGTTGCGAAAGGCGGCTCCGATGGATGAGCAGGCGGCCCGGGAGGCAGTGCGCGCGGCGGGCGTGAAGCTGGTGGAGGAAGGGCTTGTCGCCGGTACGTGGGGAAACGTCTCTGTCCGGTTTTCTCCCACCGAAATGGCCATCACGCCCAGCGGCTTCGACTACCTTTCCATGCGCGTCCAGGATGTGGTGATCGTGGACCTGGCCACCGGGGAAGCCAGGGCTGGCAGGCCGTCCACGGAAAAGAAGCTCCACAGCGAAATCTACCGGACCCGTCCCGAAGTGAACGCCGTGGTCCATACCCACTCCATGAGCGCGTCGACGGTTGCCGCGGCCCGACGAGAGGTTCCTCCCATTCTGGACGATCTTGCGCAGATCGTGGGGCCTTCGCTGAGAGTTGCTCACTATGCCATCCCGGGAACAGGCAGGATGGGCCGCACCGTTCTTCGCGCGCTGCGCGGCCGCATGGCGGCGCTCATGGCAAACCACGGGGCCGTTGCCCTGGGGAGGACCATCGAGGAAGCGCTTCTGTGCGCCCGCATCGTGGAGAAAGGCTGCCGGGCGTTCATTGAGGCCGAGTTCCTGGGCGGAGCAAAGGGGATCAACAAGCTCGAGGCCGCGATCATGCATCAGGTCTACTTGCGGAAGTATTCCCGGCAGGGCAGGAAGGACAACGCATGAGCGATGCGGTCCATGTCATTGCTTACGATATCGGGACCACGGGAGCCAAGGCGTGCCTATACAACGTCGACAAGGAGGCGCGGCTCATTGCGGCTGCCTCCAGCGAGTATCCGCTGGCGCTTCTCCCTGACGGCGGCGTGGAGCAGGACCCTGCTGACTGGTGGAAGGCCGTATGCGTTGACACGCGAAAGCTCCTTGCGGATTCGGGAATCCCCGCTGCCCGCATCAGGGGGTTGGCATTCTGCTGCCAGATGCAGGGACTGGTCCTTGTGGACGCCCAGGGAAACCCGGTGCGCCCTGCCATGAGCTACATGGATCAGCGGGCGGTGGCGCAGAAACGGGCCGGCATGGAGAAAGGCTTTCGCATTGCGGGCATGAACGCCCGCAAGCTTCTTCCCTCCCTTCTCATCACGGGCGGCGCCTCGGCAAGCGTGAAGGACCCGGTCTGGAAGTACCACTGGGTGCGCGAGCGCGAGCCCCAGTGCTTCCGCAGGGTGCACAAGTGGCTGGACGCCAAGGAGTACCTGGTGCACCGCTGCACGGGCCGGTTCGCCATGACCCCGGACTCCGCCAATGCGACATTCCTCTACGACACGCGGCCCGGCCGCACGGGGTGGAGCCCTCTCATGTGCAGGCTCTTCGACGTGGATCCGTCACACCTTCCCGATGTCATTGGCCCCTCGGAGACGGCAGGACCCCTCCTTGCCGGGCCCGCGGAAGAGATGGGGCTTGCGCCGGGCACTCCGGTCTTCGGCGGAGGCGGGGACCTGACCCTGGTATCCCTTGGCTCGGGCGCGGCCGGGGTCCACGACACGCACGTGTACATGGGAACCTCCGGCTGGGTCTCCACGGTCACGGACCGTCGGGTTGTGGATACGGACTGCTTCATCGCCTCGATCCTGGGCGCGCAGAAGGGCCGTTACAACTACATCTCGGAGCAGGAGACTTCGGGGAAATGCCTGGAGTGGGTGCGCGATCACCTTGCTCTGGATGAGATCGGCGTCTACCTCCAGCACAGGACCGTTGCCGATGATCCCGAGGGCCGGTACGCCACGCTCTTCGAGTTTCTCGATGAGACGATCGAAGCGGTGCAGCCTGGGGCGCAGGGCGTTGTCTTTACCCCGTGGCTGCGCGGCAACCGTTCCCCGTTCGAGGACCCCGCTGCCCGCGGCATTTTCTTCAACGTGGGGTTGGAGACCGGCAAGCGCGCAATGATTCGTGCGGTGGCGGAAGGAATTGCGCTTCACGGCAAATGGCAGCTTGCGGCGATACGAAGGAAAGTGCCTGCCCGGGGACCGGTGAGATTCGTGGGCGGCGGCGCCCGGTCCAACGCAATGGCCCGCATCATGGCGGACGCCCTGGAGGAGATCGTCCAGCCCGTCGCCTCACCGCAGAACGCGGGGGCGCTGGGGGCGGCACTCCTGTGCGCCTTCGGCCTGGGGGTCCTCGGCTCCCTGGAGGAGGCCAGGCAGCTTGTGCCCGTACGCGGGAGCTTCGAGCCGGACCCGGCAGGATCGAGGATCTATCGAGAGAGGTTCGACGTTTTTCGCAGCCTCTACGCGCGCAATCGCCAGAGCTTCCGAAAGCTCAACGGGGCAGAGCCCGGCGGATGAAATCCATCACGCCTTGAATCACGGTTTTCGCGTCACTGGCTGCGCGTTCCCCCAGGAACAGCCCGAGCCGCTCCCGGTAGTACGCTGACCCGAAGGAAAACTGGACAATCAGGAAGAGATTGTCCAGGCAGAAAGCAGTGGCTCCTTCCGGAAGGTCCGGATTTATCTCCCCGCGTTTCTTTGCCTCCGCCACCATCTGGCTGTAACGCTCCGCTGCCACGCTCTCAATGCGCCCGGAAAGCTTGGCTGCAAGCGGGGCAAGCTCTTCGGTCGTGCAGGCGATGTAGAGGTTGAGGAGGTCAGGGTCCTTCCGGGACCATTCAACGGCCGCCCTGAGCACCGCTTCCACGCGCTCGAAGAAGCCGGGAATCCGGGAGAAGATCTCATCGATCACCCCGGTGAGCGTGCCATGGGATTCCTCGATGAGGGTCAGGAAAAGGTTTTCCTTGGTCTTGAAATACTGGTAGAGGGAGCCAACTGAGATTCCCGCCTCTTTTGCAACGAGGTTGACGTTCGCTCCCGCGTAGCCGTGGCGCGCAAAGGCCCGTTTGGCGCAGTCCAGCACCCGACGGCGCTTGTCCTCCGAGATCCTTTCAAAGGTCGGGGTCCAGAGAGACCCGGTACGCCCGGGGAATGAGCGGTGACTCATTTCAGGGACTATAGCGTATCGACGCGTGATTATGAAGAGGCCCCTTGAATACTCGCGAGCGTTTCCGCTAGACTGCCGCAAAATCCGGAGGCTTTCCGAGGGCTGAGGGGTACCATGCGGGCAGCAATTCTTGAGCAAGCCCGCACGCCGCTGGTCGTGCGGGAAATCCCGATTCCCGTAGCGGGGCCGGGCCAGATCGGGGTCCGCGTGATTGCGTGCGGGGTGTGCCGCACGGATCTGCATATCGTGGACGGGGAGCTTGCCCATCCGAAGCTTCCTCTTGTCCCAGGCCACCAGGTGGTGGGCACCGTCACGGGGATCGGCCCCGGTGTGAGCGGCTTTTCCATTGGCCAGAGAGTGGGAATCCCCTGGCTCGGATCCACCTGCGGGGTATGCGTATTCTGCACCAGCGGTCGGGAGAATCTCTGCCTGCATGCCCGATTCACCGGATACCACATCGACGGCGGGTTCGCCGAGCACACGGCAGCGGACGCCAGATTCTGCTTCCCCCTGCCCGGACGGCTTCTCGGACCTGCAGGTGGCTCCTCTTTTATGCGGAGGGCTCATCGGCTACCGGGCGCTTCGGATGGCGGGGAAAGAGGCAAAAAGGATCGGATTCTACGGCTTCGGGTCCGCCGCTCACATGCTTGTGCAGGTCTGCAGCTATCAGGGAAAAGACGTCTACGCGTTCACCCGGCCCGGCGACGAAAGCGCTACGTCCCTTGCCCGGAAGTTGGGCGCCGTGTGGGTCGGGGACTCGACGCAGAAACCGCCTGAGCCGCTGGACGCGGCCATCATTTTTGCACCGGACGGCGCCCTTGTTCCCCTGGCCCTTCAGGCCGTGGACCGAGGCGGGACAGTGGTCTGCGCCGGAATCCACATGAGCGACATACCGTCCTTCCCGTACGCCATCCTCTGGGAAGAGAGATCGGTCCGATCCGTTGCCAACCTCACCCGGGAAGACGCGCGTGAGTTCCTTGCCCTTGCCCCGAAAGTCCCCGTTCGAACGGAGGTCCAGGTATTTCCCCTCGACTCGGTCAACGACGCCCTTGCGAGGCTGCGCAGCGGAGGGATTGTTGGTTCTGCAGTCATCGACCTGGAGACGGACAAAGGACGCTGAGCCATCCGTGGAAAGTGTGCGACCGACCCGATTGTTCGTATCTTGTTTTCTGGAGGGAAAATGGCTGGCATCGTAGACAAGAAGGTCGAAGGCTATATTTCGGGCCTGGACGGTCAGGCGGACCAGGTGCGCTCGGAAATGGAAGCGCTTGCCCGTGGAAACGGCTTTCCCATTGTGGGACCCCAGGTGGGACGGCTTCTGGGAGTTTTTGCCCGGAGCCTCGGCGCGCAGCGCATCCTGGAGCTGGGGTCGGGGTACGGGTACTCGGCCTTGTGGTTTGCCCGGAGCATGAACAACGGAGGGACGGTGACCTGCACCGACCTCTCCAGCGACAATCGCGACGTGGCGCTGAAGTTCTTCCGCGCGGCCGGCCTGGAGAAGTCACTGAGCTTCCACGTGGGGGACGCCCTGTCCTTTGCGCGGACACAGACGGGACCGTTCGACATCGTTTTCAACGACATCGACAAGAAGGACTACCCGGCCAGCATTTCCGTGGCGCTTCGTCTGCTGAGGATCGGCGGCCTTTTCATCACCGACAATGTCCTGTGGAGCGGCAAGGTGGCGTCACGGGGCCGTCCCGATGCCGCGACTCTCGCCATCCGCGAGTTCAACGCCATGATTACGCGGCGTGATGACCTGGAGACGGTCATCCTGCCCGTGCGCGACGGGGTGGCAGTGTGCCAGAAGGTGCGCTGAACCGCACGGCGGACGCGATCCATTGCTTGGTGAAGTCGGTCCTGGACGCTCCTGCGGGTGACGGGCCTGTCGTCACGGTGAGCTGGGCCCAGTCACGGGACGGGGCAATTGCGCCGGCGGGCGGAAAGCGGACTACCCTGAGCAGTCCGGAGTCCATGACGCTGACGCATCGGCTTCGCAGCCTGCATGGGGGTATCCTTGTGGGAATCGGGACGGTCCTTGCCGACGACCCGCTGCTCACTGTTCGGCTGGTGGAAGGACCCTCCCCCCAGCCCATTGTGCTGGACTCGGCGCTGCGCATGCCCGGCTCAGCGCGCCTCCTCCAGCGCGCGGACCATGCGCCCTGGATTTTCCACGCCGCGGGTGCTTCGGCTTCCAGAGCGCGGGAGCTTGCCGGCCGCGGCGCCAGGCTGTTTGCTCTCAGCGCGACGGAGGGCGGCCTGCCCCTGGATGAGGTGCTGCGCATTCTTGGGACGCACGGCATCGGCTCCCTTATGGTGGAGGGGGGTGCCCGTGTTCTTCGCTCCTTCATTTCATGCCGTCTTGCTCACCAGGCGGTGGTCACGGTAAGCCCGCTTCGAATGGAAGGCCTGCACATCTTCGATCAGGGGGAGGGACTGCCGGAGCTTGCCGAAAAGTCAGAGAAGGAATGCGGCCCTGACACCGTCATCTGGGGGAGGTTCCTGAAACCGAAGGATGGGTCAGCCGGGCTATCCGAGCTCGGTTGAGGAGGTCCTGCTGGGCTGTGTGTTTCCCAGCGCGCGGCACACCGCGTCAGCGGTCTTTTCCGCCATGAGGCGAAAAGACGTCAGCTTGCCCCCCACAATGGAGATCAGCCCCGATATCCCGTCTCTGCTTGCGTGATCCAGAACCGTGAAGTCCCTGCTCCATGTATGCGAATCAATGCGCCGGGCGCCGTCCACAAGACCCTGGGCGTTGTACAGCGGCCGAACTCCTGCCCATGCGTGAGCCACCTGGGCGCCGGCCAGCCCGGGCAGGAGCGCCTGAATCTGGGCACGCACCAGCTCAAGCTCCCACTGGTCCACGCGGCGGTCATCCGGGTCCTCTGTCACCACCGAGGTCGTCCCCGCAATGCTTACCCGGCCCCGGGGCAGGATGATGTCGCCGTCACCCGGCGGCTGGAGCCGGCTCACGGCTCCTTTTACCACGGAGCCCCGGAAGGCGATCATTGCCCCGCGCACGAGGTCGAGGGAGAGGTTCACGCCCACCTCTTTCGCGACTTTTGCGCTCCACGGGCCCGCCGCAATCACGGCGATCCTGCAGCCCAGCAGGCTGGAGACCCCCGTCCGCACATCGGTCAGCCGCACCCCGGTGACATGGCGATCGCGCGCTTCAATCCCGTCGCACCGGTGGAACGTGAGCACATCCGCGCCAAGGGACTGCGCGCCGCGCGCAAGGGCCGCGCAAAGCGCAACGGAGTTGCAGACGGCGTCGGGGACCAGGAAGGCCCGGCTGATTCCGGGATCCAGGCCGGGCTCCCGAAGACGCGCCTCCTCGATCGAGGTTTCCTGGACGGGAATCTCCGCCTGCCTGCAGCCCTCCAGCCACTGCCCGAGATAGCCTGCATCGTCGCCGTCGCCGAAGACGAAGAGCCCGCCCGTCTCTTGGACAGCGCTCCTTGCCACCCGCCGCAGGATGACACTCTCCCTGAAGCATTCCCCGGCAGTTACGGGATCAGAGACGACATATCGTGCGCCTGAATGAAGAAGGCCGTGAAACCGGCCTGTCGTGCCGCTGGCAAGGTCCCCCCTTTCCACGAGGGCCACGCTCACGCCCCTCAGTGCGAGGTCCCATGCGAGACCGCACCCTGTTGCGCCTCCACCGATGACGACGACATCGGGCCGCGCACTACCGCCGTTTGGTACTGTTCCGTCCATCCGCGTATGCGCTGCCGTGTCTTCAGTCAGATCGCCAGCGACGCATCAATGATACAAACGATTGTCGGAACCAGCAAAGCGGAAGGGAAGCCCCGGGTCGTCACGGGTTCAGCCTGCCGGGTACGGGTCTTTTCGCATCCGCCAGATGATGAGGATGGGCGCGATCACCCAGGAGGCGTTCGCCCCGATGACATTGGCAAGGTGCGGGGTGGCGTGAGGCCCCCAGATCTCTTCGCTCAGGATAATCGTCACATTGGTGAGCATGACCGACGCGTAGACGATGCTCGGGACACGGATCCAGTTGCGGCCGCGCCAGAACGCGTAGATTGCAAAGGCATAAAACGGCCCAAAGAAGATGGCGTCGATCCAGATGGTGGCACGCCACCACACGGGCCGCGCATTCAGGAGCGGGTCGAAGGACTGGCCCCACCAGTGGCCCAGGTCCACGACGAACCGCGGCGGCCAGGCGGGGTAGGTGAAATGGGAAGTGTCGGGGATCACGATCTGCTCGATATCGAAGAAATAGCTGATGGCGACCAGGTTGAAGATGAAGTAGATCAGGAGGATCAGGTCCAGGGGGCGTTTTCGCAGAGGCAGCGTTTTTTCCATGACAAGGGCTCCTTTCATCAACCGACTGGCTTCGACAGATTTGGATAGAGCTTCTTCATGCAGTCCGGGCAAAGGCCGTGGCTGAACTCGATTTCTGAATGATTGCGCAAGTACGCTTCCACATGGGTCCAGTATCCCTTGTCATCTCGGACTACGTCCGTGATGATTCCGTCCCTGTCCACCGCTCTTCGCTGCCGTGGATAGCGGCGTCTTCTTCAGCCAGGCGAGCGTTTTCTTCTTCGAGGGCTTCAACGCGTTTCTCGAGAGAGTTGATATGCGCCGGGGAGGCGCGGTAAGCGCGATTCATGCTGGTAACCCGCGACCAGCGTAGCCGCTATCGCCCATGCCTGCAAGGGAAGCGCCCGAACGGAGAGGGGGAAAGAGCCCGCCTCTGCGGCGGGCTCTCAGGTCATCACTCTTTGAACAGGTACAGGTACTGGCCGTAGCCCTCTTTCTGCATGTCGGCCACGGGAACGAAGCGCAGAGAGGCGGAGTCCATGCAGTACCGAAGCC
Organism: uncultured Spirochaetota bacterium; assembly: GCA_963710335.1. Lineage (GTDB taxonomy): Bacteria > Spirochaetota > Spirochaetia > SZUA-6 > Fen-1364 > Fen-1364. The sequence goes on from CAVQAA010000006.1 coordinate 323,920, forward strand.
CCGTCGGCGCCGGCCCGTCATCGAAGACGTGCCCCAGGTGCGAGCCGGCGTAGCGGCTCTTCACTTCGGTCCTGACCATCAGGAAGCTCTTGTCGACGTTTTCCACGACGTTTCCCGGCGCCAGCGGGCGCGTGAAGCTCGGCCAACCGGTCCCGGATTCGAACTTGTCAGTCGAGCTGAAAAGGGGCTCGCCCGAGACGATGTCCACGTAGATCCCGGCCTTGTGGTTGTCCCAGTACTCGTTGTTGAACGGAGGCTCCGTTCCCTCCTGCTGCGTGACCTCGAACTGCATCGGGGTCAGCGTCTTCCTGAGCTGATCCACGCCGGGCTTGTGATAGTTGCCGTCCCGGGCCGAGGGTGGAGCAGCGGAATCAAGGAGCGCGGACGGGCCCCAGTACTTCGCGAAGACCTGGTCGCGCCCGGAGCCCGAGCGGTACACTTCATAGTCTGCCCGGTGCTTCTTCGCGTAATCCTGGTGGTATTCCTCTGCGGGATAGAATGCCGCTGCCTTGTCGATCTGTGTGACAAGGGGCGCCTTGAATCGGCCGGACTTCTCCAGCGCCGCCTTGGAGGCCTCTGCCTCGCCGCGCTGCGTGTCGTCCATCCAGAAAACGATGGGGCGATACTGGGGTCCCCTGTCGACGAACTGGCCGCCTTTGTCCGTGGGGTCGGTATGCCGCCAGTAGGCATCCAGAAGGTCTTTGTAGCTTACGCGGGAGGGATCGTATTCCACCTTCACGGCTTCGACGTGCCCCGCCGCGGCATAGGTCTCATAGGTGGGATTCCTGCTTGTGCCGCCCGTATAACCGGAGACAGCGGTGATCACTCCATATACCTTCTCGAAGGCCGACTGCATGCTCCAGAAGCGCCCTCCAGCGAACACTGCGGTAGCCGTAGCGCCCTGGCTTCCGGCAAACAACATGCCGGGACCGATTGCTGCGGCTGCGAATATCATCATGGCGATGCGAATACCTCTCATCAAAAGCCCTCCTCTGACCGAACTGACCGAACTAACCGAACGTGAATGCGAAAAGCCGGACATTTCCCTGGACTTCCAGCCGCAGCAGATGATTTCCGGCCTGCTTCAGACCGACCAGCTGGTACATGCGGCTCTCACGGGGAGAAAGAACGCCGTCCTTGACGTCAGGCGTGTTCTCTCCCGGCTTTCCGTCCAGGCTGACGGCGATCTTCCCTCCGGCCGCTCCCGGCTCAATCACCAGGAAGACATTCTTTGCGTTGAAGCCCAGCTGCAAGGTCCCCGATGCCTCTGGCACAATGTACTGCGGGGTGATGGTCCACCTGCCGGCGAGGTTCCATTCGCCGTTTTTGGGAACCTTCGCCGGCTGGTAATCCGTCGGTTTGTCCGGCACGGGCACGGTTGCGCTTGCGAATCCCCGGCCCCTGTCATACCCCAGGTACGTCTCGGGGGTGTTTGCTTCGATCTCAGGCGCAGGCTTTGACACGACCCCTGCAACGTTTGCCCCCGCTTCTTTCAGGAGCGCCTGGATGACCTTCTCCGAGACGTCATAGTCACCTTCCCCGAAATGGAAGTAGCGGACATGGCCCTTGGCGTCGATGAAGTAGTGTGCCGGCCAATACTGGTTGGCAAATGCGTTCCACTGCTTGTAATCGTTGTCCTGGACCACAGGCCAGTCGACTCCGAGGTCCTTGACCGCCCGCGTCATGTTTGCGCTCTTCATTTCGAACTCGAACTCGGGAGTGTGCACACCCACGACGACCAGGCCGTCTTTGCGGTAGGTGTCGTACCAGGCCCTGAGGTAAGGCAGGGTGCGAACGCAGTTCACGCAGCTGTACGTCCAGAAATCGATCAGGACGACCCGTCCGCGGAGGCTGTGCATGGTCAGCGGCGGCGAGCCTCCACCAGGGGGCTGCCCTTCCATGGGTACCACTCCCTCGGTGTTGAGCCACATGCCCGTGGTGACGAAGTCCGGAGCAATCCCGTAGTCTCCCAGCACCCCGTTCTCAGGCGCGGCGTCCATGGCTCCCGTAAAGATCTTTTCGCCGGCCGCGTTTGTCTGCGCGCCGCCGGAGGCCCGCTGCCCCGCGGCTGACGGCTGAAACGTTCTCAGAGCCGTGCGCACGGAAGGCGCTTTCTCGATTGCCGTCAGTCCGGTTCCATAGTTGGGGAACGCCCTCAGGACGGCGGCCTGGAACCTCCTGTCCCACCCCAGGCCAATGGCAACGCTCATGGCAATCATCAGGACCCCGAAGCCTTTCTGGATATTTGCCGAGTTCTTGGTGAGTGCCGGCACCCGGGTCAGAAGGGCCCTGCCGCCCAGCATGACTGCCAGCATGGGGATCGATGTTCCCAGCGTATAGGCAAGAGTGATGAAGACCGAGCCGCCGCTTACCTGCTGAGTGAGCGCAAGGCTGATCACGGAGGCCATGATGGGACCGACGCAGGGCGTCCAGACAAGGCCCAGGCTGAATCCCACGACAAGCCCGCTCCAGAGCCCGGCAAGCCGGGCCGCCTGGCCGGCGCCTGGCCGGCCGGCGGTGACGCCGGTGGCCCTGCCGCCGCGGCTTGCAATCCTGCTGGTCAATAGCTCGAAGCCGTTACGCAGCCGTGGAACAAGCATCACGATCCCGAACAAGGCAATCAGCACGACGGCCACCACGCGCAGCGCGTCGGCCGGAATGCCCAGGGCGCGCACGATTGCCGACAGGGTCAGCGTGAAGACGGTGAAGCTGACCACGAAGCCGGCCAGGACACCGAAGGGCCGCGCTTTTCCCCCGCCGACGCTGCCGGAAAGCACGATGGGGAGAACCGGCAGGATGCACGGGGAGAGTATGGTGATGATGCCGGAAACGAAGGCGAACGCGAGCAATACCAGCATGTGGTTCTTTCCTTATGATCGCACGATGTGACTGAGGATCCCGTCGACGCCACCGCCTCCGCTCCTCCAGATAGCCTTCTGAGTGCCGGAGGAGTCGATCTGCACGAAAGTGTCCTGCACGGTGATTCCGTACTTCGCTTTCAGGTCGGTTGCCGTGTCGTAGTTGGCGACAACGATCGCGACGTCTCCGAGCTGGTTGCCGTTGGCGTTGATGTCCTTGAGGTCAGCCTGGCAGTACGGGCACCAGTCGGCGGCAAAAAACAGCACAGTCGGCTGCTTTGCCGCCAGCGCTTCCGCGGCTTCCAGGGTGGTGAAGATCACCTTTGTGCCGCTGCTCGACGCGTAACGGAGCTGGTTGCCCATGACCGGGTCGGCTTTCATCGGGTTGGCCGACATCATCGTCGTCGAGTTGCTTTTCGAATTGTTCGTGCTCATCATGCTCTGCCCGAAGGAGAAGGCCACAGCAATCAGGAGCAGGGAAAAAATCAGGCCCGTTCGCTTCATTCTTGCCTCCCTAGGTAGTACGACCTGGCTTAGAAGGTCGGATTGAGAGTTCACGGAAGTGTCACATGTGGATAAAAAAACCCACTGCATCAATATACAAAAACAGGGTTCTTTCGAGATTCTTCCGTGACCTTCCCGACGTACTCCCGCCGTGCTTCAAGCGGACGGCGCACGCTCAGGCTCGGTCAGCCTTTCACGGATCCGTCAGGACTCTCCAGCGTCAGTGAGCGTCCGGACAAGCGTGGGAAACGCACCGTCGGATTCGACGGTGCTCCTTGCGGAGGTGGAGCAGGGGCTCAGCTCGACGCCGAATGCCGGTGAAAACGCCGGCCGGACTCTGGCGCACTCGAATGTGGTTCGCGCGGTGAAGGTTGTGCCGGCGACCGGCGGGGACATCGTCCTGCAGGTACCGCCGGCTTCCGCGGGAGCGGCGCGAAACCTCAGGAGAGGCAGCGTTGCCTTCAGCGGGTGGACACAAGCTCAGCGGTCGTGTCGTTGATGAAAAAGGCTGGGCTGTTGCCGGCGCCCAGGTCCAGGCGTGCAGCGAAACGGTGGACTTCGATCTTCCCGAAGCGAGTGCGGCGCGCGTAGTGTACCTCGATCATTCCAGCGGCATCATTGTCGCAAAATCGGTCTGGCGCGGGAGCATCCGCGGGAGCATACAATGAGGGCGGCGTCCCGTGCGGGTCTCCGCCCTTTCCTTGCTACTGGCTGATGTACTTGTTGACCAGCGCTTCTACCTTGCTGGCGTTTTTGGCATTGACGCTGTCGTACTGCTTGAGAAAAGCTGTCGCCCTGTCTGTTCTGGCGAACATGGTATAAATGTCGGTCGGCGGAACCGGCAGCGGAAGGAACTTGAACTTTCCGGAATAGCTCTTGGTAGCCTCATACTGGAGGCCGACGGTTGTCAGGTTGAACACGGCATCGATGCGTTTGTTCATGAGCTTCCTGAAGTCGTCCTGGATCCATGTGGCTGTGGTCATGTTGTCCCACGTGATTTTCGCGTTTTTCATGAAATCGATCACGGTCAGCCCCGTTGCGTAGCCGACCTTCATGCCGGCAATGTTGTCCGCGCTCTTGATCGCCGCGAGCGGATTTTCCTTCAATACCGCGAGCCCCGGCAGGAAATGCAGACTAGGCGCAGCGGCGAACTGGAACAGCTTTTCCCTCTCGGGGGTCCTGGCGGCAACCAGCACAGCATCGATTTCGCCGCTTTGGAGCTGGATGAGAAGCCTCGGCAGCGCCGTGGGGCCGACCCACGCCACTTTCACGTTCATTGCGGGAGCCACAATGGCGGTCCAGTAGTCCACGGCGGCGCCGGCAGGCGGAGCACCTCCCGGCTGGGCGATGACGAATGGCGCGTTGTCCCAGTAACCCATCTTGATGGTCTCCTGCGCCCCCGCGGCGGCAATCACTCCCGCAAGCAGGATGACGCCGGCCACAAACCTCTTGTACATATATCCTCCTTAAGAAATCGAGTTCTTCGGTCCGTGACCTCCGTTGCCGCTCGCTGCCAGCAAGGGTGCGCGGACGGAATGCAGCGCGGAGGCCGCGGGGGCTGTCGGGGAATCTGTTTCCAGCACGAATTGCTGCACCAGGCTGGTGAGCTGCCGGGCCAGCTGCGACAGCTCCACCGTGGCGGCGGACATCTGCCCGGCTGCCGCGGCCGCCTGCTGCGTGAGATCATTCACATTCTCCACCGCCGTTGCGACCTGACGCGCATTCGTGGTCTGTTCCTCTGTTGCCGCGGAAATGCTGTGCGACATCTCGGTGATCGAACCGGTGATCTCCGCCGCCGCCGTAATCGATTCGATCTGCGAGTGTATACGGCCGGAAAGCTGGGTGATGGCCTGATTGGTCTTCTGCGCGCCGTTGATGATTGCGTTCATGGCGCCAAGGGCGCCCTGGGCTACTTTCACGCCGTTAGTGACGATGTTTCCGCTGTCGTCGATCAACTTCTGTATCTCGCGGGTGGAAGCAGCGCTGCGCTCGGCCAGTTTGCTCACCTCCTGCGCCACGACGGCGAATCCCAGCCCGTGCTCGCCGGCTCGAGCCGCCTCGATGGCAGCGTTCAGCGAGAGCAGGTTGGTCTGGTCCGCGATGTCGGAGATCACGGTGACGATTCCCCCGATCTGCTCGGCCTTCTGAGAGATTGCCTCGATGGCGGTGACTGCCTTGTTCACGGCATCAACGCCCGAATGGGCCATCTGGACCGACTCCTCGGAGGAGGCCGAAACCACCCTCAGCGTTTCAGAGACGGTTTCTGCCGAGCTGCGGACCTCCGTCATGGCCGCGGAAGTTTTTTCCACCGATTCCGCCTGGCTTTGGGCGTGCAGGGCCACCTGCTCCACGCTGGAGGTCAGCTCTTCCACGGAGGCGCTTGTTTCCTCGAGCGTCGCCGCCTGGCTCTGGGAGCCCGTGGACAGCTCTGGGAGCTCTCGGAAATCTGCGTGCTCGACCTTGCCAGCTGGTCAGCGGTTTCCCTGATCTGGACCACCATGCCGCGAAGCTGCGTGATCATCTCGTTGACCGCGCGAGCAAGGCTTCCCAGCTCGTCGCGTGAGTGAAACGCAACGGTGCTGCTCAGATTCCCGCGCGCGATGCGACCGAGCGCCCCATCGACCAGCTTCAAGGGTCGGGCCACCAGGACCCGCGTGATGAAAAGGGTGGCAAGGGCCAGCAGGACGATGACAACGACGGTGACGGCCGAGGTCTGCAGGAGAAAGGACTTGAGCCCCTCCGTGATCGAGCGATCGGAAAGGTAAACATCGAGCTTCCCGATGGTCTTTTCCTGGTACGTGATGTCGGCGCTCAGGTGCCTCGCGGCTGCTGCCGCGAGGCGCTGACCTTCCTGGTCTGTCCAGGCAATCACAGCGCCCTTTGGGTCCCGCATTTTTCCAGACGTGCTGGAATCACTCTTGACGACAATCCCCTGCACGTCGGAGTCCATCATTTCCAGGGAAACCGCCGAATCAACTGATGCGGCGTCGATGTTCCACAGCGGAGTGGAAAGGCTTGCCGGCAGCCTCTTGAGCAGCTGCTCCCCGCGCTGGCGCAGTGAGTCGTTGAGCTGGCGGGAATCCTGCATGTACGTGACGACACCGTTGAGACCCATGACGATCAGCACGACGGCCAGCTGCACCAGGATGATCTTTGTCGACAGAGAGCCCCGTGACCCGTTTTTCGTCGCAGTGATGCCCGCGATCTGGTTCATTTTTCGATTCCCTTCCTGTGTTGAAATGCAGAACGCTGGATTTTCTGATATACGTTTTACGTGATAAGCGTGAGGCGGGTTAGACCGCTCGTCATAATATGCGAATGCCTGGAGAAATGCAAGCGAGAAATTACCCGGTCGTGAAATATCTAAAACCTCTATTAACGAGATTTTGAATGTGCTATACCGAGATTATGCGCAGCAAGGCAAATTCAGCGCGCAGACAACAAGGCAAGCCTACATCGCGGGAAAGGATCCTCCGCGCTGCCAGTGATTTGCTCGTTGACAACGGCTATCATGGCACGGGCCTGAACGAAATCGTTCGAACGGGCAAGGCGCCCAAAGGCTCGATCTACTATCATTTCCCCGGGGGCAAAGAGCAGATTGCCGCGGAAGCAATTCTCCTGACCGGGCGAACTCTTGCCGAACGCATCCGCGTCAACATGGTCAAGAAACAAAACGCCGCCGATGCTGTTCAAACCTTTGTGGACAGAATGTCCTTCTTCGTCATGGCATCCGGGTTTCGTTCAGGCGGAGCCCTGACGGTTATCGCTTCGGAGACCGCGACGACCAACAGCAAATTGAATGTTTGCTGCCGGAAAGCCTATGCCCTGATCGCAGAGGCATTCAAGGACAAGCTTCTCGATTATGGCTTTCCCGAGACGAAAGCCGCGGCCCTGGCTACCGGCATCACTGCCGCGGTTGAGGGAGGCATCATCCTGAGCCGCACGTACCACTCGCGAAAGCCTCTGCGCACCATCGCACGGCTTCTCGGTGAGATGGTAAAGGCGGCTGATCATGGTCTTACCCGCGCCAGATAGATGCTTGCTTTCCCTTCATGGGAGGAGTAGTAGCTCACCCACAGCAAGCCTCCATGCCACACCAGGCCCGGGTAGCTGCAGTCCCCGCCGCTGGGCAGCGTGAGAACGGGATGCATGGCAGCCTTGCTCATCCGGGCAATGACCGTGAGGGGTCCTGACCCGGCGTACTGCCGATACCCTGCCCACATCCTGCCATCCGGGCCGAGGATGAAGTTGGGGCCCCCCACCCTCACGCCGGCAGAGCGCCACTTCCAGCTTGCGTAGGGCGGCCTGCTTGTGCCGATCCACCCGGCCGCGTCGCCGGCCTCCCGTCGCACAAGGGCCACTGCCCCCCCATTCGGGCGAAACCGGATGGAGGTCTCATTCGGCTTGCCCGGGACATTCAGCCGGCAAATCTCCCGGTAGCCTACTCCGTCAACGCCCCGGTGAAGGAAGATATCCCATGTGCGCGCGTTCCTGAGCCGGTAGGAAACGCCGAAGGCGCTGGATCGAAACCAAGTGACTCGCCAGAGCCAGTCCCCTTCAGAGAGGATGGCCTTGGGCCGGGTCCAGACGAGCCCGTCATCGGAGAACGCCACGCGCGGCCGTCTTTGACGGGAGTACGTGCCCCCCATCAGAAGCATGAGCTTCCTGCCCGGCGCCACCGAAAGCTTGGGGTCCCGCAGGTCGACCCCGTCCTCCGACAGGAGCGCGGCGCTTGTCCATGCCGAGCCGTCCGTGGACTCCAGGACCCGCACTCTACCCGCGGCTCCCGCATGCATCTCCCCTTCCCGAAAAGCGCAGAACCAGCTCCCCTTGAAACGCACAAGGTCCGTGAAGGCGTTGTGCGCGCCGCGGTCCCAGATCTTTCGCACGGAGATTATTTGCGGGCCGGTCATGCGCGCATGGTAGCGTCTCAGCGACAAGGATTCAACGAAACGCTATGATGCTGCCACATGGAAAAGGACGTCAGGATCGTGGGGATAGCAGGCGGGTCAGGCTCGGGCAAAACCACCATTGTCACCCGCATTTCCGAGATCGTCAGGGACCACGCTTTTGTCGCACAAGACAACTACTACAAGTCAGCGGAGTACCTGACCAACCGGACCATCACGGATTTCAACTTCGACCACCCGGACGCGTTCGACACGGACCTCCTGTTCCAGCAGCTTCAGATGCTGAAGTCCGGCCGGGCAATACAAATGCCGCAGTACGATTTCGTCCACCACCGCCGCCGCCAGGACACGGTGCTGGTGGAGCCGCGCCGGCTCGTGATCTTCGAGGGGATCATGATCTATTTTGACAAGCGCGTGCGGGACCTCATCGACTTGAAGCTGTACGTGGACACCCCGGATGACATTCGCTTCATTCGCCGCCTGCGCCGCGACATCACGGAGCGCGGCCGCACCGTCGAATCCGTCATTGCCCAGTACATGGAAAAAGTCAGGCCCGGGCACTACGAGTTCGTCGAGCCCACGAAGGCGTACGCGGATCTTGTGATCCCCGAGGGCGGGTTCAATGAGAGGGCCATGGAGGCCTTGATCCCGTTCCTTCGCCAGATTGCGGGCGCCGATGTCACAGAGACAGAGTCAGGCCGACAGGACAGTGGTCGGAGCCCGTGACACGGGGAAGGATGAACGCTTTTTTCAGCGCCGGCCGCAGCGCTCTTGAGATGACCACGTAATCTATCCGCCAGCCAACGTTGCGCTCCCGTGATCCAGTTGCGACGTTCCACCAGGTGTAGTGCCCGGGGCCCGCGTGAAGCTCCCGGAAGCTGTCGAGAAAGCCGGCCCCCAGGATGGCGGAAAACCCGGATCTCTCCTGGTCCGTGAAGCCGTGCGTGTGGTGGTTCTCCCGGGGACGCGCAAGGTCGATTTCCTGGTGGGCCACGTTGATGTCCCCGCAGAAGACCACGGGCTTCCTTGCCTCCAGGCGCAGGATGAAGCGCAGGAACTCACGGTCCCATTTCTGCCGGTAGGAGAGGCGCGAAAGGTCGCGCCGGGAGTTGGGCGTGTAGACGTTCACCACGAAGATGCGGTCCAGCTCCACGGTAATCACCCGGCCCTCCTGGTCATGCTGTCGTATCCCGATTCCCCTGCTCACGGAGATCGGTTTCACGCGGGAGAAGACCGCGGTGCCCGAATCAGCCGGGGCGCGCGGCGGGATTCCACTGATGGAACGGAAGCTCGGGGAAAATCTCACCGACATCCTCCGGTTCCGCGCGGGTCTCCTGCAGGCAAAAGACGTGCGGCTTCTCCTTCTGAAGGAAGGAGAAGCCGTTCTTGCGATGCACGGCGCGGATTCCGTTAACGTTCCAGGAGATCAGCTTCAGGACCATGGCGTCCCCGAGACGGGGGGCATGTTCACACGGAGGGCTTCGCATTGCCGCGAAGACGGAGCGTCCATGCCACCAGGCTCTGCAGGAGCTGTCCAATCAGCTCCTGCGCCTTTTCATCCAGCAGATTCCCCTGGGCGTCGAAGCTCTGGGCGGCGTCACCGATCATGACGGCGGGCTTGTTGATGGGAAGCACGTCAAGATAGACAAAGATCTGGCGCAGGTGGAGCTGTGCCCGGGCCGTCGCGACCTTCCCAATCGAAGCGCCCATGATTGCAGCCGGCTTGCCGGCCCAGGCGTTGTCCGTGTGGGTTCGGGAGACCCAGTCGATTGCATTTTTCAGGGCGGCCGGAATGGAAAAGTTGTGCTCAGGAGTGGCGAACAGGAGAGCGTCCGCCTCACGGACTTTCCGTTTGAGCTCTCTCACCGCCTCCGGCGGGGAAGCCTCGTCATCCTGGCTGAAGACGGGGATTCCCTTGAGGTCGAACGTCTCCAGGACCGCTCCCGGCGGCACGAGCTTCGCGGCGGCCCGCAGCGCGGCCCTGTTGTAAGATTGCCGCCGCAGGCTTCCTGCGATACCGAGGATTCTTACGGTTTCTGCCATGGCTCATCCTCCTGCCCGGACGATAAAAAAGGGGGCCGACCTGCCCCCTCTCATTTCAAAATCTGCTGTCTTTTAGTATCTGTCGCGGTAGCCGCCGCCGCCACCGGAGCGCTCTTCACGGGGCTTGGAGATATTCACCGTGAGCTTGCGCCCTTCATGCTGCGAACCGTTGAGCGCCTGGATTGCCTTTTCGGCCTCTTCCACGGTGCCCATCTCGACAAAGCCGAAGCCGCGCGAGCGGTCCGTGTACTTGTCCGTGATGACTTTCGCGGATTCCACTGTGCCGTGCTGGGCAAAAAGCTGCTGGAGCTGATCGTCAGTCACGGAATAGGAAAGGCCGCCGACATAGAGTTTCTTGTTCATCCACTCCTCCTCAGAGTTTTTATCATCGCCCTTCGAACACCGCACGAAAGGAGCAGCACAAGGGAGGATTCTTCATCTGGCACCGTTGTCTGGTCGGGAGTTCCTTCGGGGTAGCTCATGGAAGGTCCGAATGATCGGGCTTCTTTTTCTTGCTGATTCGGCCCCACGAAGCCCTTGTAACCTGGGACCGTGGTAAAGACCTTACAGGAACACGATAAATTGGTCAAGAGGGTGCAGTCCCCAGGGCTATGGCTAGGGCCCCCATTCAATCTGCACCACGCGGGAGTTGCGCGTGTCGGCCACGTAGACTTTGCCATCGGAATCGACGGCGACCCCACTGGGAAGGTACAGCTGATTCGGTCCCTGTCCGAAGTCTCCGAAGGTGGCCCAGTTGGCGCCCGTCATATCGTCGATTCTCTCGATGCGGTTGTTCTCGGGGTCTGCGACGTAGATGCGCCCCTTCCCGTCGAGTGCTATTCCGCTGGGCCCGAAATACTGGCCGTCTCCAAGGCCCTTGGCGCCGAAGGCCGTCCATCCCGCCCCCGTCATGTCGTCGATGCGGACCACGCGATTGTTGTTCTGGTCGGTGACATAGATTCGGCCGTCCGCGTCCAACGCAATGCCGCTGGGACCCGAGAACTGGTTGTCGCCCTGGCCAAAAGTGCCGAAAGTCGTCCAGTTCTTGCCGGTCATGTCGTCGATACGGACCACGCGATTGTTGTTCTGGTCCGCTATGTAAATGCGATCACTCGCATCGATTGCGATCCCCGTGGGACCGAAGAGCTGGGTCCGGCCTTTGCCGCGCTTTCCAAAAGCCGTCCATTTGCCGCCGGCCATGTCATCGAACCTGACAATACGGTTGTTGTCCTTGTCCGCGACATAGATCCTCCCGCGAGAATCCAGGGCAATCCGAAATGGGGCCGAAAACTGCCGCCGGCCCGATCCGTCCGTTCCCAATGCAACCCAGTTCTTTCCCGTCATGTCGTCCATACGGACGATACGGCTGTTTCCCTGGTCCGCCACGTAGATGCGTCCCTGGGAATCAACAGCCACGCCGCTGAGGCCGGAAAACTGCAGGTCTCCCTGCCCGGGCGCGCCCACCGTTGCCCAGCCCGATGCCTGCGCGCCGGCCTGCGCGAATGTCCCCGCCGGCGGAAGGCAGAGCAGAAGGAGGGACGATAACATTATGACCGGCAACTTTCCCATGTTTCCACCACCCGCAAATAATACGAACCGGTTTCGGTGAGCGTCAAACCGGTTCCTTGTGCACTGCAATCCCGCCGGCCACCAGGAGAATTCCCGCTCCCTCAACGAGGGTGGGGATCTGGCGGAGCAGGAGGGCCCCGATGAGCGTTGCCGTGGCAGGGAGGATTGACAGCATCAGGGCAAAAGTTGCCCGGGGCAGCCTTGCCATGGCCAGCTGGTCGGTCACGTAGGGAATCACGGAGGAACAGATGCCGACGCCGATGCCCGCAAGGAGAAGGACCGGCTGCGTCATTGCCGGCAGCGCATCGGCCAGGCCGAGAGGAGTGATGGTGACCAGGGCGACAAGCATCGCGGCGCCAAGCCTGTCGATCCCTGCCGCCCCGCCGTCCCGGGCAATCCTGTGGCCCAGGACGACGTACAGGACGAACAGGCCGCAGTTTGCAAAAGCGAAAAGGAATCCCGGCAGCTGTCCTGCCAGGCGCACATCGGTGAGCAGCCAACCCCCTGCCGCCGCCAGCACAAGGGCAAGGACGTTACGGACAGTTCGGCTCCCAAAGGCCGCAAGGGCGACAGGTCCGATGAACTCAATTGCGCCCACGGTGCTGAGCGGGATTCTTGCTATCGCGAGGTAGAAGCAGGCGTTCATCAGGCCCAGCACGACACCCATGGCCAGAAGAAGCCAGCGAGTTGGCGCGGAGCCGGAGACGAATGCCCGCCACGGCCGGCGCCATGCCGCGAACACGATTGCCGCCGTTGCTATTCTCAGCCACGCCACGCCAAGAACCGAGACGCTGGAGAAAAGCAGGACCGCAAAAGCCGGCCCCAGGTAATGGAAAACCGCGCTCACGATGAAATATGCGTGAGGGGGGATTTTTTGCGCTTGACCCGGCGCGTCTTTGCCCCGTAATTTCATGGATAGAAGGATACGAATGATTTTTGCGTTAATCCATGTTGATTAAGAGGAACAATGAATAGCAATCCTAAAGATGAAAGGCAAAAGGAGATTTTTACCTTAGGACCTCTGGATGGCAGGCTTGATGCGCTGAATGTGCGCATCCTGGGGGAGCTCAGCCGCGAATCGCGGCTTTCCATGACTGAGCTTGCGCGCCGAGTCGGGTTGTCCTCTCCTTCGGTGACGGATCGCGTGCGAAAACTGGAAGAAGCGGGCGTCATCCGGGGATATCGACTGGACGTTGACCCGGCCGCCATGGGCCTGCCGGTCTCAGCATACATCCGTATCCGTCCCAACCCCGGCCAGCTCCCGAAGATTGCGGAGCTGGCGCGGCAGATTCCGAACGTCGTGGAGTGCCACCGGGTGACCGGCGAGGATTGCTTCATCCTCAAGGTACATATTCCCGCCATCGACCAGCTGGACCGTCTCCTGGACATTTTCCTTGCCCATGGGTCCACCACGACCACGATCATCCAGTCCTCGCCGGTTCCCCCGCGCCCGGTCCCCCTGCCCGAAAAAAAGAACACAGGCAGATGAAGTCCCGCGGCGTCCTCTCCATCCTGGTTTTGTTCACGACGACAGCCGTGGGGACTGCCGTTGCATGGGCCAATCCGGCCAGCTGTGACTCGCGCTTCAGCCCCGAAGAGGCGACGTTCTTGAAGAAGGCCGGCTTCACCGTCTGCCGGCTTCCCCTGGCGCCTGATCTGCTTTTCGACCCTTCCCAGCCGGCCGTTCCGAAGCCGGTGATTCGGTCCGTCGACCGGGCTGTCCGAGCCCTTCTGGATGCCGGGCTTGCCGTGGTCTTCGATCCCATTCACGGCAGCTCATCCACAGCGGAATGGGAGAGCAGCCTCTACCATTCTTCGAGATCATGAACGAGCCCCATCTCAGCGCGCGGGAAAAAGTCGACCCTTCCTGGTGGCCGCCCATCCAGGAAGCGCTCGCAGCCGCGATACGAAGGGGAGCGCCTGCAAGCACCATCATCGCCACCGGGGAGCGCTGGGGCGGGATCGACGGGCTTCTATGAGCCCTTCACGTTCACCCACCAGGGTGCAACGTGGACTGCCCCCGTGCAGGCCGAGCTTTCGGGGATTCCCTATCCGTCCAGCCCCGACTCCGTCAAGGGTCCGGCGGACAGCCTTGCTGACCCGAAAGCCCGCGCCCAGGTGCTGCGCTACGGTGAAGAATCGTGGGACGAATCGCGCATCCAAGCCGGACTGGCCCGGGCCGCTGGCTGGGCTTCGGCGAACGGCGTGCCTGTTTTCTGCGGTGAGTTCGGCGTCTATCGAAAGGTCGCGCCGGCAGCCGACCGCTTGCGCTGGATACGCGATGTGCGCAGCAGCCTGGAGTCCCTGGGGATCGGGTGGAGCATGTGGGACTACGAGACGGATTTCGGTCTGATCACGTACAGCGAGCCCGGCCGGCTTCTGGGGACCGACTCCTTTCCCGTGACTTACCGGATCCGTCGCGCTGAGACCGCTTTACGCGCATGGATGAGGACGCAATCGTAGGAGCGGCGCACGCTTCCGCCGTACCGTGAGATGAACCTCCTGATGCACCTCGAGACCCTGTTCTGGAGCGCTCTTGGGAGAGAAAGAAAATCGGAATACGTTCGAAAAAGACCGGCATATTCCTCCGCTGAGTAATGCTGATGCCATGAATGCCGGGAAACGCTGATGTTCCTGAAGAGGCCGCAGCCATCGATTTCTTCGATCCATCCCTCGACCTCATCCTCGTAATTCCATGCGGACAAGAGCCCTCCGGACTCGCGTTGGATGAGACTCGAAAGTCTTTCCAGGACGTCGTCCTTCGGAGCGCCGGGATAGTTGTACACGAGCGCAAGAGAACCGTCGTCGTCCAGGAGCCGGGCAGCCTTCCGCAGCCGCACCATCGGCTCGATCCAATGGAATGCCTGCGCGGAAAAAACCAGGTCATACGAACGGGAGCGGAGCACGGCCTGCTCGAACCGTGCGCCGGTGAAGGAGACGCGGGGCCAGCCCCGGCATTTCTCCTGCGCCATCGCGAGCAGGTTCTTTCCGGGGTCCACGCAATCCAAGCGATATCCCCGTTTTGCCAGGGGGAGTGTCGCCTGGCCCGTTCCGCACCCGATCTCAAGAAGCCGCGAACCTGGTCCGAGGTTCGACAGGGAAATGACGTCGTCGATGACTGCATCCGGGTACGTCGGCCGGAAGCGGTCGTAGGTGATGGCGGAGGCGTCGAAGAGGACGCCGTGACGGATGGCCAGCCGCGGCGCAAGCCGTACTGTCTGTGAGACATCCCTGCTTTTCATCATCATGCTTTTCAGTTTCCTGTATATTGTCGGCAGGGAATCGTTGTGGAAGAATGCCTGAGGGGACACCTATGAGCTACGAGATCATAAAGGCCATTGCGAGCACCCGTGAAGAGCTTGCGCTTGTCACGGTCATCGACGCGCGGGGATCCGTGCCAAGGCATCCCGGGTCCAAGATGCTGGTGCGAGACGGATCGGTGTACCTGGGCACCGTGGGCGGCGGCAAAGGCGAGGCAAGGGCAATTGCAACGGCAAAGGAATGCCTGGCGGGAAAAAAGACCGCCCAGCTCAGCCTCGAGTTCCAGGGGACGGAGGTCGAGGGGCAGGATATGATCTGCGGCGGCACCGCCCGGATCCTTGTGGAGTATGTCAGTGACCGAGAGCCCTACCGGATCGCCTTCAACAAGCTGGAGCAGGGTGAGAGGATCCTTATTGCAAAAGTGCTGAAAGGGACGGCCGCGGACCCGGCAAGCGAAATCACGATCGCCGTTCTGGACGAGAAAGGCCTCCCCGCGTACAACTCACTCCCTCCTTCAATTCGCAAGAGCGCGGAGGGTTTCCTGGACACCGGCCCGGCGTTCCTGGAGGAGGGAAGTGTTTTTTTCGACCCGGTGTTTCCCGAGGAAAAGCTCCTTATCCTGGGCGGCGGATATGTCGGCCAGGCCGTTGCCGCGCTTGCCGCCCGGCTTGATTTCAAGATCACCGTGGCGGATGACCGTGAAGAGTTCTCCGCAGCGGGGAGGTTCCCGCCGGGCGTGAAGACGCTTTGCGGAAACTACACCGAGATCGTCAACAGGTTCCCGTTCGATTCGGCGACGTACGCCGTCATGGTCACTCGCGGGCATCTCACCGACCTGGAGTGCGTGCGGGCCGTGCTTAAGAAGAAGTATCGCTATGCGGGTTTCATTGGAAGCGATCGCAAGGCAAAGCTCCTGCGAGAGCAGCTGAGAAACGACGGTTTTGCCCAGGAGAAAATTGACGGTCTCCATGCTCCCATCGGGCTCGATATCAAAGCCGAAACCCCGGCTGAGCTGGCTGTGGCCATCATGGCACAGTTGGTCGCCGTGAGGCGCAACGCCGAGGCTCAGAAGTAGATCTCCGCGTGCAGGTGATCCCGCGGAACACCCTGGGCCCTCAGGATCGCGAATGCGTCATAAATCATGTCGCTGTTGCCGCACAGATAGCACAGCCGGCCGGGTCCGCCGGATGCTCGCGGAGATAGCCGGTGACCCTCCCAGGAAAATCGCCGCCCTGTGTGCGTGAGACGCAGGATATGTAGCGTGCAGGGTCGAACGCCTCCGCGTCGTAGCGCTCCTTCTCGGTGCGTACGCCGTGCAGCAGGAGGTAGTCGATCTGCGGATAGCTTCGTGCAAGACAGTGAAAAGGAGAGATCCCGGTTCCGGTCCCGATGAAGAGGTACCGTGACGAGCTCCTTTCCGCCTGGTCTGTCAGGAAGCTCCCATAGGGGCCTTCCAGGGAGAGGGCGTCACCCGTCTGGCAGCGCTTGAGCGCGCGCGAAACCAGTCCCCCTTCGATTTCCCTGACCAGCACTTCGAGGAAGCTGTCTCCAATCCCCGAGTAGATGGAATATTCACGCATGGCAATCGAGCCGCGCAGGCCGAGGTTCACGTATTGGCCGGGCTCGAACTGAAGGTCATGACGGTCGAAACGCAGCACGAATGCGCTTTGATCCAGATGCCGGACATGATGAACTTTGAAGACTGGCTTTTCCATCATCCGCGCCGACCGGTGGACGACGAGACTATCCCACGCGCCGGATCGAGTAAAGCCATGCCGCTCCATTGACCCACCGACGGGGTTTGCCTATATTTTTTCAAGCCAAGTGGGTGAAATCACACGGGAGGAGCCGGTTCGAGACCTGTTCGGGCGGCCTCTCCATGATCTTCGCATTTCCGTCATAGACTCCTGCAATTTCCGCTGCCCGTACTGCATGCCGGCGGAGGTATTCGGAGATTCCTATAACTTCCTGAAGCCCGCGGAGCTCCTGACCTTCGAGGAGATCACCCGGGTAGCCTGGCTTTTTGCGCGGCTGGGGGTGGTCAAGCTCAAGCTGACAGGCGGCGAGCCGCTTCTGCGGCCGTGGCTGCCGGAGCTTGTGAGCAAGCTTGCCCAGGTGGAAGGCATCGAGGATCTTGCGCTGATCACAAACGGCGCGCACCTTGCGCGAATGGCAAAGCCCCTGCAGGCCGCGGGCCTCAGGCGCCTGACCGTCAGCCTCGATTCACTGGACCCGGAGACCTTTGCATTCATGAACGGAAGGGCCCACAGGGTCCAGCCCGTGCTGGACGGGATTGCGGCCGCGGAGGCCGCGGGTTTTCGCGGGATCAAGCTCAACACCGTGGTCATCCGGGGCATGAACGATCACCAGGTGCTTGACCTGGTTCGCCGTTTCCGCGGCACCGGCCATATCGTTCGATTCATCGAGTTCATGGATGTGGGCAACCGCAACGGGTGGCGCCGGGAGCTGGTTGTGCCGTCACGGGAATTGCTTGCAAAGATCAGCGCGGAGTATCCGCTTTCACCCGTCGAGCCGAACTACCGGGGCGAGGTTGCGTCACGCTACAGGTTCACCGACGGCCGGGGGGAAATCGGCTTCATCTCCTCCGTGAGCCAGCCGTTCTGCAGCAACTGCACCCGGGTCAGGCTGTCGGCGGACGGAAGGCTGTATACGTGCCTCTTTGCCGCGGAGGGCTTCGATCTGCGCGCGCCCCTGCGGCGCGGCGACTCCGACGACCAGCTCAACGCCCAGATCCGGGACCTCTGGCGGCGGCGGACTGACCGCTACTCGGAGGAACGCGCTGCCAGGGGCAACGACGGAATCCGGAAAGTCGAAATGTACCACGTGGGAGGGTAGGGCCGTGTCTGCGGGAAAGACGCTGCGCATGCAGTACTTTGCCGCCTTTCGGGAGGCGGCGGGGCTTGGCGAGGAAAAAGTGCAGAGCACGGCCGTCACCGCGGCGGAGCTGTATGACGAGGTGGCTCTCCGTCACGGGTTTTCGTTTGACCGCTCCATCCTGAGGGTCGTGCTGAACGACATGATTGCGCCCTGGACGCAAGAGCTCCGGGACGGCGACACGGTGGTCTTTCTGGCTCCGTTTGCAGGCGGCTGATGGCTGGTTTCGAGCTGTTCGAGCTGAGCGACAAACCCTTGAACGTCGGCAGGCTTGCCGTCACCCTGTCGGACAGCCACGCAGGGGCGTTCGTCTCTTTCGAGGGGAGAGTGCGCGACACGAACGAGAACCGTGTCGTGGTTCAGCTGGAATACGAGGCATACTCCCGGCTCTCTCTCACGGAAGGGACGGCCATCGTCGCGGAAGCCCTGAAAAGCGTCATTGCGGCCCGCTGCGTCCACAGGGTGGGTCAGCTGGCGGTGGGGGATGTGGCCGTCTGGGTGGGAGTGATAGCGGGACATCGTGACGAGGCGTTTCACGCCTGCCGCTTCATCATCGACGAGGTGAAGCGGCGCGTCCCGATCTGGAAGAAGGAGCATTACCTGGACGGCAGCTCGGAATGGATAGGGCTTGGCGGCGCCTCCAAGCGAGCGTGAGCTACTTTTCCAGCAGCTCTTTCATGGTGGCCAGAACCTTCTTCCAGTTTTCCCCCGAGTGATCCGCGGAGTCCCTGGTGGGATTATTGTCCTGCGTGATCGTGAGCGTGGTCTGGTTTCCGTTCTGCGAAAGCTCGTAGGTGACCGTGTTGTAATTCTCCGGAATGTCTGGCTTGCCGGAGAAAGAGCTCCAGTACGTCGTCTTCAGCAGCTTGTTGGGCACCAGCTCGAGGATGGTCCCCTTGTCCTCGTAGCGCTTGCCCTCCCAGGTGCCGGTGTAGGTGATTGCGCTGCCGACCTTCCAATCGGACTTGCACTCCGTCCCGAAGAGGTATTGTTTGATGAGCTTCGGATTGGTGAGCGCATCCCAGACGTTCGCGGGGCTGGCCTTGATGGTGATGTTGGCGGTTGCGGTGAATGTGTCTTTCATGAAGCAAATATAGCAAGAGCGCGCTACCTGGCAAGCCAGCGGGTGCCGCAGATGCCATTGAAATCGCACGTGGGACACGCGCGCTTCCTGTCCTTCGTCGGGGAGAACGGGATCCGCGGGGATGTAATCTCTTCCAATATCGACAGGATCACCGCTTGGAGCCGGGGGAGCTCTTTTGCGGCCTCCTCCTGGCCGGCGAAAAGAGGAAGCTCTATGGATGCATTCAGCCGGGACCGGCCCAGGAGGAGGAACATGGCCCAGGCGTCCCGGCCGGCTCCCTCGCCTAGAAGCAGGTAGAAAGGGAGCTGGAGGCTGCCGATGGCCGTGCTCCAGGTGTCGCGCTGCTCGGGGTCCAGCTTGCCGAAATTGATGGCGTGACTTTTTGCGTCATGGCCGGTCTTGTAGTCGATCACGAGCAGATCGTCGCCGCGACGTTGAACAGCGTCCAGCCTTCCTGTGAGCGTGAACCCCTGCCATTCTCTGCTGAGGCGCTGTTCCAGGGCCATCATGGTCACCGGGGTACTGGCCAGGATGGGGCGCATGTAGTCATCCAGAAAACGCCGCAGGTGTGCCTGGATCTGCGCGTGCAGGAGCCGGCCGGCCCCGCTGTCTGCCAACCCGTAGGCTGCGGCGAACTGCGAATCCACCACGGACGCCATCCGCGACGTATCCAGGTCCGCCGGCTCCATGGGCCTCCCAACAGTGGGGCGGAAGAACTCCGCCAGGACGGAATGCACCAGGATGCCGATATCGACTTTCTCGAACTCGCCTGTGACCTCTTCCCGTCGGGAAAGGCCGAGCACCCTGCTGTAATAAAAAGCAAGGGGGCAGCGCAGGTACGTGTCGAGGGAAGACGCGCTGAATGTCCGCCCCCGCAGGAGGTGGACAAGCTCTTCCGTCTTTTCGATGTCGCCCGGCGGCCTGTTCTCCAGGTTCACCCTGTACTGGATGGCCTTCACGTAAGGACGGGTCTCGACGCTTTGGTCACGGACCTGCTGCTCCCACAGGAGCTGCTCCACGAACCGCGATTTTTCCTTCTCTCCGTTGTCGGTGAAGAATACCGTGAGCTCCCGAGCCCCTTCGATGAGGAGGGAGAAATGGTACTTTTCCAGCTCTTCCCGCTCTTTGTGCGTCGTAAGTCCGAGGGCCCGGCGCACCGAAAGGGGAAGGAGGGAATCCTCAGAGCCGCCTTGAGGAAGGACCCCTTCCACGGCATCCAGGACGAACACGCGCTCAAAGGTGAGGTTCCGCGTCTCCAGGGACCCCAGCACCTGCAGGCCCCGAAGCGGCGTGCCGGGGAAGCGCTGGTAACGGCTCTCCAGGTATTTCCTGAGAAGAGTGAAATAGCTGCGCGGGTCCTGGAAAGAGATGTCGTGCATGAGGGAGCGGGAAATCGTCTCCAGGGATTCTATGAAAGACTGCGCAAATGGGGAAAAGAACGGGTGGTCGCGCGCGGTTGTCGTGTCATGGACCCAGCTGAGGAGCTCGATGCACCGGTCCGCAAAGTCCTTCACGCTGGCGAAGGACCGCAGCCTCTCAATGGTGGACTGGTGGATGGAGCGCAGATGGTTGCGAAGCTCGTCCGCGGTTGCCGGGGTGCCGTCGGAGGCAATGCTGAGCGCGGCCTGCTCGAACACCGCGCTGTTCTGTTCCATTTCCGCAAGGCTCATGAACAGCCGGGTGCGCGAGCCGCTCAGGCTTTCTTCCATGGCGTGCATCAGCACTCGCGTGGCCGCGGCCGACCCCCGGAACAAGGTGTTCTTCGTATAAGGGTGGAGCATGAAGGTGAGGTATCGCGGGACGTAGACGCGCTCGCCGTCCATGGAGCCGATGAGCTCCATGAGGTCGTTCAAAAACCCATACACCGGCGTGCGCACCAGGGGGTAGCCCAGCGAGATGTTGTAGCTCTCCCTGTCCAGTCGTGAAAGGCAATGGCGCTGGACGGGAAAGAGGGTGTCAGCCGACGGAAGAACGATCACCGTGCGCTCGTCGGGCTCCGACAGAAGGGCGTTCAAGGCAAAGACCTGGCCGTGTCCGTCAGGACTCTGCAGCAGGTTGATCCTGGGTCGCCCGGCCGGCTTTGCATCGCCCGGGGCGTCGCTCCTGGCGCGGATTCCCATCTCGGAAAGTCTCTCCCGCATGCCAGTCCCGTCCTGAAACACGAACAGCGCCGACGGGAGTGTCCCAAGGCCTGCAAACAGCTTTCTCTCCGCCCTGGTCAACGCGAAAAAGCCGGCAAAGATGAGACGCCTGAACCGGGAGACGTCGGTTTCCGCGATTCCCGAGCAAACCTCCCAGTATCGGGAAGACCGCGTGGAATAGCCCAGCGCTTCGATGCGTGGATAAAACTCGCTGTAGAAGCGCTGAAGGGTCTGAAGGCTGTCACGGGACCGGGGAGGGATCTTCTCTTCGATCAAAGGCTGAACCTCGCCCACGGCGCGCGCATCCACTCCCTCGATGCGAAGCTCTTCGAGGTCGCCGTAGATCCTGGTCCCGATGGAGAAGAAGCTGTCAGAGGTGAGGAAGGCGGTGCCCCCGAGAGGTCGGGGCAGGCTCCTGTGAATGTCGTACAAAACGGCCACGGCATCGATGCTCTCGATGTCGGGCATGGGCTCGAGATGCCGGGCCGCGTGGATCTGGTCTATCAGCTCGTCCATTGACGCGATGTGCGGAGGGATGAAGCTCCCTTTCCGTCTCTCCGCAAGCGCCTTGCGAAGAAAATGCCCCGGCCTTCTGCCGGGAAAGACCACGAGGCAGTCCGAGAGGTCGGCGGCCTCCTGATCCAGCGCGGAAGCGAGATAGGCGATGAGGTCAGTGCCTGTCGCAACCAGGACCGCGTTCATTCCACAAACCTCGTTTCCCCCCGGTCCAAGTAGACCAGGAGGGCCCGGATTTCCCGGCCCGGATAGACAGCGCTGACAATGCGCGCGTAGTTGGCAATCTGCTCTTCGTGCTGGTCCACACGGTCTTCCTCTGCGCCCGTCTTCCAGTCGATGACCGTGACGCGCTCCTTGTCCACGACCACCCTGTCCAGTCGAAAAAGCTTTCCCTCTTCGTTGCAAAGCTCCCATTCCGTGAAGACAGCGCGCTGGGGTCCGCGTGTGAAGAGCGCCGATAGGGGCAACTTGCCAATGAGGAGTGCGGCCGCTTTGGCCATTTCCGATTGGTCTCCGTCCAGGCGCATGGCGCGCGCGGCCCGTCCCATGGCTTTCCTGAGGTCGGCTTCCAGGTCGGGGGAGGCATAGCGGATCTGGGAAAGCGCCGCATGCATCAGGTCCCCGCGCCGGCGCTCCACGTGGGTAAGGCGCCTCACTCCGATGGAAGGGGGGACGGGCCGCGCCGCATGGGAGAGGGCTGCGGGAGGCAAGATGGCGGCCGCCGCAGGGCGTGCGCTCGGGGGCTCCTGCCCGCGCGCCTCGGATGCGGACGGTTGGGGGAGAAGGTCGAAGGGGAAAGAATCCCGCTTACGCCTGACGCCGATCACGTACATCTCTTCCCTGGCCCGGGTGAGCGCGACGTACAGCCCGTTCAGCTTGTTGACCTTGTCTCGAAGGACCTCCCGGTCATACAGGGCGCTCAAGTCCTCATCGTGCTTCGAAAGCTGCCGGGTGAGCTTCACCAGCTTGATGCGGCCGTTCTCCCGCATCACCGTGTAGCCCAATCCCCGGCTTCTCTCCCCGTAGAGGAGCGCGATGACCACGGGGAACCCCAGCCCCTTGGCCTTGTGGATGGTCATCGACTTGACAGAGTCAGCGCCGTCCGGCACGTCGATATCCCATGTCCCGCCCGCCTCCGTGCCCCCCGCGAAACGCAGGAAGTCGCGCAGGCTGTTGGAGCCCTGGCCCTCGAAGTCCTTGATGGCTTCCAGGAGCTTCACCAGCGTCGCTTCCTCGTCGGGCTTTTTATCGAATACGCGGAAAACCGTGCAGATCTCGCTGGCAAGGTCATACAGGGGGAGATAGCCGGCGGAGCGGAACAGCCCGGCGAAGAAACGATCCCAGACCTCCGGAAGCTCCTGCTGGAATGCCTTGTACAGCGGGCGTCGATCCCGGTACTCAACAAGAAACCGGTGCAACCGTGCGGGAGTGGGGGACCCGGGCGCGTCAGCCAGGCAGGCCGCGAAGATGTCACCCAGGATGAACGTGACGAAGGCGAGGTCGTCCTTGGGCGAATCCAGGAATGTCAGCAGGCCAAGCATCTCCCCGGCCACCTTCCGCCGCCTCACGTCGAGGCTGCTGTAGGAGATGAACGGGATGCCTTTCTCATTGAGCCACGAGGTGGCCCTGATGACGTCGTCGTTGCGGGAGGCAAGAACGGCGATATCCCCCCACCTGTACCCGCGTCGGCGCAGCTCGTCGAGGATGGCGTGCAGCTTTACGCGCTCCGGCGGGTTCTCGTCATCCCGGTCCAGTATTTCCACCTCGACGCGGCCCGGGGAGCCCGCGTCACTGGCGTCCTGTTGCCAGTCATCCAGGCCGCTCTGCCGGGCGGCTTCCCGATACTGGGGCAGAAGCGCCGCATTTTCCCGGAACACCTGTTCGCTCAGGCGGAGGATCCGGGGCCTGCTTCTGTAGTTGGTATGCATGGAAAGCGTGGTGTGCTGGCGCACGGATGGGAAGGGGTTCTCGCTTTCCATGCTGCGCATGATCGTGTAGTCAGCGTGCCGGAAACCGTAGATTGCCTGCTTGGTGTCGCCCACCACAAAGAGGCTTCCTCCCTGCGCAAGGGAGTTCTCGATGAGCGGGGAGAGGTTCTTCCACTGGATGGGAGACGTGTCCTGGAACTCGTCCACCAGGTAGTGGAATACCCTTTCACCGATCCTGAAATAGATGTCGGGGACCATGTCCTGCGAGAGGCAGGAAAGGAGCTTGCGGTTGACGTCGGAAATGAACACGGTCCCCCGGGTCCATTTCACGCGCTCCAGTGTGTCGGACAGCGCCGCGTGGAGGCGAAGGTAAGGGGCATAGAAGCCGCGGGCCATGAGCGCGGCATACTCTCCCGCCAGCGCGCGCGCCTGTGCCCATGCCTCCCTGATCTGCTCCCAGGCTGCCCTGCCGGCCGCATCCCCTTGCGCCGGCTTCAGCACGGGGTTTGCCCCCATGCCCAGCCGGGTGATATCCGCGAACATCCCGGCCCTGGCTGCGCTTCGGGCCTTGCGC
Source organism: uncultured Spirochaetota bacterium (assembly GCA_963710335.1). Lineage (GTDB taxonomy): Bacteria > Spirochaetota > Spirochaetia > SZUA-6 > Fen-1364 > Fen-1364. Next base: position 348,203 of record CAVQAA010000006.1, read on the forward strand.
AGGGATGACCGTGGGCTTTCTTCCAGGCCGGAAGCCTGTACCAGCCTGTCCACCTGTTCCAGGGAATCCAGGATCCGCCCTTCAAGCTCCCGGGCCGCGGGACCGCTGTCATCAACCACGGGATCGTCTTCCAGCATGCTGATCTGCTTTTCCATCTCCAGCACCTGCGAACGCAGCAGGGAGGCCGGCTCCCAGGGGTAGCCGTCCGCCTCACCCCTCTGGGCAACAAGGGCGGCGACCGTCCTGTCCAGGATGGCCGCGGCCCCGCTTCCCAGGCGCGCGTCACGGAGAAAAAGGTCGAACGCGTATTCCAGGAGCGGCGCCGGATCCATCAGGATCTGGAAATCAGGGGCGAACCCCAGCTCGATGGCCGACGCGCGAAAGACCGTGGACATGAAGCTGTCGATCGTTCTCACCTGGAAATCGGAGTACTGTCGGAGGATCCTCTCCACCGTCTCCCCGGCCCTGCGGACAATCTCCCCCTGGCCGCCGGTTGTGACGCTGGTGATCTCGGCGATCCGGTCCGGGTCGCGGAAGGACAGGGACTTGAGCCAGAGGAGGACATTCTCCTTCATCTCCCGGGACGCGTTGTTTGAAAATGTGATGGCAAGGATGTTGGGAAGGCCGTTTTTCGGAACAAGCGGGGAAAGGAGGAACTGGACGTAGCGCGCGGTGAGCGTACGAGTCTTGCCCGAGCCTGCCGAGGCCTTGAGCACGGTGAGGCTGGGAAGCTGAATGGAGCTGTCCGGCTCCAGGACGCTCATTGCGCTCGCGCTTCAGCGTGGAAGCCAGGGCAGGGCGTCCAGGTCCACGTTGCCGCCGGAGAGAATGATGGCGGTTCTGGATCCGCGCACCTCCAGCTTTCCCTCCATGATGGCGGCCAAAGGAACGGCGCCGGACGGCTCGACGACGATTTTCATCCTCTCCCAGAGGAGCTTCATGGCCCTGACGATCGCTTCTTCGCTGGTCGTCACAATCTGCGTCACCCGGGCCCTGACGATGAAGAACGTGTTGGGGCCCAGGGACGTGCGAAGCCCGTCTGCAATGGTGCGCGGGTTCGCGGAGGGCTGCAGGATCCCGGATGTAAACGACCTGTATGCGTCGTCCGCTGCCGCCGGCTCAGCGCCTATGACCCGCGTTGCCGGTGAGACCGCGTGAACCGCGATTGCCGTGCCGCTCAAAAGCCCTCCTCCGCCCACCGGGGTCACCACCATGTCCAGGTCAGGGACCTCTTCCATCACCTCCAGGGCGCACGTCCCCTGCCCGGCAATGACGCGAAGGTCGTCCGAGGGGTGGATGAAGACGGCGTCTGTCTGGTCCACCACGTCCTTCAGCGTCCGCTCCCTGTCCTGGGGAGCGTTGCCCGAGAACACGATCCTTGCCCCGTACCCGCGGACCGCTTCGACCTTCACCTTCGGGGCGTCCTGCGGCATGACGATGCAGGCTTCGATCCCGCGGATCCTGGCCGCAAGGGCAAGCGCCTGCGCGTGATTGCCGGAGGAATGGGTGGCCACGCCGCGCATGGCCTGCGCTTCCTCCAGGGAGAACACGGCGTTCACGGCTCCCCGGAACTTGAACGCTCCCATGCGCTGCAGATTCTCACACTTGAAAAAAAGGCTGCCCCCGGTGAGCTCATCCATAGTCCTGCTTGTGAGGATGGGAGTGCGATGCGCGTGGGGCGCAATGCGCCGCGCCGCGGCCTGGATGTCCTCAATTGCGGGCCGGACAGTCTGCTCTTTCATGAGCTGGCCTGGGCCTCAGCCGTCCTGTGGCGAGGCTCGACGACGCGTAAGGAGAACGCAAGACCGACGACGGGCCCGATTGCCGCTATGGCGAAAAGTGCCGGCCAGGACGCCCAGGCGCCGTTTGCCGCGGTGGAGGAGAGCCCGATCACGGGGGCGGAGGAGGTCAGGGTGGCGATAAAGGTGGGCAGGACGGTGGCCTGGCTGGAAAAGCTCGATCCGGCGCCGAAGAAAGTGAAGTCACCGAAGAGTGCCAGGAAGTTTCGCCGTTCGACGGATTTCATGCCTGTCCGAGAGCAAGGTGTGACGGGCCGAGCCTGAGTGTCAATAAGGCACTTGAGAGCAAACATGTCCGCCGGGTATAATTCGTGATCGGCTCACTCATGACGACAATTCTCCTCATTCTGCTGTGCGCGTCCATCGCGGGGATCATTGTTCTCTCCGTGCGGGCGTGGTCTTTCTCCCGTTCCCTGGGGCGCGCGCGCGCCGACCTCCGCGAGACCGAGGGCAGGCTGCGGGAGCTTTCCGAGCTGGGCCGCAAGCAGGAGGAGCAGCTTGAGCACTCCACCCGGCTTGCGGAGCTGGGAGAGATGGCCGCGGCAATATCTCATGAGCTGAACCAGCCCCTGACGGGCATCAGAAACTACGCCCGCAACGCCTTCTACATGATGGAGAAAAAAGCGGGCAGCGAAGAGGAAGTGAAGGGGAACCTCCGCCTGATCTCGGAGCAGGTGGACAGGGCGGCGCGGATCATCAACCAGATGCGGGAGCTCACGCGCAGGTCGGACAACTCCTTCTCCGCCCTGGACGTGAACGGGGTGCTGCGGGAGTGCCTGGAGTTCCTGGTCCCGCAGATGAAGCTGGCGGACGTGGAGCTTTCCCTCTCCCTGGAGCCCGACCTGTCCCCGGTCTGGGGTGACAGGATAAGGCTGGCCCAGGTGTTCCTCAACCTGCTCACCAACGCGCGCCAGGCCATGGACGGCGCGGCCAGCCGGCGCCTCACCGTCAAGAGCCGCCACGACGGCGGGCCTGACCAGCCCGTTGTGATCGAGATCAGCGATACGGGAAAAGGCTTTTCCGATGAGCAGGCAAAGAAGCTTTTCCAGCCATTCTACACGACGCGAAAGGGCGGCCACGGCCTGGGGCTTTCCATCTCTCGCGCGATCATTCAGGACCACAAAGGTGCAATCGAGGCGTCCGGGACCCCCGGGTCAGGCGCCACTTTCAGGATACGGCTGCCCGCCGCCACGCGCAGGGAGACTGACGGGCAGGGGAGCGCTGACTGATGGCCGGACAGGACAGCTTGGACAGACCGACGATTGTCGTGATAGATGACGATGAGGCTGCCCGGCATTCCATTGGGCAGATGCTCCAGCTGCGCGGATGGCGGCCCGAGGTTTTCTCCTCCGCTGAGGCGGCTCTGGCCTGGCCGGGTCTTGGAGAGGCCATGTGCATCATAACGGACGTCAAGATGCCGGGCATGGACGGGGAGGAGTTCCTTGCCCATGTCACGGCCATGCCCGTGGCGCCTCCGGTGGTCATGATCACGGGACATGGCGACATTGCCATGGCGGTGCGCTGCCTGAAGGCGGGCGCGTTTGATTTTGCCGAAAAGCCTTTTGACGACGACGTTCTCCTGGCCTACGTTGCCAAGGCCGTGGAGAAAAGCGGGCTGGTGAGGGAGGCCCGGGACCTGCGCCGCCGGCTGCGGCTGTGCTCTCCGGGAGAGGACGGCAAGTACGGCATGATAGGACGCAGCCGGGCCATCCAGGAGGTCTACGCCCAGGTGGAGGCGGCTGCGCGATCGGATGTGCCTGTCCTCCTCCAGGGGGAGACGGGAGTCGGCAAAGAGCTTGTGGCCCGGGCAATCCACGCGCAGAGCCAGAGGTCCAACGGACCTTTCGTGCCGGTGAATGCCGGCGCCCTTCCTGAAACCATGCTTGAAAGCGAGCTCTTCGGCCATGCCAAGGGATCTTTCACCGGGGCCGTGGAGCAGCGGGAAGGCAAGCTTGTCATGGCATCCGGGGGCACGCTCCTCCTGGACGAGATAGAGACCATCTCCGCGCGCGCCCAGGTGCAGCTCCTGCGCGTGCTGGATGACGGAGTGGTGGAGGCTCTGGGCAGCGACCGGCCGCGCAAGGTCGATATCAGGCTTGTGTGCGCATCCAACGTGGAGCTTTCCGAGGAGGTCCGAGGCGGCACGATTCGGGAGGACTTCTATCACCGGATCATGGTGCTGTGCATCCGCGTTCCCCCGCTTCGGGAAAGGGCGGAGGACATTGCGCTCCTGACGTCCCATTTCCTGAAGCTGGCCGCGGACCGAAACGGCATCCCGGTGCCGGCCGTGCCGGAAAGGACCCTGTCCGACATGATACGCTACCCCTGGCCGGGGAACGTCCGCGAGCTGAAGAACGCCGTGGAACGCATGGTGATCACGGCCCGGGATGGAACGGCCGGAAGCTTTTCGCCGGACATGCTGAGCGATTCCGTCAGGCTCATCTCCGTGCCTCCGGGGGAAGGCTTTTTGCGAGATGAGCTTGAAAAGGTTGAACGAAAAGTGATCGAGGCTGCGCTGAGGGAAAACAAGGGCGAAATCAACGCAACCTGGCATGCGCTTGGTATCTCCCGCCGCGCCCTGTACGAGCGGATGAAGAAATACGGGCTGGACCGAGAAGACTACAGATGAGAAAGGGGTAACACCATGTCCAAGCTGACCGTCAGACCCATCGTCACCGGCTATGTCCCGACGTACAAGAAGCAGTACCACTACCACCACAGCGTCCACGCGTATCGACCAAACGTGGATGACGCGAAGCTGCTCCTGCCGACCATCGTCTACCTGGTGGAGGGGGGGCGTGATCTGGTGCTCGTGGACACCGGGCAGGCGTGGACCGAGCGCGGCGACACGTACCACCATCCCGGGTCATTTCAGCCGGAGGGCTTCTCTATCCCGGAACGCCTGTCTGCCCTGGGGCTGAAGCCCGCTGACGTCACGAAGGTCATTTTCACCCACATGCATTGGGATCATATCTATTACATGGAGAAGTTCACAAACGCGCAGTTCATTGCCCATCGGAAGGAGTACGAGTTCGCCCTTGACCCCATCGGCGTGTATTACAAGTCCTATGAGCATCCTGTCCTCGGCATCACCCGGCCGTTCGAGGGAATCAAGGTGGACGTGGTGGACGGTGAAGAAGAGATCGTCCCCGGCGTCCGTGTTTACCCCAGCCCGGGACACTCGCCGGGACACCAGACGGTGACCGTCGACACGAGGGAAGGAACGTACCACTGCTGCGGAGACTCGATTTTCATTTATGATAACCTCGATCCTGTTCCCGAATTGCACTATAGCATCACCCCACCGGCCCGATTTGCCGACATCGTCGAGTGCTGGCGCAGCATCGAGGACCTGAAGGCCCGGGCCAAAAGCAGGGATCTCATCCTGCCATCGCATGAGCCGGCCATTGAGACCTTGATCAAGACGAAGCCCGTCCTTGGCTGATGAAGACGATCGCCGTTGTCGCTTCGCTGGACACCAAAGGCAAGGAAGTGCTCTACGTCAAAGAGAGCATCCTTCGCCTGGGACAAAAGGCGCTGATCATCGACGTCAGCGTCAGCGGGGAGCCGGTTTTCAAAGGGGACCTGGGGCCGGAAGATGTAGCCCGTGCGGCCGGTGCTGTCTGGCCGCAGGTGCGCAGCCAGGAGAAGAGGGACAGGATCATGACGATGGCCAGGGGGCTGGCCGTCCTGTTGCCGGCCCTCCATGCCGAAGGCAGACTGGACGCCGTTTTGTCCCTCGGCGGCGCCCAGAACACCACCATGGGAACGAGCGGCATGCGCGCGCTGCCCATTGGCGTTCCCAAGCTCATGGTCTCCACGATGGCAAGCGGTCAGCGGACGTTCGATCCAATGGTTGGAACCAAAGACCTGACGATCATGCATTCAGTGGCGGATGTTGCAGGGCTCAATCTCATTACCCGGGCCGTCATGGACAACGCAACGGCCGCAATCTGCGGCATGGCGGAGCACGCCGGCAAGTCTATTGCCCGGCCTGAGCACCTGGTTGTCGGTGCAACCATGCTGGGAGTTACCAACGATGGGGTCGCACGGGCGGTGGGCCTCCTGGAGGAGGCCGGCCTCGAAGTCGTAACTTTCCACGCTTCTGGCGTAGGCGGACGGTCCCTCGAAGAATCGATCCAGGAGGGGCTTGTTGGGGCGGTCCTCGACTTGACTCTTCATGAGATCGTCTGCGAGATATTCGGCGGTTTCTCGTCTGGGACCACGGGGCGCCTCAACGCCGCCTCGGAACGCAGCCTTCCGCAGGTGGTGACGCCGGGCGCCGCCGACGTGGTGGACTGGGCCGAGAGCGCTCTTGCCAGCCTTCCCGACTGGAAAAGCAGGCCGCGCATCTACCAGCATCCCACTGTGCTTCATCTCAAGCTCCATCCCTCGGAAGCTGCGAAGGTTGGCCAGGCCATAGCAAGCCGCTTGAACGCAAGCGGGGGTCCCGTAACGGTTCTTTTCCCTCGAAAAGGCCTCCATCAGCTCAGCTACCCGGGCGGTCCTCTCTGGCAGCCTGAGACGGATGAGGCGCTTTTCCAGGCCTTGCGGACCGGGCTCAAACATGAGATCCCGTTGCGGGAGGTGGACGCTCACATCAACGATCCGGCATTCAGCAAGGCCGCAGCGGCCGCCATGCTTGAGCTTCTGGGAAAAAGGGGTTGAACGTGCTGAAAGAAGTCAGGGCTCAATTCGCGGAGGCCGCGCGCCGGGCCTACCAGAGAGGCATCCAGACCGGAAACGGGGGAAACATGAGCGCTCGGGTTCCGGGAAAGCCGCTCATGGTCGTCAAGCCAAGCGGAGTCTCGCTTGCGGACTGCACGCCGGAAACAATGATCGTCACGGATTTCAGCGGAAATGTCGTGGAGGGAAATCGCAAGCCGACACGGGAGTCCGTCCTGCACGGGGAATTGTACAAGAACCTGCCCGAGGTGGGTGGCGTTGTTCACACTCATTCACCCTGGTCTATTGCCTGGTCGTTCACCGGACGCGAGCTTCCCCTGTTGACGCTCCACACGCAGCTCAAGCTTGCCCACCCCATTCCCGTGAGGTTCTTCTCTTCGCCAAAGGGCGTTCTCAAGGAGGAGATGCCCGTCGTGCTCGGCCTCTTCGAAGCGCATCCGGATCTCAAGGCATTCATCCTGGGCGCTCACGGGATTGTTGCCGTGGGGCCGGATGTCCTGGAGGCGGAGCACACTGCTGAGCTGGTCGAAGAGACGGCACAGGTGGCCTATCTCCACGAAGTCGGGGCTCGGTTGGACCTTCTCTCTGTCGAGTCGGCCGTTTTTGGAAATCGAGGCCCGGCCTGGCTTGTTCGGGAAGCATTGGTGGAGTGCGGTCGGGCTGCGGCTGCCAGGGGATTTGTTGTCGGGCCGCAGGGGAGCATCAGCGCCCGCAGCGCAGACAGCATATACATCTCGGCCAGCGACGCGTATCTCTCCACGGCCAACCCTGATGACTTTGTCGGGCTTGATCTGGCCACGGGGCAGGTTCTGGATGGTTCAAAGCAACCATCCTCTGACGTGCTCATGCACCTTGCCTGTTATCGGAAGCGGCCCGACATACAAGCGGTCATCTTCACCCATCCACCGATGTCGATTGCCGTAGCGTCCTGCGGCGCGAAGCTCGAGCTGACTCTCCGTGGCCCGGCTCCCTTTGTAGGGGATGTCGGTCAGCTGGACAGCCGGGCTGAAGCGCCCGATGGGAAAGCGGTGGAGGCCGCAATTGCCCGGCATGATGCCGTGCTCCTGGCACGCCACGGCGTTCTGACAATCGGGGCGAATCTCAAGGAGGCGCTGCTTCGAACCGAGCTGGTTGAGCAGGAAGCGCGCATCATGGTCGCGACACGCTCCCTGGAGAATCGGCCTGGGAAGGGCGCCGGCGAAACCTCGCCGTTCTGATTGCTTGTGTCCCTGGTATGCAATTTTAGCGCGATTTCCGACGTCCGCCTTGACTCTCTTCGCAGACGGCTTACCTTATAGTCATACGGCAATCAGGTCTCCGGTGGGAGCATCAGTGGACATGTCCGGAGAGAGGTGAATCGCCATGGGAAAGATGTCGGTTCCTATTTTCTGCGTCCTGGCTCTTCTTACTGCGCCCCTTTTCGCGGGCGGGCAAAAGGAGGGGGGTGCGGCTGCAAGCGGCACGGTGACGGTGTGGCACTACTTCAGCGTCGACAGTCAGGTCCAGGAGTTGAAAGACCTGGCGGCCCTGTACAACCAGGCAAGCCCGAACGTCAAGGTGAATTACGTCTTCGTTCCCTACGATCAGCTGAATAACAAGATCGTGGCAGCCGCTGCCGCAAGCACGGGACCTGACGTGGTGGTTTACAACGGCCCGAACGTGGGACAGTTCGTGGATGCGAAGGCCATCATCGATCTCTCCCCGTACTGGAGCTCATTTGCGGACAAGGGCCTGTTCGCCCCGGCAGTTGTCCATTCCATCGGGGGAAAGGTCTTCGGAGTGCAGGGATACGTCAATCTCCTGGGGCTGTGGTACAACAAGGATATTCTCGACAAGGTTGGTGTACAGCCGCCCACAACAATTGATGAGCTCACCGCCGTTCTCCAGAAAGTGACCGCGGCCGGCTACAAAGGGATCACCCTCACCGGAAAGCCGAACGATCAGGGCGAATGGCAATCCTATCCCTGGATGTCCGCGTACGGCTGGTCGTACAACAATCCTGACGCGGGAGCCGCCCAGAAGGCATTCGCGCTCGTTTCCTCGTGGGCCCAGGCCGGCTACCTCTCGCGCATCGTCGTGACATGGGAGCAGGTCGAGCCCTTCCAGGCCTTCACTGTCGGAGACGTTGCGTTCACGGAAAACGGTAACTGGCAGCTCGGGACGGCCAAAGCGAACGCGCACTTCAATTACGGAGTGACAATGATGCCCGCAGGTCCGAACCCCGCGAAGGTGTATCTCGGCGGAGAAGCCGAGTCCATCGGCGCCTTCTCCAAGAACCCGCAGCTTGCATGGCAGTACCTCCAGGGCAGCTACTTCAGCAAGGCAGGCCAGCTCATCGCGTTCCGCGATGTCGGCAGCATTCCTTCACGGTCCGATGCGGCCCAGGACCCCGCGGTGACGAGCGACAAGCTCCTGGCGCCCTTTGCCCAGGAGGTCCAGAAGGTCGGGGCCCTGTATCCCCCGGACGCCGGGCCTGTGACAAAAGTGCAGAATGCCCAGCTGGTGGTCGGGCAGCAGTGGAGCGCCGTGATTGCCGGCCAGGAGGATCCTGCGGCGGCGGCTTCCAAGGCCGTGTCGGGAGTCCAAGCAGAGCTCGCCCCCTGATCAGGCGTTTCGGCGCGTGTCAGAATCCCTCCTCACCCGCGGCGCGCCAGAAAAGCGGGCCGCCTCGCGGCGGCCCTATCTCTTTTTCATCATCCCGGCCGGGATCTATCTCCTTGCCTTTGCGCTCTATCCTTTTGTGAATCTCATCTGGATGAGCCTGAGCGATGTCACATCTCTAAACATCGTTCGGGGAAGCTGGCCTTTCAGGGGGCTTTCCAACTTCAAGGCCCTCGGCCGTCTGTCGGATTTCGCGCTCGCCTTCCGCAATACCCTGATTTTCGTCGCGGTTGTCGTGTCCGTCGGGATGCTCGGCGGCCTGGGCGCCGCCACGTTGCTCCAAAGACGAGGGAAGTTTTCCGCTCTTGGCCTGGGACTGATGGTTTTCATCTGGGCAATGCCTCCCGTGGTGCTGGGAAGCCTGTGGAAGTTCCTGCTGCTTCCCGGCGGTCTTGTCAATTCCATCCTCGCGTTCCTTCACCTCTCCAATGGTCCGATGTGGCTCGTGCAGCAAAACCTCGTGCTCGTCTCCGTGGCGCTGGTCAACTCGTGGGCCGTTGTCCCGTTCAGCGCCCTGGTCTACCGCGCGGCCCTTGTCGACATTCCGGTGGAGCTCCTGGACGCCTCTTCCGTGGACGGCGCAAGCCCGGCGCAGCGCTTCATCCGCATCAAGATGCCTCTCCTGCTTCCCATCACCCTGATCCTCACTGTTCTCACGGTGGTGTATGCCTTCCGGAGCTTCGATTTCATCTACGTAATGACCTACGGCGGACCGGGCGTTGCAAGCACCACGCTTCCCTTCCTCAGCTACCGCTTGTCGTTCATCAACTACAAGTACGCCCTGGGGGCCGGCGTCGCGGTCTTCACAGTTGTCATCGTTTTCCTGCTCGCCATCGTCTACGTTCGGGCGCTGCGGCGCACGGAGGAAAGGTGAAGCGGGCAGGCCGCCGCCCAGGGGATGCCAGCCCGTGGTCCCTCATCGGCGTGGCGTTCCTGATCGTCATTTACGGCGTTCCTCTCCTGTGGCTCGTGGCGACTTCCCTCAAGGACAACAGGGCGATCTTCGCGAACCCGGGAGGCATCATTTTCAGCCCGTCGTTCCAGGCGTACGCTCAGATAGCGCGGGAGGGAACCCTGGGCAGGGCGGCTCTGAACTCCGCCATCATCTCGGTGGGAACGACCGTGTTGACGCTGCTCCTCGGGATTCCCACGGCGTACGGCCTTGACCGCCGCCGCGGCGCAACACTGACCGCCGGGCTGGGAATCCTGGTCCTCCTCCAGATGATCCCCCAGACGGCCACCATCATTCCGCTCTACCGGGTGCTGGGCGCGTGGCGGCTTCTGGGTACGCTGCCCGGCGTGGTCCTTGCCGACACCGCGTTGTACCTTCCCTTCACGGTCCTTGTCTTGCGGCCGTTTGTCGGCGGCATCCCCCGCGAGATCGAGGAAGCGGCAGCCATGGACGGAGCGCGGACCTGGACCGCATTCCTGCGCATCATTGTGCCGCTTCTGGCAAACGGGATAGCGACCGCCGCGTCCCTGGTCTTCATCCTGGCCTGGGGCGAGTTCCTCTATGCCATCAGCATCCTGACCAGCCCCGACACCTACCCGATCAGCGCATTGATCAGCCAGCAAATCTCAGCCTACGGCGCCAGCTGGTCGGGGCTCATGGCTCTGGCGGTCGTCGGGTCCCTGCCCATCCTCATCGTGTTTGTCGTGGCGCAGCGCCGGCTTGCAAGCGGGCTTTCCCTGGGAGCGGTGAAGTAAGCACCTTGCTTAAATCGCGGATGGGCGCCACGACCTCGCCAGCCTGACGAATCGGGTCCCTGATGATACCCTTAGAGAGGGAGGCCTCGAGCTTACATGGACCGTGCCCGGATTCTCGTGGTGGAAGACGAAGAGCTTTCCGCGCTTGCCATCAAGAAGTGCCTGGAGGGACTGGGCTACGAGGTTCCCGATGTTGTTGCCTCCGGCGAGGAAGCCGTGGAGAAATCAGCGGCCCTGGAGGCAGACCTGGTCCTCATGGACATCCACCTGCGGGGGGCCATGAGCGGGATTGACGCCGCCGGCCTTATCAGGAGCTCACGGGTGCCGGTTGTGTATCTGACCGCTTATTCCGACCAGGATACCCTGGACAAAGCAAAGCTCACCGAGCCTTTCGGGTTCATCATCAAGCCCTTTGAAGAGAAGTCCCTGGAAGCCACGGTGAAGATGGCGCTCAGCAGATCCCGGGGCCAGAAAGAGCTGCGGGGAAGCCACGACAGGATGTCCGCGATTCTATTTTCCACCCGGGACGCCATCATCGTGATCCAGCCCAACGGAACGATGGAGTATGTGAACGAAAGGGCTCGCAGTCTCTTCGAGCTCCCCGCTTCTCTTCCTCCTTTCAGCTCGGTTCTGCCGCTTCTGAAACCCGTCAGAACCGGCGCGCGGGAGGCTCTTTCTACGTACCTCGACCAGGTGATCCTCGAGGGGCGAAGCGTCGGGTTGGAGAACTGCGAGATCGCCCGTTCTGACGGCAGCGCGCTCCGCGTCCAGGTCAACCTCGAGCCCTACCGGGCGCCTGGGGGAACTCCCGGGGAGTCATGCTGGTGTTTCGAGATCGCGAAAATGTTGCCTCCAGCGTGATCCAGCCGAGCCTGATTCAAAGCTCCGAGCAGGTTCCGCCCTCCGGTCGACGATCCGAAGCGAGAAGCGCTGACGGCGGCATCGACATCCGGATCTCCGCGGATCGCATGGCGGCGGTGGCCGACTTCTCTCCGTCCGCGGGGACGGGAGCGCAGATCGAGCTGGCCTCGGTAGGCGAAAAGCTGGCCGCGATGGGGGTGAGGTTCGGGATCGACTGGGATGCGATCAACTCCTCCATCCTTGCCTGCACCACGTCGCGCAAGAGAGTTGCGAACGTTGAGATAGCGCGCGGCCGCAAGCCCGCGGAAGAGGTCGATTCCCACCTGGAAATCGAGCCTTCCTTGCTGAGGAAAAGAGTCTCCGACGAACCACAGACGCGAACGGTCGACTTCAAGGCCTTGAGCCCGTTCGAGGTCGTCAAGAAAGGCGGCACCCTGGCGCTGATGGTCCCGCGCACCGAGGGCGAGGCCGGGATCGACGTCACGGGAGTGGCCGTAGCCTACGGGAGGTCCACGCGCAAATCCCTCAGGCCGGGAAAGAACACCCTGACTGAAGGCGACAGGGTGGTAGCCGCGTGCGACGGCAAGTTCGTCACGGGCGAGGATTCCTTCTGGGTGAGCGAAGTCCTGGAGATACCCGGGGACGTTGACTATTCGACGGGGCACATCGATTTTCCCGGGGACGTCATTGTGCACGGTCAGATCAAGCAGGGATTCATGGTCAAGGCGGGGGGGTCCCTCACGTGCGCGAAAACCATCGACGCCTCCGAGATATCATGCGGAGGCGACCTGGTGACGGACCAGGGGATCCTGGGCCGAATCCAGAGCACGGTCAAGGTGGGCGGCCAGATTCACGCAAAGTTCATCGAGAATTGCTACGTGGAAGCCGGCGGAGATGTGCACGCAAGCACGGGCTGCCTCAATTCCGTCGTCAACACGCTTGGCGCCATCACAACGGGGCCCAAGGGCGTGATCATTGGCGGCAAGCTCTGGGCCCAAAAAGGCGTTACGGCCTTCCAGATCGGAAGCCCGGCGGGAGTCCGGACCGAGATTTGCTGCGGTGAGGACTACCGGGCCCAGCAGAAGCTCGCCTGGATCAGGGACCGGAACACCGAGCTGGTTCTCAAGCTGAAGGAGGTGGAAGCCAGGCTTGCCTCCACGGAAAAAGGAAACCCGCGGCTTGTGCAGACGCGGGACAAGCTGAGAATTGCCATTGAAAAGATGAACGATTCCGCGAAAAGCCTTAATGCTTTCCTTCAGAGGAACAAGGAAGCTGCTGTCACCGCACGAGGTGATCTCCACCAGGGTGTGCTTGTCGAGATCTGCCACGTGCCGTTCCAGGTTGCCAAGCCATTGAGCGGCGTCCGCCTTGTTCTGGACGCCACCTCTCTGTTCATATCCACGCAGCGTCTGGGCAAAGCCTGAACCGAGGCGCAAGCCGGGTCCTACAGCAACAGCTCCATGTAAATCACACCAAGCCACCGGCCGAACTTGAAACCGACTTGCGTGAGGTGTCCGACCTTTTCAAAACCAAACTTCTCGTGCAATGCCACGCTGGCAGTCTGCTCCGCGTCGATGTCTGCAATAATGGCATGATGGCCGAGATGCCGGGCGCGGGTGATCAGCTCGGAGAGCAGCAGCGACCCGATGCCGTGTCGATGGTGCTCATGGTGAACATAGACGGAGTTCTCCACCGTGCGCCCGTACGCGGAACGCGTATGATACGCCGAAAGCGATCCCCAGCCGACGACACGGCCCGCTTCCTCGGCGACAATGACCGGGTGCTTTTCGTCATGATGACTGAACCATTGCCGCCGCGTATCCAGCGTTTCCGGCAACTCCTGATAGGTAGAGGTTGAATGCAGAACGAAATGATTGTAAATGTCATTGACCGCGGCAAGATCGGCTTCTCTTGCCGGGCGAATAATGGTTGATTGTCCTTCGCGGCTCACCGCACCCGCCGGATCGTGTTGCTTCCCTTGTCAGCAACGTAGAGGCCCACGCCGTCGGTGGTTATGCCGATGGGCTGGTTGAAGCGTGCCGCCGTGCCGGTTCCGTTGATCTCAGCCGGGGCAACAAGGGAGGGAGCGGGACCCGCGATAGTCGAGACGGTTCCCGATGCAATGTCGATCTTCCGAATGACCGCGTTGAGCTGATCCGCGATGTAAAGCGATGTGCCGTCCGTCGTGATCCCTATCGGGGTATGGAAAAGGGATGAGTTGCCGGCTCCATTCGCATATCCGGCGGTGTGGGAACCGGGAAGGGGGCCCGCAAGGGTGCTGACGCTGTAGCCGGGCAGCGAAATCTTCCTGATCTTATTGTTGGCGATATCCGTTACGAAGAGACTTGTCCCGTCAGTGGTCACAGAGCCCGGGGTATTGAAAAGCGCCAGCGTGCCGACCGCGTTGTCCGTGTCCCCTGACGCCGCGCTCAATGACCCTGCGATCGTGGTGACCTGGAGGGTGCCAAGATCTATCTTGCGGATGGCGTTGTTCGCCTGGTCCACCACGTAGAGGCTGGTGCCGTCAGTTGTGATGCCCGTTGGCCGCTGGAACCTGGCTGAGGTGCCTACGTTGTCGACGAACCCCGCCTGGTTGGCAGCGCCCGCGATGGTTGTCACCGCCCCGGTGGCGATGTTCACCTTCCGGATCGTCATTCCGAACTGGTCACAAACGTAGAGGAACTTTCCGTCCGTCGTCATGCCTGCCGGATAGTTCAGCGCTGCACCTGCGCCTGTGCCATCCTGCTCGGCCGCGTTGCCTGTCTGGCCTGCCAACGCGCCCACGGCAGCAGCAGCTGTGGTCAGGCTCCTCAGGAGCTGGTTGAGCTGGTCCGAAATCCACACGGTTGTCCCATTGGAGGCCATCTGGCGCGGGCTGTAGAACGTCGCGGCTGAGCCGGTACCATTGGAGCTGCCCGGGGGGACGCCCGCCAGAGTGGAGCTGAAGACCGTGGTGAGCTGGATGCTTCTGATATCGGTGTTTCCCCCCTCCGTGATGTACATGTACGAGGGAGAGCCGGTCTGGACCCACAGCATGTTCGGGGTATCGAACCTCATGGAAGATGCGCCCAGGCCGTCCACGTGGCCGTTCTGGCCGCTGGCACCGAAGTACGTCGTCGCCGATCCGTTGGAAGGATCCACCTTCTGAATTGCGTCGTTCCCGGCGTCGGCAACGTACAGGAAATTGCTGAAGGCAACGATCCCGGTGGGAGTGTTGAGACCGGCCGCAAGGCCGACGAATGGGTTGCCTGACGCGGTGACCGAAAAGGAAGGCAGCGGCCCGAACTGATAGACGGCGTTGTTCGCTTCATCGACGACATACAGGTAGGTGCTGGAGCTGACTGTGAACAGGACCAGCCCGGCCGGAGCGGCGAAGTATGTGTTCCCGAACGGCACAATCGTGGTGACTGTGCCATAGGTGGGCCCTGCGGTCAGGTCGATGGTTCGCACGATCTTGCTGATCTTGTCCGTTTCATAGAGCGTGCTGGTGCCGTCGAAATAAAGCCCGTTGGGGCCGGAGAAGGTTGCCGCTGTCCCGATGGCGTCCCCATGTCCCTGTGTCCCGCTGCCGGCCAGAGTGGTCACATCGCCGCTGGAAAGCGCGATCATGCGGATCCTTTCGTTCCCCTGGTCGGCGATGTACAGGTTGCTTCCGTCGGTCGCCAGGCCGGCCGGAGTATTGAACTGCGCGCTTGTCGGAGGGCCTGATGCGGCATCAGCAAAGCCTGGCGAACCAAGGATCCCGGCATAGAGCGTCACTGCTCCCGTGGCAGCGTTGACTTTCCAGATGACGCTGAACTGCGAGTCGGCGACATAGAGGTTCCCGCTCACTTCGACAACGCCCATGGGGTTGCCGAACGCCGAAGCCAGTCCGGCCGTTGTGCTGACCGCGCCGCTCAAAGACAGCGGCGTGCCCTGGATGACGCCGCCCATGAGTCCCTGGGGTCCGGTGGTCGCGGTGACCGTGTATTTGACGGGCTGACCGCTTTGCGGTGTGACGGTATACACCACGGGCTGCGAGAAGCTCTGCGCGGTGATGCCGCTGGTCTGGGCCGCCCCGTTCACCGTCACAGAAGCGCCCTGGAACTGAAATGTCGCGACGAGACTGGTGAGGGGAACCCACTTCGGCACCGAAAGAGAGATTGTGTAGGCGGTGTCGTTGATGCTTCCCTGGACATCGGTATACAGCCTGGCGTTCGCGGCAGCGGTGAATACGAAGGAGTTCAGGCTCTTGCCCGTGTCGTTGCTTACCTTCGTCTTGATGGCATTCATGAGGGGGTTGGGGCACGAGGCCAGGAGGAGCGCACAAAGCAGAAAGATTGCCTTCGTCGAAGAGCGCAATGTCCGGACCATCACATGTCCTCCGCGTCCCACGTCATTGTCCCGGTCCGCGCGTCCGCGCTGGCTTGCCGGGTTTGCGTGGTTCCTTGCTCCCCCAGGTAGGAATACTTCTTTGCGAGGTCCGGATCCGCGGCCTTGAGCGTTTCATATTCCGCGCGCGCCTCCTCGTATTTCTCAAGCGCGACATACGTCCGAGAGAGGCCAAGGATGGCAATGGCGTTTTTCGGGTCCAGCAACACGGCCTTCTGGTAGAAAGTGAGCGCGGCTTTGAAATTGCGCTGGAGGAACCGGATATTCGCAAGGTTGACAACGGCGGGAAAATAATCGCCCATCTTGCTTGCCTCTTCAAACTGCGTGCTTGCCTGGTCAAGGCGGCCGAACTGCGCATACAGGACGCCGAGTGAATTGACCGGACGGGGGTCGCCTTTTTGCGAGCCGATTTCGCCCTGAATCTTCTGGACCCGGGACTGCAGCTCCATATCCACGAACTGCTTGAGCGCGGTCTTGAAGGCCTTCGACATCTGCGGCAGGTCGGGGAGCTTGACGGTGGTTGAGAGCTGCGGTATCTGTCCAACGGGCTCATACACGGTCCAGCTCGTCTCCACGGGCAGAAACTCGGTCTGGCCCTGCGGCTGGAACTCACGCCATTCCTGCGCCCCTGTCTGCCACGAAGCGATGAAAGGGTCCCCGCACATGGTCACTTCAACGGGCAACCATGTCTTGTCGTCCTGGATTATCAGGTCCTGGGGGTTTGAAAAAAACTTGTCGATCTGATCAGGCGGTATGTCGAGCTGCACGGCGGCGTAGATGTGACCCGGCGTCGTGATGAAAGCGGTGTGGGCCCCCAAAGATTCCAGCAGCGAACAGTACAGGACGGTGAGGTCGCTGCAGTTGCCGGCCCCATACGCAAGCTCTTCCGGGGGGAACAGGACCGTGTCCACGACGGATGCGTTGTGAAGGATGCTGCTGAAAGGCGTGTTCGGATTGGTGGAGTACCGCAGCCCCTTGAGCCGCAGCGCCTCGTGAACAGTCATCGCGGCCAGCAGCCATTTGTCGATCTGGCCGCTTGGCACGTCAGCCGTGACGGAGACGGCGCTTTTTCCCAACGTCAGAACCAGGGGGTCATTCGGGGTGACGAACGTGGCCGCTTTCCGCGTGTCATCCCACGTGAGGCTGTTGCGGTTGTTGATTCGCACAGTCTGCGTGAACTCCCTCGTGTAGGGCTGGCCGTCGTACACGAAGCTCACGGAGATTTTGCCGGAGACCTTCGTTGCTTCCGTGATTTTGAGGACCTTTTCCGAAAACAGCGCCTTCATTGATACATCCTGAACGGCCTCGGCATCGAGCCGCGGAATGGAAAGCAGCCGTGTCGGGTTGTCCATGTAGCTTTCCACGAAGAAATCGACCGTGAGGTCCGTCAATGGCTTCTTTTCCAGGTTGCGCAGCTTGATTGAACCGAAGGGGTTTTAATCGTAGAGCTTGAAAAGCGCAGGGAAAACGGTTGTCAGGTCAGCGGAGAGGAGTTGGATTCCCTTGACAGCTCCCGGTCCCGCGGACCGACCGATCGGAAAATGCACGCTCGAATAGAGAGAGAAGTCAAGCCCGCTCCAGGCGCCAATGTCCCATCGATACGAGGTATCCAGCCCGATGCCGTACCGGTCGCCAAGAGACGCGACAAGCTCCAGCCCGCCTTTCGCGAATGGACCTCCGCCCTGGCCGGATCCGTCCGAGATGAAGCCATAGGTGTATCCTCCGAGCACGTAGGGGGACAGACTGAGCGATGGCGTCAGCTGGTATGGTACCGCAAGCCCGACACCGAGATGGACAAGGCTCACCGAGCCGAGAGTGACCAGGGGAACATAGTCATACCCCAGGGAAAGCCGCGGGGAGACCACGGGAACGAGATTGGAAAGGCTCGCGGTCAATTCCGTGCCTCCTCCGAACGAAAAATATGACGAGTTTTCACCGAGAGGCATGGTGCCTCCGGGCGAGACGCTGAGAGAGAGCTCCGGATGCGCTTGTCCGAAGGCGGGCAAGCCCAGCAAAATGCAAAAAAACATTGCTCCCAGCTTTCGCATGCTCACCTCCGACATTGGTCACTAAGTTACTGAATCAACCGTCCAACAACAAAGAACCTTCTTGCGTGCGCAAATCACCCATGGGTGATCCATGCACAAACGAGCCTGAATTTGCTCCAGCAAGGGTTGCCAGGCAGTGAAGCTGCACCCTGTCGCAGAGCGAACACCATCTTGTTACCCGGAAAAGAGTTGACCCTCTTGTGGCACTTCAATCTCGAAGAACTCAAACTCGATCGAGATTGATTTCACGATTGGCATGAGGCTTGCAGGCTCAAATGCCGAGCGTTCCGTGAAAATCGAACAGCTTGCGCGCGCCATCGAAGCCCGAGTGGTCGTCCCGAGCGGCCGTGGAAATCCGGACATCAATCGCATCTACGCCGGCGCGACAATGAGCGACCTCATTGCGAATGCCGGACCCGGCACGCTGCTTGTCACCTCCCTGGCGAATAATCAGCTCATCCGGGTGGCCGAGCTCATGGACGTGCCGGGAATCTGCCTTGTGGACGGAAGCGAGCCCGCAGCTGACCTGGTGAGCCAGGCCAGGTCCGCGGGGACAGGGCTTCTGGTTTCCAGGCAAAGCGGCGAAAGCACATGTAAGCGAGCCGCCGCGTGCCTGACCGGGAAAAAGGCTCCGTCGCCATGATCACGCTCAGCTACGGCATCACGGGAGGGGACTTCGATTCCGCGGGGCTTGCAACGAAGAAGCTCAAGGAGCAGCTGGCAAAGCTGGGAGTCGACGCCGCGGTGCTGCGCCGCGCCATGATCGCCGCCTACGAAGCCGAGATGAACGTGGTCATTCACGCCCGCACGGGGACGCTCTGGGCGCGGGTGGATGAGAAGAAGCTCGACCTGGAGGTGGCGGACGAGGGCCCGGGGATTCCGGACGTCGAGCTTGCCCTGCAGGAGGGCTGGTCGACAGCTTCTGAGAAAGCCAGGCAAATGGGGTTCGGCGCGGGCCTGGGCCTTCCGAACATCCGGCGAAGCAGCGACCTCTTCCAGATCGAGACCAGGATCGGTCGCGGCACACGCATCAGGTCGACAATCCTTTTCGGCGGCGCGGCCGTCCAACACAAAGACGCTGCGGAGGCTGCGGCTCCTCCGCGCGTCGATGCGGCCCGATGCAGGGGCTGCAGGCGTTGCATCTTCGCATGCCCGGCCGGCGCTCTTCGCGTTCGGGACCGTCACCCCGTTCTCCTTGAGCACCTCTGCCTCGGATGCACCGCCTGCGTCGATGAATGCCCGGACAGCGTATTCGGCATCGGGGACCACGACCTCGCCTTGCCGAGGGTCCCGGAAGGCGCGATCCTCCTTGCCCCCCGTGGATTGCTGACGGCGTTTTCCGGCGCGCGCTCTCCGCAGCGCGCCCTTTCTGCCCTGCGCCAGCTCGGGTTCACCGCCGTGCGGATGATCGAGGAGTGGGAGGAGCCGATACTTGGTGAGGCCCGGCGCGAGGCCGCTTCCGGGGACCTTCCGTTGCCAAGAATCCCGCCCCTGTGCCCTGCCCTGGTTGCGCTGATAGAGTGCAGGTTCCCGTCTCTCATCCCCCATATGTCGCCTTTCCTCTCCCCCGCGGAAACCGCCTGCGAGGAGTTCCCCTTGCGTCCCGTGTTTCTTGCTGCCGCCTGCGCCGGGCAGTACGGCAATTGCATTCGATCCAGCCTCACAGACAGGCTCACGGTTGTATCCCCGGCCGTTCTGAAGGCTGCCATTCAGCCAATTCTCCACGGCCAGTCAGCCATCCATGAGACCCCGAGCAATGTTTTTCCCGGCCGCGGCTCCCCGGCGGCCGGCGAGCCGGCGGTGAGCGGCGTACGCGGCGTGATGCGCGCTCTCTCCCTGGCGGAAACGGGCCAGCTGGTTGATGTCACCTTGCTGCAGCTCCACCTCTGCTCGGGGGGATGCTCGGCGTCACCACTTGTTGCCTCGGAGCCTGAGGTAACCGGCCGTGCGTGGACCGTGGAAAAGCCGCAAGGACAGCCGCCAGGTGTTGCCCGGAGGCCCCGGCCATATGCCCAGCGTCCCGGCCTCAGGCTTGACCCTGACATGGCTGAGGCAATGAAGAAGCTTTCCCGAATCGACAGGGAGCTGCGCCTCCTGCCGGGCAGGGACTGCGGGTCCTGCGGCGCGCCCTCCTGCGCGGCTTTCGCGGAGGACGTGGTCATGGGTCGGGCAGCGCGGAGTGATTGTCCCTTTATGGAGAACAACAGATGAACCTTGGACAGATTGCGGAAACACTCGGCCTGGAGAACCTCACCCCCGAGCTCCGAATTGAAGAGGCGGGAAACGTGGACAAGGCCCACGCATCGGACCTGCTCAGCGACGTTCTTGCCAACGCCCCCGCCGGGGGACTGCTCCTCACCATCCAGGTGCACATGAACGTCGTGGCCGTGGCGGTCCACGCGGGATTGAAGGCGGTGATCTTCGCATCCGCAATGAAGCCGTCCGGGGACGTTCGGGCAAAAGCGGTTGCGGAGAAGATCAACCTTTTCACCACGCGCCAATCGACGTTCGACCTGGCCGGGAAGCTGTACGCGCTGGGGCTGCGCGGGAAATGAAGGGATGATGACGTGCGCGGCGGACCTGCACATCCATACCGTCCTCTCTCCCTGCGCTTCGCGCCAGATGCGGCCGCGCGCCATTGTCCGGGAGGCAATGGAGAAGGGGATGGCCATGATCGCCGTGTGTGACCACAACAGCGCCGGGAATATCCTGGCGGTCCGCACGGCATCCGAAGCGCTGGGGGGTCCTGCCGTCATCGCCGGAATGGAAATCACGACCAGGGAGGAGGTCCACGTCCTTGGCTTCTTTCCCAATGAGGCGGCGGCCGCAGGCGCCGCCTGTGAAGTTCAGGAAGGGTTGCCGGCATGGAAGCCGCTTCTCGCCACGACTTCCCAGGCGGGCCGGCGGGCGCCGGAGCAGGAGCTTGTTGACGCCGAGGGAAACATAACGGGAATCGAGTCGAAGATGCTGGCCTCAGCCAGCCTGTTCAGCCTTTGCGACGCGGTCATGCTGATCCACCGTCACGGCGGGCTTGCCGTGGCCGCCCACATGGACAGGCGAAGCTTCAGCGTGCCGGGCCAGCTGGGCTTTCTTCCGCCCGACGTTGCGTTCGACGGCCTTGAGGTTTCGGCGGCAGGCGCGCGGAAGGGCAGGGCGGAGGAGTTTCGAGCGCATGGCCTGCCCATCCTGTGCTCTTCCGACGGGCACTTCCTTACCGACATCGGGACGGGCTTCACGGTGATCAACCTCAGCGAGCCGGGCTTCGACGAGCTTGCCCTTGCGCTTCGAGGGATCGACGGACGGGGGTGCGCTCTTGCGTGAGATCTCCCTGCACATCCTGGACCTGGTGGAGAACTCCATCCGGGCCGGGGCCGTGGTCATCCAGGTGTCACTGGAAGAGCAGCCTGCGGAAGGCAGCTTGAGCATCAGCGTGGAGGATGACGGTCCGGGGTTGCCGGTGTCCGCGGATACCGCCATGGACCCGTTTTTCACCACGAAGGAAGGAAAGAAGACCGGACTGGGCCTGAGCCTGCTCAAGTTCCGGGCCGAGCAGGCAGGCGGAAGCTTTCAGCTGGACCGCTCGTCCCTGGGCGGGGTGCGAGTCCGCGCCCGCATGCCTCTTTCCAGCGTGGACAGGAGCCCGCTGGGGGACCTTGCCGGGACGCTTGCCTCCGTGGTGTGCACCAACCCGGGCGTTGAGCTGCGGGCACGGCTGCGGGTGGCTGATCAAGAACGGTTTGTGAGCACCGCTGAGATAGCTCGGGGGCTGCCGGCCGGCCAGCGGGGAGAAATCGCGCTGGCCCGTCGCATGCGTGAAAGAATTGCCGAGGGGCTCGATGCCCTGAACGTGACCAGATAGAGAGAGGAGAACGGCATGAATGAGGTGACTGGTGCAACCGCCTGCTGCGGGCAGGCGACCGACGCCGAGCTGAAGGAAAGGCTCGACGAAGTGCTGACGGAGTACCGGGGGAAGCCCGGTGCCCTCATCCCCGTGCTGCAGATGGCGCAGGGCATCTACGGCTACCTTCCCGAGGACGTTCTGAAGCGGATTGCCCTCCAGTTGGACAAATCCTACAGCGAGGTGGCGGGAGTGGTAGGCTTCTACGCCTTCTTTTCCACGCAGCCGCGCGGGAAGCACGTGATCCGCGTCTGCCTGGGAACCGCCTGCTACGTGCGGGGCGGCAAGCAGGTGCTGGAGGCCATGCGCAAGGAGCTGGGCGTCGAGGTGGGAGAGACCACCAAGGACGGGATGTTCAGCCTGGAGGTGGCGCGCTGCTTCGGGGCCTGCGGCCTGGCGCCGGCGGTCTGCATTGACGAAGAGGTCTACAAGCGCGTGCGGCCGGCGAAGATCCGCGAGATCCTGGCGCGCTACACGCAGCCGGCAGCGGCTGAAAAAAGCCGGCCCGGAAGAAGGCCCCTGCGCAGGGCGCGAGGTCCGGCGCGCGGTCGGGCGTGCGCTCGGGAAAGAAGGGAGTGAAGGTCCATGGCTGAGATGAAAAAGATACGGAACCTCCAGGATATCATGGCAATCCGCGATGAGGCGCAGAAGAAGGCGGCCCTGCGCGAAGACGGCTTCAGGATGTGCTTCACCGTGCACATGGGGACTTGCGGGATTGCAAGCGGAGCCCGCGACGTGGTGAACGCCCTGGCCGAAGAGCTTGAGAAAAGCGGCCGCACCGACATCAGGCTCACCACCTCGGGATGCATCGGCGCATGCGAGCACGAGCCGGTCATGACAGTGGAGACTCTGGGAAAGCAGCCTGTGCTCTACGGGCACCTGGACGGCAAAAAAGTCAGGGAGGTCTTCAACCAGACCTTGGCCGGCAAATCGGCCGGCGCATACGTCGTGTACGTGGGCAGCGAGCCCTCGGATGCTGACAAGAGCCAGGGGAGGGCCAAAGCATGAAGTCCACACGGATGCATCTGCTGATGTGCTTCGGCACAGGCTGCGTTTCCTCAGGAGCGGAAAGGGTACGGGAGACGCTGGTCAAAGAGCTGGCGCGTCGCGACCTCACGGAAGCCGTGTCCATCGAGGACATGCATGACACGCGCGCCGCGGGTGAGGTGGCCGTTGTCCAGACCGGCTGCAACGGCTTCTGCGCGTGCGGCCCCATCATGGTGGTGTACCCCGGCGGGTTTTTCTACCAGAAGCTTGCTCCCGAGGACATGAGCGAGCTTGTCGAGGAGCATGTTCTGAAAGGCCGGCCCGTGGAAAGGCTCATGTTCCGCCATCCCGTGACGCAGGCGGTCATCCCGCATTACGCCGACATCCCTTTCTTTGCCCGGCAGAACCTGCGGGTCCTTCACAACAAGGGAAGGATTTCCGCCATGAGCATCGAGGAGTACATCGGCCGCGGCGGCTACGTTGCCACGGCAAAGGCGCTCCTCGAGATGACCCCGCAGGGGATCATCGATGAGATCAAGAAGTCCGGTCTTCGCGGCCGGGGCGGGGCGGGCTTCCCCACGGGGACCAAGTGGGATTTTGCCTCCCGATCGAAGTCAGAGATCAAGTATTTCCTGTGCAACGCGGACGAGGGAGATCCCGGCGCTTTCATGGACAGGAGCGTGCTGGAAAGCGATCCCCACGCGGTGATTGAAGGCATGATCATCGGCGCCCGGGCAATCGGCGCGCACCAGGGTTACATCTACTGCAGGGCGGAATACCCGCTGGCCATTGAGAGGCTCACCATTGCCATCAACCAGTGCCGCGAGCGCGGCCTCCTGGGCAAGGACATCCTGGGAACCGGCTTCGATTATGACATCGACATCGCCAAGGGGTCCGGCGCGTTCGTGTGCGGCGAGGAGACTGCCCTCATGCGGTCCATCGAGGGAAAGCGGGGAGAGCCCCGGCCCCGGCCGCCGTTCCCCTCCGATGCCGGCCTGTGGGAAAAACCTTCGGTTCTCAACAACGTGGAGACCCTGGCGAACATCCCCCTCATCATCACCAACGGGGCCGCGTGGTTCCGCTCTGTCGGGACTGAAAAGAGCCCGGGTACCAAGATTTTCGCGCTCACCGGCAAGGTGAACAACGTGGGTCTTGTGGAAGTGAACATGGGCGTGCCGCTCGGGGAGATCATCTACGACATCGGCGGCGGGATCCCCAACGGGAAGAAGTTCAAGGCGGCGCAAATGGGCGGACCGTCGGGTGGATCCATCCCCAAGGAGCACCTGAACGTTCCCGTCGATTACGAGTCCATCGTGCAGCTGGGCGCCATCATGGGGTCCGGCGGCCTGATCGTCATGGACGAAGACTCCTGCATGGTCGACATGGCCCGGTTCTTCCTGGAGTTCACGCAGGATGAATCCTGCGGCAAGTGCACGCCGTGCCGGGTGGGCACGCGCAGGATGCTTGAAATCCTGGACAGGATCTGCACAGGCAAGGGTGAGGAAGGAGACATCGAGCGCCTCATCGAGCTGGGCAAGACCATCCAGGATACCGCCCTGTGCGCCCTGGGGCAGGGCGCGCCGAATCCCGTCCTTTCGAACATCCGGTATTTCCGCGATGAGTTCGTGGAGCATATCCGGGATCACAAGTGCCGGGCCGGCGTGTGCGCGGAGCTGGTTCGCGCCCCCTGCCAGAATGCGTGCCCCGCGGGAGTGGACGTGCCGGGCTTCGTCAGCCTCACGGGTGAAAAACGCTACAGTGAGGCCCTCAAGCTCCACCGGGAGAGGAATCCGTTCGTCGGGGTCTGCGCCAGGGTCTGTTTCCATCCCTGCGAAGGCAAGTGCAGGAGATCGACGCTGGACGAGCCCCTTTCGGTTCGAGCGGTCAAGAGGTTCCTCTCCGACCAGGAGAAAACTCCCCAGCTGCCGGACCCCATTGCAGACGGGAAAAACGGCAAGCGGAAGATCGCCGTGGTTGGCGCCGGCCCCGCCGGCCTTTCCTGCGCGTACTTCCTGGCGCGCCTGGGCTACAAGCCCACCGTGTTTGAGAGTGAAAGCAAGCCGGGCGGCATGCTGCGTCAAGCCATCCCGGCCTATCGGCTCCCGCGGGAGATCCTGGACCGCGAGATCGGGATGATTGCCGACATGGGAGTCACCATCAAGACGAAGAAGAAGCTCGGGACGGACTTCACGCTTGCCAGCCTCAAAGAGCAGGGATACGAAGCCGTGTTCGTCGGCGTCGGCGCCCCGCAGGGCATGAGCCTTGGCATGAAGGGGGAAGACGGCAAGGGTGTCGTGGATGCCCTGGGGTTCCTCAAGGAGTACAACCTTGCGGCCAGGGCGCAGGTCGGGAAAAAGGTTGTGGTGATCGGCGGAGGGAACGCCGCGGTGGATGCGGCGCGCACGGCACTGCGGCTGGGAGCGGAGAGCGCCACCGTGGTCTATCGACGCACCCGGGCCGAGATGCCCGCCTTCGCGGAGGAGGTGGAAGAGGCTGAGAAAGAGGGGGTGCGCTTCGAGTTCCTTGCGGCGCCCCTGGAGCTGGTACGCAAGGGTGACAAGCTGGTCTCGGCGAAGTTCCGCACAATGGACCTCGGGGACTTCGACCGCACCGGCCGCAGGAAACCGTTGGCAAAGGGAGAGAACGACTTCGTCCTGGAGACCGACATGGTCATCGCGGCCATCGGCCAGAAGCTCGTGCCGTCCGCGTTGTTCGATGGAATTGCACCGAAACACAATGAACGTGAGTACCTGTCCGCGGATCCGGTCACGGGGCAGACCTCGGTGGACTGGGTGTTCGCCGGCGGGGACGCGGTGAGCGGGCCCTCATCCGTGGTGGAGGCCATCGCCGCGGGAGAACGGGCGGCGGCCGGCATTGACGCGTTCCTGACGGGAGAAAGCCACGCCCCGTGGCGGACCTACCGGCAGTCAGACGCGCATTTCGACCCGGACGCGGATCCCGTGATTGCCAACCGGCCCGGGGTGAAGCTCATCCCGGTTTCCCGGCGCAACGGGAGCTTTGCGGAGGTGGAGCTCACTCTGCCGTGCGCAGCCGCGCTGGCGGAGAGCAAGCGGTGCCTGCGCTGCGACTATCGAGAAGAAGGAGCCAACTGACATGCCAGCTTTGACGATCGACAACAGAAAGATCCAGGTTCCCGCGGGGACCAACCTCCTGGAAGCGGCCCGCGTGGCCGGGATCAAAATCCCTTCCCTGTGCTACCTCAAGAACGTGCAGGCCATCGGCAGCTGCCGGGTGTGCCTCGTGGAAGTGAAAGGCGCGAAGACCCTGCTGCCCTCCTGCGTGACCGTTGCGGCGGATGGAATGGAGGTCCGGACCAACTCACCACGTGCCAGGAACGCCAGACGCGCGGTGGTGGAGCTGATCCTCTCCGACCACGAAGGCGACTGCCAGACCTGCGACCGCAACGTGGACTGCGAGCTTCAGGCAATAGCCAGTGACCTGGGCATCCGCCAGGTCACGTATGCGGGAGCCAAGAGCAAGCGCATGACCGACGCCAGCACTCCGGCGCTTGTCAGGGACACCGCGAAGTGCATCTCCTGCCGGCGCTGCGTCACGGTGTGCGGTGAGACGCAGGGGGTTGGGGCGATATTCCCCCAGGGCAGGGGCTTCAAGGCCATGATAGCCCCGGCATTCGCGCAGCCGCTTTCCGACGTGGTCTGCGTGCAATGCGGACAGTGCGCGGCCGTGTGCCCCGTGGGCGCAATCAGCGAGCGTGACGAGATTGCAAAGGTGTGGGAGGCGCTGGATGACCCCGGGAAAACGGTGGTGGTGCAGACCGCACCGGCCATCCGCGCGGCCCTTGGGGAGTGCTTCGGTTACGCGCCGGGAACCCTGGTGACCGGGAAGATGGTCACGGCGCTGCGCCAGATGGGGTTCGACCGGGTGTTCGACACGAACTTCACCGCGGACCTCACGATCATGGAGGAAGGAACCGAGTTGCTCACCCGGTTGAAGGCGGCACTTGTGGAAAAGAAGCAGGTTGCGCTTCCCATGTTCACCAGCTGCTCGCCCGGGTGGATCCGGTACGCGGAGCATTTCTGGCCTGATATCCTGGCCAACATCTCCACGTGCAAGTCCCCGCAACAGATGTTCGGCGCTGTTGCCAAGACGTATTTCGCACAGAAGATTGGGAAGAAGCCCGAGGACATATTTGTCGTCTCCGTCATGCCGTGCACGGCCAAAAAGTACGAGTCGCAGAGACCAGAGATGTATGCAAGCGGGTCCCGGGACGTGGACGTGGTTCTTACAACCCGGGAGCTGGGCCGCATGATCAAGCAGGCAGGGATCGACTTTACGAGCCTCCCGGACGGCGCCATGGACAGCATCCTGGGGGCCTCTTCGGGAGCTGCCGACATCTTTGCGAACACGGGCGGCGTCATGGAAGCGGCGCTGCGCACGGTCTATGAGATCGTCACGGGAAGGCCGCTGCCGTTTGAAAACCTGCACATCGCTCCTATTGCGGGCCTGACGGGAATCAAGGAAGCCGCCGTGAAAATCGAGGCAACGGTGCCCGAGTGGTCGTTCCTCGAGGGAGTGACGGTGCGCGTGGCCGTGGCGCACGGCCTGGGAAATGCCCGCCGGCTGATAGAGCGGATCAAGGCCGGAGAGCAGTACCACTTTGTGGAGGTCATGACGTGTCCCGGCGGGTGCATCGGGGGAGGGGGTCAGCCACGGCTCACGACGGATGAAGTCCGCGCGGCGCGGATTGCCGCCATCTACAAGGAGGATGAAGGCAAACCCATCCGCAAGTCCCACGACAACCCGGAGGTGAAAGCGATCTACGAGCAATTCCTGTCGAAGCCGCTGGGAGAGAAGTCTCATCACCTCCTTCACACGAAGTACGTGGCCCGGGAGCGGGTGTAGGACGGGGAGCCGAAGGAAGGGCGCCATGGGGGTGCGCGCATGGGGATAGTCTCGACCATTCCCGAAAAATGCCGCCGCTGCTACACGTGCGTGCGGGAATGCCCGGCCAAAGCCATCAAGGTCATCTCCGGGCAGGCCACCGTGATTGCGGAGCAGTGCATAGCGTGCGGCAACTGCGTGAAAGTCTGCACGCAGAAGGCGAAGAGGATCGAGGACTCCTCCATGGCCGTTGCGAGGATGCTGGGAGAGGGGGAGCGCGTCTTTGCCTGCCTTGCGCCGTCTTTCCCCGTTGCGTTCGCGCAAACGGAGCCCGGCAGGATCGTGTCCGCCGTGCGCGCCCTGGGCTTTTTCCAGGTGTGGGAGGTTGCATTCGGCGCGGAGCTGATCAGCCAGGAGTACGCCATCCTTGCGCGCCAGGCCATCAAGGCAAGCAGGCCCGTGGTGAGCACTCCCTGCCCCGCCATAGTGTCGTACGTGCAGAAATACCTGCCCGTGCTCCACGGCGCCCTTGCGCCCATCGTTTCTCCCATGATCGCGACGGCCAGGGCAATCAAGCGGAGGTTCGGGGCGGGAGTGCGGGTGGTGTTCATCGGTCCCTGCATCGCCAAGAAAGCGGAGATACGGGACCGTTTTGTCCAGGGAACCGTGGATGCCGTTCTGACCTATGAGGAGCTTTCGGCCCTGTGGCAGTCCGCGGGCCTGGTTCCCGAGCAGTGCGCGCCCTCGAGCTTCGACGGCCCCGCGTCGTACCTGGGCCGCTCCATCCCGCTCCCCGGCGGGCTCCTGCGCGCCGCCGGCTTCGACGTGGACATACTGCAGAACACCGTGCTCGTCACGGAGGGCAAGGACAGGGTGGTCTCCGCGCTGAAAGAGCTGGCGGAAGGCAGGAGCAAGGTGCGGATGTTCGATGTGCTTTTCTGCGAAGGGTGCATCAACGGGCCAAGGATGCCGGGCACCATGGGCGCCGTGGCGCGGAGGGAAATGCTCACGGACTATATCAACGCGCGCAACGACAGCCAGCCCAGCCGCGACATGGGGGAGACGATTGCGGAGTTTTCCGACGTCGATCTTCGAAGGGATTTCGCGGAAGACGCGGTGGTCCTGCCCCAGCCTGCGGAGGAAGAGATTGTGGCCACGCTGCGGCGGATGCGGAAGTTCGGGCCCGAAGACCAGCTGGACTGCGGGTCCTGCGGGTACCCATCCTGCCGGGAAAAAGCCATTGCGGTCTGCCAGGGAATTGCCGAGGTGAGCATGTGCCTTCCGTACCTGGTGGAAGAGCTGGAGACAACCCTGGCGGACCTCCAGCGGTCTCACCGGGCCACGCAGGACAGGCTGGTGCAGACGGAGCGGCTGGCTTCCATGGGCCAGATCTCCGCCGGGGTGGCGCATGAGATCAACAATCCGCTGTCCACCATCCTTCTGTATTCCCACATGCTTCTGAAAGCGCACCGCGAGGGGGACGCGGAGTCCGAGGACATCCAGATGATCGTGAACGAGGCAAACCGCTGCCGCTCCATCATGCGGGGGCTGCTGGACTTTGCCCGGCAGTCACGCGTGGTGAAGACGCCCACGGACCTGGGGCTGATTGCTCACGACATAGCGGACTCGATGAACATGAAGCTGGGAGACTGCGGGACGCGGGTGCGCGCGGAGGTCCAGGACCGTATGCCGCAGGTCAGCGCTGACGGGGAGCAGATCCGCCAGATGCTGGTGAACCTGGTCCAGAACGGGATCGACGCGATCAACGGGGCCGCGGGGGGAGAGGTTGTCATGTCCGTCGGCCTTTCCGAATCCGGCGACCTGGCCGTGCTCCGCGTGAGGGACACGGGAAGCGGGATGCCGCAGGAAACGCTGAAGGACATCTTCACTCCGTTCTACACGACGAAGCAGCTGGGCAAGGGCAGCGGCATGGGCCTGTCCATCGTCTACGGGGTCGTGAAGATGCATGCAGGGGACATCACGGTGGACAGCGAGATGGGAAAAGGGACAACCTTCCACGTGCGCATCCCTGTCGGCGAAAAGGCCAGGGAGGAGATCCATGGGGTGGGATAAGGTCGTGCTTCTTGTGGATGACGACGCGGATTTCGTGGAAATGAACCGGGCCCTGCTTTCGGAAAACGGCTACACGGTGCGCGTGGCCTTCAACGGAAAGCAGTGCCGGGAAGAGGTTCAGCGGAAGAGGCCTGACCTCATCATCCTTGACATGGTGATGGAGAGCCCGAACGACGGGTTCGACGTTTCGCGTGAGCTGCGGAACTCCGAGCTCACGAGGTCCATCCCGCTTGTGATGATCACGTCGGTCAACGATTCCATACCCTTCCGCCTGGAGCCGGATCACACGTGGCTTCCGGTGGATGCCCTGCTGGAAAAGCCCGTGGACCCTCAGCTGCTGCTGGCCGTGGTCAACAAGGCCCTGGGAAGGGAGCCGTGATGCCGTCCGGCGCAAGGCAGCCGCACGACGCGCTGATCCTGCTTCTCGACGATGACGCGGACTTTCTCGAGCTCGAGCGGAGGATCTTCGAGTCAAACGGCTACCAGGTGGCCTGCCACAGCGACCCCCAGTCCGCCCTGGCGGCGCTGGGAGCCGGGCAGCCGGGCGGCAGGCGGGTGCTGGTGGTGTGCGACCTCATGATGAAAGCCATGGACTCCGGCTTCTCCTTTGCGCGAACCGTGAAGACCGACCCGCGATTCCAGGGCATTCCCGTCATCATTGTTTCCGCGATCTCCAGCAAGAAAGGCTTCGACTTCCACCCCCGCACCCCGGCGGACCTGGCAGCCATGCACGCGGACGCGTTTTTCGACAAGCCGGTCCTGCCGCAGGCGCTGCTGGCAAAAGCGGAGGAGCTGCTCAGGTGAGCACAGGAGCGCCCGAACGGATCCTGGTTGTGGACGACGAGCTGGGAGTCCGCGAAGGCTGCCGCAAGATCCTGTCATCAGAAGGCTTCGACGTGGTCACGGCGGGCGACGGCAAGGCGGGGCTCGAGCAGTTCCTGGAGCGGGGGCCTTTCAGCGTCCTCCTCGTTGACCTGCAGATGCCGCGCATGTCGGGCCTGGAGCTGATGCGTGAGGTGCGAACCCGGGATGAAGACATCGTCTGCATCATCATCACGGCACACGCGACAATCGACACCGCGGTGGAAGGGACCCGGCAGGGCGCTTACAGCTTCATCCCCAAGCCGTTCACGGCGGACGAGCTTCTGCTGTCCATCAAGAACGGCTTGGACAAGCGTGCCTTGACCCTGAGCGCCAAGCACCTCCTTGCGGAGAGAGAGAAGCGGCTCCTGGAGCTGGCATCGGAGCGCTCGAAGAGCACGACGATCATCAGCTGCATGACCGACGGGATACTGGTGATCAACATGGACAAGCTCGTGGTGCTGCGTAACGATGCTGCCGCCAGGATCCTTCCCGAGTGCGCCCGAAAAGAGATCCCGTTCCCGCTTTCCGAGATACAAAGCCCGGATGTTCAGGAGATCCTCAAGCTCGTCATCGATTGCCCGCCCGGCGGGCCCATGATCCTTTCCCGGGAGATTTCCCTGGGCAAGGAGACGTACATGGTCAACGCCAGCCCGGTCCTCGAGCCGGGCGGTGAGACTTCGGGGGCGGTGGCGGTGTTCAGCGACATCACGGCGCTGAAAAAGCTGGAGACCGCGAAGTCCATGTTCGTCTCCCTGGTGGCTCACGAGGTGAAAAGCCCGCTGGCGGCCACCGAGGGCTGGCTCAACCTCATCCTGAGCGGAATGCTGGTGAAGAATCCCGAGGAAGAGCGCCATATGATTCAGCGGTCTCTGCTGAGGGTGCGCACGCTGCGCGCCATGGTAAACGAGCTTCTCAACCTCACGGCCATCCAGACCGGGAACTTCACACTGAAGCGCACGCCGGTCGACCTAGACTCCATCCTTTCGGAAGTGGCCGCGGCGTACGCGGAGCGCGCAGCCGAAAAGAAGATCACCGTGTCGGTGCGCAGAGACCAGGGGTTGCAGGACGGGGCCGCGCGCGTCCTGGCCGACAAAGAGGCGCTTTCCATCGTGTTCTCCAATCTCGTGGAGAATGCCATAAAGTACGGCCGCGAAGGCGGGCGCGTCGAGGTGGCGAGCGCCCGCTCAGGAATCTACGTGGCCGTGACCGTGAAAGACGACGGCATCGGGATGTCGCCTGCGGACAGGGAGAAAGTCTTCGAGGAGTTCTACCGCGCCAGGAACGAGCTCACCGCAAGCATCCCCGGCACGGGCCTGGGCCTGAGCCTCGTCAAACGCCTCACAGAGCTGCACCAGGGCACAGTCAGGGTGGAGTCCTCGCCGGGCGCGGGAAGCGTTTTCACCGTGAGCCTGCCCGCCTTGCAGTAAGCCTCCCGTACCACTTCAGGGTGCGCCGCACCCCCTCCTCAAGCGGCGTGGGCTGGAAGCCGAACGCGTCACGGAACCTGCTTCCGTCCACGACGTACGGCTCCTCTTTCTGGTAGAGGACCTCCAGCACTTCGTGCATCAAGGGATTGAACAGACCCGCGGCGGCGAAGCCTGCGCGGGGGATTCGTTGGATCCGCGGCGTGCGTCCGTTTGCCAGACCAGCCTCCTGGAAGAAGAGCTGCGCCAGCGCCCGCGTGGTCACCGTGCGGTCGTTCGGGACAATCCACGTGTCTCCGTGCGCTTCGGGAGAAAGCGCCGCCGTTGCCAGGGCGCGGCCGTAGTCTTCGACATACGTGAAAGTATGAGGCAGATCGAGGTTGCCCCAGAGCAGGGGGCGCTTCCCGGCGAACAGGGGGTCAAGGAACCGGACGGTTCCGAACAGGCTCTGCTCGGTCGCCAGGGGGCCGTAGAAGTCCGAGGCGCGCACGGCGGTCCACTGCAACCCCTCCCGGGCCTGTGCCTCGAGGAGACCCTCGTGCAGGCGCTGGATCAGCCTGCCCTTATGCGACGGCGGGTTCACGGGGGCATTGTCGTCGATGACTGAAAGGCCGCGGGCGTACATGTAGAGGTTTTCAGCCACCGCAAGCAGGGCGCCGTTTTCCATGGCGGCGCGGAGGAGGTTGGCGTGCATGACGGGGAGCGCTTTCTCCCAGTCCTGGTACTGCACATTGACGCAGTGGTAGACATGTGTTGCGCCTTCCGCGGCGGCCCTGACTGAATCCTCGTTCATGGCGTCCGCGGATGCAAACTGCAGCCTGGTCAGCGCTTCAGGCGTGAAACCAGGAAAAGCTCCAGCGGGTCTTTTCCCGCTGCGGTTGACCATGCGAACGCGTAATCCCTTCTCAAGCAGCAAGCCGGCTGCGGCGCATCCCACCGGCCCGGTACCGAATATCACGTGGATCATTCTGTTCCTCCTATATGTTGGCAGTGCCAATATTCTGCGTCACAAAGTAGCAAATAATGTGGGCATCGTCAACATAAATTGTTGGCATTGACCACTTAGCGCGAACAAAGTAAGCTCAAGAAAGTGAAAGTGAAGGAACGCTACCATCACGGAGCGCTGCGGGAGACTCTTCTTGCCGAGGCCTTTCGAGTTTTGGAGAATGACGGCCTTGACGCTGTCAGCCTTCGCGGGCTCGCCGCTTCCGCGGGGGTTTCGAAGACGGCACCCTACCGCCATTTCGCCGACAAGGGAGAGCTTCTCATGACCTTGGCGGCCGAAGGGTTCGGTTTGCTCGCGGATACCCTGGAAAAGGAGCTCGCCGGGGCTGACAAAGGCGCTCCCGGCCTCGCAACGGCCGGGATCCGGCTCCTGTTTCGCGCCTACCTGGAGTTTGCCAGGTCCCGGCCCGCCCTCTACAGGCTCATGTTCTCCCGGCTCGGGTTCAGCCTGCATTCTGAAAAATGCCGAATCAACAGCGAGAGGGCGCTTGCCTGCCTTGTGAGTGCGGTCGAGCAAGCGCGCTCACACGGATGGCGAGCTACCCAGGATGCCAACGCCCTGGTGCTTTCCCTCTGGGCCCAGGTTCACGGGTGGGCGGGGCTGATTATCGAGGACCTTCTCCCCTCTGAAATCGACAAGACAGAAGGTGCTTTTCAGCGTCTGAGCGAATCTCTGCTGGAGTAGCGCTGGATGACGCGCACTGTCCCGCTTTTCTGCCAACCAGGGGATCTGGCAGGCGCCATCGGGCTTGCCAGCGGCATTTCCTCAGGCATCTCCCTGGCGAAAGCCGGAGATATGGCGCTTTCGCGCCGCCGGGAGCTGCCCTGCAGGGAGCGCTTCCTGGAAAGCCTCGGTGCCTCGGCGGCCAAAACGTATGCCTTGCACCAGGTCCACTCGAAAACAGTGGTGGCCATCGATCACCAGGACCCCGAGGCGCTTGTAACCGTAGAAGCCGACGGCATGGTGACCGCGCGCCCGGATGTCTTGCTGACTGTCACGGTGGCGGATTGCCTGCCGATTTTTCTCTTGGACGAGGCGACGGGCGCCATCGGACTGGTGCATTCCGGGTGGAAAGGCACGGGTATCGTCGTTGAGGCGATCAGGTTGATGGCGGAAGCTTTCGGAACACGGTCGCGCGATCTGGCTGCGGCCATTGGCCCCGGCATTGGGCCGTGCTGCTATACGGTTCCGCAGGAAAGATATGAGCGGTATCGCGCCGAGTTCGGGGAGACTGCCGTGGCGCGCGGGGCAAGCAGGGACTTCCGCCTGGACCTGAAGGCCGCGAATGTACGGCTTCTGGAAGCGGCAGGCGTTCAGCGAATTGTTGTGATCGCAGACTGCACCTGCTGCTCTGCGGCACTTGGATCCTTTCGCCGCGAGGGGCAGGGCTTTCGGCGGATGCTTGCGTTCATGGGCGGGTTCCTGACAAGGGAGGCTTCGTGACACATCAGGGAAGGTTCGAGGTTCAGACCTCGGGACATCGAGACATGCAGGATATCACGCTCCAGGTGGCCCGACAGGTGGACGACGCGGGGGTTGAAACGGGCACGGCGCACGTGTTCGTTGTCGGCAGCACCGCTGCTGTGGGAACCATCGAGTTCGAGCCCGGTCTGGCCGGTGATCTTCCCGGAACGCTTGACAGGCTGGTTCCGCCCAGCCGCGACTACGGCCACGAGCGCGCCTGGCATGACGGCAACGGCCATTCCCACCTGCAGGCAACGTGGCTGGGTCCCTCTCTCACGGTGCCGGTGGAATCAGGAAAGCTCGCGCTGGGCACGTGGCAGCAGGTGTTCCTGCTGGAATGCGACGTTCGGCCGCGGCGCAGGACCCTGGTGGTGACGGTGAACGGGGACTAGGAGCGCGTAGGGCGTAGAAGGGGCTGGCAGGACCTCAGTGCGGGCCTCCAATCAGGCAGTGGCGGGTGTGATTAGTTACTGATTCCCGATCATGTGTTCGCTTGAGAACATTCGCTTCAACCAACCGATACGGCCATAGCTGGGCTTCTTCTCGGAGCATAGCGGAACAGTTTCAGTAGGTTGTGTGTCAGGCAGACCAACGCCCATTCGCATCGAACCTTCGCTTGTCCGCGTTGCGAGAACCTCCGGAACCCTCGGGCCTGCTCAATTTGGCCGAACACAGGTTCCACGATCACCTTGCGCCGAGAGTAGACAGCCTTCCCCGTGCCTTTGCTCAGCTTCTCTCGCATGGAAGCCCACGCACGCTGCGTGGCAGTGGATGCCTCCGTAGGCACAGTGCCGGGAGCCCTCTCGCGACCGACTGCGATGTAGGGATCAACGCCACGAAGCTGTAGGTGCTGCACTCCGTCCGCAGAGAAATATCCGCTGTCGGCCAGCACCGCTTCAGGCACCTGCGCATCAAGCCCCAGCATCCGTTCGACCATCGGCACCAGGTATTCCTGGTCAGGGGACTGGTTACTCACTCCGTGCGCGATGATCACCTGATTCGCCTCATCGACAACAATCTGTGCGTTGTAGGCTTGGATGTACGCCCCGTCTTTGACCATGATGCAACTCTCGGGGTCGGTGAAGTTGCGTTGTGCCGTCGGCTTGGGCTTCCCATCCACTTCGCACGCAACCCGATGCAGAGGCAACTCCCGCTGGGAACTGTCACCCTCATCGCGGGCCTTCTTCCTCTTGGGCGCAAGGGCTTCTGCCTGTCGCTCGGCTTTCTCTGCGTTCGTGCGCGAGCGCTTGCGCTCATGGCCCGGCAGCGATTCATCATCTACCTTGGCGCGTTGCCCTTCGGCCTGCTCGCGTAACTGTGCCGCTCGTGCCTCGGCAGCTTCCTTCTCCAGTTCAGCCTTGGCTGCGCGAAGGCGCTGCAGGCGCGTCTGCCGTCGGGATAGTTCCTTCGGCAGGTCCTGTTTATCCTGCCCGGGCCCGTACAGCTCATCCTCTTCCCGATCGGTCTGCTCAGCGAGGCGCAGCAACTCCTTGACCTGCGCCTCCAAACGCGCCTCTTCCTCGTTCATTCGCTTGTAACTCATTGCCTTGTGCTTGCTTGCTGCCGCCTTGATCTTCGTCCCGTCCAGAGCCACAGACCCCAGCTTCACCAACCCGGAAGCCCGACACAGCCGCAGCACCTCCACAAACAGTCTGCCTAACGCTTCTCCGTGGTCAAGACGGAATTGGTTGATCGTCGTGAAATGAGGCTGCTGACCTCCGCTGATCACTCGAAAGGCAACATCTTCATAAGTTGCTCGTGCTATTCGACGCGAAGAGAACTCCCCTACGCTGTAGCCGTACAACAGCAGCCCTGTCATCATCCCTATCGCGTAGGGACGTTCTCCGCGGGGATCTTTCTTTTGGAACTCTTGCTCAATCTCCCCCAGGTTCAGCTGCTCCACAACATCCAAAATGAAGTACGCTAGATGTTCCTGTGGAAGCCAGTCCATCGGAGAGGGAGGCAAGAGGTAGGGCTGGCGTGGAGTCCAAGGACGAAAGCTCTTTTCTCCCATACAAAGAGAAAAGCAGATTACAGCTTGAAAGTAAATTCCCGCCCTGATCCCTGCTCCAATAACTAGGGGCAGGTATCTATGCCCTACGCGCTCCTAGGGCGGATCGCGCGAAGCGCGATTTTCAAAGCCCCAGGATGGGCTTGAGCTCCGTGAGGCTGGCAACAACGAAGTCCGGGCTGACCGGCATGTGCGGCACAGGTCTGCCGTTGGTGAGATACGCAGTGGCCGCACCCGCGGACTTGCCGGCCATGATGTCGAAAACAAAGTCCCCCACCATGAGAATCCGAGACGGCTGCAGCGCGAACAGCTGGGCGGCCAGCTCCACGCCGTCCGGATGGGGCTTGGGGCGTCCGGGACTCTCGCGCGAGATGAGAACGGGGAAATCCCCCGGCCCCAGGTTGGAAAAGCGCTTCATTGCCTCAAGCACCGAGGCGCGGCTGTTCCTGCTCAGGATTCCCAGGGCAATTCCCGCTTCCCTCAACAGCCCGACGATCTCCTCCGATCCGTCGTTGGGAACCGATGCGCGCGCAGCGGCAAGCTCGAAGGAATCCAGGATCTCCCATGCTTTTCGGCGCTCGCTTTCGGTGGGCAGGCCATGGATGTGCTCCAGGATCGGCTCCCCCAGCGGGCAGGCGAGGAGCCGACGAAGCTCGGCAAAATCAAGGGCCTCGGGCCGGGTGAGAGTGCCGTCGAAGTCGAAGAGCACCGCGCGAAACATCGTGGAATCGGGGGAGAGCATCACAGCTTCTCGAGGAAGGATACGATTTCCGATATCCGAACGGGCTTGGCGATATAGCCGTCGAATCCGTCCGCCAGGAAGCGCTCCCGGTCCCCTTTCATGGCGTACGCAGTCAGGGCCACCACGGGAGCGCGGACCCCTGTTTCCCTCATGCGCTGCATGGCCTCGGTGCCGTTCATTCCCGGCAGGTGGATGTCCATGAACACGGCGTCGCAGGTGGAGTGCCCGGCCACCGCAAGCGCTTCTTCGCCGCTTCCCGCCAGGAGCACGGTGCATCCAAGGGCGGAAAGGATCCGCTGCATCAGCGCGCTGTTGGCAGGGCTGTCATCCACAACCAGCACGGTCCGGCCGGCAAGGTTGGGCATCTCTTCGCGCGGCTCCTCGGTTTCCCGAGCGCCCCTGTCACGGGAAGCTGCCCTCTTTTCCAGGCGCCTCCCGGGGAGTCGGATGGTGAAACGGCTGCCTTTCCCGACTTCGCTTTCAACGGATACGGCCCCACCATGCAGCTCCACCAGGTTCTTCACGATTGTGAGGCCGAGCCCTGTCCCCTGGTCTTCGTGCGCTTTTCGCAACTGCTCGAAAGGCTCGAATATCCGCTCCCTGTCCCCCTCGTCGATCCCGATCCCCTCGTCCCACACGGTGATCCTGCATTCCTCGCCGCATGCGCGGGCCTCCACGCCGATCTTGTGCTCCCGCTCGGTAAACTTGATTGCATTGGAGAGAAGGTTGTAGAGGACCTGCTTGATCCTCACCTCGTCGGCGTCCAGCAAGCCGAGATCGGGATCGATGTCAGTGTCGACATGGAGATGCTTCTTTGCAGCCAGGGACCGCACCGTGGTAAGGACGCGCCGGATGAGCATGGCCATGTCGAACGGCCTCTTCTCCAGGTCGACTTTTCCTGCCTCGATCTTGGAGAGGTCCAGGACGTCGTTGACCATGTCCAGGAGGTGCTCTCCGCCGTCGCGAATCCAGCGCAGGTACTCGCGCTGCTTGTCCGTGAGGGCGCCCGCCCGCCCGGCTACTTCCGTTCCCTGCATTTCAAGCAGCTGGCTGAAGCCGAGTATCGAGTTGAGCGGTGTGCGAAGCTCGTGGCTCATGTTGGCAAGGAACTGGCTCTTTGCCAGGTTGGCCGCTTCCGCCGAGGCTTTTGCATGGCGAAGAAGCTCCTCCATGCCCTTGCGGTCGGTGATGTCTTCCTTGACCGCGATGAAGTGGGCAATGGCCCCGTCATCTCCCCTGATGGCCGATATGGCGGCCAGCTCCCAGTACAGCTCGCCGTTTTTCTTCCTGTTGCACAGCTCCCCCCGCCATTCGCCGCCGGCAACGATGGTGTGCCACAGCTCCTGGTAGACGGCAGGAGACTGGCGTCCGGATTTCAGCAGGCGCGGATTCCTGCCGAGCACCTCTCCGCGGGCGTAGCCGGTCAGGGTGGTGAACTTGCGGTTCACGTATTCTATGTTGCCGCGCAGGTCCGTGATGATGACCGAGGTCGGGCTTTCCTCCACGATGCTGGCGAAGATCCGGGTATCCAGCGAGCGAAGCGGAGCGGCCTCAGCTTTTCGATCCATTACTCACTCCGATGTCGATCGGCCCCGACAGCGCGCTGATCAGGAGCTTCACGGCCCCCTGTACGTCGCGGTAGTCCACCATTTCCGAAGGCATGTGCACGTAGCGCGTAGGGATGGACACGCAGCCCGCGGGAACTCCCGCGCGTGTGGTCTGGATTGCCGATGCGTCGGTGGTCCCGGCCACAAGGACTTCCCGCTGGAAGGGGATGTTGGCGCCACGGGCAGTGGCCAGCAGCCATTCCTTCACTCCCACGTGGGTGAGCATCCCGCTGTCCTTGATCTTGATGGCCGGACCGGCCCCCAGCTCCACCGCCATTGGCGGGCACTCCGGGGTGTCTCCGGTCAGGGTGACATCGACGGCCACGGCGACGTCGGGCTCCGCGCCATATCCGGATGTGACGGCGCCGCGAAGCCCTACTTCCTCCTGCACGGTGAAAACAAAGGAAATGTCATGCGGGGATTTGCCCAGCTCCCTCATGACCTGGATGAGGACCGCGCACCCTATCCTGTCGTCCATGGCCTTTGCCACGATTTTGTCCCCAAGCTCCTCGCAGGACCTCTGGAAGCACGCGATGTCGCCCACCTTGATCCGGCAGCTCTCCCGGCTTGCGGCGCCCACGTCTATGAAGAACTTTTCCAGCGGAGGGATCTTGGCGGCATCCTCCAGCTTCTCCAGCCCGATCACCCCCGTGGTTCCGTCGGCGAACCTCACCCGTCCCCCCATGAGCGGAAGAGGGCGGACTCCGCCGACATTGCCGAAACGCAGGAAACCCCTCTGGTCCACGTGCGTCACGACCACGCCGATCTCATCCATATGCGCCGCCAGCATCACCTTGGTGCCCCCGCCGTCCCCCGCGCGGCGCACCACGAGGTTTCCCATTGCGTCCACGCGCGCTTCGGCCTTCCTGCCCGACAGGAGGCCGGCAACCTTGAGCTCCGCGAGGATCAGCTCACGCACGCCAGCCTCATGACCCGAAGGCCCGTAGCATTCAGTCAGCTTCCTGATGATCTCCTTCACGTCGATCCTCACTTCCTGAGCGCGTTGGGAAGGCGCGGCATGGCCTCCCGGACAAGGGCCGTCGTGTGGTCGAAGTCCGCCCCGCTCATGATGGCAGCGGGAGAGTGGATGTAGCGCGCCGGCACCGCAATGGTTATTGCCGGCACCCCCCGGCGCGAGCGCTGGATGGCTCCCGCGTCGGTTCCCCCGATGTTGGGTTGCTTTATCTGGACCGGGATGCTCCTGCGGGCGGCCAGGGAGAGAAAATGCTCCACCAGCCGCGGATCCGCGATGAAGCTGTTGTCCATGACGGTGACCGCCGGGCCGGCGCCGAGCCTTGTGGAGGGGCTGACGTCCTTTCGATTGGGGACCTCGTTCGCGGCCGTGCACTCCAGGACGACTGCGGCATCGGGATCCTCCGCGTATGCCGCCACCCGGGCGCCGCGCAGGCCCACTTCTTCCTGCACGGTGAAAGCGGCGATGAGCTCGAAAGGGAGTTTCTCTTTCAGCAGCCCCACCAGCAGGGCGCATCCTACCCTGTCATCCAGCGCCTTGCCCCGCAGGGCCCGCCACGCGTTGGCGGAGGGAAGCTCCAGGAAATCCGTTGCAAAGACAGCACAGTCCCCGCGCCGCACAAGCCTCTCCGCCTCTCCCTTGCTGGAGGCGCCTATGTCGATGGCCAGCTGCTTGAAATCGATGACCTTGTCCCGCTCCCCCTTCTCGGTGAGATGGACGGGCTTGGACCCGATGACCCCGGGAACGCGCCCGTCACCGACAAACACGGCGCGGGCCGGAAGGACGCGGTCGTCAATGCCCCCTACCTTGGCGAAACGCAGGAAGCCCGTGTCCTCGATCTGGGTGACCACCAGCCCGACCTCGTCCATGTGCGCGGCAGCCAGCACGCGCAGGGAGGACGAGCCGGGTCCTTTTCTGCGGGCAATGAGGTTTCCCATTGCATCCACGCGGCACTCGTCGACGCTGGCTTTGATCTCATCCAGGATAAGCGCGCGGACCTCCTCCTCGTGGCCGGAGACGCCGAATGCCTCGGAGAGCCTCTTCAGGAGCACGGCTATGCTCCCTTCGGCGGGATGGGCTTTGCGTCATGCCCGGACCGGCCCTCGGGGAGGACCAGGGCGTCGCGAGTGGACAGGCTGTCCTCGAAGCCGGGAGTGAGCCGGGCAATGAACTCCGCCAGGAGCTTCGCCGTTCGCTCGATGTCCCGCAGGCAGACAGTCTCAACCGGAGTGTGCATGGACCGGACGGGGATGCCCACGAGGCCGCAGGGGACGCCCGATCTGCTCACCTGGATGGCCCACGCATCCGTGCCGCTGGGCCCGGCCATTACTTCCGTCTGATGGGGGATTTCCAGCGCGGCCGCCGCGGCGGCAAGCCGCTCGCGCAGGACCGGGTGAAAGTTGGGCCCGATGGCGATGCTGGGACCGCCGTCCATCTTCACTGTCTCGTTCGGAGACAAGCCTGGCTGCATTCCGAAGGTGACATCCACCGCCACGCCAATTGTCGGATCGATGCCGTACGTCCCGGTGACCGCCCCGGCCATGGAGGCTTCCTCCTGGACGGTTGCCACGGCGAACACGTTCCATGAGTGCCTGCGCCGGGCCAGCTCCTCCAGGCACAGCGCGATCGCCGCCACAGCCGCTCTGTTATCCATTGACTTGCCTGCCGCATAACCCCCGGCAAGCTGGATGAACCGGCCGCGGAGCGTCACGATGTCCCCGACATTGACTGCGGCATTGACTTCGTCCGGCGGAAGGCCAACGTCGATAAAAAGCTTTTCCAGGGGAACCGGCTTTTCCCGCTCCGAGGGGTCGGTGAAGTGGGGTGGAACGCTCACTACCAGGCCGGGCAGCTCCCGGGAGCCATGCACCACGACCTCCTGGCCGAAAAGCACGCGAGGATCGAAGCCGCCGATCTGGGTGACTTGCAGGAAGCCTTTTTCGATCTGCGTCACCATGAGGGCTATCTCGTCCATATGGCCGGCAAGCATGACACAAGGCCTCTCACCAGAAGATCCCTCTCCCCTTCGCAGCGCGATCAGGTTGCCCATGGCGTCCACCCGTACTTCGTGGGCAAACTCGCTGAAACGTTTTCTGACGACCTCACGGACTTCGGTCTCATATCCCGAAGCGCCGCGAGCTTCCACCAGCTCCCGCAGAAGGGTGGCAGTATCCATGGTATCGAGAATAGCAGGAGAGAAGGGGAAGGGTAAAGGCGATTCTATGGCTCTCGTCGGCCTTTCGGCCGTCCCGGCCGCGCAAGGCGCGAGGCCGGGCCGACTTCCGACATCCCTGTCTAGATCAGCGACGGGATCCGAACGCGCGGGTCCACGTCCGCCGTGTAGTTCACCCCCGGGGAATCGAACCCGCAGATGCGGGAAAGCTCCTTGCGGTAGCCTTCGAAGTCCGACAGCCGCGGCAGGTTCTCCGTGGTCACCTCGGCAAACAGCTCCGTGATCCGCCTCT
Organism: uncultured Spirochaetota bacterium; assembly: GCA_963710335.1. Taxonomy (GTDB): domain Bacteria; phylum Spirochaetota; class Spirochaetia; order SZUA-6; family Fen-1364; genus Fen-1364. The sequence continues at coordinate 390,713 of CAVQAA010000006.1, forward strand.
GGACTGCCGTGTCCAACTCCAGCTCATCCAGGCGGACCCGTCCCATTTCATCCACGGGAATTGAGCCGCCTGTGTAGAGGCGCTCCCGGAAGAGGCGGTTCATCTGCTCGATGCAGCCCTCATGAGTGCCCCTGTCCTTCATGACCTTGTACAAAAGCGCTATGTAGAGCGGCACGAACGGGATGGCCGCACTGGCCAGGGTCACCACCGCCTTGTTCACCGCGACGAGCGCCCTGCCGCCAATGGCGGATAGATCGCCGTTCATTTCCCGGGCTGTCGATTCCAGGTGTTCCTTGGCCCTGCCGATGGTGCCTTTGCGGTAAATGGCCGCCAGCGTTGGGGAACCGACGTACGAGTATGCAACGGTGATTGCCCCGCGCGCCAGGAGCCCTGCTCCGCGAAGCGCCTCGATCCACAGCCGCCAGTCATCACCGCCCATCACCGCGACAGTCCCCTGGATTTCCTCCTCCGTGGCGGGAGGAACCGTAGTCTCGTAGACCTGGCCGGTCTGGAAATTCACGGTTTTGCCCGTGAAAGGCTTCCCGATGGGGCGAAGAGCTGAAGTGTACTGTCCCCGCCGCGGCGCCGCCAGGCTGTAGATCACGAGGTCCACGGGTCCGGTTCGTTTGCTTACCAGCTCCAGCGTCTGTCTCTTCACCTCATCCGTAAAAGCGTCACCGTTCAGGCTCCAGGCGTTCAGGCCGTCTTTGCGCGCTTCTTCCTCGAAGAACGCGCTGTTGTACCATCCCGCGGACGCGGTCCGCTCGTCATCGGCGGGCCGCTCGTAGAACACGCCCACGGTGTCCGCGCGGTTTCCGAACGCGGCTGTGATTCGCGAGGCAAGGCCATACCCCGTGGAGGCCCCGATGATCAGCACCTTCCGCGGTCCGCGCTCCGGCTTCGGCAGAGACTTGATGTAGGCAATCTGCTCCTGCACGTGCTCTTCGCACCCATGGGGATGGACAGAGAGACACACCGCACCCCGTATTCGACGTTCTATTCGCATGAAAAGAAGATACTGCCGGCCCCCGGGAACGGCGAATCGCGAGCTTACTGCAAAATGCAGGCGGAAAGGTGTCCCGGGGCAATTTCGCGCAGCGGCGGCCGCGCCTCGCGGCATTCCGCCCTGGCAAAAGGGCAGCGCGGGTGGAAATGGCAGCCGGACGGCGGATCGATGGCGCTGGGGATCTCACCAGTGGGGAGGTTCTTGTCGCGGCGAGCGCGCGGATCAGGCACGGGCACCGCCGCCAGGAGCGCTTTTGTGTAGGGATGGTGGGCCTTGCTGAACAGCTCGTCCCGCGAAGCGACCTCCACGATCCTGCCCAGGTACATCACGGCAATCCTGTCGCACAGGTACTTCGCGGTTGCCAGGTCGTGCGTGATGAAAAGATAGGTCAGGCCCATCTCGTTCTTGAGCTGCCGCATGAGCTGGAGGATGAGCGCCCGAACTGACACGTCCGCCATGGCAATGGGCTCGTCTGCCACCAGGAAGTCGGGGCGCGTCACCAGGGCACGGGCAATGACGACCCTCTGGCTCTGCCCGCCGGAGAGCTGGTGGGGATACTTGCGGTAGAGGAACTCCGCCGGCGAGAGCCCCACTTTCTCCATGAGGTCCAGCACCCTTGCCTTCTGCTCGGCCGCCGTCCCTATCCTGTGGATCTGCAGCGGATGCGTGACAGCCTGGCCCACGCTCATGCGCGGGGAAAGCGAAGAGTTGGGATCCTGGAAAACGATCTGGGCACGCGAGCGAAAATTGGCCAGCTCCTTGACGTTCAGGCCGGTGATGTCGCTTCCCGCGTATTCGACCCTGCCCGAGGTGGGCTCCAGGAGCCGCAGCAGCAATCGCCCCGTGGTGGACTTGCCTGAGCCGCTCTCACCGGCCAGCCCGAGCACCTCACCCTGGTCAATGGTGAAGCTCACCTTGTCCACCGCGTGGACCGCTTTCCTTCGGGAAGAGAAAGAATCGAAAAGGGAACCGCGGAGAGGGAAGTTTTTCACCAGGTCGACGGCCGAAACCAGGATGCTCATTGGTCGGCCTTCCCTGCGTACAGCCAGCATGCCGCGCTGTGCCCGGGTGCGTATTGGAGAAGCTCGGGGGCTTTTTCCCGGCAGACAGGCATCACCTTTGGGCACCGGGGAGCAAACCTGCAGCCAGCCGGAGGGGTCACGAGGTCAGGCGGGCTTCCAGGCATGGTCACGAGCTCCTTCTGTTCCAGCCTGATGTTCGGCACGCAGTTGATCAATCCCTGGGTGTAGGGATGCAATGGCCGCGCAAAGATGTCCTCTGCCGGAGCGATCTCCATGATCTTTCCCGCGTACATCACGGCGATCCTGTCCGCGATTTCGGCTACCAGGCCCAGGTTGTGCGTAATAAGGATGATGGACAGCTTGTACACCCTCCGCAGGCTGGCCAGCAGCTCCGTGAACCCCGCTTCCACGATCACGTCCAGGGACGTGGTGGGCTCATCCGCAATCAGGATGTCGGGATTCATGATCAAGGCAAGCCCTATCATGATTCTCTGGCGCATCCCGCCGGAGAGCTGGTGGGGATATTCGCCAAGCCTTTTTTCCTCGATGCCCAGCGTGGAAAGCATCCCGGCCACCGCTGCCAGGGCGGTGTGCCGCGGCAGGGAGGGATCATGGAAATGGATGGTCTCCAGGAAGTGGCGCTCAACCGTGAACAGCGGATTCAGGGAGGTGAGCGGGTTCTGGAAAATCATGGAGATGCTGCTGCCGCGAAGCGCAAGGAGAGAACGCTGGCTCAGTCCCAGGATATCGGTCCCGCGGTACATGATGCTGCCCTCCGTCACGCGGCCGGGCGGGCGGAGGAGCTTGAGGAAGGAGAGCCCGAGGGTGGACTTGCCGCACCCTGACTCTCCCACCAGCCCCAGCGCTTCACCGTCTGCGAGGGTGAGGGAGACTCCCTCCACGGCACGCACCACTCCGATGGAGATGGGGTAGTGGATGGAGAGGTTGTTCACCCTGAGGATGGTTTCCGCGCCGCTTTCCATTTCAGTCCTATCGCTCCAGGAGCCGGGGGTTGAGCACCTCGGCCAGGCCTTCGCCAAGCATCGTAAACCCCAGCGCAAGCAGCATGATCATGAGCCCGGGAAAGGTGATCATCCACCAGACGCCGGAGGGGAGGAACTTTTTGCCCATGGAAAGGTCCATGCCCCAGTCCGGGATCCCCGCGGGGAGCCCGAGGCCGATGTACGAAAGCGCGGCCTCCGTCATGATGGCGTCCGCGATGTTCAGGGAGAGGATGACGACGACGGTTGCAATGACATTGGGAAACACGTAGCGGCCGAGAATCGTGGGACGCCGAGCGCCGATGGCGCGGGCTGCCTCGACGTAGACCTCTTCCTTGATGGAAAGGGTCTGGCCGCGCACCAGGCGGAAATACGTAGGGATGTAAACCACGGCAACGGCAAGCGTGATGTTGATCACCCCGGGACCAAGCATGGCCGCGAAAGCGATTGCCAGGATCAGGCCCGGAAACGAATACACCGAATCCATGGTGAGAGAAAGGACCCGGTCGAAGATGCCGCCGGCAAACCCGGAGAGGAGCCCCAGGGGGATGCCGATCAAGGCTGAAACCAGCGCGGCAGCCAGGGCTACTCCCAGGATGGTCTGAGCGCCGTAGACCACCCGGGCCCATACGTCACGGCTCAGGTTGTCGGTGCCCATGATATGCGTCCGGCTGGGCGGGGTCATCTGCCCTCCGGCGTTCTGGTCAACCGGGCTGTAGCGGGCAAAAGCACGGGGGAACACGGTCATGATGACGATGAGCGCGATGATGAGCGCGCCTGCCGTAAGGATCCACCACTCCCCGCCGTATTTCTTTCGCGAGGAGGAAAACCATCCCAGGAGTGAGGCGATTCCCCGCGCCGGGGAGAACCGGGCGCCAGCGGCCTGTCGGGGCGACGGTTCGTTGCTCATCAGTACTTCACCCGCGGATCAATAACCGCGTAAAGGAGGTCCACCAGGAGCGACACGACGCTTACAAACAGCGTGTAGACGATGATGACCCCCTGGATCACCGGGTAGTCCCGCAGGTAAATCCGCTCCAAAAGCAGCCTGCCCATGCCTGGCCAGGAAAACGTGCTTTCCGTCAGGATTGCCCCCGCAAGCAGGAGGCTGAACTGGAGCCCGAGCATGGTGACCACGGGAATCAGGGCGTTGCGAAGGCCATGGCTGTACACCACTCTTCGCTCCGGGATCCCGCGCGCCCGGGCGGCCAGGATATAGTCGCTTTTCAGAACGTCGAGCATGTTCGCCCTGGTCAAACGGACGAAAATTCCTGAAAGCACGACCCCGAGGGTTATTGCGGGAAGGGCGAGGTGCCACATCACGTCGGCAAAAGCGGCCACTTTGCCCGCGCGAAGCGTGTCAATGATATAGAACCCCGTCCTGCTGAAGGATGACACCTCGACGCGCGCCCCTGTCCTTCCCGCAATCGGAAACCAGTCCAGCCACACGCCGAACACCAGCTGCAGCATGAGACCCATCCAGAACACCGGAATGCAGTAGGCGATGTTCGCGTACAGGCGGGCCGCATAGTCGAGCCCGGTGCGCCTGCGCTGCGCCGCATATGCCCCAAGGGGTATCCCGATGCCAAGGCTCACCAGGAGCCCGAAGAACGTGAGCTCGATGGTTGCGGGGAGCTTCTCGATGATGGGCTGGCTGACTTTCTGCTTGAAGATCATGGACTCCCCAAGGTCCAGGTGCAGGAGCTGGCCGAGGTAGTGCACGTACTGCACGCCGATCGGTTTGTTGAGACCCAGCTCGAGCTTTTTCTGGTCGATCACTTTCTGCGGGGCGTGGCCTCCCAGCATGGCGCTCACCGGGTCTCCCGGCATGATCCGAAGGACGACGAAGATGAGGGTCAGCATGATGAAGACCATGGGAACGGCAAGGAGGAGCCGGGTGATGATGTAGCTGAGGAGGTGTCTCATGAAAGGGAAAGGCGTCGGGTCCCCGCGCGGGGACCCGACAGCGATTGGCTTATTTCACGAACTTCAGCTGGTCGTAGTTGAAGATAAGGGTGGGTCCGATCTTCACGCCCGTGACGTCCTTCCTGGAGAAGACGTACAAGTTGCCCTGGAAGATGGGAACTGTCATGCACTCATCCGTCCACATCTTCTGGAGCTTTGCGAAGGCCGCGTCACGAACCTTTGGGGCCGCGCTCTCAGCTTCCTGCTTGAACAAGGCGTCCCAGGCCGGGTCGCTGAAGAAGATGCCCATTCCGCGTGAGCCTTCTGTGCCGGCGAACGGGTTCGTGTAGTCATCCGGGTCGATGTAGTCGGGATACCATCCCAGGAGGAAGGACGGCATCTGCTTCTGGTCCCACTGCTGCTTGTAGGTGGCCCACTCCGCCGACTTGATGTTCACTTTCACCAGCGTGGTCTTTTCCAGCTGAGCCTTGAGGACCTCAGCCATGTTCACCTCGGTGTCGCCGTAATGGCTGGGCGTGTACCACAGGTCGAACTCGAACGGCTTGTCCTTCGTGTACCCCAGGCCTTTGAGGAGCTTCTCCGCCATGGCCACCTTTCCGTCACCCCAGACCGTCTTGAAATCATCCTTGTGGTAGCTCATGCCCATGGGGATCATGGAGTACAGGGGCGCGTTCTCACCCAGGTAGACCTTCTGGTTGATCTCAGGCCTGTTGATCAGCGCTGCCACCGCCTGGCGAAGCTTCTTCTCCTTGAATACGCTTTCCGAGGTCTCGAAGCAGAGATAGCGGATCTGGGGTCCGGGAACCTTCACGGCGTTGTATTTCTTGCCTTTCACGAGGTCAGCGATGTCCGACGGGTTCATGGACTTGAAAGCAAGGTCGATCTCTCCCTTTTCCAGTGCCAGCCTCATGGTTGTTGCGTCAGCGAAGTAGCGGATGATGATCTTCTTGATGGGAGGCTCCTTCCCGAAGTAGTTCGGGTTTGCCTCGAACACCGCTTCCTCATCCCGCTTGAAGGAGGTGAGCTTGTAGGGTCCCAGTGCCGCGATCTCTCCGCCGGAAAGCTCTCCGACATCCTTTACGATCTTGTCCACCGGGTAGACGCTCGGATCCATGGGGAAATAAGTCGGCGTTGCCACCAGGGCGTTGAAGAAAGCAACGGGCCCGGTGAGATGGAACCTCACCGTGGTGTCGTCAACGACCTCGACGGATTTCACGTAATTGGTCACCAGTGCCGCCGGGTCTCCTTTCAACGCAGCCACCCTGTCGATGTTCCACTTGACCGCCTGCGCATTGAACGGGTTGCCGTTGGAGAACTTCAACCCCTTGCGCAGCGTGAAAGTGTACTCGTCTCCGGCCTTGTTGACCGTGTAGCTTTTCGCCAGGGCGGGAACAATGTCCGTGGTGCCCGGGGTATACGCCAGCAGACCCGAGCTCACGTTCTGGAATATCTCCCATGTATGGAAGTCATAGGCGCTTGCCGGGTCCATGTCGGTGACCTTGTCGGTGGTCCCGTACACCAGCGTGTCATTGGTCTGTGCCCAGGTGACAGCCGCGGACGCAAGCAGAGCCAAAACCGCAATCGACGTGATGAGCCTCTTCATGCGTGGTCTCTCCTTTCCCGAATGTGTTACAATACGGGCCGCCCGGTCAGGTGTCAAGAACAGTGAGCGCTCCGACTGCTTTCCAGGCCACCCAGTTGCAGATTCGCCCCGCGCTCTCCCAGGACGCCAACCATATCGCGCGCCTGGTGATCCTGTCCGCGGAGGCGTTCCTTTTTTCCGTCTTCGGGCCGGGAATCGAGCTGGCCGTGGAGTGCATGGCGGCCGGAGTGGGAACCCTGTTCAGCCACGAGCATGCGTGGGTCGCGGAACAGGGGGAGCGTCCGCGGGATGCTCCTGGGCTATACGGGGGCAGCCAAGGCGGCCCAGGACCCGCGCACGGGGCTTGCGCTCCTTGGCCTTCTGCGCGTGGACATGATCCGCCGCCTGCCCGCCCTGCTCAAGATGCAGTCAACAATAGGCCGAATCGGCAGGAACGAGTACTACATCAGCAACGTCGCGGTCTACCCGCACCATCGGCGGAGCGGGATCGGCGCGCAACTGGTTGCCAGGGCACGCCAAGAAGCCGGCCGCGCGGGGGCCGAAGCGCTGGTCCTTGACGTGGAGACGGACAATCCGGACGCCCAGCGCCTGTACGAGAGGCTGGGTTTTCGCGTGGTGAGCCAGACTCCCGCGCTGGTCCTGCGCGGCCATGCCTTTTCCTTTCGACGCATGGCACGCGCCTTCTAGGCGCGGGGATTCTATGCCAACTGTACCTTCTTTGCGCTCTGCCACAGCCCGTGGATGTTGCAGTAGGAGGAGGCCAGGATGGTTCCCGGCTTCTCCGTCTTGAAAGAGCAGGCAAGAGCGGGATTGGTGTAGATGCTGCTGGTGTCAGGTCCGTCCGGCGACTCCCCGTGAGCGCTGAACTCCACGCGGGCAACCTGGAAGGGGAACTTTGCCCCGTCGGGATGGAAGAAGACCTCGATCCACCGGATGTGGTGCGGCGTGGTGTTGGGGTGGGGAATTTCCTTGCCCACGCTCACGTTCACGGCCACCGCCTCCCCTTTCTTCACCATTTCGGATGCCTCGATGACGGGTGCGTGCTTTTCCTTTTTCCAATCCGCTGACTGGAACAGATCCTTCAATTCAGACATGGTCACTCTCCTCTCGCTCATGAACTTTCGTGCGCTGCTTCGGTACGTGGATGCTCGCCTCTAAGGTACAGAAACCGGGGACACAAGAAAAGAAAATGCTATAATGGTTGGCATGTGCCATTACGAAATCGAGGGCGGCATCCCCCTCAAAGGCCGCATCAAGGCCAGCGGGAACAAGAACTCAGCCCTTCCGTGCCTGGCAGCGAGCCTCCTGACTGATCAACCCGTGGTCCTGTCCAACCTGCCGGAGATCGAGGACGTGCACGTCATGATCGAGATCCTCAAGGCCCTGGGCTGCTCGGCGGAAAAGCTGGACCACAACAAGTGGCGTTTCCAGTGCCTGGACATAAAGAGCGATGAGATACCCCCTCATCTCTCGCAGAAGATCCGCGCTTCCATCCTCTTTGCCGGCCCGCTTTTGGCGCGCAAGGGCAGGGTCCTGCTGCCGCCCCCCGGCGGGGACGGGATCGGCAGGCGGCCGCTGGACACCCACTTCCTGGCGCTCATGGAGCTGGGGACCCGGGTGGAGCTGGGAAGCAATTTCACCATGCTGGCCAACAAGCTGAAGGGCGCCCCGATTTTCCTGGATGAGGCCTCGGTCACGGCAACCGAGAACGCGCTTATGGCCGCGGTGCTGGCTGAGGGCACGACCACCATCGAGAACGCCGCCTCGGAGCCCCACATCCAGGACCTCTGCCGGATGCTCGTCTCCATGGGCGCGCGGATCGACGGCATCGGGTCCAATATCCTGTCCATCCAGGGCGTTGCCCGACTGACCGGAACTGAGTTTCGCATCGGAAGCGATTACATGGAGGTCGGCTCCCTGATCGGCCTTGCGGCGGCCACCCGCGGAGAGATAGAAATCGAAGAGGCGGCGCCGCAGAACATGCGCATGACGAGGATCGCAATGGCGAAGCTCGGCATCACCTGGGAGACCTCGGGAGAGACCATCCGCGTTCCCGCGACACAGAGCCTGAAAGTGGTGCCCACCATGGGCGGGCAGATACCCAAGATCGACGACGCCCCATGGCCGGGGTTCCCGGCGGACATCATCAGCATTGCCCTTGTGGCCGCCACGCAGGCGGAGGGAACGGTGCTGATCCACGAGAAGATGTTCGAGTCCCGCATGTTCTTTGTCGACAAGCTGATCGGGATGGGAGCAAGGATCATCCTCTGTGATCCCCACCGGGCCGTGGTGACGGGCCCGTCACGCCTCGTGGGCTCGGAGCTTTTCTCTCCCGACGTCCGCGCGGGAATGGCCATGCTCATAGCCGCGATGTGCGCCCCGGGACGGAGCACAATCCAGAACGTCTACCAGATCGAAAGGGGCTATGAGAACCTGACGGAGAGACTGCAGAGCCTGGGGGCCCGCATCAGGAAATGCGGCATGTGAGCTCTAGAACCCCTTCTGCCGGCGGATTTCCTCATATGCTTCCTGGATGGCTTTGAACTTCTCCTCGGCAACCCTCACGAACTCGGGACCGAGGTTCGCCACCCTGTCGGGATGGTTCTGGACGGCCATCTGCCGGTAGGCGGCTTTGATCTCCTCAACATCCGCCTCCGGTGATATCCCCAGCACTTCCCAGGCCGCCCCGCCGTTGCCCAGGAACTCCGCCCGGACCCTGCGAAAGGCGCTTTCATCCATCCCGAGCATGAGGGAGATGCGCCGGATGCGCTGCTCTTCGCTGCTGCTCACCCCCATTGAGTCTGACCGCGCAATCTGGAACAGGAGGCGCAGCAGGAGGACACGGCCTTCGACGGTGGAGACCCCCGCGTAATACGCGCACAGCCCCTGCACGTCGATGCGCTGCCTGTTTGCGTACATCTCGTCGATCAGCCTCTGGAGCAGGTCCTGGTCCACGGAGGGAAACGAGAAGTTTCGGCGGAAGTATTCCTTCATTGCCTGGACGTGGGAAGGCCTCACGCCGCCATCGGTTTCAGCAACGGCAAGTGAAAGACCGATCAGGCAGGTGAGGAAGTTGATCTGCGCCTGGGAGACAGGATCTGCCGTGCCCCAGGGGTCGCGTCCCAGGCGGGGATCCCGTGCGGAGCCCAGCATCTGCCGCTCTTCCACGGCCCGATCGAACAGGTGTCCGATGAGCCCTCCGAACAGCGTGCCGAACGGCCCCGCAATGGAGCCGATGAGGGCCCCAATGAGCTTGCCGGCAATCGCCATCAGGTGCTCAACTGACCGGCCAGGACGACAAGTGACGTCACCAGCAGGATGAACTCCAGGATTGCGCCCGCCACCAGCGCGGCGGTGAACCCGAAAGCCAGCACGACGAACCCCAGGATCACGCGGTGGGCGTAGACATACAGGAGCGTCAGGACGGAGAGGACGATCGGGACCAGCGGAACCAGCAGGACAGCCAGCCCGGACAGTCCGCTCACGGAGCGCGCGCGGAACGCCCAGCCCAGCGGCAGGGCCAGCAGAGAGATGATGAGGAATGCGAACGGCATCACCAGCTTCATGATGAGCTCCACCGTGAGAGCCCCGCGGGACAGGCCGAATGATCCCAGCGTGTCACGCAAGCGCCACAGCTCCACGGGACCGGCATCCGCCAGGGCATCCCTTTGCGTGGAGAGGAACTGCATCTCGTCATCCGTCGGCTGCACACGAAGGAAAGCGCTTTCCTGGGCGGGGCGAGTCCCCGGGGGAGAATACACGGGCAGGTACTGGAGACGGGGATTGGTCCTGTCAATGCAGCGCAGGATGATTGTCTGGTCCTGGAGCTTCCCGTACGGCGCGTTGAAATGCCAGGCCACGTTTCCCGCCGCGTCATAGTGCACCGCTTCGACGTCCAGGAAGTAGGTTCCCTCCTGCGCTCGCACCATCCGCCCTATCGTCACCGCCTCCATTCCTTCCGGGCTTGTCCGGTTGAGGAAGAGGATCCGCTGCACGCCGGGCAACGGCTCCACCCGCCGCGCCTCATCCAGGAAGAAGGAGACGTTGCTGAGCTCACTGCTCGCCTTGTCGAGGTATGTGGCAACGTCTTTGTCCCGGGGATACTGCGCGGCAAGCTTCACAAAGCTGTAGTATGCCTGCAGGTAGTCGCCTCCGCTGAGAAGCAGGTAGGCGTCCCTCTTCTGCCGGTAGAGAGCGGCGCTTTGCGCGTCGTTTCCGGCACCCGGCGTGGCGGCCTCAGAGAGCTTCCCGGACGCCTGCGCGGCAAGGCGCACGGCGTCGGTGCGGCGCGGGTCCAGCAGGCTCGCCTTGTTGGCGTAGTAGTGCGCGGAGAACCAGTCCCGACGGTCGAAGTAGTACTGCGCTTTCTCCATGAGCGCCTGCGCGCCAAGGACGGAACCAGCCTCTTCCCCGGCGGGCTTGGGACCCGGCGGAGGAGCTGCCTGCCGGGCCGCCAGGCTTTCCAGCGCGACCTTGCGGTCCCGCATCTCCCTGTTGTCGGGGTCGATGACCAGGTAGCGATTGACCAGCCCCAGGCTGGTCCGATAATCCCTGCCTTGTTCCGCTGACTCGGATTGAGCCCTGAGCTGTCGCGCCAGCCGGGTGGTGTACTGCAGGTCAAGGAGCCTGCGCTGCGCGGCCGGGTACGTGATCTCGAACGCCAGCGTGTAGGCGATGCTGAGAAAAAGGAATGTCACAAGGCTGGAAGCCACGAGCCTGCTGAACGGCCGGGCCTGCACGCCCGGCTGGGGGCGCTGCTGGCCGCCGCTCAGGGACGCGGCCACGGCGATGGCCGCGGCATGCACGGGCAGGAGGTAATCGATGAACAGCACGAACGCGCGGTCAAGCGCATAGGTCCATCGCAGGGAAGGGAGGACCAGCTCCGAGGTGAACTGGAGAGCGGACACCAGGTAGAAGATTCCGAAGGAAAGAACGTAGAAAGCGAAAAGGAATGTGCTGATCCTTCCGAGCAGCGGCCTGTTCATGCCGGCTGTTCCCCTGACCATCTGTCGGCGGGAATGAAGAGGATGTCCACCAGGAGAAGCAGGACCCCCAGGACGACGAATGAGGCGGAAGGGAAAAGGCGCGCAAGCAGCGGGTCGCTGACGGCGCCGGCAACTGCCGGCTCAAGCCGGGTGGCCAGCACGTGGTAAAGAAGGAAATATCCCCGGACCGCCGCCATGAGGAGCATGATGTTTGCCAGCGGCCACCGGGTCAACCTCAGAAGGGCCAGCGAGGCCGCGCAAAGGAAGATCAGCGCAAAAGACGCGGTGAAGAAATCCGGCAATGAGCTGTTCATGAGCCGCTGGAAGTCATTGGTGAGAGTGGCTATGTCGCGAAGGAACAGCGCGGAAAGTCTGTCCGGGGCGAACACGGAGGAGCGCGCCGCCTCGGGATTGCCGGAGATCTGCCTGCGCGTCTGGCCCGCCAGGGTCACCGCGAGGCCTCCGCCTTTCGTGGATGCGCTGCCGGAAGGGTACACGGTGAGCCGGGCCGGGGCGCCGGCGGGATCATACACCACGATGCCGCCCAGGTTGCCGTCCGCAATGGAAGCGGGGGCAAGGACACTGTCTCCCAGCCGCAGGAAGGTGCGGGGCTGCAGGTACTGTTGCGCCTCAACGGGCGTGGGCGTTGTCTTGCCGGCAAGCGCGGAGAGCCAGATCATGCCGTTGACCAGAACGATGTAGGCGGCCCCCAGGGCGATCAGGAAGCCAAGGAGCCGGGAGAAAGGCCTGCGCGCCATGCGAAAGCCGAGCAGCACCATTGAAATGACCACGGACGGAATGAGCACCTCGAAAGCCGATTGCGGGAAATGCACCAGGATGTAGGTGAGGCCGAATGGGGACGCCGCTCCGCCGGACAGGCCCCACGCCGCAAAGAGGGCCAGCGCGGAAAGAATCACGGTCACGCACAGGAGGATGAAAAGAAAGACAAATGGCAGCTTCAGAGGCTCTTTCACCGGTTCTCCAGCGTATCATGCCAGAAAGCAGTTTGCAAAGACGAACGGGTTGCCGTCACGGAATCATGTACCCCCTGCCCCTGACGCATGTGATGAACCTGCCTGCCCTCGGTTCCAAACGGTTCAGTTTTTTCCTCACCGCTGTCACGTGCATGTCCACGGCCCTGCCGGAAGCGTGAGCAGGGCTTCCCCAGAGCTCGCAAGCAATGGCCGTTCGCGGGACCGGCTCCCCCCGCGCGCGCAGGAGCAGCCGCACCAGCCGGCTCTCGTGGTGCGTAAGCGGCACCGTCCCCGTCGGCGTGCACAGGTCTTTTCCTTCGATAGAGATTGCGCCCCACGGGAACTGGAACCGCTTCCGGGCCCGGGAGAGGACCGCAAGGGCGCGAAGCTCCAGCTCCTCGGGCGTCCACGGCTCCCTGAGGTAGTCCGCGCATCCACCGAGGAACGCGGAGCGCAGAAGGCCCCCGGGACCGCAGGCAATGACCGGCGTCCCCGTGGCGGAAAGCCCTTCCATGTCCTGCGTCGGAGCAATGTACAGATCCGGCTCTTCCGCCGGGCTTTCTTCCATGGGGTTTTTCAGGGAGAAACGGAAAGGGCTTCCCCTCAGGGAAGCCCTCACCCGTTCGAAGACCATTGTGTCGAGCCCGATCATCTGCACGGTGAACCGCGCGTCATTTTTTGTCTTTGTCTTCAATCTGCCCCATCTTGGCCTTGAGGTCCTCCAGCATCTTGTCCGCGCTGGAGTCGGATGATTCCAGCTCCTTGAACTTATCTTCCAGCTTCTGATCCGCGGTGACCTCGCCCAGCTCTTTCATGGCGTCCGCCTCTGCCTCGATCTGGTCCACCTTCTCCGCCATGCGGTCAAAGGTGTCGAACGAAGAGCCCGCGGTGAGCGATCCCATGGTCTGCTGGATCTGCTTCTGCGCCTCCGCGCGCTTGGCGCGGGCGATGAGGAGGTTCTTCTTGCGGCTGGCTTCCTCGATCTTGCCCGAGAGCTGTCGCAGGGCGTCCTTGAGCTGCTCCACGGAAGTGTGCTGGCTCTCGAACTCCTTCTGGAAGGACGCCGCGTAGCCCTCGTACTCCTGCTTGCGCAGCAGCGCTTCCTTTGCCAGGTCATCCTTGCCCGCCTTTACCGCGAGCATCGCCTTCTTCTCCCAGTCCTCAGCCTGCCCCTTGTTCTCCAGCATCTGCCGTTCGAGCTTCTTCTCGTCCGCGATGGACATGGCGACCTGCTTCTTGGCCTCGAGAAGCTGCTCGTTCATGTCCATGATGAGCTGGTTCAGCATCTTCTCAGGGTCTTCCGCCTTGCTGATGAGAGCGTTGATGTTTGATTTGAGAACGGTGCGTATTCTATCGAGAATCCCCATGGATTCCTCCTGTCAAGTCTTTGCGCGGTACGGGGAGAGGATGCGGTAGTGCTGCGCCACCGCGAGCCCTATAGCGTCCAGGGACCCCTCGAACTCTTCCAGGCCCATTCCCTCAGCCTCGAGGGTGTCGATGAGCACGATCTGACGCCCGTCGATCCCATAGGCGCCGTGCACGAGGTCAGCGGCGTTCAGCCGAAGCAGCTCTTCGAAGAGCTTTTCCCGTCCTTTCGACGGCACTTCCATGACGTTCATTCTCATGATGACCAGGGAATCCGTCAGGGCTATGACGAGGTTGTGCAGCCCGCGCTGGGTGTCAGAGACAACCCACGTTCCCGGCGACGGTTCCTGGAAACTCAGGCTGAGCCTGACGAGGTAGCCTTCGATCTTTTCCCGCGGGCTCATGAAACGGCCATCAACCCAAAAATACCTGGCCGGCGTTGTCGATGGCAAGGATGGTCTTGCATTCCGAGCAGCGGAATCTTCCCGCCTTTGACGCTTTCAGCTTCTTGCTGCAGATGGGGCACTTGAAGATGCGGGGAAAGATGTTGCCCTTGCCTTCCTCTCCGCGCGCGGCGAAGAACGACACCGCCTCATCGAGGTTTTCCTTGATATTGAAGAACTGGGAGAACCCGAGGAGCTGGAAGACCTCATAGACTTTGGGCTGGATCTCCAGGAGCACCAGGTCACCGCTGCGCGGTTTGACGGCTTTCAGGAACGCGGTGAAGGAGCCTATTCCCGTGCTGGAGACATAGTTCAGGCCGGCGCAATGGAAGATAAGCTTTATGAAATTGCTCTCAATTGCCTTGGCAACACGCTTCTGAAAGTAGTTCGAGTTGTAGGTGTCGATGTAACCCGTCAGGTAGAGGACCAGGCACCCGTCTGCGTCATCGATCTTCTGGAGGCGAATCTTGAGGCTGTCGTCCTTTTCGTCGTCGAAACCGGGAACAATCTCGTTGTTACTCATGGCGCCCCTTTGCCTTCAAAGATACCCTTTGGTCCATACTAGTATAGTCCTCGCGCAGGTGTGCCGCAAGGGTTCGTCGAACGGCAATCCTTAACCAGAACCTGATTATCTTATCGTCATTCAAGCACATTTGTCAAATAGAGAAGGAGTTATGGCCGTACCCTGCCGGTCATTTGGAGGGGTCCCATTGGAGGGTGAGGCTGCAGGTATTGCAGGCCAGCTGGCCGACGTTGCTGGCCTGGTCAAAGGGCAGCCGAAACTCCCCGCGGTAGCGCGCGGAAAACTGCCACCCGCCGAGGCGTGACGTGACGCCGGTGGAGACGACATACGCCTGGAACGACCTGGCCTGGTTCTCGGCCAGGTCATAGCGGGCGGCGATGCTGCCGTCCACCTTCGTCCCTCCGGCAAGCTTGATGGAAGCCGTGGGCCCGACCTTGAAGGACAGGTAGTCCTTTACCCACCCCTCGGAGTCCGGCTCGGGAAAGTCCACCTTCTTCGCCCCCAGCAGGAATCCCAGGTTGAAGGCGTCGCTCATTCGCCAGGTCTGCTCGTGCTGCAGCTCGAACAGCCCGTAGTCGCCGGCGTTCATGAAGTAGTCCTTCTGGGAGAAGCGCAGGGTCAGGTCGAAGACTGCCGGGCCTGCCGCCTCTTTGATCCTAAGTGACGCCGTGTTTCGCAGGGACGAAGGCAGGATCAGCTCGTCGTCGGGGTCTTCGCGGATCCCGTGCGCCAGCTCGTACCGCAGCGTGAAGACGGGAAGCTCCCAATCCAGGGCCCAGGCAGGCAGGCACAGGCACGCGAAGAGAAGAACCACACCTTTCTTCATGCCTACCTTATCGGCTACTCTGAAAGCCGTATGAGCCGCCAAACGGATGTGAGGATCGTGCTGGTGCGGCCGCGGGACCCACGGAACGTCGGCGCGGCCTGCCGCGCGATGAAAAGCATGGGCATCACATCCCTGGGAATCGTTCCTGATGCGATTGTGGACCCGACACAAGCCCGGACGCTGGCCCATTACGCGGCGGACGTGCTGGAGCGCGCCACCATTTACCCGAGGCTTGCCGACGCGGTGAAAGACGCTGTCCTGGTTGCAGGCACCACGCGCCGGCGAGGCAGGAACCGAAAGTATTTCAGCATCTTCCCGGAGCAGCTGGGCCAGCGGGTGGCATCCCTGGGGACCGGGACCGTGGCGGTGCTCTTCGGCAATGAAGAGACCGGCCTGACGGATGAGGAGCTCTCCCTCTGCCATCTGGCAGTCACCATCCCCGCGTCGCATGACTTCCCGTCGCTCAATCTCTCCCATGCGGTCCAGGTCATATGCTACGAGATCTTTCGGGCGCGCTCCGCGGGGCATCTCACCCCATTCTCTCCGGTGAGCGTTTCCGAGCTGGACTCCCTGGTATCCGTCATCACACGTTCGCTGAAGCGTATCGGCTTTTTCCACCTGGTGGGGCCGGAGCAGATGGGTGTCTTCTTCAAGGACATCCTGGGAAGGGCCGGTCTTTCCGTCAACGAGGCCAGGCGGCTGGGCGTTACGTTTCGCAAGATCGCGGGCCTCATCACCAAAAAGGGAATTGACCCCGACTCCGATCCTCCATAGTATGGCCGCAAGGAGTCTCCCATGCGAAGAATCCTTCCCGCCTTTCTGGCATGCATCCTGTTCGCCGCAGCCGCCAACACGGCCTTCGGTCTTTCCCGGGCCGACTTCGACAGGGTTGTCGATTTTTCAATCACGCTGAAGGACCTTGCTGCCGCGGCGGAAGGCCGGGAGAGCCTGCCGTCGGGAAAGATCGTCATCATCAACGGCACAATCTCCGACGTGAACGTGATCAGCAAGGACGAGGCTTCGTTCCGGGTCAGGATAGAGCTGATCACGGGTGAATGGATCGGCACAGAGGATGTCAAAAGCTACACATGCTATGTGGATTTTGCCGGACCAGAGTTCTTCAAGACTTTTCCCGCCCGGCCGCCGAGGAGCGTCGAGCCGGGAATCATTTCCATCAACTCCCGCGTCATTATTGTGGGCCGCCCCATCGAGGTGACAAAGACGCCCATGGGAGAAAAACACGTCCTTGTGGAAGGGATGTTCGTCCGCGCAGTGGAGTGAGCCAGCCCCGGGGACGCGCCGCCGCAGGCGCGTCCTTAGTCGAAGCTGATGTGTCGGGCAAAGATGCGCCCGTCTTCCGCGTTGAGAGAGGCCCTTTCCATCACGTTTCTCAGCTCCCGTATGTTGCCGGGCCATGAGTGTTCGCGCAGGACAGAGAGTGCTTCCTCGTTAAGGGAAACGCGCGGCCGGCCCAGGAGCGCAAGGAAGTGCGCGGCAAGGAGCGGGATGTCGTCCGAGCGGTCGCGAAGGGGAGGCACGCGGATGGGCAGAACGCCCAGGCGATAGTAGAGGTCTTCACGAAAAGTTCCCCGCGCGACCTCGAGGCGAAGGTCGCGATGCGTCGCGGATACCACGCGAACGTCCAGCGTGACGGTCCTGCTGCCACCGACGCGCGTGAGCTCCTTCTGCTCGATGACCCGCAGGAGGCGGGCCTGCGCAGCCAGGGACATGTCGCCGATCTCATCCAAAAAAAGCGTGCCGCCATTGGCCCGCTCAATGCTTCCCGGCCGGGTCACCGCGTCGGTGAACGCCCCTTTCTCCGAGCCGAACAGCTCCGTTTCCAGGAGCGTCTCCGGAAGGGCGCCGCAATTGATGGCAATGCAGGGCGCGTCGCGCCGGCGCGAGGCCTGGTGAATGGAGCGCGCCACCAGCTCCTTGCCCGTCCCGCTTTCTCCCTGCACCAGGACGGCGGAATCGGACGGGGCGTAGCGGAGGACCAGCTGCTTCACTTCCTTCATCAGGGGATTCTCCCCCAGCAGCCCGGCCAGCAGGGTCTCCCCCAGGGCGCCGGCCGCCTGGCGGCGCGCCTCTGCTCCGCACACCGCGGTGCGAAGGGTTCCCAGAAGCTCTTTCAGGTCATACGGCTTGACGATGTAATCCACCGCGCCGCCAAGAAGCGCATCCCTGATGAGGCGCGCGTCACTCAGGGCGGACAGCATCACCACCGGGGGCGCCGTGGGCCTGCTCATAAGCCGCCCCAGCACGGTGATGCCGTCGATGTCGGGCAGGTTGATGTCCAGGATGACCACGTCAGGCCCTTCGCGAATCGCGGTGCAAAGCCCGTCTTCACCCGTGCCGGCTGAGACCAGCACGTAGGGGTCCGGGAGCACGTGCTTCATTGTCCTGTGAGCTTCGGGATCATCGTCGATGAAAAGAACTTTCACCATGGAAGCCACTTTTTCGCTCACAGGTATAGGCCAAAACCCGCCGGGCTGCAAGCCGCTCGCCGTCACGCACAGCGGCTTCATCGCCGAGCCGGCGCGGCGGCCCGGGTCAGTTCATGGACGGCTTGAATCCTGTCTGCAGTATGATCTGGTGCAATGGCCCCTTGCGGGCAAAAGCATCCGACCAACCCTGCTCGGGGTTGGGATGAAAGACGATCTCGGGAGTTGCCTTCAGCACTACCCACGCCTCTGATTTCAGCTCTCCCTCGACCTGCCCCGGACCCCAGCCGGCATAACCGGCGTAGAGGCGAACGGAAGGCCGCTCGGAAACGGGCAGCGGGCTCCATTCCTCCTTCAGGTAGTCCACCACTGCCTGGGTGGCCGGCTCGAACACCACGCCGTCCGCCGGCCGCTCGATATGCTCGCCTCCGGTATTCCCGGGAAACTCGCTGTGCAGGATGAAAAGGAACTCCTGCTGCAGCGGGCCGCCAATGTAGATGGGAATGGCGGCGGCAGGGGATTCTCCCATCCCTTCGGCAAGCTCCCCGAGCGTGAACCGTGAAGGCCTGTTCACCACCAGGCCGAAGGCCCCGTTGTCGTCATGCGTGATCATGAGCACCACGGAGCGATGGAAGTTGGGGTCCATGAGGTTGATATCCGAGATGAGGAGGTGGCCCCCGAGATAGCGGGGATCATCAGCGGGGCCGGGAGCGTCAGACATAACAGGTAGAATCTAACGCAGCGCCGCAGGCGTGGCAAGATTGCGGGCTTTTGTGTAGGCTTGCGCCCATGCGCGAAGGGAAACTGATCCTGATCCACGGGTTCACCAACGAAGAAGCAGTGGCAATGATGCGCGCCGTCAAGGCCGCCGTCCCCGACCCCGGAGAGATTGCGTTCGCCATCACGACGCCCACGAACCTCGAATGGAAGATCAAGGACCTGGTGGACCAGGT
The DNA here is from genome assembly GCA_963710335.1 of uncultured Spirochaetota bacterium. Lineage (GTDB taxonomy): Bacteria > Spirochaetota > Spirochaetia > SZUA-6 > Fen-1364 > Fen-1364. The sequence goes on from CAVQAA010000006.1 coordinate 409,784, forward strand.
CCGTCTGGAGCACGAATACCTGAAGGAAAACCCGCCCGACCCGAAAAAAGGGATCAACGACTGAGCTCGCGAATCGAAAATCAGCCCGCCCGACGGGCGGTTGGCTGCTGCCCGGCTCCCTCGGGCTTCTTGACCAGGCGCGGCATCCGGCCTCGATAGATTCCCCGGCTGCCTCCCATCCTGTCGATGGTCTCCTGCATCGTCTCCCGCGCCCCCACGCTCAGGCGAAGGGCGGCGCCTCGCAGGGCGTGCGGGTTCGATTCCACGCCGAAACCGGCGGCGGGGGCCATGGCTGGCCGGATGGGCTTGCCGATGACCACCGTCACCACCGGCGGCAGGGGGACGGTCTTGCCCAAGAGGCGGACCGTGGTGCGTCCGCGCCATTTCCTTTCGTGCAGGACAGTGGTCATGGGAATGACGGGAAGAGCGAGCCGGCAGGCAAGGAGAAAGGCGCCGGGTCGAAAAGGCTGGATGTCCTGGCTCCACCGATAGCACTCCCCTTCCGGGAAGAAGTGGAGGAAGCCCATGTGGGCGAGCGCGCGCCGTGCGGCGCCTTCGAGGGACAGCAGGGAGCCTGCCCCTTCGGGAATGGGGAGAGCGCCCAGCAGCCGCACAAAAGTGCCGAGGTATGGGATGAGCGCTGTCTCCTCCAGCATTGTGAACCAGGTCCGACGCCCGCCCAGGGCGTGGGCAATCACCGCCGGGTCCATGAGCATGGTGTGATTGCTGACAAGGATGGCGCTTTTGCATGTGAGCAGGTTTGCCCGGCCCCGGACCCGGGTCCTGTACAACAGCCAGTTGATCACACGCACGGGCAGCATGACCATCTGGAACACGGCCTGGAAGGGAAGGAAAGAAGGGGTGAATCCCACGATGGCGGCCCCTTTTCGATACGCCACCTAAGCTCCCGCCGCCTGTCCGGTCACCGAGCGGCCGTCAAACGGCCCGTTCGACGGCTCGTCACAGGGTCCGTCCTTTCCAGATGACCGGGCGTCCGCCGAACGCCTGTGCGATGCTCCACCATGCCATGTAGAGAAGATGCAGGAACATGACAGGGTAAAGGAGGGGAGACCACCAGGGAAGGCCGCGATCGTACAGGGCCAGCATCCATGCGGCCAGGAAAAGGGCAACACACAGGGAAGCGAACTGGATGTCCGGGTTTCCGGTCACCACGAGGACGGGGAGGAGCGCGAAGGGAAACACGACGAGCCCGACCAGGAGCGTGATGACCGTGGCCAGGAAGATCGACCTGTGCCTGGCAAAGTCGTAGATGTTCTTCGAGATGCCGTTGAAGGATGCCTGGTAGCCGCTGTACATCCTGCAGCTCACGTGGCGGCTCATGTCCAGGAACACCTCACGGAAGCCCGCCCTCTTCAGCTCACGGGCAATCGCAACGTCGTCACTGATCTGGTTGCTGACCGCAGCATACCCGCCGATTGCCTCAAAGGCCCTGCGGCGAAACACGATGAGCTGGCCAATGGCGAAGGAAAGCCCGGGGACCCGCGTGGCCCCTATGAGCCATAAGGGGAGCACCATCGCGCTCATGATGTAGATGGCAGGGACGATGAAAAGCTCCCCCAGCGTGGCCAGTTCCTGGTGAACGTATCCTGAGACGCAATCCGCCCTGTGCGCCTCCATGTTCGTGACAGCCCATGAGATGCTCTGGCTGTCGTGGACCGTGTCGGCGTCCGTGAACATCAAGTAGTCTCCGCGCGCATGAGCCGCAAGCTGCTGCATTGCGTGAGTCTTGCCTCTCCATCCACTGGCCGGAAGGGGCTCACCCCGGATTGCGCTCACTTTGCCCGGGAAGCGCCTTGCATAGTCCCTGATGATCCTCAATGTGCCGTCACGGGACTGGTCGTCCAGAACCAGGATCTCATAGTTCTGGTAGCTCTGGGTCAGGAGCGAATCGATGCAAGCCGCGACGTTCCGTTCTTCGTCACGGGCCGGAATCAGCACCGAGACCATTCTGCCCCTCTTTATGCGCGGCGCCAGGGAGCTGAGCCGCAGCCACAGAACATTCGACGCCGACAGGAGAAAGAAATACAGCGTTCCAAGAATGAAGATGAGAGGCACAATATGCATAGAGAATCGATGCATAGACAGCCTATGCCTAATGTAGCGTTATTGGAAAAAAGTGTCAAACGGGGTGCCTCTGCGCGAAACTTTATGTCCGGCACTGCCGATAAGATTGCATGACCGCAGACATTGGTCCCGGAGCATCAGCTGCTGAGCTGGCCAGATCCATCCAGGGGCTCGCCGACATTCTGAAGAATGCGAACGAGCAGACGACCCGCATGTCCGACAAGCTTCTGAAGACTCAGGTCCAGGAGAAAATCGAAGACGCGTCCCTGGGAAACAAGATCGACACCGAAGCTTGAGCTGACGGGCTGCTCGCCGGCCTGACAGACCGAACACAACCCTGCTAAACTCCCGACAACCATGCGAGAGCTAAGACTGTTCTTTCAGTTCATCGAGAAGGACTTCCTTTTCAAATTGATCTTTGCGCTTCTTGTGTACTCCCTGGTCCCGCTTGCCGAAATTGTCTTCTTCATCTACCTGGGCAATCTCATCGGCAACTGGCTGGTCCTCGTCCTTGCCGCTCTCATCGGATTGCCGGGCGTGCTGATTGCCCAGAGCCAGCTGCAGGACGTCCTGGAGCGCCTCAGGGGGAAGATCCGCGGCCGGCAATACCCCGGTCCTGAGTTCATCGACCTGCTGGGACTCCTGGTCGGCGTCGTTTTCCTGGTGACGCCGGGCTTCCTCACGGACATGCTGGGATACCTGCTGCTCATCCCCTCCGTGCGAAACGCGTTGGCCCGTGCCCTGGCCCGGAAGATGGATCGGGGACTGAAGGACTTCTACGATTACCTGAGGCTTCAGGAGCTAGAACGGCAGTGAGACGTTGAATCTCACTGCCAGCATGCGCACGACGAACGTGACCGCCACGCCAAAAGGGATCGACACCCCCGCGGGCAGGTTGAGCCACGCCAGAAGCAGGTACATGACGCATCCTGCCAGGCTGCAGGTGGCATAGAGCTGGGACTTCTGGAAAACCGTGGGAACCTTGTTTCCAATGACGTCACGGATGACCCCTCCGAAGCAACCTGTGATGACGCCCATGATGACCGCAATGAAAAAGAGGCTCGGATACACCTGGAGGGAATACACCGCTCCCAGCACGCTGAAAAGGCCGAGGCCCAGCGCGTCGAAAACCGTGACCACGAGGACGAGGACCTTGCTTTTGCGATCCTTGATCTGCCTGAGGATGGCAACGGAAACAATTGAGAGAACCAGGATGACAACGCCGTACGGCCAGTCGTGGATCCAGAAAAGCGGGTAACGCCGGAGGAACAGGTCCCGCAGCGTGCCTCCGCCGAATGCGGTGATCATGGCAACTGAATACGTCCCGACAATGTCCATCTTGAGGCGCCGGGCCTCGAAGATTCCCGTCATGCTGAAGGCAAGGACGCCCAGCACCTCAATGAGCTTGAGAAAGTCGGTGTAGCTCATGTACCTCTACAACCTGAAGATCTTGTATCCCAGGAGAAGTATCAGGTACCAGACATACGGGAAGATCATGGCCAGGCGCCAGGGCTTGCGGCTTATGCCGGAGAGTATCCCCAGCCCCATGGAATGGAGCCTGCGGGAAACCTGCTTTTCCGTGCCTGCAAAGACCTCGAAGCAGTTGTCCGCCCACAGCGAGATTCCCGGATTGAGCTCCTTCTTGTGCCGCAGCAGCCACCGTTCCTTCCCCGGCACTCCCGTCCCGACAAGGAGAAGCGAAGGGGAGGACTTCTTGATGGCTGTGACGATGTCTCCTTCCAGCGTACGCGGAAAGAAGCCGTAGAACCGGCCCACCACGCGTATGCCGTGAAAGGATCCCAGGAGGTTCAGCTCCGCGGTTTCCAGCAGGCTCTTTCGAGCGCCCAGGAGGTACACGGAACCCTTGCCTTTCTCTATCACGCTGAGGATGCGGATGATGAACTCGAACGGGTTGAAGAGGCTGAGCCTTCCCGTGCCCAGAAATCCGGCGCCCCGCACAAGGGCAAGGGATGTCGGCAGCACAAGGGCCGCCTCCCGCAGGCATCGCATGAGCTCGGCGTCATGACGCGCCCTGAGCAGGCCGCGCAGGGAGAGAAAGACGATCTGGTCTGCCTGGGAATTGGCGAGCAGCTCCTCGATGGCCTTGCCGGCCATGTCGGGATCCACCGCATCGACCGGAACATCAAGGACCTTTATCCTCTTCACCTTTTCTGCGCTGCTCTCCACGAATCCCTCTCCTGTAAAATCGTCTGCACCGCCCCGATGGCATAGATTGCCGCCGTCTCGACCCGTAACACCGTATCCCCAAGATACGCTGGGCGGAAACCCGCGCCTGCCAGAAGCTCGATCTCCGAGGGCGACAGCCCGCCCTCGGGGCCGATGAGAATGCTCACACTCTCTGCTGGCTCAGCCAGCAGCTCGTGAAGGTTGCCGGCCGAGAGCCGCTCCTCATGAAAAAACAAGGCGGTGCCCCATTCTCCTGCAGTGTCACCCAGTGATGCAAGCGGCCGCGGGGCTTCGATGACGGGAAGGCGCGGGTTGCCGCTCTGCTGGAGCGCTTCCCTGGCTATTTTGTCCAGGCGCGCCATCCTGTTCGTGTCCTCGGAAGCCCTTGCAATGGACCGGCTGCTCTCCAGGAGAACGATCCGTGATACCCCGGCCTCGGTTGCCTGGCGGATAATCAGATCGATTTTCCTCCCTTTTGGCAAGCACTGCAGGAGCGTGATCAGCGGGGAGCTGGACACGGGCGCAGTCGTTCTTCCTTCGGGGGAGAGCTCCGCCTCGCATCCCGCGCGGCTGATGCGCACAAGCCTCATGACGTACCGTGCGCCGCCTGCGTCCACCGCGGAGAGCTCGCTTCCTTCGCGCAGCCGCAGAACCCGGGCAAGGTAGCGGTAGTCGTCCCCGGAGATCAAGATGCGTGTCTGGCCCGCGTACCAGCGCGGAAGAAGGAATTGCCTCATGTGCGAACAGACAAGGAGCGCCAAGCCTTACGCGCTTGCGCGGCGATGGCGCTCCCCAAATGCCAGGGTCCGGCAGCCCCTATTTCTGGGCCGCCTGTATTTCGTGGTTCTGCAGCGCCTTCACCGCCGCTTGCAGCACGATGTCGAAATCCAGGTCGTACAGTGGCGGGTTGTTGTTGGTCCGGTTGACCTCGTTCCGCACCAGCTTTCTCAGGTACCGGTCGTTGAGCGTGATCCCTTTTGTGTGAAGACCGTTGATGAACGTGCCGACCTGCGCGTCCGCGGGCTGGGGATTGGCTTTCACGAAATCCTTCATGTAGGAGCCGTTCAGCAGGTCGTTCAACGCTTTCTGGTCAGCGTCAGTGAGAGCAGGCTCCGCCACAGGCATGTCAGGCTGGATTCCCACCTTGTCGATTGTCACTCCGGAGGGGAGGTAATAGCGAGCCGTCGTCAGGCGGAACCCGCCGTCTCCAAGGGACATCACGGTCTGTACCGATCCCTTCCCGTAGGTCTTTTCTCCCAGCAGGGTGGCGCGATGGTGGTCCTTCAGCGCCCCGGAAAGTATCTCGGAGGCCGAGGCTGAGTACTTGTCCACCAGGACCACGATGGGGACATCGGGATCCACCATCATCCGGTTGGCGCGGGCCTCGTACTTGACGTTTTCCCGGGCGACACGTTCGCTCTTGATCTCCACGATGGTGCCGTCATTGACGAAGAGGTTCGCCATGTCGACGGCGGCTGACAGGAGCCCTCCGCCGTTGCCGCGAAGGTCGATGATCAGGGACTTGTACCCGTTGTCCTTGAAGAACCGCAGCGCTTCACGCGAGCGCTCCGCCGTCTGGGGAGTGAACTCGGTGATGCGCAGGTAGCCGATTCCTCCGGGGATCATTGCATACTTGACGATGGGCAGCTCGATCACGTCCCGCGTGATTGTCGCATCGAAGACGATGGAGTCCCCCCGTTTGACCGTGACGGTAACGTCGGTCTTGGGGGTGCCGCGGAGACGGTCAACGATCTGGTCTATGGACAGCTTGTCCACCGCTTCCCCGTTGACCTTGATGATGATGTCACCCGCGGATATCCCGGCCTTGTACGCGGGGGTGCCCTCGATGGCAGTGACCACCTCAGCGCCGACCTTGTCGATCTTCGTGATGGTCAGCCCGACGCCGCCGAAAGTGCCCGTGGTCGTGTCTGAGATCATGCGCCAGTCCGCAGCGACGGTGTACGCGGAGTACGGGTCATTGAGGGACTCGAACATTCCCTTCAGGGCGCCCTCGTACAGGACTTTGGGCTCCGCTTTGTTGGCATCCACGTAGTTGTCACGGACATATCGGAACATCTCGCCGATCGTGCTGAGGTAGGCCTGGGTCTCATCCTCGGGGCTCCCTGCCAGCAGTCTTGGAGAGAAAGTGAAAAATGCGAGGGCTGCGAGGAGGACCGCGGTGACTACCACCCAGACCATCCGCTCGCGAGTCTTGATAGGTTTCATTTGATTCTCCACCATATCTATGATCTACATCTTGGCCTTGGTTTGTCAATCGACGCGCTCTATTGACGCGCTCTATTGACCGCGATCTGCGGCCCGTCTACACTCGCACGGATAATGGCGGCACGACATGCCTTCGTCCTGGCCGGCTCAATCTGGGAAACGGCCCGGTTCTTCCTTGTCCTCTCCCTCCTTGCTCAGTTGTTTTCCGCGGCGGGCTACGGCGGGTCCGGGGTCATCCCGTGGCTCCTCCTGGGAGGATCCGGCAGCCTCCTTGTTGCGGTGGGAGGGCTCATGCTCTCCCTGTTTCCCGACAAATACGGAGAGCTGATCGGGTTGCTGCGGCTGGGAAAAGTCTTCTCCGTTTTTTCCTTCCTCCTCCTCGTGGCCTCCGGCAACATCGGAACTTCCGCCAGCATCGACATGCTTCGGCTGGGGCCCCTCAGCATCAGGCAGGGCGCCGCGCTGTTCGCAATCTTTTTCCTCGACCTGCTTTTCCTCGCGGCCCTCATCATGTGGCGCCGGGGGAAAGGCCCGCAGTCTCCCGCGGCATCACAAGAGCCGCAGGCCCAGAGGTGAACACTGCCAACAGGATACTTCCCGTCCTTCTCCTCCTCTGTGCCGGGGCTTTCCCCTCCGCGGGAAACCCCACGGTGATTTTCTCCCCCGAGGTGTGGAAGTTCGGCACGGTCATCCGGGGTGAGACCATCCAGACAGCGGTCACCGTGAAAAACACGGGGGAGACCGACGTGACGATCAGCCTCCTTCCCACCTGCACGTGCCTTACCGTGGCGCCGGCGGAGCGCAGCATCAAGGCCGGGGGCCAGGGGACTTTCCTCGTCAGCTACGATTCCTCGGACGACACGGGAATCACCCGCAAGGATTTCATTGTCCGCACCTCGCCACCCGCGGTCGCGCCCCCGTACTACACCCTCACCGGGGTCGTTCGCGCGGAAAGGCGTGCGGGGGCGGGTGATGGAATCCTGCCTGCTTCCTTGAATGACGGGGGCGCCGGGTCGGTCCGCTCCGCCGTCACGGTTGCCTACTATTACACGCCCGGCTGTCGAAGCTGCGAGCAGTTTCTTTCCACCGAGATACCGCGCTTGTCGCGCGTGCTGGGTGTTTCAATCCTCGTGGATCGCAAGGACGTCCTCCAGCCGGCGCTTTACGAGGAGCTGGCCTCTTTCGCCTCTTCCCGCGGAGAGACGGTACGTGAAATCCCGGCACTCGTGGCTGGCAAGGTCCTTCTACAGGGAGACGCCGCCATCAGGAAGGGCCTCGAGCCTGCCCTTCGGACCCAGCTGGGGAGCCAGCCCGCCCCGGCACCCCTGCCCCCGAGGTCCCCGGTGGCGGCGCTGTTTTCGGAGCGACTGGCAGCCCTGCCCATTGCGCTGGCCGGACTGATTGACGGCGTGAACCCCTGCGCGTTCACCACGCTGATTTTCCTGCTTGCCTCCCTTGCGCTTGCCGGCCGGGGCAGGCGGGAGGTTCTCCTGATCGGCGCCCTGTTCACCCTTGCCGTTTTTCTTACCTACCTGGGAATCGGCTATGGACTGTTCGCTGTTCTGCGGGCCGCAAGCGCCGTCTCCATCGTTTCGCTGGTGCTTCGCTGGGCCCTTGTTGCGGTGCTCGCCGTGTTTGCAGGTTTGAGCGTGTATGACTACGCGCTTATCCGCCAGGGCCGGCCCACGCAGATTCTCCTGCAGCTTCCCTCGGCCCTGAAGAGGCAGATCCACAGCTCCATCCGCACCCGCGTGCGCACCGCCGCGCTTGTCGGCAGCTCGCTCGTCCTGGGGTTTCTCGTATCGGTCTTCGAGTTCGCCTGCACCGGGCAGGTGTACCTTCCCATGCTGGCCTACCTGGTGCGGATCCGGGGAGGGCTTACCGCCCTTGCCCTCCTTCTCCTGTACAATCTCTGTTTCATAGTCCCCCTGCTGATTGTGTTCGGGGCAAGCTATCTCGGCGTCAGCTCGGGCAGGATCACCACCTGGTTCCAGGCCCACATGGGAAGAGTGAAGCTCGGTCTTGCCGGGGTTTTCGTCGCGCTGGCGGTGTTCACCCTTGTCGGATGATGCGGCTTTGTTTATCCTGTGAGCGAGCCGGAGCATGAGCGTCAAGGGGGATCTGAAGCTCGAGTTCGACGAGCAGGCCATCGAGGTCCGCGTCACGATCGTGCCCAACGAGAATGGGAGTGAAGTGTCCACGGACAGCCTCCTCTCCATCCTCGATGAGAAGAGGGTGCGTGAAGGCATAGACACGGAGGCAATCGACAAGGCCCTTCGGTCCCTTTCACGCAAGAAGGGCGAGCCGGTGAGCTTTGTCGCCGCCACCGGCGTGATGCCCCGCCCGCCTGAGCCTGAGACGGTGGAGTTCGAGCCGTGTCCCGTACCGCAGCGGCTTGCCTCCGTGGCCAGGTCAGTGCTGGAGAAGGCAGCCCAGCCAAAGGGATTCCGCCTTCGGGAAGAAAGAATCAAGAAAGAAAAGAAAGTCCTGCGCAAGCCTTCCCTTCCCTTCCTCGCGGCACGGGAGGAAGTGGAGGTGGTCGTCGAGAAAAGGCTTGTGCGGGAAGAGGTGGCTATTAATCCTGCCGTCACGGCAACCGGCTTTGTCCAGAAGGGCGCGCTGGTGGCAAAGATCCGGCCGGGGAGACCGGGAAAAGAAGGCAAGAGCGTTTTCGGAAAGCTGGTTCCGGCCCGGCGCGTCGAGCAGGCTGCTTTTCTTTTCTGCGAGGGCCTGACGCGGGCGGGCAGCGAAGTGAAGGCCGCTGCCAGCGGCTTTCTCAGGCGGGGCGCGAACTGGGCTGACGTGGTGTCCTTCCGGGACCACGCCATTCGGCTGTCCGCCTCTCCTGACGGCACCACGTGTCTGCTCTCCTTCGAGCCCGGTGATCAACTTGCTCCGATTCCCAGCCCGGATGAGGTAATTGCGGAGGCTTCCAAGCTCGGGTTCGCGCTTACCGCGCTTCTGGGCGCCGCGGAGATCTCTTCCATCCTTCGGCAGGCCGTAAAGGAAGGGACGCCGCTTTCGGGACGGTCTCTCAGCCCGTCGGCCGACGGAACGGCCGTCGTCACCGTGTCGGCGGACAAGCTTTCCGCGACGCTCTTCCTCCGCAAGGGACGCGGCGGAGGCAAACCTCTCACCCTGGCCATTGCAAGTGACGCCATACGCTTGAGCAAGGTCCGCCGGTACAACATCGAATCCGTTCGGAAAGATCTTCAGGCGTTCTTCAAAGGCGCCGAAGCGGAGCTTGCCAATTACAATCTTGCCGCCGGCCAGCCCCCCGCGCGCGGCAAAGACGGCAGCGTGGAGTGGCTTGCAAAGTTTCTGCCCGTGGAGGAGGCGGACCGCATCCGGGCGTTCAGCTCTTCCAACACGGCGGCGTTGGCCGGGGTGGCTTCGCTTCAGCAGTTTCCCCTGGAAAAGGTGGAGTCCATCAGCCGTGTGACCGCGGAGATGCCGGTGCTGCGCATAGTGCAGGGAGCGGTGGGAGCGCAGGGGGTGGATGTATACGGTACAAACGTCCCCGGCCTCAAGGGAGTCACCCCGGAGGTGCGCCTGTTCGAGGGGCTGCAGATGCGCCGTGACATCGTGGTGGCCGTGGAGGAAGGCATCCTGGAAAAGGGCAGCGATGGAATGACCATCCTCCTGCGCGTCCGGCGGCACCAGGACGCGGATCTGGTTGTCACGATCTCCGACGACCGGATGAAGGGTTTTCTTTCGTTCTCTCCGGCCCGCGGGACGGGCGTTTCAATCGACGTCCAGGAGGTGAGGACGCGGATCCTGGAGGCAGGCATCGTCAGGGGCGTTGATGAGGCCAGGCTTCTCAAGGCCCTTGACCTGGTGGCCAGGGGGAAGTTTTTCAAGAACGCCCTCATTGCGGAGGGCAAGCTCCCGCCTCCGGGTGAGGAAAACCGCGTGACGTTTCATATCCGCCTGGCCACGGGGAAGGCGCTGACCATCCTTGATGACGGCCGCGCGGACTTTCGCGCGCAGGACAGGATCACCCATGTGGGCAAAGGCGCCCACGTAGCCACCGTGAAGCCCCCGCCGCTGGAAGGGCTTGATTCGTGGGACGTGACCGGCAAGCCCATCCCGCCGCCGCCCGGAGCGCTCTCCGGCCTGCAGGCTGGGCGGGGGGTATCCGCCGCGCGCCAGCCGGATGGAAGCCTGTTCTATTATGCCGACGCGGACGGCGAGCTGGTCCGTGACGGGACCGTCATCTCCGTGCAGCAGGTGCACACCGTTGCCGGTGACGTGGACATGACCAGCGGGAACGTGAACTTTCCCGGCATCGTGCGCGTGAACGGCTCCGTCCAGCCGGGGTTTCGCGTGATTGCCGCCGGGGACATCGAGGTCGAGGAAACTGTCGATGCCGCCCTCCTCTCCTCCGAGGCCTCCATCCTTATTGGCCAGGGGATCAAGGGGGAAGGGAAGGCCATCCTTCGGGCAAAGAAGGACATCACCTCCCCGTTCGCCGAGCAGGCCATCCTCATAGCCGGGGAAACCGTCCGCCTGAAGGGCGCATGCCTGCGCTGCCAGGTGAAGTGCAACGGCAAGCTGCTCCTGGAGTCTGAGAAGGGCAACCTGGTGGGAGGGGAAGTGCGCGCGCGCCAGGGCGTGGCGGTGCAGAACCTGGGCTCTCCCGGCGGCGTGACCACCCTGGTCCTCTTTGGCCAGGACTTCATTCTCAAAGACCAGATCGAGCGGGAGGAGCGGGAAGTGGCCACCATTGCGCGGCGGGTGGTTGAGCTGGACGCGGACATGAAGAGGATGCAGCGGGAGGCGCTCTCCGGCAAACAGCTGGACACGGATGCCCTCTCAGCCGCGCGTGAGGAGAAAGCCCAGTCCCTGAAGGCCATCGAGCTTCGCAAGAAGCGCCTGATCACCCTTCATGACACCTTTGATGTCCACGTGCCGTCGCAGGTGGTCGTGCGCGGGACGCTGTACCCCGGCGTGGTGATCGAAAGCCATGGCAGACGGTGGGAAACACGGATAGAGAAGAACATGATCACCCTGTATTTCGATCAGGTGCAGGGCAAGATCGCGGAGAAGGTCTGAGGCTGAGGAGACACGCATGCTGGCGTATATTCACTATCCCTCCTGGATACACCCGGAAATCATCCCCTGGCTGCCCATCCGCTGGTACGGGCTCATGTACCTGGTGGCGTTCGTCATCACGTACCTGCTCTTTACGTGGCAGCTCAGGGATCGAAAGGAAAAGCCGTCCCAGGACCTCGTCCTTGACATGTTTTTCTGGGCGATCATCGGGCTTCTGATCGGCGCCCGGGCGTTTGCCGTCACCATCTATGACGCCACCGGTTACTACCTTCGCCATCCCTTGCAGATCATCCTTCCGTTTGCCGTGGTGGACGGGAGGCTGCGCCTGACGGGCATTGCCGGCATGTCGTACCACGGCGGCCTGGTGGGGGTGGTCGTCGCTCTCCTGATCTTCATGCGCGTCAAGAAGCTGAACATCCTGGACTGGGGAGACATGCTGGTGGCGGGCATCCCGCTGGGATACACATTCGGCCGGCTGGGGAACTTCATCAACGGCGAGCTGTATGGCAGGATCACGACGGTCCCCTGGGGCATGGTGTTCCCGGGCGCGGAGGGCTTCCCTGCCAACCAGCCCTGGGTCAGGGACTTCGCGCAAGCGGTGGGAATGCCGGTAAGCGGCGCCGGCATGGTCAACCTTCCTCGACACCCTTCCCAGCTCTACGAGGCCTTCTTCGAGGGCTTCGTTCTCTGGCTCATCCTCTGGTTCATCGTTCGAAAGCGCAAGCCCTACAACGGGTTCGTGATTGCGTGGTACATGATCGGCTATGGCATCTTCCGTTTCTTCATTGAGTATGCCCGGGAACCGGACAAAGGGATCGGCTTCCCCATCACCCTGGTGCCCCTTTCGAGCCCGGGCCAGTTCAGCTGGTTCAACTTCACAACGGGCCAGATCCTCAACGTGCTTCTCATTGGAGGGGCGGTGATTGCGCTTGCGGCTTTTCGGGCCCGCTCGCGCCGGCTGCCCGCGCCCGAAGACGCCGGGCCCAGACCCAGCGCGCGAAAGCTGCGCAAGAAGCTGAAATAGGGGCCGGCTCGACACTCACCACGCCCCCGGGTATATTGTTTTCGAATGGACAGAATCTACCTTGATAACAACGCCACAACCATCGTCGATCCCCGGGTGAAGGAGGCCATGGATCCGTTCTGGTGCCAGATGTACGGCAATCCGAACGGCCTGTACGATTTCGCCACCGAGGTCCATCCCTACATGAGAATAGCCTTTGACCGGCTGTACGCGGGGATCAACGCGGGTGATCGTGACGACGTGCTCCTTACCAGCTGCGCCACCGAATCGAACAATACGGTGATCAAGTCCGTGTATGACCAGCTGATCAGGACCGGGAAGAAGACGGAAGTCGTCACAACGCCAGTGGAGCACCCCTGCGTGGCGAACGCCTGCAAGTACCTCGAGGATCTGGGCGTCAAGGTGAGATACCTGCCCCTCACCAGGGACGGGATAGTGGATGCAAAGACCCTGAAAGCCCACATTCATCCCGACCGCACCGCCCTTGTCTCCATCATGTGGGCAAACAACGAGACGGGACTGATCTTCCCGGTCAAGGAGCTGGCCACGCTGTGCCGGGAAAACGGCATCCTCTTTCACACCGACGCCACGCAGGCAATCGGGAAGGTCCCCGTGGATGTGCGTGATGTGCCGGTGGATTTTCTCAGCTTCAGCGCGCACAAGTTCCACGGACCCAAGGGAGTCGGAGGGCTTTTCATCCGGGAGGGAGTGACAATCACCCCGCTGCTTCACGGCGGGGAACAGATGAGCGGGAAGCGTTCTGGAACCATCAATGTGCCGGGTCTGGTGGGCATGGGACTGGCCATGGAGCTGGCGGTGCAGGGCCTCCCCTACGAGCTGCGGGAAGTGCGCCGGCTGCGCGACAAGCTGGAGGACGCCATCCTGTCCATCAGCGACACCGCAGTCATTGGGCGCAGGGAGCTGCGGACCCCGAATACCGTCTTTGTCAGCATGAAAGGCGTGGAGGGAGAGGCGATGATCTGGGACCTCAACCGGCAGGGTATCGCCGCGTCCACCGGGAGCGCCTGTGCATCCGAATCCCTTGAGCCCAACCCCACGCTTGTCGCCATGTGCATCGACAACGACCGCATCCACACCGGCGTGAGGCTCTCCCTCTCCCGCTTCACCACCGAGGAAGAGGTGGATGCGGCCATCGGGGCCATACGCGCGTCAGTGGGAAGGCTGCGGGCCATCTCGCCCCAGCAAGGGACGGCGGAGGTCGGCGGAGGCCCGGGACGGCCGAGAGGCCGACCGGAGCACGGCGGCGCAACGGGGCTAGGAGATCTCAATGGCAAAAGCTGATCTGATTGGCGGGACGCTTTGGGAAAGCTATTCCAGCAAGGTGAATGACCGCATGCTCAATCCCCGCCACCTGGGAGAGATATCGCAGGCGGACGCTGAGAAGCTGGGCGCGCGCCTCGTGGTTGCTGACTGGGGCGCCGAGGTGTGCGGAGACGCCATCCGCGCCTTCTGGGCCGTGGACCCGCGCTCCGCCAGGATTCTCGATGCCAGGTTCAAGACTTTCGGATGCGGGACGGCAATCGCGTCCAGCGACATGATGTGCGAGATGATCATCGGCAAGACGGTCGACGAAGCCATGAAGATCACGAACATCGACGTGGAGAAAGCGCTGCGGGATGAGGAAGCAACGGCCGCCATCCCTCCGCAGAAGATGCATTGCAGCGTCATGGCCTACGATGTAATCCGCAAGGCCGCGGCGATGTACAAGGGAGTCGACATGGATTCCCTGGAAGAGGAAGAGATCGTCTGCCAGTGCGCCCGGGTGAGCCTTCGGACGATCAAGGAGGTCATCCGGATCAACAACCTGGCGACGATTGAGGACATCACGCGCTACACAAAGGCGGGGGCTTTCTGCAAGTCGTGCGTACGGCCCGGCGGGCATGAGGCGCGTCGTCATTACCTGGTTGATATTCTTCGGGAGACGCGGGCGGAAATGGAGAGGGAGGGAAGCCCCGTTGCCGGCGAAACAAAAGCTTTTGCCGCTCTTGGGCTGATCCAGAAGCACAGGCTGGTGGAAAAGGTGCTGGATGAGAAGGTCCGCCCGGCGCTGATCAGGGACGGCGGCAACCTGGAAGTCGTGGACATGAAGGCTGAGGGAGGCGACACCGCAGTGTATGTAAAATACACCGGCGCGTGCAAGGGCTGCCCCAGCGCCCAGACGGGCACTCTTGACTTCATTGAAGAGTTTCTCAGAAAAGAGCTGGATCTAAATATCAAGGTGATGCCAGTTTAGGTCATTGTTATCTTATTTTATTTAGAGATCATACTGTATTGACATTTTGGATATTTCTTTAATATTCTGTTTTCGATTTATTCAAAACAAAATGTTCAAACGGAGGTTTCCGTGCTTCATGTTTTTCTGGCAGTCTATATTTTCTCATTCTCCGTAGGCCTGGTGGTCATCACGCTCAGCATGCTCGCGCATGCCAGGTCCGGCTTGGTCGCGTTCAGGCATGTAGCCCTGCTTTTTGCTTCGGCCCTTCTTCTTCTGCTTTGTGAGATTCTCAAGACTTATGAGCTTGCCACTGTCGAGCAGGTATTTGGAGGCATTCTTGCCGTCATATCGCTCGCCCTGACAGTCCCGGGAAATGGCCTCCTGGCATGCATGATCTGCGTGGGGGCGTGCGAGGTGGTTTTCCTTCCCGTTACCCCTTTGCGAAGAGCCGTTCACATCCTCCTGGTGATCGTCGTGGTGGCCCTGGGCGGCGCAAAAGAGATTTTCCCCTGGCGGACATTCCTGTTCTTGAATGACGCGGCGCTGACGGGAATTCAGGTCTATGCAGTCGTTGTGATCGCACTGCGGATGGACACCATCAGGCATCCCCGCCTCCAGGCCCTGGTTCGCAGCATCGTGGCAATCTCGGTGGTCATGTTTGCGGGAATGGTGGCGCAGACAATCGGGCAAATGACCCTCCTTGCACCACTGTCTTTGAGCAGTTTTCCCCTTGTCCAGGTCCTTTTTTACCTTGCGATTGTCGGATTGCTCCTGTTCTACGCCGTGCGTTACCTTTTCCAGCCTGAGTTCTCATCACTGTACCAGCTGCCGGAACAGATCGTGAAACAGTACCGAATCTCCCCCAGGGAGCAGGAAATCATATCAATGCTCGTTCAGGGCTTCCCGAACCGGGTGATTGGTGAGAAGCTTTTCATCTCGTCGACAACGGTGAAGAACCATATTTATCATATTTACCAGAAGACAGGAGTTACGAATAAAATTCAGCTTATTAATCTGATAAATCCTCCAAAATGAGACTTTTGGACTATTGCAACCGAAGCCAAGCGCGGTAGAATCCAAGCATAAAGTCTAAGTCAGCCAGCAGGAAGATAGGAAAAAAGTCAGGGCTGAAAGTCTCGGTAAATGATAATTGAGAAAGTTTTCCGGTGTTCAAGCGGGGTATCTTCCTGCTGGCGATTTTGTTCTTCCTTCGGACCGGCTGCCCTCTTTCATTGTGAAAGGGGGTTTCTTATGGTATTACCCCCATCATGTACACACTCGTTGACCTTCGCTACCAGGCGCAGCAGCGCACCGCTTCAGAGCTGCTTGCCCACCTGAAGAGTTTTTCCCTCGACATCAAGCTGTCCGTCGGAATCTGGTATTTCGCCCCGGGCGGGGGAAGGTTTCATGACCGCTACGTGCCGGATCTGAGCATCCCGCAAAGGCTGGAGCTTGCAGCCGAGATGGCCCGGTTCGGGGTCACGGGTATCGAGGCGCATTATCCCTCCGAGGTCAACGAAGAAAACCTCCACCTGTACAAGAAGCTCGAGAAGGAGGCCGGGGTAAGGCTGGTGGGGCTGGGTCCGGATAGTTTCCGCGGGAAGGATGGAGAGTTCGGCACTCTCAGCAACCCTGACCCGGCAAAACGAAAGAGGGCGCAGGAAACGATCATTGGCGCCCTGAAGCTGGTCAAGGAAGCCGGCGCAACCCACATGGGGCTGTGGCCCGGGAATGACGGGTTTCTCTACCCGCTGGGCACCGTGTTCTACCAGATGTGGGACTGGTTCGAGGGAGCGCTGGCGGAGTGCATGGACGAGGTTCCGGGGGTACGGATTGGCCTCGAGACCAAGCCGTACGAGCCGGTTGCGAACAACATCTACCGCACCACGGGTGACGGGCTCCTCATGGCGCGCGACGTCGAGGCCCGGCTGGGCAACCCCGCCAACCGCAGGCTGCTCTCCGAAGGGCATTGCCTCGTGGGATTCCAGCCTGAGATCGGGCATATCCTCATGGGCTACGAAGTGCTCCCCCAGGCGTACCTGCGCATTGCCCGGGAAAGCCGGCTTTCCCACATTCATGTGAACGGCCAGCCCCTGGGCAACTATGACCAGGACCTCAACGTCGGGGTCGTTTCATGGCAGGATACGGAAGCCCTCCTGTACGCGCTCAAGGCCGTCGGGTACAGGGAGTATTTCGGCATTGACATCAATCCCGAGCACATGCCCGTGCTGCAGGCCATCAAGGTCAACGCCCGGGCCCTCCAGATCATGAATGAGAGAATCGACAGCCTCCCCCACGACAGGATCCTCGAGTGCTACTATCAGCCCGAAAAGAACAGGGGCGTGCTCGAGATGATTCTCGCGGAAAGCCATGCGATGAAGAAGACGTGACTGGGAAAACCCTGAGACGAACCGGCGCGATCCTCCTGGCAGCCGCGCTATGCGCATCGTGTGCCGGCATCCGGCCCCGTTACGTCACGGACCCTGAAACCGCGGCCGTTCTCTCGGCTCCTGCCGCGTCATTCCCTGTGGCGCGTTTCGCCGTGCTCAGCGATCCCCACCTTTTCCAGACCCTCGGGACCGCGGGAAAGGCATTCAACGAATACCTTGCGGAGAGCGAGGAAATCCTGGAAGCCGCGGTCCAGAAAGTGATCGACATGCATCCCCAGTTCCTCCTTGTCACCGGGGACCTCACCAAGGACGGGGAGAGGCGGGATCACGAGCTGTTCGTGAAGTATCTCAGTGAGCTTCGAGGCCGCGGCATCCCGGCATACGTTGTGCCGGGCAACCATGACATCCTCAACCCCGGCGCTTTCAGGTACAACGGATCCGGGGCGCTCCGGGTCCCCAATGTATCGCCGGAGGAGTTCGCAGAGCTGTACCGGGACTCCGGGTATGGGAACGCGCTGTCCCGTGACCCTGCGTCATTGAGCTACGTGGCCCGGCCGGTCACGGGCCTCCGGCTGCTTGCGCTGGACGCGTGCGAGGCTGACAATGACGTCAGTATCGATCTCTCCACGGGCACATGGCAGGCCGTGAAGTAGCGCTCCGCGCGCGGAGCCGTCCCGATACGCTCAGGCGGTGTTTTTTTCTCCCAGGGCATGGGCGGCCTCCCACCCCAGAATGGCTTTCTTCCTCTCAGGACCTTCGCCGTAGTTTCCGAACTCGCCGAGCTTGCGTATCACCCTGTGGCACGGAATCAGGAATGGGATGGGGTTGCTGCCCACCGCGTTGCCAACGGCGCGGCTGGCGCCGGGCATGCCGATGTGTCGGGCCACGTCCTGGTAGGTCACCGCCTTCCCGAAAGGGATCCTGACCAGGGCCTGCCACACCTGGATCTGGAAGTTCGTTCCCCGAACGAACAGGTGAAGCGGTGCCGGCTCGTGCTCCTGGGGGAACGCGAATATCTGCCGGGCCAGGCTCGCGGTGGACTCAGGGCTGTCCACGATCCGCGCGCCCGGCCAGCGCGAGCAAAGGTTTTTCACAAGCGCGGCCTCGGGCAACCCTTCCTGCACGAAGGAAAGCCCGCAGATGCCGCGCTCGGTTCGGGCAAGGAGGCAGCGGCCGAATGGGGACGGGTGAAGGCCGTACTCTATGGTGAGGCCGTCCCCGCGGGTTTTGATCTCCCCGGGGGTCACCGCCTCGCAGGTGACGAAAAGCTCGTGCAGCCTCCCGGGGCTGGAAAGGCCGGCGTCATACGTGACGCTGAGCACGTCACGGGATTCCTCCAGGAGCGTACGCGCATACTCCTTGGTCAGGAACTGGAGGAAGCGTTTGGGGCTGATCCCGACCCACCTGCTGAACAGTCTCTGGAAATGGAACTCGCTCAGCCCGACCGACGAGGCAATCTCCGCAAGGGAGGGCTGCCGAAGAGCCTCGGTCTCGATGAACCGGATGGCTTTCTCCACGCGGACGTAGTCTTCCTCAAGGGTTTCCATGGTCGTCATGATTCTGTCTCCATTGCGGTTTCGATGTTCCGCATGGGTCAAGTATCACACCGTGGCCCGCTGCCCGCAACCCGGATCTTGCTGTTTTATCCGCGGTGCTCGTGGGCGGCCTGGATGGCCGCTTTCAGGTTCTCCCAGGGGGTGTCCGAGGGCACCGTGCAGTCGGCGCCCAGGATGAAGCGCGCCGGTGCATCATCGATTGCCTTCTTTACTTCCCGCCGGATTGCATCAGCGGGACCTGTTGCAAGGACGCCTTTTCGGTCCAGGCCGCCCATGAACGGCCGGTTGAACATGCGCGCAACCTCACGCGCGCTGATCCCCTTCCCTGCAAGCTTGAGGCTGGTGTTGACGACCTGGCCGGGGTAGCCGGTGAACGATGAGATGTCTTCATAGGGCAGGTGATAGTCACAGACGTGGAGGATGTTGAAGCTGCAAAGCTGGTTGATCTCCGTCATGACAGCCATGTCGCTGGGCCGGACGCACTCATTGAACGCTTTCTCATTCGCAAGGCGTCCTTTTTCACCGCCCTGGGTCGAGGCATAAAAACCGTCCAGGCCGAGCCTGGCGCATTCCCTTGCAAATACCAGCAGCCCCTCTGCTATCACGTTGATGCCTTTCTTGAACGCTTCGGGATCTTCCGCGATGTGGCGCACGACAGTCTCCGGTCCCGCAATCTGGCCCGCCAGCATGAAAGGGGAGTACAGGGTGAGGACAACCACCGCATCCTTCTTTGCGGCCTGCACCAGGCCTTTCACTACCGCAAGCGGCTCCTCCCAGAACTCTTTGCCCCGCAAGGGCACTTTTGCCCAGTCCTGGGGGCGTTTGATCTCCATGGCCGGCATGCGAAGCTCGAACTGGATCTTGACCATGTCCATGCCGGTGAACCGGAAGAACTCGAGGTGCTTGTCCACGGCGGCCTGGCCCCGGTGAAAGGACGGATCGAAGTGGAGAAAGAACGCGGCGGGAACCCATTCAGGGCTGTACGATGGGTCCAGCAGCTTCATCATCGCATCGCGCTTGTTCATGTCTCCTGAATTTGACCTTCGCTCTCGTTCGGGTCAAGTCAGAGAACGGCCTTCATGAACCGCGGCTGCCGGGAGAGCCGGCTCCACAGGTACACCACGGGCACCCCGACCGCGGTGACAAGAGCGAACTTCGCAAGCGGGGGAGACTGCAGCCCCAGGATGGCAAGCTGCAGGGGAACGATCAGGAGGGGATGCCATACATAGGCGGCATACTGGTTTGACGCAAGGACCTTGCCCAGCCGGCCCTGGAAGTTCAGGGTCTCGCGGAAGAGCACCAGCAGCCCGATGCACATGCCGCAGCAGAGAACGGCCTCCCACAGCGGATAGGCGATCGCCATGACGGTGGCGCTGACGGGCACGGCGGCGGAAAGCCACAGGCTGAACGAATACCGGAGAGCCGCCGCAGCCACGCCCACTCCCAGCCACACGTATCCCGAACGGGCAGGGAAACGGCTGAACCAGGCCCGGGGAAAAGCGACGGCGCCGATGATGAAGAAGCCCAGGTCACGCGGGACGTCCGCAAATGCCACCCGGAAAAATCCCAGCAGGTTCAGCCAATTATCGATGGGAGACCACAGCCGGACAAGCGCGGAAGCGGCCGCAAGCGCCGCGGCGAACGCCAGGATTGCCAGAGTGCCGGGCAGCTTGTTGCCGGCCTTCTCCGCTGCCGGCTTGTTTCGCCGGATCCAGCGCAGGGCTGCGTAGCCCATGCTGAAGAGAAGCAGATGCTGGATGTAC
Source organism: uncultured Spirochaetota bacterium (assembly GCA_963710335.1). Taxonomy (GTDB): domain Bacteria; phylum Spirochaetota; class Spirochaetia; order SZUA-6; family Fen-1364; genus Fen-1364. Next base: position 430,306 of record CAVQAA010000006.1, read on the forward strand.
CAGAGGTGCCCGGTGTTGATCAGGTCGTTCCACCGGGTGATGTGCTCGCCGAACATGAAGATCCGCAGAGGAATCATCACCGCCGCGTAGACCAGGAAAGGCACGCCCAGGCGCATGAGCCTGCTTCTGATGAATGCGCTCGGCCCGCTGTGCTGGTATGATGCCACCATGAAATAGCCCGAGATCATGAAGAACAAGCTCATGAAAAAAGACCTGTTCACCGTGAAGAACGGACCCAGAAGCGCGGCGCGCGCGGCCTCCTGCACCGGCCAGTAGCCTCCCGTGGGGCCGTACGCCTGCCCGACATGATGGGCAATCACCAGGATGGTGAGCGCGACGCGCAGATTATCAATGTAATAGAGGCGATTCTCGGTTTTCATCATTCGAGCCACTTTGCGTTGTTCCACCGGTTCATTCTTTTCTCCACGCGCCATTGATGGCCGGGAACGCGCTTTTCCTCATCACCAAAATGTGGGATTTGCCGTCGCAAAAAGATCCGCGCGCGCTGATCTCTTCCCCTTGTCACAACTGCCCCCCGGCCGAACTTTTTTCCGGTTGAAATCCCACTTTTTGGTGATGCGGGGAACGGTGGCCGGGATCTACAGTGGCCACGACAGGAGCGATGAAGTCATGAATGCGACAAAAAAGCTTGAGACATTTGATGTGGAAAACCTGTACCGCAAGTACGGCCCCATGGTGCTGCGAAGGTGCAGGGCGATGCTGAGAGACGATGACATGGCGGCGGATGCCATGCAGGAGACTTTCGTCCAGGTGCTTCGTCACAAGTCGACCCTGGATGCCCGCTACCCTTCCAGCCTCCTGTACCGGATTGCGACGAACACCTGCCTGAACGCCCTTCGAAGCAGGAGGCGCAAGTTCGCGGTCAGCGCGGAGCCGTTTCTAGATTCCCTTGCTGGACGTGAGAACCTGGAAGACCGCGTGGTGGATTCCTGGCAGCTGGACCAGGTCTTTCTTGACGCGCGGGAGAGCACCCGGCAGGCCGCCCGCATCCACTACCTGGAGGAGAAGACGCTGTCGGAAACCGCCCAGGAAGTGGGACTCTCCATCTCCGGCGTGCGAAAGCGCCTTGCCTCCCTTCGCAGGCATGGAGAGTTGCGGCTGGCGGGCTGACCACTATCCGTGCGGAGCGGTCACCGTCACGTTTGTCCCCCCGCCAGGCTCGCTGGTCACGGACAAGGTGCCGCTGATCCGCTCCACCCGCTCCCTCATTCCCCTGAGTCCCACGCCCCCGCTTTTCTGCGCCTGCTCCATCCGAAAGCCAACCCCGTCATCAATGATCGAAAGCCGCGTCTGCGCCTCCCCGTGGGTGAGCAGGATCCGCACTGCCTGGGCCCGGGAATGCTTGAGCGCGTTGTTGAGAGCCTCCTGGGCTATCTGGTAGAGCTCCTGGCGGACACGGGCGGAGAGGCATTCCGTGCCCTCCACGCGGAAGCTCACCGACATCCCGCCGCGCGCCTCCACCGCATCCAGCCTGGTCTGAAGCGCTTCCGCCAGGCTGCCGGCCTCCAGGGCGGGAGGGCTCAGCTCGAAGATGAGGAGGCGCATCTCCCGAAGCGCTTCCCGCGCCGTGGTGCCCAGCTCCCGCAGGTGCCCTGCCGCCTCGGAGGTCTGCCCGCCCTGGAGCAGGCGCGCGGCGGCCTCCGCATAGAGAGTGACGCTGTACAAGGACTGCGTCACCGAATCATGCAGCTCGCGGGCCAGGCGGTTTCGTTCCGCGAAAGCGGCCGTCTGCTCCGCCTGGGCGCGAAGCCGGGCGTTCTCGATGGCCAGGGCCGCCTGCCGGCCAATTGCCATGGCCAGAGAGGTGTCCTCTTCGCTGAAGGTGCGCGGCTCGCGATAGTACAGCGTGATCCCGCCGTAGTTCGAGCCGGAGACGATGAGCGGCACGGCCAGAATTGCCCTGAACCCCTGGTCCAGGAGCAGCTCCAGCCCGCTCAGGTCTTCGGCGAACTCGGGGTTTGACGCCTGCGCCTGCCACTCTTCGTACGCCGCGGTGTCAGGCACGGTGATGGGCTCGGTCCAGCCCAGCGCCCTGTCGGCCGCGCCTTTTCCCAGGGCCAGCCGGATGGCGGACACTGCTTCCATGTCCAGGCCGCAGGCCGCCTGGATGCGCAGCTGGCCTTCCGGCGTCTCGATCTGGAAAAGCGAGGCTGCATCGCACTTCATGAGCCGGCATGCCTGGGAAATGACGTAATTCAGCGTCTCCTGGGTCGGCTTGTTCGAATTGAGGATGGCCAGGATCTCGCGCATCCCTTCGGCCACTTCCCGCCGCCTTTCCTCCTCATCGCGCTGGATCCGTTGTGTTTCCAGGAGCCGGGCATTTTCCATGGCCAGGCCGATCTGTTGCCCCACGGCAATGAGGAGGGATCCCTCTTCGGGTGAGAGAGTCCGGTCGGACCGCGAATTGATGACCAGCCCGCCCACCAGCTTCCCCTTGGCAACAAGGGGCACCCCGATGATGCCCCGCAGCCCCTCAGCCTCGAGGAACTGGCGCATCGGGCCGTCCGGATAGTCCTCAACGCCCCACGAAATGGGCTCCTCCAGGTTGAGCTGCCTGCCGGCCAGGGCGTCCTTGAGGACCAGCCGCTCCATCTGGCGCACGAAGGTTTCCGACAGGCCCTTGTGGGCCAGCATGACCATGGTGCCGGTTGTTTCCTGCATCCCGTATGCGCCCCCGGCCTCGATCCCGAAGGCTTCCATTGTCTTCTCCAGCGACACCGTCAGGATCTTGCCGATATCGGTGAGCCCGCTTGCCACCGCGGCCACGGAGTTCAGGAGCGCAAGCTCGCGCGTGCGCTCCGTGATGCGCTGCTTGAGGGCCTTGTACGCCTTCTCCAGCTCCACGGTGATCTTGTGGCTCACCTCCAGCGTGAACACGTGCCGGGCGAAGAAGCGCTCCAGCAGCACGCTCATGGTCATCAGGATGACCGCAAGGGCGGCTCCTGATTCAATCCAGGATCCCAGGTCAATCGGGTTTGCGGTCTCCGTCAGCCATTGCGAAAGGATGCCCAGCCTTGCCAGCTCGCTGAACACGGCGAACTCGAACAGGCTGACCCCGAGGCAGAAGTATCCCGCGCGCTGGCCCACCAGGACGATGGAGAGAGCGGGAAGAAAGACGAGGTACAACCGCCCGCTTCCCACGAGGCCCACCCGGGCAAAGCTTGAGGCGGCAATGAGGTATGTCAGGCCTATGAACAGCCAGGCTCGGATGTTGACCGGGACGCGTCGAAGGAAGGCCAGCGCCACGAAGCCCAGGTACACCAGTGAGTAGGCAATGAGCAGCGGGGACAGCCTGCCGCTGAGGTAAGCGTTTGCAACAACGGTGAAGCAGGCCGGCAGGCCTGCCACGGCCACGATGACAAGGACAAGGCCGAGGGCCCGGGTCCTCCACTTCTGAAGGTCTGTTTCAGCGAGCGTCCAGGCTTCCCGGCTGAGTGCGCGCCCCATGACCTCCGATACTAAGTCCGCGCGCGCCGGTTCGCAAGCTCCGCCACGGCTGCAAGGAGCCGCTCAGGGCTTTCACCTTTGCTGACAAACGCATCCGCTCCGGCGGCCTTCGCTTCCTCCGAGCAGTCGGCGCGCAGCGAGAGAACAAGCACTTTGATCTCCGGGTGACGGGACTTGATCCGCCGTGTCGCAGAAAGACCGTCCAGCCCCGGCATGCGGATATCCATCAGGATGAGGTGGGGGTGAATCTCTTCAGCCAGCATTTCGGCCTCGATCCCGGTCGTGGCTTCCCAAATCTCCGGTCCCTTCAGGGACGCGGAAAGGACCGCTTTCAGGCCGTTTCGCGTGTGTTTCTGGTCGTCCGCGATGATGATCCTCATCCCGTCGTTTTCCTGGCGCATATCGTTCTGCATAGTATAGGTCCGCTGCCCGGCGCGCGTGCATCATCAAAATGTGTGATTTTGCCCTCAGGCGGGGTCGGCCGGGGCAGCATCCTCCAGGGATGCCAGGCCCGAGCGAAGCGCGTACAGGGCGGCCTGCGTCCGGCTGGCAAGGTGCAGCTTGCCCAGGATGTTGCTGACATGGCTGCGCACCGTCCACTCCGCAACGAAGATTTTTGCCGCGATCTCTTTGTTGCTCATCCCTTGCGCAATGAGGCGAAGAACGTCCAGCTCCCGTTCCGTGAGGGGCTCTGTTGTCTGCTTGCCCTGGCCCGGGTGGGACAGCTCCTGCAGGACCTTGCGGGCTATGGAAGGCTCGAGGGAGGGCTCGCCTCTGTGCACCTGTCGGATTGCCTCCAGGAGCTGGTCCGGAGTCGAGTCCTTCAAAAGGTATCCCAGTGCGCCCGCCTTGACCGCGGGAAAGACCTTGTCATCTGCCGCGAAGCTTGTGAGCACCAGGATCCGTGTTCCGGGCTGCTCTGCCGTGATCCGCCGCGTTGCTTCGATCCCGTCCATCTGGGGCATCACCAGGTCCATCAGCACGACGTCGGGTTTGAGCGAAGCGGCTTTCTTGACGGCCTCCGCGCCGTTTTCCGCCTCCCCAATGACCTGCATGTCTTTCTCCGTGGAAAGGAGAGCCTTGATTCCTTTGCGGACTATGCTGTGATCATCTGCGATCAGCAGGCGGATCGTCGTTTTCATCACGTTCACCTTTTGGCGGCATTATATCACGCCGGGGGGCGCGAGCAGCCAGGTAATGCAGATGGGGAATGAGAACCTGATTCGGGCTTCCCGTCCCGTCGAAGAAGATGTCGATGATGGGGATCCCGAAGTCCGCCTGGATCTTGCGGTACAGGGAGGCGGTGACGACTCCCGGGCAGCAGAACATCGGGTTGATGTGGACAATCGCATCCACCGTGCGTCGGCTGACGTACCATAACGCCCTGCCGACGTTGATCGACGTCTCGCCCGCAAGGTAGTGGGAGAAGCCGTTGTCCTCCATAAGCTTCACGCATTCGGCGAAGTCCGGCTCCGCCTGATCTCCAATCAGGTCCTCCGCCAGCTTCTCATAGCGCTGCTCCATGGCCTTGAGGATCCTGGTGGACCGGGGGTCCTCGCCATAGCGACGGGCGCCGATGTCCAGGAGGTGGGCAGGGTACTCCGTCATGGAAGAGATGATGAGCTCTCCGCCCAGATCTTCAACCAGCGCCTGGATTCCCTCGTTCATCACCGCGTTGTACTTCACGTACAGGTCCCCGAGCAACGCGATGCGGGGCTTGCGGCCCGCGGATTCGTCCCGCGGGACTGCTCGGAACAGGTCTGTGCAGCCCGCCAGGCAGGCGCGAAGGTCGGCTCCGGACCTGATGGCGGTCCTGACCCTTTCTTCCGAGTCACGGAGGGCCCGGTCGGTGTCCCCGCGCTTCCTCTCATATGGCCTTGTCCGGGCGGCCAGCTTGTAGAGGATGCACGCCACGATGTACGTCTCCAGGACTTTCCCCGAGAGGGTCTGCGGAAGGGAATCCCCGAGGGCCATGAAATTGAGCTTGCCGATTTTCGGCCCGGTGAAGCCCGCGGCGTGAAACGCCATGTCGGAAAACACGGGGAACTGCGGCATGTTGCAGGAGAACGGGGAGGTGGGCATGAAGAAAAACGTCTTCGACGGATCCAGGCGTTCGCCCCGCATCTTTTCGATGGCCGCTCCGACGATCGACACCAGCGGCATGCACTCGCCGCCGCTTGCGAACTGGTAGCCGGTGTTCAAGGCGGTGGCGCTGGCCTCAAGCAGGAGTGCCGGGTGGCCCATGCGAGTGAAGACGTCCGCCCAGAACCTGCTGATCAGCGTATCCACTGCCGGAATGAGGACGGTGTCTCCTTCCGAAAGCCGGTCATCCCGGGCGTACGCAACAGGGGGAGGAGAGGGCGGCATCAGCGCGGCTCTTCTTTTTTCCACCGCCGTTTTCTCCCGCGCGCGATGGTTGCGGAAGGAATGGAGGGCGGCCTCGATGCGAGTGAGGTAGCCGACGTCGGAGGCATGCGCGTCCAGCTGGAGGAAGAGGAAAGGCTTCCCGAAGTGGGTGAGGATGTCTTTCACGTAGCTCATCAGGAAAGAGTCGGGGCTGCAGCGGAAGCAGGTAAGAAAAACGGGGAAAAGGTTGTCCGTGCGCGCCGAAAACTCCGCAGCTTGAATGATGAGCTTCCCATAGTGCCAGTGCATGCGCTCCAGGTACTGGTTGCCGTACGTCAGGCGGTAGCCTTCGAGGTCCAGCTCCTCCTGCCAGTACACCGCTGCGTCCAGCCCCTCGAACGTCTGCGGCAGGGACAGGCTGAGGCTCTCATCAAGTGCCACGTACGGCCTGCCCAGGAACAGGATGCGAAGCTTGTCCTCATCAGCCGGCGCGCGCTGGAAAGTCCGCGCCAGCCCGGCGCGCGCCTGCACGAACAGGGCATGAGCCTCGGCGAATGCGCGCATGGTCTCATCACGTGTGAGATCGGGGAATCTCGATGCCAGGGCATCATGAAGAAGGCCGGCCACCTCTTCCGGGGATTTTTCCCGCAGGGGCAGGAGCGGCGAGATGATGCGGCGCGCAACAGGGAAGGCGGTCACGTTGCTTACTATCGAAGGCAGGTACTGCGAGTAGTAGCAGAACGCGCTGTCCCCGTTCCTCCTGCGGAACGTGGATCGGATGGGGACGGAGCCTTCCGCGCTGTTCTCCAGGGCAGGAAGAAAGATGGAGTCGATTCCCTTGTCCACGAGCTGCCTGACATACCCGTGGGAGAGGACCATGGGCGCGCAGAAATCGGAGTTCACCGACTCGGCGCCGGCGTCCAACGCGTCACGGCGCTGCTCCGATACGGCAACGGAAAACCCCAGTCGGGAAAGAAAAGCGTGCCACAGCGGCTCGTAGGAGACGTTGTACAGGCAGCGGGGAAGGCCGATCGTGATGGTCTTTCTCCGCAGGGCTGCCGCTGAAAGATCGCCGGGCTGCTCCAGCAGCGGACGCATGGCCTTGCGGAATCTATCCTGGATGGAAGAGGACTTGGACCGAGGCTTCCTGTCCGCGTACTCCCGCCCGCATTTCATTCCCCAGCCGGTACGCGATCCGTCCCGGCCCACCACGGTGAGCCAGCAGCGGTTTGCGCACAGCCCGCACTCTTCGGTTTCCAGGGAAATCGGCTCTGTTTCCCAGAGGAAGCCGCAAGATTCGGGCCTGCGCTCCCGGCAGAGAAGCGCGGCACCGACCGCGCCGGTCAGGTGGCACCAGGGCGAGACGTGAAGGGTCTTCCCCAGGTGCTGCTCAAAGGCCGCTACAAGGGCCTTGTTCCTTGCGGTGGCTCCCTGGAACACAATCGAGTCACCCAGCGGGCTCTTCCCGACGACCTTGGAAAGATAGTTATCCCTCACGGAATGCAGGACGGCTGCAGCCAGCGCCTCCCGCGGCCATCCCTCTCCCACCAGGTTGGCAATGTCGCGTTCCATGTACACGGTGCATCGATCGCTGGTGAAGGGGGCGCTCTGGGCGAGCGCCATGTCGGAGAAATCCGAAAGGCTTGCGCCCAGCCTCTTTGCCTGCTCCTCGATGAAGCTGCCCGTGCCGGCGGCACAGACGTAGTTCATCGTGGAGAAGTACACATCCCCGTCCCTGATCCGGGTGAACTTCGAGTCCTGTCCTCCGATCTCGATGATCGTGTCCACGTCCGGCTGGAGGAAAACAGCCGCCCTTGCGTGGGCGGTGATCTCATTCACTTCGCTGTCCGCCCGGAACACGCGGTGAATGATTGACCTCCCCGACCCTGTGGTGGCGACGCCCAGAAGCCGAGGCACCGTCCCTCCGTGCGCTTCCATGACCTTGAGGAGCCGTTGCACCGCGCCCACCGGGTCGCCGCTTGTACGCGTATAGAACCCGTCCCCGATCCTGCCGTCATTGGTCACAAGAACTGCCTTGGTGCTGGTGGAACCAATATCGATGCCCAGGAAAAGACCTTGACCGGTTTCCCGCGGCTCGCCAGGCGTGAATATCTCAACGCCATCCCTGACGGAGATTTCGAAGCCATCCAGGGATGGATAGTCCGCCAGGGTCGAGGCCAAGGGCTTTCTGGTCTCCCGGCGTCCTGCCGCCCGGCGCGGCCGGGTCCAGGCATCAAGTGTTGAGCCCGAGCCCAGAAGCGCGGCGCCAAGGGCCCCGGCATACCTGCAATCCTGGGGGACCTCCACTGTCGTGCCCAGGGCTTTTTCGATGGTCTGGGCGATTTTTCCATTGAGGGCGACGCCGCCGACCAGCCCCACCGGGGGGACAGCTTTCTCCCTTTGAGGAGCATATCCAGCATGCTGCGGGCAATCCCCTCACACAGGCCGGCGCACACTGCATCCAGGGAGTGGCCTTGCTGCATGGCGTGAACGATGTCGGTCTTGGCAAACACGGCGCAGCGCGTCGCAATCCTGGGGACCTCCCCCGTGAACGCCTCTGCGCGTCGGGCAAGGTCCTCCACGCCGAGCCCCAGGCGCTCCGCCTGCTGCTCCAGGAATGACCCCGTGCCCGAGGCACAAGGCGGATTGGACATGTGCTCCACGTAGCGGCCTTCCTGGTCCAGGAGGATGAGTGAGAAGCTCTGGCCACCAATGGCGAACAGGTTCCTGCACGAGGGGAGAAGCTGCCGTGCCCCCTCAATTGTTGCCAGGGTGTTGTCAATGATCTCCCTGCCGCCGCCCGCCAGGCTTCCCGTCACTCCCGCCGTATCCCAGGAAGAAAAAGGGGGCCGGGAGACAAGAGACCGGAGCAGCAAGTCGATTCTTCCTTCGTGCGCGCAGGAGTGCCGGGCAACGATCCGATTGTCGTCCAGGAGGATCATGGACAGGGTGAGGGAGCCGATATCTGCACCCAGGCGCTTCATTCGCGAAGGATGAGGGGTGAAAGGGGAGCCGTCAATTACCGACAATCCCGACAAGACGGAACATCCAGAGAACTATCGCATAGGTGAATTTGCTGATGGGAAGTATTTCAAACCGGGTGAAGTTCTGGATCAGGATGATGGCCAGCAGCACGAGGGATCCATAACGAAAGTACGTGGCCGCAAGAGTCGTGTTGACCTTGCCAAGGAAGGGGGTGATCAGATGGGAGCCGTCCAGCGGCGGAATGGGAATCATGTTGAAGATGGCGAGGCTGACGTTGATCTCCGCCAGCATGACCATGAAATTGCCGAAGTTCCGCATCGAGCTTCGGGATGCCAGCGCGTGCGTGGTGAGGACTGCCCAGATGATGACAACGGTGACCATGGCAAACAGCAGATTGGAGAGGGGTCCCGCAAGGGCAATCAGGATCTCGTCCCTTCGAGGCTTTTTCAAGTTGGCCGGGTTGATCTGGACCGGCTTGGCCCAACCAAACCCGGCCACGACAAGCATGATGAAGCCCACGAGGTCGATGTGAGCCAGCGGATTCAACGTGAGCCTGCCCTGGCGCCGGGGGGTATCGTCTCCGAGCCTGATCGTGACCAGGGAATGAGCGAACTCGTGAACGGTGAGGCTCATCACGATGATGATGATGATCTGGATGATCTCGGCCGGGGACCGGTTCAAAAGCATGGGTGGCTGTGCTGACCTATCGCCCGTAGGTGCCGAAAAGCTCAGCCGTGGCAAGCACCTTGCCCTGCATCAGCCTTTCCAGCTCCCCTCGGGAAGCGCCGGCCGAAAGGGTGAGCTTCTCCTTGAGGGCGAACAATCGGAAGAAATACCTGTGCGGCTTTCCCGGCGGAGGGCTGGGGCCCCCGTAGCCAATTCGGCCAAAATCGTTTTTTCCCTGGGCGCTGCCGTCAGGCAGGGTCTTCAAGTGCTGGACCGCCTCATTCAGCCCCCGTGCCGCGGCGGGCAGGTTCCAGATTACCCAGTGAACCCACGTTCCCACCGGGGCGTCAGGATCGTCACAGATCAGGGCAAAGGCCTGGGTTCCTGAAGGCGGGTTCTCCCACCGCAGGGATGGGGATACATCCCTGCCGTCCGCCGTGAAGGGCCTGGGAATGGCTCCTCCCGGCATGAAGGAAGGGGACGTGACTGAGAAAGTCATTCGGGTGCCTCCTGGTGAATATATACCATGATTGACACTACCATGAGATGGTGAATAGAAAAGTCTCCTATGAGAAGAACAAAAGGCAATCCGCATGGAAGGTGAAAATGCGCAAGTTCTCATCGTGGACGACCAGGAGCTGAACAGAACCCTTTTCGAGACCCTTCTCAGCGAGGACGGTTACAGGACACGGTCCGTCGCCAGCGGCCAGGCAGCCCTGAAGGCCGTGGAGGCGGAGCTGCCGGACCTCATTCTCCTGGACCTTGTGATGCCCGGCATGGGCGGAATCGACGTGATCCAGAGCCTGAAGGCGCAGGAAAAGTCGAGGGCCATCCCCATCGTCGTCAGGCGGGGGCGGAGGATTTCCTCTCCAAGCCGGTGGAGAGATCCGAGCTTCGCGCACGGGTTCGCAACCTCTTGAGGATGAAAGAGTACCACGATCTTGTGGTCCAGCATGCGCGCACGCTGGAATCCGAGGTCCAGGAGAGGACGGCGCAGCTGCGCACCCAGTACAAGGAGACCGTGTACCTGATGACCAGCGCGGCCTTGCCGTCGAGGCCATCCCTTTATGCGGCCGCATCCTGATGATGTGCGACCAGTATGATGCTCTTCGAAGCAGCCGCCCTTACAAATCCGCGTACAGCCACGAGCGGGTGATGGAAATCCTGATACAAGGGGACGGGCGCACGAACCCCGGGCATTTCTCTCCCGACCTTCTCAAGGTCTTCAGGCATTTCCAGGATGTGCTCGAAGGCGTGTACGGAAGCGAGCTGGCGGAAGAAACAGGCTTCCCGGTCGGGCTTGTCCTCGACTGAGGCCGGGCGGAGCCCAGCCGGAAACAAGCGCGTGCCTTGGCGGGCAGGCTACCGGATTCCGTAGACAACGACCCGGGCCCGTCACCCAGCATAACGGCGCCGGGCGGGACGTCTTGCGAAAACGCGACCGAAGCAACAAGGCTTAATGTAAAAAGAAAGACCATCCTCTTCATCGTACTCCATGCTCGAAGATGTGCGATTCTTTTTAATCCGCTGCGAGGTCTTCGAGAAGGGAATCCAGCGCCTGGCTCGAAGAGTCAGTACCTTTCGTCGGGGCCCGAAGCTTTTCCGCCGAGGAGAAGATGAAAAGGTCGTCGACGAAAGTCGTCATTGTCTTCCGCATGGCAGCCCGTTCGCGGATGGAGGACAGGGTGACGATCACTGACGGGATGGCCAGGGCAATAAACACCGCGGCGATCCCAGGGATGGCGAACCGTCTGGCAATGCCTCGAACGCGCTTTCCGCGCGGATGCGCAAAGAGCCCGGGGTAATCGGGCTCGGGAAGCCGGGCGGTCGACTGGTCCAAAGCCTTTCGGAGATCCCATGCAAGACCTTCCAGAAAGGCCTCAAATGCCGCACAGCTCTTGCAGTGCAGCAAATGCTCCGCCGTCTGTCCGCGTGGCTTGCCCCCTGCGTCGTGCAGGTCTTGAAGAGTTTTGCGAACGCGACTGCATTCGCTTTCCGCCCTATTCCTCATTCATTCCTCCCAGCAGCCGCGCCAGCTTCTCCCTGATTCTGAACAACCGTGACTTCACCGTGCCGACGGGAATGGAAAGAAGACGAGAGATTTCCTCAACCGCCATCCCCTCAGATTCTTTCAACACGACAAGCACGCGCTCCTCGGGAGCCAGGGAGGCGACGGCCCCCAGGAGCGCGCGCCTGCGTTCCTCCAGGACAAGGCTCGTGTCGGGGTCGAACGTCGACTCCTCCGACAGGCCGTTGCGGGTCCTGGCCTCCCGCGCCGCCGCTTCAACGCGTTTTCTTTCACGCCCTTTGGCGCGAAGCATGTCGATTGCGGTATTGCGACAAAGCCGATAGAGGAACGTCCGGAAGGAGGATTGGAAACGAAAACCCGGCATCCCCATGTGCAGCGCCGCAAGGATTTCCTGTTCCGCGTCTTGAACATCCTCCGCCGAGCCATTGAAGAGCCCGGCAAGAAGCCTTCGGACAGCCGGGAGATGTCTTTCGACAAGCGCGACAAAAGCGCCGTGATCTGAGGAGGCAATAAACCGCCGCGCCAGCGCCTCATCGCTTTCCACACTCCCGGCGCCTATTGGGTTGGGGATGGCTTCTCCTCCCCCATCAAATCGAGCAAATCCTGCAGGAGTGCCTGTGTTCTTTTCTCCTGTGATATGTCGCTTCTCCCCTGGTTTTCCGCGGCCGCGGGTGGAGGTCCAGTCCCCGCCGTTCCTCCACTCCTGGATTCGGACCTCAGCAGTTCCCTGCGCAACCGCAGATAGAGCACGAGCTTTCTCCACTTAAAATCTCCAATAAGCTGGCGAATGGCCATCTCCCGTTGTATCCGGGCGATCCTGATCTTCGCCTCAGCGTCCGTCGCGGCGTGGACAAGTCTCTCCACTTCCTTGGGATCTGCTTTCGGATCCAGAAGCAGTTGGGCAAGTTGGGTCTTGGCGGTATCGAGGTCCCCTTGCGCGCCTCGAACCTCCTCCTGGCTCTTTTGCTGGATACTGGAGAGTTGTCCGATCTGGTCATCTGTCAGCCCAAGCCGCCGGAGCACCTGCTTGTTGTTCATCGGTTGGGCAGAACAAGCGGCCGCCATGAGAGGCAAAGACGCAAGAAGCAGAATGACCCTCTTCATTTCACTTGAGCTCCCTTGCCATTTTTGTCGCCGGTTTGCGGCGCAAGGTTCTCGGGAACTGAAACGCTTCCTCCGGCGACAAAAGAGCCATGAAGAGACTAACCACTGCGTCTGTTGTGTTGCTTATCATCGCCCAGATAGGTTTCGCGGCACCTCGCGGCTTCGGCTGGCTGGGTGTTCCCCGATGGACATTCGATGGCGGAGCCGGTCTTTCCTATGATCAGACGACACTTCCTTCCGGCGCCACCGACGTCGCTCCACCTTCTTACAACCTGCGGGGAGAGATTTTCGGCGATTTCACATACCACTTCAACAGGCGATTCGGCTTTGGCTGGGAAACCGGCCTTGGCTTTTTCCCAAGCACTCTCACCATGAATGGGACAAGCCAGTCATATGCGCAATTCGACGTGCCCGTTCTTGTCTTCTTGATGGGGCAGGCAGGGCCATTTTTCATCCAGCCGCTCAGCGGGCTTCTTTTCATGGACTCTTCTCCTTCTCTCCCCGGAGCTTCCGGCGCGCTGCAGGTGGGATACGACCTTGGCATCCGCGGCGGTTTTGGGGGGCCATTTTTCCGTCTCTTCGCGGAGGCCAGCTACGTGATGGGCCCGACAAGCTTCCCGCGGTTTGGCTTTGGGGGCATGGTTCGCCTTTTTGGATCGTGAGGTCGACGGCCGCCAGCCCGGCCTACCGTTCTGTCGAAACATGTGATAGAATGGCGGTTGCTCAGCAAAGAACGTTCGCCAAAGGAAAGTCTTCCGGTACAACCGGCAGGAGATATAAATGCGCAAACTTATTCTCTTCGTTTTTATTCTTCTGGCAGTGTCGCTTCTTGGCGAAGATCAAAAAGCCGCCGGCACCGCCGGATCCGCCTCGCAGCTTTCTCTGCAGCTGAGCCCCGCGCTCGGCATTCCCGTGGGCGCAAGCGGCTCCGTCTTCGGAATGGGCGGGTCCGTCCTCTTTGGCGCCCAGTACAGGCTGCCTTCGCAGCGCTGGTTCCTTTCCGGCGCTTTTGACTACGGCTATCACGGAGCCACGGGAGGAACACCCCTTTCGGTCTCCATGGTGTCGTTGTCCGCTGGCGCAGGCATGGGATTCCCTGTTGCGCCGTGGGTAACCTTGCAGGCCGGCCTTTCCACAGGGTTTTTCTACAGCTTCCTGAGCGACTCCTCAGCCTCCGGCGGGAACCCCTTCATTTCACTGGATGCGGCAGCGGTTTTCCTCCCCGGGCCGTGGCATCTCACCGCTGGAACTTCCTACGGGTACTATTTCGGCCTTTACAGTGGAATAAAGGTTTCTGTCGGATTGTCCTATGACATCATACCAGCGGCCCAGTCCGTCACACCCGCGAAAACCGAGGAAAAGCCCGCGGAAAAACCGCAACCTTTGAAGACAGAACCTGCCAAGGTACAGCCTGTGGAAAAGCTTGCCCCCGTGGTGGAGCTGAAGAACGTCTCCTTCGACGATATCTATCCGGTGTTCCGCACCTATTATTCCACCCATCCCCTTGGCACGGTTGTTCTTCGAAACGGCCTGGACAAGCCCATCTCAGGCGTCAAGGTGAGCTTCCAGATCAAGGAGTTCATGACTGATCCCACGGATTGCCCCGCTCCTACGGACCTTGCCGCCGGCGAATCGAAGTCCGTGGATCTGCTGGGACTATTCCTCCCTACCATTCTCGAGACAACCGAGAAGACAAAGGCGCAGGCGACGATTGACGTGAATTACACCCTCAACGGCCAGGCGCAGCACCTGAGCATCGTGCAGGTCATTCCCATCCTGGACAGGAACGCCACCACCTGGGCGGATGACCGGAGGGCAGCCGCCTTTGTGACTACCAAGGATCCGTCCGTCCTCATGTTCTCGAAGAACGTGAACAGCATGGTGAAGGGGAAGGTCAAGGGCGCCATCAATTCGAACCTTCTCACCGCAATGGCATTCTTTCAGTCGCTCCAGCTCTACGGACTGACGTATTCCCAGGACCCGGTCCCCACGTTCACGGCGAACAATCAGGTTGCCGACTATATTCAGTTCCCCCGGCAGACCCTGCAATACAAAGGCGGCAAGTGCAGCGATTTCTCCGTGCTGTATTCCGCCCTGCTTGAGTCAGCAGGAATAGAGACGGCATTCATCACGACCCCTGGCCACATTTTCATGGCCTTCTCCGCGGGGATAGGCGCGGATGACGCACGGAAAGCCTTCTCTCGACCGGACGAGCTCATCATACGCGGTGACCAGAGCTGGATTCCCGTTGAGGTCACGGAGACCGCGGGGTTCCTGAAGGCCTGGCAGGACGGAGCCAGGGAATGGAGGGAGAACCTTTCCAAGAAGCAGGCAGCCTTCTATCCGGTCCACGACGCGTGGCAGCTCTATGAGGCGGTCGGGCTGTCAGGCGCGGAGGTGGCGCTGAACCTTCCGGATTCGGACAAGGTGACGGATAGTTATGTCAAGGAAGCCGGCAAGTTCGTCGACCAGGAGATCTTTGCCAGGGTCGCCGTTCTGCAAAATCAGATAGAGAAGAGCTCGGACCCCCGCAAGCCCAGGAACTCCCTGGGGGTGCTTTACGCAAAGTACGGGCAGTACGACCGTGCGCAGGAGGAGTTCGACAAGCTGCTGGCGAAAGGGGAATACGTTCCCGCCCTGCTGAACATGGGCAACATCCTCTATTTGAACGACCAGAAGGAAAAGGCTCTCGAGTATTACAACCGCGCCTACGCCAAAGACCCGAACAACTCGGATGTGCTCCTGGCCGTTGCAAAGGTGAACCATGACCTGGAGAACTATTACCAGGTGAAAAAGATGTACGCGGCTCTGAAGACCAGGGACCCTGACCTCGCCCAGAAGTTCGCATACCTGGACCTGAAGGGAGACGAAGCAACACGGGCAGCTGAAATTCGCGGAGTAAGTGGGGTTGTAATATGGGAAGAATAAATCTGAAAGGTTTCCGTCTGCTGCGGTTGACCGCGGCTTTTCTGGTGCTGTTCCTGGCCCTCTGGGGATGCAGCGACATGAGTGTTTTGAAGAACCTCAAGACTGCTGAGTCAAACAACTCCGGGGGAGGGGGCGGCGGAGGCACCCCAACAACTATAAAGTGGGTAGCCGACGGAAGCTACATCCAATTTTACACCAATGATAAAACCAATTATGGTTATACGTTCTACGTTGCGTACTCATCAGAAAGCCAGACCGTTCCCTGGCCCAAAAACTTGAATGGCACAGCATTTAAGGTTTCCGGGGCGCTTGGCGAGCCGTATGGGTTCGTTTTCAATTACCAGGACAGCAACAATTTTGACGAGGTGATGATCGAAGCTGATCAATGGTATTCGGTCTGGCAGGTAGTTGGCGGCTCATATACTGCTCTCGTGTCGTGGGTTAACGATGCAACACACCTTGTCTATGGTCTCAATCAACCGAATAGCGTCACGATTCACCCCACTGGAGTCACCAACCAGTACGCCCTGTTTATTAATGGCAGCGGAACACTTGCTACTTTCATAGACAGCACTTTTACCTCCGGTGGGCAGGCCGGTTTCAAGATCAACATTGGGGATACGACAGACGAAAACTTCCCTGCGATAGCAGAAGATGTGCGGTTCAATTTGACTTCTCCCGCGGCAAAGCCGTAAGCCGGCAACTGCGGGCCCGACCGCTTGTGGCTAACGCACCTTCTGGATCGTCGTCTCCGGGGAGCGGATAAGCAGGTAGTTGCCTGCTGAGTCCTTCAACTCCGCGACTATCCAGACGCCCGCGGCCAGGTCTTCAGGCAAGGGAATAGTCGCGGAAACGCGGACGCCGTCTCCTGTTGCCTGCTTGCTCACAATCGAGGCCTCCACTCGTGGCCCGTTCGATCGGACGGCCCACAGCCGGGAAACAGCGATGTCGCCTGGGTGTGTTTCACCAACGACTCTCAGAGTTGCTCCGATTCGCGCGGCCGTTCCATGGGCTTCGGGCGTTGGCATGCGGTTGACCCACACGTGTGCTTCAAGGGTCAGCGAGCTTCCCCCAACGGTGATAGTCATTAGCGCGTTGCTCAAATCTTCTGCCAGCGTGTCACCTGCCTTGCCATCGCCTTGACCATAGGACAGTGTAACAAAGCCTGCCAGGAAGATTGCAAGCAGCAGCCACGGGGGGCTACGGAGTATAGTCAACCTCGATCCTGTACGTTCCCGCTGCAACGAATGTGTAAGACAACACCGTGGGTGATCCGGATGAGCTTGCCAGCAGGTTGTTGCCGGAGTCGTAGAGCTTGAGCGTCAAGCTTCCCGAAGCGGGTGAGAGACTCCCATCAAACTTCACGGCGCTGTTTGCAGCCGCGGTAAAGGTATAGCTCGGTGGCGATGAAACCTGGACAGGCCCGGTGACAGTCTGTCCTTGGTCGTACGTACCGCTGGAAGCCCCTATGGCAGCCGCGGGATCGATCAGCCCGTAGCCGTATGTGCTTGCCGCACCCAGGCTGTCCGCCGTCCTCTCTATTCTGTCGTAGATTTGCGCGGGTGTGAGCGAAGAGTTCTGGCATACCAGCAGCGCGGCCAGCGCCGAGACGTGAGGCGTGGCCATCGATGTTCCCTCGTACCACCAGAGACCATAGCCGTAGTCCGTCACGCCGGTCGTTGAATCGTAGCCGTTGATGGTTTCCTGCGTTATCCAGTCCTCGTAGTAGTTCGCGCTGGCGCTGTTCGTAACAACGCTGTCGTCCCCACCGGGCGCTACGACATCGAGCTGTGTTCCGTAGTTCGAATAATACGCAAGCTCCTTGTTGTAGCCGGTCGCGCCCACGGAAAGCACGTAGGGCTGGTAAGCTGCGGGGTAGTCCATTGAAGGCTGGCCTTCGTTGCCGGCTGCGGCAATGACGGCGACGCCTGCGTTGTAGGCATCCTGGACTGCCTGCAGGAGACTCGGGTCGCCAATGCTCCCGCCCAGGCTCATATTGATGACGGACGGCTTGGGCGTCTGCGTAATGGCCCATTCAATTCCCGCGGCAACATCCGACCAGTAGCCCGACCCTGTCTGGTCGAGGACCTTCACCGGCAGGAGGGTGACCCCATACGCCATCCCGGCGACGCCCGCGGCGTTGTTTGCCGCCTCGGCAATTGTGCCAGAAACATGCGTGCCATGGCCGTTGTCATCTGATGAGGCAGTCGGATCGCTTGTCGTGGTGGTATCTGCGGTGTTTGTCAGCGCGTTATATCCAAGTTGGACGTGTGTGGGATTCGTCGACGACCCGGCAAAATCCGGCAAGGATCGATAGAAGCCGGTATCCAGCACAGCGACCACCACTCCAGAGGTGCCCGTCACCGTGTTCCAGACGCTTGGCATGTTGAGCTGTTGCAGATCCCACTGCCAGCTCCAGTTCGTGTCGTTGGGCGTGCCGAGGGAGTGAACAATACCGTCCGGCCGCGCGTCTGCTACTTCCGGCAGGCTTCTATAATACGCGAGGGCGTCGGAGAGGGTCTTGCCGCTGCCGGTGTCTATCTTGACCGTGTCGAACATCAAGCGGGGCGCAGTGACCCTTTGCACCAACCTGCCCTGGCTGAGCACACGAGTATCGAGTGATTGGCTCCTGGCAGTGCCGGTCCTGTATCGCACGATGATTCTGTCCGTCGCCTGCTGCGCGGACAGCCTGGAAAGCTTTTTCACGCGGAGAGTCTGAGACGCAGGCCTTGCGGCGATGGTTGAGATGACGGGATTCAGCGCCCCGGACTGGCTTGCCGAGCTCCACACCCCATGCAGGGAATATTGAACGGTAGCGAAGTTAATCCCCGAATCACTGGCGCTTGAGCCGGCGAGCGTTGCCTGTTGACTCGAGGGGCTGAAGACGTAGCCGCCCAGGCTTGGCGTAACGGTGTATGTTCCCGGGAAGGGCGCCATGATCGTATAGGCGCCGCCTGCGTTTGTCGTCGCCGAGACCGATCCCGGGCTGAGAACTACAGTGACCCCCGACAAACCCGACCCGTTGAGCGTTACACTTCCTGAGATCCTGGACCCACCTGCCGCGCCATTAAGGTTGCACGTCGACAGCGCGACCGCTGAAAGCAGGCCGGCGGCGATGATTGCGGCAGTCTTTGCGAGGCGCAAGCAGGTAGGGCTGCGGCCTGATCGTTTCATCGTGTCGTCTGATAAAGTAACAATTAGGCCTGCTTTCGGCCACTTCCAAGCCGGTCGTCAAGAGACAGATGAACCAGGGATGATGTAGACTCGTAAGCGCCAATCCAGGAGGGGAGAATGGTGCACTCAACGATTGATCTTGAAATGAACATCGAACCACGCCTGCCGAAACGCATGGACTACGGGATCGGCTGCATTGGAGCCGGGTTCATCATGCGCGACATTCATCTTGTGGCGTACAACGGAGCCGGCTTCCATCCCGTAGCGCTTGCTTCCCGCACCCCGGCGCATGCAAAGGAAGCGGCGGAGCTGCGCGGGGTCCCGCGGGTGTTTGATCACTGGAAAGAGCTGATCAAGGACCCTGCCGTTGAGATTCTCGATGTCGCTTTTCCGCCGGATCAGCAGCTTGAGATCATCACCGAAGCCGCGAAATGCGGGAATATCAAGGGAATCCTTGCGCAAAAACCGCTGGCAATGAACCTCCAACAAGCCCGGCAGGCCGTTGACGTATGCAAGCGGGCGGGGAAGAAGCTCGGCGTGAACTCCAACATGCGCTATGACCAATCCATCCGCGCGCTCAAGACGATCATCCAAAAAGGCTATCTGGGCGACGTTGTACTGGCCACCATCGAGATGCGCGCCATCCCTCACTGGCAGGCGTTCCTGAAGGATTACGATCGGCTGACGCTCCTGAACATGAGCATCCATCATATCGATGTTTTTCGTTATCTTTTCGGCGATCCTCAAAGGATACTGGCAAGTGTTCGAACAGATCCTCGCACCAGGTTCAGCCACACTGATGGCATTGCAATGTACATTTTCGAGTACTCCAGCGGGCTGCGCGCAATGAGCCTGGACGATGTGTGGGCGTGGCCCGGCGAGGGGACCGAGAAGGACATCTACATCCGTTGGCGCGTCGAAGGCACGGACGGAATGGCGCGCGGGACGATCGGCTGGCCCTACTATCCCGTGCCTACTCCCAGTACCATCGATTTTACCACCCGCAGAAGTCCCGGGTGCTGGTTTTTGCCCAGGTGGAACAAGGTCTGGTTTCCCGATGCGTTTGCAGGGACCATGGCGCAGCTCTTGTGCGCGGTGGAGAATGACACCACCCCCGAGATCGACGGGGAGGACAACCTGAAGACAATGGCATCGGTGGACGCGTGCTACCTCTCGGCGAAGGAAGGCAGGGCAGTCTCTCTGTCAGAAGTGCTGGGCCAAAGGAGGATGTCATGATTTCAGTTGGGGTGTTCAACGGGTACTTCCCCTACGCGCTTGATGAATCCATTGTGAAGATCAAGACGGCGGGATTCTCCACCGTTCAGCTTGACCTCAGCTTCAAGGACATCGACATGAGCGCGGGGAACATAACCGCGGACAAGTGCAAAAGAATCAGAAATGCCTTTCGCGACGCCAACCTCCCTGTTTGCTGCGTCTCCGGGTATACGAACATCGTTCACCCCGATCCTGGGGAACGCAAGAAAAGGGTCGGCTATCTCAAAGAGATCATACGCCATGCCCGGGAGCTGGGCACGCCGTATGTGATCTCCGAAACCGGAACGTTCAATGCGAAAAGCGACTGGGTGCATGATCCGAAGAACAAGACCCGGGCCGGCTATGAAGACGCCCTCGAAGTGATTATTGAGATCGTAAAGGAGGCCTATGATTCCGGGGCGGTTTTTCTGGTGGAAAACTACGTCAACAACGTCATCGGATCCATCGCCGAGGTCCAGCGGCTGTTCAACGACGTGAACCATTCCGCGCTCGGCCTTCTCATGGACCCGACGAACTATTTCGACGACGCGAATATCGATGACATTGACGGTGAGCTGAACAGGATCTTCAACGCGCTGGGGGACAGGGTCAGGATTGCGCATGCCAAAGACTGCAAGCGGACGAGCAGGGTGGAAGAGAAGCATGTGAAGAATCTGGACGCCTCGGAGGCGCACACCTTCCGCGGCGCCGGCGACGTGGAGCTGCCGGCACCCGGTCTGGGTTCCCTGAACTACGACCTGTACCTCAGGAGACTTTCTGAGAAGAACCCCAACGTGCCGCTCATCGTCGAGCACGTCGACGGTGAAGGCGACGTCCCTCGGGCAAAGCGGTTTGTCGACGATAAACTGAGGCAGCTCGGCGTTTGACGGGCGGGTCCTGGAAACCTTGCGAGCCGGCTCCTTTTCCATGATAATGCAATGGGATGGGTGGCAATCCTCTCGGGGCCTTCTTCAAGGGAAAGCGGGACGATCTGGTGGCTGTCCTTGTTTCCCAGCTGCAGAAAGGCGCGTTCGACAATCCCTACACCTTGCATCCTCGGCGCCTCGCGGAGCTGGGCTCCGAGCTTGTTGAGAAGCTCTCCCGCTTCATTGACTCACCAAGCCACGCCGACGCGTTGGAATACGGCCAGGATATGGCGCTGGAAGGAATAGCGGAGAAGACCATCGTGCGCCTCGTGGCCACCCTCCATCGTTTCTTCGCCGAACAGTTGCGCGTTGATGTGAAGTCCGCCCCCGCGTTCTTCGATACGATGGACGCTTTCACCTCCCCGCTCATCGAAGGTTTCATGAAGGCCCGTGAGTCCCAGATCTTTTCCGACCAGGAGCAGCTTCGCCGTGCGCTCACCACGGCCCTGCAAAGCCAGGGGCACGAGCTTCTGATCAAGGACCACGCAATCAGCACCTCGATCAACGGGATCATGCTCACCGACCTCGACGGCAGAGTCACGTACGTAAACCCGTCTTTCCTCACGCTCTGGGGGTTTCCCTCCTCCAAGGAGGTGATTGGCGGGCGCTTCGAGGATTTCTGGGTTGGCGAGGAGGCGCGGAAGATTCCGAAGACTCTCCACAAGACCGGCGGGTGGCGCGGGGAGCTTGTTGCCAAACGCAAGGACCAGAGCAACCTCAACGTCGAGCTTTCTGCTTCCCTCATTCGTGACGAGAGCGGGCAGGCCGTCGGCATCATGACCTCTTTTATCGACGTCAGTGAAAGAAAAAGGCTCCAGACACAGGTCATCCAGGCGCAGAAGATGGAAGCCCTTGGGCAGCTGGCCGGCGGCATAGCGCATGATTTCAACAACCTGCTTGCCGCGATCAACGGCTATCTGCAGCTGCTCCTTGTCGATGCTCCCCGGGAGAGCGGCTTGTACAGGGACTTGATGCAGATAACGACGGCGGTGGACCAGGGCACCGCGCTGACCCGTCAGCTTCGCTTCTTCACCCGGCAAGCCGCGGGCACGCTTCAGATCGTTTCGTTGAACGACATCGTCCGGGAGACCCTGCAGCTCATCAAGCACACTTTCCCGCCGCAGATCGTCATAGAGCTTTCCCTCTCACCCGCCGCAGTCACCGTGGAGGCGGACCCGAACCAGGTGAGCCAGGTTCTCGTCAACCTCTGTGTGAACGCGCGGGATGCGATGATGGATCAGGCTGGAAGAACAGCCGGGGGAAACCTGACCATCGTGACATCCACGGCAGACCTCTCCGAGGCCGAGTCGACACAATACGTGAACGGACGGCCCGGCAAGTTCGTCGTGCTGCAGGTGCGCGATACCGGAGTCGGAATGACCCCCGAGCTGCTGGAAAGGCTTTTCATCCCCTTTGTCACCACGAAGGCCGCGCGCAGCGGAACGGGTCTTGGGCTGGCCGTCGTCTACGGCATCGTTGCGGGGCACCATGGCTTCGTCAACGTGTCCAGCGTCGTGGGAAAGGGATCCGTCTTCGAGGTCTTTCTGCCCATGAGCGAACGCCAGATCGAGGCGCCGACAAGGGACTGGGCTGAGCCGCGCCACTCCCTGGGACGCGGCACCATTCTCGTGGTGGACGATAACTCCCAGGTTCGGGAAGTGATCATGAGGATCCTGGAGGCCTGCGGCTACACGGTCATTGGAGCGCAGGACGGCACGGAAGCCCTGACGAGATTTGCCACGGGGGCCGGCGTTGACCTGGTGGTGCTGGATGTCGTGATGTCAGGAATGGGGGGTCGTGAGTGCCTGCGGCGATTGCGGGAGGTGGATCCCAACGCGCGCGTGCTCATTGTCACCGGCCACATGACGGATGGCTCCGCCCAGGAGCTCCTGTCGGAAGGCGCTCTTGGCGTGGTGGAGAAGCCTTTCCACCAGCGAACGCTCGTCATGGCCGTGCAGAACGCCCTGGAGAGAACTGGATAGGATTGCAAACACCGCGGCATTTCACAATACTTGAAGAAAGGTACCCAAGGCGATTGAAGGAGCGTACGAATGGCAACTGAACGCAAGCCCATGTCTGTTGCTGACGCAAGCCAGCCCAATGCCGGGCGCATCTACGATTATCTCCTTGGGGGCAATCACAACTTCGAGATCGATCGAAACGCCGCGCAGAGCTTGATACAGGCAGTCCCCTCCATGCCGCAGTGGGTACGCCTCATCCGGTGGTTCCTGAACGAAGCGGTCTACCGCCTGGTCAGCGAAGGATTTACTCACTTCGTCGACTTTGCCTCCGGCCTTCCCACGGTGGACCACATCCACCACGTCGTGCCGCGAAGCTCGGTGGTGATCTACTCCGATATCGATCCGGTCACGGTGAGCTACGCCCAGGATGTCATCAAGGAATTTTCCAACGTTGCGTTTGTCACCTGCGATGCGAGCCAGCCGGAGAAGCTTTTTGGCCTTGACGAGGTGAAAAGGCTCCTTGGCTCTGAACGCAAGGTGGCTTTTGGGTTCAACGGGATCGCCTGGTTCCTGACTGACGAAGAAATCGCGAATACAATGCAGGTGCTGTACGACTGGGCGGGGCCCGGATCCAGGTTGTTCCTGTGCGATACAAACGTCGACGTGGTGACCGAGGTTTCGCGTCAGCTCGACAGGTTCTACACCCAGGTGAAGCAGCCGATTTATCGGCGGAGCAGGCAAAGGCTCCTGGAGCTCCTTGGGCGCTGGAAGGTATGTCCGCCGGGCCTGCAGGCCCTGGAAGAATGGCTGCCCATAGAAAAGAAGAAGATCCAGGAAGCCGCGATGCGCGAAGGCGGAAACATCATCGGGGGATTTTTCGAGCACTAGCCGACTTGCCAGTACGCCATGGCTGTGAGACCCTATCAAAAGTCATGGAAGGTCAAATCGCGGTGGGAGACGTCGTGAGATTCAAGGGCGGCGGCTCCTCAATGGTCGTCGAGAAGATAGAAGGCGATGAAGCTGTCTGCGCTTTTCTCCTTGGCGGCAAGCAACGTTTGAAGCTTGAAGTCCTTGAGAAGGTCCCGGATGAGCCTCACTGGTGGGACCGCGGATAAGGCGGGTTGCACCAGCGCGCCGCCCGGTGCAGACTGAGCCCATGGCAGTGAAAATCGTCATTGAAGGGCAGGGTTGCCGCATGGAGGCCGAGTTGTCCGATGCCCCCGCGGCGCAAAAGGTCGCCGCGGCGCTGCCGCTCAGCGCGCAGATGTCCCGGTGGGGAGACGAATACTACGGCGGCGTGGATCTCGACATTCCTGAGGACGCCACGGGCAGGGAGCTCATGGCAATCGGGGAGATTGCCTACTGGCCTCCCGGCAAGGCACTGTGCATTTTCTTCGGCCGTACGCCGGTGAGCACGGACGAGAGACCAAGGGCGGCATCAGCCGTCCTCCCCGTGGGCCGGGTGACCCAGGGGATCTCCGACCTGAAAGGCCTGGGCAAGAGCGTGAGGATGACTTTTACAACGCTGCAAGCGCCCCACCGGTAGGAAGCAGAGAGCATCCCCGGCCTCGTGACGCTCACCTATACTCACGAGCCGTCTCGCCTGTCGACCGCACACTTCTGGTTTCAAGACGCAGGGTTGAAAGCGACATCCTGCGCGGCTGATTGCGACATTCTCTGAGATTCCTGTTGCCGATAGTTTCTCCCGGTTACTATCCTTTGAACACGCGACACGGGCCGCCGGCATCGTCGCGTTGCTCCTCAGGAGGAACTTGTGCACGGACAGGATCTGACGCAGGGCAGGCTCATGCCGCAGATGTGGTCGCTGGCATGGCCCGTCATGCTTTCGATATTTTTCCAGACCCTTTACAACGCCGTCGACGCGTTCTGGGTCAGCAAGCTGGCCCCGCAAGCCATAGCAGCGGTGAGCATCTCGCAGATCACCTTGTTCGTCATGGTGTCCCTGAGCATGGGCATCACCGTGGGCTCCGGCGTGCTCATGGCAATGAGCATCGGGCGAAGAGACATCGCTGAGGCTGAACACGTCCTTGGACAGTCGTTCCTCCTCTCCGCCATTGCGGGCGTTGTCTTCACCGCCATCTCGCTGATTTTCCGGACGCCTCTCCTGGTTGCCTCCGGCGCCACCGGCTCCATTTTGCCCCTTGCGCTCCAGTATTTCACCTGGGTCTCGGGAGGATCGATCCTGGTCTTCCTGATGTTCTCCGTGGTCTTTGCTTTCAGCTCCCAGGGTGACAACAAGACTGTGACGATCCTGTTCGTCGTTTCCACCATCATCAACGCCGCCTTGAACCCCGTCATGATCTTCGGTTGGCTGGGGTTCCCGGCCATGGGGATCAGGGGCTCCGCGCTGGCGACGCTCCTTGCCCAGCTCATGGTTTTTGTTGCGGGACTTGTCATCCTGAAGAGGGCACGGATGATGGTTGCGCTGAAGTGGTCTCGCCTGCGCATCCGGTGAGCCTCGGTCCGGGAGGTCCTGAACATAGGGTTTCCCGCCGCGTTGACGAACGTGATCGGGCCCCTTTCCCTTTCCCTGCTCACCTTGATCATTTCAAGCCGGTTCAAAGAAGCGGGGGCCATCAGCTTCTCCATCGGGTTTCGCGTGGAGTTTTTTGCCTACCTTCCCGCTATCGGGTTCGGGATTGCCGCAATGGCGATAATGGGCCAGAGCACGGGGGCCAGGAACTTCGACCGGGTGCGCGCAGCCTATCGGTCCGCCCTGGTCTGGGGATTTGGAATTGCAACGGTGTTCGGCCTGCTGGTGGCCGCGTTCAGCAACCAGATCATCGGCGTATTCACGAAGGACCCGAGTGTGAACGAGTATGCGCGCGCATACTTCCTCACGATCCCCTTCACCTACGGGCTGTATGCAATGATGAACGTGGAGATCAGCTCCCTGCAGGGCATGGGCCGCTCGTGGCCGGGGTTTCTGCTGACGTTGATCCGCGTTGCGGTTGCCATCCCGGCGGCGTACATTCTGCTCCATCCCTTGAACCTGCCGTTGCGCGCCGCGTGGGTCGCGCTGGCGGGGACGAACCTGGTTGTGGCGGTTGGCGGATACTGGTGGGTGCGGGCCACGATCGAGAATCTGGCCGCTCACGCTCCCACATGGGCGGTCCAGCCTTCCGCGGCCGCTGGTGAAAGGATCCTGGACGATGGCTCCGCGCCGGCGGACGAAGAAGCGGCGGTCTCCGGGGATTAGCTGACTGTGAAGGAAAAGCCCGCGTCCCCCTACATCACCATGGCAGAAGAGCGCGGCGACTTCAAAATCTGGATCGTGGACGGCAGCTATATTCGCGGCCACATCGACGAAGAGTTCACGAACTTTGGCCAGCATTTCCGGTTCCCCTATATTCCTGAAAACGAGCTATGGCTCGATCAGGAAGCCGAGCACGATGAAAGACAGTTTTTCATCGACCACCTGCTTGTCGAGCACAGGCTGATGAAAGCGGGACGGCCTTACACGGAGGCCATCGTTGAAGCCGACAAGCAAGAGCGAAAGGAAAGAAGGCGGGCAGGGGATGTCCGTAAAGCCACCAGGGGCGGCGCAGTTCTCCCCGCAGGGGAATCGATGCATGAGAAGCTTTGGAAAAAGCTCGAGAACAGCGTCACAGTGTGGATTGTGAACGGCCGGCTGGTGCGAAGCACTTTCGACATCGACTTCACCGAGGGGGGACACGACAAGGTGTACGAGTTCGTGCCCGGCGAAGAAGTCTGGATCGACGATGCGCTCATCGAGCAGGAGCGGGGATACGTCCTCCTGCACGAATTGCACGAGAGGAACCGGATGTCGACGGGATGGCCTTACAGCAAGGCGCATGCGGAGTCGAGCCGCATTGAGTACCGGTGTCGGCATCATCCGGATGAGCTGCACGACGCGCTGGCGGCAGAGGGGTGGGCATAGGTGGCAAGGAAACGCGCGGGAAGGCTGTTCACGGTCCTGGCAGCGTCCCTTCTGCTCACTTCTGTCGCCTCCGCCAAGGACTTGGCTGACTACGCTTTTCTGGATCGAACGGAGGCCGGCGTGCTCCAGGAGCTCAATCTCGCCCGCACCGCGCCCGCTGAGTACATCGGCATTCTCCAGGATTACCGCTCCCATATCCATCATGGCATTCTTGAATACAAGGGGGAAATCGGCATCAGGCTGAGCGAGGGCACGGAGGCGGTTGACGATGCAATTGCCTTTCTCAAGAGGCAATCTTCGCTGCGTCCCTTCGCAATTTCCAAAGGCCTTTCCCTTGCCGCCAAGGACCAGGCGAAGGACCAGGGCCGAACGGGCGCCACGGGCCACGACGGCTCCGATGGCTCATCGCCTTTCCAGAGAATGAATCGCTATGGGAGGTGGGAGAAATCGGCAGGCGAAAACTGCGCCTACGGTCCGGACAAAGCCAGACAGATCGTCATCCAGCTCATCGTGGACGACGGGGTCCCTTCGCGTGGACATCGCTTGAATATTTTCGATTCGGCCTTTCGGACCGTCGGAATAGCGGTAGGCCCTCACCCGAGGTTCGGCTTTGTCTGCGTGATGGATTTTGCGGGAAATTACGAAGAAAAGTAAACGCAATCCCAAAGGAAAGTTCCGCGTCATTCCCCAGTCTTCGGAGGAGTGACCACAAAGCGGCACTGTGAACGCGCTCCGTGCCGGCATTCCTTGTCAACAGCCAGCCCTGTCAGCTCCTGCAGCATTGCCTGCATGGAAGAACAGGCGCCGACATTCGCGGCCACGGCCACGCCGATGGGACATCCGTCGCTGCTGATCACGTACTTTCCGTTCTCCTCGGTCAGCTCGGCAACCGAGCCCAGAGTCCTGAGGAATCGGATGGCTCCCTTCACGCGCTGGGCCGCGTCTCCGCTCACGCGCGGGATCTCGGAGCCCAGCAGCTGCCCGGACTTCTTCATGATCTTCTCGAACTCCTGCGGTGAGAGATCCTCCGAGAGAACTCGAACCAGATGTGACACCATGGAGGGATAGGCGCGTGAGAGCTGCGCGTCGGCTCCCGCGAGCAGGCCATACAGGATGGACGGCCTGCGCGCGCCTCTTACCTCTCCTTGCGGCTCGGCGACTCCCTCCCGCCGCAGGAGGGCCACCTGGGCGCGCACAGCGTTGCGGGTCATACCGAGCTTTTTTGCCATGGCTGAAATCGTAAGGGGCTGGGCCAGGAGCAGGCGGATGATGCGCTCCCGGGTTCCCTCCGTCAGCACTGTTTTCGAACGGAACGAGCTCATGAGATTAATATAATAATAATTTGACTTATTGTCTATATTCAATTAGCTTTATGCCGGACAAAGAGAGGAGCAAGCTTGATCGACACACGTTGTGAGAACAGAGTTACCCGGGAGGAGCTTCTCTCCAAGATGAGGGGAAAGCCCGACTTCGCTCTCGAGGATCAGTATTGCAATGGGGCGGGCGCGTACTGCAAGGACGATGACCTTTGCGTCCATCTGGTGGCCAGCTCCAAGCTGCCGACGCGCATGGGCACCTTCACCCTGTACGGCTTCTTCGACAGCAGGGAAGGCAGGGAGCACTCAGCCATTGTACGGGGGGATGTTGCCGGCAAGGAGCGCGTGCCGCTTCGCGTGCACTCGGAATGCCACACCGGTGACGTCTGGGGATCCCTGCGCTGCGACTGCCGCGACCAGCTGGAAGCGGCGACGCGCCACATATCGCGGCTGCCCTTCGGCGCCGTCATCTACCTCAAGCAGGAAGGCCGGGGCATCGGCCTGCTCAACAAGATCAAGGCGTACCAGCTCCAGGACCTCGGTCTGGACACGGTGGAAGCCAACCAGTTTCTGAACATGCCGGTGGATGCGCGGGACTACAAAGTGGCCGCGAAGATCATCCAGCTCCTGAAGATCCGCTCCATTGTTCTTCTCACGAACAACCCGAGCAAGATCCGCCAGCTCAGGGCCGAAGGGATCAGCGTTGTGGACAGGATCCCCATCGTGATCCCCGCCAACAGGTACGATGAAGACTACCTGGACGCGAAGAAGCGCAAGATGGGGCATCTCATATGAGCACGCGGGATCTTCGTACGGAAATCGCAGTGGCAGTTGCCCGCTGAGGCCGAAGCCTCGACTAGAATACCTCGACTGCCTCGTGCACCAGCGAACGACCAATCTCCACTGCCTGCAATGCCGACGTCGCACCCCGCTTCTCGAATCTCACACGCACAGCCTCCGCCAGCGATTCAGTTGAAACAAAGTCGATGAGCCCGGTCAGGGCACCGAGCATGCAGAGATTCAGGTTCATCGAGCTGTGCTGCGCGGCGAGGATGCTCGAGTGCATTGGGAGCTCGATGCACCGGGAGTTGAGCTCGTTGCGTCGGTGCACGAAGTGAGGATCGATAAGCACGAAGCCGCCCGGCCTTACGATCCAGGAGTACTTGTCAAAGGAAACCTGGCTCAGACAGACAAGCACATTCGGCTGCGTTACCTTGGGGAACATGATCGGAGCGGTGGCGATGATGACATCGGCACGCGCCGCACCGCCTCTTGCCTCCGCTCCGTAGCTCTGTGTCTGCACTGCCTCGAGGCCCTCATAGTGGATCGCGGCTTCGGCAAGGAGAATGGCGCCGGTTATGATGCCTTGCCCCCCTGTCCCCGAAAAGACGAACCGTGTTATCATCTTCCGGCCCCGCTTTTTGACTGTTGCGCGGACCTTGCTGCCATTGCCGCGTAGGAAGCGGTGTATTCAGGCTTGTCGATGTCGAGGAACACACCGATTCGGGTTTTCCCGTCCGTGTCGCCTGTGTCGCCCGTGGCGGATACGGAAACCGTGTTGTCGCGATACCACTTCATCATTTCCACCGCCTCCCCCTTGTCGTTCTTCCTTCCATAATAAGTCGGACACTGGGAGAGGACCTCGACGACGGAGAAGCCCTTGTGGCTGATTGCACGCTCGAGAATGCGCGAAAGCTCCTGCGCATGGTACGTCGTGGACCGTGCGACGAAGGTCGCACCAGCAGCCGTTGCAAGCT
This sequence comes from uncultured Spirochaetota bacterium, assembly GCA_963710335.1. Classification (GTDB taxonomy): domain Bacteria; phylum Spirochaetota; class Spirochaetia; order SZUA-6; family Fen-1364; genus Fen-1364. Next base: position 460,142 of record CAVQAA010000006.1, read on the forward strand.
CTACCGCGTCAAACGGTCCATCGAGATTTCCATAGGGGGCAGTGGTGGCGTACTCTCCGCACCCGGACATGGGAGACGACTGCCCGCCCGTCATTCCGTACGTGAGATTGTTCATGATGATGGCGGTCAGGTCGATGTTCCTGCGCGCGGCGTGAATGAAATGGTTTCCCCCGATGGCCAGTGCGTCACCGTCTCCCATTGGCACGAGGATAGTGAGCTCGGGGCGCGCAAGCTTCACCCCCGTGGCAAAGGCAAGCGCGCGGCCGTGAAGCGTGTGCAGCGTGTGAAAGTCGGCGTATCCTTCGATCCTTGAAGAGCAGCCTATTCCTGAGACCATCACCACGTTATTGCGGTCCAATTCCATTCTTTGGACCGCGCGCAACAGCGCGCCGAGGACGATGCCGTGACCGCATCCGGGGCACCAGATGTGCGGCATGAACCGCGTGCGAAGAAACTCGGTTACCGGCACGTCACACCCCCTTGCCTTCGACGATGCGCATCACGTTCTTGATGTCGGTGGGGGTGATCATGGTTCCGTCAACGCGGTTCGCCAGGAATACGCGCTGAGGATTGTCGACAGCCGCTTTGACCTCTCGGACGATCTGGCCCATGTTCATCTCTACCACAATGACAAAGCGGGCATTTTGGCATTTCTGTCTCACCAGCTCTTCCGGGAACGGCCACAAGGTCTGGAGCTCCAGGAGGCCAATGCGCATGCCGACCGAGCGCCTGTTCTCCATGATATGCAGCGCGCTGCGCGCGGACGCGCCGTACGAAACAAGGACGGTGTCTGCGTCGTCCAGATGGTATTCCCGATAACGCAGCAGGAACTCATCGCGGTTTTCGATCTTGTTGACCAGGTGATGGACAAGGTCGTTCGCCACGTCCGGCCGATCTGAGGGAAAGCCCCACATGTCGTGAACGAGGCCGGTCACGTTGTATCTATGGACGCCGCCGAAATCGGACATCGGGAGCCTTCCATCCTCCCGCGGATAATACGGGTGATAGTCGACGCCCCGCGGGACCGATGTCGTCAATCGTTCGGAAAGCTCGATTTCCCCCGGCGCGGGCATGCGTATCTTTTCCCTCATGTGACCAACAACCTCGTCCATGAGCACGACAACCGGGCTTCGGAAGACTTCGGAGAAGTTGAATGCGTCAACGACGATACGGAAGAGATCCTGGTGGTTGCTCGCGGTCAGGGCGATGATCGCATGATCGCCATGAGTTCCCCAGCGGACCTGCATCACGTCACCCTGGGCGGCCCGTGTAGGCAGGCCCGTCGACGGTCCGCCGCGCTGGACATCGATGATGACGCACGGAATCTCGGCCATGACCCCAAAGCCCATGGCTTCCTGCATGAGGGAAAACCCCGGTCCGCTTGTCGCGGTCATTGCTTTCGCGCCGGTTAAAGACGCTCCGATCACCGCGCAAAGGCTGCCGATCTCGTCTTCCATTTGAATGAAATGGCCGCCGATTTTCGGAAGACGTTCGGAGAGGCGCTCAGCGATCTCCGTGGACGGGGTGATGGGATAACCGGCAAAAAAGCGGAGTCCCGCGTAAAGCGCGGCCTCGGCGCAGACTTCGTTGCCTTGAATGAACCGCACGTCCTCCGAGGTCTTCTTCACAGAGGCGCTCATAGCTCGAAGCTCTCCTGTCGAGACTCCGGTTCTTCGGAGGAAGGCAGTGATGCGCCCGCATCCTGCAAAGTAATGGCGAAATCGGGGCACCGCACTTCGCACAGTCCGCAGTATGTGCATGCTTCGACACGGGCGACGACAACCTTTTCGTCCGAATCAAGCTCCAGGACGTCTTGAGGACAAAACGCCACACAAATGTTGCAGCCTTTGCACCAGCCGCGATTGATGACGAGGACCTTCGATCGTTTTGCCATGATGTTCATGATCCTTTGAGGGCACACGTGATGGTGGAGCGGCTTTATTATAGCACAACGCGGGCAGATGCGCAGAGAGAATCAAGGCCAGTCTTCTCTGTCTCCTTTCGCGGCCCTGTGTGGCTGATTTTATACCTAACCTGAATATAAATGCATCTGACGAAACCATATCAGAGAGCGGATCTCAATTCAGCTTTCACGTTCCGCTCTGTTCGCTGAGCCGCGTGTCCACTATCGAGCGGATTCTGGTGGCGGTTTCCCATGCCAGCCCGAGGGCGTCCCCAGCGTCCGTTTTCAGCTGGTCCCTCACCGCGGCGTCGCGTATTCCCGGCAGGTTGATCCGCACGTTCCACGCCGCGGCCTGGGCTCCCGCTTCGATCATGACCGCTGATGCGCCAGCGTCCGTGATGCAGTTCGGATTTCCCTTCTCGGCAGCCAGGAGGACAAGTCCGGAAAGCTCTGCAAGGGAGCGCAAAGTCTCGAGCGGGACGCGTGCCGCCCTCAGAAGCGATTCCTGGATGGCGTGATCTCGCATAGTCTTCTCTGCGCTGCTGTCCTTGGGCAGACGGCGCGCGGTCACGACGGAGGCATACGCCACGGTGTCTTCGTCCACAAGCTCGCGAAGCCGTGTTCCCAGGTGCTGTGCTTTGGCCAGGACTCTTTCCATGGCAGGCCAGGCCTCTTTCAGCTTCTCACGGCCCAGCGTCAACCGCGCTACCATCTCGCACAGCGAGGCAGCTAAAGCTCCCGCAAGCGCCGCGGCGCTGCCGCCGCCGGGCGCCGGTGAATCCGAAGCAAATTCCGTGAGCAAACCCTCAACCGTCTTTTGCGTCAGTTTTTCGGCCATGCCCGTATTCCCTCGACAAAGACTTCATCAATTGGGGCAATACCCGAGCGGAATGCAAGGATCCCCGGGGTCTCGCCGTCCAGGATCAGGAAGTCGGCGCGTTTTCCCACGGTGAGGCTCCCCACCTCGTCGCCGAGCCCGAGAGCATAGGCGGGGTTGAGCGTCGCGGCCGTCAGGGCCTCCGTCACGGAAAGGCCCATCTGCAGCACGGCCAGCCCGAACACGAACGGCATCGATTCAGTGCACGATGAGCCTGGGTTGCAGTCCGTAGCAATGGCCACCGGAAGATCCATCCCGATCATGGCGCGCGCCCTAGCATACGGTTTGCGCATGCTGTACGCGGTTGCCGGCAGGAGGACCGCGACGACACCCGCAGATGCCATGGCCCGGAGCCCCGCATCGGAAGAGGCGAGGAGATGGTCGGCGGATGCTGCACCTGCCTCCGCAGCAAGAGCCGCCCCTCCCGTGTCATGGAGCTCGTCAGCATGGAGCCTGCATCCTAGACCCGCCGCGCGCGCCGCCTGGAGGATTCGCCGCGACTGTGAAAGCTCGAAAACCCCCTGCTCGCAGAAGACATCGCAGAACCGGGCGAGCCTCTGCCGGGCGACCGCAGGGATCATCTCCCGCACAATGAGGTCTACGTACCCCTCCTCTCGTCCCCTGTACTCGGCCGGCACTGCGTGCGCACCGAGAAAAGTGGCAACGAGGCGGGGCGGGGCTTCGGCGGCAGCCCGGCTGATGGCGCGCAGTTGCTTGAGCTCCGTCTCCAACGAGAGACCGTAGCCGCTTTTCACTTCCATCTGTAGTTGTGCCCAGCCGCAGTGCGGAGCGTGCGCGGGACAAAGTGACTGCAAACAGCTGCTCTTCCGTGGCGGCGCGCACCGATTCAACGGAAGAGAGGATCCCGCCTCCGGCGCGCAGGATCTCCAGGTAGTCCGCGCCGCCGAGCCTGGCCAGGAACTCTCTCTCGCGCGGTTTCACAAAGCACAGGTGCGTGTGAGGATCCACGAAACCGGGGATCATGCACCGGCCGCCGCAGTCCATTTCCGCCTGCACAGCGGACGCGCCTCGCGCGGCAGTCGACTGGAGAACTGCTGCCTCGTCTCCCACGGAAACGATCCGGCCGTCGCGGCAAAGGAGCGCGCCTTTCTCCCACGATTCGAAGCTTCCCTGCTGCTGCCCGCTGAGAGCGCGCCCCGGGTCGAGCGGCGTCCAGATGCGCGCGTTGCGAAAGAGGGAGACGCTCATTGCTCGCCCTGCCCCAGAAGGTCCAGGAGCCTCAGGTCCAGAACCTGGGCCAACTCGAAGCCGGTCAGCAGGAGGGAGCGCGCTGCGGCGGCCACGAGCGCTTCGGCGGGAACCAGACCGTATATTTCTGTTTCCGCCACTTCGATTCCCCTGGCCGCCGCCTCCTTTCGCACAAGCTCCAGCACCTCGTGCAGTGGATTGACGCGGAAGTCGGTAATGTTGATGCTGACCTGCACCATTCCCTTGTGCTTCAGCTCGACGCCCACGGCCTTCACGTGGGAAAGGCCGCCGCCGGAAGCGCGGATGGTTCGGGCGATGGTGCGGGCAGCGGCGATGTCGTTGCTCCGCAGGTTGATGTTGAACGCTACGAGGAACTGCCGGGCGCCGATCACCGTGGCTCCCGCGCTGGGGTGCACACGCGCCTCCCCCGCATCCGGCGTGCGATCCGGGTTTCCAATTTCCTTCACAAGCGCTTCGAACTGGCCTCGGCGCACGGCTTCCAGGTTCCTGCGCTCCGGCCGCAGGGCCGCTTCCTCGTAGAGATAGACAGGCACTCCCGTCTCGCGCGCATAGCGCACTGCGAAGTTTCGCGCCATGGCCACACATTCCTGCATGGAGATGCCGCGCAAGGGCACGAAGGGGATCACGTCCACCGCGCCGATCCTGGGGTGCGCACCGACGTGAACTCGGAGGTCAATGGAGGCGATTGCCACACGCGCCGAATCCAGCAGGGCATCCTGCAGAGGCTGCGGGTAGCCGGCAAGGGTCACCACCAGGCGGTTGTGGTCCGGGTCGGCCCGCCAGTCCAGGAGGTGGACGCCGTCCGCGCCACGGAATGGGGCGACGATGGCGTCAATCACCTCCTGCCTGCGGCCCTCGCTGTAATTCGGCACGCACTGCACAAGGCCGCGGCTCATGTGCCACCTTCCCCGAGCATGGGGATGCGAACCCCCCGCTCCTTTGCCGTCTCGATGGCCTTCTCGTATCCTGCGTCCGCGTGGCGCAGAATACCGGTGGCAGGGTCGTTCCTGAGAACGGTAGTGACGCGAAGCTCACCCTCCGCCGTGCCGTCAGCAACGGTCACCTGGCCGGCGTGAAGCGAGTAGCCAATGCCGACGCCGCCGCCATGGTGGAATGACGCCCAGCTCGCTCCCGATGCAACATTCACCATGAGGTTGAGAAGCGGCCAGTCGGCCACCGCATCAGTGCCGTCCCGCATGGCCTCAGTCTCCCGGTTGGGAGACGCCACGGATCCCGCATCGAGATGGTCCCTGCCTATCACGATGGGCGCTTTGACCCGGCCGGAGGCAACCAGGTCATTGAAGATCTTCCCCGCTCTGTCGCGTTCGCCATAGCCCAACCAGCATATCCTCGCCGGCAGCCCCATGTGCTTGACGCGCGAACGCGCGAGGCGGAGCCATCGCACCATCCTGGTCTTGTTGGGGAAGGCTTCCAGGAGCGCCTCGTCGGTTGCGTCGATGTCCTTTGGATCGCCGGAAAGCGCCACCCATCGGAAAGGCCCCTCCCCTTCGCAGAAAAGGGGACGGATGTAGGCGGGAACGAACCCAGGGTAGTCGAATGCGTTCGTCACCCCATTTGCCAGGGCCTGGCCGCGGAGGTTATTGCCGTAGTCGAAAGCCACCGCGCCGCGCGCCTTCATGTCGAGTATGGCCCGGCAGTGCACCGCCATTGATTGACGCGCCGCCGCGATGTAGCGCGCTGGATCGGACTTCCGCAGCGCGAGGGCGGCATCGAAGCTCATGCCATGAGGGACGTACCCCCCAAGCTCGTCATGCGCGCTGGTCTGGTCAGTCACCACGTCAGGGATGAAACCGGCCTTGACCATCCTCGGGAGGACGTCTGCGGCGTTGCCCGGCAAGGCGATGGAGAGCGCTTTCTTTTTTTCCGCAGCTTCCCGCGCCATCGCCATCGCGGATGGAAGGTCCTCTGCCACCGTGTCGAGGTAGCCTGTTTCCTGCCTTCTCTTTGTCCGCGCGGGGTCCACCTCCACGCAGATCATCACGCCGTCGTTCATGGTCACCGCGAGCGGCTGCGCGCCTCCCATCCCACCCAGTCCTGCGCTCACCACGATTTTTCCGGCCAGAGTCGAGCCGAAATGCTTTTCCGCCAGGGCGCCGAACGTCTCAAACGTCCCTTGCAGGATCCCCTGAGTTCCGATGTAGATCCAGGAGCCGGCGGTCATCTGCCCGAACATCATCAGGCCCCGGGCCTCCAGCTCGTGGAAATGCTCCCAGGTGGCCCAATGCGGGACGAGGTTGGAGTTGGCGATCAGCACGCGCGGGGACATACGATGCGTTCGCAGGATTCCGACCGGCTTGCCCGACTGGACGAGGAGCGTCTCATCGTCACGAAGGTCGAGAAGGCTGGTCACCAGGGCGTCGAAGCAGCGCCAGTTGCGGGCAGCCCGTCCCGTCCCGCCGTACACGATGAGCTCATCCGGCTTCTCCGCGTTGCCCGGGTCCAGGTTGTTGCACAACATCCGCAGGGCCGCCTCCTGGTGCCACCCCCGGCAGTGCAGCTGCACGCCTCGCGGCGCCCGCACGGGCCGCGCCGCCCCGCTCCCGATGCCGAGCTCGGCCAGAACCTTATCCCTCGCTGAACTGCTCATTTGCAGCCTCCTCCGTGAACCCTACGGTGAATCGACCCCCTCCGGCGGCAAGGTGCTCAGATAGGCATCCACCACTTTTGGGTTATTGGCCAGATCAGCGGCCCGGCCTTCGAGGATGACCCTGCCAGCCTCGAATACGTAAGCCCGGTCGGCCGCTTCCAGCGCAACGCGCGCATTTTGCTCGGCAAGAATGATGGTTTTCCCCTCTGCATGGAGCCGCGCAAGCACCTCGAACAGACGGTCTACCACGACGGGCGCGAGGCCAAGGGAGATTTCGTCCGCCACGATCACCGTCGGGTCAAGAGCGAGAGCGCGGCCGAGTGCGAGCATCTGCTGCTCCCCGCCGCTCAGGCTGCCGGCGGTTTGCGTCCTGCGCTCTGCGAGCCGGGGGAACAGCTCGTACACTTCATCAAGTACCTCGCGCTCCCTTCTTCCTGAAAGACGCGACGAGGTCACGCGCAGATTCTCCTCCACACTCAAATCCGGGAAAACGTGGCGCCCCTCGGGGACATAACCGATGCCGAGCTCGACGCGGCGAAATGCTGGAATCCCGAGGAGGGAGCGGCCGCAAAAGGTCGCCACACCGGTTGCCTTCACGAGGCCCATGAGGGACTTGAGCAGGGTCGTCTTGCCAGCGCCGTTCGCGCCGACGATCGCGGTAAAGCTTCCCCGTGCAGCCTCGAGGGCAACGTCGTGGAGTACATGGATTTTTCCATATCCCGCGTGGAGGCCGGAAACCGACAGCAGCGCCTCTCCACTCATGGCCCGTCTCCGTCGGCGCCCTTCAGGCGGGCCGATCGAGAGCCTTCCTTCCCGAGATACGCGCCGATCACCCGCGCGTCGTTGCGTACCTCCTCGGGGATCCCTTCTGCGATTTTCCTCCCTTCGTCCAGGACGATGACACGGTCCGAGAGTGACAGCGCGAGGCCAACGTAGTGCTCCACCAGCATGACGGTGAGCCCCGAACGCTGCACGCTCCGAATGAGCTCCGCAAGCGGCCTTATCCCATCCGCGCCTATGCCGGCGGCAGGCTCGTCGAGAAGGAGAAGCGACGGGCGGCTCGCTATGGCCCGGGCGATCTCCAGCCGTCGCAGCTCGCCCATGGTGAGCTCGCCTGCACGGCGCTCGGCCTGCGCCGACAGGCCGACCTGCTCCAGCACCTCGTCGACACGCCTGGTGATCGAGCGGTTGCGGCCGCACGGGGCAAGGCAGCGGAAGCTGTGCAGAATGTTCCTGCCTGCCGCGGAAACCCGTATGTTTTCGCGGACGCTCATCGAGGAAAAGGGACGCGGGACCTGGAAGCTCCGCCTGACGCCCAGGTGGCTCATATGCGCCGGCATCGAGCCCTGCACCTCCCTGCCTTCGAAACGCACCTTGCCGGAGCTGGGCTTAAGCGCTCCAGCGATCACACTGAAGAGGGTCGTCTTGCCCGCGCCATTCGGTCCGATTACGGCGAGGAGCTGCCCCCTCTCGACCGAGAGGTCGATCGCGTCGAGCGCCATGAGGCCGCCGAACCGCACGCACAGGCCCGAGATTTCGAGCAGTGCCACCGTTTTTACGACCTCCCCATGCGACGGCCCGAACCCTTCTGCCGCAGCGGGGCCAGGGCCTTTCCAATGAACCGCGACGCGGCGCTCGCTTCCCCAGCCAAACCTTGCGGTTGGAAACGCAGCATGAGGAGGAGAATCACCCCGAACGTGAGAAGCCGGAAATTGGAGATGAACCTGAAAACCTCGGGAAGGGCTCCGAGCACGAGCGCGCCAAGAAGCGCGCCCCTTATGGTGCCGATTCCTCCGAATATGAGCATGGAAAGTATCACGACAGATTCGGTGAAACCGAAGCTCGTGGGGGTTACCGCGCTCAGAAAGGGTGCATAAATGCTTCCGGCCATGCCCGGCGAAAGCGGCGCTCAGCGTAAAAGCGACGACCTTGTAGGAGGCAACGGGAATACCGACGGACGAAGAGGCGCTCTCGTCATCTCTGAGCGCCGTCAGCGAGGCTCCGAGCCAGGTTCGTTCCAGGTACTTGCTCGAAACAACGACAAGGGCGAGCATGCACGCCGCCGTCACCAGGAAGTCCAGATTGCCGAACTGCCGTCCCCCTATCGAGGGCAGGGGGATCGAATAAATACCGACCGCTCCGCCGAAAAACGGTATGTACTGGAATATTGCAACGACGACGAAGTTGAGGCCGATCGTAGTGATGGCGAGGAAGTCCTCGCGCAGCCGCAGACTGATTGCGCCGAGGATGAATCCGGCCATGCCGGCGACGCTGAAGGAGATCGGAATCGTCCACCAGAAACCGAGGTGATAGCGAGTGGAGAGCACGGCCGCAAAATAGGCGCCGAGTCCGAGGAAAGCGCTTTGCGCGAGATTGGGCTGGCCGGCGTAGCCCACCACGATGTTGAGGGCGACGGAAAGCATGGCGTAGATCGCGATCGTCACACCAATGACGATGAGGTAGCTCACCGCGTCCCTCTGGGTCCGGGAAGGAGGCCCTGCGGCCGAACGAGAAGCACCACAATGAGGACTATGAAGGCTATTGCGTCGCGCGGCAGGACAAAACCAGCATACATGACGATGAAAGTCTCCACCAGCCCTATGAGCATTGCTGCCGCGATGGTCCCGATTGGATTCCCAAGGCCGCCCAGCACGATGATCGCCAGCATCTTGTAAGCCGGTATGTCACCCATCGTGGGGTAGACCGTGTTGTAGTTTATCCCGAGCATCATGCCCGACACCGCGGCAAGGGAGTAGCCAATGATGAAGATAGAGGCGATCACGCCGCGCGTATTGATACCCATCGCTTCTGCCGTCGGTCTGTCTTGCGAGGTGGCGCGCCAGAAAAGCCCAAGTCTCGTGCGGCGCAAGGTGAACCATGTGCCAAGGAGGACGACAAGACCGACGATGAGTATCAGCAGCTGAATCCCCGTGATGACCGCCCCTCCAAGACGGAGGGTGTGGAGGGGAACGCGAGCGGGAAAGGCGAGCGGAGAAGGCCCGAAAACGAGTCGGAAGGCCTCCTCCATCGCGATGAAAGTCCCGATGCTCGCAATCAGGGGAATGAGCGGTCCCCGATTCAAGATGGGCCGGTACAGAAACCTTTGCAGCCCAAGGCCGAAGAGCGCCGACGCCACGATCCCCGCAGCGAGGCTGAGGAGCAGCGAGCCGGTCGCTCTCCAGACCTTGAGACCCACGTAGGCACCGAGGGTCAGCCCGGCGGCGTTCGCGATGTCCAGAACCCGCAGGAGTCCGTAGATCAGCGATGGGCCGAGGGCGATCAGGGCGTAGAGCGAGCCGGTCGCTATGCCGTTCAGCAGGCTGGATAGGAACATCCGGTCTCAGTTAGCCGCGTTGCGCTCCGCAGAGGATTACGGCGTGATGACGGCCGGATCGTCGACAATGCCATAATGGTGGGGCAGTCCATCTTTTACGATCTGCAGCTCCACGGCTTTTACAACCTCACCTGTGGCGTTGTACTCCATGATGGTGCCCGTCACGCCGACGAAATCCTTGACGCTCGCGATGCCTTCCCTGATTTGGCCCGCAGTGGTTCCCTTCGCCATGGCGTGCTTGAGCACGAGGAAGGAGTCATATGTGGTGGCGCCGACCATGTCCGGTGCGTAGCCGTAGGCCGCCGTGAAGCCCTTGATGTAATTGACAACGACCGGCTCCGTGCTGTCGCGATTGAAAGGCGTCGCGAACACGAGCCCGTTGGCCTGAGCCCCGACGGGCTGGAAGAACTGCGTCGTGGAATCAACGCCCTCCGTTCCGACCATGGGAAGCGATAAGCCGATGGTATTCCAGTTATTGAGGAACTGCTGTCCTTCGGAATAATACTCCACCATGAAAAAGCCCGTTGCGCCCTTGGCCTGGTCCCGCATGAGTATGGGCGTGAAATCCTTCTCCCCGAACTGGTTGAAGTCTGTGGCGACGATTGTCGCCCCCAGCGCTGCGGCCTCGGCCGTAAAGCCCTGAACGAGCGCGGTCCCGAAGTCGTTCTTGATCGCGACGATCGCGATCTTCGTCACGCCGAGGTCCTTGATGAGGGCCACAGCGGCCGCCTTGCCTTCCACAACGCCGTTGAAATCCTGCTGGAAGATGAAGCGTCCGGTCGCGGGAATGCCGGGATTTACCGCATAGGCGGCGAGCATCGGAATACCGTTCCTCTGGAAGATCGGGGCGGCCGCGAGGGTCTGGTCGCTGTAGGAGCCGCTTACGACAGCGTCGACCTTGTCCTGGGTGACAAGGCGGGTCGCAATGCTCACCGCTTGCTTGGCGTCGCTGGCATCATCGTAGTTGATGAGCTGGATCTGCCTGCCGTTGATGCCGCCGGCTTTGTTGATGTCAGCCACGGCGAGCTTCGCGGAATCATAGGCGCTCTGTCCGTCAGCCGCGGCGAAGCCGGACTCGGGAGCGAAGAACCCGATCTTGATGGGAGCGCCGCTGCTGACCGATGTGAAGCTCACGAGGGCCGCAACGACGAGCAGAGCCGTCAGCGTGAGCTTGGCGAGGTACCTGTGCGAATGTTTCATCTCTTCCCTCCTGGTTGCATGACGTAGCACGGCGCGCGCAACGGGACTGTAAGGCCCCGCCGCCCTGTTCCTCAACGAGGCTGGGTCGGTCGTCTGCGCCGGGCGGATACATTGTTTCAGGATTGAAGCACGAGTCCAGACTAACACCGGGTAGTCGCGGGGTCAAGTTTGAGGAAGGAAATGAATCTTTGAGGCAACCTCCTCAAACCCGAACCCAACACTCCTAGATTTCCAGCTCGTGGATGAATGCTTTTCCGCGCAGGAAGGAAACCACCGCTGCCACGAGAGACATTCCAGCCGCGCCGTAGAATGTCCATCTCATGCTGCCCATGAACGCCGGTGCCATCAGGGAAGGGAAGAACTCTTTGCCGAGGACCAGGCTCCTGCTTGCATGGGGCAGATTGGCCAGGACCTCAGACGAAAGCAATTGCTGCATCGGGTTGTAGCCGAGGAAGGCCGCAAAGAGCGCGCCGGTGGGCGGCAGCCTGGATACCTGGCCGGCCGCGACCGAAGGTATCCCTGCAGCGAGCAGCCCGGAGTACAACGCTGACGGCAGCTTGGCTGCCAGGCCTATTATGACCACGCTGAAGAAAAGGGACATGCTGACAAGGGCGCCTGCGTTCTGGATCGTAGCTCTCATGCCGGAAGCGACCCCTCGATATTCGGGGGGCACCGAGTTCATGACGGCCGACATGTTGGGCGAGGTGAACAGCCCCATGCCGAGCCCCACGAGGACCAGGATGAGCATGAAGGGCAGGTACGAGAAGTTCGCGGGCAATTCCGCGAGCAGCAGGAAGCCCGCCACGAGAACCAGCAGGCCGGCCGTGGAGAGCCCCCGGGAGCCGTAGCGGTCGGACAGCCAGCCCGACAGGGGGCCCATGATGAAAAAGCCGACAAGCATTGGTGCCATGTAGATGCCGGCCCAGAGCGGAGTGTCCTCGAAGTTGTAGCCGTGCAGCGGCAGCCAGATGCCTTGCAGCCAGATAATGAGCATGAAGGTCAACCCGCCCTGCGCAATTGCATAGAGGAAACCGCTGACGTTACCCGCCGTGAACATGCGGATGCGAAAAAAGCTCAGACGAAACATCGGCTCACTGACCCGACGTTCGATGAAGAAGAACGCCAGGAGCAGGAGCAGCCCCACGATGATTCCCACGACCACCATCGGGCTGGTCCAGCCCATGACCGAACGCCCATAGGGCATGATGCCGTAGGTCAGCGCAACAAGAAGTATCACGAGACCTGCACCGAAGGTGGCAACGCCCGGAATGTCGATCCTCTGGTTTCTTGTGATGACGCCGGTTTCCCTCAGCTTGAGATAGGCCCAGATTGTCCCCGCGATACCGACCGGCACGCTTACCAGGAACACGAGCCGCCAGTTGATCACTGCAAGGAAGCCCCCCAGTATCAGTCCGATCAGGGAGCCGCTGATGAAGGCGATTTGATTCAACCCGAGGGCCATTCCGCGTTCCGACGGCGGAAACGCATCTGTGAGGATGGCGGCGCTGTTGGCGAACAGGAACCCGCCCCCGACGGCCTGGATCATGCGGAAAATGACAACCTCCAAGGCCCCTGCATTGCCCTTGCCGGGAGTAAGGAACAACAGGATGGAAGCTGCCGTAAAAATCGCAAAACCGAGGTTATACAGTCGAACCCTGCCGAAGATGTCAGAGAGCCGTCCGAAGGAAACCAGCAACGTTGCCACGATCACCGAGTAGCCCATGAGGATCCACAGGAGATAGGTTGCTTCGCTCGGAGCCAGGGGGTTGATTCCCAGTCCCGTGAAAATGGACGGAAGGGAGATCAGAACAATGTTGTTGTTGATGGAGGCCATCAACGTTCCCAACGTCGTGTTGGAAAGAGCGATCCATTTATAGCTGTTTCGAGTCCTGGCGTCAGTTCGCGTCGACAGTGCCCTGCGTGCCACAGAAGAGTTGTTCAAAGTCTTGCCGAGCCTTTCCTTGATCTGTCAACCGTTCCTGCCGTCATCGGACAAACGTTTTTGACGGCTCTTTGAGAAACCCACCCTGTCATTTCGAACGCAGCTAACGTTTGATTTTAAAATCACTTTAGCATGAAATGAATGCTGCTGCAAGGGGAAATTTTTCTTGCAGTAACGCATAGTTTCATGCTAAATTGATTTTAGCGCAGAACGATCGCGGGGAGGGTACATGCCAGATGCTCAAAGGGGGCGCAATGCGGGGGCCGCGGAAAATAACGACGACGCGAAGAAGCTTCCGAAGCGACAGGGAGGTCGCCAGCCGCTTCCTGGAGCTTTTCAGGGCAATGAAGCGCTACGTTCGCGAAGAGTTCCCGCCCTTCTTGGAAAGGGGTTTGAACGAAGAAAAACTTCGCTGCCTGGGGGCCCTTCGGTTCCTGGGGAAGAGCCACCTGAAAGCTCTTGCAGCATACGACGGCCTCACTCCTTCGAGCCAGTGCACCATGCTGAACCAGCTCGTGCAAAGCGGTCTCGTCAGTCGCAGTGACGACCCGGAAGATCGAAGGAATGTCTTCTACGCACTGACTGATCACGGCTCCACTCTTGTGAATGCGGCGGTGGCCATGAGAGTCGATTTCCTGTGCAAAAGGTTGGATCTGCTAAGCGCTTCCGAGAAATCGCGCTTCACAAAGGCTCTGGCGGTTGTCCTCTCAGCAGTTGAGAAGCTCAAGAGTACTTAGAGAAGCGGCTGCACTCTCCGTGATCGCTGCCTTGGCTTCGTTGATGGAGGGGTGAGGGGTACCAAATAACCGATTTTTATCCCTTCTTAACCTTCCATCTATTGATAATGGAAAAGGCGAGCACTATCATAAATTCAACCGAGCGAGTCTCGTGCCCCCTCTTCTCCTCGACAAGTAAGCGCGACGTGAATGAGAGCGAGCAAGTGAGGAGGTGCGTATGAAGACGCTACCTTGGATCTTGTGGTTTTCACTGGTACCTGTGAGTCTCCTGCTCGCAGGCGGTGCGTCTGAAAATGCCACGAGCACTGCTCCGGGGGTCTCTGTCACCCCTGAGACTGCAACGGCGCTCAGCAATCCTCCCAGTCGTGTAGGTCGTCTGAACTACATCAGCGGCACAGTCTCGTTTCACCCGGAAAGCCTCAACGATTGGGCTTCTGCAACCTTGAACTATCCTCTGACGATCGGGGACCATCTGTGGGCAGACCAGGATGGACAGGCCGAGGTCCACGTGGGCTCAACCGCCATACGACTTGACTCGAACACGGAGATCTCCTTCCTGAATCTGGACGATCAAACAATTCAGATCCGACTGTCAACCGGGTCGCTGAACATCCGCCTTCGTGCCATGGGTCCGACCGAAGAAATCGAAATAGATACCCCCAACGCAAGCCTTTCGCTCCTTCGCGCCGGCTCGTATCGATTCGATGTCCAGCAGAATGGCGATGCAACCGTCACGGCGCGGTCTGGCGAGATTGAAGTGACGGCCGGCAGCTCGGTATTCCCCCTGCGGCAGCAGCAAGCAGTCACAATCACTGGTACCGATTCTCCCGCATATCAGGTCGCAAGCGCCCCTTCTCCTGACGATTGGGACCTATGGTGTCAGGCCCGGGACCAGCAGGAAGACCACATTGCCTCAGCTCAGTATGTCCCTCCTGACCAGGTCGATGGAGTCGCGGACCTGGATCAAAGCGGGACCTGGAGCGTTGACCCGAATCTTGGACCCGTCTGGGTGCCGGCTGTGACTGTGGGATGGGCGCCGTATCGCTTCGGGCACTGGGCCTGGGTGGACCCCTGGGGCTGGACGTGGATCGATGATGCTCCCTGGGGCTTCGCGCCGTTCCACTATGGCCGCTGGGCTTTTCGCAACAGCGCCTGGGCATGGGTGCCAGGGGCTCACATTAGTCACCCGATCTATGCGCCTGCGCTCGTGACATTCGTTGGCGGCTCAGGTTGGCGTCCTGATCAGGCCCCAGGCGAGAGCATCGGATGGTTCCCTCTTGGCCCGCACGAGCCTTACATCCCTCCCTACCGCAGCGACCGGGCCCGTCTGCACAACATTGATGTTCAACACTTCAACTATGTGAACCGCGATGTTCCTGGCGCTGTAACTGTCGTGCCAAGTGACACTTTTGTGCGAGGACTGCCGACGTCGCAAGCCACGTTGCAGATCCCCACCAGTGAGTTCGTCCAAGCACCGGTGCGGGGGGCTGTCGCTCCGCTGGTTCCGCAGAGACAAAGCCTCCTTGGTCATGCCGCAAGTCCCGGCCCCGTTGCCCAGCCTCCGGTTTGGGCGACGTCCCGGCCGGTAGTGGCCCGGCTGACTCCGCCACCTCAATCGGCGCCTTTCGCATCACGTCAGCAGGCCCTTGCCGCCGATCCCGGTCAGCCTCTTGACGCGAAAACGATGACCGGCTTGAGACAATCAGCGCCCCCAACACGGCCGCCGGCAAGAGTCGTAACTCCAGGATACCAGCGAAAGGTCGTTGGACAGCAATCCACTCTGCCTGCAAGAACCTCTCCGAGCTCCCTGAGTCCTTCAAGGCCGAATGTGATGCCCCGACAACAGCCAGTGAGACAGCCGATGACTCCGTTGCAGCCTTCAAGCCCAGTACGGCCTTCAAGACCATCTCAAGGCAGTCCTCCGCCACAGGCCAGTAGCCCGGCTCGCCCCGCACCTGCTGCTCCGTTGTGGCCGCCCCCTTCGGCAGGGGGAGGCAGATGAGGCCGTACATCGTTGTTTTGGTAGCTGCCTGACTATCCATGAGCCGCGACAGGCCCTGAATGCGGGGTGTTTCGCGGGCCTCTCAGCAAGGAAGGGAGGATCGCCACTACGATAACAATGCCCAGGATCAGGCAAGCGCTGTTGATCGCGTGCAGAAACGTATTAAACTCGCTGCCGTTCGCGAGCTGGCTGCTACCCACGATTTCCGACAGTCGCGCATAGGGCATCACGAGTGTCATCAAAAGAAGCGACAGAGGCACGCTCAGGACTCCGCCCGTCATGTTCAGGGTCATCCGCATGCCGTTAGCCACACCACGCTTCTCCGCCGGGACTGCTCTCATCACAGAACTCGTATTGGGAGAAATGAAGAGAGCCCTGCCGAGGCCAAAGAGCACCAAGCTCACCAAGACAGAGGCGTAGCTGGAATGCTGATCCAGCGTCGAAAACCAGAACAAGGCAGACGCGTTCATCGCCAGCCCTACTGAGCTCAGAATCCGCCCGCCGAGTCTATCGGACAGCCGCCCGCTGATCGGGCTAAGGATGAAGACTATAACTTCCATCGGGATGAGCGCGATGCCCGCCTGGAGAGCGGTATAGCCCAGGATCAACTGGAGATACAGAGATCGGAGAAAAGGCCCGCAGCTGAATGCGACGGAGTTCAGAAAGCTCGCGAGATTGCCCGCGGCAAAGACCCGTATTCTGAATAGCCTCAGGTCGAGCGTTGGGAATTTCTGCCTTCTTTCGATAAAAACGACCAGCGCAAAAATCACTATTCCGGCGACAAAGATGAGGATATTCCGTAACGAGGTGGGATCGCCGATTGTCAGCGCCAAAAGGATCACGGAAAGACCAGCGCAGTACAGGACAGACCCTAAATAATCGAAACTCTGGCCCGAAGCCCGGACGCTCACTTCTTTCAACCGTTTGTACGCCCAAACCGTTCCAAAGATCCCGATCGGCACGTTGATTAAAAAGATCGATCTCCATCCTAAAAACGTGATCATCGCCCCGCCCAGAGTGTAGCCGACGACCGCTCCCACGTTGAAAGCCATCATATTCGTCCCGAGTGCCGTGCCGAGCTCTTCCAGCGGGAATGCGTCGGTAATGATCGCCGCGGAGTTGGCGCTCAGCAGTGCCGCCCCTGAGCCCTGGATGAAGCGGAATACGACCAGTTGCGAGCCGTTTCTCGATAGGCCCGCCAGAAGAGAGCCGAAGGTGAAGATAACGAATCCAAGGTTGTAGAGCCTCACCCTGCCATACATGTCAGCGAGACGACCCAGGAGCACCAACAAGACCGTCAGCATGAGCTGGTAGCCGGTGATAACCCAGATGCCGTGCATGATGGTCGCGTGAAGGTCGTTGAGGATCGTCGGAAGCCCGATGACTACGATGGTCGTGTCCAGGCTCGACATGATGGAACCTACCGTCGTTACGGTGAGGGCGACCCATTTGTATTTCATCTACTAAGACCACTCTTGCTCCGTGAAGGGAGCGCCGTTTCATTTCGTGCGGTGAGGACAGTTAATACGATGCGAGGAAAATGATCTACGGAGTACCGCGTTCCGTATTTATATAACAGAAAATTAGCGGACCGTCGAGTAAAAGCTGGGATTCTCCCACAAGAGGAGCTGTGCCATGGGGCCTGAAGGTTCCGGGGACGAACGGCGGGAAGCTGGATTCTCCTGAGATCGTCTGTGAATTACGTCAGAGTTTGCCAGCTGATATTTCCCAGGTCCCACAGACAGGGAATTGATGTCTGCGAAAACATCAGTAATTCCCGGTTGTGAGGACTGTCGTCGAGTTCGATACCCCGACGTCGTAACCGCTTTGAACGGGACCGACCGTTGGCGGATTGTGATTCCAGTGATTGAATTCCGCATAGACGGTTCCGCCGCAACTGAAATAGGTCGAACTGGCTCCAAGGAAAGCATTACCACCAGGACTGCCCGAAACGCCTCCTCCGAGATCGGGGCCCAGAGTATCCAGTTCAACCGTGTCGTTGAAGGTATTGCCAAAAACGCTCATCCCGTTGCCGCCGTTGCTCACAAAAGCGAGGTCCTCACCGTTGGAATTGAAGTTGTTGTTTGAAATCGAACCTCCGGACGATCCGCCACGAACATAGATTCCGTTTGCCGGGTTCCCTGTTATTGTGTTCGACATAACAGTTACATTGTCAGAGGAATGTGCTTGGTCAAGGAGAACGCCCATGGGAAAAGACGCAATGCCTGAGTTATTGGTAACGGTGAAACCGTCAAGATTGCTGCCAGATCCCATGACAACCGCACTTGATATGTAACCTTCTGTATATCCGGACGGATTGCCGCCGCCCTGGATCAAAATGCCTGACCCAAATCCGGTTGAATTTCCTATCAGGTTTACCCCGGCGGGAACGTAGAGTGGGAAAGTTTCCCCGTTCGCAGTGTTATAGATACCGGCAGCAACATGAACGCTCTGTCCGCTTGACGTCGCCACGCTGAGGGCTCTGGTGATTGTCCTAAATGGTGCGCTCGTTGTACCCGCATTGGTGTCGTTTCCGGTCGCCGCGTTGACATAGTAGTTGGTCTGAACCAAGTACCATATAGCATACAAGGTCACGTTGGCGCTTCCCATCGTGAGGGTTGCTCCGCTCGCGTACGTTGTACCGCTTCCGTCAGTCTGCGAGTTCCAACCCCCAAAGAAGGAGGCAGTTTTCACCAGGTTCCCGCTATTGCCGAGCACTGTCACCGTCGCGCCGGGCAGATAGGAATTGGGGTCGGTCGGCGCTGTACCGCCGCTGTTTCCGTTGCCGTTGTATTTCACCGTATGTGACGAGTCGTTCTGGATTACCACGGAGGTGCCCGCTGGTGAGCCCACCGTATAGGTGGGGGGAGTATTCGGATCGGCCTGTATCGTCAGCGTGGCCGTAGGATTGGCGTTGGCCGCGTTGTGCACCCCGGTGATGGGAATGCTGAGCGTCGTCGTTGACTGCACGAGTGTCGCGGAGAAGGATGTACCCGACGCGGGGAGGCCCGTCAGGTCGGCTGAGGTATAGGTGCCGCCGGTCAGCAGCTTGACCGTGATGTCAGCGGTTGAAGAGCTCGAGGCGGTAATGGTGAAAGTCGCGGTTCCCCCGTCCTCGCTTATGGAGGTCTTGTCGCAGGCCACTGAAAGGATCGGGAAGGGGCTGACGGTGAGAGTCGCTTGGACGGGCTGGCTGGGCACCATATTGGGGCCAATAGCCACGGCATGGATGTCAACGGTCTGCACGGAGCTGCTCCGCGTGATGGTGAACTGGCCGCTGGATCCGGTGATCTTCTTTGGCGTTCCGTAGTTGGTGATCTGGCTCCCGTCGACCGTATAATATATGACCGCGTTTTCCGTGGTTGTGGAGAGGGTCACCGTGGTTGTTTTCCCCGTGGTGTAGGAACCGTTGTTCGGAATACTGCCCGAGGTCCCGCCTTGTTCGGAATAGGTCACCGTCACGGCGGCCGTGATGGTGGGACTGCTTGGATCAGTGGTGTGCGAGTTGCCCGCGCCTCTGCCCGCGTAGTCGTACGGCAGCGGGCAGCCGGCTAATAACGCAGCGGCGCTTAACGCCGCGACGAGCAGTCGGGAGCTCCTGAACGTAACTTTCATCTATCACCCTCCAAGGGCCTTTTAATCAATTATACACTGTTAACGTGAAAATCCCAAAATGCATGCAACAGCCTTATGACGACATTGTCCCAGTGCGCGGATGCGTGTTCCCCGTGTTGATGAAAAGCTGCTCCCAGATCACTCGCAACGCTTCTAGCGTTAAGCCAGCGCATAAACACCCTCGGACGATACTTGAACCCCTCCCGTGGCAGACCCGCCGGAAAGCCATGGGAAAAGTAGCCTATGCGAAGTAGCTCGCTCGTCCTCGGCGGACTCTACTCTCCGATCACCGGAGTTGCGGCAGAGGAATTCTGCCCTGTTGAACCATTCGAACTTCCGGTCTATCGTGGAGCCTCTCAAAACAGCTCAGCAACGGACGTGAAACCATGGAAGTGACGGAAGCTATTTGGACGCGGAAGAGTGTCCGGTCCTTTTTGGGCACACCAGTGGATGAGGCGACGCT
Source organism: uncultured Spirochaetota bacterium (assembly GCA_963710335.1). Taxonomy (GTDB): domain Bacteria; phylum Spirochaetota; class Spirochaetia; order SZUA-6; family Fen-1364; genus Fen-1364. The sequence continues at coordinate 480,053 of CAVQAA010000006.1, forward strand.
GAACCGCGTGATGGAGGCGGCGCGTCTCGCTCCCTCCGCAAGAAACGCGCAGGAGTGGCGATTTGTCGCTGTGCGAGAGAAGGAGATGAGGGAAAAAATCGCCGTCGAGGCAGCGAGACAACCCTTCATCGCTCAGGCAGCGGTCCTTCTCGCCTGCTGCGCGGAGACCGACAGCCGTGTGATGCGTTGCGGCCAGCTTGCATATCCAATTGATGTGGCGATCGCGATGGATCACCTCAGCCTTGCCGCGATAGCCGAGGGACTTGGCACATGCTGGATCGGGGCCTTCGACGAGAAAATGGTGAAAGATCTCCTCGGCATACCGCCCGCCATCCGCGTGGTGCAGCTCATGCCTCTGGGATATCCAAGAGACGCAAGTCCAGCGGCTAAGAGACGGCTCGCTTTGGACCAGATCTTGCGGCTGGAGCGATGGTGGTCATAAGGGCAGACTTGCTTTCGCACGAGCTGACGCGCGGGGCTTTCGTTGAATGACGAAGCGCGGTGATTTCTACTATCACAAGTGAGATTCATCAGGAAAGAAAAGCGGATTACCAAGCAATCGAGAAAGAAAACGAGAACGGCACCCGCGAAATCAATCATTACTATGCGTTTGTTATACGTTCCGATTCCCTACTAAAAGGAAGCACGGGAAAAATGTTTGGGAACTTGAAGCAGTGCCAGCGCAAAAGTTGAAAGAGATCCTGCAAAGAGGGATCGAAGAAGTGATTGACATTGATCTTTTCAACAAAGAGATCGCACAAGAAAAGAAGGACGCCAAAGTCATACACATGAAGCGGGAAACATTACTTAAAGCTATCTCGTCAATTAATGGAGCTATCGGAGCATAAAGAGGAAACAATTGCCGGTTCCCGGCAGATCGGAGGTGGGCAGGTTCTAGATTTTGGAGCTTCTGGCGGAAGCGCAACAGGCACTATTGCGCGACCGGGCAAACCTTGCAGTCTGCAAGGGTCTTCAATCACGAAGGGCAAGCATAGCGTGAACGACGACGAAGCGCGGTGATCTCTATTGCCACAGGTAGTGAGACTCATCAGGAAAGCAAAATCTAGAAATTGAAGCCTGCGCCTTTTAAGGTCGTAGAAGGCTCACGGACTGGGGCTTGAATGATCTTGTTGGTAGGGTCTAGGGTTACCGAACCATGGCAAAACAATCTAAGATCAAGACTTCAAAGCGGATTGGTAAGCAATCGAGAAATAAAACGAGAACTGGGCCAGCGAAGATAGTCTCGAAACAAAGGAAAGTCACTGGCATAGTGTTGCGGATCGTGAATGGCCGCCCAACGGATGAAAGGCTATCCGCTGCGGAGGCGTTTGAAGATCCGCAACAGGCAGTTGAGCAAGTCCTCTATGCTGAGCGCCACGGATCACGGGAAGAACTGCGACTCGTTCGTTTGGCATACAGGCAGTATCAAGGGAAGAGGTTTCGAACGAAATAGTCGGGTTGCGATGTCCTTTTAGTAGGGAAGCGGAACGCAGGACAATTTCTAAAAAAGGTCGGGTAGTGAGATACTCGACGCAGAAGTCGGCAACGCTCACCCGGGGGGCCAGGATCAATTATCTAGAAATTGCCGAAAGAACGGGAAAATAAGCGATCTGCGGTCTCCCACCGCGATCTATGACGCAATCCCACAACGCGGGCTGGAGGCTGATATGGTGACAAAAGATGTAAACATCCCTGGTGCCCCGTTCGAAATCGAGAGGATCTGGATCGAGGATGACCGCCTCTTCTACACCCGACAGGGGGATTCACTAGTCTCGACCGGGCCCAGCAAGCCCGGGGTGAAAGCGCTCATCGCCGCCCTGCAAGAGATCCTCAGGGCTCTGAAGTAACCTGGTTTATCCTTGTTGCTGCCAAGCCCTGGCGACGAGAATGTCCTTCCTCGGCGAGCAGAGGGCCGCCTACCGACACCGGCGGCAGCCGGCAGTGCCACCCCGCCGTTGTGTGCAATGAATAGAACTATCCCGACAAAAAGAGAGCGGGAAAGGCCCAGCCCCGACCTTCCCCGCTCACCTTCCAGCTTTTTCCATGCCACCTTTTCTTCGAACATAAGCCCGGTGGCGACGTAGCGCAAGTACTTTCGGCCGTGGCTCAATTCCGAAACCATTGAGAAAGGAACGGAGACATGGCTGCGGGAAAAGGGAAGGGCGCTCCATGCTGACGATTTCCCGCGCTGGTCAACATGACCCAACCCAACGCTGACTTATCGTCAACGGACTCCGTGCCGGCGCATAACGCTACATGAAAGATTCCGAATCGCGATGGCAAGAAACACCATACCCTGACAGCAATGTGAGTTACAGTGCCCGTTGATTCTGCTCGGATGTACTAAGTGACCTTTTTCAAGAAGCGCTCCATTTCTTCCCCAGTGAAGGCTCGAAGTGTCTCCGTTCGAACGTAACCGGACTTGGCAGTGTTCAAAGTCGTGAGCATAGCAAGTTCTTCCGTGCCTTCAGCAATCGCGATCAAATCATACCGTCCTTGGGCCCAATAAAAAGTGATTTTCCCTCCGGCCTTTTCCACGGCAGCACCTATCTCACGGGCCCGCGTTACAGTGTCTTTCACATTCCTTGCTCCATGGTCTGTGAACTGACACAGCGTTACATAGGTTGACATGATTGACTTCCTCCTTACGGCTATCTCTTTTTTGTTCTTGGGCGCAAGGCGAGGTGCTTTGAGATCGGCCAGATGACTTTCTAGAACTATATACCCTTTGTCAAATAGCCCGGCCGCGAAAGGCAATTTTGGCAACGGGGGGAACGCAAGTGGTGTGAGCGGCGCGTGGGCACGTGATGAGCTTTCTAGAAATTGCGCATTTTTAACGACGAGCTGAAACCGAACAAAGAGGCAACGAGCGTGGCATAGGCTTGGATCAAGCGGTGAAATAGCCGGCAAGCGCAACAACAACCCCGACAAGAATCGAATAGGCGACAATCTGCAATGCTTTGGCACGGTCCTTTCGACGGAACTCCGCCTGTTCCACGGTATCCGTCTTGCCAACTTCGGCTCCGAAGTTAAACACCCCGCGCATGCCGAATGCAGCGCAGAAGTGAAATGCGGCTTGCAGAAATCCTGTCGCGCCCAAGGCGGCTGGCAGAAATAGGAAAAATCGCCATGGCGCTGGAACACGGAAAACGAAGAACGCTGCGGCGAGCACAACCGTAACGGCGAGCCCGCCCCAACCAAACCGAAGTCGCTGCATGATCTCCGCGCCCCCGATGTTACAGACTCCGGGAACGTAGACGCCCTGTGTTGTTGCCATGAGAGAAAGCTACCTTCGAATGGTGCTGCAATCAACGTAGCGTAGCCAAGAACTGGATCATGTTCCAATTCCGGAAGCTTTTGCGGCGGCGCGAAGGCTATGCATCACGGCTTCGAGTCAAATTGGTGTTCCTCGGTGGGGCCGTGGAATTCAGAGACCTGGCCGCTTCTAGAAATTGCCCAGGTACTCAGAGTGATCATTCGCTACTATTTCGTGACCTGAAAAGCTGGATATTGTAATCTAACATAATATCGAGTATGATATCTTTCGTGGCTGAAAGCATGGGAAAAGTTGTCGTAAGAAGTAGTCTTCTGGAAGTGTTGAGGGAGGCTGCCGGCCCCTACGCCCCGCAGGTTCGCGCTTTTGTCGAGTGCCTTGAAGGGGTAGAGCCCGATTTGATAGAAGGGATTAGGGAATATCTAGAAGAGCTGAATCGCAAGAAACGGACCGACCGATCAGGCCGGAAGGTCTCCTACTCGCCGGCTTGGTGGAACCAGCAAATGAAGGCTCTGAAGTGGTCTGTCCGCTACCTCTTGGATCACTCGCCTACGCTGACAATCCCGGAGCGTTGGGCTGTGGAGCAGGAACTGAAGAAACTGAAAAGGCGAGCGCCGAAAGCGGGAATCGCGAAGGCCGACCATGTTCCGACACTCGAAGAAGTGAAAACTCTAGAAGAAAAAGCCGACCCGCGGCTATCGTTTATGATCAGATTCCTGGAAGCTACCTCCTGCCGTGTGAGCGAGATGCTATGCGCTGAAGTCGGCAAGGCTCGCAGGGGGGCCAGGATCACATATCTAGAAATTGCCGGGAAGAAGGGCAAAACACGCGATCTGCGGTTTCCCACCCCTCTCTATGACGCGATTCGAGCGGAGTTCCAAGGGGCAGCATTCCTGTTCGAGCATTCTGGCCGAAAGTACAACCGTGTAGCGGTTACAAATCGCATCCGCGAGCTTTCGGCAAGAACAATCGGAAAAGAAGTGACAGCGCACCTCATTCGACATCATCGGGGAACGGTGCTCAGCGAAAAGTTTGGAATAAGCAAGGCAGCATCGGAACTGGGGCATTCAAGTATCGCCACTACGAAAATGTTCTATGACCACAGCAAGCTCTCCGATGCCGAATATCTCCAAAGCGTTGAAAAGTGACCGCCAGAAGTAGGAGCTTCGGTTGGGGATCTAGAAATATCGAGTTTTCTTTTCCGGCAATGCGAAAAATGTCCGAGCTTCATCGTCTACACTCTCATCACACCTGAGCATGATCGCCTAACGAAGAGCTAAGCTGCCCCGCCGAATCACCAGGGCGAAGCGAACCCTGGCAATCAACCTTCCCCGAATCATGGACGCACCCAGGGGGTCCGCTTCAGCGCCTTCTTGGGCCGCGTTGGGAGTCGACCTACCTTGCCAGGGTCTCGGGCAATTACCCCGCCAGGAGTTTCTTCAACCTTTCGTACTGCCCGAACACTTCATCCATTGAAGGATCCTTAGCTTGGTCCGCGCCCGTCGTTGCGCGATAGTAGATCTTGTTTGCCTTTAGTACATACTCCGCCGCGGAGAACTTGCTGTCCGCGATAGTCATCGGGACGGCGTAATGTATCGAGGCCAGATTGAAGAGGAACATCGCGTCGTCATAGACGTAGTATTCTTCGAGCAATTGTCCCATCTCGAAAAACAGCTGCCTTTGAAGCAGGAAAATGTTTCCGCCTTTCGAGTAACGCCGCGCCTCGCCGCCTTCCGTACTTTCGGTGAGATGTTTTTGAACTACCTCGAGTTGAGGCTTGTAGCTGAAGATTCGATTCCTAAGGCTGTAGGCCATCACCACGTATGGGTCAGGATGCTTGACTGGCACTTCGGTCTGCAGGTAGAAGTCGCTAAACAAAGACACTGATTCCCAGGGCATCTGTCTACCGCGGGTCAAGGCGTCTACTCGTGTTCGTGTTTCGCACATCTGCTGAATGAAGCTGAGTTGAGTCTGCTTGAGTACCAGAGAAAGCATTTCAGTATAGGGGCTGTTTGAGCCTTGTCCATCCAGCGCCGTTCTTCCAGGAGAAGTCGAGAAACAGATAACCATGTTTCCCCTCGATTCGACGAAGGACAGTCCCGAAGCACCCGCTGTCCGAACGAAAGCGAAAGGGTTGTCTCTACATGCGTCGAGAATCACGATGGATATGTGGCTGTCAGCTGACGAGACGGCATCCAAAATGGAGTCCAGTCTGATTGAGTAGTGATCGATGTCATCTTCGTCCCGGATGGGCGCGTCCTTCGGGATCAGGTAGTTAACTCCATCTTTCTGAACGCCATGTCCAGCGAAGTAGAAGAGAGCTACCGTGCTCCTCGAGAACTGAAGGCGGGAGTCTTTCAGAGCCCGATGAAAGTATTCCCGGTTCGGATCAATCTTTACATTTGTCTGGAAGCCCAGCTGTCCAAGGATGGTACCGATGAGAGCGGCATCATTCCTCGGATTGGATAGCTTCGTGACTGTGTCATAGTCGGACACTCCGACGACTAGCGCCGTTTTCATTGCATCTCCTGAAGGGTACTATTTGTCCCGCTCTCAAGCAAAACACCGCGCTTTCGACGCGGCCTAACGCCGAGTCAAGCGGCGCCCCCGAATCACCAGCGCGAAACGAACCACAGCAACGGCATCCTTTGAAACCAAAAGACCAGCCAAGGCGTCAGCTTCAGCGAGATGTTATGAACGCTTGGTTCGCTCTTGGACCGAACGATTCAGCGTTTTCCTTACACCGGCCGCATATTTCGTGGCTAACCTGGTGACGAGACGCCTTTTTTCCGCTTCAGTCAGGTCGTCTAAAGTCGAGACATACTTCCCGATGTCTTAGGAGATATTTGGGACAGGTCGATCTCCCGCAGTCCTCGCTTGATTTGTTTCTGAATCGTCCTTCGCATCGCCACGCTACGGAGCGCACGAAGGGCACGACTTGTGCCAAATCTGATCAGTTCAAAAACCGTGGCTGAAACAACACCTAGGGCAATATCCTGGAGGTACTTGATGAGAACCTCTTCGCCTCCACCTTTGCCACCCCAGGTTTGGATGCGGAGTTTGATCTCAAGAAGGTCCAGCAATCGAAGCTTGGAATATCGCGGATGTCGTCGAGATGCTCTGAGCAATGCCCAGACTACATCATCGTTGGTACCGAACGAGTTGAGGTCTGCAAGAGAGAGTCCTCCATGGCTGCTTGCAACCCTGAGGCCGATCTGGGCGCCCAAGCGTGTAGACCTCCAAGGGTCGTCGCTGCACCTCCAGAACTCATGAGCCGTCGCTACGAGCGCGCCTCCACCGTACTGACCTCCAACAAGGGCTTTGAGGAATGGGGTGAGGTGAAGTGTGCAATTTTCAACCGCCAGAAATGTGCAGTTTTCGTCCGCCGTTGACAGCTTGCCAGCCTTTAATTTTTTTCAGCAACTCCAGAATGATTGGCTCAAGTAGTCCTAATGCGTAGGAGAAAGCGTTGAATACAGCCTACGACGCTCTGACCTCCTTAGTTTTTCGGGCCAAGACCAAAGGTAAAGTGGAGCGTCCCATCCGTAGAGTGATGGTGAGGCATTCACATTTCAGAGTCCTTCGGCCGACGGAGGCTCGGTTACCGCTGCGGAGGCCATCCAAGAACCGCTTGTCACTGTTTCGGCGGTAACGGCCTGAAGCACCCTGGCCACATTCGATCGCATCATAGAAGAGATAGTTACAGCGGATCTGCTCTCGACGGGAGGTGGCAACAGCTTTCATACACGCCCTGCAGACCTGGCGGCGTCTCAAAGCGGACCACCGGATCATCGACTACCGGGCGAACCTGACGGACGTATTCCTTGACCTGGGTGTAGCTGCCCTGATACCCCGCGGCCCGAATCTCCTCGTGCAGGCGCACCGCGCTTAACAGCGGAAAAGCTTGCAGCCGCGCGTCTATGATCCCGCGGTAGGCGTCGATCTTGCGGGCCACAGCCGCCCGTTCCTTGTAGCCGATCGCTTCCGCGTCCATATCCCGATCCAGTTGGCCGGTCTCGATCCAGTGATAGATCGTCCGCCGACTAATGCACAACTTCTCGGCCAGGGCGCTCTTTGTCCAACCTTGTTCCAGGTACTCACGTAGCAGCACTCGCTTCTCCCTTCCGTACATCGTCGCCTCCACCTCGAAGGCGACCAGTGTGATCGAGAAGTGGCCGTCTGACCCCTACTGCGCCAGATCAGCCGCCCTCAGGAAGGAGTGGAGTGTGCAATTTTCGTCCGCCACATTTGTGCAATTTACGCCCGCCGCCAACACCTACTATGCCGAGTCGTGTACGAAGTCCCAGGGTGACCAGCCCTTCTCAGTACCGATAAGAGTGCTGTAGGAATGGAGGAGACCGAAGTTTGAGCAGCTTACCGTGAAAAAATCAATCCTTTTGTCCTGTGCCAACTCTTGCCTGATCTCATCAATCATTACAAGGCTCGTCCTTTTTTTCGAATGGATTCTAGAAAATAAGTTCTTTCTGGTCCTCGATGGCGAGAAACGAGTAGATGGGTGCTAAAGCATGCGCGTCGACAGTTGAGACAAGATCTTCGGGAAAAAGATCCGATGGGGACTGAGTCTGGATGGTGACGATGCTCAGTTGAGCCAGAAGTCCGCTCTTTTCAGTCTCTGAAACTGGATACGTCGTGATACAGGGGATTTTTATCCGAAACATTATCGTAGTTGCGTTTCTGACATTGGGGAAGACAGCAGAATAGCCACATCGGTACTCAACAATACAAGGCTCAGTTGTGACGGGAGTCTTCTTTTCCACAAAAACGGGGTACTCGATTTCGATGCCAACAAACTCAGCTTGGAATGCTTCCTTGCAGTCGTGCACGATCGAGCGCATGTTCTCTATTCCCACTTCTCTCTTGCTGTGATGGAGAATCTGTATGAACCGATCGATCCAAGCTGGCTCGAATTCTCTCATTATGCGTGCTTGAACATTGGCGGAGCCTACGGTGCTCTGGCCGTCTGGATTGTTTCTTGAAGGTACTTTGATAGGCAACCGGACGTCCCGTATTCCTACTTCCGCAAGAAAACGCTTTTCATCGTTCATTAATCACTTTCCTCCCGCTGAGTCGCAAGCAAGAAATGACGTCTACTGAGTGCCGCTTCAGAATGCGCAACATGAGCCAAAGGATGTACGCCTTTTTGTTTTGTCATCAACGGCCAGTATCACCATCGAGCAGTCTTCACCAAGGTCAGGGGGAGTTTATCAAGTAAGGGTCTTTCGGGGAAGTCCGTTATATGGAGGCCTCCCCTCATATTCCCCCTTCGCGCTCAGAGAAGCGCAGATTCGTCAATCGCGCCAAGGAAGGCCAAGGCTGGCCAATCTTCCTTTTGCCGTTCGAGCAATCGGCGCTGTCCCAAAAAGTGCGTGAAATGATCCCGGTGGACAGCAAACGAAGGGCACTTCACGGAGCGTCAGTCTTGGGCGCTGGCGGAAGCCGAACGCCGCGCCGGTGAACCCATGCTCGGCGAAGCGCTGGGGCTGGCCCGCTGTCGCCGCCCCACACGCCTTGTGTCCAGAGACCAGCATAGGCTTGCGCAACAGAAACTAGTCATGGCTAAGAATTCGAGAGTTATCTGACACGAGCTTTTTAGATCTGGGAGGAAGGCGCTTCTTTCCATGTCGACCGTCGACCAGGGAGTCTTCCTTCTCTTCCTGGCCTGATAGTGAGCGCCAGGGGTGGGGAGATGGCATTCGCCGCCATGAAGGGCCTGATACGCGCGAACGACCTCTCCTCCCGCAGCGTTTGACGCGACGGCCGGGCGAAACGAGCCCGCCGGGGCACGCGCCGAACAGCCTGGAAGGACAAGGCCGTCAGAACAGAAACCCGGCCCAGATCTCGAAGTCATTCGAAGCAATGGCGACGGCGAAAATCCGGGAGCCGTCCGACGAGCATGCGACGGAGCTCCAGAACCGGGAGCCTGCAACCTTCTCGTCGGTCCATGTCTCTCCGCCATCGCTCGACTCGTAGAGGTCACCGCCGTTGACGCCCGCGACAATGCAGGTGCCGTCGGAAGAGATCGCAACGCACTTCCAGTCCCGCTGACCGGCGCTCGCGAGGCTTGTCCAGTTGACGCCATAATCACTGGAGGTCCAGATGAATCCGTTCAGACCGACCGCGGCGAGATGGCTGCCGTCCGGTGATGACGCCATGTCCGTCCAGTACAACGTCGGAGATAGTGCCTGTTCGGTCCAGCTCGTGCCGCCGTCCGCGGACGTGAAGATGTGATCTTCCAGTGACCCCGCGACCAGCCGATCACCGGCCGCCGACGACGCAACGGCCGACCAGTGTGAGGGGCCAGCTGATTTCCTGTCCTGCCAGTTTACGCCGGCGTCAGTCGACGTATAGATGTCGCCGTACCAGGAGTCCGAGGCAATGAGGCGGCTCCCGTCGGCAGAAGACGCGATCGTCCCCCATTCGTGGACGCCGTTGAACGCGTGATACGCCCATGTCTTTCCGCCATCTGTCGAGGTCTCGATCTCCCCGTCCGAGACCCACGAGATGATCGCCGCAAGGCGCATCCCATCGGGAGAGGACGTGATCCCTCCCCAATGGTGAGTTCCCGCGGCACTCCTGTCGAGCCATCGACCGCCAGAATCCTCCGAGGTGAATATATCCCCGTACATCGTGATGGCCGCCGTCTGCGTCCCGTCCTCCGAGCACACGATTTCATACCAGCTCTCCTGCGGCGCATTCTTCAAGGGTCCCCAAATGCTGGCCTTCCACTTCGGAGACGCACCGACCGACGTCGAAGCGGACGCGCCCGCGGCCGCCGAGGTCCCGTCCGCAAACAGCCCCGTGAGGGCGAAAGAAAAGAGAACCAGGACGATGGATACCCGTGTCCCCCTGCCGATGCTCCATCTCGTTCCCATGCCGCTCCTCTTTTCGACTGTGCGTCGGTCACACCGGCGCAACGATTGCCTTCAAGATAGGCACGGGCCAGGCCCTGGACAAACCAGAACAATATCATGCTCGCGGCGCTTGGCGCGAGGGCCGAGCGGATGCGAACGGAAATGCGCGGGCCTCCGCGATGTGCTACCATGAAGGCACATGCAGACGCTGGAGCTGAAACGGCTGGGCCCGCCGCGATGCAAGGCGCGGTGGCTCCTCCCAGTAGAGGAAACCACGTCAGGAGCAAAAGGACCGCTTTAAGTTTTTGAACGGGCGCTGAGGTCGCGAAGCCGCCGGCCTCCCCAGGCGGGCAGAAGGTGATTGCGAGTGTACCCCTCGGCGATGTCTATGTGTGTAAGGGAAACCGCCCGGCCGTGGGCCGCACGGTCCATGGCGAACACAGCCTTGGGTTCCCAGAAACCCTTGGCGTATTCCGCGAGGGTGATACTGTCTGTGTTCTCGACGCTTTTCCTGAGGCGTTCCTCGCACCACCGCAGGGCATCATCGATGCGCGTACAGCCCGTCGAGACGGCCGTACGGCAGTTGCCGGCCGCGTCGCGGAACTTGGCGTAGTAGATGTGACGGTGCTTGACGGCGGGACGCTTTTGAATGGAGTACGGACGCTTCTGGCGTTCCATGTCGCCTCCGTTCTCAGTCTTTCAATCTCAGACTGAGTCTCAGATTGGGCTACATGGAACCGCCCGTTTTCAGGTAGGTTCCTATTCCCTACAACGTAGGGACTTGTATGGGCGATACTGGATTTGAACCAGTGACTTCTACCGTGTGAAGGTGGGGAAGCCCCCGGCGCTATTGTCGCCCTGCGTAGTCCGATGTCGGTAAATGTATCCCTTGATAAGAGTTAGATCAAGTAGAAAGTTGACATGTGTGGCCAGGAAATCAGCGAAGTTGCTCTATTTACATCTTTTCAAGGTGACACTCAGGGTAACACCGAGACCTGCTCAGTTCAGTAGGAATGGTCTTCGTTCTGCTCGCTCACCTTTGACCAGCTCGCGTCCGCTGCCCATAACGAGGGATCTGTCTAAGGGGCTAATGCCAGTTTGAGGGGCTAGTGCCCGAAAGGGTGTGCTGGTTCAAGTCCAGTCCGCAGCATCCCTACCACTTACATAATAAAGACTTAAAGACACACCCAATTCTATGCATCCTCTGTCCCAGTCATTGTGACCAGTTATGTGACCATTATCGTGGATTTCCCGGATTCGCCTGAACTCAGGACGTGTGTGGGAACTGAGACGATTTTGCTTGTGGAAGATGACGAGGGTCCGCCGACTCACCGTCTCGATCCTTGAGTCGGGAGGCTACTCTGTCTTCTCGGCAAATACGGGCGAGGAAGCCCTTCAGAAGCTCTCAGAAACGAGCTTGTCCTTGGACCTTCTCATTACCGATGTGGTCATGCCCGGCATGGATGGTAAAGAACTATGGCGAAGGGTCACCGAACAATCCCCTGCCGCGGGAGTGCTTTTCATTTTGGGATATAACGGGACGACCCTGCTTCAAAGGGTAAGGGCAATATTGGATAGGGCCTGGATCCTAAGAGGGCGCTGGCAAGAAGGTATGTTCCGTATTTGGAGGCGAAACCCAACCGAGAGCCTTCTGAAAAACCTGTGCCCTAACTGCTACAGGCCACTGTCGTGCGTGAGGAGCGTTTTCAATCAAAAGGAAAAAAAACGTGGCATTGACCGAACGTGGTTCGTAGTTACTATTTGGTGTGCACTTTATTCCATATATTTCCAAACGCGCATTTGAATTCTGTGTTGTGACCTGTTTATTAGTCTAAGAGTCGAAAGTTTAGGCAGAAATAGCATGTAAAGCTAGAATAAATTAAAATCAAATTCTATTTGACAACGATTGCTTTATGCTTCATACTGAGCCATTCTCCAAGAATAGGCAAAGTGAAGGGATGGGGTTCCGAAATATGTAATGCTACTACCTCTAGCCGTTCGTCTGCGCGATAAGTTGTAGTGATGCAGACGTATGTATATTGACCCTGAGGTAGACCCCTGAGGAATAGCAATTCATGCGCGAAAAGGAGGCGCAATAGATCCATGATGACAGCGAACGAATATCGCAGCAGCTTGAAAGCCCGCAAGCCCATGCATGTATTCATGAACGGCGAGAGAGTGGAGCAGCCAGTCGATCATCCGATCATAAGCGCCTCAATCGATACGGTTGCACTGACCTATGAGCTGGCAGAGGATCCGAAGTACCACGAGGCCCTCACTGCGAAGAGCGCGCTTTCCGGAAAAACAATCAATCGCTTCTGCCATCTCCACCAGAGCGCTGAGGATCTGTATCAGAAGTGCGGCATGCAACGGCTTTTGGGACAAAGGTGCGGAACATGCTTTCAACGCTGTGTCGGAATGGACGCGTTCAATTCGCTTTTCATCACCACCTATGAGACAGATCGCCAGTACGGCACGAACTACCACAAGCGGCTCTCTGATTATATCAAGGTCGCCGAGGAAAAGGACTGGGTCGTGGACGGGTGCATGACGGACTCGAAGGGGAACCGTTCACTACGACCGTCGGAGGAGCCTGACGGTTACGTGCGTGTCGTCAAGCGTACCAAGGACGGGGTGGTCATCCGCGGAGCTAAAATGCACCAGACCGGCGCGGTCAATTCCCATGAGATTCTTCTGATGCCGACCATCGCAATGAAAAAGGACGAGAAGGATTTCGCGATCAGCTGCGCGGTACCTGCGGATACTGAGGGGATCACCTACATCTATGGACGTCAATCTTGCGATTCTCGTCTCCTCGAAGATCCTGAGGGGCGTAGCTTGGATATCGGGAGCCCGTATGGCGGCCAGGAGTGTATGATCGTGTTCGATAACGTGTTTGTTCCGTACGAGCGTATCTTCATGGACGGCGAGTTTGACTTTTCCGGCCGTCTCGTTGAGACCTTTGCCGGCTACCATCGGTCCAGTTATGCCTGCAAGACGGGAGTCGGGGACGTGGCAATCGGAGCAGCGGCGCTTATTGCCGAATACAACGGGATTGCCGGTGCCAGCCACATTAAGGACAAGATCGTCGAGATGATTCACTTGAACGAGACTATCTGGTCGAGTTGCGTTGCCAGCTGCTACAAGGGGACGCAGACCCCCGCCGGCAATTTCCTGATCGATCTACTGCTGGCAAACGTCGCCAAACAGAACGTCACACGCTTCCCGTACGAGATTGCTCGCTTACTCCAGGATATCGCCGGGGGCCTCCTTGTCACTATGCCGGGGGCCCGTGAGTTCGAGAACCCGGAAACGAAGAAGTATATCGAGCTGTATCTGAAGGGGGTGGGGGAGGGCTCGGCCATGAACCGCTTCAAGCTTCTCCGCCTGATCGAAAACCTCACGCTAGGAAGGGCAGCGGTCGGATACCTCACCGAATCGATGCATGGCGCCGGCTCTCCCCAGGCCCAGCGGATTGTCATCGCGCGGCTGGCCGAGCTCGAAAAAAAGAAAGAGCTAGCCAAGCGCATCGCCCGCATTCAGGAATGAACGATGGACAGCTGGCAAAGTGACTACAAGACGAAGTGCGTCCCGGTCGAACGTGCGCTAAGAGAAGTGAAGCCCGGCAACCGAGTCGTCCTGGGTCACGCGGCCGGTGAGCCCCCGGTTCTCGTGAACGAGCTCGTTCGCCAGGCACACAGGCTCAGCGATGTGGAAATAGTGCACATGGTCCCCCTGTATCCGTGTTGCTACACGAAAAAAGAGTACCTGGGTATCTTCCGCCACAACTCGCTGTTCGTTGGTGAGGGAAGCAGGGAAGCGGTCAACAGCGGGTGCGCGGACTATACGCCATGCTTTTTTTCTGAAATTCCCCGGCTGTTCCGAGACAGGATACTGCCGGTTGACGTGGCCCTCATCCAGCTATCTCCTCCCGATGTGCAGGGCTTCATGAGCTTCGGAGTGGCGGTGGACTATACCATGCAGGCAGCCTATTCCGCCACGGTCACGATCGCCGAAGTGAACAAACGCATGCCACGGACGCACGGGTCTCGCATCCACGTCACGGATGTGGACTTCTTAGTCGAGACAGACCATCCGCTTCCGGAGATCGGCCTGCCCCGCATCAGCGATGTGGAGCGGGCGATCGGCTGCAACGTCGCCTCCCTAGTCGCGGACAGGTCCAACCTGCAGCTCGGCATCGGCTCTTTGCCTGATGCAGTATTGAAATCCCTCGGGAACAAGGCAGACCTCGGCATTCACACCGAAATGTTCTCCGATGGCGTCGTAGAGCTTTTCGAGCAGGGAGTCATCACAAATCGGTACAACAACATCTGCCCGGGGAAGTTCACCGCGACCTTTTTGATGGGGACCAAGAGGCTCTACGACTTCGTGCATGACAACCTTACGGTAGACATGAAGCCGGTCGACTACACAAACGGCATCACGGTTGCTGGTCGGCTTGAGAATCTCGTCGCGATCAATTCGGCCCTTGAGGTGGACCTGCAGGGCCAGGTGTGCTCTGAGATGATCGGAGCGAAGCAGTTTTCGGCCGTTGGCGGACAGGTCGATTTCGTACGGGCGGCCAGCGCCTCTCCCGGGGGGAAAGCCATCATCGCTTTTCCATCAACGGGCAAGGGGGGCACTATCTCGCGGATCGTGACACGATTGACCCCTGGGGCCTGTGTGACGACCTCTCGTAACGACGTACACTATGTAGTGACCGAATACGGCATCGCGGATCTTCGCGGGAAAAGCATCCGCCAGCGCGCCGAGGCGCTCATCAAGATTGCACACCCGGAGTTCCGCGACAGATTGAGATCCGGGCTTGTCTGAGGCGATCCTTCCAACGGAGGAGTTATGGGCTTCATTCGTTTCGAGATGAAAGACGGGGCGGGACTAGTCCGATTCTGCAAACCTGAGTCGATGAATGCGCTCTCTTGCGACGCTGTTGACGAATCGCTGAAGTTCTTCGAGGAACTGGGACAAAAGATTACAAGTGGGATCGAACAAGATGTCTATGCGCTAGTCCTCACGGGGGAGGGTAAGGCATTCATCGCGGGGGCCGATATTAAGGAGATGTCTCAGATGAGAACTGCCGAAGCGACTCGATTCAGCGAAAAAGGCAACAAGCTCATGGCCGAGATCGAGCAGTTTCCCATTCCTGTGATCGCGGCGATCAATGGGTACGCACTGGGCGGGGGCTTGGAGCTCGCCCTCGCCGCTGATTTCATCTACGCTTCGTCCATTGCGAAAGTTGGGCTTCCCGAGGTCACTCTTGGAATCGTTCCAGGTTTTGGCGGCATTCAACGGCTCTCTGCCCGCATCGGATCCGCTAGAGCGAAGGAGTTGATCTATACGGGCCGCGTCGTGGACGCGCACCTCGCCCTTGAAATGGGCATCGTCAACCGTGTCTTCGAACCCGACGAACTGATCCCGCGCACAATGGAAACCGCTACGGCCATCGCCGCAGCAGGGCGCCGGGCCGTACGAAGTGCGAAGGAGCAGGCGAACAGGCGTCTCCAGAGCAACAATGCGTCCGCTCTCTCCGATGCGGAGAGCTTCGGGCTTCTTTTTTCTTGGCGCGAGCCGACCGATGGCATGACAGCATTCTTGGAAAAGCGCAAGCCCACGTGGACACCAGAGGAGACGGAATAGATGAATCATGCATACATTCTCGATGCCTCGAGATGCGCCATTGGTTCCTTCGGCGGAAGCTTGGCGTCGATGACGCCACACCAGCTGGTCGCGCCGCTGATCTCCCAGTGCCTGGCGCGCAACGGGATTGAGCCGATCGCCGTCAATGAAGTCGTCCTGGGTTGCGTTCTGCAGGCCGGTCACGGACAGAACGTCGCCCGCCAGGCCGCCGTCGCGGCTGGGATTCCCTTCGAAACGGTAGCGATGACCGTCAACATGGTGTGCGGCTCGGGGCTCATGAGCGTGGTCAATGCAGCTCGCGCGATAGCCCTCGGCGATGCGGACCTGATCGTTGCAGGCGGAACGGAGAGCATGTCCCAGGCCACGTTCGTCCTTTCTAAGGCTCGCTACGGGTACCGAATGGGCAATGGGGAGCTTGTTGATTCGATGATCCACGACGGGCTCTGGGATGCATTTGGCGACTACCACATGGGCAAGACCGCGGAAAACCTCGCCTCTCGCTACGCCATCGGGCGAGAATGCCAGGACAGCTTTGCTGTAGAATCTCAGGCAAAGGCGGAGCGAGCGATAAGGGCGGGGCGCTTCAAAGATGAAATCGTCCCCTTGAAGATCGCACAACGAAAGGGAGAGTTCACTGATTTCGCGCAGGACGAAGCCCCGAGATTCGGTACGACAATTCAGGCGCTGGAGAAGTTGAGGCCCGCGTTCCAGGAAGGCGGCACAGTGACCGCCGGCAACTCCTCGGGAATTAGTGACGGAGCCGCTGTCGTCCTCGTGGCTAGCGAGCGGTTCATCGCCCAGAAGAAGCTTCACCCGATGGCGAGAATCGTCTCTTATGGGTGTTCTGGCGCGCCTCCTGAGATCATGGGCATCGCCCCCGTCGGTGCCGTGCGTAACGCCTTGCAGGTCGCGGGGTGGTCAATTGGAGATCTGCAGCTTATCGAAGCCAATGAGGCTTTTGCGGTCCAGGCTCTCGCGGTCGAACGCGAACTTGCCTGGAACCCGTCTCTGGTCAACGTGAACGGTGGTGCGATCGCCCTCGGACACCCCATCGGGGCCAGTGGAGCTCGGATCCTCGTGACCCTGCTCTACGAATTGCGCAAAAGGCAGGCGACGCGCGGCCTTGCAACTCTATGTGTTGGGGGAGGCATGGGCGTCGCGTTGTGCGTGGAAATGGAGAAGTCATGAAAATGTTGGAAAATCATGTCGGCGTTGTCGGAGCCGGCACAATGGGAAGTGGAATTGCGCAGGCATTCGCGCTCGCAGGTCGTCACATTTCTTTGGTCGATCTTCAGAGGGAATACCTGGAGCGCGCGGTCGGCAGTATCTCGGCAAGTCTCGACCGCCAAGTCAAGAAGGAAGCGATCTCAGCAGACCAAAAGGCCAAGATCCTCGGCCTGATCGAACCGATTACGGACTACGCATCCTTGGCATCCTGTGGTTGCATTATCGAGGCTGTTTCAGAAGATAAGGCCCTCAAAGCGCGGGTCTACCACAGCCTTGACGAGGTCGCCTCGCCGGAGTGCATTCTTGCGTCGAACACTTCCACAATTTCGATCAGCGAAATCGCCTCTCATGTCCGCGATCCGCAGCGCGTGATAGGAATGCACTTCATGAACCCGGTGGCGATGATTAAATTGGTAGAAATCATCCCTGCCCTCCAGACCTCGGTAGACGTCCAGAACAGAGCCGCCGCGTTAGCCGAAGCCATCGGCAAGGTGCCGGTTGTGGTGAAGGACTCCCCGGGCTTTGTGGTGAACCGGATTCTCATCCCGATGATCAACGAGGCGATCTATGCCCTGGAGAGCGGCGTCGCAGATGCAGACGCTATCGATGCGTGCATAAAGCTCGGCGCGAGTCATCCCATGGGCCCCCTGGCTCTTGCGGACCTCGTCGGCCTGGACATCTGCCTGCACATCATGGAGGTCCTCCACGCAGACTTCGGGGACTCTAAATATCGTCCCTGCCCGCTGCTTCGGCGGATGGTCGCTGCAAATTTCCTTGGAAAAAAGACCGGCAAGGGTTTCTTCAACTACGCCTAAAGGAGCCAGAAAAAATGAAACGAGTATTGGCAACACCTGATTGTACGATCGGCAGCGGCGCGGTGAGCGCGCTCGGCGAGAAGCTGTGCAACCTTGGCGTGAGCAAGATCATGGTCGTGACAGACCGCGGGATCATCAAGGCTGGTATCTTTGACAGGGTCGCACGCGTGCTGGGCGAAGCAAACGTAACCTTTCATCTCTACGATCAGGTGCAGGCGGACCCGTCTATCGCTCTTGTTCAGGCCGCTGCGGTGGAAGGAAGGAGCAGGAATATCGAGGCAGTAATGGGACTCGGCGGAGGGAGGCTCGATCGACACGGCGAAGATCGTCGCAGCCCTTCACACAAACCAATGTTCGGTGCACGATATCGTTGGTACGGATTTGTTGGCTGCGGACCCGCTGCTACTGATTGCGGTCCCCACGACGGCAGGAACCGGCAGCGAGGCGACACATATAGCTATCCTGACCGACGAGGAAGCAGAGTTGAAGAAGAGCGTCGTCTCCAGCAAGATCCTTCCCCGGTTCGCGTTCCTGGATCCGGACCTGACCATCGGGCTTCCGCCGGCCATCACCGCCGCGACGGGGATGGATGCCCTGTGCCACGCCATTGAATCCTACACCTCGGTCAACGCCACAGCATACAGCGAAGCCCTGAGCCTGCAGGCGATTGGGCTTCTTAGTGCAAATATCACGACAGTCTTTGAGGATGGCGGAAACGTCGAGGCGAGAGAGAATATGCTTTTCGGCAGCCTGATTGCTGGGATCGCGTTCGCCAATGCTGGAGTCACCGCTGTCCACGCGTTTGCATATCCTCTCGGGGGTATGTACCACGTCGCCCATGGTCTTGCCAACGCCTTGATGCTTCCTACGATTATGAAGTTCAACATCTGTGCCAGCAGGCAGCGGTTCGCTGACGTCGGTCGCGCGCTTGCAGATTGCAAGGAGCCAACGGCGGACGCCGCAGTTGCCAGGGTCGAAGAGCTCTCGCAGCAGCTCCGTCTGCCCCGCAACCTGGCTGCGATTGGCATTCCGAAAGACTCCCTCTTCAAGATGGCCGAAGGTGCCGTGCAGAATACGCGGTTACTCAAGAACAATCCCCGTGCTATCAGTCTTCAGGAAGCCCAGGGGTTGTATGAAGAGGCGTATTCCCGTTAGGGAGTATCGCAATTGCGAAGAGGTTTTTCAACCTAAGGAGGCGGGACCCAGAGCCCAGTCTTTCGTATTGATTGCGGGAAGAGCCATTAGGATTTGTTTCCTTGTGATCGAAAAGCCTCAGCTTTACCAGGTTGGTGGGCAGTTGATCCAAATCGCAATGGATTCGCCCTTGTTGATGTTCACAATTTTATGCGGCTTAGACGAATCAAGATAAATAGCGTCCCCTTCCTTAATTGTGTAAGTTTTTTGATTCGAACTGACTTCAAATTGCCCTTTGAGAACGATCCCACATTCCTCTCCCTGGTGACTATAATATGGCCCGGTGTTACCGCCGCGTGCGTAGACGGCGTATAGAACCTCAATGTTGTGATGTTTGAGATTAGGAGTAAGGAGAAAGAATGTCACCCCGCTTTTCGTCTTAATAGGGCGTCGGTCCTTCTTTGTCAGGACAGGGGTTTCGGCGTCCCCATTACCTTCAAAAAACGATCCAATAGGAACTTTCAGAACGCTTGATAGGTGCTGCAGCGTTCTGAGCGATGGGAGGCTCTTGTTGTTCTCGATCTGACTTATCATGCTTCGGGTGACATGTGTCAAGGCAGAAAGCTTCTCCAGTGTCATTCGCTTTTCTCTGCGAAGCTTCTTTATGTTTGACCCAATATTGCCAATAGGTTCCTGCATAGCTTCCATGTTAATATACACTCTAAAAAGTGTCAACGTAGGGCTAAGAACTTAACTGCCATAGGTTTAATTGCACTACATTTGTTTCAATTCTACTTGACAAACGCTCTAAGATTGCTTATTGTTTTTCTAGCGTCTTGAAGACATAGATAGCCTGTCAATGTCTTAGAGAACACTCCAGATGGTTTTTCGGGTGCAAACGGAATCGGTTAGGGAAATGTGGGAGGTAGGACATTTACCATAGTGCTGGAGGTGATTTTTGCGGTGGCTTCGAATATCCCCATATTTTGAGATTCTAAAAACAGATCGTTCATGCCCATGCCCGCTATCAACCGAAGGAGCAATCAGATGAACTTTCTTAAGACAAAGCACGATGGCATTGTGTTTGAGGATACGAAGGTAGGCAGACTCAAAAAAGAGTTATCTGAAGCACCTTTTAATGAGATAGAGAAGGTTCTGAGAGAATATGGCGTTCCTTCTCCATCGGAGCTTGGGAAGCCGGGGACATACTATCAGAACACCCCAAGGGCCCAGGTAGTCGAAGAGAGGAGAAAGGACGACATAGTCCTTGTTCCCGTCGGGACTACGGAGTGCCACGGCGACTATGCCAACAATGGGCTCGATGTGTTTAACGTGACGTCAATAGTTGAGGCGGTCAGGCGTTACATCAAAAAAAGAAGTGGGTTTGGACCGTGCATTATTCAGCCTCCCTTATGGTACGGCGCTCATCCGTACCATCACATCGGCATGGCGGGAACGATCATGATGCCCGATGATGTGGTTAAGGAAATTATGATAAATGTCATGCTTGGCTTGTGGAATGATGGCTATAGAAAGCAGATCTGGGTAAACAATCACGGTCAAATGTGGGTTCTAGAAGCTGCGATCCAGGAATTTGGCAAAAGATACCAGCTGCCAGGCATCTATCGAGTCATCGATTGGCACCGAGCGGTACGAGAGTTTTTTGCTCCCATTGGTGGGGAAGAGGCTATTGGGACACCCTTTATTCATGCTGATGAAGCTGAAGCATCCGGGGGTCTTTTGATGTTTAGTGAGATGCTGGACATGTCGAAAGCGGTTGAAACGGTGCCGGATTCTCTTCTTCCGGGAGGACACTTTGACACTTCTGTAGACACCTATCAAAGGCCGCAGAGATGGGAGCAAGGACAAGGGCACAACAAAATAGAGATAAAGGGAACCCCTGAAGGCGTTGTCGGTAGCCCAACAAAGGGAACAGCCAAGAAGGCGAAGAGACCGGTAGCTGCAATTCTAAAATACCTAACCCTGGTGCATGACGAAATACTTGAAGCTTTTCCCGCCGGAACACAACCTAAGGTTGAGGACGTAACCGTCAGAGACGCAAAAGAAATGGAGCCATTTCTCAAGGAGCCTATGAGCCCTGGTTGGAAGTCGGTTTATAGCTTGCCACTGACCGGGCAGATTAGATAGAGAGGAAAGAGCTCAACGGGGTGCCGGGGCTTGATAACGACCGCAAAGACTAACTGAGCAGAACTGAAAAAAGATTCATGCGATTGGCCGAGTAGGGGTTTGGAAATGATAGCACACGAAGAGTTACATGAGCTAAAGAAAACTGCAATCGAGGCAAGGAAACTTACAATTGAAGCCATCGGCCGTGTTGGGATAGGCCACATCGGGGGTTCCTTATCCATGATAGATATCCTAGTTCTTCTCTATTTCCGTCATATGCACATTGATCCCAAACAAAAGACAATGAAGGATCGAGACATCTTCATTCTATCGAAGGGACACTCCGGCCCGGGTTTGTATGCCGTTTTGGCGCTGCGTGGGTATTTCCCTAAGGAATGGCTCTGCACTCTGAACCAGGGGCAAACAAAACTCCCTAGCCACTGCGATATGAATCGCACGCCTGGCGTAGATATGACTACCGGATCGTTAGGGCAAGGTCTCTCTGCCGCGATTGGCATGGCGCTGGCAGACAGACTTGACATTATTGAGCGCAAGTTATTCGTTCTTCTCGGCGATGGTGAAAACCATGAGGGACAGATTTGGGAAGCCGCCATGTGCGCTGCTCATTACAAACTAAACAGTATTGTGGCTTTCATTGACTTCAATAAGATGACAGTTGACGGAAACATTCATGAGATCATGAATGTTGATGATTTGGGCTCAAAATGGAACGCTTTTGGTTGGTTTGTCTTGAGAGTCAGCGGGCATGATTTCGAAGAGATGGATGAAGCAATCGAGCGTGCAAAGAAAGAGATGTATCGACCTTCAGTGATCATACTCGACACTAAGAAAGGAAAAGGCGCTTACTTCGCTGAAGGGAAGGTAAGCAGCCATAACATGGCGTTCGATTGTGATACAGCAAAACAGGCGATTGATAGGCTGAATGAAAAAGGCTGA
Source organism: uncultured Spirochaetota bacterium (assembly GCA_963710335.1). Lineage (GTDB taxonomy): Bacteria > Spirochaetota > Spirochaetia > SZUA-6 > Fen-1364 > Fen-1364. The sequence continues at coordinate 502,114 of CAVQAA010000006.1, forward strand.
ACTTCCGTAGGGGGACAAGAATGGCATTAAAATCAATGAGAGATACTTACTGCGACGTATTGATTGAACTTGCACAAGAAAATGATGCAATTGTCGTCTTGAACGCGGACCTTTCGGGTGCTACAGGAACTAAAAGGTTTGAACAGAGCTTCCCAGATCGAGCTTTCAACGTGGGCGTCGCTGAAGCGAACATGATCGGAGTAGCTGCGGGCCTTTCTGCAAGAGGGAAGATCCCCTTTGCGTCAACTTTTGCGGCGTTCGCGTCCCGTCGAACTTTCGACCAGTTCTTTATATCTGGAAATTACGCACGATTGAACATCAAATTGGTCGGTAGTGATCCAGGGATCGCCGCCGGTTACAACGGCGGAACTCACATGGCCTTCGAAGATATTGGAATGATGCGTTCAGTACCGGGTTTAGTCGTTTTCGAACCTTGCGATAATACTTCCCTAAAGGCATTGGTACGGCAGAGTGCAGCGCATAATGGGTGTACTTATATGCGGCTTCACCGCAAGGATGGAAACATTATATACGATGAACATGAGGAATTGCGATTGGGGAAGGGGAAGATTATTCGCCGGGGAGGGGACGTAACCATCTTTGCATTGGGCTTTATCATGGTTCCTCAGGCCATGAAAGCGGCAGAAATGCTGGAGAAGGCTGGGGTTTCAGCAACTGTTATTGACATACACACAATAAAGCCAATTGACGAAGAGCTTATCTTGACCCAAGCAAAGGCTACAAACGCAGTCGTAACTTGCGAAAATCATCAGATCATTGGTGGCCTTGGATCCGCGGTAGCGGAAGTACTTGCTGAATCGGGAGTAGGAAAGCTCAAGCGCATAGGCATCCAAGACGAGTTTGGCGAAGTTGGAGATGAGCCTTATCTCATGAATAGGTTTGGTTTGACCGCGGAAAAGATATGCAAGAGAATTGTTGAGTTCCTGGAAAGCGGGGAGCCAACACGGCGCGATCCAGAAGAACGCGCGGAACTGCTACAGCGAGGTGGATTGCACTCAGACGACGCAATAAAATTTCGAAGAAGGCGAGCGTCCTCTTAAGAGTGTGGCGTTCTCAGGTTTGGCAAAATCTGCCCAGGCATTCTAAGCAGAGCTTGGAGCGGGACACGAGGGAGCTATCTTCTTTCGCCTGAAGATCTGGAGCTCGATTGCCAATTCGCTAAGCTTGGTTAATGCGGCCGCAGGCTCTGTGGCCAAGTGCGTAAGGATTAGATGGGTGCGCGGTGGCCTCCCCTTAGGAGGCAGTACTGGAGACCCATCTAATACGGCCGACTTAAATGTGAAAGCAGGCCTTCCTCCAACACAAACTCGACAGATTCTTGAAGTTCACTGCAATTAAAAAAGTTTAAATTATACTTGACAAGCGTACAAAGACGTTCTAAGATCATGGCTTATAGAGCCATTACTATGAGAGAAGGCCAAACAGGGCTTTCGGTGGCGAACCGCTGTTTCTTCCAACTTATGCTGGATGCCATAGGTGAAATAAAAAGGCAACGGTTGAGAAGTTAATTAGTAACTAAATATGAAGGAGGAAAGGAACTTGGGGGCTGAGTTCAAAAGCTAAAGACAGAGAGCGAGCAAAGTACTGAAGACAGGAGGAGGAAAGAAATGAGAAAGACAGTGATCATGCTTCTGGTTTGTTTATTTACTCTGGGATTGCTTGGCGCTCAAGCTCACGCAGCTGGGGGCACCATAGGAATCTTGATGCCGTCCATTGTGGTGGCAAGGTGGGCGCAGGATGCTGATAGCATGGTCGCGGACTGCAAGAAAGTGGGCCTAGCTACGGACGTCCAATACGCGGACGACAAAATCGAAAATCAGATAATGCAAATTGAAAACATGATCACGAAGGGGTATAAAGTTTTGATTATTTGTCCCGTTGATGCAACCGCGTTGGGCAACGTTTTGGAAAAAACAAAAGCGGCAGGGATTCCAGTAATTTCTTATGATAGATTGATCAAGGGTACGAAAAATGTGGATTACTATCTGACCTTCGACAACATTCACGTCGGTGAGGTCTGTGGGCGGTATATCGTCGACAAACTTGGCCTCGACCGTGGTAAGGGTCCATTTAATCTTGAGATTTTTACTGGGGATATCGCAGACAACAATGCGAAAATGACGCTGCAGGGTGGCATGAATATCCTTAAGAAGTACATCGACAAGAAGCAGCTGGTTGTTAGGAGCGGACAGACTACTCTGGAACAAGTCGCCACTCAGCATTGGGGTGGGGCCGAGGCAGAGGCGCGGATGGACAACATAATGAGCGCCTTTTACACAAATGCTCACCTTGATTGCATTCTCAGCACCTACGGTGGAATGAGTCTCGGATGCATCGCATCCCTGAAGGCACTTGGCTATGGGAGTCCTGAAAACCAAATGCCTCTTATAACGGCGCAAGACGCTGAGAAAGCAATAACGATAGCAGTTGCAAAGGGGGATCTTTCCATGACGATTTTTAAAGATACCCGAGTGCTTGCACAGAATGCAATTGATATAGCCGTCCACGCCATCAAGGGTGAAAAGGTCAAGTTGGATGAGTCCAAGTTCTACGATAACGGCGCTTTCAAGGTCCCGACATTCCTTTCCGGGGTGACACCTTTCGAGAAGTCGAATCTTGACAAGGTCGTGATTGACACGGGGTATTGGACACACGCGGACATCTACGGGAAGTAGATTCTGTTAACGAATACAGATTGGCGGAGCAGATTTTTCCGCCAATCTGCATCCATGAAGCCGAGCGCAGATTCCTTGTAAGAGACGTCATTCATATGTCGGATAATATACTCGAAATGAGGAATATCACAAAGACATTCTCTGGGGTCAAAGCCTTGAACGGCGTCAATTTGAAGGTTCGGAGAGGTGAGATTCACGGTTTGTGCGGCGAAAACGGTGCGGGTAAGTCCACTTTGATGAATATTCTAAGTGGCGTTTATCCCGCCGGAACCTACACTGGGGAAATTTCATACGATGGGAGTCCAGTATATTTCAGGCACATAAAGCATAGCGAGGGAAAAGGGATTGTAATTATCCATCAGGAACTCGCGCTAGTACCCTATCTATCTATAGCCGAGAACATCTTCCTAGGAAATGAAATTGCGAAGCACGGCATAATAAATAGAGATATGATGCTTACACGAACGCGAGACTTGATGAAAAAGGTAAACTTGAGGGAATCCCCACAAACGTTGGTCGCGAGTCTCGGGACTGGTAAGCAGCAACTAACAGAAATAGCAAAAGCGCTCTCGAAAAAAGTCAATCTGTTGATTCTTGACGAGCCAACGGCTTCGTTGACCGATGAAGAAAGTAGTAAGCTATTAAGTCTTTTGCAGGAATTCCGGAAAACAGGAATCACATGTGTAATGATATCTCACAAGCTTAACGAACTAACTCGGATAGCCGATTCAATCACCGTAATCAGGGACGGCGTAACTATTGAGACGATTGATTGTAAGAAGGAAATAGTATCGGAAGACAGAATTATCAAAAGTATGGTGGGTAGAGAGTTAACTGACAGGTACCCCGCGCGGGAGAGCGCGGTTGGCGAAACATTCTTTGCGGTTAGAAACTGGACGGTTTTCCATCCAATAATTGATGAGCGCAAAATGAGCGACAGCATCTGCATCGAGCTGAAAAGGGGAGAAGTAATTGGCATAGCAGGGCTGATGGGCGCTGGGCGAACAGAGTTCGCGATGAGTTTGTTCGGAAGGTCCTATGGTAGGAGGATCTCGGGAGAGGTCTTCTTAAACGGAAAGAAAGTCAACGTCTCTACGCCGACCAGCGGCCATAAGAAATGGAATCGCGTACGTGACCGAGGATAGAAAGCAATTTGGGCTAATACTAATAAATAACATAAAAGACAACATCACGCTGCCAGCCATCAAGAAGGTGTCGCAGAAGGGAGTCATCAACGCCTCAGAAGAAATTAGAGAGGCGGAGAAGCATCGAACTACACTAAAAATAAAGACTCCGAATGTTTTTGAGTTGGTTGGAAACCTTAGTGGCGGAAATCAACAAAAGGTTAGCCTGGCGAAATGGATAATGACGCAGCCAGAGGTGCTAATATTGGATGAACCAACGCGAGGCATTGACGTTGGCGCAAAATACGAAGTCTATACAATTATCAACGATCTGGCCAAGCAAGGGAAAGGAATAATCGTCATTTCTTCCGAGCTTGCAGAATTGCTCGGCATTTGTGACCGAATGTACGTAATGAGCGAAGGGAAAATAAAAGGAGAATTAACAAGAGGGGAAGCGACTCAAGAGGGCATCATGAAGTATATCCTGAGTTAATAGGGAGATAGGATTGACAACGCTTAAGAGGGTTTTTGAGAAAAACATCCGACAATCGGGGATGGTAATCGCCCTCGTTTTTGTAATTATAGTATTTCAAATACTCACAAAAGGCGTCATGTTAAGGCCCTTGAATATTACGAATATTATTCTTCAAAACAGCCACATAATGGTGTTAGCAATAGGAATGCTTTTCGTAATTGTGGGGGGCGATTTTGACTTATCTGTTGGATCTCTGGCTGGATTTATAGGTGCGATTACTGGAGCGTTTGCCGTTATTGCGAAAGCCAATCCACTAATTTCTATTGCTATTGCTTTAGTAGCGGGTGCACTAGCAGGAGCATGGCAGGGCCTTTGGATTGCCTACTTCAGAGTGCCGGCGTTTGTTGTAACCCTGGGTGGCATGCTCATTTTCAGAGGCATGATGCTAATGCTGCTAGGTTCAAACGCGATCGGACCCTTCCCGGAAAGCTTTAAGTCAATTAGCTCAGCCTTCATACCGGACTTTTCGGCGCACCATTCCATTAAGTGGGTCACGGTAATCATCGGTCTTGTTGGAGCTCTGGTTTATGTTGCAATTCAAATACGAGCACGTAGGAGCCAGAGAAAATATGAGTTTGAAGTAATCAACGCTGGAGTATTCTTTCTCAAAATCATTAGTATTTGCGCAGTGACCATGGGGTTTGTGTTGATACTAGCTTCCTACGAGGGTATTCCGAATGTTTTGGTATTGTTGGCACTCATGCTGCTAATTTACTCATTCTTGGGCAATCGGACTGTCATAGGAAGACGAGTCTATGCCATGGGGGGAAGTGAAAAGGCAGCGGTGCTATCTGGAGTAAACACGAAACGCGTGAAATTTGCGGTTTTTGTAAACATGGGGCTTATAGCCGGGGTGGCTGGCATCATTTTCGCTGCGCGCTTGAATTATGCAACCCCTATGGCGGGAACAGGCTTTGAGCTGGATGCAATAGCTGCTTGCTTTATTGGGGGCGCGTCATCCTCCGGCGGTGTGGGTAAGCTAAGTGGGGCATTAATCGGAGCCCTAATAATGGGCGTTATGAATAACGGAATGTCGATCGTTGGCCTTGGTGTGGATTTTCAGCAAGCAATAAAGGGTCTTGTGTTGATATTCGCTGTCTTGTTTGACGTTGCAACTCGGTCAAGGGCAGTAAAATAGTGCCCGACAAGGCAGTTCAGAGGGGTAGGAAAAAACGGGACTCCCTTAGTGCTGCGAGCTAGAAAAGGAGGATGCTTTATGAAATGCTATTATGTTGAGGCTGATTGGGCACCAAAAGCCGGATACGTTCTTTCCGAAAGAGAAACTAGAGATCACAGAGCAATGCGAAGCGACTTCGTGTGGAAAAATGTAAGGGCATGCCTCAAAGATGTTCCGACGCCGAAAATTACGGAAAAAGATGTGCTGATAGAAGTCGGTGCGTGTGGTGTTTGTGGGAGTGATCTTCATGCCGTAGAATCGGACAAGAATGGCTATTCGACGTATGCGGGTCATCTTAAGTTTCCGGTAATCTTGGGACACGAGTTTTCTGGAAAGATCGTGGAAGTTGGAAAGAATGTCAAATCAGTAAAAGTAGGGGATATCATAGCAGTGGAGCAAATGAGATGGTGCGGTGAGTGCCGGTCTTGCAGGACCGGAATGTTTAATCAATGTGAAAATGTCGAGGAAATAGGGCTGACTGCAAACGGCGGATTCGCTGAATATGCAGTGGTTCCTGAGAAATACTGCTGCAAGATTAATGACATAGCAGAGGCTCTACGGGGACGAGATGGCAGCGCTTGAGGCGGGCGCTTTGGCCGAACCGACGTGCGTCGCCTACAGCGGAATAGTGATAAATGCCGGCGGCCTAAAGCCGGGGAGCAACGTCGCAGTGTTTGGTTCGGGACCCATAGGGCTGGCAGCAGTAACTCTTCTAAAGGCTTTTGGAGCAGGCAAGATCTTTGTTTTTGAAACAAATCCAGCGCGAGCAAAGCTTCCAAAGGAGGTGGGTGCAGACTACGTGTTGGATCCAAACGAACTTGAAAAACGAGGAACTAGTCCAGGAAAGATTGTGTTGGAAAAGACAGACGGCATTGGGCCGGAATGATAGTTGAAGCGACTGGGAGTTATAGCAAAGTATATCCTGAGATAATAATGTGCATAGGTAATGGAGCGAAGATAGTTCAGCTGGGAATAGGAAGCAGCCCGGCCATATTTGACGCCGGACCTCTATTAAGAAAGAATGCCCACATTGTGGGTTCCTTAGGCCAGGCAGGGAGTGACATATTTCCTTCGGTTCTGCGACTTATGTCATCTGGAAGAATCGACATGCGAAAAATAGTAACTGGCAGATTTCATCTGGATAATGTTGCGAAGGCAATCCAAGATACTCGAACAATGAGCCTGGGGCACGGGAAAGTACTTGTCAGTCAGCATTATCAGCAATTGTTAGACTGACGAAGGCCACATACGGAGGGTAGATATGAATCTTAAAGATAAGGTAATAATGATTACGGGAGCTGCGGGAGGAATAGGGAAGGCGGCCGCGAGAATATGTGCGGGCTACGGTGCCAAGATTGTAGCCGTTGATCAGAAAGCGGATAGCATCAAGCTGACTGAAAAGGAATTGCGAGATGCCGGCGGTGATGCGATAGGAATCGAAGCAGACGTTACAAACAGATCTTCTGTCCGTAATTCGGTGAGTATGGCTGTTAAGAAGTACGGCAGAATCGACGGACTTTTCAACAACGCAGGCGTTGTCAAATCAACAGTTCTCGTTGATTGCACAGATGAAGAGTACGATTACGTCATGGGGGTCAATACAAAGGGCGCATTTATCGTGGCTTCGGAAGTGGCGAAGGTGATGATTCAAAAAAGGAAAGGTAGGATTGTCAGTACTTCCTCGATATCTGCCCTTAAGGAAGAGTATTCTAACGGCGTATATTGCATGTCAAAAGCGGCCGTCAGCATGATGACCAGAGTTATGGCTCTAGAATTAGGGAAATATAATATCTCTGTAGTGGCAATATGCCCTGGGCATATCAATACCGAGCTTTTACAGAATGCTTGGAAAGGCCAAGCGGAAAGTCAGGGCAAGAAGCCGGAAACTTTCGTCAAAGAAATGGAACGAACCATCGCGCTGGGACGGTTGGGGCAACCCGAAGAAGTTGGAGAGTTTGTTGCATTTTTGTTTGACGATCGCTCTGCATACATGGATGGAAATAGCGTACTGTTTGCTGGCGGTAAGCTAATGGCTTGAGGAAACACGGAGAACTATCATATGTCGTATAAATTTGGAGTTACGCAGTGGGGTTTGCCGGGAAATGGATTATATTCTGTTAGGTTAGTAAAAGAAGCCGGGTTAGATGGGCTACAGCTCGAGCTCGGGAGCTATGAAAGAGGCTATCCTTTAGCGCAGAGAAGGATAAGAGATCTTTATCTGGAAGACGGAGCGAAATACGGAATAGATTTCCCTTCCCTCGTCTTAAACGATTTAACGATAAATGATTTTGTGCACGGGAAAAACTGCGAAAAGGGAAAGATCGCGTATGAACAGATGAGAATCGCGATCAATCTTGCCTTCGAGATGAATATTAAGGTCGTGATGATTCCCAATTTTTTCTCGAACTTCATTTCTGAAAGGGATCACTTTGTTAACGCTGCCGAAGCTCTGAAATATTGCTGCGATATCGCGGCGCAAAAAGATATATTAATTGCCAGTGAAACTGTTCTGAGCGCAGAAGAACACATAGGACTTATAGAGGCTGTAGGGAAACCAAATATAAGGATCTTCTTCGACTCTATGAATTATAAGTTTTTCAAGAAGTATGACCAGTTAGAAATCTTGAAAAAAGTATATGGTAAAATGCTTCCACAGATCCACGTTAAGGATGGAAAAGGCAACCTTAGCGGGTCGTTGCTTGGAGAGGGGGAGATGGATTTTAAAAGACAAATTGATTTCTTGAGGAAAGCCGGTTATTCGGGTTGGATAATCATAGAGAATTACTATGATCAATTCCCGCTGCGTTTGGAGAACGAAAAGGATCAACTTTCCCTTCTAATTAGGGACTTACGCACTCTGAAAGATGCGCTGGGCTGCGAATGATCACGAAAGCTGAAACCCCAAGTTATGTTGTACGCTTTTCGAGAAGAGACCAGTGAGTAATACTTTGACTTTCAAAAGCCTTTTTACTCCTTTGCAAATTGGAAATATGACAATCAGAAATAGATTTGTTGTATCTCCTATGGTTACCAATTTTTGTACCGACGAGGGAATGGCGACAGAAACCTACATTGCCTATCATGAAGAGAGGGCAAAGGGTGGTTGGGGACTTATCATAACGGAGGATTATGCAATAGACCAGTCGGCGAAAAGTTATCCATGTATTCCGGGTTTGTGGGATGATGGTCAAATAAAAAGCCATAGAGAATTGGCACAACGGGTTCATGCGCACGGGACAAAGATCCTAGCTCAGATATTTCATCCGGGAAGGCAGACCCAAAAAAGAGTTACCGGCGCTGATCCCAGGGCACCGACGGCCATTCCTTGTCCCATAATGCTGGACATGCCACGTGAACTTACAATTTTTGAAATTCAAAGCCTTGTCGAAAAATTTGGTGACGCTGCGTTAAGGGCAAAGAGAGCTGGATTTGACGGTGTGGAGATACATGGCGCCCATGGATATCTAATATCCGAATTCATGTCTGCATATTCAAATAAGAGGATAGACAAGTACGGTGGGTGTCTAGAAAACAGGATGCTTTTTGCGTTAGAAATCATCGCAGACATACGAGAAAAATGCGGCAAGAAGTTTGTCGTAGATTTCAGAATTTCTGGCGATGAGCTGGTTCCCGGAGGCAGAAACCTACAGGACACCAAAGCAATTTGCCTGATACTGCAAAAGGCCGGAATTGATTCTTTGCATATTTCCGTTGGCGTTTATGGCAGTTGGTATTCGCAAGTACCGCCGGCCGCAATGGGTCATGGTTGGATAGCGGATTTTGCTGGGGAAGTAAAACAGGTTGTGAGCATCCCGGTATTTGCCGTTGGCCGGATAAATGATCCATACATAGCTGAAGCAATAATTGCTAGTGGAAAGGCGGACGTCGCAGTTATGGGCCGGGCGTCGCTAGCTGACCCCGAACTGCCAAACAAGACAAGAGAGGGTCGTGTTAGGGAGATAATTCAATGTACGGCCTGTCTCCAAGGGTGTGCCGGAAGAGTTGACGAGTGGCTGCCGTTAAGATGTGTACTAAATCCTCGGACTGGCAGAGAGAAAGAGCTTACAGTTAGACCTGCAGTCAAGAAGAAGCGTGTTCTTGTTGCGGGCGCCGGGCCGGCAGGCATGGAAGCTGCGATAGTCGCGGCAGAGAGAGGTCATGATGTTGAAATATTCGAACGAAGTTCACGCCCGGGGGGCGCCTATTATCTTGCCGCCGTCCCACCGTGGAAGGGGGAGATTGCCGCTTTCCTATCTTGGCAGACGATGAGCCTCGAAAGGCGTGGGGTTAAGATAAATCTTAATACAGAGCTCACGAAGGGAATTATCGAGGCGAGGAAGCCGGATGTTGTCATAGTGGCCACAGGTAGTGGGAGAAAGATGCCCAAGATAAACGGAATTGGCCTAAGCTTTGTAGCTCATGCAAATGATGCACTGGAAGGCATCATTGCGGTTGGACAAAATGTCGCAATAATCGGCGGGGGTATGATCGGGGCGGAAACCGCGAATCATTTTGCCAATCATGCAAAGAAGGTGACGATTATTGAAATGCTCTCTGAAATCGCCTCCGAAGAGCCGACAAGCGTAAGGCGCTTTATGTATTCTTCATACAAAGAAAATGCCGTGGAGTTATATACTGATTGCGAAGTCGAGAAGATAAGTGTGGACCGTACGCTTGATATAGTACGGAATGGCAAGAAGTCTAGTCTTGGACCCTTTGATAACGTACTAGTAGCGGTAGGCACAAGTTCGGTCAACAATCTCGAAGCTGAAATACTATCGACAGTGGGGGAAGTATATGTCGTAGGCGATGCAAAGAGAGTTAGAAAAGCTCTAGATGCGATAGCTGAGGGTTTTGAGGCTGGAAACCTTTGCTAAAATTGCGACGTGGATGATCAGAGAAGTCGTAATCTTGGCAAATAGCGATTGGGAGGTAAAAGAATGAAAGCAAAGATTGCGTTTATGCATGGGCCACTGGATCTGAGAATCCAAGAGATTGAAGTACCTAAGATTAAGCAAAATCAAGTATTGATAAAGATAGGAGCGTGCGGCATTTGCGGATCAGACGTTGAGTGCTACGAAGGTCATTCAAAAGAGGGACGATATGACATAGCGCCATATACACCGGGGCATGAATGGGGCGGAGAGATAGTAGAGGTTGGTAATGAAACGAGAAGGTTGAAGAAGGGCGACAAAGTTACCGGTGATTGTGTGATGGCTTGCGGGGTCTGTAAGAACTGTTGTGAAGGACTAATGCCGTCTGCATGTCTTAATATGAGAGAAGCGGGCTTCCGACCAGATTCTCCCGGAGGGATGGGTGAATATATGGTAGTGGAAGAGGCATATGTTCATAAAGTCCCTGATAGCTGGTCGTTTGAGAATGCCGCATGGGTAGAAACTTTCTCGATTGGATACTTCGGGCTGTGGGGAAACGGTGGGTATATAGACGCGTCTGATACTGCTCTGATCATAGGATCCGGTCCTGTCGGCATTTCAGCGACCATGGTTGCAAAAACGTCTGGTGCCAAGACCATCGTCGTAGAACCATTTGAAAACAGACGAAAGTGGGCCCTGAAATATGGAGCTGACTACGCCCTGGATCCCGCTGACGCGAAGTTTCACGATAGGTTGATGGAAATTACCAGGGGAGATGGTCCTTCCGTTATTGCGGAAGCCTCGGGAAATGACAATGCGATCGCCTCAATATTCGATATCGCTGGACACAGCTGCAGAGTTAACCTGATAGGCCATTCGATCGGAAGGAAAATACCTTTGGAGCTAGGAAAAACTATCTGGAGAACTTTGAAGATCAAGGGTGCGGGGGGGACCAAGGACTTCGCTCAGAGAACGATCAGATTCATTGACGCGATAAAGGACAAATATGACTTTGCGAGCCTGAATACTCACCATGTGCCCTTTGTTGAATTGCAAAAGGCAATGGATATTGCGAGACACGAAAAGAAGACTGCATTTAAGGTAATGCTGACATTTTGAGGTCGCCAGAAGGAGAAATTAGATGGACTTTTTGAAGACAAAGCACGATGGCATTGTGTTTGAGGATACGAAGGTAGGCAGACTCAAAAAAGAGTTATTTGAAGCACCTTTTAATGAGATAGAGAAGGTTCTGAGAGAATATGGCGTTCCTTCTCCATCGGAGCTTGGGAAGCCGGGGACATACTATCAGAACACCCCAAGGGCCCAGGTAGTCGAAGAGAGGAGAAAGGACGACATAGTCCTTGTTCCCGTCGGGACTACGGAGTGCCACGGCGACTATGCCGACAATGGGCTCGATGTGTTTAACGTGACGTCAATAGTTGAGGCGGTCAGGCGTTACATCAAAAAAAGAAGTGGGTTTGGACCGTGCATTATTCAGCCTCCCTTATGGTACGGCGCTCATCCGTACCATCACATCGGCATGGCGGGAACGATCATGATGCCCGATGATGTGGTTAAGGAAATTATGATAAATGTCATGCTTGGCTTGTGGAATGATGGCTATAGAAAGCAGATCTGGGTAAACAATCACGGTCAAATGTGGGTTCTAGAAGCTGCGATCCAGGAATTTGGCAAAAGATACCAGCTGCCAGGCATCTATCGAGTCATCGATTGGCACCGAGCGGTACGAGAGTTTTTTGCTCCCATTGGTGGGGAAGAGGCTATTGGGACACCCTTTATTCATGCTGATGAAGCTGAAGCATCCGGGGGTCTTTTGATGTTTAGTGAGATGCTGGACATGTCGAAAGCGGTTGAAACGGTGCCGGATTCTCTTCTTCCGGGAGGACACTTTGACACTTCTGTAGACACCTATCAAAGGCCGCAGAGATGGGAGCAAGGACAAGGGCACAACAAAATAGAGATAAAGGGAACCCCTGAAGGCGTTGTCGGTAGCCCAACAAAGGGAACAGCCAAGAAGGCGAAGAGACCGGTAGCTGCAATTCTAAAATACCTAACCCTGGTGCATGACGAAATACTTGAAGCTTTTCCCGCCGGAACACAACCTAAGGTTGAGGACGTAACCGTCAGAGACGCAAAAGAAATGGAGCCATTTCTCAAGGAGCCTATGAGCCCGGGTTGGAAGTCAGTTTATAGTCTGCCGTTGTTAGGGCAAATCCGCTAGGCTGACAGGACGAATATGCCCGACGCAGTCGAACTATAGGCGCGAGGAGGCAAAAGTTTCGCCGAGTGAGCCAAGTGGGCTCAGCAAGAGTCGTAAGACCGGCTTTTTTGCTACCACGGCAGGGAAGGAGGCGCGAGGGTAAGTGGACGTGAAGAGGGGTTCGTGTCGAAGGATGAGGATGCGATTGGGAGTTGAACCTAAGAGGGTTCGCGTATGCCCACATTAGGGGCGGAGCAAAGCAAGGAGGGATATATGAAAAGAATCTTCATTTCGATCGCGCTGGTCCTTGCCTGCGTTGGGTTTGCTTTTGGCGCGGGCAAATTCAAGGTGGCGCTTTCTCTTGGCCAAGAAACGGAAGAGCGATGGCAGAGAGAAATAGCGATGTTTGAAGACTACTTCTCCAAGAATGGCGTAGACTTCTTTCATCAAGGCGCATCATACGACGCAAACAAGCAGATTTCGCAGTGCGAGAACTTTCTGACACGGGGTGTTAACGTGCTGATTATTCAGCCCTGTGATGCCGACGCGCTGGCGGTAGTTGCGGACGATGCCAAGAAGGTTGGTGTGCCTGTGGTTGTATATGATCAGCCACTGAACAGCAAGAATGTCTCCTACCTCGTGACGTTTGACGCGGTGGAAACCGGTCAGCTGATCGCTCAGTACACATTCAAGTCAGCACCAAGTGGCAACTACGTAATTCTCTACGGCGACCAGGCCAACATGAATGCTCAGAATATCAAGATTGGGGACTGGAGTATCCTTAAACCCTCGGTTGATAAAGGCAGCATCAAAGTGGTCATGGAACAATGGGTTAAGGGATGGGATCCGAGTCTGGCTTTGACCCTTACCGAAAATGCCTTAACCGCCAATAACAACAATATTCAGGGCATCATAGCTCCCAACGATGGAACGGCAGGCGGTGTTGTCCAAGCACTAGCCGCACAAGGGCTGGCTGGGAAGATTCCTGTTGCTGGTCAGGATGCCGATTTGGCAGCGTGTCAGAGAGTCGTAAAAGGAACGCAGACAATGACGGTGTACAAGAATCTGCAAAAGCTCAATCTGGCAGCCAGCGAGATAACAATGGCTTTGCTGCTCGGGAAGGACCCTAACTCCAGCGTCGACAAGGACCTAGGTGCCTGGACCAAGTTCAAAATAAAAGATGGCAGCGAAATTCCCATGTTCAGGCCAGTCCAAATCGCGATCACAAAGAGCAATATGATGAAAGAGATTGTCAAGACGGGGTTCCATTCCTTCGAGGATGTCTACAGGGATGTCCCCGCCGACCAAAGACCTCCTCAATGAGGAAGTATCCTTAGCCTTTACCAAATGGGTTGCGCAGGTTGGCATTCTTGAAGGATGCCAACCTGCTTAGCTGAAAGAAGAGAGGCTCCTACGCATGGGCGAAGATATCATACTGGAAGTAAGGAATGTCACTAAGGAGTTCCCGGGCGTTAGAGTCTAGACAACGTCAACATGATAGTAAGACGAGGCGAAGTTCACGCAATTTGTGGCGAGAATGGAGCGGGCAAATCAACCCTGACCAAGATACTATGTGGTGTCTATAAACATGGAACATATCAAGGAGAGGTTGTCCTCGACGGAGAAATACAGAGGCTACGGAACGTAAGAGAGGCCGAACAAAAGGGAATTATCTGTATTCAACAAGAACTGGCGCTTGTGCCGGAACTTAGTGTCGCTGAAAATATCTTTCTAAGTAACCAGCCTAGCCGGTTGGGGACGGTGAACTGGCGCGAGATGTATACGAACACCAAGAAACTCATAAACTCAATTGGAATAAACACAGAAAAGGAAAGCGGAATTGGCGTCAGAACTAAGATCAAGTTTTTGAGCATCCCCAAGAAGCAGCTTGTTGAGATTCTTAAGGCACTCTCAAAGAGTGCGCGGATCCTAATTTTGGATGAGCCTACGGCATCCCTAACAGAGGAAGAAGTTGACGCCCTCTTCGGAATAGTGAATGTTCTTCGAGAAAAGGGCATTACATGCATATACATTTCTCATAAATTGAATGAAGTCTTTAGAATATCTGATACCGTGACAGTACTTAGGGACGGTAAAACAGTTAAGACCGAAGCAACGAAAAATCTTTCCAAGAAGACACTTATTTGCGACATGGTAGGGAGGAGTCTGGATAATCTGTTCCCGAGAGAAGATCGCGTTCCAGGGGAGGTTACTTTTGAAATAAAGGGGTACTCGGTCAAGAATCCTAACGATCCGAGCCGGAATCTATTAACGAATATCAACTTGAAAGCTCGCAAGAATGAGATCTTGGGTGTAAGCGGCTTAATGGGTTCTGGCAGAACGGAACTATTTCTTAGCGTTATGGGCTTGCTTGCGGCAAGAGCAACGGGCGAGATTCTGCTATCTGGACACGCAGTAAAGTTCCAATCCACGCTAAATGCGCTGCAAGAAGGCCTAGTACTCGTTACTGAAGATAGAAAGAGATACGGACTTGTCCTTGGTATGAACGTGATGGAAAATACAACTATGTCGAACCTAAGGTCAATCGCAAGGCTCGGCGTAATAAGAAGAAAAGAGGAAATGAAGAAAACGAATAGAGCGGTTGAGTATTTCAAAATCAAAACTCACAGCATTCTCGCCAAAGTTCAGAATCTCAGCGGTGGTAATCAACAGAAGGTTGTACTAGGAAAATGCATGCTTTGTAACCCAAAAGTGCTTATCCTGGACGAGCCGACACGAGGCATCGACGTAGGGGCGAAGTACGAAATATACAGGCTGATGAATCAGCTAGTGGCGGAAGGCGTCACAGTTATTATGATCTCGTCGGACTTGGAAGAGATTCTAGGAATCAGTGATCGGATAGTTGTATTTAGTGAAGGTTGCGTCAGGGGCGAACTGCTTTGCAAAGATGCGACGCAGGAGAAAATACTGACGATGTGTTGCGTCGAGGGAGCATAGCATGCAGATTGGGAGGAAAAGGCTTTCCCTAACCATAAACCTGAGGACCTTTGCTATCGTCATAGCAATAATACTTCTCTGGGCAGTGTTTGCGGTCGCTTCTGACGGATCTTTTATAACGCGTCGGAATCTGTCGAACCTCTTTAGACAGATGTCGATAGTAGGGGTTTTGGGAACAGGCGCGTTGCTAGTGATAGTTAGCGGGAACATTGACCTCTCTGTGGGCCTTTTGGCTGGATTCTGCGGTTGTGTGGGCGCAATCCTAATGAGCTATCACGGATGGGGCACAATATCAGCTGTCCTAGCCATGCTTGCGGTTGGTGCGGTGTTTGGACTGGCACAAGGTTATGTTGTCGCATATGTTGGGGTTCCCTCGTTCATAGCGACGCTTGGCGGGCAAATGATTCTTAGGGGATTCACCCTTGGTCTTACCAAAGGGGTGACGATTACACCGATTAACGGCTCATTTCTCGTTTTTGGGCAATCGTACTTTGGTAACGGAGTAAGTTGGACAATGGGGGGCCTCGTTGTTCTAATTCTTCTATTGGCTACGTTGATTGCTAGAAGAAGTAACGCGAAATATCATTTCGAGAACGCAAGACTATCAGTCGACCTCTTGAAGTGGGTAGTTTGGAGCTGCTTGATTGCGCTTTTTGTCATGTTCATGACGGGCTACGAAGGCATCCCGGTGCCAGTCTTTATTGTTATCCTTCTAGCGGTCATACTGACCTTTGTTGCGGAGGGAACGACCTTCGGCAGGCGTATCTACATCATCGGCGGAAACGTCGAAGCAGCCAGATACTCCGGAATTAACGTAAAGGGCAACTTAATTGTTATTTTTCTCCTAAACGGAACAATTGCCGCAATTGCCGGAGTTCTGTTGACCTCTCGGCAAGCTGCAGGCTTGCCCTCCAGCGGAACAAATATGGAATTAGACGCGATAGCGGCAGCCGTCATAGGCGGTGCGAGCATGATGGGCGGCTCGGGCAGGGTGTTTGGAGTCTGATAGGCGCAATGCTAATGGCCACAATTGATAACGGGATGAGCCTGCTCAACATGGAAACTTTCTGGCAGTACATAGTCAAAGGCCTTATTCTGGTTTCAGCTGTAGCATTCGATATAATGTCAAAACGAAACACGGGCGAATCGGGGCGATCGAGCAGAAATACCGAGCGCAAATCGACTCGAGAGGCTTAGATGAACCGATGAGCCGGCTGGCGATCTGCTCTGTAGGCAGCAAGTGCTCTAGTTCTGAGCTTTTGGTTCCTACACCAAAAGAATGACTTAGAGGAGGCATCAAATGAAGGGTTTTCAGTTCAGCGCAATGTTCAAACCAAGACCGGGATTTATGCCTACGGCGCGCGAATCGACGCTCCAGATGGCTTTGTTTGGAAGCAAGATATGGTACGATCCCAAGCTCTCCCTTGTTGAGAAGCCTACACCGACTCCTAAAGATGACGAGGTTCTCATCAAGGTAGGGGCCTGCGGTGTATGCGGATCGGATACTATGTTCCTGGGAGTAGACAAGGATAACTACCTAAGGTACTCAGGGCATTGCAAGGCCCCAACAATTCTAGGCCACGAATATAGCGGTGAAGCCGTCGCCGTTGGCAAGAACGTTACTGGAATTGAAGTTGGAGATCTTCTGGTTGCCGAATCAATGAATTGGTGCGGGGAATGTGCCGCATGCCGGCAAGGAATGGTGAATCAGTGCGAGAGATTGGAAGAGATTGGATTCACTATAGACGGTGGTTTTGCGGAATTCCTGATTGCGAAGGAGAAATACTGCCTCAAGGTCAATGAGTTGGTCGACATTTACGGCAGGAAAGAGGGGGCCCTTGAAGCTGCGGCGCTAGTTGAGCCCGCAGCCGTTGCCTACAATGGGCTCCTAGTCAGGAGCGGGGGTTTTAGGCCGGGGGCGTATGTCGCTGTATCAGGCTGCGGTCCTGTCGGCCTGGCTGCAATTGGGCTCGCAAAGGCTTCAGGGGCGGCAAGGATAATGGCAATCGATATATCTAGTAAGCGTTTGGATGTAGCAAAAAGAATGGGAGCAGATCTTATGTTCAATCCGATCGAGCTAGAGAAAGCAGGAAAGTCAGTTGCTTCGGCCGTTTTGGATGCAACAAACGGGTACGGCGCCATGGTTCATGTTGAAGCAACAGAAAGACTTGATATGACGATACCTCAAATTGAAGACTCGCTGTCGGTTGGAGCCAAAGTTGTGCAAATTGGTTTAACGGGGGAACGGGTTGCCATGCTACCAATAAAGTTCCAGAAGAAAGATGCCATATATACCTGCTCCATAGGAAGCTCTGGTCATGACATTTGGGCCGATGTAATAAGGCTAGTTTCGTCCAGAAGATTGGACCTAAGTCCGATGATTTGCGGAAAGTACTCCCTCCAAGATGCCCACAAGGCCTTTAAGGAGGCTGCAAATGTCGCTCCTGGGAAGATACTCGTCACGCCAAATCGCTAGCGCTAATGGTTTTCATCTTCTCCCATGCATCAAAGTTCCCAGCAACTCGTGAATCATCCGAAGTCCCTGGTCGCATTGAGTGTCTCCGGGGGGTCGAGCGCTGTGTCGGTGCCTATATGGCTCCCGCAAGTCGGCTGTTTTCACGTTGCTTCGAAGGAAGCAGCGTGGATTTCGGCGGTAAGATGCGGCATCGCGGCTTGGAGGTATGGTTGCGGAAGGATAAGCCATGAAAACAGAGATGCTGACTAAACCTCTTCAGATCAAGAAGTTGCACCTCCGGAACAGAATGGTAATGCCGCCAATGAACACTAACTTTTCCGACATCAACGGCGCAGTCACGCCCCAAATGTCGGAATACTATGTACGAAGGGCTAGGGGAGGCACTGGCCTGATTGTTGTTGAGGCAGCATCCGTCGTTCCAGATGTCAAGAACCACGGCGTGCAGCCGATGTTGTACGACAAGAAGTTTGTGCCGGGATGGCACAATATGGTGGAGCGCATCCACCGCTTTGGTGCCAAGGCATCAGTCGAAATTGTCCACTATGGTTCGGAAGGAGCCATTGGGCCTAAAGTTTCGTCGTCCAACATCTGCTCCGACTCCAAGGCTGACGTGACGCCGTTGAGCGTGAGGGATATTCGCGGCATTCAGAATTGCTTTATCCAGACTGCGAGTAATGCGAAAGCCGCGGAATTCGACGCAGTTACGCTTCATGCCGCGCATGGATACTTAATTGCGCAGTTCTTGTCACCACTGTACAACAAAAGGTCAGATGAATATGGCGGCTCCCTAGAAAATCGGTGTAGGTTTCTTTTGCAGATTGTCGAAGGGTATAAAGATGCCCTCGGGCCTGACTACCCAATCATGGTGCGCATCTCGGGAGACGAATACGTCGGCGGCGGGCTGACCGTGAAGGATACTAAGCAGATAGCTATCTGGCTTCAGCAGGCAGGTATCTCCGCCATTGACGTTTCTGGTGGCATTCCCTTGACCTATCTTTTTAGCATCGCGCCATACAACTTTCCGGGGCTTCATGGTTTCATGGTGAAAAGTGCGAGGGAAATCAAATCCGTTGTAAGTATCCCGGTCATCGTTGCAGGCGGAATACGGGACGCCGAATTGGCTGAGAAGATACTTCAGGAAGGGAGCGCCGACCTGGTTGCTCTTGGCAGGGCGCAAATAGCCGACCCCGACTTCTGCAACAAGGTAGTTCGAGGACAATACGGCGATATTCGCATGTGCCTTTCATGCCAAGAGTGTCTCAACAGTTTGGATAGTGGCAGAAGCCTGCGCTGCGCTGTAAACCCAGAAGCAGGGCGGGAATGGGAGTCCAAAAGCATTGCGAGGGCAGAAAAACCAAAAAAGGTAGTAATAGTAGGCGCTGGTCCCGCCGGTATGGAGGCGGCGCGTGTTGCAGCATTGAGAGGACATAGCGTCGTCCTGATGGATAAGGCAAGCCAAGTGGGCGGCACGCTAAATCGCCGGCTGTTTGCCGCCTTGCAAGGACAAACTCAGGAACTTGGTGAATTGGTTTAACAAGCAATTGGGAGACTTGAAAGTGGAAGTTAGGACCGATTCCACTTGGAGCAATGATATAGCAGAAGAAATCCGACCGGACGTTCTCATCCTTGCCACAGGGTCCGAGTACTCACGAGCTATCCCAGGCAGCGAACGTTCAATTACGGCCTCAGAGGCTTTGTTGCATCCGGAGAGAATAGGTGAGGATGTGATCATCCTAGGTGGAGGTGCTACCGGTTGTGAGACAGCGGAGTTCATCGCTGGAAAGCGGGTAGAACTTTGCCTCAGGGGAATAAAGAATCTTTCAGGAGAAATTGTTTTTGAACAGAAACTCATTGTCCCCGCAAATGGGAAAAGGATCACGATCGTTGAGATGCTGAATGAGATTTGCAGCGATATGTACGCGCAAAGTGCAGCTCTAATGCGGCTGAAATTGCGGTGCAACGGCGTGAAGGTCCTGCCGTCGACTAAGGTTCTGTTCATTGGAGACGGTTTCATCCAAATAGAAGAAACAGCCACGAAGAAGCGTAGCGAAGTACCGTTCGATACGGTGATATTGGCATACGGCTTGCTGCCAAACAAGATTGTGGCATCCGTCCCGGCGGGATGCGACGTATACAGCATTGGAGATTGCGTTCTACCGGGGAAAATCATTGCGGCCATCTACGGTGGTTACTGTGTGTCAATGGAGATCTGAGGTCTGCTGGATGGAATCTGCTGGAAGGCAGATGTGACCACAGGGCATGGCGTCCAGTGGCCTACCGCTGGTGGCTATAGAGCACGCTGAGGGCAATCTCTTTGTCTATTGCTCACAAGGGAGGATTCAACCCACTTGAGAATAGCGTTGACCGCTGCAACGCAGGTAAACCAGGGCGCACCGATAGTTCTGTGTGGCCCCTATGAGCGCTCCTTTGAGATCGCCTCGGAGATGGGTTATGCGGGCATTGAGTTGCACCTGCAAAGTCCAGACGAAGTTGATCCGCATGTGGTGAAGGAATTGTGTTCTGAGTTCGGGCTGGAGGTGCCAACAATTGGAACTGGAATGGCGGCGACGCGTGAACACCTGACTTTCACTGATAAGGATTCTGCGACAAGGCAGAGGGCAGTAGATAGGATTTTTGGGTACATCGACTTGGCTGCGTTCATCGGATCCGCTGTAACAATTGGCCTGATCTACGGTTCTCGTGGACGCAATTGGCAAGACACCGAATCAACTGAAAAGGTCGCCGAGGAATGTCTGGAGCGTTGCGCTCGGCGTGCAGAGTCCAACGGCGTGACGCTCTTTCTGGAAGCGATCAATAGATATGAACTGGATCAGAACAATACACTCATGGATGTCGTCTCTAAGATAGAAAGGATCGGGTCGAGAAGTGTCAGGCTCCTAGCCGACACGTTTCATATGAACATTGAAGAGCGAGACATAGTTGGGGCACTGAAAAGCTCTGCGACTTATCTAGGGCATGTACACCTTGCGGACAGCAATCGCGAGGCTCCGGGTCGTGGACATATCCCGATGAAGTCGATAGTGGAGGCCCTAGTTCAGGTTGATTTTGCTGGATACCTTTCTTTTGAGGTTCTTCCGCTTCCAAGTTGCAGAGAGGCTGCCGCGGCGGCTCGGGATTGCGTACAGAGGCTACTTGCATGAATTGTGCAGATACCCGAAGAAGGGCGGTAAGTGTGGTTGTCATCGACATCACCTGATCCGACACCCAGGGAGGCCGTGGAACGCGTGGAAGCCCTAGCGGTGCAGACCGATGTGACACGTAAGGCCGACGCCCAGGCTGTGGCCGGAGCCTCCAAGAATGCGTCTGGCATCGATATCCCGGTCAACAACGCCGTAACCGATATAGGGGTTTAACAAATGAAATGGCTTTTAGCGAGTAAAGTGGTAAGCGTCCGCTGAACCCCACCTGTGCTGAGTCAGGGCTGAGAGGCGCGGAAAGGGGCCAGTCTTTGAATCTCGGCTTCCGTGCGTGCAACCGGGAGCTCGTCGAAAAGCTTTCGTAGATACCAGTAGGGCTCTTGCCCGTTGGCCTTGGCGGTCTCGATGGTGCTAAATAGTCTCGCGCTGGCCGCAGCGCCACGAGGGCTGCCAGAAAAAAGCCAATTTTTTCTGCCTAGCACAAAGGGGCGTATTGCCCCTTCCACCGCGTTGGTGTCGGGCGTCAGCGCGGGGTGATCGAGGTAGCGAATGAGCTTCGGCCATTGTGTCAGCGCGTATCCCACGGCCTTCCCTAAAAAGGTTTCCGGGGGAACTTGTAAGGCGCGCTGTTCCAGCCATGTGCGGAACTCCGCCAGAATCGGCTCGACGATGCGGCGGCGCGCTATAGCGAACTCTTCGGGCTTTTTGTACACCGCACGTTCACCCTCGGCTCGATAGAGTTTGCCGATCGTGGAGATCGCCACTTCCGCGCTGCCAGCCTTCTTCGAGCTCTTCTGCGCCTCGAAAAACTTGCGCCTTGCATGAGCCCAGCAGCCCGCATGGATTACCTTCGTTGCCCCCTCACAGGCGCGATCATATGCATCGTAACCGTCGGTCTGGAGGTAGCCTTCGAAGCTCCCTATCATTTCTTTGGCCACCTCGGCGCCGCGGCTGGGAGCATAGTGATAGAGAATCACCGGCGCCTCAGGCGCTCCTCCCCGAGCTACCCACATGTAACTGAGGGTCGTGTTTTCCCGTCCCGGCTCCTCCATGACTTGCACGGTAGTCTCGTCCAACTGCAGAAGCGGCCCCGAGCGAAGATGACCCTCCAACAGCTCCATCAACGGCGCGCATGCTTCGCTGGCCGCGATCATCCAGTCGGCCATTGTCCGACGGGAAAGCTCCACTCCGATTCGCTCGAACTGCTTCTCCTGTCGGTACAACGGAAGGGAATCGCAGAACTTGCTCGTTACGATGTAGGCCAGAAGGCCCGCGCTGGCAATCCCCTTGTCGATGAGCGCAGGAGGCATCGCCGCGATGCGTACCGCGGGCCGTTGCTCGTCACCGGAGCCTTCGCACTCATGGCAGGCGTACTGAGGACGGATGGTCCGAATCACGCGAAGCTGCGGGGGAATGACGTCCAGCTTCTCGCTGACCTCCTCCCCGATGCGCACCAACTCAGCGCCGCACAGGCAGTGCTTCTGTTCTTCGGGGATATCGATGACAACCTCATCTCGGGGAAGAGCTTCGGGGAGGGGCCGTCGCTTTGCCTTCCCTCGCGCGTGCTCCGGGATGCGCACGAGGGCCTCGCCGGGGTCGGCCTGCGGGGAGGACTCACCTTCGTCGAAGAGCCTCAGCTGCCGCTTATCCTTTTCACTAAGGGCTTCACTGCTGCGAGCGAAGAATCGATTCCTGAACCACGCAATCTGTTCGCCCAGGATCTCAACGCGCTTGGCCAGTTCGCTCTTTGCGTGCGCCAGCTCGGCGTTCTCCTGGCGCAATTGCGCGTTCTCACGCAAGAGCGTTTCGACGTTCCCCTCCACGCGCGTAGAGTAGCACAACACAATGACGGAGGGCAATGATTTTCTCTCGCTTTCGGATTTTTTTTCAGCTCACGCGTGTGTAGTTCAACTCTTGATGAGCCGACCAAAAGTCGATGCCCTCAAGCAGCATGCGTAACTTCTCACCGTCGATCTCATACCTCGCCTGCTCCGCAGTTCGTGGCCAGGGAAACCGATGTTTCTCTAACCTCTTTTGCCACATTGCAAATCCTGTTCGGTCCCAGTACAGCGCCTTTAGGATCCGTCGTTCGCCGTTGCAGAACAGAAACAGCGCCGGCTCGAATACGTTGGATTCCATGACCTGTTCGATAAGCAGCGCCAGGCCGTTGATCTGCTTCCGCAAGTCGAGATTGTCGCACAACCTCACACAAGATAGAATGAAGAATGCAGCGATATAAAACTTACGAACCAACGCAGTCTGTCTTTATCAGCTTTTCCCCCGAGGAATATTTCCCTGTCGGTAGTTTCGAGCGATTTCTCGTTGATGTGTTCGGCAAGGTTAACTTTGAAGAATGCGAAGAAGGAACGCAATTTGATCAGGGGGGCGAGGCCCCATACGATCCTCGTGCAGTATTTGGAGCCATTTTTTACGGATTCGCTCGAGGAGTTTTCTCCTCGCGGAAACTCGAAAAATCCTGCAAGCAAGATATGGGGTTTATGTATGTCAGTGGATTTTCAACGCCTGATCACTCAACTTTTAGCCGCTATATTAGCGAGCGAGCGCAACTGATTACCCTTATCTTCTCGAAGGTCCTATACATTGCAGATCAGCTCGGCTACTTAGACTACCGCCTCATAGCCACCGACGGAACAAAAATCAAGGCAAATGCTTCTCATCAGTTCACTGGAACTATAGAGAACTTTCACAAACGGCAGGCAGCGTTGACAAAGAAGATTGAAGATGCGTTGGCAGAACACCGCCGTGCAGAGAACCGCGATGAGGAGGAGCGTTTGACCAAGAAAATAGAACGTTATCACGCAAACTATGAGCGGGTTCAATATTTCCTCGATCAGGCCGAGAGGATCGAAACAAAAAAAGGCAAAGAGATACTACAAAACATTACGGACCGTGAATGCCGAGTGATGAAGATCGATGGCTCGTACAGTGAGGGATACAACGCTCAAGCAAGCTGTTCAGATGCGCATGGTTTGATTGTCGCCGCCAAGGTGGGGAACAACATCGACGATAAAGAGAACATGTTCAAAATGACCGATGAGGTTACTAAGACAGCTCCCGAGCAGGCAAAGGAAAAGCTTCCGCATAGCAAATATCTTTTTGATAAGGGTTACTATTCCACCGCCAATATACTCAAAGCGATCCAGGATGGGATGGATATCTATGTTCCTGACGCCAAGGATGCAAAGTTCTACGGCAACAAAAGGAGCAAGTCCCAGCACTCGCTAGGGAGCGAAGACTGCGAAATAGCCCAAGATGACCAGGGTTTATTTCTTCGATGTCCTGGTGGCCGTGTGATGAGAGACTGGAAAATAAAGATGAACAACGGCAAGGAGTGCTACCGATTCCCCGTATTGACGCCTTCGTTGTGTAGAGGGTGCAACCATCATGCGATCTGCATCGGAAAACAATCCATAAACTGGAAGGACTTCACGATTTTGAAGGCAAAAGTTGATGAACGTTGCCGACTAAGCGATTACGCGCGGAAAATACATTCTCCGGACGGAAAGCGGATCTACAGTAACCGCATGCCACTGATCGAACGCACATTTGGATATGTCAAAGAACTCATCGGATTTAGGCGTTTTCTCCGGCGAGGCTTGGAGAAGGTGAACAACGAATGGTTACTGGTATGTACAACCTACAACCTGACTCGGATGTTCGGGCTAAATAGCCTTTGAAGATCTGATATCGCTACTCCTCCCAGACGACAGAGTGCGAGCGCGTGCGATTGCGCAACAGTATCTTACCTCTTCAGACACGCCCAGCGACCGTGAAAGCGGTTGTGCAACAGTCTCAGTCCGTTGCTCCCGGGCGTACGAATACCCGTGCATCTTTCACTTCCAGACTGATCATGAGCGACACTCCAGAACCGAGAGAACATCCCGCATGTGCGCAGGCTCCATGCCGGGCCATAAACGCAGTACGTAGCGACCATCGACAATCAGCTCAATCGGGGAGGTCGGCCGCTGCTCCTTGATGTCGGCGCGTCCAACTTCCACCAGATCCGATTTCGCGACCGCTGGCCGCTTCAAGGTCGAAACCCAATAGCCCAATGTCCCCTTCGCCAGACGATGACGCCTGCAGTACATCTGCTGCGTCAGTCCACTGGAGCGCCAGCCCTCCACGTGGCGGATCCAGAACTCACGGTCGTGCTTCATCTTGTCCCTCCTTGATGGAGGGACTGTGCTTCATGCGGCTACGCTGCAACAGGTGGGGTTAGTCGGACGCTTACATTTCTTCTGCTAGGTGTGGCCGGGACCGACATTGACGAGCATATTAGGATGCTTCAAGCGAGAATGGTCACCGACGGAAAATGGTACGCTCACTACTTCAGGGGAGAGGAACTTGTCGTCGTCTTCCATGATGCTGTCTTCAAAGTTAGTCTGAATCGGGCTACTTGGGGACCGGTAATCGAATATGGTCTCAAGAAAGGAATCCCTCTCGAACAACTAGATTTCAATCCCGCCACTCTTCAAGGCGCCAAAGAGTTTTTCGGTCTTGAAAACGTCCATAAATGAGCCAACCTAAGCTCGTATTCGTCTGGAGTGCAGTGTATGGAAAGACGCGTAGCAATCATTACAGGTGCAACGCGAGGAATCGGGAGAGGCCTTTTCAAGAGGCTCTCCGGCTTGGGATACTCGATCGCAACAACGTACCACAGTGACGAAGTGGCTGCAGACGATCTGAGGCAGCAAGCAAACCGTGCGGGCAGGGCACGCGATCGTTCGTCTACGGCCCAGCCTTATTAGACACTGCAAAATCAGCGTTTGCCTTGCGAAGGTCTTTGCCCTAACTCAAGTTGAGCCTTCTGTTCAGCGGCTTCCCTAATTTCCTGCAACAGCTGAGTTGTGTTGATTCTCCAGTTTGGCGAGGATGAACAAAGTCACATCCAGAGAGGTCAGCTGTTCACCGCCGTTTGTTTCTGCTGCCTTAAGTTTCGTTGCAAACGCAGCTGTTAGTCTATCAATACGATCAGTTGTATCCTTTTCGAAGCCAGGAAGACCAAAGTCCTTCATGGGTTCTTGCGAAGCATCGACATTCGCCAGTTGGGAAAATAAGCTAAGCACACTTTCTCGGTCATAGAGGCCCGCGGTCCCTCCACAGAGGAGGCCGCGAAAATACTCGTCCGTTTCGAAGGATTGCGGCAACGCTAGTTGAGCCATGGCCCAAAGCATTGCTTTGCTGAAAGACATTTTCCACATGGCAGTCTCAAATGGACCTCTAGTGGCCGCGTCGTTCATTGCGGACCATTCGTTGGCTATCAACTCGTGTCTCTGAGATATCATAGTCTTCTGTAGATCGGCACTTGCCGATTGCATAACTTGTATCGAGCCCGTGGCGTCAGGAGTCCAAATTATCGCCAAGGATAGTTGGACCAACGTGCTCCAGTTTTGAGCAGCGGTAGCATCGGCCGGCTGCAGCCCAGGTACGTTGACTGGGTCGCCTACGCCGACTATGCCAGTTCCTCCTATCTTCTGGTGATTAACGACATAGTTAACACTGGTGGTCGCTATGGTAACATCACCAAAGGAAATCGTCACTTGTGCGTTGAGTGCAAAACTCGCAAAAAAGGAGTAGCTAGCCCTCCCCGGGAATAGCTCGCCGCCATGCCCAGGAGGAGGGGGGAAAAAATGACCTTCAGTTGTTACACCGCCCGATGTGTAATGAATGTTTGTAAACGACATTTGGAATTTGGAGTCTTTGTAAACGTACCTGTCAGCGTTTTCCAGGAGTGGTGGGATAGTTGCCGGACCCGCGCGAATGCCCGAAGGCGGACTAGCGGGTTGTGGATTCGTTAAAGTTGAAGGTGGACTAGACGGATTCGACGTCGAAGCCACACTGCCGCGAAATCCATCAATCAATTGAAGACCCTCTATTGAAGCTGCGCCAACTACACCGCGTCCAGCAATCACTACAGGTACTTTCGTTAACACATCATTCGATTGCACTTTCTGGTTCTGGTCTCCCCACGGGTCAAAACCGCCAAATTGCTTCGTAACATAATCTGATTTCCCCTTGTCTAAGAGATCATACAGGGCCTTGGCTCCTGTCTTGTATTGGGCAATTTGGTTTGAAAAATATGGATTGTCGCCATTCTGTCCAGCCAAAGCGAAAGATAAGAGCGTTTTTTGCAGTCGTTTGCCATCGTCTATGAAATCAGAAATAAATACAGCCTTTTCGACGAAGGTTTTCGTAGTATGAATTGGCGCGTCCGAGCCATGCGGCTGGGTCGCAAGGTTGATATAGGCGGTTGAAGCATCTAGCCAAGCATCAAGGTTTGTTAGCCAGGCGTTGCCAAGTATACCGGGAACGCTTGCGTTGTACAGAACAAAGTTAATCTCGGAAAACGGCAGACGTAGGTAGAGTTCGCCGTTCGACAGGTTGACAAAATCTTGATACCCCGCCTGATCTGACGAAGGCACGAGCACGGTATCGATAATCGGAGGCTGTCTTGCGTGACCGAGAAAGTCGTGGAACGTGTCTTGGTAATTTAAGAACCTCTCGAAAGTCATTGGGACTCCATACTTGTTATAGAAGTCATGACTTGACTGCTCAGCATTCCTAAAATCGGTTGAGAGCGCAACGGCTAAAGCATTATAAACGGCCCCAAGTTTGCCCTGGGTATCTTTAAGGTTCGCTTGGATCTCTTTTAGCCGCTGATTTGCTTGATCAATATCGCCTTCAATAATTACGAAATTCGTGTCTAGATTTTCGTAAATGACAGCAAGTTCTCGATCTATCCGATCAAAACGATACACCATCTCGTTGCGTAGGTCTGAGACCTGTTGAGAAAGTTCACCGATTTCAGTTTGAAGCATTTGAGATTCGGAAGGTCCCGCCCCCAGTACATCAGTGAGGCCGCTTATGGCGCCAACGATGCTTCCAGTGAGAACTACGGCTCCTAGGCCTGTGGAAAGCTCACTTGTTTTCGTAGTAAACTTGTTAATGGCGGAGGCAATCTGAACTGCAGCATGACCAACCGCAGCGATTTTTTTACTATTAGATCCAGGAACCGCCTTGCCGAGTATGTCAAATCCGGCATCGGCTGCATCCAGCTTCAGCTCGTCTAGTTCTCTTTGTTTGTCTTCCGATTCTTGGTCCTCCTCCGTCTGCGAGTTTTGATTCTTCAACGTCTCGCTGGCCTCACTTGTCACTTTGTTGACTTGATCAAAGCATTGTTGCAGGGAAGCATTCACTTGTGCCAATTGTCCTGTGTTATTATTAACGATGTCATAGAGATTGTCATCGATTATCGCTTGCTTAAGCTGTGGATTTTCGTCAAGCATCTGTTTAGTGGTATCCGTCGTCAGAACTTTCAGATCGGATCCGAGCGCCCCGTTTACGATGCGCTCTTGAGCAGCAGAAGTCTTTGCATCCGTGTATATTTCGTCGAGTGCCTGGCTTTCCATAGAGTCGTAGTTGTCCAAGCTGATGAGAAGTTTTGATATGTCTACCGCTGTCGAACTGTTTTGTTGCTCCACGATGTTTGCCATGGTATTCAGCGTTTGCTCAAGCATGGCCTCTGGGGAAGCACCTTTACCAGCCGGCGAGACTCGCCATAGTTCGTAGCTGGCCCGAGTCTGGTTAACCAAGTTTTGAGCTTCCTGTTCTGTCAAAGACGGATTAGATTGCCATGCGGCGTGCAGGCCCAGAGCAAGGCCAAGGGGTAAATAGTCACTCGTGGTAGCAATGTTTTGCTTTGAAATGGCGACCCAAACTGCTTTAGCTACCACCGTGGAATCGAAATTTACAGTCTGCGCCTGAACGCTAAGAATCGTTCTAAGAAAAAGCACTAAAAAAAGAATGCGTTTGCAATTAGGTCTCAGCATCCCTCCTCCAGCTATGTAAAAATCACTGCCCGCCGAAGATATAGAAATCGGATACAATTGGTCAACAAATTGACTGATCTAAAGCACCGGAGCGCTCATGGCCCTGTCTGTCCACTCGTGGTTCTCATAGAGAATCGTGTCGCCCCCGCCATTTGCCGTTTGCTTCAAGCGTTCAGCGACTTCCTTGGGGGTGGCGAGATACATATTCGGCATATCCAGCAGGCCCTTGTTCTTGAACTGAACGAAGCACAAGATAGTACCCGGCTTGTTGGCCTGTACTGTCAATAATGGACACTGAGGACTTAAGCGACTCTCCTTTGTGAGTAGTATGTTTCGGCGAAAACGGACGGAGCCGTGTTGCCGAGAGCCGAATGACGACGTATTCGGTTGTAGAAGATCTCGATGTATTCCCGTATTGCCGCTATGGCTTCGTTGCGTGTCTGAAAATGGCGGTGGTAAATTAGTTCCTGCTTGAGATGGCCCCAAAAACTTTCTGTGGGCGCGTTATCATAGCAGTTTCCCTTTCCCGACATAGAAGCGATCATTCCTGCTTCCTGTACCTCCTTGCGATAGTCAGCCGCACAATACTGGCTTCCGCGATCGGAATGGTGTATGCAGCCCGGCAGGGGCTGTCTGAATTGCAGCGCTTTTTTCAGGGCGTTCTGCACAAGGCAGGTGGTAATTGTGCCATCCATGGCGTAGCCGACGATCTCGCGAGTTGCGAAGTCCTTCACCCCGGCAAGATACAGCCACCCTTCGTCGGTGGAGACATAGGTAATATCGGTCCCCCACACCGTCGAGGGCACTACCGCGGAGAAATCCTGTTTCAACAGGTTTGCCACCACCGGCAAATGATGCTTGGAATCCGTCGTGACTTTGAACTTCTTGAGCTGGATACACCTCAGTCCCATCTCAGTTCTCAGGCGGGAAATATGATCGCGCCCAACGTGATGGTTTTCCGCCGCCAGCTCATCCTGGAGCCTGCGCGGGCCGTAGGTGCCCCTGCTTCGTTTGTGCGCGCAACTGATCAGCCCCTTCAACACTGAATCCTGGATCTCTCTGCGTGACGGCCCTCGCGTCAACCACGTGTAGTAGCCGCTGCGGGATACCTCAAGGACCCGTGCCATGAGTTTCACCGGATATAGGAGCCTATAGGCCTTCATGAACGCGTACCGGGCAATGACTCCTTTGCGAAGTACGCCGTGGCTTTTTTTAAGATTTCCCTTTCCATGCGGGCTTCGGCAAGTTCTTTTCTAAGACGAGCATTTTCGCGTGAAAGCTCTGCCACCGATTGTTCCCCAGGGCTGCCATTCTTGAAGGATGCTTTAGCCGATGAGACCCAATTCCCGATATTCCCCTTGGGAATCGACAGCCGCTTCCCTGTCTCTTTCTGGGTCAGCCCCTGCTCGATGACCATCTTCACGGCCTCGGCCTTCAGCTCAGCTGAGTATCTGCGTTGTTCTTTCATCGGTTCCTTTTCGCTCAATTACCCCATGTTACCGTGTCCACCAAACTCAGGATAGGTCATGTGCTTGGACAGCCAGGCTTCAGCGGCGGCGTGATAGTCGGCGTTTTTGAGATAGTTCTGAGTCAGCCCCCAACTTCCACTCTGACTTCCCTTGACCGAAACCTTGAGCATTGTGGCACCCATTGCCACAATCAAGTCGTATTCGGGCTGATCTGCACCGTATTGAACTGAAACATCGTATCCACAACGTGCGAACTCCGCCGCTGCGATTGCCTCGGCTGCCACTCCAACATGCCACGATTCCATAGCCCTACGTACCTGCCCTTTCTACTGTGGATTCTGTATCATGTTGAGGATCGATTGCTGAAGGCGTCTGGGCTCAATGTCGAATCCCACGGCTCTGAGTCCGCTCCAGTTGACCCCCGCCATCATCCCGTCCCTCTCCAGTCCCGGAAGCCACTTCTTCTGGAAGTCATCCCAACTGATCTCGTACGGACGGAATCCGTCATACACCGGCACCTTCGCTATGATCCGCTCGACTCTCGAACGCGAAGACCAGAATGGCATGGCTCGTTTCCCAGCGGGGGTAATTGGTGCAGGGAAGCCCTTGTCGTCGCGCAGTGTCCAGAGCACCCCTGTTTTCGCGACTTCGCCGTAGAAGGCCCACGCTTGAGAGCCCGCCTGTGACATTCGTCTCCTTGAACAGCCTAAATCTAACATAGAGTTATTATAAGCCGCCCCGCCGCATCAGTATGCCGGATGGGTCCACGGTAGTCCATTTGAGTATCCGTTCGCTACGGCCTTCTAAGGGGTCGACTTGTTAGATGGCAAAGTTTCACAAGCCAATGCTGGCAATGAAAGGGGCCCCATTTAGAGTCCCCTACGGGGAGAAACCCCCTCGTCTTTAGACGAAGACTTTAGTAGGCTTGCGGTCGATGAAGCAGTATAGAAAAGCGTCGCATTGCGTCTACGATTTGAAGTATCACATCGTGTGGATAACCAAGTACCGCAAGCCAGTATTGAACCGAGAGATAGGAAGTAGAGTAAGAGACCTGGTGCGGATGATTTGCGCGAGCCTGGACGTAGAGATCGTGAAGGGCAGCGTGAGTCGGGATCACGTGCATCTATTGGTGAGTGCACCGCCTACGCTATCGGTGTCCAGGCTCGTGCAGCGCATGAAGGGGCTGACATCACGGAAGCTCTTGATGGAAAACCGCGGATTGAACAAAGCATTCTGGGGGAGGCATCTGTGGGGCCGCGGCTATTTCGCGGCCAGCACAGGGAATGTGACTGAGGAAATGATCAGTCGCTACATAGAGAATCAACAGGACATGGAGCGGGACCAAGATGCCGACTTCAAAGTAGAACCGTGATGTCGGCCCCAGTCGGCTTTAGCCGACGAGCGCAGAACCCCCCGACTTTAGTCGGGGGTGGTTTAGCCATTTGCACTGGAATGCTGGGATAGATGACTTCCGCGCAAGCGAGCAAATTGTTTCAAAGTAGGACGGGTGAAAGTTGCTTCCGATAATTACCCCTGCCAACGCCGACGAACAATCTACAAGGTCGTACGCAGAAGTAGCTTCATAATGTTCTGGCAAATAGCATATCCGGAATTCCTGTTCTTGACGGAAATCTTCAACCTTAGTGAAGAGTACTTCCTGTGAGTTCTCAAGCAACCTCGTCATCTCGTCTCGCCATTCGTCTCCAGGTTTGAAGAAGAGGAGATCGAATAGAGCCTTCCTATCATTTTTATAGGTAACAGGTGCATTCAGCAAAATCCCCTTCAGTCCAATATGCTTCTTAACGCAATCAACCATGGCGTTCTTTGAGAATACGACGCAGGCTCCCGTGTGACCAACTGCATATTGACTCCACATCCTTAACCTGTAGCAACCTTTGTTGAACATCAAGCCGTCAGAAGAAGCCAAATCCAGACAGAGAGAGGCAAACTTCATTTGTCGCTTCATCAAGGCGTTGAATCTGCCAATAGACGTGGCAAAATCCTCGTACTCTAGGGGATCGTGAGACCCCGAAAGTTGAGAGAATCTGAATTGTCTCTCGAACAGAATGTGCTCGATCACGACTCTGTATAGTGAAACAACAACTCTGCATCTGGTTTCGGATCCGCAAAGTAGTTCGTGGAAAATAGCATGAGATGCCCCCAGTCGACCGTTGGCTCTAGTTAAGAGAACAGTCGCGAATGAACTATATTTTTGCCATCTAACATACATGTTATGAAGTTTTCCCTCTAAGGTCCTTCTCCCGCCTGTTAGACGGGCGGGCGCATAACACGGCAGGGAGACGGACTATGAAGTCATTTCGAGGTCCTCCTAAAAGACAGGAACTCTTGCTATTAGAGGCAGACCGCCGCCGCGCCGTTAACGCCAAGATTTTGTCTTGCCAACTTGTGAGGTTCCATAATGCCCTTTTTGAATACTACTTTTCACCTCCCTTTTCAGGCCCTCCAGCGGCCCCCGGGGCCCGTTTCCCCCGCTAGCTCTCGAGCTTCTGTCTCCGGGCGTGCCACTGGCGCCCCCTTTGCCTATCTTTGAACAGGTGAAAAAACTACACGGCAGGCCCCGCGCGGATCGATCCTAGGGCCACGACGCGCGTTCCTCTGCGCTCTAGAAGGCAGAATCGCGCTGGTCCCCTGCCCTTGCAACGGTTGCTGTCTTCGAATCTCACTGTTTTGGGTCTCGGCACGCCATCGACTCAAGTCAAGCCCCAGGGCACAGAAGCGAGACGCTACAGTTCCCTCGAAGGCCTTGCGGGTGAAAAGCGGTGGGGGTAGAAGTGTATGGCGAGGTGACAAAAGTGGCAACATTCGACTGTGACGGCGGACTTATTTCCAGGATATGCAAGAGGACCCTTCGGGCGGAGTCCGCCGTCATGGCACGGTCGACAAAGATGGAGCAGGACAAGGACGTCAAGAACATCAGGTGGTTACAGCAGCTGTGCGAGGAGCCCGCCGAGATTGGGCTAACGGGCGAAGACGCCGAGCGATTCGCATCAACACTCGCGGTGATACTCGTTCTGCACCGCTTGGGCATGCGCCATCCGAATGACCCGCAAGGGAAGCCTCTTCTTGATACCACGGAAAAAACACTCATCGAGACATACAGGGATGCAGTGCAGCAAGAGGGCCTTCAACCTTTGATTGCGCCTCGAAAGTAAGGGTGCGGATCTGCCAGTAGGAAAAATGGCGTTCGTTGAGTTCGAGTGGGAACCTGTCGGCTGAAAGGAGGTGCACATGCAAATTTCATTCCCTCGAGAGCAACAGCTGACCTTTGATAATAGCGGCGTCGACTTCCCGGCAATTGTGGACGGTCGCCGAATCCCGTGCAAGATCTCAGCTGAGGCCCTGGACGATCACTTCAACGGCGAGAGAGAAGGTCCACTGCACGCATTCCTGCGACACCGCAGCGAAATCGAGGCGAAGGCGAGGGAGCTGATAGAACAGCAAAAGTTTCAACTGGATGGCTCGATACTCATAAACTCGATTGATATAGGGCCCATACAAGGCCAGTACTACAGACCACTTTGACCTTCAGCTAATCATGTACCGAAGGTGAACTCAGCGCACGAGCAAAGACAGTTTTCCGTTCAGTCGGGGATCGATCCTAAGGCCGCCACCCGCGAGATGTCGGGCTGTATTCCATCGTGCATGGCGTTTGCGCCCCTACGACTTCCGAATAACCGGTATGCAAGATTCTTTCGGGATCGTGGCTTCGGAAAACCCGGAAACCAGAGAATCCTTGTCAATCGGTTACATTTCTGGTTTCCCCAGGAGCAAGACCTATCCTTAAGTCTGACGGAACGGCAGACACAGAACTAATGTATTCGATCTCGATGAGGTAGCTTACCAGCCATTCGACAAGGAGTCAAAACGCATAGCTGGCAGTAAATGAGTAAAAGGTGCCAGTGCCAATGTATTTCGCGGTGTTGACCTGGCTACCGATAGCTGGAGATCCAACGACGTCGCCGTTGAGATCCGTAATTTGTCCCCAGGACGCACCGTAAGAATACGACAAGTGGATCCTTTGTCCTAGATAAAGTATCCCACTAACACCAGCAACGTAGTTCGTCTGACCTGTCTCTATTCCTTGTATTATCCCGAAGCAAAGGCCAGGCATCGGAATTCCGACTGCACCTTCGATAAGCCACGGCGTGAAGTACAGCTGAGCCAATGCAGCAGCGCCGATATTCACTTTGTCACTTGTTCCCGCTCTGACAATCCCTGATTTATCTATGTAGTAGTTCTGTTGATCGTAAGAGGGAACTCCTAGTCCCAAGCTGTAATCCAGTACTAGGCGAAAATAGGTCTTGACTGTAGTTGAGTATGTGTTGCTGACGAGATTGGAGGTTAAGGCTCCTCCAAGTACCTCGGAAGAAGAATCAGTGGATACTTGAATTGGGGCGATTCTCTCTATCTTAACTGAAACTGAAAGAGAATCGGTCATAGTTGGACCCAGGTCCTTCTCGATTATCAGGGGGACAACCTCAGGGTCCAGGACCGAGACATATATATTCTTTATGTAGGATCCGTCGTACTTCCCGGAATCTTTGGCGTACTTTGGTTGAAAGCTGCTGTCGAATGTACTAATTCTCTCGTTGTCGCTCGCATACAAGTCGGCATTTGTGCCAAGGCCCTTTTTGTAAAAATCATAATCGCTCTTCCACTTACTAATAATCTGAGTGTATTCGTCATAGTAGTCGTAAAAGGTCCTTATCGTAGTTGCCTCGTTGTTGATATCGGGTTTCGCAGAATTGAAGGCTGTCTCTATATTCTGCTGGTTTAGTGAGTCATCTTCTTTTATGCTCAAGTAATCTTTCATATTTTGAGTCTCGTCTGCGCTGCCACCAGGTTGGATCTTTTCTGCGACACTCTTGCGCACTCCGATGTTTGTGTTTTGCTTTGGCGGAAGGCTACTGGGGTCGTCCCCGTTCATAAGTGCAAGGATTTGTGAAAAAACATTGTCGAGAGACCCTATGTCGTTGCTGAGCTCTTTCCACGTATTGTAATCTTTCTCCAAGTCTTTCGACGCTTTCTCAGGGTAGGCATTTGCAGCTCTTTCAGCTTGTGCGCCAGAGACTACTGGAGTACCTTTGGCAATTATTGAACTAAGTACAGAAGGCATAGGTGTAGTGTGGTAGTCTGTTGTTTCTGAGTTTATGGTGTACTTATGTGTAAAAGTATTGATGTTCCTTAGAACGACTTTGACAGGTGTGTACGCCCATACTTGAGTTGTGTGATCGAAACTAAAGGTTTGAGCATTAAAATCTACTTCGCGGTTACCCTCAGAAAACAAGGCACAGGCGATCAACCAATAGCCAAGGACGCAGATAAGGAGGATGGGTCGCTGTGGTATTCTTACCTTATCTTTCACTTCAATTCTCATTATTTGCCTCCTCAAAAGGAAGTATTTAGCTATAACGTTGAGGAAAAAGTAACAAGTTTGAAGCTTGGTCGCATAGGACTTGTATTTCTCATGCTTGGAAGGCACCCGAGTTATGTCAGGTGACAAAAGACAGTTATGAATCCACGCTTTTAGGCCCCCTTTTTAGGCCCTCCAGCAGCCCCCGGGGCCCCCGATCACCCCGCACGCTCTCGAGCTTCCGCCTCCATGCGCGCCGCTGGGTCTCGCGTTTTCACCAGGTGAAAGTGTACGGCAGACCCCGCGCGGATCGAGCCCAGGCCCACCACGCGCGAGGTCTTGGGCTTGTTTTCCCCTGCACATGGCCTGCTGTGCCCTTGAGCCCCTGCTATAATGGCCTGGATGGAACAAAATGACTGAACAGATGGCCTTCTTTGATCTTGTGATAACCGGAACCTCACAGAGCGTGCAAGCCGCCATCAGTAGTGGCGCGGACGTGAATGCTCGAAACAGCTACGACAAGACCCCCCTGATGTGCGCCGCTGAGTACAACCAACACCCCGAGGTGATCACAACACTCCTGGAAGCTGGCGTGGACATCGAGGCTCGAGACGAGCACGGCGAGACTTCGCTGATGTACGCGGCCTGGTTCAACCCGAACCCCGAGGTGACAGTTGCATTCCTGAAGGCCGGCGCGGACCTTAATGTTCAGAACAACCGCGGCGGGACCCCGCTGATGTATGCCGCCATGTACAACAAGAATCCCGAGGTGATCACAATCCTCTTAGCTGCTGGCGCTGACGTGAAAGCGATAGACCTCCGGGGAAAGACAGCTTTCGATTACGCGCAAAAGAACGCACGTCTTACAGGCACCGCCGCCTATCGACGGCTTCAGGAAGCGTTTAACTAATCGAGAAGGGTCTGAATGGGGCGTGTTATTACACGCCAGGCTCTTCGCGCGTTCGCCCACTACGCAAAAGGTTCGGAGGTGTACTATACAGATCTCGTTTCCCCGTGAACAACAGCTGACCTTTGATAATAGCGGTGTCGACTTCCCGGCAATTGTGAACGGTCGCCGAATCCCGTGCAAGATCTCAGCTGAGGCCCTGGACGATCACTTCAATGCCGAGAGAGAAGGTACACTGCACGCATTCCTGAGACATCGCAGCGAGATCGAGGCGAAGGCGAGGGAGCTGATAGAACAGCAGAAGTCTCAACCGCATGGCTCGATACTTATAAACACGTTTGATATAGGGCCCATACAAGGCCAGTGTGAGCCGACGACTATGGAAGGGTATAAATCCACATGTCCGGGTTCCCACTGGGACCCCTCGCGCCTTCGAACAGTCGCGTGCTCGCAAAATCCCGCCAAACGACGCGCGTGGCGGGCCCTGGTAGGGTTTTCGGGTCTCGCTGGAAGAAGAGGTGCACTTGCCTTCGAGGTGCTGTGCGGTTTATGAATGTCCAGAACTGGCAAGGCAGAACATTAGAGAGAAGGTAACAAGTCGCCGTGAAAGCCAATCCAGATTTCGTAAAGATACTCGGTGTTATTACGCAATGTAAGACCAGATGCGTTCCATGGGCAGGCGTAGTTTTTCGGGCAACGAGTCCACGACATTTCACGACGATCGCCCTCGTTTCGGGCGAAGGGAGCTCCGAACATGGCGGCAGGTGGAGTCCAAAAGGCATAAGGGCAGTCTATGGCAGTCTCACGCCGGAAACTGCAATGGCAGAGACCCTACAGCGATATCGGAACACCGGAATACCCATAGAAAAAGCCATGCCCAAGATATTCGTCGCGGTCAGAGTCTCAGTTCAGGTTCTCTCGACCTGACAGAGATAGACATCGAGCACTTGTTCGGATTCCCACTGGGTGAACTCCTCCAAGAAGACTGGAGGCTGCAGCAGGACCATAACGTTGAGTCTCGCGGGCAAGCCATAGGAAGGGCGGCATGTGCCCAGGGGATTGAAGCTTTGTTGGTTCCGTCCGCGGCTGACAAGGAAGGAAAGAACATCGTTCTGTTCCTCGAAGTTTTAAGAGCTGGTAGTGAGATAGCTGCAGAAGGCGTACAGTAGTTTCGATCTGCTTGCCGCAATGCAAAAGTGCATGTAATTTGTCTTGACACTTTTGCACAACTAGGTAATCTTTGGTGCAGGAATGGTTGGAGACGATGGCAACCAAGACTAGTAATAAGAAGACGGTGAAGAAGGCGAAGACCGCCACCGGCGCGAGAAGAGCCGCAGTGAAAGCGTTTGTGGTACATGAGAAACTCCCTGGGGACACAGCACAGTTTGCGGTTCTTCGGAGGAACCTCGGGCTCAGCCAGAAGACTTTCGCTCAGCTTTCTTCCTCCTCACAAAGGGCGGTAGCGCGCTGGGAAGCGGGCGAGAAGCCTGGAGAGCTTGCGAAGCGAACGCTTGTGGAATTGCAGCGTCTTCAGAAGGCGCTGAGCGAGGTCATGAAGAAGGACTTCATTGCACAGTGGCTTGAGAACCCGAACAAGGCTTTGGGTGGTTTCAAGCCTCTCGAGGTGATTGAGCGAGGTGAAATCGATCGCATCTGGAGCTTGATCTACTACCTGAAATCAGGGGAACCGTACTGACCGTGCTGAAGGGCCGACCGCCGCAGCCTGCTTGTCTGTTTTTGTGCTCTTAAAGCGCATTATGACTCTATAGCAAAACTACCCCCGGGAGGCCCTCGAATAGCCCTCATTGCACCACTTCTCGATAGTGTCCTGGGTTTTCCGAGAGACTTCGTCCTACAAACTCGATTAAGGATACGCTCTTTTCTTTCCTATCCACAACATTCGGTTATATCTCGCTTCCAGTAGGCGTCAGTACCTTTCAGCTTCACGTTCGCCTGCATCCGCGCTCGCTTTCAATAGATTGCCGTGCCTGCCCCAACGAGTGAAGCGTTCTTAGTCCTCGTCCTCTTCGGGGGGCGCCACTTGTCTTAGCAACAGATCGAACTTGTCGACCCTTCGCGGATAGCGGTGAATCACGGAACGCTGGCTACTTGTGAGGTTGTACGCATCCTCAACGACATAGTCGAGTTCGGACCACATCGTGTTCAATGCGGCACGTAGAGAGGCAAGAGCGCCTTCGCTTTTCGACTTTCGCGCCTGCTCTTGATGCTCCGAGATTCGCGACGCCTGCTTCGCCAACACATCGACAGTTTCCGTATCTTTCAAGAGGTTGGGCGGAAACGGAACGATTGTAAGCGCCCGAGAAACCGCCTGTTAATTTGCGGCGGGCCGGAGCGTCTTGGGATCGATGTTCTGAGGAAGTAGGGCGGCAAATTGTTCGGCAGTCCTGGCTGAAATCAATCCTTCCAACAAGAACCGCAGATACCAGTAGGGCTCATGGCGGTTCGCCTTTGCTGACTCGATGACGCTATAGAGCGCTGCGCTCGCCTGCGCCCCTCGGGATGTCGCGCTGAAAAGCCAGTTCTTTCTCCCTACCACGAACGGCCGAATGGCGTTCTCCGCCAGATTGTTATCGGGACGAAGCATGCCATGCTGGACATACCGTTCCAGTCGATCCCATTGCCCCAGGGTGTAGTTGACCGCCTTGCCCAACAATCCCTGCGGCGGTGTCTGGTCCTGAAGCTTCATCAGCCATCCGTGAAACTCATCCAGCATTGGCACCGTTTTTGAACGACGTAGTTCCGCTCTCTGTGTCTCATCCAGGGAGCGCTGCTCAGCATCAGTTTCCACCGCATACAGCTTTCGGATGTATTCAATCGCCTCATGTGCCGCCGAGCCCATCGAGGCTGCCTTGGTCACATCAACAAACTTGCGACGTGCATGAGCCCAGCAGCCCAGCATCACCACCCCTTCGCGGTTGCCCAGCTTGTCATAGCCCGCGTACCCGTCGGTCTGAACCCATCCCCGATACCCGTCGAGGAACTGGAATGGCACGTCTCCACTGCGCGAAGGATGGTAGGCGTAGAAAATAGTCGGTGCACGCGGCTGGCCGCCCCGATAGACCCACATCTGGCTGGTGCTGCCGGGATCCTCCAATACCTGAAGCGGCGTCTCATCAATCTGCACGTACGGACCGGCACGGATCTGATCACGCATTAAATGCAGAAGCGGACTCAGCCGATCGGCCACCTCCATCGCCCAACTGCACATCGTGGTGCGAGAAAGCTCCACCCCCATGCGGGCGAATATCCTTTCCTGACGGTAAAATGGCAGGGCATCGGCAAACTTGTTCACTAGCAAAAATGCAAGCAGTCCCGGGGTGGCGATGCTCTTGGGGATCAACTGCTCAGCCGGCGGGGCGATCTTTACCGCACCACCCTCGGTGTCCACCCCCTGGCAGACCCGACATGCATACTTGGGTCGCACATGGCGGATGACCTTCGCCTGGGCCGGGATGACCTCCAACTGTTCGTTGACTTCTTCCCCCATGCGCTTCATCACAGCTCCGCAGGCACACACCTTCTGCTCTTCGGGAATGTCGTGAACGATCTCTTCGCGGGGAAGATTCTCAGGCAATGCGCGTTGGCCGGCTTTCTTGCGATTATGAGCTGTCACAGGGATCGTGGGCTCAGTTGGAGGCTGCTCGCTTTTCTGCTCTGCTCCGTCTTCTGCCTCGTTGAAAAGCCTTGCCTGTTTCTCTTCTACTTCCCGATCAGAGGAACGGCCAAAGCGATGAGCCTTGGCAAGGCGTAATTCTTCTTCCAGAAATTGTATCTTCTTGTTTTGCTCGATGACCAGATGATGAAGTTCCTTCACATCCGTGGGCAGTTCAGCTGTCTTCATCGTCATCGCCACGGGCACATGCGTAGCATTGTCCAATGCCCGGAGGTCAAGTGCTTTTCTCAAATTACCCGAGAATATTTCACTTCCGCGTGTGCCTCCCTCACATCCAGTCCTGCCAGCAACCATTCCAGCTGTCGGCCATCGAGCTCCATCACCTCCGCCGCGTTCTTTGGCCATCGGAATCGATCCCGCTCCAAGCGTTTCTGCCAGAGGCAGAACCCATTGCGGTCCCAATACAGAACCTTGATCCGATTACGCGCTCGATTGCTGAATGCGAAATACCCGCCGCCGAACGGGTCCTGTCCCATTTGCTGCTGCGCCAGTATCGATAGCCCATTGATCGCTTTGCGTAAATCGGTGGCCCCCACCGCCAGATAGACCTTCGCGGCGCGATCCACTCGCATCATGCCAGGCGCTCCAGAACTCCCAGGATCTCCTGCAGGGTCTGCGCGTTGAATCCGGGCTGTATTTCAACGTGATACCGTTCTCCAACAACAAGCCGTATCTGCGCCGAACCATCTTGGCGGCGCAGATGCCTCAACTGATGCTCACTGATGGGAACAAGCGTAGCGGGCACGGGATCTTTTCCCAGAAGCTTCAGTTTCCAGTACACGAAGGCATGCTTGGGAAGTTGATGCTCACGGCAGTACTGCATCTGCTTCAGCCCGCTTGCCTTCCACGCCGTCATCTGCTCCTGCCAATACTGTTCCCGTTCGATGGACGAGACCCGAATCTCCTGCTCCATGATGTTCCTCCTCGAATCCGGATTCGCGCATCATGGCACGGGATATTCCTCCTCTAAAAGTTGCGGTTTATCGGGCGCTTACGAACGATTTCCGTGAACTGCTTGTTGAACTGCCGCCACCCGGAATCACTAAGTCCGGCCTTCAGGCAGGCAAGCGCGTTGAAAACGCTGGAGTTGAATACAGCTGCTATCGCAGAGAGCTGGTTGGGCGAGGCACCAGGGAAGCTTATTGAGTTGATTCGAACGTTGTCCTGATACACATCTCCGACGAGGTCTAAAGCAGCTATAGTGTCTTCAATCGTGCTGGGGAAGAGCACCTTCGGCCTGGTCTGGCCTGTACGAGATTCTTCGGATAACGGTACAAGTGCCAGTTTGTTCCTGCGTTTGCCTCAACATTTTTTGTGAGTTATCTGAGGCTGGCGATTCTGGTCTGGTTCTGATAGTCTTTCCATCCGCTGAAAGTGGAGGGATCAAGACCTTGCCAGACGCCGCGGCCTCAGCACTCGGTTCGTACGTCCGAGATCCTTCAAACGCATCCTTCG
Organism: uncultured Spirochaetota bacterium; assembly: GCA_963710335.1. Lineage (GTDB taxonomy): Bacteria > Spirochaetota > Spirochaetia > SZUA-6 > Fen-1364 > Fen-1364. The sequence goes on from CAVQAA010000006.1 coordinate 544,082, forward strand.
CCGCTCTGCTGTCAGGCCTTCGAGGTGCCGGCGATGACGATGTGGACAAGGCAATCAGTTGCCTGTGGGACTTGGCGACGTACCGCCCTACCGAACTCGCACGGTTGCACCTGTCGATCCTGCTAGTGAACCGCCGCAGGTTCGCGGAGGCTGAGTATTATCTCGGTCTGATCCTCCACTCGCAGCCCCGCAACATCGAAGCGTGGTCTCAACTCAATTGGGTTGCTGCTTGTCGTGGCGACGTTCATTTGTCCGGCCATTGCGTCGACCGGCTCAAGGAGTTTGGAGCGGCAGGTGAGGTCTTGGAATGTGCCTTAACCGCAAACGCATTAGTGCGCGGGCAACATGCTGACGCTTGGCAGGCTGCTAAGCGACTCTCGAGGCGCATGACCAGGGGCGCATCTGCGCTAGCGGTCTTTGAGACGGCCCTTCGCGCCGCCGATCCTGAACTGATGGCTGCGGTCGCAAAGTCCGGCTTCAGCGGCCTGATTCTATCCAGGCTGAGTGGGCGATTCAGCGCGCAGGTCCGGCATCTGCTGCTTACCGGGCTTCGAAACCAACTGGCAAAGCACGCAACCAAGACAAGGATTTCACCGTGAAGGACTTTCTTGTCGTTCGGCTGCTGGTGACCACTAGAGTGTACCCACAAACGAAAGGCTTGGGCGGAGTAGACATCCGACCGGCAGGCGCCGATTTGGCCGACGAGATCGCCGCCCTCGCGGAGTCGTCGCGTCAATTCCCCGAATACTCAATCGACATTTCGAAAGCGCCCAGGATGGTTACCATTGTCGAAGCCGACGACGGTGCCTCTGCCTTTCGAGAAGCAGAGGTGCAGTTTGAGGAGGCGATAGAGTTTGCCGAACCGCCCATTTCCGGCTTTGCGGAGTTGCGGCTCACTCCCGTTGGGTTCATGGTTGACCTTTCTTCGCGGCGAATAGTACCGCTCAACAAGCCGCAGCCACGTGTGCCGTTTCCGGTTGGTCCCGTTTTCCTGATGTCCCAGGGCGAGTTGGCGCAGATTGACCAATATCAGTACGCCTACGCAATGGCGCGATGGGCAAAGCTCGAAGCTCCGCAAGCGTTGAAGCGCAGCCTCATTTGGGCGTCCAAGGCGAGGAAAGAGCCAGATCGGGCTCTTTCGTTTCTTTTCTATTGGGTATCGCTCGAGAGTCTGTTCAAGCTCTCTCCGACGCACGACTTGGGCCCAAGCATCTCGTTGCTACTGGGATTTCCTGCGGGCAGGATGGCTGCGGAGCTTCCAAGAAGCGTAGCCACGCAGCTCACGGCTTTGAGCCTACATCGCCGATGTCGTCGATGGCTCACCGCGCTACTGAATGACGCACGCGGTTTCCGAAACCGCATTGTGCACAGCGGATTCCGGCATGTTGACTTCGACAGAAAACGACTAGCCATAACGATTCGTGCTCTTAGGTACGCGACCGGCTTCGGGAGAGACGCATTTTCCCAGGCTATCGTGACAGGGAGTCGAACCCTGGCTGATGTTCGCTCAGTCTTGCCTTCCACAGTCGCGCCCCACCTATTCAACACTGCCACCCGGTTCATCGACGAAGTCTTCTTACCTGCCGTCGGACTGAAGGCGGGTTATTGGCCAGAAGAACTCGCGTGACCGGATATACGCCAGAATCTCCGGAGGACGACGGCGT
>CAVQAA010000007.1:0-270736 GCA_963710335.1 uncultured Spirochaetota bacterium
TAACCCACTCCAACATGGACAGCAACGGATCCGCTTCTCCTACAAACTGCAATAGCAGCGACTTGAACAGGGTGCTAAGATCTCGCTTGGCCATCGTTTCCCTCCGCTATGATCTGGTTTGGCGACCTAATCATTTTGGAGTGTGCGATGGCCTCCTTTCAATCCGAAATTGCGAACATCAGCCTACACGATCCAATTCTGGGCAGGTTGGAGGAGGAAGGGTATGCTTGACTTAAAAGTTTCCTATCGCTATTGATCAAGGACATGGAGAATGGAGCTGCGCTGTTTGACCGAAAGACGCAAATGCGAGATAGACGATTCGTTGCGGAACATAGGGGCGGTCCCTTAAAGAGGGAGCAGCACTATCAACTGATGAAATGGGCTTGCGACTGCGCGAAAAATGTTCTGCATCTCCTGAAAGCAAATATTGATATGCGACTAAAATATGCATTAAATGTGGCCAAAGAGTGGCGCCAAGGGAGGGCTTCAGTTGGTGAAGCAAGAAAAGCTTCGCTAGATGCCATTGCGGTAGCAAACGAAAGCTCAGATGCGATTGTAATTGCCGTCGCGCGCTCTGTTGGACACGCCGTTGCGACTGCTCATATGGCAGACCATTCGTTAGGTGCAGCATGGTATGCACTGGAGGCGGTGAAAAATGCGGGCAAATCGCCAGATGAAGAAAGAAAATGGCAAGATGAACAATTACCATCAGAAATTGAGGAGCTTGTCCTAACTGCAAGGAGAAGGAGAAAAGTCTAGGCGAAAGGTTGACTGACTAGTGGATGACCGACGTGCTCTCCGTAAGGCAATAGGGGGCACGCCACCAACCCTCCCGAACCGAGGCCGTGGAAACGGGCAAGGATTGAATAAAGCGGAGATGAATGCTACCGTTGGTCTTTACGAAACGCCAAGGACACAAGAGGTTGATTGAGTGAAACTTTCCATCGAACAACTTTCAAAGCTGACCAAAATATCCGTTCCAACTTTGCGCACATATGTAGCCCGGAAAAACCTTGGGACAAAGGTCGGGAATAGCAGGGTATTCTCCCAAGCAGACGTACAGAAGCTGCAAAAATCTGCAAAGGGCTCAAATGGCGGAGCAAAAGCAAAAGCAAATACTTTGAAAGCCAAGATTACCAAGACCTCCACGAAATCAAAACAGCAGAATAAGAAGGAAACGGTAAAGCCGAAGGTTCTCTTGAAGAAAATAGAATCGCCCAAAGCGGAACCAAGGAAGAAAGGCTTTTGGACTTCACTATTTGGGGGCCGAAAGGCAAAGGAAAAAGTCAGTTTACTGGACGTGAAGAACAGGAAACAGTAGCAAGCACTTCGGGGCAGCCATGCCAAACCCGAATCGACAACAATCCGCGCCATTTCTGTGAGAGGCCCCATCCACGACTACAGCACGTAGAGGAAGCGGCCAAATGCGAAAACTGATAGCATCGGCATTTGTTTCCCTGGATGGCTTCGTAGTAGGACAGAACGAGGACATGAGCTGGGTCATGAATAGCAAAGCCGGTCAATCTCAGACTTTTGCGGACAGATGATGAATCTATTATCTGTCATAGACCATCTTGTCTATGCCACGCCAAACCTCGAGGACGGCATTAAGGAGCTGTACAGACTCCTGGGCGTTGCAGCTGCAGTTGGCGGTCAGCATCCAAAGTGGCGTACACAAAACGCGCTCCTTTGTTTGGGTAAACGAATATATTTAGAAATAATGGGCCCGAATGATATTAGCCCGGATCCCGCAAAACCCAGACCATTTGGAATTGATGAGCTCCCGTCGCCAAAGCTCGTGACTTGGGTTGTGCGCTCAACGGATCTCAAGGAAACCGTGTCCATTGCCAAAGCACAAGGATTGGACCTGGGTGACATACAACCGGGAAGTCGTAAGAAGCCTGATGGATCGACGTTGCGATGGGAAATGACAGACCTAACGAAAGATCGTGAAGGCGGAGTTGTCCCCTACTTTATAAATTGGGGTGACTCAACTCATCCCGCAACAAACGCTCCCAAAGGATGTGTGCTGGAGAGACTGAAGATATTTCACCCGGAAGCTGATCGAACAACACATGCCCTTGTTAAGTTGGGAATAGACCTTAAGATTGCGGAAGGTCCGGTTGCCTTCGAAGCCACAATCAGCATACCGAAGGGGCTGATAGTTCTGAGGTAATGATCATTTAGTTGCGTATGCGGACGATCAAGAGCTTCCAACTACCTCGTAATGAGTAGCATTTGGTTCGAACTCAATCAGGTAATCTGTGTCTTCTGGATAGTATTTAGCCTTCTCAACCTCGGGTCCCGCAAATTCCTTAATAGCTTCAAGGCTTGTCCAAAAGGTCAAAGTGATAAAGTGAGTCGAGTCATTTTCCTTTCGCTCTAGAATGCGGACGCTGATGTTCCCTTCTATGGATCTGTAGTCCGGAAATTGCTCTTGAGTTCAGAAAATGCCGATAGTCAACGGCCTTTGAGTTCGGGACACGTCCATGCCACATCCGCGCGATCATTTTGGCCTCCCATCCGCTTACTGCCGATCAGACGATGCAAAGAATAGAGGATAGGTAAATAAGTATTCAAGGCAAGATCCTCTTTTGGTCGGCCTGACTCTACGTCATGTGAAATCTCAATTCTATCAGTTGTAGCAAGCCGGATGACTCCGCGGCGCAATAGAGCAAAAGAAGGGATAGTGTCGCTGCCAGAATTGTTCTTAAGATTACCTTTTGAAAGAAGCGAGAAAAGGAAGTTCCTGCAAGATTCCACACAGAGACTGCACCAAACCCGATGACGGCAAATGCGGTTGCTGAAATCCCAATAAGAATCCCATTGCCGGACATTGACGCTAAAAACGTTGAGTACAAAGTCAGTCCATAAACTATCACCTTCACGTTGAGCATCTGAAGGAGAAGTCCGTCAAGAAATCCAAGAGACTTTGCAGAAGTAGGGTCAGCCTTTAGGCTTCCAATGAACGTGTGAATTGCCAGCCAGACGATATAGAGTGAGCCTGCAATTCGTAGGTAGGGTTCAATGAAAGGCAAGGACTTGAAGAGTATCGTTGCAATCAAAGCGCAAATGCACATGACAACAAAAAAACCAACAACAATTCCCGAAAGAAATCTGAATGATTTTCTATAGCCGTGCGTGATGCCCAGAGACATGGCGGAGATATTGTTGGGACCCGGAGTAAGACTTGTTACCAGGACAAAGCTAACCAAAGCAGCCCATGGGACCGGCATTAGGCGTGCCTCCTTGAAAAAAGCACCTGATTAGAGTATGATATAGAGTACATATGGCCGCTATAGCATACATGAAAACGCAATAACGGTCAAGTCGACAATATATGAGCCAAATCGATGCATCCGTCTCCGAAAACCTGAGATTGGCCAGGAAAGCTCAAAACCTGAGTCTTGACGAGTTGGCCAGACGAAGCGGGGTAAGCAAGAGCATGCTTCGCCAGATCGAAATTGGCCGGTCAAGCCCGACAATAAGCGTATTGTGGAAAATCGCAAACGGCTTGAGGCTGCCGTTTTCATCTTTGCTGACTAAAAGGCAAGCAGGCGCGGATGTCACGGACTTTACCACCGGAGGACAGGTTAATTCAGGGAAAAAGGGATATAGACTTTTCCCGCTCATAACGTTCGAACCTGATAGACCCTTTGAAGTGTATTATGCAGAAATCGAGGAAGGGATTCAGTTTGAGGGAGAACCTCATCAGGGAAAAGCCCGCGAGACGGTGTTTGTTCTCAGTGGAACCATCGAGATCACACTTGGTGAAGCAAAGTCGGTTGCGCGTGAGAATCAACTGGTGCAATTCTACGCGGGCGAGGCTCATCGCTACTTTAACCCAGGCAAGAAAACAGCCAGGGTGTTGATGTCAATTGACTATGCGCTCTGAACAAGCAACATGCAGTCCGGCTGACAACTAACCTGAGGGAGGATATATGGCGGAATATCTTTTCGATGGAAAGAAACTAAAGAAGCGTTCCGGTCAAAAAGAGGGAGAACTTGAAGGGAACAAGATAAAAGCTTGGAATGGTACACAGGTGGGCGAAATTGATGGAAACAACATCAAGGACTCGCATGGCAAAAAAGTTGTCGAATTTGACGGTAAGGCCATTAAGGATGACACGGGGAAAAAACTGGCAACTATTGAAGAAATAAAGAAAATCGTTGAAGGAGAGGCCGGGATTTCCCTGGTCGCAATGTGGTATTTCTTTGTGTGGAAATAGCGCTGCAACACTCCCGAACGCTTGCCACGTCGCTTGGATTCTGTCGGAAGCGAAGGTAAATTAGGTTTACTTGCAGATGATAAATGACATAATCACTCTTATTGCGAACGTTGCCCTTGCTCTTTCGTTTGTCGTAGGTCTCATATTCGGAATCGCACAGGTTCGGGCAGCGGCACGCGATCGGCGTGATCGCCTGACACTCGAAGCACTCAGAAATTTTCAAAGCAGAGACTTCGCAGAACTAATGCAGTACATTATTTCGCACAAGATACCCGCGAGCGGGGAAGAGTTACAGGCTCTTCCAACAAATGAGCAGGTCTTCTTTCTACAGTTCGCACAGGAAATGGAGATGCTCGGTATTCTTGTCGCAGAGAACTACATAAATCTCGATCTCGTGGAGAAGACCCTTGGTTCATTTGTTTCAACCTCTTGGGAAAAATACAAAGGAATGGCCCAGCGGCTCCGCAAAACGGACCCTTTCCTGAATGAATACTTTCAATGGCTTGCAGAAAGGATTAGTGAACGGATGTCAAAGAAGCCTCGTAAACCTTTCCACGAGGGGGTTGCATAGCTCTTTCTTGGACCGTTGAAAAAACCGCGTCAGGACGGGTACGTTGGTTCTAGTCATGAAAGGTAGGCTGGTCCGTCTAGGCTCACGAGGGATTTCCCTTTTCGTTCGAAATTCTCGGAGAAGGTCATCCTGTACTTCTCATGCATGGCGGACCTGGGGCTGACCATTCAACAATGTTGTCACTTTCGCCTCTCAGCAATGAGTTCAAGCTGATCTTTTATGATCATCGCTGCAATGGGCGTTCACGGAGACCAGATATTCAAACTATGACCTGGGATGCCCTCACCGCGGATGCTGAGGCGCTTCGGGTGAGCCTGGGAATCAACAAATGGGCGGTAGTCGGGCACTCATTTGGCGGAATGGTGGCACTGGAATATGCAATTCGCTTCCCGCAGGCCCTTACGCATCTTTGTATTCTTGACAGTTGTGGAGATGGGCGCGTGGTTCGCGAAAATACCTCCAGAATCCTGAAGCAGAGAGGATTTGGGAAGATATCCATTGAAACAGCAGAAAGGTTTTTTAGTGGTCAGATTGGGAAAAACGGGCTCGTAAAATCATTGATTATTCTAGCGAAAGCGTATTACTCCAAGCCGAGCTTCGGTTTTCCACACCGGAATCCTATTGCTTTTATTCATGGCTTCAGAGAGTTGATTCCTGGCTGGTCAATCATGAGCGAAGCTAAACGCATCGAGGTACCGTGCCTGATAATGGCAGGACGCGACGATTTTCAGTTTCCACCTGAGGATCAGAGGCTATTAGCGGCAGGTATCAGAGGCGCTGAGCTGAGGATAGTGGAAGGGGCAGGGCATAATGCACACATAGAAAAGGCGAAGGAAGTTCTGTCGATAGTGAGGAGCTTTTTGAGGAATTGATGGAACAAGTCGTTGAACCGTCCCCCAAGTTGGGTTTTTGATTTTCAGAAGGGGGCGTAACAAGTCGCCGCAGGTGAAAGGAAGGCAAAAATGATCACGAAGGGGGAGTCAAGACCAGCTGAGCTTCACCTGAAAGGGGGACCTGTTGGGATTCTGTTGATTCATGGTTTAACGGGTTCTACCACCGAAATGTCACTCATTGCCGATTACCTTCATCACCAGGGCCTCACCGTCCTGGCACCTCTTCTGCCCGGTCATGGGACTAGCCCGGCTGATCTCAATACAAAGCGCTGGCCGGACTGGGCTGCTCATGTAAAGCAATCTCTGGAAAGACTCAGTGAGGAATGTCAGACTCTTTTTGTTGGAGGGTTGTCACTTGGCGCGCTGCTGTCCTTGTACGCGGCGGCCACCTGGCCTTCAATACATGGCGTCATTGCGTACTCCACGCCGCTTCCTATCGCGCATGCGCGATCGTACCTGTTTCCATTAAAGTACCTGGTACCTTCTCTGCTAAAACCAAAGGATTACTTTGCTGACCCGAACGCTCAGGCGGGTTTGTGGAACTACAGTGTTGCGCCCTTGCGTGCCTATTATGAGCTGCTGAAATTTATCAAGATTGTCAGGGCGAATTTGCACGAAAATTCATTGTCCGATCCTTGCCGTTCACAGCACCGCGGATTCCATAGTCCACCCAACAAGTGCTCAAAACGTTCTGGACGGCGTAAGCTCGAAAGCGAAGGAGCTGTTGACTCTTCACAATTGCGGCCATGTTCTCACTTTGGATGCAGAATGGAAACGGGTTGCAGAAACTACCTACCTTTTCATGAAGAAGCATTGAGTTCCTGATTGCACACGCTTAAAAGGAGCGCAGAGTGTACTTCCCAAACGCATTCGATCGAAAACTTTCTCTAGAGCTTGGAGAGTTGATTCAGAAAGCCTATTTGCAATATGAGGCATTTGAAAAGGGGGAACCTTGGAAACTGCCCCACAGGTATTTGCTTAACGTAAGCGTCAAAACAACCGCACCTTGTTGGATAACCCGGAGCAGGGAATCCTGAACACAAGGTTCAGGAGGTCCTCGATGGAAGAAACCGCGGTCAGGGCAAAGCAGCGCCATCGTTCAGCGGAGGAATGGCGCACGTTGGTGGCTGCATGGAAGCAGAGCGGCAAGACGCGCGAACAGTGGTGCCGTGAACAGGGTGTGGGCAAGGAGTCCTTGAGGCGATGGACGAAGCGGCTGAGGGGAACGGAAACAAGCGCAGCGTTCGTCGAGATCAAGGGAGGTGTACCTGTTGTAGACAAATGCCCGGCGCTGCACCTTCGCATTCGGGTAAATGGCGATGTGGAGCTCATCGGAGAGTTCAGCGAAGAGATCCTCCGAGGAGTTTTGCGCGTTGCACGGGAAGCAGCGCATGTTTCTTGACTGGGATAGGGTAAAGGTCTTCGTTCGTCCTGGGGCCACGGATTTGAGAAAGCAAATCAACGGGTTGGCGGCTCTGGCGCAAGGTCTCATGGGAGGTGATCCGCTCTCGGGCCACCTGTATCTGTTCAGCAATCAGGAGCGGCGGTTGTTGAAGGCGCTGTACTGGGATCGTAACGGCTTCTGTCTGTGGCAGAAGCGGCTGGAGCGAGACAAGTTTCCTTGGCCGCGAAGCCAGGAGGCGGCCCGTGAGATCAGCGTCGAGCAACTGCGCATGCTGTTGAGCGGGATTGATTTCTGGAACGCCCATCAGAATATTGCCTATCGCACTGTGGTGTAGCGCAGGGTCTACCGGTGGTCCCGATGCTCGTGATAAAGTGCAGGGGTGAATGAAAAACTGGGAGAGCTTCCAAGTAACGTTGGAGAATTGCAGGATCTGATTCGTCACCTCAAGGACAGCCTTGAAAAGGAACGCGCGGAGAAGATCGAGTATCAACATGAAGCGCTGAAGCATTTTGAGGAGATTCAGCTCTTGCGGCGGCGGATCTTCGGTCGTCGAGCCGAGAAGCTCAGCGAGGAAGACCGCCGTCAACTTCTTCTATTCAACGAGGCTGAAGAAATTCTTCTTGCGCAGAGTAGCCAACCGCCGGATGAACAAACCGTCGAAGTCCGTGCCCATAGCCGACGCAAGCGCGGAAGGAAGCCGCTGCCACCCGAGATCCCTCGGGTAGAGACAATTCACGATATCAGTGAGGAAGAGAAGCACTGTGCCTGCGGGCACCAGGTGACCCGTATCGGGGAGGAGACCTGCGAGAAACTCGAAGTGATTCCTGCCCGCATCCGGGTGAGGCGTCACGTGCGGCCCAAATATGCTTGCCATGCCTGTGAAGGCTCGGGGGACGAGAGTCGAGCAGCGGTTCGAATCGCTCCGCCTCCTGTACAGCTTCTGCCCAAGAGCATCGCCTCTCCCGCTCTGGTGGCCTACATCGTGGTAGGCAAGTTCTGTGATTCCTTGCCGTTCTACCGTCAGGAGAAACAATTCGCTCGCATCGGTGTGCAGATAAGCCGCCAGGACATGGCCAATTGGAGCATCGCGGTCTTTGAAAAGCTTCGCCCGCTGCGGGAGTTGATGCGGGGGGAGATCCGCCAAGGACCAGTGGTGCAGATCGACGAAACCACCGTACAGGTCATGGGGGAACCCGGGCGGCCCAACACCTCCAAAAGTTATATGTGGGTATTCCTGGGAGGAAGCCCCGGACAGCCGGTGGTGGACTACCAGTACCATCCCACTCGAGCAGGCAATATCCCCTCTGACGCGCTTCGTGACTATAAGGGTTTCATTCAGACCGATGGTTATGACGGTTACCAAGAACTGGGCAACCAACCCGGGATCACACACGTGGGCTGCTGGGCGCACGTGCGCAGGAAGTTCTTCGAGGCCAAGGAGGTCTCCAAGACCAAGGGCAGCGCCGATGTTGCGTTGGCCAGTATCAATGAGCTATTCAGGATTGAGCGCAGTCTGCGAGAACAGGACCTTACGCCGCAGCAGTTTACACAGCGCCGCCGCGAGCAGGCGCAGCCTGTGCTTGAGAAGCTGCACCTGTGGCTTGAAGAGCGAGAGGGCCAGGTACCTCCATCCACAACGCTGGGCAAGGCGATCGGCTACACCGTCGGACAGTGGCCAAAGCTCATCCGCTACCTGGACAGCCCCCTGCTGGGTCCCGACAACAACGCTTGCGAGCGGGCGATACGACCCTTCGTGGTCGGACGCAAGAACTGGCTGCTCTCCGGCAGTCCCGCGGGGGCAGAAGCCAGCGCGGCCTGGTACAGCCTCATCGAGACCGCGAAGCTCAACGGCATCGAGCCTTACCTGTACTTGTGCTACGTCCTTGGCAGGCTGCTCGACAGCGCCAATCCTGAGGATTATCGATTCCTGCTACCCTGGAACATTCCCAAAGAGTCGCTTCTGGATTTTGAATCCGGCCGACTGGCATAGACTCCCGTCCGCCGGCTCAGCGACGTCAACGAACTCCCTCGTGGGTGGGGTTTATTTGACGCTTACTGCTTAACACGGAGCTGACCTATATTTGGACGCCCGGGAAAAACTTGGAGACAGGCAGGCGGAACTTTGATCTTGTTTTGCGAGCGGCAGGTCGTCTGAGAAAAGAAAAGGCTCTCAATATTCCACTTGGATTCATTGCCCAGCGACTAAACAGAACATTTCTAGTGTTTCGCGGAACGATAACACCGACGGAATGGATAAGGAATTTTGGTATCGGCCTCTCTCCCTATTTGCTGCCGAGCCACGGCAAAGTACATGATGGATTCCTTCAAAGCTATAGGCTCGTTCGCCAGAAGATAATGAACACCATGAGTCTGTTGGATCGAAAAACGCAGTTGTTTGTTGCCGGTCACAGTCTTGGAGCTGCCTTGGCAACCCTTTCGGCCCCGGATATTGAAGCCAATAGCAAGGTCAAGGTTCAATCTATCTATCTGTTCGGATCACCACGCGTCGGAGACGCCACTTTTGCAAAGGCTTACAATAGGCAATTTGCTAAAAGATCATTCCGAGTTGTGAACACATCGGACATAGTAACTTCATTACCTTTGCCGGTGCCTATTGCCGGCCTTGTTGGTGGATACTTCTCACATGTAGATACGCCGGTTGATATGACAATACAGAAAGATGATCTTGAAGAGAACCATCAAATGAAAACCTACCTTTTGGCATTGACTGAAGAAAAGAGGAAGCGCAATTTCCTGAATCAAATACTGAAAAGAAATGCCTAGCCGGTCGTCGGACCTGACCGCCTCTTCATTGGAGGTACTTCTCCCAGGGTAGATGGCGGTCGCCGTGCAGTGCTGGTAGATTAGACTTACGAAGGTATCTGCGTGAGCAAACAGCATGAACGAGAAGGGGATTTGAACCCCAGACTTATGAAAGACACGGAGAGTGCATATAGACTGATGAGCCAGGTTTACGCGACTTCATAGGTGCATGCACCTGTCAGGTAGATCTTTTGTAAGCGCCCGAGAAACCGCCTGTTAATTTGCGGCGGGCCGGAGCGTCTTGGGATCGATGTTCTGAGGAAGTAGGGCGGCAAATTGTTCGGCAGTCCTGGCTGAAATCAATCCTTCCAACAAGAACCGCAGATACCAGTAGGGCTCATGGCGGTTCGCCTTTGCTGACTCGATGACGCTATAGAGCGCTGCGCTCGCCTGCGCCCCTCGGGATGTCGCGCTGAAAAGCCAGTTCTTTCTCCCTACCACGAACGGCCGAATGGCGTTCTCCGCCAGATTGTTATCGGGACGAAGCATGCCATGCTGGACATACCGTTCCAGTCGATCCCATTGCCCCAGGGTGTAGTTGACCGCCTTGCCCAACAATCCCTGCGGCGGTGTCTGGTCCTGAAGCTTCATCAGCCATCCGTGAAACTCATCCAGCATTGGCACCGTTTTTGAACGACGTAGTTCCGCTCTCTGTGTCTCATCCAGGGAGCGCTGCTCAGCATCAGTTTCCACCGCATACAGCTTTCGGATGTATTCAATCGCCTCATGTGCCGCCGAGCCCATCGAGGCTGCCTTGGTCACATCAACAAACTTGCGACGTGCATGAGCCCAGCAGCCCAGCATCACCACCCCTTCGCGGTTGCCCAGCTTGTCATAGCCCGCGTACCCGTCGGTCTGAACCCATCCCCGATACCCGTCGAGGAACTGGAATGGCACGTCTCCACTGCGCGAAGGATGGTAGGCGTAGAAAATAGTCGGTGCACGCGGCTGGCCGCCCCGATAGACCCACATCTGGCTGGTGCTGCCGGGATCCTCCAATACCTGAAGCGGCGTCTCATCAATCTGCACGTACGGACCGGCACGGATCTGATCACGCATTAAATGCAGAAGCGGACTCAGCCGATCGGCCACCTCCATCGCCCAACTGCACATCGTGGTGCGAGAAAGCTCCACCCCCATGCGGGCGAATATCCTTTCCTGACGGTAAAATGGCAGGGCATCGGCAAACTTGTTCACTAGCAAAAATGCAAGCAGTCCCGGGGTGGCGATGCTCTTGGGGATCAACTGCTCAGCCGGCGGGGCGATCTTTACCGCACCACCCTCGGTGTCCACCCCCTGGCAGACCCGACATGCATACTTGGGTCGCACATGGCGGATGACCTTCGCCTGGGCCGGGATGACCTCCAACTGTTCGTTGACTTCTTCCCCCATGCGCTTCATCACAGCTCCGCAGGCACACACCTTCTGCTCTTCGGGAATGTCGTGAACGATCTCTTCGCGGGGAAGATTCTCAGGCAATGCGCGTCGGCCGGCTTTCTTGCGATTATGAGCTGTCACAGGGATCGTGGGCTCAGTTGGAGGCTGCTCGCTTTTCTGCTCTGCTCCGTCTTCTGCCTCGTTGAAAAGCCTTGCCTGTTTCTCTTCTACTTCCCGATCAGAGGAACGGCCAAAGCGATGAGCCTTGGCAAGGCGTAATTCTTCTTCCAGAAATTGTATCTTCTTGTTTTGCTCGATGACCAGATGATGAAGTTCCTTCACATCCGTGGGCAGTTCAGCTGTCTTCATCGTCATCGCCACGGGCACATGCGTAGCATTGTCCAATGCCGGAGGTCAAGTGCTTTTCTCAAATTACCCGAGAATATTTCACTTCCGCGTGTGCCTCCCTCACATCCAGTCCTGCCAGCAACCATTCCAGCTGTCGGCCATCGAGCTCCATCACCTCCGCCGCGTTCTTTGGCCATCGGAATCGATCCCGCTCCAAGCGTTTCTGCCAGAGGCAGAACCCATTGCGGTCCCAATACAGAACCTTGATCCGATTACGCGCTCGATTGCTGAATGCGAAATACCCGCCGCCGAACGGGTCCTGTCCCATTTGCTGCTGCGCCAGTATCGATAGCCCATTGATCGCTTTGCGTAAATCGGTGGCCCCCACCGCCAGATAGACCTTCGCGGCGCGATCCACTCGCATCATGCCAGGCGCTCCAGAACTCCCAGGATCTCCTGCAGGGTCTGCGCGTTGAATCCGGGCTGTATTTCAACGTGATACCGTTCTCCAACAACAAGCCGTATCTGCGCCGAACCATCTTGGCGGCGCAGATGCCTCAACTGATGCTCACTGATGGGAACAAGCGTAGCGGGCACGGGATCTTTTCCCAGAAGCTTCAGTTTCCAGTACACGAAGGCATGCTTGGGAAGTTGATGCTCACGGCAGTACTGCATCTGCTTCAGCCCGCTTGCCTTCCACGCCGTCATCTGCTCCTGCCAATACTGTTCCCGTTCGATGGACGAGACCCGAATCTCCTGCTCCATGATGTTCCTCCTCGAATCCGGATTCGCGCATCATGGCACGGGATATTCCTCCTCTAAAAGTTGCGGTTTATCGGGCGCTTACGATCTTTTTAGATATTGCATGTCTCGATAAGCTGCCATATCATACGGCCATCCGCAGGGATTTCGATAGTTAGGGAGCCCGCGTTCCAGATGGAGAGGTTCATACTTATGAATGTTTTTGTTCATGACATCAATGGAACTCAAGTTGCAGAGATGCAGTCCGAAGGCATAGTAATACGAAGTGCCCGAGACGCGGCTGAAATCGCGAAAGAACTCCTAAGCCGTGGGATAAACAAACTGATCCTGCACGGAAGAAACCTGAGTCCAGAATTTTGGCAAATTTCAAACGACCTTGAGAGAGTGGTTTTGCAGGAGTTCACAAGCAAGGCTATTGCAGTAGCGTTCGTCGGGAAAGGCGGGCTTGGCATGCAAGCGCATTTCTTCGAAACCGTCGAATCAGCGAAAGTGCAACTCTCCACAACATAGAGAATACCAAGCCTGTGAACGGATCGCGCTTTCCGTTAAAAAGGGGCAGGTAGTGGATATTCTTGACTCCATCGGAAACACGCCTCTCGTGCAGCTGAGACGGATCGTACCAAACGGATCCGGCCGCGTCTTCGTCAAGCTGGAAATGGCCAACCCAACAGGCAGCATGAAGGATCGCATGGCGCGCGCCATTGTTGAAGCGGCTGAAAGAAAAAAAGTGCTATCGCCGGGCGGAACAGTAGTCGAATACACGGGTGGCACAACCGGGATATCGCTGGCTTTTGTTTGCGCGGCGAAAGGATATAGGATAGAAGTTGTCTTCTCTGACGCCTTCAGCCAGGAGAAGGCGCTCACAATGAAGGCGTTCGGCGCGAATGTCACTATCGTACATAATGAAGGACAAGGGATTTCTGAGCGTACAATCACGCAAATGATCGAGAAGGCGCGACAGATCAGCCAGCGGCCCGGCCATTGGTGGTCGGACCAACTGAACAACCGGGACGCAGTTGGCGGTTATCACGCGCTGGGGGAAGAAATCTGGAACCAGACAAAAGGAAACATTGAAGCATTTGTCCATTCGGTCGGGACCGCACACTCAATTCATGGTACCACGGAAGCGCTCTCAGCTCACAAGAGCAACGTTCACGTCGTAGCAGTGGAGCCTGAAGAATCGGCTGTACTCTCCGGGCATGCTCCCGGATCTCACAACATTGAGGGTATCGGTATTGGCTTCACGCCTCCGCTGTGGCAAAAAGACAAAGTGAATGAAGTAATGACAGTTTCTACCGGGGACGCCGAACGCATGGCGCAGCGTCTGGCTCGCGAAGAAGGTATTTTTGCTGGCACGTCATCAGGGGCAAATGTGGTTGCTTCCCTGCGGATAGCAAAGCGATTAGGGCCGACCGCTACCATCACGACCTTAATTGTTGATTCAGGAGTGCGCTACTTGAGTACTGGACTCTTTCGCTGATCCGCGCAACGTCTGATGGAATGGGTAGCAGTAGATCAACGGGCGCCTTACAATGGCTGTTTTGAACCTCATTGGTTTCCTCGCAGAGTGGGAATCAATGCGTTGGCAATCGCTGTTTCCCTGGGCGGGAAGACAACCGGTCAACTATCCGATAAAGCCGTGATAATTGTATCGGCCATTGGCGTCTGCATTTTGACGCCAAGCGTCCTAGTACAAATCATCCGAAGAAAAGTCTATCGCTGAGAGGAGCAGTCTGTAATGGAGCAACCTATGACGCTCAGGGGACCGAATGGAGTCAATTACGGTAATTGGGTATCCACGAGAATTATCCTCTTTCCGATGATTCTCGCCCTTTTATCTGCGGCATTGGCTTTCCTATCAATCTTTCTCCTCATTCCCGCAGCAATCTTCCTTCTCGTGGCAGGCTACTTCGCCTATGCCAGGTTTTTGTTTTCTCCCAAAGGAGCAAATGTCCAGGAAAGGATACACTCCCTGATTTTGGACAGATTGGATTGGAACGGCGAAGGCAAGGTCTTGGATATTGGCTGTGGAAGCGCAGCACTCACCATACAAATCGCAAAAAAGTTCCCGGACGCACTTGTGGTTGGTACAGACTCCTGGGGTGGGGATTGGCAATACTCGCAGAAGCTCTGCCAGGCAAATGCCTTGAAAGAACACGTAGACGGACACGTTACTTTCCAAAAGGCGAGCGCCTGCCGTTTGCCTTTTTCTAATGAACATTTTGATGCAGTCGTAAGCAATCTGGTCTTTCATGAAGTCAAAGACACTCCAGACAAGATAGGTCTTGTAAAGGAGGCCTTACGTGTACTAAAGAAAGGAGGGAAGTTCGCGCTTCAGGACCTATTTTACATCGATCGCCTTTTTGGCAGACCGGAAGACTTGGTCACGACAATCAGGAATTGGGGTATCAAGAAAATTGACCTCATAGATACAAAGAATAGCTCCTTTATTCCGGTGGCGCTCAAACTGCCATTTATGGTGGGTACTTTAGGACTTATCATCGGGGAAAAATAGCCTGACTCATAGGTTTGACGTTCTTTTTGAAAGAATGTAGCCTTTTCCATGGGAATCTGCCAATGATACCGCTTCCTTCAATTTTGGTGTTCATGCTCGCTGCTGTCGGACTTCTCCTGGTCCCAGGGCCTGCAGTCATCTATATCGTCACTCGCAGCGTTGCCCAGGGACGCAAAGCCGGCATTGCATCAGTGTTGGGAATTGAACTAGCAGGATTATGTCACTCTGTTGCGGCTGCGTTTGGATTGTCTGCCATTCTGCTAGCGTCTTCCATGGCATTCAATGCGGTCAAATACGTCGGCGCAGCTTACTTAGTCTACCTTGGGCTACGGGCAATATTCTCAAAAAGGGAGGCACCGCAGATCGAGAATGCCGTTCCGCCAAGCTTGTCGAAGCTGTTCCGGAAGGGTTTCCTGGTGAACATACTGAACCCAAAGACAGCTCTATTCTTCTATGCGTTCTTGCCGCAGTTTGTTGACCCCGCTCGTGGATCAACAATCGTTCAGATCCTGCTTCTTGGCGCCTTATTTGTAGCATTGGCAACCATCACTGACAGCACATATGCTCTGGTAACTTCCGGGGTTGGGCGATTGATACTCAAGAGCTCTGGCTTTCAAAGGGTTCAGAAGTACGTTACGGGAGGAATCTACATAACTCTCGGGGTTGCCGCGGCAGTGACCGGCTCGGGAAAGAATAAGATCTAGGCTAATGGTGACTGGAAGGAGCGTCTATGCCGCATCCACTAGTCTTGCAATTGAGATTCACGAGGTCTGAGTTCAAAAGAGCTATTGCCAAGATCTCCGAAACCGATGCTCGGAAGAGAGTGATGCCGATGAACAGCATCAGCTGGACCATCGGTCATCTTGCGTGGCAGGAACAGCGGTATTTCATCTATTTCCCGACAGGGAGAACACTCATCCCCGAGCTCCAGGAGAAGTATGCCTTCGGTTCACCTCATAGCACGCCACCGCTGAAAGAAATGCTGTCAGATTGGAGAAAGGTCACCAAAGCCGCGGACAAATTTCTCGAGACGCTAACGACAGCGAAACTGCTCCAGATGGTGGAGCTGGACGGGAAGAAGACTACCAGAATGTATGGGAACCTGCTGCAAAGAGTAATCTATCATTACTGGTACCATCTCGGGGAGAATATGGCGGTTCGAAAGATCCTTGGACACACTGGAATTGGATATTTCGTCGGGAACATTGATGGCAAAGCTCCCTACACTCCAGAACGCAAATGATCACAATCGTAGACCTTCAGCCGAAGCACATTCGAGACTTCTATCGAGTATTGGATTCTGTTTCCCGGGAGAAGAAATACCTTGCATGGACGGAAGCTCCACCATTGAGAAGTGTCAAAAGCTTTGTTACAAACGGCATCCTCGCGGGGAGCTCGCAGGTCGTTGCGCTTGATGACGGAAAAGTGGTTGGTTGGTGTGACATTACCCCGCATCCAAGGCCGACGACAAAACATTGTGGTTCGCTGGGAATGGGCGTTATTCCTGGCTACCGACGCAAAGGGATAGGAACACGGCTGATTCATTCCGCTTTAAGAAAGGCAAAGGCCCACGGCCTCTACCGGGTAGAATTAGAGGTGTTTGAAAAGAACGAGGCGGCAATCAATCTATACAAAAACATCGGCTTTAAAGAGGAAGGCAGGAAGATGGGAGCGGCAAAGATAGACGACAACTACATCAACGCAGTCATGATGGCGCTCCTTCTCAAGGACTACTCAGGGGAGAAGGAGAACTGAGAGAGCTCGATTGGGAGGACAAGCTTGTGGAAAGGAAGAACCAGGCAATTCGCACTATTGATGATTACATCCAGATGTTTCCTATCCAAGTGCAAAAGAAGCTTGAATCAATCAGGAAATTAATCAAAGAACTGGCACCCGAAGCTCAAGAGAAGATCAGCTATCAAATGCCAACATTCTATCTGAATGGCAATCTAGTCCATTTTGCTGCCTTCAAGACTCATATTGGGTTTTATCCCACTCCAAGTGGAATCAGTGAATTTCAGAAGGACCTGGCGAAGTATAAGAATGGCAAGGGATCAGTTCAGTTCCCGATAGAAGAAGCACTTCCCATGGAACTCATAAGGAGAATGGTAAAGTTCAGAATTGAAAAGAACCGGAGAATGGCGAAATGAGGAGTTGCTCGAGATCGAACCAACATTCCTTGCAGCGTTTGTGTATTCACCAGGCGCGCCTACTCTGGAGAGGACAGGAGACTTATTATAGAAATATTCACTTTGGAAAGGTTCTTGATTGGCCTTAAGGGAGGCTGGCGTATTACAACCTCTGAATGGACTCCCCTTGGATCACTGGCTCTTTCTCGAGTTTTCCCCTATAATCAGCACGAAGATTTGCAAAACGATAGAGAACCGCCCGGTAGGCAAGGTCGTCGCCAGGCGGCGGAAGGTTTCGAAAGGCATAAATGAAGAGACGCTTATTCACTGATGCGGATGTAACTCCTACCGAAGCTTTGCTTCGAAAGCATTCTGAGAGTGCCTTGGAGTACTATCGGAATATCATAGGAACTTCAGGGGATTACCGCAAGCAATGGCAGTACAGCCGCGGCAACGGCTGGATTCTCAAAATAGATGATATGCGTAAGGCTTTGTATTACCTTATCGCGTTTGACGAAGGAATTGAAATCAGCCTGACCGTTCGGGATGAAGAAAGAGCGGCTTTCCTGAAGAACAAGGAGTGCGAAGACCTCTACCCGCAGCTCGAGGCCGCAACAAAGTACTCCGAAGGATATGCCCTCCGATTCGAAGTTGAAAGTGCCGTTGAATGCAAGTCAGTGATGAAGTTTCTCTCCGAGCTGATGAAGGTCCGACCGGTCTCCTCAGTGCTTACGGAGAAGCAAAAGCTGAGACTGAACGGAAGAGAATCAAAGTTCAGAAGGTGACGCACAGAAAAAGCGCCGCCCGGTAGTACCTCTTGCAAGGAGGTCTCAAATGAAAGTAATCGATCTTCCCCCCGAACAGGAAGAGCTCTACTGCCAATGCCTTGAAGAATGGTCTGAGGAAATGAGGGAAGCCGGAACCCTCAAAAGAGAATGGTACCAACGGATGAAAAGCCGCGGTCTCCGGGTGAAGGTCTCCCTTGATGAAAATGGCAGGATTGGTGGAATGATCCAGTATGGGCCAATAGAAAATGTCGCCATTCAAGGAGAAAATCTCTACTACGTGTATTGCGTCTGGGTCCACGGCTATGCGAAGGGAAGGGGGAACTATCAGAAAAAGGGAATGGGGCAGGCCCTTCTACGAGCTGCAGAGGAAGACGCGCGGCACCTGGGATCCAAGGGTCTTGTTGCATGGGGTGTATCGATACCGGTATTCATGAGGGCATCATGGTTCAGAAATCAGGGTTACACTCCAGTTGACAGTGACGGGATGATCAAGTTGCTATGGAAAAGATTCAGCGCGGACGCCGTTATGCCAAAATGGGTCAAAACGAAGAGGAAACCATCACTTTCGCCCGGCAAGGTGGTGGTAACTTGTCTGAGAAACGGATGGTGTCCCGGACAAAACCTGGTGTGCGAACGCGCCAAACGGGCGGCGGCGGAGTTCGGGGAAAAAGTAGTAGTGGAAGAGATAGATACGTTTGACAGAAAGGTTGGAATGGAATGGGGCGCGTCGGACGCCCTGTATGTGGATGGCAAACAAATCAGAACAGGCCCTCCACCCAAGTATGAAAAGATACGAAGAATAATCGACAAGAGGGCGCGTAAACTGCCCTGATGTGGCCGAGCCGCGGCTTTTTGTTCCCGATGGATCGGAAATCTTGACCGAAAAGAGCAACCAGCAGTACTACTAATTCACACAGGAGCGTGTCATGGCTATTACTGTTGTTCAACTCGGCTGCCCACGCCAGCCAAATGAAGGAATACGAATAGGCACGGTCCGAAGGCCGCCTCGAGGCGTGCGAAAAGCCGACTATGCCGGACTCAACTTTTACGATACGTGGCTTCCCCAGCTAGCCCCAAGCGCCAGGCTTCTGAGCTGGATAAAGAAGAGCCCGGACATGGCATCGCGCTGGAAACAGTTTGAAAAGCAGTATTTGCGTGAGCTCTCTTCCCCTGACAATCTGAGGTTGCTGGACCTGCTTTCAGCTCTTTCACGACAGACAAACTTTTCGATTGGCTGCTTTTGTGAGGACGAGACTAAATGTCACCGATCAATATTGATGAAGATATTGAAACAGCATGGCGCTTTGGTGAGGTGAAAACATGGCAGCACTAGTACACATAGCCGCCGGGTTTGCCTCGAAGCCCCTTTCTCGAAAAGTACCCGTCTGGGTACTGATAGCTGCGACGGAAATGCTGGACATTCTTGCGATTGCCTTCGCACTTGTCGGAATTGAAAAAGCCGGCTATATCCCCTGGTCCCACGGGCTCGTCATGGCTCTGGCATGGGCTCTAGGCATTCGGGGCACTTGCTGCGTGGATATTCCGCAGCTATGGAACAGCCATCCTTATCAGTTGTCTGGTCTTCAGCCACTGGGTTATTGACTTCATCACTCATCCGATGGGGGCTGTTTTTGGCGGACGTCCAATTGAACCGGATCTGCCCCTGCTTTTTGGGGGATCACGGAACGTCGGTCTGGGACTCTACAACCATTCCCAAGTTGTGGCATACGTAATTGAATTCGGCACGATTGCGATTGGGATCGCGGTGTATGGGATCTCCTCCCTGAGACAAAGACGGGCTCGCAAAACCCAAGAAAACTCAACCCATTGAACGGGACTGGAATTTGTGCGATAATTCCTTGTGAATTGACATTCTTGAGAGAGGCCAAGCGATGAGCAGAGCTCGCTTCTATCTTCTCTTTGTTGCGATGACAGCGGTCGTTTCATGCGGAACCACAAATTCAGGCGGCATGTATGATCCGAATGCGCCTGTCACGGCGATAAACATCTCCACCTCGGGAAGCGTCGACCCCTCCAGTCGGACCATAGCGCTTCCTCCCGGTGAAGACGATCTGACGCTGGCTTTGAAAAGCGCACTTTCGAGCGACGGCTGGGCCGTCAGCACAAGTACAACCAATACACGGTACGTGCTCCAGCTTCAGACAAAGCAATGGACCTATGAGCAGAGGCTCGCCAACATCAACCTGACAATCGTGGACGAAAAGACAGGCGCGGAAATTCTCACCGGGGAGAGAAAGACCTATAGTCCGAATGACACCCCGATAGACGTCAAGGCTGTTGCTGACATGGTTGTCGCATCTTTAAAAAAGATAACATCACCGATGCCTGACAATTCTGCGAACCCCCAGTAAAGCGGTTGGAGGGAAGCCATGAAGAGTGCTGCTCTGGTGATCGTTCTTCTGCTCTTGATCGGGCTCCTGGCGGGCTGCGCGCCGGGCCCCAATGCTTCCGTCAATTCCGCCAACGTCAGGGGAGTCGTCGCCGGCTTCTGGCAAGGGCTGTGGAACGGAGTCATTTCCCCCGTCACTTTCATCATCTCCCTCTTCAACGGAAAAGTGCAGATGTACGAAGTGCATAATAATGGCGGGTGGTACAATTTCGGATTCCTTCTTGGCGTAATAATAATTTTTGGCGGTGGTGGCGCGGGCGCTCGCAAATCGAATCGCTGAAAGCTCCTTTAAAAAAAGCTTGACAGTTTTTAAATTTCTGTGATAGTGGTTACAAATGGTTATAACCATTTGGCAATGCCAGCAAATTAGCCTTATAAAAAGACAACGTGTGACAGGCGCCGGGTCCAGGGGCAGGCAGGAGTAACGGGAAGCTTTGGAGCCCAGGAAGATCATCCAAAAAAACGCTTCCGAATCCATCCAGGCTCAAGTCGAGTCGTTTCTGCTCGGCAGAATCGATGCAGATGTCTGGCCCGTGGGGACCAAGGTGCCTTCTGAGCGCGATCTCGCAATAGAGCTCGATGTCAGCAGAACGACCGTCCGAAATGCTGTTCTTGCCTTGACGGGCAGGGGCATTTTCGAGCGGTCGGTCGGCCAGGGCACGTTCGTCAAGCGGAAGCCAACGGCCGCAACACAGCCGCGGGCCAGCACGGGCACGCTGGGATACGTCGTATGCAAGGAGAGGACGGCCCGCAGGCCCATTGCATCCGAGGCTTTCTATTTCGATGTTTTTCTAGGCATCGAGGAAGATACTGCGAGGTCCGGCCGTCACACCCTTTTCACGTATCTCGACGACTTTGACGTGGAGGAGGTCGAAGGGTTCAGGGCTTTTCTGCGGAAAGTGGACGGGGTCATAGTTGAAGAGGCCCGAAACCCTGAGTTCCTTCAGACCTTGAAATCCAGCGGCGTTCCCACGGTTCTCCTTGCCCCCACAGAAACCATCGACGGCCTCGATCTTGTGACAATGGACCTGGCCTCCGGAGTGCGAAAGGCCGTTGGTTATCTTCGGGGGCTTGGACACAGAAGGATTGCCATCATCAACGGGCCCCTCAGGCTGGAATCAGCGCGCATACGCTTTCTGGCCTGGCAAGAGGCAATGGCGGAGGCAGGCGGGTCATGGGATGACCTCCTGGTGGATGGAGATGAAGGTTGGTCCGCCGAGGCAGGGTATCTGGCGATGAACCGTCTGCTGGAGCGAAACGGGCGCCTTACCGCCGTGTTTTGCGCGAACGACCTGTTAGCCATCGGCGCCCTTTCCGCCCTTTCCGAGCGATCTCTCGGTGTCCCTGACGATGTCTGCGTCCTGGGGTTCGACGATTCAGAGCTCTCCCGTCATGCCTCACCCCCGCTGACGACTATGCGGATACATTCCCGGGACATGGCTCGCGCTGCCGCGCGGCGGCTCCTGGAGCGCATCGAGATCGGGAACCTGCCGCCCGTGAGGATGGAGTTCCCCATCGACCTGGTCGTGAGAAAATCCTGCAAGGAGGTAAATGGCCACAGAGAGTAGATGAGGAAAAACAGCCGCGGTACCGGGGTCCGCCGTGCAAAGCAAATCCCTGATACCGCAAGCCGTAGGGTACGTTCACAATGTAGCTCAACAAGCCCGCGAACGTACAGTCACCCCGAGCTCCGATGCGAAGCTACTCAAAGGAGATTTTGCATGAAGAGATTCGTATTCGTGTGCGCGATCGCGCTTGTCCTGGCAGCCGCCTCGGCATACGCCGCAAAAATCGAGATCACGTACATGGCGTGGTACAACACCACTGAATCCGAAGCGGCAGACATCCAGAAGACCCTGGACCAGTTCAACTCATCACAGGACAAGATCCACGTGACGATGATCGCAGTCAGCCGCGCCGACTATGAAACCAAGCTCAACACCATGGCTGCTGCGAAGCAGTTGCCGGACACCTGCATCATGGCAGAGCCCATGACAATCAGGTACGCGGCCGCTGGCCTGCTGGCCGATGTTGGCGACATGTACAAGCCGGATGAGAGGCCTCTGAAGTCGCTGGCCTTCACCTACAAGGGGAAGACCGTAGGGTACAGCTGCGCGGACGAGGTGCTCCTGGTCTATTACAACAAGAAGATGTTCGATGACGCGAAAGTCCCCTATCCACCGGCAAGCGCGGACAAGGCCTGGACGTGGAACGAGTTCGTGGCGGCTGCGAAGAAGCTGACCAAGGACCAGAACGGCAAGACACCGAACGACGCAGGCTTCGACCCGAACAACATCGTCACGTACGGTGCGGATTTCAACAGACTGTCGTGGATGTGGCCGGTTCTCGCCTACTCCAACGGCGGCGGAGTCATGACACCCGACGGACAGAAACTTCTGATCGGCACGCCTGAATCCATCGAAGCGCTGCAGGCCATTGCAGACCTCTACCTCAAGGACCATGTTGCCCCTTCGATCAGCGGATGGTCCAACATGCCCAGCCTGGATGTCACGCTTCTTACCGGCAAGGTTGCCATGGCGACTTCGGGCCAGTGGGAGATCGGAGTATCGCTGAAGAACTCCCTCAAGGACGGACTTGTCTACGGCGTGGGAGTGCTCCCCAAGATGAAGAAGGCAGTCACGTACAACACGGGTGGACCTTTTATCACATTCGGCACTTCCAAGCATCTCGCCGAAGCAAAGACGTTTGTCAAATGGATGAGCGACGAGTCCAACGGCTGGGGTCTCATCACTGGCGGGATCTGGATGCCTGTTTCAGCCAAGTGGTATGCGAATGAGGCCGCCATGAGAAAATGGGCAGACAATGACATTCACCCTCCGTTCGCCCAGTACAAGACCGCGGTCATCGACTACGCGATGAATAATGCGATTCAGGTTCCCTGGTACTACTTCCCCAGCTTCGACAAGCTGGATACGATGATCAACTCCGGAATTACTGACGTCTGGAACGGGAACAGGACCGCAAAGGACTACATCACTTCGATCCTGCCGGCGGTTCAGAAGCTTTTCGACGAGAACAAGCCCCGGTAGGGATTCTCGAGGTTCCTTCCCGCCCGCGCAAGCGGGCGGGGGACCTCAGAAGGAAGACAAGCAATGAATGCACGAAGGAGCCCCTCGAACACGCTCACGGCGTACCTGTTCCTGACGCCAGCGCTGCTTGGGCTGTTTTTCCTGACCATCTTCCCGATGTTCGGCGTGATCCTCATCAGCCTCACGAACTGGTCAGGGCTTGAGCAGCCCGCATTCATCGGGCTGGGCAATTACAAGGAAATATTCACGACCGATTTCTATTTTGCCCGGTCCGCAATAGCTACGCTGTACTTTGCTCTGGGGGCCGTCGTCTCGGGCATCATCTACTCCTTCGCCATTGCCCTCATGCTGAACCGGCGCATACCCGCCCGCGGTCTTTGGCGCTCGGTGTTCTTCATTCCCTATGTCGTGCCGGCCATCGGCACTGCCATCGTATGGTCATGGCTGTACGAGGCGAACTTCGGCGTATTCAATTATATGCTGCACCTTGTGGGGATCGGCAAGGTCCAGTGGCTCCAGAGCGGCACGTACGCCGTGCCGTCTCTGGTGGTGATGACCGTCTGGGGCATGGGAAGTATGATCGTAATCTTCCTTGCAGGTCTTCAGAACGTGCCGCGGGCATACCTGGAAGCCGTGGAGATCGATGGCGGGAATACGTGGCACAAGTTCCGCCATGTGACCATTCCCCTCATGACTCCGGTAATTTTCTACAACTTCCTGATGAGCATGATAACGAACCTTCAGATTTTTGTGCCCGCGTATGCCCTGACCAGGGGGGAGCCCAGCGGAAGGACGCTTTTCATGGTGTTCCTCATGTACCGTGAAGGTTTCATCCACAACAGCTTCGGCTATGCGAGTGCGCTTTCACTGATTTTCTTTATTTTCATCGCTGCGCTGACCGTAGTGATATTTGCAACATCCCGCAGGTGGATGTTCTACGAAGGGGAGTGACGCCGTGAACAGCCAGAAAAGCGCATCGACCATCGTTCTTACCTTCATCGTCGCAGTCCTTGGGCTGGCCGTTCTCTTCCCTTTCTTCTGGATGATCCGCTCCTCCTTCATGTCGAACATCGAGATCTATAAGTATCCTCCGCTCTTTCTGCCGGCGAAACTGAGGCTGGAGAATTACC
Organism: uncultured Spirochaetota bacterium; assembly: GCA_963710335.1. Classification (GTDB taxonomy): domain Bacteria; phylum Spirochaetota; class Spirochaetia; order SZUA-6; family Fen-1364; genus Fen-1364. The sequence goes on from CAVQAA010000007.1 coordinate 24,431, forward strand.
CTTATACGCTGTCGGTCTTTCCTTCGCTGCGCTATATGCTAAATACTTTGACCATCACCGTGCCGTCCATCGTCGGGGTCCTTCTCACCTCCACGCTCGCGGCGTATTCGTTTGCGAGACTGGACTTCCCGCTGAAACGGCTGTGGTTCGTCATTGTCATCGGGAGCATGCTTATGCCGGGGGCTGTCACGATCATTCCCATCTTCGTGGCCTGGAGCGCGCTCGGACTGAGCAATGGCTACACGGCCCTGATCGTGCCCGCGTTCCTGGGCGGAGGCGCAGTGAACATCTTCCTCTGCCGTCAGTTCCTGATGACCATCCCGCGGGACCTTGACGAGGCGGCGATCATTGATGGCGCGGGGCATCTGCGGGTCCTGTTCCAGATCCTCTCTCCGCTCATTAAACCGGTATTGATCTCCATCGGACTGTTCACCTTCATCCTGTACTGGAATGACCTCCTGGGGCCGCTCATCTATATCTCACGCAACGAGCAGAATACAATTTCGCAGGCACTGGCAAACTTCCGGTCGGGGTTTGGAACCGACTGGAAGTCCATCATGGCGGCCTGCACGATGGCCGTTACTCCTCCCGTGATCCTGTACTTCATTGGCCAGAAGTACTTCATCGAGGGAATTGTCCTCTCCGGCCTGAAGGCGTAAGGGAAAGCAGGATGACGGATTATCCCATCACTCCGCTTCATTTTCGCCAGGTTTCCCTCACAGACAGTTTCTGGCTTCCCCGGCTTGAAACGAACAGGACCGTCACCATTCCATCGGTTTTTCGCAAATGCGAGGAATCTGGGCGCGTCGATAATTTCCGCAAGGCCGCTGGCCGATTGACAGGACCGTACGTGGGCAAGATGCCATTCGAGGACACAGACGTCTACAAGGCCATCGAAGGCGCTTCGTACTCCCTGGCCCAGAAGCAGGATTCCGAGCTTGCGGCGTACCTGGATTCGCTGATCGAGATAATTTCAGCGGCACAGGAGCCTGACGGCTACCTCTACACCAACCGGACCATCCAGCCCTCGCACGTGCATCCCTTCGCCGGGCCTGCGCGGTGGTCGAATCTCGCCATGAGCCATGAGCTTTATAACTGCGGGCATCTGTACGACGCAGCCAGCGCGCATTTCCTGGCAACGGGCAAGCGCACGCTCCTGGAAGTGGCGCTGAGGAGCGCGGAGCTGGTACGGAGGGTTTTCGGCCCCGATGGACGGCACGACATGTGCGGCCACCAGATCGTGGAGATGGGGCTTGCCCGGTTGTACCGCATTACTCGCGACAGAAGCCTCCTGGAGACGGCCAGGTTCCTCCTGGAGGAGCGGGGCCGCCATGAGTCCCGGCCGTTGTATTCCTACGCGGACGACCCCGGGTACAGCCAGGATCACCTGCCGGTGCGAGATCAGCGCGAGGCGGTGGGGCACGCCGTGCGCGCGGCGTACATGTACTGCGGAATGGCGGACGTGGCTGCGTTGTTGCCTGACGAGGAGTACGCCGCCGCCATCAAGGCAATCTGGCGGGATGTCACGGGATCCAAGATCTACTTGACCGGGGGCATCGGCGCACGGCACAAAGGAGAAGCCTTCGGGGCCGCATACGAGCTTCCCAATCAGACCGCGTACGCGGAGACCTGCGCCGCCATCGGGTCTGTCATGTGGAACCATCGCCTTTTCCTGCTCACCGGCGAAGCGAAATATGTGGACGTCCTGGAGCAAACCCTGTACAACGGGCTGCTCTGCGGCGTCTCCCTGCGAGGTGACGAGTTCTTCTATGTGAATCCCCTTGAATCGGACGGGCAGTTCACATTCAATCACGGGAGCGCCGGCCGTCAACCGTGGTTCGATGTGTCCTGTTGCCCGACCAGTCTCTGCCGGTTCATTCCCTCCCTCCCCGGCCTTGTCTACGCTTCGACCGCCTCCACTTTGTACGTGAACCTGTTTGTGGCAAGCAGCGCCGAAATCGAGGTGGACGGGGTCCGTGTCCGCTTGACCCAGGAAACGCAGTATCCGTGGGATGGAAACGTCCGTGTGACCATCCATCCTGAACGCAAGGTTCGCATGCGGCTTCTGATCAGGATCCCCGGCTGGTCGCATGGGAAGGTCCTTGGTGGGGACCTCTACGGGTTCCAGGAGCGGCCATCTGAAAAGCCTTCGCTGTGCCTCAATGGCGAAAGACTGAAAGTCCCGTCCGTCGAGGGCTATGTCTCCGTTGACCGCGAATGGAACGGCACGGACCGCATCGAGCTCAATCTGCCCATGCCAGTGGGAAAAGTGATTGCCGACGAACGCATCGCCGACGACCGCGACAAGGCGGCGCTCCAGCGCGGGCCGATCGTCTATTGCGCGGAGGAACGTGACGCCGACCTGCCGTTGGACAGGATTGCCCTGGGAAACAACGGGCTCACGGCGTCGAGAGAGCCGGATCTGCTGGGCGGGGTTGTGACGCTTCGGGGGAAAGGATTCCGGGCCATCCCGTATTATGCGTGGGCCAACCGCGGCCCGGGCCCCATGAAGGTCTGGCTGCGTAAAGATTGACGCCTGAGGCATCGGACGAAAACGATGCGCCCATGATATACTCAGCGCATGCCGAAAGATCGTGTCCTGGACGCCCTGTCTCACCGCGAGTCGCCGATCCCCTTCGACCTTGGTTCGACCTCCGTCACCGGCGCTCATGTTTCCATTGTTGAGGGCTTGCGGAGGGTCTATGGCCTGGAGAAAAGACCGGTAAAAATCCACGAGCCCTACCAGATGCTTGGCCTGATAGAGGACGACCTGCGTACGGCCATGGGCGTCGACACGACCGGCGTCTTCGGCCGGTCCACGTTGTTCGGATTTCCGATCGTCGACTGGAAAGAATGGAGGACGCCCTGGGGCCAGGATGTGCTGGTCCCGGACGGATTTCGGACAACGACTGCAGATAACGGGGATTTGCTGATCTATCCGGAAGGAGACCTTTCGGTTCCGGCAAGCGGCAGGATGCCGGCCGGTGGCTTTTTTTTCGATTCGATCATCCGTCAGGAGCCGATTGACGAGGCCACCCTCGACCCCCAGGACAATCTGGAAGAGTTCACCCCGATAGCCGAAGCAGACCTTGCCTTCCTGAAGCAATCCGTCGGTGAGGCAAGCGGAGACGGAGGCGCAGTGGTCGCCAATTTCGGCGGGACCGGAATCGGGGATATCGCGCTTGTCCCGGGACCTTTCATGAAGCATCCCCGCGGGATCAGGGATGTCACGGAGTGGTACGTCTCCACTGTCGCAAGACAGGACTACCTTCACGCGATCTTCGACAAGCAGACGGAAATTGCGGTTGAGAACCTGTCACGGATCCACAAGGAGATCGGAGACTCGGTAGACGTTGTGTTCATCTGCGGCACGGACTTCGGCGCGCAGAGCACTCAGTTCTGCTCTCCGAAAACGTTTGATACCCTGTATGCCCCCTACTACGTCCGGATGAACTCCTGGATCCACCGGAACACGCACTGGAAAACTTTCAAGCATTCCTGCGGCGCCATTGCGCCGCTCATTCCTCACTTGATCGACGCCGGCTTCGACATCATCAACCCGGTCCAGCTGTCCGCGGCGGGCATGGACGCTGCCGAGTTGAAGCGGCAGCACGGCGCACGGATAGTTTTCTGGGGAGGCGGCGTGGACACGCAGAAGACGCTGCCTTTTGGAGATCCGAAAGACGTGCGAAAAGAAGTACTGGGCCGATGCGAGGTCCTGGGCAAGGGAGGGGGGTTTGTTTTCAATCCCGTGCATAACGTGCAGGCCCGCACACCCGTTGCGAACATCGTGGCCATGATCGACGCCGTGCATGAATACAACGGGGAGAAGCGGGGATAACGGGCGCACTGCAATGAAAATAGCAATTTTCGGGGCGACGGGCGGGATTGGCACATGTCTTGTGGACCAGGCCCTTGCGCAGGGGCACGTGGTGACTGCCGCAGTCAGGAATCCGGCAAAAATGTCACAGTCGCATGAAAGGCTCCGTGTCCTCTCGTGTGACGTGCTTGATGCCGTTTGCGTCGCGGCCGCCGTTGACGGCCAGGAGGCCGTCCTGTGCGCGTTGGGAACGGACGCGAAGCGGCAAACGACGGTGTATTCCACCGGTACCCGAAACATCATCATGGCCATGGAGGACAAAGGGGTGCGCCGGCTGATCTTTGTCTCCAACTTCTGCGTGCTGAGCGAAACGCCGCGCGACCTCGTTGGGAATGCCCTGCTTTTCCTTGGGCGGTTTTACCTGAGGAACATCCTCCCCGATCAGAGGCAGGCACTTGAAGAGGTGCGCCAGAGTCATCTCGAATGGGTGGCGGTGCGGCCTCTGGCCCTTGTGAACGAGCCGGCCAGAGGCAGCTACCGGGTTGCCCTGGACGGCCTGCCGCCGCTGGGAAGACGGATTGCCCGAGCGGACGTGGCGCAGTTCATGCTCAACCAGCTCACCTCGAAGGAGTACCTTCGGACCATCCCCGCAATCGCATATTGACTGGGGCGGTCACTTGACTCCGTACACCACGACGCGCGCCCTGCCGTCTATCCAGCTTCCGACCGTCTTGTACGTGAAGGCCATCGTCCTGATGCGCCTTTTTCCTCCGTCAAACGCGATCGAACGGGACCGTGAGTCTGCGCCGAAGTTCAGCCGCGTATCGAGCTTTTCCCTCTCTCCGTTGCCGTATGTTATGACCAGACTATGGATCTGGATATCGTTCTTTTCCACGACGAAGAAGAGGGACCTGAAGAATCCTTGATAGGTCCCGACCTCGATGACATCGTGGTCGGCCTTGAAAGTGACTGTCCGCTCTCCCAGCATGACCGCGTCACGGGGAATCGCCGGTCCGGTCATGCATGAGGAGAGAAGAACGGACATGAGCGCAAGAAGCGGGAGCTTTCTCATGTTTCTCCTCCTTCGTCAATGAATATCACCAAGATCGACAAATATCGGGCACCGAAAAAAGCATCTCAAACGACGGGATTTCGGCTTGTGAATTGCGTTGGCCCTCTGGTATCCTGAAAGCGAGCAAGAGGAACGCCATGCCAAATTTCAGTATCTCCCGGGACGAGCTCTTTGATCTGGCGGCCAGACTCGTGTCCATCGATTCCATCAATCCCGATCTGGTGCCCGGCTCCGGGGGCGAGCGGGAGATCGGAGCTTTCGTGGCGCAGTGGGCGCAGGAAAGAAAGCTGGAGGTGCATGTCGAGGACACCGGTCTTCCCGGCAGGCCGAACGTGGTTGCCGTGGCGCGCGGGAGCGGAGGAGGCAGGACCCTCATGCTCAACGCCCATATGGACACCGTCGGGGTGGCAGGGATGGAAAACCCTTTCCGGCCGACGGTCCGCGGGGGCAGGCTCTGCGGCAGAGGTTCCATGGACACCAAGGCCGCGCTTGCCGCGTTCATGACCGCGGTGGCCGCGGCCCAGGACAGCGGACTGCGCGGGGATGCAATCCTCACTGCCGTGGTTGACGAGGAATATGCCAGCGTCGGCACCGAAGCCGTGGTCAAATCGTGGAAAGCGGATGCCGCCATCGTCGGCGAGCCCACCGGCATGCAGATCGTGATTGCCCACAAAGGGTTCGCGTGGCTGGAGGTGGAGACGCGCGGCACGGCGGCTCACGGCTCCCGGCCCGACAAGGGCGTGGATGCGATTGCGAAAATGGGCCGTGTGCTTGTGGCATTGGAAGACATGGGAAAGCGGCTTGCAGCCGGCCCATCTCATCCCATGCTGGGAACCGGCAGCGTCCATGCGTCCCTGATCAGCGGCGGGCAGGAGCTGTCCTCCTACCCGGCATCGTGCCGGCTGGGCATAGAGCGGAGGACCATCCCGGGGAAAAAGGCGAGACGGTGGAGAAGGAGCTGCGGGAGGAGCTGCTCGGCATGGCTCACCAGGATCCCTCTTTCAAGGCCGACGTGCGTCCCCTTTTCTCCCGAGCGCCAATGGAAGTCTCACGGAGCGCGCCCGTGGTGCAGGCTCTTGCCAGGGCATTCCAGGAGGTCACGGGGCTGAGCCCGGATTACAGCGGAATGAGCGCATGGATGGACTCTTCCCTCCTTTCAGCCGCCGGCATACCTTCCGTCATCCTGGGGCCGACGGGAGAAGGCCTGCACGGTGAGAGTGAATGGGTGGACCTGGCTACCGTGCTCACCGTCAGTGAAGTTGCCCTCAGACTGATCCGTGATTTCTGCTCGTGATGGGAGGCTCTCATGGCGGCGATTTTACAACGGGCCGGGTTCGTCCCGATTGCGCTGATCACTCTCACGCTGGCGGCTTGCCCTTTCAGCTCGGATCTTCCCCTGTCCTCCCCCGCCGACGCACTGACGGACAACTCCCTCCTCGGAAGGTGGAAGATGCAGGATCAGGAGACCAAGCAGTGGGTGACCATCGACTTCCTGCAGTACGACGACAAGGAGTACGTCGCGTGGAGCCGGGACCCGGCCGACGCAAACGGGAAGGTGGATGTGTTTCGCCTGTTCGTGACCGCAATCGAGGGGGAGCGTTTCCTCAACGTCCAGGAGCTGGGGACCGGAAGCAGCCCGGCATGGAGCTTCGCGAACTACCAAATCACGGGAGACGCCTTGTCCCTGCGTTTCGTGGATGACGCGATTTTTTCCTCTCAGAACTTCGGCTCAAGCGATGCGTTGCGGGAGTTCGTGCGGAAGAACCTCCATGACCCGCGCCTCTACGCGGGCGACGAGGGCAAGGAGTCCGTCATGAGCTGGCAGCGACTGAAGAACTGAGGGCAGCCGCTACTTTTTCGGCGGGAGCAGCTCCACGCCCTGAATGGGTTTCGCGCTGAGCTTCACTCCCCGGGCGGCAAGCCCGCATGGGGGGATTTTTCCCAGGTCCACGTTCACGGATTTCACTTTCTGCCGTTTCGCGGGGACCATGTTCAGCTTCACGGCGCCGGCGCGCTTCTCCGTGAGGAAGTCGATTCCCAGAGCGCCTTCTTTTGCAAGCCAGTACGTCTTGTTCGTTATGAACCGCTCGATGTGCACTTTTTTTCCCCACGCCAGGCCGTTCGCGTCACGATAGATGAGCGTGAAATGCGCTCCCTTCGACTTGTCGAAGATGCCCGCGTACAGGAGCGCGCCCGGCATCCATGCCTTCTCCGGCGGCGCCATGATCCTGTAGGTGCCGTCAGCCGTTACCGTAAGGACTCGGTCGTACTCGGTCACGGTCATCACGAACTCTGACCCGCGCACGGAGCTTCCGAAATAGCCGGCCTCCCGGTCGTAGCTCAAGCGGATGTTCGCTTTTGCAACCGCCGCCTTGTCCACCTCGTGGAAGGTGACAATCTCGGTGCGCCGCGGGAACTGCTCCGCGTATTTCTCATTGAGGCCGTTCAGCCATTCAATGACGGTCCGTGTGAGGTTTTTCAGCTTCCTGTTCACCTGCCGAAGCTCCGCCACGATGTCATCGATTTCTCCGCGATTCTTTTTCAGGTCGTATGCGCTGATCCTGCGGATCCTGAGGTCGAGCAGGCGTTGAACGTCTTCATCCGTCATGGCGCGCACGAACAGCTTGGAAAAGGGCTTCATGCCGGCATAGACTTCCCGCCGGATGGCTTCCTCTGTCCCGGCCTTTTCCAGGCGCTTGTAGACGCGGTTCTCGATGAAAATCCGCTCCAGGGTCAGCCAGTGCCGCCGGTCTTCCAGCCGGGCCAGCGCGTGTTCCAGCTCAGCCTTGATCTGCTTTTTCAGCAGGAGCGAGAACTCTTTCAGGTACTCAGAGACCGATACCTCGACGGGGCGCTCGTTTCTGATGACGACCATGTTGGAGGAGATGGCGATCTCACAGTCCGAGTTGGCGTAGAGCTGGTCCATCACCGTATCCGGCTCCGCACCCCGGGAAAGTGCAAGCTCGATCTCCACGTGGTCGCTGGTATAGTCGCTGATCTTCGAGACGCTGATTTTTCCCTTCTGGACCGCGGCTTCGATGGAGGTGATGAGGCCGGCCGTGGTGGTGGAGTAGGGGACCTCGCGGATCACGAGCTTCTGCACCCCGCTCACTTTCGCGATGCGCGCCCGCACCTTCACCTTCCCGTCGCCGTCGGAGTATTCGCTGACATCCATCAGGCCGCCCTGCGGGAAGTCGGGGTACAGGGTGACTTTTTCTCCCTTCAGAATCGAGACGAGCGCGTCCAGGAGCTCGGGGAAGTTGTGGGGCAGGATGGTGGTTGCCATGCCCACGGCAATCCCTTCCGCGCCCAGCATGAGGAGGACAGGCACTTTGGCCGGCAGCTCTTTGGGCTCCTTGCGCCGGCCGTCGTAGCTCGGGCTGTACTCGGTCAAAGCGGGATTGAAAAGAGTTTCCAGGGCAAGCGGAGTGAGCCTGCACTCGATGTAGCGCGCCGCCGCCGCGGGGTGGCCTGTCATGATGTTGCCGAAGTTCCCCTGCTTGTCGATGAAGTAGTCCTTGTTGGCAAGCACCACGAGCGCGTCACCGATGGACGCGTCCCCATGAGGGTGCAGCTTCATGGCCTCTCCGATGACGTTTGCAACCTTGTGGTACTTGCCGTCGTTCATCTCGAAGAGGGTATGCAGGATGCGTCTCTGCACCGGCTTGCAGCCGTCCCGCAGGTCGGGAATGGCGCGGTCCATGATCACGTAGCTCGCGTAGTCGAGGAAGTAGCCCTCCATGAGCGGCTTGAGCTGGCTCTGCGGGCTCATGCTCCCTCCAGGACCTCGATGCGCAGGTTGTTGACGATGAACTTCTTCCGCTCAGGCGTGTTCTTGCCCATGAGAAACTCAAGGGTGCGGTGCACGCCCGCCATGGACGGGACCTGCACAGGCGTGAGGCGCATGTCATCCGACATGAACTGCTTGAACTCCCGGGGGGAAATCTCACCGAGGCCCTTGAAGCGTGTGACCTCGACCCCTTTCAGGCGTTTCATGGCGGCATCACGCTCGGCCTCGCTGTAGCAGTACACCGTCTCGTCCTTGGTGCGCACACGAAAGAGCGGGGTTTCCAGGATGTAGAGGTGGCCTTTCATGACCAGCTCCTCGAAATAATGCAGGAAGAACGTGAGCAGGAGGTTCCTGATGTGCATGCCGTCCACGTCCGCATCCGTGGCCAGGATCACCCTGTTGTAGCGAAGGCCGTCCAGGCCGTCCTCGATCCCCAGCGCCCGCATGATGTTGTACAGCTCCTCGTTCTTGTACACCGTGTCGCGCTTGAGCCCGAAGACGTTCAAGGGCTTGCCTTTCAGGGAAAAGATAGCCTGCGTGTGCACGTCCCTTGCCTGGATCATGGGACCGCCCGCCGAATCCCCCTCCGTGAGGAATATGCTGGACTCCTCCCGCCGCTTTTCTTTTTCATCGTCGAAATGGACACGACAGTCGGTGAGCTTCGGGATGTGCAGCTCCACCTTTCGCGCCATCTCCCGGGCCTGCTTCTTGATGCTGGACAGCTCTTTCCTGATGCGCTCATTGGCCTTGATCTTGTCCACGAGCTTCTTCGCTTCCGCCTCGTTCCTGTGCAGCCACGTGAGGGTTTCTTTCTTGACCTCTTCTGCGACCCACGCGCGGATTTCGTTGTTGCCCAGCTTGTGCTTTGTCTGGCTTTCGAATACGGGGTTCTTCAGCTTAATGGCAACCGCGCCAATCATCCCTTCCCGCACGTCCTCAGCGGAGAAGTTGATCCCGGCGTACTCGTCGATGGCCTTCAACACGCCGAGACGGAAGGCGGTCTGGTGCGTGCCGCCGTCCACCGTGAATTGGCCGTTTACGAAGCTGAAGTAATTTTCGCCGAAGTTGGCGGTATGCGTGAAGGCGAACTCCAGCCGGGGGCCCTTGTGATGGGCGATCTCATAGTGCATCCCCTCTTCCCCGATCTCCTCCTTCAGAAGGTCCCGCAGACCCTCATGGCTGGTCACCGTCTGCCCGTTGTAGGCGAAGCGGAGGCCGGAGTTGAGATAGCTGTAGTAGCGCAGCCTTTTAAAAATAAACTCGTCGTCCCACGCGTACGTCGTGAAGATCTTGGGGTCCGGTGTGAAGCGCACGAAGGTGCCGTTCTTCGCCTTCGCGTCCCTGCCGTCCTTCTGGCCGATGAGCCTGCCTTCCTTGAACAGCGCCTGGACGAACTTCCCCTCCCGGAAACTTGCAACCTCGAACTCGGAGGAAAGGGCGTTCACCGCTTTCGTGCCGACGCCGTTCAGCCCGACGGAGAACTGGAAAACCTCGTCGTTGAACTTTCCTCCCGTGTTCACCTTGCTGACGCAATCTATGACCTTCCCCAGGGGGATGCCGCGGCCATAGTCTCGGACGCTGATGGACGTTTTCTTGCGGGCAATCTCGATGACCTTGCCCTGTCCCATGATGAACTCATCCACGCTGTTGTCGATGATTTCTTTCAGCAATATATAGATCCCGTCCATGGGATTGGAGCCGTCTCCCAGACGGCCGATGTACATGCCCGTTCGCAGGCGGATGTGCTCCAGCGCATCCAGGGTCTGGATCGATTTCTCATCGTACTTGATTGCGGTCTTCGCCATTGAGTTCCCTACCGATCGAGTGGAGATTGCGGGGTATCCTGTATTTCCTTTTATAGTAAGGACAGTTGGCATTGCGAGTCAAGTGAGGACTTCGCGCATTGGACGTGGAAGGTGCTCTTGGTTAAGATGCGCAAAGGAGGGAGAGCAATGAGAAAAATCTTTATCCTGCTGTTGCTTGCCATTCTGACCCTGGGCGGGTGTGCTTCCGGCAAGTTCCTCGGATTCCTGGCAACGACCGACTACGTGGACAAACAGAACAAAGCCCTGGCGGACGATGAAGGGAAACAGATTGCCGATCTCAAGGCGCAGCTTGCGGATTACCAGAAGGTTAAAGACCAGGCGCAGGCTGCCGTGGACATGGTCAACGAGAATCAGAAGACCATCCAGGACCTTCAGGCCCTGGCGAAAAAAGTGGAAAGCAAGCTGAACCAGGTTCCCAAGGACGTCATCAAGCAGCTCATCGAGGCGCTGCAGTCCGCGCTGAACGAGTAGGCAACATGGACGGAGGCATTCCCCGAACCCGAACCGGTGCAATTCTCTGCATCGTCGTGGCGCTGAGCGGGATTGGTCCCCTCTTTGCCGGTCCTCAAAAAGAAACCGCAATCAAGTACATGGCCGTTTCGATTCCCAAATTCAAGGCATCATGGTTTGACCGGCTGGCGGTCGGGCTCAAGAAAGCCGGCAAAGAACTCGGAGTCAACGTCAGCCAGCAGGCTCCCTCCCCGGCGGACGTTACCCAGCAGGCAAGCCTGATCGAAGACGCCATCAACCAGGGCAACGACGCCATCCTGGTGGTCCCTGACGACCCCAAATCGATCGAATCGGCTTTTGCCCGGGCGCGCACCAAGAAGATCGTGACAATCACGCATCAGTCGCCGAACCAGTCGTATGCCGACTTCGATGTGGAGATGATCGACCCCAAAGCGTTCGGTCAGCTGGCCATGGAGGAAATGGCGGAGGAAATGGGCTTCCCGGAGGGAGAATACGCGATCTTCGTCGGATCCTTCACCACCCCGGACCACAATATGTGGGCGGATGCCGCCATCGCGCTTGCCCGACAGAAGTATCCCGGCCTGAAGCTGGTTGGAGAGCGGTTTCCCGTATCCGAGGACCAGGCCCTTTCCCGCCAGACCACCCTCGATGTCATTGCGGCAAATCCTGATATCAAGGCTTTCATCGCCTTCGGAAGCAAGGGCGGACCCGGCTGCGCGCAGGCCGTGCGTGAGAAAGGCATGATCGGGAAGGTCACCGTCATCAGCACGACAGGGCCGGACCAGGCCTCCCAGTATCTCAAGGACGGCTCGCTCAAGGCATCAATCCTGTGGGACCCCGCGGAGGCGGGCTACGCAATGGTTTACCTGGCCAGGCTTGTTCTTGATGGAAAGAGGAGCATGATCGGACCGGACCTGGAGATCCCAGCGCTCGGCAAGCCGCTTTCCTTTACCGGGAACACGCTGGTCTACAACAGACCGATAATCCTGACCAAAGACAATGTCGACGACTACAGCGGCTTCTGATTCGCTACACTGTCACCTCTTTCCCCGAGGCGGCTGACTGGTACGCAGCGTCGATGATCCTCTGGACCGCCAGGGCCTGTTGGGGGGTGACACAGAGCTGCTCCCGGCCCAGAACGGAGTGCACGAAGTTCACGAACTTGTTGCAGTGAGGGTACGCGACCGGGACTCCCAGGCGGTTGATGTCAACAGGAGCGCACAGATCCTTGTCCGTTCGATGGATCTCAACCGGAAAAATACTGGCTCCCGCTTCCGTGCCGAAAAGCTCCACGCCGTGCGCTTCTTCTTCCTTCTGGTGCGCAACCCAGGACGTCTCCACCTGCAGCGTTGTACCGTTTTTCAGCCGGATGAACGCGGAAGCGCTGTCCTCGACGTCGAAGGCAAGGCCTTCCGGGGTCGAGGCTCCCCAGGTCCCTTCACCCAGGCCGCGACTGCCGAACTTCGAATAGACGGCCGCGCTGACGGTGGCGGCCTCGAAGTTTCCCGACGTCCAGAGGGCAAGGTCGATCACATGCACTCCGATGTCCATGAAACAGCCGCCGCCGGCCAGCTTCCGGTTCCCGAACCAGGTTCCCAGGCGAGGAGCGCCCGATCTGCGGCGCCAGAAGGCGCGCATGCGATGGATCTCCCCGAAGTAGCCTCGCTCTGAAAGAGCGCGCACCTGCTGGGCGCCCTTCTCGAACCGGAAGTTCATGCCGAGCATGAAGGTCTTTTTTGCCGCCGCGGCCGCATCTACGACTTTGCGCGCATCCGCGTAGGAAAAAGCGAACGGCTTTTCCAGAAGGACGTGTTTGCCCGCTTCCAGGGCAGCGACGGCATACGATGCGTGATAGAAGGTCGGCGTCGCAATGTACACCGCGTCCAGGGATCTGTCACGGAAAAGGTCCTGGGCGTCCGCCAGGATGGCGGGGATCGCGTTGCGCCGGGCGAACTCCTGGGCCCGGCCCTGGTGAGGGTCGGCAATCGCAATGACTTCGGCCGCGCCGCTTGCCGTGAGCCCGTCGAACCCGTACTGGGCAATCATGCCCGCCCCTGCAATTCCGAACTTCAGCATTCCGTTTACCTTCCTTTTTCCTGGGCCCCGACGCCATCCGCCATCCCGGCCGGAAACACTTTTTCCGGAGGATGGCGCCGGGCAGGGCGCTGCACCAGCTCGATCGTGATCCCGAGCCTGTCTTCCGTGTCGAGGTAGGCGTACCAGCCGTCCCCGTCCACGCCGAACCCGCTCCCGTCCATTATCATGTCGATGCCTCCTGCGCGGGCCTGCTCCAAAGACCCCGGCATGTCGCGCACGATGATGCCAATGTGCTGGACCCCGTAGCCGTGCTTCCGTATGAACTCTTCGTGCACAGTCGGTCCCCGAAGGACCTGGATCAGCTCGATGCGGGTCGACCCCATCCAGGACAGGGCTATCCGCATGCTGTAATCAGCAGGCTTGCCCCGGTAGCTCATGCGCTGAACGAGGGGCTTCTGGTAAGTGTAGAAGTCCCAGGGGCCGATCCCGAAAAGTTCCCAGTAGTGTTTCACCGTATGCTCGAGGTTCTCCACGACCTGGGCCACCTGGGCCACGCCCCCCGCGAGAAACGGCAGCGCCACGCCAGGCGGCCCGACGGGTCCGGATACGGTCATGAAAACGTTATAGCCTTCATGCGTGGTCTGAATCAACCGGCGTGAGTATGTTAGGAGCAACCCAAAGGGTGGAAAGGAACGAAGCGTGGCGAACGCATCCATATCGGGGAAGACCGTACTGATCACAGGGTCCACTGACGGCATTGGGCGAATCACTGCCCGGGAGCTTGCTGCCTTGGGGGCGCGCATCCTGCTTGTGGCACGCAGCCGGGAGAAGGCGGAGGAAACGCGCGAATGGATAAAGGCCGAGACTGGCAACTCGCTCGTCGAGCCGGTCATTGCCGATCTCTCGTCCCAGGAAGGGGTGCGTTCCGTGGCCCGCAAGATCAATTCCAGCACGGCCGGTGTGGACGTTCTTGTGAACAACGTCGGCGCGGTCTTTACCCGCAGATCAGAATCAGCGGACGGCATCGAGATGACGTTTGCCCTCAATCACCTGGCGCCGTTTCTCCTCACCAATCTCCTTCTCGATGCGCTGAAGCGCCGGGCCCCATCTCGGGTGGTGACCGTCTCCTCAGACGCTCACCAGGGCGCCATGTTGGATTTCGAAGACCTGGAGGGCCGGCAGCGCTACCGGGGCTGGGCGGCCTACGGCAGGTCAAAGCTCGCGAACCTCCTCTTCACGTATGAGCTTGCCCGCAGGCTCAAGGGAAGCGGGATCACGGCGAATGCCCTCCACCCGGGGTTTGTTGCATCCCAGTTCGGGAAGAACAACGGGGGTTTCATGCGGACTGCAATGTCGATTGCCCAGCGGCTGGGCGCCATCAGCGTGGAGGAAGGAGCCCGAACAAGCGTCTATCTGGCCTCCTCTGAGGAGGTGCAGGGGGTGACCGGGAAGTACTTCGTGAAGTGCCGCGAGCACGAATCTTCAGCCGCTTCCCAGGACCTGCAGAGCATGCGCAAGCTTTGGGATATCTCCGTCAAGATGACCGGCCTGGCCGGCAACGGCGTCGTCGCCGAACACATGCTCGCGAACTGAGGTGCATCATGGATTATGTTCGACTGGGAAAAACCGGGCTCAAAGTATCAAGGATCTGCCTGGGAACCATGACGTATGGAACCCCCGCGTGGCGCGACTGGGTGCTGGATGAAAAGGAGTCCAGGCCCTTCTATAAGCGAGCCCTCGAGCTGGGGATCAATTTCTTCGATACGGCAGACGTGTACTCCCTGGGCGTGAGTGAAGAGGTCACGGGGAAGGCCCTCAAGGACATGGCGAAGCGGGACGAAGTGGTGGTGGCAACCAAAGTTTTCAACAGGATGGGACAGGATCCGAACAACGCCGGCCTGTCCCGCAAGCACATCATGAGCGCAATCGATGCATCGCTCAGGCGCCTGGGAATGGATCATGTCGACCTCTACCAGATCCATCGCTGGGACCCCGATACGCCCATCGAGGAAACCCTGGAGGCATTGAACGACGTGGTTCGCGCCGGAAAGGCGCGCTACATCGGAGCTTCGAGCATGTATGCATGGCAATTCGCCCGGGCGCTCTCCCTTTCCGAGGCCAGGGGATGGAGCAGGTTCGTTTCCATGCAGAACCACTACAACCTGATCTACCGGGAGGAGGAGCGGGAGATGGTGCCGCTGTGCGTGGACCAGGGGATCGGCATCATCCCCTGGAGCCCGCTGGCGCGCGGCTTCCTGTCCGGCAACCGGTCACGGGACAAGGGCGGCGCAACCACCCGCAGCAAGTCCGATGAGTTTGCCCACACCATGTACTACCAGGAAGAGGATTTCGTCGTCGTGGACAGGGTGGCGCGCGTGGCGAAGGACATCGGGAAAACCATGGCGCAGGTTGCCCTGGCCTGGATGCTGACAAAGCCGTACATCACGGCGCCGATAGTCGGGGCCAGCAAGCTCCCTCACCTGGAACAGGCTGTGGACGCGCTGTCCGTCAAGCTTGCTCCTGAGCAGATCAAAACCCTGGAAGAGCCCTACCGGCCGCATCGCGTGCTTGGACACGGATAGGGGAACGAGGGGGGCCGCCGGCCCTTACGCGTTCATCGCAAGGAGCTTCTGTTTCACCATGTCATAGAGGCGCCGCACGTCCGCGTCCGTTGTGTGGTAGCCCGTGCCTGAAGTCTGCTGCCGCACGACGACATAGCCGTACTCCTTGTCACCGCCCGGCTCCTTCACAAAATCGTCGAAACGCGAAGTGCTGAGCTTCTGGAAAGTCTCCCCTTTTCCCCTGCAGAGAAACACGCCGTACATGTACGGAACGCTTCCGTTCGGGCCGTTGTTCACCGCCACCTGCAGCTGGACCCCGAGGAAATCAGCCGGCTTCCTGCGGGGCTCCACCATGAGCCGGATATCCTCAGGGATCTCATGCCCTTCCTTGTCTTTGTCCAGCTTCAGGTACGGGGTCAGTATGATGTCGCCGCCCTCTGCCGGCTCGTTCGAAAGGATGGGGTCGAAGACGCGCATGCGAAACGCGAGCTCCCGCGGAGTCCACAGCTTCACGTTGCCGGTGAGAAGGAAAGGCACAAGGAGCACCAGGGCGTCGAAAACCACCAGCGCCGCGAAAGGACGGTCGCTCATTGCAAGCACCACGCTTGCCAGGGTCAGCACGACAGCGATGAACCACCCGAAGCCCGAGCGGTAGATAACCGAAAAGGTTTTCTGCCGGGTGAGCTGAATATTGCTTTTGATCCGGTCGAACTCCCGCACAGACGCCGGCTGCCAATCCTCCTGTCCGACATCCATCGGCTTGTTGTGGAAGCTGCGGGCGGAGACGAAAAGCAGCCCGGGAATCATGAGGAGTGTTCCCAGGAGGAAACCGGGCCCTCCGGGCAAAAGAACCTGGAGGGCGAATCCCAGGGCCGCGAAGCCCGCAAAAATCACCAGCCGCGCCGGGAAAACGATCCTTGGAATCACGAAACGCATTTCCATTTTTCTCTCTCCTCAGTGTGCGGCGCATCGGGCGGCCGGCCGCTCGGTCCCGATCTCCGCTGTGCCGACCTGCTGCCAGTACAAGGGGCAGGCGGACTGGCAGGCCGTAAAGCTTTCGCATCCAAGGCATTCCGGGGGCGCGTATTTCTTGCGCTTGAAGAACTGCGCCCGGTCCGAGAACCAGATCTGCCGGAAGTCCGTTTGAAGCAGGTTCCCCATTGCCTCGGGATACGAGGAGCAGGGCAGCACATCCCCTGACGGGGAAACGGATAGAAGCCCATCCATTGCGGCGCAAGATTTGTTTCCCAGGCCGCGGGCGATCGTATTGTAATGGCAGTGAGGGATGGGCGAGTACCAGTAGAAGACCAGGCCCTCACGACGCGCGGCGGCGCGCACGCTTTCAATGACGGCCCCGGCCCGGGAATAGGGGAGAAAGAGGTCGTCTTCCCGCGGGTCCACGCCTTTCCCACCGGGAATGTAGAGGTTCATCGCAAACCTGGCGACCCCGAGGCTCTTGAGGAAACCCGGCATCTTCGGGGCGTCCGACGCCGTGCCGTTGGTGACCGTTGTATTCGTCTGCACGGAGATTCCCGCGTCCATCATGGCCCTGATCCCTTCCAGGGTGTACCGCCAGGACCCGGCGCGCTGCGTGAGACGGTCATGGACCGCCTCATCCGGGCTTTCCACGCTGACCTGCGCGGTGCGAAGTCCTGCGCGGAAGAGGCTGCGGGCCCGGGAGGGGTCCGCGAGCGTCCCGTTGGTCACGAGATTGACCTGAAGGCCCAGCCCGCGGGCGTGACGAATCATTGGCTCCAGGTCTGCCCGAAGGAGCGGCTCACCGCCCGTGAAGGAGAAGAAGGGGATCCGCGCGTCTTCCCGGAAAATCCCCAGGACGCGCTTAACCTCTTTGAGGCTCATCTCCCTTCCATCGCCGCCGGAGACGGCACGCGGCGTGCCCGCCTGGATCTCGGTCCCGCATCCGGCGTAACAGAACCTGCACGCGTTGTTGCACCGCCATGTGACCGCGATCTCCCCGAGGATGGGAAGCCGCGTGAACTGGAAAGAGTAGGGAACCGTCTCAAGAGGAGGGAGGTCGCCGGGCTCCCCGAGATACAGCGTCCGAAGACGGAACGCGAACTCCGCAACCTGAACGGCTCTCTCCTCCTGCTCGATGCCGGGAATGGTGCGCACGCTGCCCCCGGCGAGCATGTGGCGGACAATGGCAATCCCCGTTGCGTTGGCCTTATAGACCTGGTTCGGCGGAAGGATGATGACGTCATCTTCTTCCCGGGCAAATATGTGATCACCTGCCTCGCGGAAAAACTCATCCACCCAGGCCAGTGAATCAGCGCTGCTGCCGGGCTCCCCGCGCGCGCGTGGTGCAACGGCCTGCTTCAATGAGCCCCTCCCGACACGCAGGCGGAATGGCACGCCGAGTGGCAAGCGGAATGACAGGCCGAGTGGCATGCGTGATGGCATGCGGAATGGCAGGCGTTGTGGCATGCCGAATAGCAGGCCCCTACTCCCCCGGTTGTTGCCTGGGGAGGAGCGAAGCAGCCTTTGAAGCATGACGCCGATGCCATGAAGGTCCGGTAGTCCGCGGAAAAGTCATGGGGCAGATGAAGGTTCGAGTAGACGGCCGTGTTCCAGAAGATCCAGCGATATGAGGACCAGTACCAGTAATAGGGCTCCACGCGGTCCTGCTCAGTCTCCTCCCGCTGCTCGAGCTTCTTGCGGTAGTACTCCTTTGTCGCGTCGATGTCGCAGTCCCAGATCTTTTCCTGGAGCCTGGTCAGGATTTTTTCGAAGAAGTCCGCCAGGAGTCCCGAAAGCACTGCGCCGTGGGTATCGAAGGACTGCAGGAACAGCTCTTCGTATTCGTGCTCCGCTTTTCGGGCGGTCAGGATCTTGATCCGGAGGGGGTCCTCGGAGACGACGTCTATCACGCCCTGTCTCTTGAGGCCTTCCAGCATGATTGCCACCACTTTCTGCAAGGGCATCTCAAGAAGAAGGGCCACCTCAACGGGATGCAGGTCTTTTACGATTTTTCCCTTGATCTGGTAGGTGCCGCCGTAGAGCTTGGGCGGAATCCAGTTATCCCCTGCCCACCTGATGCCCTGCACCGTTTCCATGGTCCGGCCGTACCCGCGCGCCTTCAGCACGTAGAGGAGCAGGACCGCGATCAAGAGGACTCCAAACACGATTCCCATGGCCGGAAGACCGAGCTGCGCCCTGGGTGCCTGCTGCGCTTCCGCGCCAGGAGCTTGCCCTTGCGCGCCGGGAACCTGTCCGCCGCGGGACGGCGCGCTGCCGCTGCCCTGTCCCGCGCCTTGTCCGGTGCCCTGTCCCGCCAGGGTGAGGGCTCCTGCCTGCATGGGGACGGCCGACCTTTTCAGGTAGAACTGGATCCGCTGGGTCTGGCGCGTTGCCACGTTTTCCTGGTTGAATCTCAGCGTCAGATAGTAGGCGCCGTCGGTTCCTTTTGTCCCGTACGCGTCAATGCTGTTCTCCTGGTTCACGTACGGCTCAGTCCGAAAACCCAGCCGATCCAGCGCGGCAGCATCGACTTTTCTCCGGCCGCGGTGACCGGGAGGATGATCCGGACCGTCCGGTGCGAAAGCGGCTCATCCCATTGCTCGGGCGCCCAGTCGAAATAGAACAGCTCCCCGAAGTCCACGGACTTCGTCCAGCCCACCAGGCCCGCTGCCGCAAGGTCTCCGCCGTAGGCCAGGAAGTACATGGCCGAGCCGGTGAACCCCTGCCCGCCGGCAAGGACCACGTCGTACCTGCCTCCCCCGAGGTCCTTGATGTCCAGTCCGACCCGCTTGTTGCCGCTCAGGTCCGCGTAGCACTGCTTCATGTTGAACACGGGACTGACAGCGGCGCCCTGGAAATAGAAGCCATGCATCTGCCCGCCGGTTGCCTGCCAGTCGAGGCTCTCGTAGAAATCCGCTTTTCCGTCAGTTCGAATTACGACGTCCATTTCCACGGATCTCAGGTCCGCGGAGACGCCGAATGCGCCGAAGGCCGTCATGAAAAACGCGACGATGCACGCGAGGAGTGTATTTTTCATTTGTCTTCTTCCAGTTCCTTTGTGATTTCAAGGCGCTGCTTGTCACTGACGCCGAACAGGTCTTCGACCGTCCGATCCTTGATGACCCGGGAGCATTCGAGGATGTCGCGGGCAAAGCCTTCTGCCGCATCCCCGGAGGGGGCCCCCGGCGCTCCGGGAACCCCGTAGCGGCGTCCCGTGGATTCCTCATCACGCTCTCCAAGGAACACCTGGCAAATCTCAAGGACACGCTCAATCCTCTCATTGGCAAGAGGCGAATAGCTCCCAAGCTCCCTGCATTTCTCCAGGTACGTGCCGGATTCCTGAAGGAAGTACTCCACGGCCTTGACCATTCGCTCATCCCCAAGCCTGAGGACGGAGATTCGCTGGCGCAGCTCTTTGAGGCCGTCGATTTTCCTGCGGACCCTGGCCAGCCGGTCCTCTTCCCCTTCCCTCACGATCTCCCGCGCTCCCCTGCGAGAGAAGAAAATGGCAACCGTGAGCGCACCATAGGCAACGATGATGAGCAGGACCGGGCAGGACAGACCGCTCCCGCAGGAAAGCGATGGACAGGACCACGAGCGCCGCGCCTGCAATTGCAAGCGCGGCAGATAGCCTGGACCGCAGATAAAGGAGAAGGGGGCTTTTCGGGGGCATTTGCCCTAGTCTGCATCCCCTCTCAGTTAATTGTCAACGGATTCACGATTGACCAGGCTCGGTTGACGCTTCTTCGTTTGCGGGCAGGTTGTCCTTCCGGTACCAGTCCACCTTGCGGGTCAGGAACATGACCCCGCCGAGCAGGAGGAAAAGGCCAAGGGAGCCGATGAGAAGGGCAAAATCCTCCGAGTACAGGACGACGGCGAGAAATCCATATGCCGCGCCGACAACCGGGAGCATCAGCATCCCGTTGGGGCTTTTCACCACCGCGACCGTGTACAGGGAGACAAGCAGGGCGCAGGCGGCGGCTGCAATCCCGTACGCCGCGCCGAAGCCCATGTGCTCGGCCAGGGAGAGGAGAAGGAGGTAGAAGATGCAGTCTCCGAGCCCGACGAGAAGATATTGGAGGGGATGGATCCTCTGCCGGGAGAAGACCTCGAAGAGAAACAGGGTGCAGAAGGGAAGGAAAAGGAAAAGGAGGCCGAACTTCAGGGCTCGCGTCACCTTCTGATACGTGTCCACGGGAGACATGAGTCCGACTCCGAACGCGGTGGAGAGGAGCGCCTGCGGCTCGATCTCCGTGCCGCGCCAGCGCTGCGGGTATGCGCGTGTCATTGAGATGACGCGCCACTGAGCCTCGAAGCCCTGCGCGGATACCGCGCGACGATCGGGAAGGTAGGAGCCATTGAAGTTAGGGCTTTTCCATGGCGAGCTCAGCTTCACGACAGTCTCGTCTCCGAGGGGCAGGAAGCTGATGGAATCTCCGCCGTGCAGGGCCAGGGCGAAGGAAAAGGCAATTCCCGTCGCGCCCGTGGAATCCTGCCCCTCCGGACCCAGTCCCGAGATCGGAGCGCTGATCTCACCAGGAAACATTCCCGTACTGCCTTTTGCGGAGCGAAACTCCCCCCTGGCCTGCCCCCACGACAACGGGATGCGGTCCTGCAGGGCCCGCATGTCGGGAAGCTCCACGGAAAGGACTGCCTGGTCCCAGAGGACATCCCTCGGGCTGATTCGCAAGCCCGAGAAATCGGGCCGGCGAAAGCTCCCGCTCACATTGAGGCTGGCCGAATACACGGTGACCTCGTACATGCCGCGGCTTCGCGCCTCAGGGAGGAGCGTCCCTTCGATGCGAAGCGCGTCCGGGAGAAAACTGGCAACCTCAACGGTCTCCACGCGCTTCCCGTTGGCATCCACGGATCTGCTGACATAGGGAACCGCCAGGAACGGCCCGCCGATGGTCTGTTGCGCGCCCCAGGACTGCATGATCTCGGATTCGGTTTCCCTCCTCCGCTGCTCCCTTTCTTCCACGAGCGCCCGGAACATGAGAAGGGGCCACAAGAGCAGGAGAAGGAGGACGGCGATGATGAGGATCTTCGCGATCACGGAGTGTTTGCGCGCGGCCTGCGAAAGAGCCTGTGTTTTCATGCGGAAGAGTCTTTTGAACGGCCTGGCGCGGATCCGCGCGGCCCTGGCCGGCATCACGGCGCGCCTCATGGCGTTCAACATCCTGATCGTCTTCCTGCCCATTGCGGGGTTTCTCTCACTGGGAACTTACGAAAGGCAGCTGCTCGCCTCCCTGGAAGGCAACCTTGTCCAGCAAGGGAGGGTGCTGGCGGCATCCCTGGAGGACACCGGGGCCAGCCTGGGGAAAGAGGCGAAGCGGATTATTACGCGCCTGCGCCAGCGCCATGATGCGCGCCTGCGGGTCGTTGACTTCCACGGAAGGCTGCTTGCAGATTCAAGCAGGCTGGCCACCGGTCAGGCCGAGGAGCTTCCTGTCACCCGTAGCCCAGGGCCGCCGCCGGAGCGCGTGGCCCAGGCGACGTTTCTCTACCGCCTGGCTTCGCTGCCGGTGCGAATGTGGAGAAGAACATTCCGGCCGCCGTCTCCTCCAGCCGATTCGGATGAATACTATGGAAGCTCCAGCACACTGGCCGGCCCCGAGATCGAGGATGCGCTTGCGGGGAGCTACGGCGCGGCCACCCGGATATCAAAAGGCCAGCAGTCCGTCACGCTGTACAGCGCCATCCCGATCATGGGAGAAGACAAGGTCATCGGCGCCGTTGTCGTCTCGCAGTCCACGTGGAAAATCCTGAGTGACCTCTATTCACTGCGCCTGGACATCTTTCGGCTTTTTCTGTGGTCCGTAGCCACTTCCCTTGTGCTCAGCTTCCTCCTGTCCGCGACGGTCACGGTTCCCTTGAGGAGGTTGCGGGACCAGGCGCACGGGGTCATCGATGCTTCCGGCAGGATGGCGGGCACTCTCACGCCTTTTGGGCGAAGCGACGAGATCGGCGACCTTTCCCGCAGCCTCGGCGTCCTCACGGAAAAGCTGGCCCGTCATATCGGACTGGTTGAGGCGTTCGCCTCGGATGTCTCCCATGAGCTGAAAAATCCCCTGGCGTCCATCCGTTCGGCCCTGGAGCTTGCCCAGACCGAGGAAAATACTTCAGAGCGGGAAGCGCTCCTTTTCATGGCCCTGACGGATGTCAACCGGATGGAAAGGCTCATTTCGGGCGTGCGTGAGATCTCCCGCATCGACAGCGGCGCGGAAGACGGTTCCCCGGGGCAGCGCGCCGATGTCCCTGTCACCGAAGACGTGCGATTGATGGCGGAGAGGGTGATCGGCAACCTGAGCCCGCGCGTGCCGCGCGCGGTGAGCTTCTTCGTGGAAGGGCCTCACGTCGGCGCAGCCGTGTCTCCCCAGCGCGTGGCGCAGATCCTGCAAAACCTCCTGGACAACGCCTTGAGCTTCTCTCCTGCCGGGGGTCGTCTGCTGCTGGAGGTGCAAGCTGATGGTCGCGCCACGCTCCTGCGCGTCAGCGACGAGGGACCGGGCATTCCTCCTGAGCACATGGGGAGGATATTCGATCGATTCTTCAGCTTCCGTCCTGGTGAGGAAAAAGGAGAGCATGCGGGACTGGGCCTTTCGATCGTGAAGTCGATTGCGGAAGGCCACGGGGGATCGGTGCGCGCCTTCAACCTTGCCGGCGGCGGAGCGTGCTTCGAGGTGCGCCTGCCCGCCTACTCCAGCAGGTAGCCCAGGCCCAGGACCCGGTAGAGCTGGCCGGCCAGCCACCGTGCCGCGTGCGGCCTGCCCCGTACGGCAAGGCGAAGCGGGGAGTTGATCACCTTCAGGCTGCCGTTCTCCATTCGGTTCTGCACGTTGGGGCTTTCGAGGTTCATGTAGTCGATGGTGATTCCCCGGCGGATGTGGTAATGCACGTACGCGATCGTTCCCTCCGGGTCGATGCTGACAACCATGCCCATGTGGGAGAGGGGGTTGGGACGGCCCTCGTAGCCATCCTCGTCATAGGTGTCATCCCAGAAGATGATGTCTCCCGAAAGGGGGTGGGCCGTCGTGTACAGCAGGTCGCGTCGCTGGAGAGTCTTGTAGATCCGGGAAACCCCGTTTCCCGTGAGCTTGTTGAAATCCTGGGACAGGTCAATCCCCGCGTACCAGTAGATGGCAAGAACCGTGCCCGTACAATCCATGGTGAATCTCCTGCCACGGATGAAAAGCTCTTTCCTGCCAAGGACTGCGCGGGCGCCCTGCACCAGTTTTGCCCGGAGGGCAACCACTGCCGGGTCCTCCGTTGCCCGCTGCGGAGCCGGTTGCGCGTCGACAACCGGGTGCCAATACGATTGCTCGTCGTTGTCCGGCTGGAACGTTGCGCACGATCCGAGGAATGCCGAGATGCCGAGAATGAACGCGGGGAGCAGTCTCGGCATCTATCCCTTTCCGGCAAAGTACTGCTTCATGGGAGTGAAATAGTAATCGACCCAGCCCTGCCGATAGCTCGCACCCTGCCCCGAAGGGATCTCTGTCTGGGCGATCGTTATCTTCGTGCCGCCCTTTGCCGCCTCCAGGGTCACCTCCAGCCGGGAGTCGGGCGCTTCCTCGGGAAACTCCGTTGTGCGCCAGGATTGCACGATCTTCTTCGGAGGATCCAGCTCAAGGGTGGTGCCCCACATGTATCCGCCGCCGGCAGTGAACTTACCGCCCACCCGGGCGGAGATCTGGGCGGCCGGGGTATCGGTCATGGCGCCGTGCTCCTTGTTGCTCAGCCACGCCGCGTAGACCGCATCCGGCGTGGCCGGAATCACGGCCGATACTTTCAACGAATCCGTCTTCATGAAACCCTCCTTGTCAGGGTGTCCGCGCTATCAGGGTATCTGCGCTGCGGCTCCCACCGGCCCCTTCGGCAGTACCGTCAGGCCGCCCTTTGGGCATTGACCAGGATGCACCGAGCAAGGCAAGAGAAACGCCTGCTGCGATGGCGCCTGCTGCCAGGAAAGTGGTGCCTACCCGCCCTATGGCGGTTCGTGCCGCCTCCGCAATTGCCGGGCCAAAGTCAGAATCAAACCCCAGGGACTCCAGGTGTGCTGAAGCAACGCCCCCGCCGACCCAGTGGGAGAGCATGGCCAGCGATACGACAAGTCCGACCAGGAACACTGCCGCGGCAGGGGCCAGGAGCGACCAGCCCAGCCATTGCAGCCTCTGGCGGGCGTCGATGCCGCCGAGGAACGCCGCCGCGGCCCAGAACGCCGCTGCCAGGACAAGCAGGATGACGTCCGCAATGATCAGGCCTCGAATTGCCGGGAATCCGGGCCAGCCCCACATTCGAGCCTCGTTGTTTCGAAACCCAGGGTAATCGCTCAATCGGAGCGTGTTGGGAATGATGCTGGCAAAGGCGGGAAGCCCCGCGGTGACAATCGCAGTTGCTTTTTCCACGGAAAGGGAGGATGGGCGGGACTGGGGCAATCGGCCCGGGGACACGGTGAACTGTCCGCCCGGTCCGCCGACAGGCAAGTCCTGGACAAAAACCCGCGCAAATCGCTTCCCCTGGCTGCCGGCAAGAGCCTTCTTTATCGGCGCCAGATCGAGCGCGGGGTCGGGAACTTGTGTCTTTCCTTCCAGGAAATCGAAAACGCCGGTCAGGGCAGAAAGGGCCTGGCTGCGCATGTAGTCTGAGGAGAGGATCTGTTTGAGCGCGCGGGGCGACACGCGGAAAGAGAGGCTGGACTTGTCCGGCATCTGGATGCTCACCTGCGTGGCTGCGCTGATTGCATCAGGGATCTGGTAGAGGCGAACGTCCGACAGGATGCCGGCATAAAAGCTCCTGTCCAGGGCCCAGGTGCTGATTCCTACAACGGACAAAGCACAGAGAAAAAGGGGGAACACGAGGAGAACCGATATGAGGGCGGCGGGGAAGCTGCGCATTGGTTCAAGGCTCCTTTGTTACAATGATATCGTGGCGGCGCAGACTGCGCATTCCATGAAACACCCCTCTGGAGCCTCGATGTCACAGCGCAGCCCGCACGCTTTCCACATCGTCCGCGATGATGATCCGGGCCAGCTTCCGCACCAGGTGGACTTCCTCCTTGCGTGTGACAGTCCAGAATGCCAGGGAAAAGCCGAAGGCTTTCAGCAACCTGGCCAGAAGCGAAGCCCGGCGCTTCCCAAGGATCTCAAACATGAGTATCGGCAGGTTGAGGTAATCCGGCTTGAGCCGGGAAACCTCCCGCGCCATGCCCAAAAGCCCGAGGTTGGCCGCTTCCTGGCCCACCAGAAGCCCCGTTGGAATGCCGCGGGCCTTGAAATAAGGGAGGAGCCGCGGCTCGAAGGACGATACAAGGACAGGCCCCGCTGTCGGACGTCGGCTGAGCGCCTCATAGATGGCCGCGCAGTCCGAGGGTTTCAGTGTGTCAGCTTTCAGCTCGAGATTCAGAAACGCCGCCGGCGGAAGCAAGGCAAGCATTTCTTCCAGCCGGGGAAGCCCGGCTTGGCTGGAAGACAAGGAAGGGGGGTCGTGAATGATCACGTAGTCGCCGTCATTCGTCTTCTGGAGGTCGCATTCAATGCCGTCTGCTCCCGCCTGGAACGCTGCCTTGAAAGCAGCAAGGGAGTTCTCCGGATGCACCGAATGCATGCCCCGGTGCGCCAGGACAATTGGTTTTTCCAGAGGAACTTGCCTCACGATCTGCGCCTTGCACGGTCAGCGTCGATGAGCCTCTGGCGGAAGACTTCTTCCTTTTTCCTCAGCATCACAAAAGGCACCTGGTAGGCCTCTTCGATATTCTCCCGGGTGAACATGTCCGCGGTCCTTCCCAGCCGGGGGTGACCGCGCGCCTGAAAGAGCAGGAGGAAGTCGGAGTGCCGCTCCGAAAGGTCCAGCTCATGCAGCGAGTACAGGAGGCACAGTCCCTTGCGCCGGACGTACTGGCACACGTACGTCATGACGCGTTCCTTCTGCCCGTCTTCGAGCGCGAAGATCGGCTCATCCATCAGGAGGATGGGAGAGCCGTAGAGCAGGCTGAACACGAGTATGGTGCGCTGGAGCTCTCCCTTGCTCACCTCCTGGGTCCTGCGCCCGAGGAAAGGGGCAAGCTCGAACACCTCGACCAGCTCGGTGACGAAGTCGGCGCTTTTCTGCTGATGAAATCCCGCCTCGTAGACTTCCTGCAGGAGCTCGCCGATGGGTTTTTCTGTTTCAAACTCCAGATTCTGATAGACGATCGAAGCCAGCCGATGCCGCTTCTCCTCATCACGAAGCTCCGCCGTATCCTGTCCTTGCAGGAAGACTTTCCCCGCGTTCGGAAGAAGGACGCCTCCGGCAAGCATGAGGAACGTGGATTTCCCCGCGCCGTTCTGCCCGACAAGGGATGTGACGCCGGGAGGGATGTCCAGGGTGATGTCGGTGAAGACCTCCTCCCCCGGGCGGGATTCTTCGTGGCTGAAGGAAACATGCTCGAACCGGATGACTGCTTCCATGCCGAGAGGGTACGGGACAGGTGAGGACTAGGGCAAGCGCGGCGCCTGCAGCCTAAAACCGATGGACAGGAGTCCGCGGCGCGCGTACCCTGCCCTCATGTCGCGCAAAATCAGGGTGGGCGTTGTCTTCGGCGGAAGATCGGCCGAGCACGAAGTTTCGCTGCAATCCGCGAAGAACGTCCTGGACGCCCTGGACCTGGAGAAGTACGAGCCCGTCCTTATTGGCATTGACCGCGAAGGACGATGGCACAGGCAGGCCGAGACGCGCCTGCTCTTCGATGCATCCCATCCTCTCCCCAAGCTGTCCGCTTCCGGATCCACGGAGGTGGCCCTTGTAGCGCGGGGACAGCACAGCAGCCTTCTGGATCTCACGGGAAAAGGGGAGGCGGCCAACCTGGATGTCATCTTTCCCGTCCTTCATGGGCCCTATGGCGAGGACGGCTCCATCCAGGGCTTGTGCAAGCTGGCCAACCTGCCCTGTGTCGGTGCGGGAATCCTGGGCTCCGCGGTGGGCATGGACAAGGACGTCATGAAAAGGCTCCTGCGGGATGCCGGCATTCCGATCCCCCGGTTTTTCGTGCTGCGGAGGGAAGCACCCCGGGCTGACTGCACGGCAGCCATGGACGCGCTGGGCAGCCCTGTATTCGTGAAGCCGGCCAACCTTGGCTCCTCAGTCGGCGTCAGCAAGGCGGCCAGCCCGGACGAATACGAACGCGCCCTGGCCGAAGCGTTCCGCTACGACACGAAAGTGCTTGTCGAGGAGTGCGTTGTCGGCAGGGAGATCGAGTGCGCTGTCCTGGGCAACTCGCAGCCCATTGCCTCGCTGCCGGGTGAGATCCGAACGGGCGGCGGCCACCCTTTCTACGACTACGAGGCGAAGTACATCGATGAAAACGGCGCCGAGCTCATCATTCCCGCGGCGCTGGACGGCGCAACGAGCGACCGGGTGCGGGCCCTTGCCGTGCAGACATTCAAGGTCCTGTGCGGCGACGGCATGGCCCGGGTGGACATGTTTCTTCGCGCCTCAGGGGAAGTCGTTGTCAACGAGCTCAACACCATCCCTGGATTCACGCGGATCAGCATGTACCCCAAGCTGTGGGAGGCAACCGGCCTGTCCTACCGGGACCTGATCGACAGGCTCATCCAGCTTGCCTTGGAGCGCCACAACGTGGAGCGCGGCCTGGCGAATACCCCCTAGCCAGGTTTCAGCCCGATCCCCTGACGCGCATCCTGTACCTGAGGGGCGGGACGCCTTCCAGCGATGCAAACGTCTTGGAGAAATGGCTCTGGTCAAAGAACCCGCAGTCCGTTGCTATTGCCGCGATGCCCCGGTCCGAGTTCGCCAGGAGATACTTCGCGAAATCGATCCTTTGCCGGGCAATGAACGCGGATAGTGAGGTGCCGCTTTCCGCGCGAAAGAGGTGCAGCGCCCGGCTGACGCTCAGCCCCGCGACACCCGCAACCTCCGCGGCGGAGACTTTCTCCGTGAAGTGCTTCTGCACGTAGTCCCTCATCTTCGTCATATGGGCCCATGCCTTGCGGCCAATCTCCTCGGAGACGGTCCGGTTGAAGTTTTCCAGCACCTTGGTGACTTTCCAGAACAGGTCATCGAAGTTTTCCGCCGAGTTGATGTCCGTCAGGTAGGAATAGCGAGGGCCAAGGAGCCCGTCCGCGCTGATGCCCTTCTCTATGGCCGACCGCGATATGATGACGATCAGCTCCAGCAGCCGGACCTTCAGGCGGTTGAAATTCATGCCTGTTTCCAGGAGGATCGCGCCCAGGTACCTGTTGATGATCTCCCGGGAGCCGCTCAGGTCACCCAGCACGACCTTGTCGATGATCTCGTTCTGCGTGCGAACGAGGGAGGACACGAGGTCCTGCTTTTCCTTTCTGGCATCCTCGATGAAGTTGGCAATGGTGAGCTGCTGGACGCTGCGCTCCCTGGTCTCATGGATGGCCTCGAGGTCATTCGTGCCGTACCTTCCAGTCAGGTCGAAAAGAAGCTCGGCATCCCTGCGGAGGGTTTCGGAGGGAACGATCCGAAGCGACAGTCGGGAGCGTGGTCCAATGCGTGCGCGCAGGCGGAAGCGTCGGATGCTGCGCATGATGTCCTCTCGGATGTCTTTTTCCATCTGCGGGAATATGCAGAAGCCGCTGATGAGCCCCGCGACAAGCCTCTTCTCCCGGGACAAGGGCACGGCGAAAGTCACCATGCCGAAGGGGCAGACCGAGATGTAAGGTTCTCCCCACCGCAGGGATTCTTCCACCGCGCGCTTGCGGTGATCCGCGCAGAGCTGCTCCTGTCGGGGGGACGCGGAAAGGCGCGCGCACACGGGGCAGTGATCGAGCCCCCATATTCTGCGCCCCTGGGGGTCGACAAGGAGGAGAGGAAGGCCTGCGGATGCCTGATAATCGGCGCCGAGCCGCTTCAAAACGGCAAGGTCAATCCCGGGCGGCTGTGCGCTGGTTCTGTTCATGGATTGTCGAATAGCATGATTTTACAAAAATGCTCCTTTCAGCGCAATACTTCATCCGGGCAAGGCCGCGAATCCTTGGACAAGTTATCGCACAACCTTGACAAACCCCGGCGTGCGTCCATAATCGGAAAACGCACGGAGGGTCAATGAAGCAGGCCGTCATGACATCTCCTGGAATCATCGAGTTCAGGGACGTGCCGGCCCCCGAACCGGACCAGGGACAGGTTCTTCTGCGAATCAAACGAATTGGCGTCTGCGGGTCCGATATACATGTCTACCATGGGAAGCATGCCCTCACCTCGTATCCCGTTGTCCAGGGGCATGAGGTGTCGGGAGTCGTGGAAAAACTGGGACGCGGGGTAAAGGGCTTGAAGGTCGGTGATCCTGTGACGTTCCAGCCGCAGGTCACGTGCGG
Organism: uncultured Spirochaetota bacterium; assembly: GCA_963710335.1. Taxonomy (GTDB): domain Bacteria; phylum Spirochaetota; class Spirochaetia; order SZUA-6; family Fen-1364; genus Fen-1364. The sequence goes on from CAVQAA010000007.1 coordinate 54,326, forward strand.
CACATGCTATTCCTGCACTCACGGCGCCTATCATATCTGCGACAACCTCAAAGTCATGGGATTCCAGACCACGGGAGCCGGCTCCGAGCTGTTTGCCCTGGACGCACGGCTTGTCTTGAAGCTCCCGTCGGGGACGAGCTATGACCACGGGGCAATGGTTGAGCCCACGGCGGTGGGAGTGCACGCGGTGACTCGCGGCGGAGGGGTGAAGGGGAAGAAGGTGCTTGTCCTGGGCGCCGGCCCCATTGGAAACCTCACCGCCCAGGTGGCAAAGGGGATGGGCGCGGCGAAGGTGATGATCACGGATGTCTCCGACTACCGCCTGGGCCTGGCCAGGGAATGCGGGGTGGACGTTGCCGTGAACACCGGCAGGGAAGACCTGCCCTCCCGTGTCCGCGACGGCTTCGGAGAGGAGAAGGCGGATCTTATCCTGGAGTGCGTGGGGGCGGGCCCCACGATATCCCAGGCCATTGCCGCGGCGCGCAAGGGCACCGACATCGTCGTTGTCGGGGTGTTCGGCGACAAGCCGCAGGTCGACATGGGAACGGTCCAGGACCGGGAGCTTCGCCTCATCGGAACGCTCATGTACACGGAGCCGGATTGGAAAAAAGCCATTGAGCTGATCGGCTTGGGAAAGGTCAAGCTGGGCCCCCTGGTCACCAATCATTTCCCTTTCACGGACTTCAAAAAGGCGTATGAATACATCGACGCAAACCGTGAGCGGGCGATGAAGGTCATGATCACGGTGCAGGAATAGAAATCACTTGAACCTAGACGCTGATGAGCTTCAGGAGATGGTGGCACTCTGCGACGAGGAGGGTGTGCTTCTCTTCTGGAACAGGGCCGCGGAGGAAGTCACCGGCTTCCGGCATGACGACGTGATTGGCTACCACCTGGACTCCATCATTGCCCCTTCATCCCTGAAGGACCTTCAGGCCATCTTCTCCATCGAGAAGGCCGGCTCCATCCTGCCGGGGCTTCCCATCCGCCTCCAGACGACGTTCGGCATGGAGATATCGACGGAGCTCATCACGACCCCCCGCTATGACGGCGGAAAGCTTTCCGGATGGCTCCTGGTGTTCCGCGACACAACGATCAAGGTCCAGCTCCAGGATCAGCTGGATCGGATGGACATGCTGTACCGCGGACTTGTGGAGCATTCACCGGCCATCATCTACGTTCTTGACGGCGCGGGAAAAACGATCTTCATCAACGACACCGCGGAATCCCTCCTGGGCTACTCGAAAGAAGAGCTGCTGGGCAAGGAGCTCATCCAGATCGTGCATCCCGATGACCGTCAGATTGCCTACTGGCCGCTGCGGGAGCGCAGGAGGTCCCAGCGCGCAACGAGGAACCTCCAGATCAGGCTCATCACGAAGGCGGGCGCTCAGCGCCAGTACGACCTGGATTTCATCTATGTTTCCCTGAGCGCGTTCGGCATTGGGCCCCAGATCCCCGGCGGACCCGGCGGCGCGGTGCCTGAAGGCCGGGAGGGCACCCAGGGGATAGCCCGGGACGTGACGGAGCTTGTGCTGCTCAGGGACCTGGCACGCCAGGTGGAGCATATTCTTCCGATCTGCTCCGTGTGCCGGCGCATCAGGGTGGTAGAGGGAACGCATGAGGAATGGCTGCCCATGGCCGACTACGTGGCAAGAAGGACGGGCATGCTTTTCTCCCATACTTTCTGCCCGGACCACCGCCCGAAATAGCCGGATCCCCGGCAGCCCCGTCACAACGCTGAAAGCTTGTGAAGCAGGAAATCCTTCCTGGCCTCGAAGTAGCGGCGAAACTCCTCGAACTGCTCCGCGGTTTCCGACGCCGCGCCGGAGAGGACAAGCACATCGCTTCGCCAGCGGTACCAGAGGCAATGAAGGGAATACGGCTTGCATTTGCGGCGCGTGCGGCACTGGCTCTCCAGCATCTCCGCAAGGTCGTTGTGGTTCGTATCGCCGGCAACGTAATACACGTCGTCCTCCGCCAGGCCCAGAACGATGCGTCGGAAACCCTCTGCCATGGCGTCGTCGTGCCTCCAACCCTCAACCACGATGTCCTTCGAGCCCAGGCGCAGGTCGTATCCGCGGGAGCGCAGGAGCTTGCGGAGGGCCACGATATCCTCACGGATTTCCCGCGCCGCCTGGGGATTGTTGCGGCTGCGGGAGAGCCGTTCGCGCCAGCCCCTGAGCTCGGTCTCGTACTGGTCCAGCATCTTCATCCTGCTGAGGAAGTTCGTGGTGTCCGAGAGGAGCCTCCAGGTGGAGCTGACCGACTCAGCGAGCCGGTTGAATATCGTGGCCATGGTCTCGCATGAAAGTAGCCGACCCTTCAGGCGGGGTCAACCTTGCCTCTCCTCTGTCCCGGTGATACCGTCTTGCTCCAGAGGGGGGACGGGTCGTGGAGAAAAGCGCAAAAGTCATTGCGGTGGACATCGGGGCATCAGGAGGCAAGTGCTTCGCAGGCACGTTCGATGACAAGGGGTTCGCCCTCCGGGAGGTCCACCGTTTCAGCCATGAGCCGACCACCATCTACATGGCGGACAGATCCGGCCGCGTGGAGGAGAGGTCCTACTGGGACGAGCTGTACATCTACGGGCAGATCGTTCAAGGGCTTCGGGCCTACCGGCGGGAGGTTGCGGAGACCGCGGACTCCGTTGGAGTCGACGCCTGGGGCGCGGACGGCGCGCTCATGACGGAGGACGGAGTCACGCTGGGCCCGGTGTACTGCTACCGGGATCACCGCCTGGACGGGATGGTGGAGCAAGTGAAAGCCCGGCTGGACGCGCGGCGCATCTATGAAATCACCGGGATCCATTTCCAGCCTTTCAATGTGTCCAACCAGCTGTTCTGGTTCCTGCAGAACAGGCCCGGCCTGGTGAAAAAAGGCGTTCGCTTCCTGCCCATCACGTCCCTTTTCTCCTATTACCTCGGCGGCGTGACCGCCGTCGACTCATCGTGGGCAAGCGTCACGCAGCTCATGGATTCCAAGAAACGCAAGTGGAGCCGCGAGATCCTGAAGGGGCTGGGCATCCCGGCGTGGCTCATGCCCCAGATCGTGGCGCCGGGCACTCCGGTGGGCGAAATCCGCGCGGAGCTTGCGGATTCGCTCGGCCTCAACAGGGCGCAGATAATTGCCGTGGGCTCGCATGATACGGCGAGCGCATACGCGGCTGCTCCCATCGGGAACCCCGCAAATGCGCTCATCATCAGCTCCGGGACCTGGTCCCTTGTGGGAAAGCTGGTTCGAAAGCCCGTCACGTCGGAAGAGGCGATGGCGGCCAACATCAGCAACGAGGGAGGGATTGGCAACATCCGGCTCCTCAAGAACTGCATGGGCACGTGGCTTGTGCAGGAGCTTCGCCGGGCCTGGCGCGCGCGCGACGGAAGGGAGCTTGATTGGGAGGAGATGAACCGCATGACGGAGAAGGGGACCGCCCTGGCGGCATTCATCGATCCTGATGACCGGAGCTTCTTCAACCCGGCGAACATGGAAGAGGCCATCGTTGCATTCTGCCGACGCACGGGACAGGAGCCGCCGAAGGATCGGGGTACCATGCTTCGCGCGGTGTACGAGAGCCTGGCCTTGAAGTACCGCGTCGTTGCGGAGCAGATCAGCAGCGTGAGCGGAAAGCCGAACACGGTGATTCATATCGTGGGCGGCGGCTCGAAGAATGCATTCCTCAACCAGCTTGCTGCAAACGCATGCGGGGTAAAGGTTGTTGCCGGGCCCGAGGAGGCCACGGCAGTGGGCAACGCCATGGTGCAGGCTCTTGGGCTGGGGGTCATCGGAAAACTTTCCGAGGCGAAATCAATGATTCGTGCGGCCTTCCCCATCCGCGAGTTTGCCCCGCGGGAGCGCGAGACCTGGGAGAAGGCGTATGCGAAGTTCAGGACGATTGTGAAATGACAGCTGCCCTGCCCGGTGAGGGTCAGGGCAGCTCTCGAACATTCAGCTCTTTCTCACTTCGATCATTTTGGGCTTCGCGGCCGGAGTCTTGGGGAAGCTCAGGGTGAGGATGCCGTTCTTGAACTCGGCCAAGATTTTCTCCCTTTCGATCCCCTCGGGAAGAACGAAGCTCCTTGCGAAGCTGGAAGACCTGCGCTCATGCATGATGTAGCCGTTCTTCTTCTCCTCCTTGTTGTCTTCCTTGCGGGAGGAGATGGTGAGCAGGTTGTTGTCCAGCTTCACCTCGACGTCCTTCTCGGACAGGCCGGGAAGCTCGACCTCCATGAGGAACTCAGCGTCGGTCTCCTTGACGTCAACCGCGGGGACCGCGGAATGACCGAAAACCGGCTGAGCGAACAGGTCGTCGAACCAGCTCGAGACGTTGTCCAGCAAGTCCAGCGTGTTGGGTGAATAGCGAATAAGGTTCATATTGCACCTCCAATTGCCTTTAAAAATCTTACCAAGTATCCTGCATGAATCATGCCAAGATCACAGTTAATAATATAATTACTTATAGCAAAAGTAAATATGGTATTTGAGGCATCATCGATGATTTGTCTGGACAAGCATTATATGTATCATTTCGACACAATTAGTATTATTACGGCCCATATTGATCCCTTCTGACGCACTTTCCATTCAGCCTTCTTGGTGCTAACGTCAACGGGTGGGTAAGAATGAACCGCCTGGCCTTCTTTCATCATTCGAGAGCTTTGTTCCCGGGATGGAACCCGGGATCAGAGCAGCCGGGCCATCACTCTGGTTTGCCTGTCAGGGGAGCGCCATTCTTGTTTCTCAATCGGACGGCTCCCTCAGAGTCCCGTTCGCGGACGACCTGGCCTCACTGGGGCTTGCCAGCGATTGCGCCCATGTTCTGGGAACGGCAGGCGGCTGCGTCTGCAGAGCAGCGGGGATCCCCGTTGGCACGCCCGCTCCGAAGGGATTCCGATTCGAGGGTTTGCGCTCTCTTTTCGACGGGATCTCCTATGCCTTCTTTGCCGTGGCCGCGCGCGCGCTGGAAGTGGTGGAGTGGGACCTCTTTCACCGGTTTTGCGGAAGGTGCGGCACGGCCACGATCCTTCGAGCCGGCGAGCGGGCACGGGAATGCCCTGCCTGCGGGAGCCTCAGCTACCCGCGGATCTCCCCCGCGGTCATCGTGGCCGTCGTACGGGACCGGCGGATCCTGCTGGCGCGCGCCGCCAGGTTCCCGCCGGCGCTGCGCAGCGTCCTGGCGGGCTACGTTGAGCCGGGTGAAACCCTGGAGGAATGCGTGCACCGCGAAGTGCGCGAAGAGACAGGAATCGAGGTCGACAACCTGCGCTACTTTGCCAGCCAGCCCTGGCCTTTTCCGCACTCCCTGATGGTTGCTTTCACGGCTGAGCACGCCGGCGGGGAAATAAGCGTGGACGGGGTCGAGATCAAAGACGCCGACTGGTACAGAGCGGATGCGCTGCCGCGGATCCCCGGACCCATGACAGTGGCCCGCCGGCTTATCGACTGGTTCTGCACCCGAAGCTCCGGGGAGGGATCACCATGAGCACCAGAACCCGATGCGCCTGGGCAACAACAGATGACGCCATGAGGAGCTACCACGACGAGGAGTGGGGCGTGCCGACGCATGAGGATGCCCGGCATTTCGAGTTCCTGGTCCTGGAGGCCGCGCAGGCCGGCCTTTCGTGGCTCACCGTGCTTCGCAAGCGCGACGCGTACCGCCGCGCCTACCGGGCGTTCGATCCCGCCCGCGTGGCGCGGTTCGGGAAACGCGACCTGGAAAGACTGCTCGCTGACGCGGGCATTGTCCGCAACCGGGCCAAGATCGAATCCTCCATCAACAACGCGCGCAAGTTCCTCGAAGTCCAGAAGGAGTTCGGCAGCTTCGACGCATACCTGTGGAAATGGACGCAGGGGAAGCCGGTGGTGAACCACTGGGAGGCTATAACCGAGGTTCCGCCTCGCAGCGGGCTTTCCGATGAGGTCTCGAAGGACCTCAAGACCAGGGGATTCTCCTTTGTCGGCTCCACCATCGTCTATTCCCATCTGCAGGCGGTCGGGGTGGTCAACGATCACCTGGTGAGCTGCTTTCGCTGGGCGGAGCTGGCCTCCCGGATGGTCGAGCCCTCCGGTCCCGCGCAGTAGCCACGCAAGCGCGAGCTTGGTCACCGGTCCATGCAGGGCAGATTGGTATTCGTCTCCCGGTACCGCGGCTTTCTCATAGTGCTCATCGTGCTGATCCACACCGGCATCACGTACGGCGCTTCGGGGTCGTGGTACTACACGGAACAGCACGATGTGCTGTGGCTCAAGGTCCTGGGGACATTCATCGGGGCCGTGGCGCAATCATTCGCGCTGGGGGCGTTCTTCTTCCTTTCTGCCTATTTCCTTCCCGGCTCCCTTTCCCACAGAGGCGTTCGAGGCCTGATCCTTGAAAGGGCTGCGCGCCTCCTCATCCCGCTTGGCGTATATTATTTCGTTGCAAACCCCCTTCTCGTGACAGCCGTTGTTTCCTGGGGCCGGGGGACGGCGGTTCCCCTGGGACCCTGGTTCGGCTCGGGGCCGTTGTGGTTCCTGGAAGCGCTGTATCTTTTCATGCTGGTGTACCTTGCAGGGAGACTCCTGTTCCCTCGCGGACTTGGAATACCCGTGCCCAGGGGCATTCCGTCCCGGCGCGCCATAATGGCGTACATCCCCGTGGCGGCCGCGCTGGGATTCCTGGTTCGCGTAATCTTCCCGATCGGAAGCGATGTTTCCAACCTCCAGCCGGGGTTTTTCCCGATGTATATCATGCTTTTTGCAGTCGGAATCAAGGCAGGCAGGGAGCAATGGCTTTCCGACATCGCCTCCATGCCTGTCGGCCTCTGGTCTCTCATGGCCGGACTGGGACTCCTGCTTTTTCCCGTCCTCGGCATCGCAGGAGGGGCCCTTCACGACACCGGTCCCTTCCGCGGGGGCTTCACATGGCAGAGCGCAGCGTATGCCCTGTGGGAAGCGGCGACAGGAACATCCGTTTTCATTGTGACGATCGTCATATTCGCCAGATCACGGTGGGTGGTACCGGGGATCGGGGAGTCCTTCAGCGGGTCTTCGTACGGGATCTATCTCCTGCATGCGTTCGTGGTGGTCCTGTTTGCGCTGGCCATGAAGGACCTCCCTATCCACCCGGCCCTCAAATGGATCATCCTCTCCGTCTGCGGCGTCTGCGTGCCCTGGTTTGCTACCCGGGCGGTTCACAAGGTCCCCGGCCTTACACGGATTTTCTGAGACCTGCTCCGCGCCCGGCTCTCCCGGGCAGTCGCGTTGCGGAAAGCGCCCGTTTGCTTTACATTCAGGGTGATGAACGAGCTTGTCGCCGTTGTCGAGGATGAAGACGATATCCGTGCGCTTGTGGCCGCGGCCCTGAAGAAGGAGCGCTTCCGCGTGCGGGAGCACTCCGACGGGAAGGGTTTTCTCTCCTCCCTGGCCACAGATCGGCCGGATCTGCTTGTCCTGGACGTGATGCTTCCCGACACGGACGGATTCGAGATCTGCCGCCGGATCCGCGCAGACAAGGCACTCTCGTCCATTCCCGTTATCATTCTCACCGCGCGCGCGGAAGAGGCGGACAGGATCCTGGGCCTGGAGCTCGGCGCCGACGACTACGTGGTGAAGCCCTTTTCCCCCAAGGAGCTGGCGGCCCGGGTGAAAGCCGTGCTGCGACGCGCAGCCCCGGAAACCGCGCGCGCGCGTATTGACGCCGGTGACGGGCTCGTCATCGACACCGACACCGTGGAAGCATCCGTGGGCGGGCAGCGCCTGGAGCTCACACAGGCGGAGTTCCGCATCCTGCAGCTCCTGGCCTCACGAACCGGCTGGGTGTTCTCCCGTGAGAAGATCCTGGACTATCTCTGGGGGAACGAGAAGAACGTCACCGACAGGTCGGTCGACGTGCACGTGAAGCACCTGCGGGACAAGCTGGGTGACCGCGGCGGGCGCATCGTGAACGTCCGCGGCATCGGCTACAAGCTCGTGTCCTCTGACCATGCCGCCACGGCGGAGGGGCGGTGAGACGCCTTTTCCTCAGCAGGGTCTTCGGCCGCTTCGTCCTCCTGTGCGTCCTTGTCCTGCTTGCATTCTTCATCTACTCACTCAGCGTGGTGCGCGGGATGTCTTTCGATGCCGTGGTGCACGGGCTGGAGCAGGGTGCGCTCACGGCGCGGGGGGCCGCGGTGCCCCTGATGGTCCGGGGCAGGAGCACTGAGCTCGATTCGCTGACACACGGGATGGCTCACGAGGCGCATGAGCGGATCACCCTGATCGACGCCCGGGGCGTCGTTCTGGCCGATTCCGAGGAAGACCCGGCAAAAATGGAGAACCATTCCCAGCGCCCGGAGGTGGCCGCCGCCTTGCAGGGTGAGACAGGCATTTCGTCCCGCTTGTCCAGCACCGTGCGGCGATGGACGGTTTACGTCGCGGTTCCCGTCATTGTGAACGGCAGCGTGCACGGCGTGGTGCGCGCAAGCCGCCCGAGGCTTGAATTGGAGGCGGCTTATCCCCGGGAAACGGCCAATCTGCTCCTGTTCATCGGACCGCTTTTTGTCGTGTGTCTTCTCTTTGCGCTGGCGTTCACGCGTTCCATCCTTTCCCCCCTGAGGGACCTGGCCGGGGCGGTCACGCGTTTCGCCTCCGGTGACTTCGGCGCCCGGCTGCACCTGCGCCGGCACGACGAGATCCGCGATCTTGCCGAAGCATTCAATGCAATGGGGGAGCGCGTTCAGGGGCTTTTCCAGGACAGCGCCCGGCGCGCGCAGGAGCTTGACGGGATCTTCTCTTCGGTCCACCAGGGCATTGTCCTTCTGGACAGGGCCGGACGGATTGTTCGCTGCAACAAGGGTTTCGAAGACCTGGCCGGCGCGAGCGGCGCGGAGGGCAGGACCCTGTGGGAGCTGGTGCGGGCGCCGCGGCTGATCGAGCTGGTCCAGGAGGCCAGGGCCACGGGAGAGCGCCAGTCCGAGGAGGTTGCCTGGGGCGAGGGTTGGCTCCTGTGCACGGTGCAGCGCATGGCTGGTCGGGAAGAGCTGATCGTCTCCCTCCAGGACACAAGCGATGTCCGGCGCCTGGAAGCCGTGAAGCGGGACTTCGTCGTCAACGCATCCCATGAGCTTCGCACCCCCCTCACCTCGATACGCGGTTCCCTGGAAATGCTGGAGGGACAGCTCTCCGGAGACTCGGAGCGATGGGTGGATGCCATCCGCCGTAACGCCGAGCGGATGTCTGCCATCGTGGAAGACCTCCTTCTCCTTTCCCGGCTTGAGGCCAGGGGGGTCGAGCGTTCCCGCGAGCCCGTTGACCTGGAAAGGATCGTGGCCGAGGTCACAAGCATGTTCTCCAATCGCGTCCAGGCAAAAGGGCTTGCCCTGAATGTCTCCGTTCCCGATCATCTTCCCGGCGTTCAGGCGGATTCCTTCCTCATCGAGCAGATGCTGGTGAACCTCCTGGACAATGCCTTGAAGTTCACCGAGAGCGGCGAAGTGCGGGTGGGCGTCTCCGCGGAGGAAGGCGACTGGATCCGTATCGAAGTCTCCGACACCGGCATCGGGATCGCGGAAGAGCATTTCCCGCGCCTGTTCGAGCGGTTCTACGTTGTGGACAAGTCGCGCTCCAGGAAGCTCGGAGGAACGGGTCTGGGGCTTTCGATCGTGAAGCACATCGTTCAAAGCCACGGAGGAACAGTTGACGTGGAGAGCATCCTGGGCCGAGGCACCCGGTTCGTTGTGCGACTTCCCATGGGCGTGCGGCAGAATTAACAGAAAATTAACACTACCTTCACTGCTCACTAACAGCGACTCCAGAGATTGGTCGTGCCCCGTCAGGGGTGATTTCTGACTACATTTGAAGGAGGACTCCCAGTGAAGGTATCAAGGCTTTTTTTGGCCGCGGCGCTCATCGTCTCCCTTGGGGGGATCGGTTTCGCCCAGTCATTCGAGTTCGTCGGGGCCGGGGCAACTTTCCCGGCACCGCTGTACAGCAAAATGTTCGACCAGTACGCCAAGGAGTTCGGAGTCAAGGTGAACTACCAGGCCATCGGCTCCGGCGGCGGACAGGCCCAGATCAAGGGCAGGACTGTCGATTTCGGGGCATCTGACGTTGTCATGACGGCGAAAGATCTCGCTGACGCTCCCGCGGAAATCATGCAAGTCCCCATGGTTGCTGGCGCGGTGGTCCTGGTTTCCAACCTGCCGGGCAATCCCCAGCTGAAGTTCACCGCAGACGTAGTGGCGGATATCTTCCTTGGAACGATTACGAAGTGGAACGACCAGCGCATCACGTCGTTGAACCCCGATGCGAAGCTTCCCAACATGAATATCACCGTGGTCCACCGCTCTGACGGCAGCGGAACCACCGGCGTCTTCAGCGACTATCTCTGCAAGGTCTCAGATGCGTGGAACCAGAAGGTCGGCACAGGCACCTCGTTGAATTGGCCCGTGGGCATTGGCGGGAAAGGGAACCCGGGGGTGGCAGGGCTCGTGAAGCAGCTCCCTGGGGCTTTCGGGTACGTCGAGCTGATCTACGCCCTGCAGAACAACATGTCCTACGCCCTTCTCAAGAACAAGAGCGGAAACTGGATCAAGGGGTCTCTTGCTTCCACCACCACCGCCGCGAACGTGCCTGTTCCCGCGGATGTGACCAAGTTGAGCACAACCAACTCGGATGCGCCGGAAGGATATCCCATCGCCAGTTTCACGTGGCTCCTCCTTTACAAGGAGCAGCACTACGGCAATCATGACAAGGCAAAGGTCGAGGCGCTCCTGAAGATGATCTGGTGGATGACCCATGACGGGCAGAAGTACGCGGAGCCTCTGGCATATGCAACTCTGCCGGCCCCGGTTGTGAAGAAGGCTGAGGCAATTCTCAAGTCGATTACCTTCGACGGCAAGCCGCTTCTGGAAGGCGGAATGTAGGCCAGAGCTTGACGGATACAGGGCACGGGCTGGGAAGGATGAGGATCGCGCGAGCATCTGATTCGGCGTTCCGGACAATTCTCTTCTTCGGGGGAATCGTGGTAAGCGTCTTGCTTATCGCGATTCTCCTCTCTCTTGTGCTTTCTTCCCGCCCGGCTCTGGTTGCAAACGGCTTTCGCTTTCTCACGGGCTCGGAATGGGACCCGGTCACCAACAGCTTTCACGCCCTGCCGTTCGTGTTCGGAACTCTCGTCACATCTCTCATCGCCCTGGCAATTTCCACCGTCCTTTCCCTGGCTCTCTCTGTCCTGATGGGAGAGTATTTTCGATCTGGCGCGTTTGCATCCGTGATGAGGACCGCCGTGGAGTTGCTTGCAGGCATTCCGTCAATCGTCTACGGCTTCATCGGCCTGTTTTTCCTGGTTCCGGCAATCAGGGTTGTCCAGATCCTTCTTGGCGTGCCCCCGTACGGTGTCGGGATCCTGACCTCTTCCATCCTCCTGGCATTCATGATCCTTCCGTATTCGGCATCCATAGGGCGGGAAATGCTCATGCTGGTGCCCTCCGACCTGAAGGAAGCGGCCCTGTCCCTTGGGGCCACGAGGTCTGAAACCGTCTGGAAGGTCTCCCTCCCGTACGCCAGGTCGGGGATCATGGGCGGCATTTTCCTGTCCCTGGGAAGGGCGCTGGGAGAGACCATGGCTGTTACCATGGTCATCGGCAACGCCAACGCAATAACAATAAATATCCTCTCTCCGGGCAATACGATGGCGAGCCTCATCGCGAATGAGTTCTCCGAGGCGCAGGGCTCCGTCTACCTTGCCAGCCTCATCGAGATTGCGCTCCTGCTTTTCGTCATCAGCACGGTGATCAACATCGTCGGAAAGCTCGTCATCAACCGGATGGTGGAGGCCGTGTGATATGGCAGACAACCTGGCACGTGTTCATGAAGGGGGAGTCGTGCGCACGCCGCCCGACACCATGGGCAGAGGGGTAGGTGCGGAGGTCCGCGGCCGGTTGCGCGGCGACAAGGCGTTTCTTGGCGGAGTCCTTGCCATCTCACTCATTGCCGTGCTGCCCCTGGTCCTGATCCTGGTCTTCATCATTATCCGCGGCGCCTCTTCCATCAATTGGCAATTTCTGACCGAGCTGCCGAAACCCATGGGCGAGGCAGGAGGCGGCATCTCGAACGCCATCGTTGGAACCATCATCCTGATAGTCGTGGCGTCCGTGATATCCATCCCGCTGGGGGTCCTTGCCGGGATTTTCCTTTCGGAGAGCGGCAAGAGTGGCCTTGGCAGGCTGACCAGGCTGTCCGTGGAAACACTGATGGGCGTCCCCTCGATCGTGATCGGCATCGTCGCATACGTGTGGGTGGTTCGGTCCATGGGGCATTTCTCGGCGCTGTCGGGCGGGGTGGCCCTGGCCATGATCATGCTCCCTGTCATCACGCTTTCCACCGAGGAAACTCTCCTCCTGATTCCGGTGAGCCTCCGGGAAGCCGCGCTGGCCCTCGGGGTGTCCTACCCTCGCACCGTGCTCAAGGTCATCCTTCCCGCCGGTGCCAGCGGCGTCATTACCGGGGCGCTCCTGGCCGTGGCCAGGGCCGCGGGGGAGACCGCGCCTCTTCTTTTCACGTCTTTTGGCAGCCCGTACATGGAATACAATGTATTGAAGCCCATGGCCTCCCTGCCTCAGACGATATTTTTCTACGCCACCAGCCCGTACCCCGAGTGGCAGTCCCTTGCCTGGGGCGCCTCCTTTGTGCTTCTGGTGGTCGTCCTTGCCCTGAATCTCGTGACGAAGCTGGTAACATCGAGATGGAAGATTCAGTTCTGACGTCAGAAGAAGTCATCCTGGAAACCCGCGGGCTCACCGCGGGTTTCGACGGGAAGGATGTCGTGCTTGGGGTGTCTCTGGCCGTCCCCCGGCAGCGCGTCACCGCGATCATGGGGCCCTCCGGGTGCGGAAAAACCACGTTCATGCGCTGCATAAACCGAATGCACGAGCTGAACGCAAACGCGCGCGTGACCGGGGAGGTTCTCCTTGACGGGGAAAACGTCTATCGCATCAACCCCATCCTCCTGCGACGGCGCATCGGGATGGTGTTCCAGAGGCCCAATCCGTTCCCGACCATGAGCATCTACGACAACGTCGTCGCGGGGTATACTCTCAACGGCGCGCGCATGGACAGGGCGGAGCGAGACCAGATCGTGGAAGAGACTCTTCGCAGGGTGACCCTCTGGGACGAGGTGAAGGACGCCTTGTACCGACGCGGCACCTTCCTCTCGGGCGGTCAGCAGCAGAGGCTCTGCATTGCCCGCGCCCTTGCCATGAAGCCCGAAGTCCTTCTCCTGGACGAGCCGACATCGGCCCTGGACCCCAAGGCCACCGCGGCAATCGAGGAGCTGATCGTGAGCCTCAAGGGGTCCGTGACGATTGTCCAGGTCACCCACAACATCCCCCAGGCTGCGCGCATCTCGGATTACACGGCTTTCATCCACCTGGGCGAGCTGGTCGAGTTCGGGCCCACAAACAGGCTCTTCACCGTTCCCAAGGATAAGCGGACTGAAGAGTACCTGTCGGGGAAGTTCGGATAGGAGACATCATGCCGATAGCGCAGATCGATGATCTGAAGGCTCGTGTCGTGGCGTACGCCCGGCTGGTGGAAGACATGATCGAGCAGTGCCGCACATCACTTGCCAACCGCACTCCGGACACGCTGAACGACATCATCGAGAAGGAGGAGCCGCGCGCCAACGAGTTCGAGGTCGAGCTCGAGGAGGAGTGCACCTCTCTCATCGCGCAGCACCAGCCCATGGCAAAGGAGCTGCGCACCATTCTCATGGTTCGCAGCATGACGAACGACCTGGAGCGCATGGCGGATCACGCGGTGAACATAGCGGAGGCTTCCCTGGAATGCATCGGGCTGTCCACGACCGGCCAGGATGATGAGCTGTCGAGGCTTTTCGACAAGACCATCAGGATGGTCGACGACGCCGTGCGCAGCTTCATCGAGGCGGACGCCGGGCTGGGAAAGCAGGTGTGCGAAGCCGACGAGGCCGTGGACCAGCTTGCCACTGACATCCTGGAACGGATAAGCGTTTCCATGACGAAGGATCCCTTTACGATAGAGCAGAGCCTCTGCATCCTGAAGATCGCGGGCAACCTCGAGCGAATAGCCGATTTGTCCACCAACATCGGTGAGGACGTGATCTACATGACGGAAGGCAGGGTGATCAAGCATCATATGGCAGAGGAGCCATAACGCCCATGTCCCGGCGGGTCGCTTCCATCGATGTCGGCACAAACGCGATCCGCTTTTTTGCCGTTGAGACGGAGGGAGACTCGATTTCACGCATCCTTGCCGAAGAGCGGTTCCCCGTGCGCTTCGGACACGGGGTTTTCTCGGAAGGGCGAATCAGCCATGAGGCGTCCGCTGCCGCCCTGGACGGTCTGCAGCGCGCCGCGGCTCTGATGAAGGAGCTTTCGATCGAGAAATACCGGGCCGTGGCAACCAGCGCGGTGCGCGAGAGTCCCAACAGGAGGGAGTTCGTGCGCGCCGTGAAGAGGCGCACGGATATTTCCCTGGAGGTCATCGCGGGATCGGAGGAGATCCGTCTGGTCCACGCTGCCGTGGCCCGGCGCATCCTCCTGGGCTCGGACCAGTGGATCATGGTCGAGCTGGGCGGGGGAAGCGTCGAGGTGGCCCTGGCCAGCTCCACGAGGATCCTCTGGTGCGAGACGCATGCAATGGGAGCGGTCCGGCTCCTGGAGTTGTTTGCCCCCGGCGGGAAAGAGACTCCGGATTTCCTTGAGCTCCTTTCCGAATACGTGGCCACGATCCGCCTCTCCCCCAAAGCCCGCGGCGTTTCAACCCCCCGGTTCATTGCCACGGGCGGGAACATCGAGGTCCTTGCCAGGATTGCCGGGAACACCGAGGAAGGAACAGACATTCCGAGCGTTCCCCTTCGCGCTCTGCGCGCCATGACCCAGAAGCTGTCCCGCATGACCGTGGAGGACCGCATGCGGACTTTCGACATGAGGTCCGACCGGGCGGACGTGATAGTCCCGGCTGCCGTTGTCTACGGCCAGCTCGCCGAGCAATTCGGGGCAGAGGAGATCCTGGTGCCCGGCGGGGGGATCCGGGAGGGGATCGTGCTGGATCTTGCGGAAAAGCAGTCAGTTCGCCGGCCGGCCTCCGAGGAAAGCACCATCGAAGAAGCAGTGGCCCTCGGGAGGAAGTACTCATTCGACGAAGCCCATTCCGTGCACGTGGCGCGCCTTGCCGGCCAGCTCTTCGACCAGCTCTCTTCCCTTCACGGGCTGGGCGCCCGTGACCGGCGCCTCCTTGTTGCCGCGGCTGTCCTGCACGACATCGGAGACTTTGTCAGCCTGAAAGGACATCACAAGCATTCTTTGTACCTCATCTCCCGTTCCGAGCTGGGGGGCTTCAGCCCGAGTGAGATGTTTCTCGTTGCCAACATTGCGCGCTACCACAGGAAAAGCGCGCCCAGCATCCGCCACTCAGAGTTCGCCATCCTTTCCAGCGCTGACCGCGAGCGCGTGCGGCGGCTTGCCGCGATCCTGCGGATAGCCGATGCCCTTGACAAGGAGCATCTGGAGAAGATCCAACGGGTCGAGGTCAGGCAGCGTGAGGGGCGGATCGAAATCATGGCCGGCCGAAACGGAAACTTTCTCCTGGAGCGCTGGGCCCTGGAGAAGAAGGGTGACATCTTCCGCCGGGTCTTCGGCGCAGAGGTCACGCTGGCGTCCCACGAGGACGGGTCCGATGCCTGAGACCATGCGAGCCCCGCTTGACCTGGGCGACCCCACGCTGTTCATCGACCGGGAGATCGGTCTCCTGGATTTCTTTCGACGCGTGCTGGACGAGGCTGAGGACCCCTCCAACCCGCTCCTGGAACGCGTCAGGTTCCTTTCCATTGTCAGCTCGAACCTTGCCGAGTTTTTCATGGTCCGCGTTTCGGGCCTGAAGCAGCAGGTGGAGGCCGGGGTAAGCGAGCAATCACCGTCCGGTCTTTTGCCGTCCGGCCAGCTTTCGGCTGTGCGCGGCGCCTCTCAGGATCTGATGCTCCATGCGCGTTCCTGCCTGCGGGGGTTGCTGCCGCTGCTTTCGACCGCCGGCATCCACATCTTGGGCTATGAGTCGCTTAGCGACGCCCAGAAGACCTACGTCGACCATTATTTCCGGGAAGTCGTTTTCCCCGTGCTTACGCCCCTCGCCGTGGATCCGGGACGGCCTTTTCCTCACATCTCCAACATGAGCCTGAACCTTGCGCTGGTCATCCGCGATCCAGCCGGACAGGAGCGCTTTGCCAGGGTAAAGCTGCCCGGCACGCTTCCCCGGCTCCTGCAGGTCCATCCGGCCCCTGAGGGTAAGCAGCAGGCGACAGGCTTCGTCTGGCTTGACCAGGTGGTATCGGCAAACCTCGACTCTCTTTTTCCCGGCATGAAAGTCATGCAGTCCTACCCGTTCCGGGTGACCCGGGATGCAGAGGTTTCCATCCAGGAGCTGGAGGCAGAGGACCTGCTGGACACGATCGAGCGCGGGGTAAGGCAGCGGCGCTTCGGACGGGTTGTGCGCGTCACCGTGGACCCGAACATGCCGGAAGCGATCCGCGACATTCTGGTTGAGAACCTGGAGGTGGATCCTCGCGACTTTTACACGCTGGAGCCTCCGCTGGGGATGAGCGATATTGTGCAGCTGCACGAGCTTGAGCGCCCCGATCTGAAGTATCCGCCGTTTCTGCCCGCTGTGCCGCCTTCTTTCCAGGATTCCGACACCAGTGCGTTCGCCGCCATCCGCAGGGAGGATATCCTCCTGCACCACCCCTACGACTCCTTCGCGCCGGTTGTGGATTTCCTCAAGCAGGCAGCGCAGGACCCGGGCGTGCTGGCCATCAAGCAGACGCTCTACCGGGTGGGCCGCAACTCCCCCGTCGTGGAAGCGCTGCTGGAGGCTGCCCGCAACGGAAAGCAGGTGGCCGTGCTGGTGGAGCTCAAGGCGCGGTTCGATGAAGAGAGCAACATCGAGTGGGCACGCGCCCTGGAGCGTGAGGGCGTCCACGTGGTGTACGGCCTCCTGGGCCTGAAGACGCATTCCAAGATCGCCCTGGTGGTCCGGCAGGAAGGCGAGCGCATCCGGCGCTACGTCCATCTCTCCACGGGCAACTACAATTCCGTCACCGCGCAGCAGTACACGGACCTCGGTCTGTTTACCTGCGACGATGCAATTGGCGCGGATGCCTCGGATGTTTTCAACTACCTGACCGGGTATTCAGACAAAAGGGAGTATCGCAAGTTCCTTGTTGCTCCGATCAATCTGCGATCCGGGCTGGAGAAGCTGATCCGCCGCGAGATGGAGTGCCAGGCCGCCGGCGGCACGGGCCACATGATCTTCAAGATCAACGCGCTCGTGGACAAGCCGATGATCCAGCTCCTCTACGAGGCCTCACGGGCGGGCGTTCGGATCGACCTGATTGTGCGCAGCATGTGCTGCCTTCGTCCCGGCGTCCCGGGAGTGAGTGAGAACATCAGCGTCACGAGCGTGGTGGGAAGGTTCCTGGAGCACAGTCGAGTATTCTGGTTTCGAAACGGCGGACAGGAGGAAGTCTACCTGGGAAGCGCGGATCTGATGATGCGAAACCTCGACCGGCGCGTCGAGATCCTTTTCCCTGTCAGCAATCCCCGGCTCATCCGCCACCTCCGTGACGACGTGCTGGCCACGTATCTCCTGGACAACGTGAAGGCCAGGGTGATGGCAAGCGACGGCACGTACGCGCGGGTGGCGCGCCAGGAACGCGAAGAGCCGCTGGACGCGCAGGCGGAGTTCATCCGGAGACGGGGAAGCCAAGGGGGTGCGTGATGGACCTGTATTTTCTTCGCCATGGTGATGCGCTGGGCAAGGACGAATGGAAAGGCGATGACAACGCGAGGGCCCTGAGCGAAGAGGGAGTGGCCCGGATGCACCGTGAGGCCACGACCCTGGCAGGGCTTTCCCTGGGCATCTCTCTGATCCTTTCCAGCCCGCTGGCTCGCGCGTTGAAAACGGCTGAAATCGTCGCGGAAGCCTTTCGCATGGAGGATTCCCTTCTTGCCGACAAGCGTCTTTCTCCGGGATTCGATCTCCCCGCGCTGCGAGATATTCTCAGCGAGCACGCCGAGGTGGGTGCGCTCCTGCTGGTGGGGCATGAGCCCGATTTCAGCCAGACGATTGCCGCCTGCATCGGTGGCGGGCGCGTGGAATGCAAGAAGGGCGGCCTCGCGCGATTGGAAATCACGGATCCATTGCGCCCCCGTGGATCCCTCCTGTGGCTTCTTCCCCCCCGCATGCTCGCGCCATGAGCCGGGAGACCGAAGCAAAGTTCACCGTCTCAGACCTCGTCTCATTCAACCAGGTAAAGGCACTGCGCCAGCTGGCTGGCTTCATGTTGACCGAAGGGAAAGAAGTTGCAGTCACGGACGTCTATCAGGACACCCCGGGCCGCGCCCTCCTGGCTGCCGGCTGGGCGCTTCGCTTTCGCAAAGGCGGCGACCAGGTCCTGGTGACCGCGAAGCGCCTCACCCCCGCCGTGGGGCCTGTCCACGAGAGGGAAGAGCTGGAAGCTCCCCTGGAATCATCAGTCCATCCCCGGGAATGGCCGGACGGCGAGCTGCGCACCATGGTGCTTGCGTTGGTGGGCGATGAGCCGCTTGTCCCCTTGTTCGAGGTTCATCAACTGCGCTTCACCAGAAACCTGGCCCTGAGCGGGCGCATCGTTTCTGAAATGAGCCTGGACCAGGTAAAAGTGCTGGCCGGCGACCGGCAGCGCGAATACCTGGAACTGGAGATCGAGCTTTCCCCCGACGGGACCCGTGACGAGCTTTTCTCAACGCTTGCCGCGCTCAGCAGGGACATGTCCCTGGTTCCTTCCGGGCGTTCGAAGTTCGAAGAGGGGCTCCTGCTGCTGGACGGAACCCCACACGGACCCCCGGCCCGAAAGTCGGCCCGGCAAAAAACCGCCCGGCCCGACTGGGTGCTCCGGCTGGAAGCCGCACCCGGAAAGACCGAGGAGGCGGTGCATGCTGCGATCTCACGGCTGGGGTACCGGTTTCGGGCGCGATCGCGGAGGCGAGAGACCCGCGCGTATTTCGATACGCAGGGCGGAAGCTTGTTCCGGCAGGGCATGGAGCTTTACTTCTCTCCGGATGACGGCCGGTGGCACCTTCTTCGCCAGGGCAGGCAGGAGCATGCCCAGAAGGGCCTGAAGGATGACCCTCCCGTGGGGGGACCTGTTGCTGACTCCCTGCGCGTAGTCACTCGCTCTTCGCCCCGGGTTCCCTGCCTTGAGGCAATTCTGCAGGAAACGGTCCTTTCCCTTGCCAGCATGTCTGCGCCCCGGCTGGGACTGGCCATTCGCACGTGGCAGCTGAGCTCGCCTCTTCACGATGCGCCGGCGCAGACGGTCCTCACCCTGGCGCTGGACCGGCAGGGGGCATCATCTTACGAGCTTGATTACCTGGCCGGACTGCTCACGCAGGCGCTCGGCTTGCAGGAAATCGACGGACCGGACCTGCAATTCTGCCTGGCCCGGCTGGGCGTTCCCCTGCCTGGCGCGCCTTTGCCAGGGGATTTCCTGCCCGCGAAGGGAGATGACCCCGCAATCATCTGCCGAAAGGTCCTGGGCGGCGAGGCCTGGCGGATGAAGGCCAACACTCCGGGTGCCATCCGGGATCTCGACGCTGAGTTCGTCCACGATCTGCGCGTTGCCACCCGCCGGGCCCGGTTTGCCTGCCGCCTTTTCGTCGGCGTGCTGGATCCGCAAAAGCGTGACACTATCAGGATGGAGCTTTCCTGGATTGCCGGGTTGCTCGGCGGCGTTCGGGACCTCGATGTTCTGAGCGCGCGCCTTTCGTCGCAGCTGCGCCTCATAGACGCCGATCAATCGTTCCAGACGGCCGTTACAACCGTGCTTGCCGCGCGTCGTGACCAGGCCAGAGCGCTCCTGGTCCCCGCGCTGGGCTCTCCGCGCTATGCGACGCTGCTCGAGCTGATGGCCGGCGCAACGGAAGCGCACTCCCCTGACGCAACTCCGGGAGGCCTGGGTGCGGATGAGTTCGGCCGGCGGCGCATCGGGAAGGCGCTTGCCAGGATTGCGCCCTGGACTCGGCGCGGCCACCAGGAGATGTCGTCAGTGGAGCTGCATCGGCTGCGGATCCTCTTCAAACGTCTTCGCTACAGCGCCGAGTTTTTCCGCCCTGTCCTGGGTGAGAACGTGTCCTTGCTGGCAAAGGAATGCGTTGTCTACCAGGACTGCCTGGGGATGCTCCAGGACGCCCGGGTGGCAGTCGATGTGCTCACCGGTCTTGCGGAGGAGCCGGCGCTTCGAGAAAGGCCGGCCGGGCTCCTTGGGCTGGGGGCTCTCATCCAGGTCCAGCGTGACACCATTGTCGCGCAGCGGGAGAGATTTCAGGAGCTCTGGGGCTCCGCGGAGAGGCTCTTCGACCTCTGGGCAGCGCGCCCTCGCGAGGTCCGTCCATGACCACCGTTGCCGTCTACCATCTCAAGGGCGGGGTCGGCAAGACGACGACAGCCGTCAACCTGGCGTGCCTGGCCGCATTGGATGGCGAGCGTGCCCTCCTCTGGGACCTCGATCCCCAAGGGGCGGCCGGCTTTTACCTCGGCAGGACCGCGGGGACGGGAAAAAGCGGGGCGCTGGCAAGAGGGAAGATCAAGCTTGCAGACGTTGCACAGGAATCGCCCTACGCCGGGCTCGATGTCATCCCGTCTCGATTCTCGTACCGAAAGCTCGATCTTCGCCTTGCCGATCAGCGCAAATCAAGGGGTGCCATCCGGCGCATGCTTCGGCCCGTTTCGAAGGCCTATACGTGGGTATTCCTGGACTGCCCTCCCGGGGTTTCACTCCTGGCGGAAAACATTTTTCGGGCCGCGGATGTGATCCTGGTACCGCTCATTCCCGCCCCGCTTTCCATCCGCTCCTTCGAGGAGATCTCGGTCTTCTTCGGCCGCAAAGGCCTGGACCGTACGCACCTTGTCCCCTTTTTTTCGATGGTGGAAAAGCGAAAGCGCATTCACCGGGAGACGATGGAGGTGTTTTCCGCACGGGAGACCAACGCGTGCTTGTCCGTCATCCCTTCAATGTCAGACATTGAAAGAATGGGGGTAACGAGAAGGCCGGTGGCATATTTCCGGCCCCGGTCCGCGGCGGGCATGGCCTACCGCGCGCTGTGGAGCGAGCTGAAAAAGAAGCTCGAGGGGCAAAGGTGATGCCGGGCCTTGAAGGGGTGGCATCAAGCATAGAGGGAACGCTCCAGAGCCTGTATGATTCCTCTCCGACTCTCCAGTTGTCCGCGGCGGACAAGCTGGTGGTGGTGAGTGATCTGCACCTCGGGGATGGCGGCTCCCGCGACGATTTTCTCTCCAATGGGGAGCTGCTGGAGCAGGTCCTGCGCCGCTACTATCTTTCCAACGATTTCACACTGGTGCTCAACGGCGACATCGAGGAGCTGCAGCGCTTCCCTGCCGAGGCCATCCGCCAGCGATGGCGGGGCTTGTACGACCTATTCCGTCAATTCACCGTCCGCACAGCGGTCCACCGGATCGTCGGAAACCATGACGAGGCTCTCTGGCATTGCGGCGCCGACCTCGTGGACCAACCCCTGCTGGCGTCCCTGCGGCTGCTCTTTGGCCTGAACACAATCTTCATCTTCCATGGTCACCAGGCAACCATCTTCTTCGAGCGATTCAACGATGTCTCCGGCTTTTTTCTCCGCCATTTTGCCAACAGGTTGCATATCAGGAACCTTCCCGTTCACTACGAGAGCACCAAGAGGTACCGGACAGAGCACAGGGTGTACGCCTTTTCCAGCGCGCGCAAGATTGTTTCGATCATCGGCCACACGCACCGCCCGCTTTTCGAATCCCTGTCCAAGATCGATACCCTCAGGTTCAGGATCGAGCAGCTTTGCCGCGACTACCCCGCAGTGTCGCCCCGGGCTCGAAAGGCCATTGAAAAGGTCGTGGAAGGCTACAAGAGCGAGCTGGCCCACCTCTGGGAAAAGGACCGCAGGGACGGCATGCGCAGCGGGCTGTACAACGAGCAGCTTTCCGTCCCCTGCCTGTTCAACTCCGGCTGCGCCATCGGCAAGAGGGGCGTGACCGCTATCGAGATTGCTGAAGGCCAGATTGCGCTGGTGCACTGGTTCGACCGGCGCAGGAGCGACAAATACCTGGTGAACGGGACCGCGAGCCAGGGGAAAGGGACCCTGCATTTCCCCGGCGACGGAAGCCAGGCGCAGCGGCTTGAGGACACGGAATACTATCGCACTGTGTTGAAGCGGGACCGGCTGGAGTACGTCTTTTCCCGCATACGACTGCTCGCCTGACAACGACATGTACAACGCTTTCCAGCTCGAGGAGCCCAACGTGGCGCTGGCCGTGAACGCTCCCCGTGGCGGCACTCAAATATCAGCCACTTCCCCCCTGGCCACCTGAGGCCGGGACCAGCTGGACAATGAAGGTCGCTCCTTGTCGTACAAACTTGAGGCTTCCGTCAGAGTCGACGAAGAAATACGTGGAAGACCCCTCGGCCGGACCCTTTGCGTAGTGAACTCCGATTCCCGGCTCCCCTTTTTCTCCCTTGACGCCTGGCTCTCCGCGCGCCCCCGCCTCTCCGCGCATCCCCTGGGGTCCTTGCGGACCCACCGGCCCCTGCGCTCCTGCATCTCCCTTTACGCCCCGCTCCCCGGGAGCTCCCGCAGGCCCTCGTTCTCCGTTCTCGCCTCTTGGCAATCCCAGGGAAAGGATCCCCGACTCCTTGTCCAGCCGGGCGTACGCAGCTTCCCCAGGTGCGAGGGTTGTCACAAGCGGCTCGGCAATCCCTGTTTTGCCCGGCTTTTTTGGCTTCTTTGCGGCAGCACTTGCAGTTTCCGCTTTGCCTTTTTTGCTCTTTTTTTCCTTTTCCTTTGACATGATTTTCCTCCTTCGGCTGCTCATTCGAGTGCACGATTCCGTCAGATGGCTGTATATTTGGGACACCCGTCGCGATCCCATTTCCGGGGAGACTCTACATGGCAAGTTCCTCCAACCACGGTCCCGCTTACCTCCGGGACGCAAAAGAATATGCCCGGTTCTGCAGGATCCGAGGGATATTTCTCGTTGATGGCCTGAGACTCTGGCGAACCGCGCTGGAAGCCCGGGGCTTCACCCAGGAGGTCATCAACGCCAAGGTTTCAGCCGCGGCCCATTTTGTCCGAAGCCTGGAGGATCCTTCGTCCGAACCAAGGGTAGTATAGAGCCGAAATGTTAAGTCACTATTAGCATTTCGAGATACGGTGACGGGGTGAATGGAAATTCGCTGAAAATTCGCACTAAGCTGGTTGTTTCTTAATGAATGCCCGTCAACATGCCGGGAATGGATGCGACGGGAACCACTACGTTTCCCCGGTTGAGCCGATCCGCTACGGTACTCCTGGAGGAGTTGAAGTCTTTCGGGACCGACCGGCTCATCGAGTCCCATCACCTCTGCTCCTTCGTCCAGAACTGCACCCTTGATTTCAGCGACAGGTTCTACCTGATCCTCCGCGAGCTGCGCTTAAACGGCTACATCGAGCGTGTTGGAGATGGGTACAGGGTCATCCGCGGAACGATCATCTGATCAGCTTCGAGTGATCTGGGTCTTCCAATGAAAAAACCCTGCCCGTATCGGACTCCAAGATCAAGGAGAGTCCGCAGTTCCTCTCCACGCTCCACTCCTTCTCCCACAAGCTCAATTCCAACGTTCGTGGCAAATGCCGCGACCGCCGAAATCAGCTTCTGGCGGTAGGGATCATGATCCACCTGGGAGACGAGGGCCCGGTCCAGCTTCAGGAAATGGGGCGCCGCAGCCACCAGGGTCAGGAGACCGCTGTGGCCTGATCCGAAGTCGTCCAGCGCTATTCGGTACCCTTGTTTTGCATAATGCCTTATCTGCGCTTCGAAAGCGGCGTAGTCCGCGATGCTGGCCGTTTCCGTCACCTCGATGACGATCCTGTCCTGCTGAATGCTGAAAGCCTTCATGGCGGAGAGCGTGAGTCCCTCCACCGCCCGGCCGTCCGTGATGCTGCGCGGACTTACATTGATGAAGAATGTTTTTTCACGTTCGACGGCCGGCAGCGCCGCTATGCTGCGCAGAGCAGTAATCCTGCATGCTCTGTCGAGATCCCAGCTCAGGCCGCAGCGCTCCGCAACCTCGAACATAAGCGCGGGATTGCTGAATGGAAATGAGCCTCGAGAGAGCGCCTCATATCCGAAGATGCCGCCGCTGCGGATATCCGTAATGGGCTGAAAGACCGTGGAAATGCCGTCCGCGCTGATAATTCGCTCAAGAGAGCTTCGTAGCGCGTCTTGAACGATTTCCTGGGGCCCCTGCATCGACTTCCTCCCTTCCCCCCGATCAGATTATCGACGGCAGTGTTAAGTTGAAATGAAGTTTGACGCGCCGGGCGGAACATCTGTGCGCTAACCGAAACCTCACACGGAGGGTATATACACTACATCGGAGGTTGCACATGTCGCGAAGAAACGTTCTTACACCGGGAAGGTCACACCATTCGTGCGAGTTGTGCGGCGAGGAGATCCTGCATGATGTGGTTCGCGTTGACGCGGGCCGCATGTACCACATGCGCTGCTTCAACCAGCATGTCAACGACGGGAAGCGCGAGCTGAGTGAATGCCCCACCTGCCAGACCCTGGGAGCGCTGTGGAGCTGGGACCATTCCCAGTGGAGCGAGTGCAATGTGTGCAACGGGACAGGCTATCTGGTGGGTGCAAGGTCCACCCGCATTGCCCGCGGATCCGGCCCTGAGTCGCGTGCGGCCTGTTAGCATCGCATCATGAAAAAAATAGCTGCCCGACCGGGCAGCTATTTTTGTTTTCACTCCAGGCGAGCCTGGAGATAAAATGGTTAAAAACGATAACGGGCGCCCACCATGACGGAGAGAGAATTGCCGACGCTATTGGAACCAGCGGCTGCCACATCTCCGCCGTTGCTCGAGGTCTGAAGGGCCGAATTGAAGAGCGAGAACCATCCGGCCAGATAGACGTCAAAATCCTTGGTGAAGTAATAGTCCGCCGCGGCAAGTCCGCTGTTGCGCATGCCGTTGTCCCCGGAAGTCGCGACATTCTGCGCGTAGTCGAAGAAGTAGGCACCGATCAGGTTCAGAGACGGGAGAACGTAGTAGTTCACGCCCACGCTGGCGATATCGTCGATACGGGCGAGAGTCACGCTCTTGAACTCGCTGTTCGTAGGAGTACCGGCTGTGTTTATGTTGCTGGTGTTATTGAACCCTGCGTCAAACGCCGAGTGGAAGTAGAACACGTAGACACCATCCGTTGGATCCAGGGCGTACTTGAGTCCGCCGCCGACCTGGACGTGGTGATTCTGTGACTTGTCGATCTCGTACTGCGCTCCGACTGCGGCAGACACGGGGAAATCTTTGGCGTTGTAGCCAAGGCTCCCGGAAAACATTGTGTCTTCCTGATACGTGCCGGTGACGTCGCCCAGCATGGCCATTGCGCCGACGGTCACGCCGCTGAAATTGGCTGCGTACTTGACAGACTGGTCCCACCGGAAACCCATCTCCTGCAGGAAGAAGGAGTTCACGGCGTCTGTGCCGTTGAGGTTGCTCCCGGTCGCCTGTTTGCCGTTCCAGTACCCCATGTTGCCGTGGCCGCCGCCGAACACGTCTCCGACGCCCACCGCGTCACTGAACGTGCCGTACTGCCGGCCAAATGTGAGCGTGCCGTAGTCGCTGCTCACGCCCACCCACGCCTGGCGGCCAAAAATCTGGCTCTGCTGATCGAGACCGCCATAGGGGAGGATGACGCCTCCTTCAAGGGCGTAGATGGCCTTCAGACTGCCGTCCAGGCCCTCGGTCCCCCGGATGCCGAAACGGCTTCCGTTGAAAAGCCCCTGTGAGAAACCGAAGTAGCTCTCGCCGGCAGTATCGGCGTTCGTGGACAATCTCAGTCCGGTGTCGATAATTCCATAGACTTCGACCAGGGATCCGGGCTGGCCTATCGCCGGGGCCGTGCCGTCAGCGCCGGCGGTGAAGCCGACCGCTGCCATGAGAAAAACTACAGGGATGAGGATTCGAATCGTTTTCATCTTAGCTCCTTTCCAAGAAATATAGTTGGTCAGACGAAAACGCTTCTCCGTTAAGTGTCGGTTACCAAAGTGTTAAAAAAGGGTGAATTCCTGGATCTTGGGCAGGTGTTACCAGAAAATTAACCACGATTTAAGCAAACCGAAAACAAAACCTAACACGCGTTCCCGCTACCTATCCCAAGGAGGAAATCGATGAAGATTACCAGGGATGGTGAGGTCGTCGCGTTCTACCTCGACAGTGAAATCGTGTGCGCCCGTTGCGTAACGGGCCAGGAAATGGCCGGCCATGTCTCCGACGAAGACCTGGAAGTGGAAGAGCTGGAAGGCGCGGTCGAGGAGTTGTGGTGCGACCGCTGCGACGCCAGCCTCATCACGCGGGAAGAAACGGCCTGCTGCACCTGAGCCCGGTCACTCCTGCTTCCGCTCCGATGAGCCGATCATCGGAGTATGGGAGCATACACCGGGATCCTGATCGACGCTCACCACGGGATCGAATACCGCGCCATACCGGCAAGCGGCGGCGCATGGTGGTCTGCGCAATGGCGGCCGGTCCGCGCCTTGAAACGCTTCATGACATTTTCCTACATCACGCGACGCGAGCAGTTTCCTACCCGGGACGAGGCGCTGGAGTTTGTTCGAAAGTACGCCGGTTCAATTGTCGCCGGCGCCCTCTGAGGACACAGACCTGGCCGGAGACAACAAGGGCCCGCGCTGATCCTGACGGGCCCGCAAGAAAAAAGCTTGAGGGGAAGCTTTCGCTCTGGAGCATAGACGGAAAGTGTTAACTCCCGATGAGCTTTCCGTTAATTCTACGTTCTATTTCTTTTTCTTGACATCTCCCTTACCCAGCGCGGCAAGGGCTTTTTTGTTGTCCGATGTCTGCAGGATCAAGAGTTGCGGATTTCCCACCGAAGCTCGTTGCCCACGCCCGGCTCACATTCACTCCGGCATCCGCCAGCTTCTTCGCGACTTTCCGCAGGCGGCCGGCCTTGTTTGCCATCTGGACGCAGAGGACGTCTTCTTCGCGGATTTCGACGCCAAGAGGCGCCAGCGCTTTGATAGCCTTGGCATTCTTGCCGGTGACCAGGCGGAACTCTGCGCCGGCCCCCGACTCGATTGCAAGCATGGCTTCGATATTTACATTCACCGCGCCAATCAGCTCGCTGACCGCTGAAAGCTGCCCAACCTTGTTCGGCAGCGTAAAACTGATCTGATGACCTATGTTTGCTTTTGCCATGAATCCCCCGCGTCCTGATGGGTAATCGGCGGCTTTTCCCTTATGGTGTCGGGACCAGCTGGACGATGAAAGTGGTTCCCTGTCTCACGAACTTGAGGGAGCCATCAGAGCCCACCACAAGGTAGCTGGCTGCCGGGCTGCCGCCGCCTTCATAGCGGATCCCGATGCCCGGTTCGCCCCTCTCACCGCGCAGCCCGGGCTCCCCCCTGAGCCCCGGCTCACCCCGCGTCCCCTGCGGACCCATGGGTCCCTGAGGCCCCAGTTCACCCCGCGGACCGCGCTCCCCCGGAGGACCCGCGGGTCCGCGCGCGCCCTTGGCCGCCTGCGGCAGCTTTACGGGCCTCGGAGCTTTCTTCGCCTTTGCCGGCTTCTTTTTCGGCGCGGGCTTGGCCTTCTTTTTTGCCTTCGCCATACTACCTCCTCGCGAGAGTTAGTCGACCATAATTGTAGACCGAAGCAGCATCGGAAACAAGTCAAAAAAGAATGACAACGGGTGCCCCGCTCGTTTACGCCCCTTGCTGCTATCCGTGCCATCCTCTTCCCGCTATAGTGGCAAGTTGTGATAGACCCCTACCAGCTGCCCGTCTACCAGCAGAGAGACAAGATCCTCAGCGCCCTGGAGAACAACCAGGTCATTGTCGTGGAAAGCCCCACGGGCTCCGGGAAGACGACCCAGATCCCCCTCATCCTGCACAATGCCGGGTATTCGGCCCATGGCATTGTCGGCGTCACGCAGCCGCGACGCATAGCCGCCGTGTCCGTTTCGGAGTTCATTGCAAAGCAGATCGGAAAGAAGATCCCCGATACAATTGGATACACGATGCGCTTCGAGGACAAAACCGACGACAGCACCGTGATCAAGATCATGACCGACGGCATCCTCCTGCAGGAGCTCAAGGGTGACCGCACTCTCTCGCGGTACAGCGTGTTGATGGTTGACGAGGCGCACGAGCGAAGCCTCAATATCGATTTCATCCTCGGGATGCTGAAAGGGATCGTCTCCCAGAGACCGGAGTTCCGGGTGATCATCTCATCCGCCACCATCAACGTGGAGGTGTTTTCCGAGTATTTCGACGGGTGTCCCGTGGTGAGCATCGATGCGCCCATGTATCCCGTTGAGCTCATCTATTCCCCGCCGCAAACCGAGGGAGACCACGAAAGCCTCCTTGTCGGCATCCGTGAGATCGTATCGCAGATCATGCACAAAGGGGCAAAAGGCGACATTCTCATTTTCCTCCAGGGTGAGCTTGCCATCAAGGACTGCGTGGAAATCCTCTCCGCGATGGATACCAGGGAGGAGCTTGCGCTCCTGCCCCTTTACGGCCGCCTGTCACGCGAAGACCAGGCAAGGGTTTTTCTGGACTTCCCGGGCAAGCGGAAGGTGATCGTCGCGACGAATATCGCGGAGACGAGCGTCACCATCGACGGAGTGGTCCATGTCCTTGACTCCGGCCTTGCGAAGATGAACTTCTACAGTCCCAAGACATTCACGGAGTCCCTGATCGAAACGCCGGTGTCCAAGGCTTCCTGCAACCAGCGCCGCGGGAGGGCGGGTAGGACGGCCCCTGGAGTCTGCCATCGGCTGTACACGCGCAAGGACTACGACTCCCGACCCATGTACACGTTGGAAGAGATCAAGCGGACCGACCTGTCCGAGGTGGTCCTGCGTATGGCGGAGCTGGGAATCCGCGACTTCGAATCCTTCGATTTTCTGTCCCCTCCCGGCCAGGAAGGAATCCGTGCGGCCGTGGAGACGCTTCGTCTCCTGGACGCCCTTGATGAAGAGCGCGCCCTGACGGAGACGGGGCGCATGATGTGCCTGTTCCCCATCCTGCCCAAGCATGCGCGCATGATCGTGGAGGCCATCCGCTCGTATCCCTCGGTGATTGCAGAGGTCATCATCGCGGCCACCTTCCTCTCGGTGAACTCCCCGTTTCTCCTTCCCGCGGGGGAAGAGCTGGAGGCGCGGCGGGCGCATCACAGCTTCCGCGACCCCTTGGGGGATTTTGTCTCCTATCAGCGCATCTACGAGGCATTTATCCGCGCGACGAACAAGGCCAGGTTCTGCGAGAACCACTACCTGGAGCTGCGCACAATGAACGAGATAGTCAACATCGAAGGCCAGCTGCAGGAGATCGTCAGCAAGCTGGGCGTTCCCATAGGGTCCGGAGGGCCGTGGGACGACTACTTGTGCGCAATATCGCGCGGCCTCATCCAGTTCGTCTGCGAAAGAACGGGGCGCGGCATCTATCGAAGCCTCACGGCGGACAAGATCCAGATCCATCCCGGATCCCTCATGTTCCGCGAGAACCCGCCGTACATCGTTGCCGGTGAGATCGTGCGGACCAGCCGCATGTACGCCCGGTCGGTGTCCCCGCTTCGAAAGCAGCTCCTTGCTGTCGTTTCCCCCCTGCTCACCCAGGCATTTGTGAAGGGCGTGCCGATTGCGCGGGAAGCAGCGAAAGAAAAGGCACGGGATTTCACGACGCAGATGAAGATTGGGCAGGAGGTTTTCCCCATCCGCGTCATCAAGGGGGGACGCAAGATGGTGATCATGGAATGGGAGAAGGTGCGCCCGGTGCTCCAGCAGCTTGCCCCCGGAACCCTTCCCTCTTTCAAAAACATGTTCGGAACGATCATGTGGGACGGGAGGGAGATTTTCTATGGAATGAAGCTCTCCACCATCCTGTCCCTGGCGCCCTACCTGCACACCGAGGAAGGCGTATGGGAGGATTGGCCCGCGGGGAAGACTTTCCTGTTTGCCAGCGAAGGGCGCAAGCTCTGCTCCTTCCTGCCGCGCCTGCTTTGCCTCTGCCCGTTGAAAGGCTCGTCGAAGCGGCTGGGATTCCTGACGCTGTATGCGGACTGGAAGGGAAACTACTGGTTCAAGTCGGAGAAAAGCCTTCTCACGGCGAGGCAGGAAACGCTTGCAAGCCTGGAGAGCATTGCGGACGAGCCGGGAGGGCTCCTTCATCCCGAGGACAAGGAGACGGCCGCCCACCTGTATCATCTCATTTCCGAGATGCTGGAGGAATGACGGTCCGTTGGGCGCACGTTCGTTTCAGCGGGACGCCTGCTTGAGATTTCTTGCCGCCACGACTCGAAGCCCTTCAAGGGTAAGCCACGGCTCCACGACGGCTTTCTCCTGCAGGAGCGGCGCGATGAGCGGTGAGCTTCCTCCCGTCACCACGACATCCGCCGACCCCCCGAGCTCCGCGCGCATGCGTCGAATCAGGCCCTCCACAAGGCTCACGTAGCCAAACACGACCCCCGACTGGATTGAATGGACCGTGTTGCGCCCGGCGATCAGCGGGGGAGCGGCAAGCGGGACTCGCGGCAGCTGCGAGGTGTTGCGGGCAAGGGCATCCACGGCAGAGGTGAGGCCGGGTGAGATTGCCACGCCGCGAAGCTCTCCTGGCGCGCCGGCCCGGGCGGGTGCGGCAACCGCCGTGAACGTGAGGGCCGTCCCGAAGTCCACGACGATGCAGTTGCCGTGAAACCGGTCAAAAGCGGCAACGGCGTTGGCCACGAGGTCCGCTCCCACCTCCGCCGGGTTTTCCGTGGTGATGCGCAGGCCCAGGTCCATGCCGTGGGTAAGGAGAAGCGGATCCGCGCCGGACACCGCCTGGATGGTTTGCACGATGGCCGTGGTGAGGGGCGGCACGACGCTGGAGAGGATGGCCGAGTCAAGGCTCTCCCGTGTGATTGCGCCCATTGCGAAAAGCTCGCGGAACATGACGGTGTATTCGTCCGGAGTTTTCTCGTGGACCGTCTGGATCCGAAACCGCCTGACCCACCCCGAGCTGCCGTGGACGCCGAAGGAGATGTGCGAGTTGCCGACAGACACAGCGAGCAGCATCATGGGCCTCCGGGCCAATTCTAGCGGTGCGCCCCTCCGTGTCAAGGAAAATCCACGCTTTCCTTGTGGGGGCCCATCGCTCTGACTATACTATCCGGTGAATGACCGCAAGCGCCTCATCGGCAAGGCCGAAAAGGAATTTCCCCGGATCCCGGTCTTCCGTTACGACGGCACAGCCAAGGTCTTCTACAACGCGTTCCTGATCCTGGCCGCGCTTGCGGGCACAATCATCACGTCCTACCGGCTCACCTTCCAGCACTTCCAGTTCGATGCCGTGTATTGGCTGATCACCATCATCTACCTTCTGGACATTCCCTACACATTCAACCAGGCGGTCAAGAAAGGCCTGGTGGTTTCCGCGGACAGGCGGAGCATCGCGCGAATGTACCTGCGGGGCTGGTTCGCCGTGGACGTCATCTCCGGGCTTCCCCTGGCGTGGCTGTTCTCCCTGGTCCCCGGAAGCTTTGCCACGGAGGCTGAGACTCACATAGGCGTTGTGCTGGGGATCATTGTCTTCACCAAGATCCTGAAGATGGCGAAGATCAGCAAGGTGAGCGCGATCTTCCGCGACATCCGGGAGAGCCTGAGCGTCAACCCGTCCCTCATGCGCCTGGTCACATTCGCTTTCTGGTTCGTCACCGTGGTGCACCTCATGGCCTGCGGGTGGGTGCTTATTGGGGCGTCGGAGCCGGAAAGGCCGGATTTCGACCAGTACCTGCGAGGCGTCTACTGGTGTGTCACCACCATCGCCACAATCGGATACGGGGACTACACGCCCAACCACAACTCGAACCTGCAGATCGTCTACACAATCTGCGTGATGGTTTTCGGGGTGGGCATGTACGGATACATCATTGGCAACGTGGCAACCCTCATTGCGAACCTGGATACCGCGCGAGCGGCCTACCAGGAAAAGATGGAAGAGATCAATGATTTCCTCCGGACCAAGAGAGTGCCATCGGTCCTGCAATCCAGGGTTCGCGACTATTACTCCTACCTGTGGGAGACGCAGAAAAGCGTGTCTTCGGTGTCGATCACCGAAGAGCTGCCGCATACGCTTTCCATGGAAATCCTTCTCTTTCTCAACCGCACCATCCTGGAAAAAGTGTCGCTGTTCAGGAACTCAAACGAGATATTCATCAGGGAGATCGTCCAGCTTCTTCGACCCATCGTGTTTCTTCCCGATGATTACATCATCCGCCAGGGAGAGTACGGGGACTGCATGTATTTCCTGAGCTCGGGGGACGTCGAGGTCCTTGTCGGCGACACGAAGATTGCGCAGCTGGGCGCCGGCTCCCCGTTCGGAGAAACCGCCCTCCTCCAGGGGGAGAAGCGCATGGCCAGCATCCGGGCGCTTTCCTATTGCGACGTTTACAAGCTCTCCAAGACCGACTTCGATGCCCTGCGGATACGGTATCCTGAGTTCGATGCGCAGGTCAAAAAAGTAGTCGAAGACAGGCTCAAGGACACGCAAGACAAGACGCAGAAGTAGGATCCAGTCCCAGCCCGCTATTTAACCGAAAACTAACGCCCCGCTCGCACGAAGTTAATACTCACGCCTTACATAGGGATCACCCGGACGCACCGGGGGAATCTCATGTCAAAGGAGTGGGAAATGAGCAAGCTACATGTTTGCGCACTCAGCCTGGCTTTCCTTTTCGTGGCCGGAGCAGCCGTTTTTGCCGGAGGCAGCCAGGAGAGCGGTGCCGGTCCGGCCCTGACCCAGGCCCCGGCCAATTTTGACGACCTGGTGAAAGCCGCCCAGAAGGAGGGGCAGCTCACCGTCATCGCGCTTCCCCGCAACTGGTTGAACTACGGGGAGGCCATCGATACCTTCGCAAAGAAGTACGGAATCAAGGTCAATGAGCTCAACCCCGACGGGGGATCCGGCGACGAGCTGCAGGCAATCCAGGCGAACAAAGACAACAAGGGCCCCCAGGCGCCGGACGTCATCGACGTTGGGTTCTCCTTCGGACCCGACGCCAAGAAAGCCGGCCTCCTGGCTCCCTACAAGGTGAAAAGCTGGGCAACGATTCCCGGCACCGTAAAGGACGCGGACGGATACTGGTTCGGCGACTATTACGGCGTGCTGGCTTTCGAAGTGAACCTCGACGCAGTCAAGACCCCGCCGCTGGACTGGCCCGACCTTCTGACCAGCACATATAAAGGGCAAGTGGCCCTGACCGGAGATCCCCGGGTTTCCAACCAGGCCATCATGGCGGTTGCCGCGGCGGCGCTGGCCAACGGGGGCAGCTTCGAGAATGCCAAGCCCGGGGTGGATTTCTTTGCCAAGCTCAACTCGGTGGGCAACTTCGTGCCTCTGATCGCCAAGATGGGAACCGTTGCTTCCGGTGAGACCCCCGTGGCGGTTACGTGGGACTACCTGGCTATTGCGGACCGCGACACTGCGGCGGGAAATCCCTCAATCGGGGTCATCGTCCCCAACTCCGGAGTCCTTGCCGGCGTCTACGTGCAGGCCATCAGCGCATATGCTCCGCACCCCAACGCTGCACGTCTCTGGGAGGAGTTCCTTTATTCGGACGAAGGCCAGCTGATATGGCTCAAGGGGTACGGCCACCCCATCCGTTATGCCGACCTGGCCTCTCGGAACGTGATACCGGACGAGCTTGCCGCAAAGCTGCCCCCTGCCTCCTATTATGCGAAGGCGGTCTTCCCGACGCTGGACCAGCAGGGCGCTGCCAAGGCGTTCATTACAGGGAATTGGGATTCGATTGTCGGAGTCAATGTCCAGGCAAAACAGTAAAGAAAATGTCTCATAGCGTGAATGCCGAGGGTACGCCTAAAAAACGCACCCTCCTTCACATCCCGTTCCGAACGTGGGCGGGTCTTCTTCCATTCTTTCTGTTCGCCGCCGCGTTCATGCTTCTTCCCGCTGGCACACTCCTGGTGGGCAGCTTTCAGGACGCACGGGGTGGGTTCAGCCTCGGGAACATTGCGCACCTTTTCCGCGCCAGCATCCTCACGTCCTACCTCCTCACCATCGAGGTGAGCGTTGTAACGGCCGTAGGCGGCGGGGTGTTCGGCTTCCTCCTCGCGTACTCCGTGACCCTGGGAGGGCTTCCGCGCAGCGCGCGCGCATTCCTCACGACATTCTCCGGGGTGGCGTCGAACTTTGCCGGAGTGCCGCTTGCTTTCGCTTTCATCGCGACCCTGGGCCGGGTGGGGCTGGTGACAGTAGTCTTGAAGACGGTATTCGGCGTCAGCCTCTACGACACCGGATTCAACCTTTACAGCTTCTGGGGCCTGAGCTTTACGTATATGTATTTTCAGCTTCCCCTCATGGTGCTGGTCATCACTCCCGCATTGGACGGAGTGCGAAAGGAGTGGCGGGAGGCGTGCGAAAACCTCGGCGCTTCACGCCTGCAATACTGGCGGCATGTCGCCCTGCCCATACTCCTGCCCTCGCTCCTTTCAGCGACAATCCTCTTATTCGGCAACGCGTTCGGCGCGTATGCGACCGCCTATGCGCTGACAGGCGGCATGGTGAACCTTGTTCCGATCCTGATCGGCGCCCAGATCCGGGGAGATGTCCTGCATGATCCGAACCTGGGGTATGCGCTGGCCCTGGGTATGGTGGTGATCATGACTCTCAGCATCCTGGGCTCAAACGCGCTGCAGAAAAGGTCCGCGAGGTGGCTGGCATGAAAAAGAAAACTGCAGGTTGGGCGTGGCTCTGGATTGTCATGGGATGCCTGTACTTCCTCCTTCCCCTTGTCGCTACGTTTCTGTTTTCGCTCCGAGCCAGGAAAGAGGCGCTCAGCCTTGCTGCGTATACCCATATACTGTCGGACCCGCAGTTCCTGAAGACATTCACATTTTCCCTTGAAATGGCCGGCGTGACGATCATTGCGGGTCTTGCCCTCATCATTCCCACCGCTATCTGGGTCCACCTCAAGCTTCCCAAAGCAAGGACGCTGATCGAGACATTCGCCCTGCTTCCTTTCGTGATTCCCCCCATCGTGCTGGTCTTCGGCCTGATCCGCACGTACAGCAGGCCGCCGCTTGCTATTGTCACCAGTCCCGTGCTTCTTGTGGCCGGGTACGTTGTTCTCTCATTTCCCTATATGTACCGGTCCATCGACTCCGGCCTGCGGGCCATCAATCTGCGCGGCCTCACTGAGGCCGCGCAGAGCCTTGGCGCGCAATGGTGGTTCACGCTGTTTCGCGTGGTGCTCCCCAACCTGAGGGCAGCGCTTCTGAGCGCGGCGTTTCTCACGTTTTCCATCGTGATCGGGGAGCTCACCGTGGCCGTCATGCTGGCATGGCCGGCGTTTGGGCCGTACATGGCGCTGGTGGGGCGCAACTACGCCTACGAGCCGGCAGCCCTCTCGGTTGTCAGCTTCCTTCTTACCTGGGGCATGATAGGGCTCATGCAGGTTCTGAGCCGCAGCCTCGGTGGCCAGCGCTCCGCCGTGGGCGGAGTGCACTAAGAGGAGGGACGTGATGGCTTTCCTGCAGCTGCGCGGAGTCGCGAAAAGGTTCGACCGTACCACGGTTGTCAGCTCATTCAACCTGGAAGTGGGCATGGGGGAGTTCGTGTCTTTCCTGGGGGGATCCGGATGCGGAAAAACAACGACGCTTCGCATGATTGCCGGGTTCGAGACCCCTTCGGAGGGCCTCATCTCCATTGACGGCGTGGATGTCGTGGACGTCCCGCCGCACAAGCGCGGTGTGGGCATGGTTTTTCAGAACTACGCGCTGTTTCCGAACATGACTGCGGCCCAGAATATCGGCTTCGGCTTGCGAGTCGCGGGAAAGAGGCCTGATGAAATCCGCGAACGCGTCCGTCAGCTGCTGCTCCTGATCCACATGGAAGGCTACGAGGGCCGCTATCCCCACCAGATGTCGGGCGGCCAGCAACAGCGTGTTGCCCTTGCGCGGGCGCTCGCGATCCAGCCAAGAGTGCTGCTCCTCGATGAGCCCCTCTCAGCGCTCGACGCCGGGATTCGCGTGCGCCTGCGTGAGGAGATCCGCTCCATCCAGCGCCAGCTTGGAATCACGACGATCTACGTCACGCATGACCAGGAGGAAGCCCTCTCGCTGTCGGACAGGGTGGTGGTCATGCGCGAAGGACGGATTGCCCAGGTGGGAACGCCGTGGGAGATCTACAACAGGCCTGCCTCGGCGTTCGTGGCCTCCTTCATCGGGTCCCTGAACGTCTTGTCTGCCCTGGTGGTGGATCCTGAAGCAGGCACACTCAGCCTTGGGGGGCAGCGGATCATGGCTAACGCAAGCCCGCAGCATGTCGCTGGCCAGTCAGTGCGCCTTTCCCTGAGGCCCGAGATGATATCTCTCTCCAACGGACATGCGGATTCCAATCGATTGACAGGAACGGTGGCGAACGTGGTGTTTCTGGGCTCCATTGTCCGCATTTTCCTGCGAATCGAGGAAGCCAATGTCTTCCTCGATACTTTCAACAATCCGCATATCACGCTGCCGGCGCTCGGTGATTCGCTCAGCGTCTGGTTCCCCCGTGAAGCCTGCCTCGTGGGGGGCGACTAGCTCCGGGAAGCGGCAGTCCCGAGGAAAAAGCGCTCAAGCACGCGGTGCGTGACGGCCACGACAACGACAAGGGGAAGCAGGGAAGCGATCAGGGCCGCTGCGGCTGTGGGCCATTCCAGCTCTCTGTCCACTATGAAAAAATCGCTCATTGCCATGGGGATGGTCCGCACGTGGTTCGTGCTCAGGACCATCGGCGCGAGAAAACTGTTCCAGTTGAGGACGAATATGATGATTGCCGTCGCCGCTATGCCCGGCGCGTTGATGGGCAGGATGACTCGAAGCAGCGTCTGAAAGGGGGAGGCCCCTTCCAGGCGCGCGGCTTCTTCGAACTCGAATGATACCTGCACGAGGTATCCGAACAGGACGTACATGGCGAGCGGCGCGAAAATGGCGGCCTGCGCCAGCGACACCCCCGCGAACGTGTCATACAGGGAGAAGGCCTTGGTCGTGGCGTTCAGGGGCATCACGTACGCCATGACCGGCAGGCTGGCAAGGACAAGGAAGCCCTGCGCGAAACGATGCTTTCTGCGCAGCCGGGAATGGACAAGTGCGAAAGAGGCAAGAAATGCGACAGTTATCGTGACAACGGTGGAAACGGTGGAAGTGGAGGCGCTCGTCGCCAACTCGGCCCAGAAGCCCTTCTCCGCGACGCCGATCTCCGCGTACTCGTCAAGATATGGCGACATCGTCCATCCGGGAGGGAACGAGCCTGTTTCGGGACGCACGCCCACGGACGCCAGCAGGGTCCAGAGCACAGGCAGGGAAAAGACTGCCAGCACAATGGCGATGAGAACAAGGCGCCTGCGTTTTCGGCGTTTCACTTCGCGCCGCAACCCCCGCGCGCCGCGTCTCATGGCAGTCCCTCGCGCCGGGTCGCCACAAGATACGCAGCTCCGGCAAGCACGACAAAGAAACAGATGCACCACGCGGATGTGGCGCCAATCTGCCAGTTGTTCGCCTCGAAGGCTTTCTGAAAGCTGTAGAGAGCGGGCGTGAGAGTCTCGACTCCTGGCCCCCCGCCTGTGAGGATGAGGACGCTGTCGAATGTACCCAGAGACCAGCCAAGGAGGAGCAAGCCCACTGTGAGGAGCAGGGGGCGTACCCACGGCAAGGCGATTCGGCGCGCGATGACAGAGACTGCCGCTCCCTCCATTGAAGCCTGCTCCCACAGCGAACGCGGAATGGACAGCAATCCCGGAAGCAGGAGAAAGCTCACGAGCGGTGAGGTGCGCCAGATTTCGACGAGCATTGTTGATGGAAACGCCAGGCCGCGCAGCCCGAGCGGAGAAGGGACGGGGGGAAGCGCGAGCCACGCGGCAAAGTAGTTGAGAACTCCGCTGCCGGTCGCATAGAGGAAATGCCACATCACTCCGTTGGCAACCGGACTGACAAGCCAGGGGAGGAGAAGGATGACCCGCACAGCGGGCCTCCCACGGAACGGCTCGCGCAGGAGCATGGCGATGGCGAATCCGATGAGAAGCTCCAGGGGCACGGTGACGATGGAGAACACGGCGATGGTGCGAAACGAAGAGCCGAAAAACGGGTCGGCCAGCAGATAGGCGTAATTTGCGAAACCCGTGAAATGAGGGTGCCTCACGAACGGCGAGTAATCGGTGAAGCTCGCGAAGAGTCCAAAGGCCACGGGCCAGAGGAGGAACGGCCCCAGCACAATCGCCAGCGGGAGCCACAGAATCAGCAGGTCCCTGCGCGCAAACCTCCGCGCGCGGGCCGGGTCATTCACGTGACGGAAGCCTCGAAGCTCTTTCGGTCAATGAAGGACTTCTGCGTCCCTGGCCTTGTCGTGGACAGGGCCGCATACTTGTTCGCCATTTCCATGGCGTGGGCGACGTCCCCGTTTTCACCGTAATACGCGGCAAAACAGCCGATGAACGCATCTCCCGCGCCCGTTGTATCGACGCTTTTCACCCGCAGCGCGGGGACCAGCTTCTCCGTGTCGGGGGTGAGCAGAAGGCACCCCTTGTCGCCGAGGGTGACGAGGATTTTGAGAAGGCCCTTTTTCAGGAGCGTCCTTGCGGCGGTCTTTACGTCGTCCAGCGTCCGGGTCTGCATGCCCGTGAGCGTCTGCAGCTCGGTCTCGTTGGGCGCGAAAAATGTGACGCCTCGGATCCTTGCCACATCGAGGGCCGGGTCCGCCGGAGCGGGGTTCAGGACCACAGGGACTCCGTTCGCCTCGCACATCGCGATTGTGTGGTAGACGGTTTCCAGGGCAATCTCGAGCTGCATGATGACCATGTCGCTTTGGAGAATCCGCTCTTTCGCACGATCGACGTCGCCTGGCAAAAGATGCGCGTTTGCTCCCTTGATGATGAGGATGCTGTTGTGCGACGAGGGATCCACGAAAATCGGCGCCACGCCGCTGGAAACCCCGGGAACGGCTTCCACCCAAGCCGTGTCGATTCCGTAACGCTCGAAATTCCGCTTCGTGTTCGGTCCGAACAGGTCATCACCGACTTTCGTGACCATGCAGACATCGGCGCCCAGAAGGGCCGCGGCCACCGCCTGGTTGGCGCCTTTGCCCCCGAAACCCATTTCGAAGCGAGGCGCCTCTATGGTTTCCCCCTCCTTCGGCATCCTGTTCACGTACGTGATGAGGTCAACCATGTTGCTTCCGACCACCGTGATTTTCGGCCTACCCATTCTTTTCTCCCTTGATCGTCGTGATGCTCACAGCGAGCGGATCGTCGATTCCATGCGCCTTGTCTCAGCGGCGTCCAGATATCCGGTCCGCAGGGCGAAGCTGGCTGTTCCCATGCCCGGGATGGATCTCACATTGCCTTTCTTCTTCTCAGCCGTGTAGCCTTCCGGGTCACACGTCGACGGCAGGGCCATTCCCGCGACCTTCTGGTCTTCATGCTTGAGGATCCACCGCACGGTGTGATCAAGATCTTTTGTGTTCCAGCTGATGTAGTCAGAAGAGCCATCGGCATGCTTCTGCATCATGTGAGTCAGGCCGCGGCTGTCGCTCTTCAGGTTGCGTATGTAGAAGACGACCTCAGGATCGTACGTGTCCTCCCGCCGCAGAACGCGCGTGACCCCCGGGTCCTTCTTCAGGGAATCGAGAAAGGCGAGATACTGCGGGGTCGGTTTCACGTGCGAAGGAATGCTGGATCGCACCACCATGTCGGTGGTATTCCAGCCCGCGGCCTGGATGATCTCCCCGTTTTCCGCCGGAAGGAAGTTCACGTGGCACATGTACATCAGGTCCATGGGGCGATGCGCGAGGTTCTGGATTGTGATGCTCACATCCAGCACCGTGCGCTCCTCGTAGAGCTTTACCGCCGGGGCGGCCCTGTACTTGTCTCCGAATGCCTTCGTGTAATGGAAGTCCCCGGAGACACCGAGATAAGTCCCGTTTTCATCCTGGCCGCAGAGCAGCCACGCGTCGTCATATGCTGCTCCGGGCAGCTCGCCGTGAAGGGGGTGGTTGTCCTCCGGACCGGGGGTCCCCATCCGCAGCGCCCCGCAGTGGTAAAGAAAGGCCCCATACGAATCCAGGAGGTTCGAGGTAGGCACCGGCTCCGAAAAGAAAGTGCTCATGGTCAGGCGTCGCCCGTGAAAGACGGCATCCCAGATCTGCTGGCCCTGGTAAGGAAGGACCACGATGCTGCCGCCCGGGTTTTCAATGCGCAAAGCCTGTACGCCAGTGCTGAAGAGAAACGAAGAAGCCCTGAGCTTGCCCAGCTCACAGATCGGCTTTTCTTTCTCTCCAAAGAGGCACTTTTCCAGGTGGACGCGTCCGGTCATCGCTTCCTCCTCTCATTCGCCCGATGGCGTGAAATCTATAACGCGCGTTTGTGAATTGTCAAACAGCGGGCTGCTCAGGCGATTCGAAGCGCGATTCCAAGGTTTTTGATGAACTCTGCGTATTCCTTCGATATGCCTGCGTCGGTGACGATCTCGTCGAAGTTGGAAAGCTCTGCAAAATAGTCAGACCGTATGACGCCGAACTTCGAGGAATCCACAAGAAGTATTTTTTTCATGGAGGACTGGAGGATTGCCTTCTTTGTCTCACGCTCATAGGAGTTCATGCATGTGACGCCGAACTGGATGTTTGCTCCGGAGGCCGAAACGAAGGCCTTCGTGGCCCGGAAGTTCCTGATCATTTCCAGGCTTCCCGGACTCTCGAACATGAGCGTGTTCTCGTGGTACAAGCCGCCGGCGAACATCGTCTTGCAGTTCCTTCGGCGGACGGTTTCCGACACGACATTGAGAGAAAAGCACAGAACCGTATACTTGATGTTCTCAGGAAGGTATTTCGCCAGGTATTCAGTCGTTGAGCCCACGTCTATCAGAAGTGTGTCCTCCGGCTCAATCAGCGAAGCCGCAAGCTGCCCGATTCTTCGCTTCAGCTCGGGGTGTTCGGCTCCGGCAGCGATGAGAGAATAGTAGCTTTCGTGCTCCCGGGCGTTGGACTTCGGGTGGAGGATGACGCTCCCGTGAAGGACCTTCACTTTTTCACTCTTTACTAGAGATACGAGGTCACGCCGGACGGTCATGTGGCTCACCTTGAGCTGCTCAGATAATTCCTGGACGCTCGCCGCTTTGCTGATCTGAAGAGTCTGCATGATTGCAGTAAGGCGGTCGGTCCTGTTCATGGACGGCGAATGCTGCTCCTTTGACGTGGAATACCTCATATGGATAGAATATCATAAATGTTAAAAAATGCAAATAGATGTATATAGTTATCACTTGAAGTTGATATTTTGCTTGACATTTAACATTCCGTAGCTTACTCTGCGAAAGATTCTGCATGAGTTTGTTCATCTGACTCAAGAAGGGGATCGAACGGATGTACCTAGAGATCAGAAACCTCAGCAAGCAATACCAGAAAGTCAAGGGAATCGATAACGTCAGCTTCGATTGCGTGGAGGGCAGCTTCACCGTTCTTCTGGGGCCTTCAGGGGCCGGAAAGACAACGACGCTGCAGATCATCGCCGGAATCCTCCAGGAAACGTCCGGTGACGTGCTCCGAAACGGCGAAAGCCTCCGGGCAGTCATGCCGCAGGACCGCAACATCTCCATGGTGTTTGAAGACTATGCCCTGTATCCGACGTTTTCTGTTTACGAAAACATCGCCTCTCCTCTGAGGGTCCGAAAGGTTCCGGCCGGGGAAATGGACTCCCGGGTGAAGAAGATGGCGAAGCTCCTCGGCATCGACGAGCACCTGGAAAAGCTTCCCTCACAGATCAGCGGGGGCCAGAAGCAGAGGACTGCGCTGGCCCGTTGCCTCGTCAGGGACGCCGAGATCTACCTGCTGGATGAGCCCATCGCCCACCTGGATGCCAAGCTCCGCCACCGCATGAGGGGCGAGTTCAAGCGCATCCACAAGGACCTCGGCAAAACGATGATCTACGTGACTCATGATTATCGTGAGGCCCTGGCGCTGGCGGACTCCGTCGTCATCCTGAACAAGGGTCAGGTAGTGCAGATCGGACCTCCTGAGGAGGTCTTCTCCCGTCCCCGCAACGTCTTTGTGGCGACGCTGTTGGGCGAGCCCCCCATGAACCTCGTGAGCTTTGAGGATGCCCGAACGGAAAACGGC
Source organism: uncultured Spirochaetota bacterium (assembly GCA_963710335.1). Lineage (GTDB taxonomy): Bacteria > Spirochaetota > Spirochaetia > SZUA-6 > Fen-1364 > Fen-1364. Next base: position 96,549 of record CAVQAA010000007.1, read on the forward strand.
GGCCTGGCGCTGTCCCTCGGAAACCGGAAAGTTTCCCTTCGAGGGGTGTCCGCAGGCGCGACGCGCGGGAACGTCACCCTTGGATTCCGTCACTTCACCGCCGCGCTTCAGCCGAGGGAGGGAGAGAACTGCATCGAGGGCTCGGTCTATGTTTCCGAGCAGATGGAGGACACGAGAGTCTACTCCATCATGGTGGGCGAAAGTCTCGTGAAGGTCCTTACCCCCCGTGAGACGCGGTTCGACATCAACCAGCGCGTCTTCATCAAGCTGGACCCGGGCGCGGTGTACCTGTTCGACGGGGCCAGCGGCGAACGGATCGGAACGGGGGCATAGCATGGGAACCGTCGAGCTGAAACAGGTCTGGAAGATCTACGACAACAACTTCGAGGCGGTGAAGGGGATCTCCGCGACGGTGAACGAGGGGGAGTTCATCTCCGTGCTCGGGCCGTCGGGCTGCGGGAAGACGTCCACCCTGCGCATGATCGCCGGGTTGGAGAAAATTTCTCGGGGGGATGTGCTCATTGACGGCATCAGGGTGAACGAGCTGGAGCCGGGTGACCGCAACATCGCAATGGCCTTCGAATCCTATGCGCTGTACCCGCATCTCACCGTGTTCGAGAACATCGCCTACCCGCTTCGCATCCGCAAGATGGCGGAGGCGGATATTCAGCGACAGGTGGATGCCATGTGCGAATCACTGGGCATCGCATCCTACAAGAACCTCCGTCCGTCTTCCCTGAGCGGCGGCGCGCAGCAACGCACCGGCCTGGCGCGCGCGCTGGTGCGGTCCGCTTCCGTCTTTCTCCTTGACGAGGTCCTTTCGCACCTTGATGCGAACGAACGCATCATGCTCCGCGGGGAGATCCGCAGGGTCCAGAAGCTCATGAAGCTCACTGCCCTGTTCGTCACGCACGACCAGCTGGAAGCTCTGGCCATGTCGGACCGAATCATCGTCATGAACGACGGCGAGCTTCAGCAAATCGGGACCCCTGAGGAGATCTACGATACCCCGGAAAACCTGTTCGTCGCAGGGTTCGTGGGGGAGCCGGCCATGAACACGTTCCTCGTGGAGCGCGTGAGAGACGGCGGCAGGGACCTCCTCTCCTTTGCGGGACAGGAGGTGGCCCTGAGCGACCTGCGCCTTCCCATGGTACCCGACAAGCCGAAGTTCGTCATGGGCATCCGTCCCAAGAACCTGGTGGTAGGGACGCCAGGGCGCCCAGGGTACATCAACAGTCGCGTGCACACCTTCGAGGTGCTCGGAGATTTCACTCTTGCCTCCTTCACCCTGGGCGAGGGGGATCTTGTGTTCAAGGTCGGGGACGCCGGCCTGCGCCTGGAGCTCGACCAGGCGGTCTCGTTCTCCTTCGAGCCTGAGAAGGTTCTCTTCTATGATGAGGAGACGTCTTTGCGCATCCGTCCTGGCCATTAACTCGACGTTCGTCGAGTAAGGAAGACTCAGATCTGTAGGAGGTGATGAGTATGATGAGCACAAAGAAGTTCCTTCTGTTCCTGGTCGTCGCGCTCATGATCGCCGCCGTGCCCGTGTTCTCCCAGGGCAAGGTGACGATCACGGTCTACGGCGACGAGGGACAGAACCAGACTCCCGTCGAGTGGCTGAAGCCCCTGGCGGCCGCGAGGGGAATCACAATCGATGTCGTGGGCGTTCCGTTCACATCGGTTTACGAAAAGCTGAAAACCGAGTTCGTCGGCGGGACCGGAGCTTACGACGTCGTCGTCTTCTATCCCGCGTACCTCGGGGAGTTCGCCGAGTTCGGCTACATCCAGCCCCTGGATGCCCTGTTTCCGGTCCATGATCCCAAGATGGACGACGTGATCCCTGCGTACCGCGACCTCTACGACATGTACAATGGGAAGACTTACGCCCTTCCCTTCGACGGAGACATCCTGAATCTCTACTATGTGAAGAGCATCTTCAACAACGCGGCCGAGAAGGCGGCGTTCAAGGCGAAGTTCGGGCAGAACCTGGCAGTGCCCAGGACCTGGGACGATCTCGCCAAGGTGGCGCAGTTCTTCACGCGCAAGAAGGGCGACAAGCTGGCCGGCAAGACCCTGGACCAGGACTTCTACGGTTTCGCGTTCCTCGGGGCGCGCGGCTTCGCGTATGCCTGGTGGAGCAACGTGTTCGGCTCCCTGGGCGGCGCATACTTCGACAGGGACATGAAGCCCCAGATCAATTCCCCTGCCGGGGTCCAGGCCCTCAACATCCTCAAGAATCTCGAACCCTATTGTCCGCCCGACGTCATGAGCTTCGGGTACACAGAGCTGATGAACGCGTATCTCCAGGGCCGCGTGGCCACGATGATCCAGTGGTCCGACGTCTGGAAAAAGGCCAATGACCCGAAGTTCTCGACGAAGTTCATCCTCCACAATGCGGGCATCTCCGAGGTGCCGGGCGTGAAGCAGGCTGACGGGTCCATCTACTTCCGCGCAGCAGCGCCCGTGGGACGCGTCATCGCCATCCCCACCACCTCGAAGCATCCCAAAGAGGCGTTCTGGGTCGCGTCCATGCTCAGCCTCGACCAGAGCATCAAGGCCGTCACATCGAACGACACGGGTGAAGATCCCTACCGCATCTCTCACTTCAAGAACATCGCGGCGTTCGAGAAGTTCGGTTCACGCGCTGACGCGAAAGAGTACCTCGACGTCGTTGGGGACAACCTCAATCACGTCTTCCCCGAGCTCAACATCCCCGGCTCCGCCGATTACCTGGATGCCCTGGATGTGGCCGTGACCAGCGCGTTGTCGGGCACTGCCGACGCGGCGAGCGCCCTCAACACCGCGGCTGACTCGTGGAACAAGATCACGCAGAACCTCGACGCTGCCAAGCAGAAGAAGATCTACAACGCGATGCTCGAGATGTGGAAGAAGCACGGGTTCTGGAAGGACTAGATTCTTCGGACGGAAAAAAGCCCGCCGCTTCGGCGGCGGGCTCTCAGTATCCTTCAGGGGGAGACCGGTTATGGCGGACCTGGAAAACATCATCACTCTGGAAAAGAGCCAGAAGCGCTTTGCGCGCATTGTAGCGCTGCCCGGCATGATCGTTCTCATCCTTCTTGTGGTCGGTCCCCTGGCCTACATGCTCTTCAACAGTTTCTTCCTGAAGACCCTGGCCACGCCCATGCCGCCGCGCTTCGCATGGTTCGAGAACTATGGGAACCTGTTCTCCGACGGACGGTTCTGGAACGCGTTCCTGAACAGCATGATCATCATGGTCATCGGCATCCCGGTGCAGTCGTTCCTTGCCCTGGTCCTGGCCCTTCTGCTCAACAAGAAGTTCCCCGGCAGCAGGCTCATTGTCGCCCTGTTCCTGATCCCCGTCATGATCACTCCGGTTGTCGCCGGCTTCGAATGGAAGATCATCCTGGACAACCGATTCGGACCGCTCAACTATGTTCTGGGCTTCTTTGGAATCAACCCGCTGGCCTGGCTTGCAAAGCCGCTGCTTGCCATGGCTTCGATCCTGATCATGGACACCTGGCAGTGGACGCCGTTCGTCATGGTGGTCCTGCTGGCCGGTCTGGCCGCCATTCCCAAGCAGGTCTACGAGGCTTCAAGCGTGGACGGCTCATCAACCAACGAGACCCTCTGGCGCGTGACCATGCCTCTCCTGCGGCCCATGTTCACGCTGGTCATACTCCTGAGGATCATCTTCATCTTCAAGATTTTCGACCCGGTCCAGATCCTCACCGGCGGCGGGCCCGGTGTATCGACCGAAACCCTCAGCGTTCTCACCTACATCATGGGGTTCAAGAGCTTCAACGTGGGCATGTCGTCCGCCATTGCGGTGGTCCAGCTCATCATCATCACGATCATCGCCAAGCTCTTCATTAGCATGGTCATGAATCGCAGGGAAGGCAAGGAGTCATGAACACGATCGCTTTGAACAGGGAAGTGCTCGCGCGGCGGAAGCGCATCCGCAGTCTTTTCACGGTGCTCCGCTTCCTCCTTATCCTCGTTTTTTTCGCCATTTTCCTGTTTCCCGTCTACTGGATTGCCGTTGGCGCGTTCAAGGTGGAAGGCGAGTTCTACCATTATCCGCCGATCTTCTGGCCGAGCCACTTCGATTTCCAGAACTTCGTCCGGGGGCTGACGACCTTCGGCGGCGCGGAGGCCCTGGTGGCCAGCCTGATTGTCGCGCTCGCGAACACCATCCTCGTGATCGGGTTCGGCGTGCTCCTGGCCTACAGCATGGGCAGGTTCAAAGTGGGTGGGGACAACATGAGCTTTTTCGTCCTTTCGCTTCTGTTCGCCCCTCCCGTCATCGCGACCATGCCGCTGTTCATCATCTGGAAGACGCTGAAGATCCTCGACACGTACCCCGTCCTCTTCCTTTCCTACATTCTCATCAACATGCCGTTTGCCGTCTGGATCATGAAGGGCTTCTTCGAGGACATCCCGCACGGGATAGAAAACGCCGCTCTCCTGGACGGCTATTCCCGGTTCCATGCGTTTCGGAAATACATCCTTCCCCTGGCTGTCCCGGGGATCGCGGTGACGGCCCTGTTCGTGTTCATTTTCTCGTGGAACGAGTTCCTGTTCGCCCTTATTTTTACCCGCTCACGCGCCGTGACGCTTCCCATCACGCTTGCCGGCATGACGGGAGGGCACGAGATCCCGTGGGGTGAGATTTCGGCGCTTTCCCTCATAGCAATTCTTCCGGGGGTCATCCTGACGCTTTTCTTCCAGAAATATCTGGTTCGGGGGCTGACATTCGGAGCCGTGAAGGGGTAAGACGAGCTCCATTCCGTATCGATTCTTTTCGCCGTCTCGGCTATTGTGGTCGGGCGGCTGTTTCATTGAAAGCCAAGGAGGAGTCATGGCGGAAAGCGGGTTCGATACCGGGGCGGGGGCCGCGCTCGGAATGATCGAGACAAGGGGCTTTGCGGCGATGGTGGAAGCCGCGGATGCCATGGTGAAAGCCGCGAAGGTGGACCTCGTGGGGTTCGAGAAGATCGGCGGCGGCTACGTGACCGCGATTGTCCGCGGGGATGTCGCGGCCTGCCGGGCGGCGGTTGATGCCGGAAGCAGGGCAGCGGAGAAAGTGGGGGAGATCGTGAGCACCCATGTCATCCCACGGCCGCACATGTCGGTGGATGAGGCGCTGCCTCTGGGGCGGCAGCCGACCGGCGCAGAGCGACGGGAGCCTGCAGGGCGCCCGGATCGGAAGGGGTGAGCAATGGCCGTAGACTTGAGAACGTACGTGTTCCTTGATTCGCTTCAGCTCCAGAATGCTTCCTTTATCGCGACAGTGTCGAAAGGCTACTACCCCGTGGGTATGCAGGCCTGCTGCGTGGTGGAGATAGCGCCCGGCATCGAGATAAATCGGCTGACGGATATTGCGCTGAAGGCGACCAACGTGGCCCCGGGGCTGCAGATCGTGGAGCGGGCATACGGGCTCCTGGAGGTGCACTCCGACAGCCAGGGGGATGCCCGCATGGCGGGAGAAGCCGTGCTGCGGGAGCTGAAAAAGACCGAGAGCGACCGCCTGAAGCCGCGGATCCTGACCAGCCAGCTCATCAAGAACATCTCCGACCATCATGCGCAGCTCATCAACAAGGTGAGGCACGGAAACATGGTGCTGCGGGGAGACACGTTGTACGTGCTGGAAGTGGAGCCCGCGGGGTACGCGTACTACGCGGCCAACGAAGCGGAGAAGACCGCGAAGGTCAACATCATCGAGGTTGTCGGCTTCGGGGCATTCGGGCGCGTTTACATTGCCGGCGAAGAGGCCGAGGTGATAGAGGCGCGCAAGGTGGTGGAAACACGGCTGGGCGGCTTGAGCGGTCGGGAAATCGCGGCTGCCGCGGCAAGGATATAGGACAAAGGAAGGTTGACATATGGCAGACAACGGCTTTGAGGGCGCGGGTGCGGCCCTTGGGATGATCGAGACGCGGGGATTCGCCGCGATGGTGGAAGCTGCGGATGCTATGGTGAAGGCAGCCAAGGTGGAGCTGGTGGGATTCGAGAAGATCGGCGGGGGGTACGTGACCGCGATTGTCCGGGGGGATGTCGCGGCCTGTCGCGCGGCTGTTGATGCCGGAAGCAGAGCCGCGGAGAAGGTGGGAGAGATCGTCTCGACGCACGTCATTCCCCGGCCGCACGAAAGCGTGGACGCGGCGCTGCCTCTGGGCAGGACGCCCGCTCCAACGGGCAAGAAATAGCCGGGGCGGAGCCGGGTCATGGTGCTTGCGCGGGTCAAGGGTACGGTGGTCTCCACGCACAAGCCTTCCACCATGGAAGGCATGAAGTTTCTGCTTCTGGAGAAGATCGATGCCGTCACGCTCTCCGGCAAGGGCGAGTACGTGGTGGGCATCGACGGGGTGGGAGCGAACGTGGGGGAGATCGTCTTCTATGTGACTGGGTCCAGCGCGCGCATGACGGAGGTGACCAAGGGCAAACCCTCGGACGCGACGATCATCGCAATCGTGGACGTCATTGAAAAGGACGGGAAGCTCACGTACCAGAAAGCGGAGGCTCGGGAATGACGCCGGAGCCGGGGGCCGCAGAATGACCCTTGCGCGGGTGCGTGGCACGGTGACGGCCACCAGGAGAGCGGACAACGTTGAAGGCGCAACGTGGCTCCTGGTGGAGGAATGCACGCAAAGCGGCGACGGCAGGGGGGAGTACCTTGTTGCACTGGACATGGTGGGCGCCGAGCGGGGGCAACTGGTCCTCCTGACGCAGGGCAGCAGCTGCCGCTGGACCCGGCGCACGGATGACAGGCCAATGGACACGCTGGTGGTAGCCATCGTGGATTCGATCCACGGTGGAGGCAAAGCCCGGTACAGGGCGATGTAACGCAGGGGCAAAGGGCGGAGGGGTATGGCACTCGAGGACGATATTCGCCAGATCGTGGAGCAAGTGCTCAAAAGCCGCGATGTGGCGACGCTTCTGACCGGAGCCCAGGCCGGACCCCCGGGGGTCGGGCAGGCAGAAGCCGGTCCGCTGGGCCGGGGGATCTTCGGCGACATAGATTCGGCAGTGGCCGCGGCCGCGATTGCGCAGCGGCAGCTGGCTGTGCTCCCGCTGGACACCAGAGGTCGGATCATCGAAGCAATGCGTGCCACGGTGCTGGAAGCGAACGAATCCCTTTCCAAGGACGCCGTCGCCGAGACGGGACTTGGAAACGTGCGGGACAAGAAGGCAAAGAACAGCCTTGCCGCGCGGAAAACCCCCGGTGTGGAGGACGTTGAGCCCACCGCCTGGTCTGATGAGCACGGCCTGACCATCATGGAACGGGCTCCCTACGGAGTTATCGGGGCCATAACCCCGGTGACCAATCCGCTTGCAACCATCACTTCGAACGCCATTGGAATGATTTCAGCAGGCAACGCCGTGGTGTTCAACGTGCACCCCGGGGCCAAAGGGGTGAGCTGCCGGCTGGTGGGGATGCTGAATGACGCGATTGCCCGGGAGGGAGGGCCGCAGAACCTCCTGTGCGCAATGGCCGTGCCGACCATCGAAAGCGCGGGTGAGCTGATGAAGCACAAGGGGGTGGCCCTCCTTGTGGTCACAGGCGGACCCGGGGTGGTGAAAGCCGCCATGGCAAGCGGAAAGAAGGCAATCTGCGCCGGTCCCGGGAATCCTCCCGTAGTGGTGGATGCAACAGCGGACCTCGTGAAGGCAGGCCGGGACATCGTGGCGGGCGCGGGCTTCGACAACAACGTCGTATGCACCGATGAGAAGGAAATCCTTGCGGTTGAGGGCATCGCGGATCGGCTGAAGGCGGAGATGAGGAAGAACGGCGCCTTTGAGCTGAGCGCGGCGCAGGCGGAATCGGTAACCCGTGTTGCCCTGCCGCAGGCCGCGGCCGCCGGCCCCGGCAAACCGAGCCCCCCAAACAAGGACCTTGTCGGCAAGGACCCGGTTGTCATTGCCCGGGCGGCGGGGATCGATGTGCCCGCCGATACCCGGATATTGCTCATGGACGTTCCCAGCGATCATCCCATGGTGTGGAGCGAGCAGTTGATGCCCGTGATTCCCCTTGTGCGGATGAGGAGCGTGGATGAGGCCATCGAGTTTGCGGTGCGCGTGGAGCACGGTTTCCGGCATACGGCAAGCATCCACTCTCACGACATCGAGAAGCTCTCGAACATGGCGAAGGTGATGAACTGCTCCCTGTTCGTGAAGAACGGGCCCAACTTCGCAGGGCTGGGGGAGGGGGGCGCCGGGTACGCCTCATTCACCATTGCCAGCCCCACGGGAGAGGGCATGACGAGGGCGCGCACATTCACCCGGGAGCGCCGCTGCACCCTCGTGGATTACTTCAGGATCATATGAAGCTTGGCCGCGTCATCGGGACAGTCGTGTGCACACAGAAGCTCGAGACCCTGGAGGGGCTGAAGCTGCTCCTTGTGCAGCCGTTGGATGAGAAGGGCAAGGAAGCTGGCGCGGCGCTCGTGGCCTTCGATGTGGCCAGGGCCGGAGAGGGTGACCTTGTTTTTTTCGAAGCAGGCAAGGAAGCCGCACAGGCCAATCCCAACGGATGGTTCAACCCGGCAGATGCGGCGATCATGGGGATCGTGGATTCCGTCAATGTCGCTCCGAGCCCCGGGAAGGCGGCACGAAAATGATCATTGCCCGCGTCGTGGGCAATGTCGTGTCCACGGAGAAGCATCCCCAGTATCGCGGCTACAAGATCCTGGTTGTCCAGCCCATCGATCCCCGCGGAGAACCGAAGGGGAGATCTTTTCTGGCGCTGGATGGAGTGCAGGCGGGAGTGGGTGACAGGGTGCTGGTGGTGGACGAAGGCGGGTCCGCGCGATCCGTGCTGGGGGATGAGGGGGCCGTGACGGTGCGCACCGTGGCGTGCGGGATCGTGGACCGCATCGACATCGAGGACAAGGCATGAACGAAACCGACAACGTCCGCAGCGTCAGCATCGGCAGCGACCACGGGGCGTACAGCCAGAAAGAGATGCTGCGCCGCTACCTGGACGAGCTGGGCTACCGGGTGGTGGACGTGGGATGCTTCGGCACGGACAAGGTGGACTACCCCGACATTGCCGCGGCGGTGTGCCGCAAGGTGGTGAGCGGGGAGTGCGAGCGGGGGATCGTGCTGGACGGGGCGGGGATCGGCAGCTGCATGGCGGCCAACAAGGTGAGGGGGATACGGGCGGCCATGTGCTACGACCTTCGGACCGTGATCAACAGCAGGGAGCACAACAACGCGAACGTGCTGAGCCTGGGCGGGCCGCTGCATGACGCGGGACAGCTGTGCGAGATGGTCAAGGTCTGGCTTGCCACGAGGTTTGGCGGGGGGCGCCATATCGTTCGGATAAACAAGATCATGGCCCTGGAGCGGGGAGGCTTTCCTGAATAATGGACCAGAATCAGCTGATAGAGAAGATCGTTGCCGAGGTGGTGAGCCGTCTTCGCGCGGCGCAAGGCGGATCAGCGCCGGCGCAGGGGGCGGGTGGGGACCACCTTCAGCCGGCGGACCTTGCCCGCTACATCGACCATACGCTGCTGAAGCCGGAAGCAACCGAGGAGCAGATCGACAAGCTCTGCGAAGAAGCGGGGAAGCACCATTTCTATTCCGTGTGCGTGAACTCCAACTGGGCGGAGCGCTGCGCGCGAAAGCTGGGGGGCACGGGCGTGAAGGTGTGCGCGGTGGTCGGCTTTCCCCTTGGAGCAATGGAGAGCAGGGCCAAGGCTTTTGAAGCCCGGACCGCGGTGTCAAACGGCGCCGCTGAGATCGACATGGTGATGAACGTGGGGGCGATGAAGGCCCGGGACCTGAAAACCGTCCGGGAAGACATGCTGGCCGTGCGCAGGGCGTGTCGGGCCGGCATCGTGCTCAAGGTCATCATTGAAGCCTGCCTTCTTAGCGATGAGGAAAAGGTGCTTGCCTGCCAGATAGCCAAGGACGTCGGGGCTGACTTCGTGAAGACCTCCACCGGATTCAACAAGGGGGGCGCGACGGTGGCGGATGTTGCTCTCATGAGGCGGACGGTGGGCGCGAAGATGGGCGTGAAGGCCGCGGGTGGAGTCAAGAGCTTTGAAGACGCCATGGAGATGATACGCGCAGGGGCAACCAGGATCGGTACGAGCTCAGGGGTCCTGCTGGTGAGCGGCCAGAAGGCATCCGGAGCCTACTGAACGCTTCCTACTGAACCCTTCCATAAAGACCGCCCAGGTCCCGAAGACGTCTGGCTTTCTCTTCAGTCAAGGAACCCTCTTGGAACCGCCATCCCCAGTTCTTCCCGCCGGACGTCCCAGGGGTGTTCAGCCGCGCCTCGCTTCCCAGGCCCAGCACGTCCTGCAGCGGGAACAGGGCAAAGCGGCAGACGGAGGCAAGCGCCATGCGGATGAAGCTCCACTCGATCTGCGGGTCCGTGGACCCCATGTACCTGGCCAGGTAATCGCGCTCCTGCGCGGTGCGATGGGAAAACCATCCCAGCGTCGTGTCGTTGTCGTGAGTCCCCGTGTAGACAACCGAGTCAGGGCTGTGATTGTGGGGAAGGAAACGGTTGCCGGCGTTCAGGGAGCCAGCCTCCACCGAGTCAAAAGCGAATTGCAGCACCCGCATGCCGGGGAACCCGAAACGCTCCCGAAGCTCATTCACCTCCGGGGTGATCACCCCGAGGTCCTCCGCAATGAGAGGAAGCTCTCCGAGTTGCTTTGAAAGGGCCTGGAAAAGCGACGCGCCCGGAGCCTTCACCCACGTGCCCCGCTCTGCCGTGCTTTCCCCGGCGGGCACTGTCCAGCATGCCTGGAACCCGCGAAAGTGATCGATGCGGATGAAATCGAAGAGCTTCCTGGCCGCCCGGATCCTTTGGACCCAGAAGCTGTACCGCTGACGCTCCAGGGCGTCCCAGTCGTACAAGGGATTGCCCCACAGTTGCCCGGTCATGGAGAAATAGTCGGGAGGGACGCCTGAGACCACCGTGGGCCGGCCGTCCGCGTCCAGCAGGAACAGCTCCCGATTGGCCCAGACATCCGCGCTGTCAGGCGCGGCGAAAATGGGCAGATCGCCGATGATGCGAACACCCAGCCGGCCCGCCTCTGCGCGAAGCAAGGTCCACTGCTCGAAGAAGAAGAACTGGATGGCTTTCTCGACCTGGACTTCCGTTTCGAGCTGTCGGCGCCAGCGCTCCATGGCTGCCGGCGTGCGCAGCGCGATGTCGCGATCCCAGGTGGTGTTCCATGCCCCGGCAGGCCGGCCCCGGCGCGCAGCCTGGGAGGCAAACTCCGCTTTGAGCGCCATGAAGAGGCAGTAGTCTTCCAGCCAACCGGCTTCCGCGGCTTGGAAAGCGGCAAAGCGGTCATTCTGCCCGGCATCCGGTCGGCGGAGGAACCTGGCTGCCGCGGTCCGCAGGAGCGGGGTTTTCCACTTGATGACACTGCCGTAGTCGACCAAGCCGGGGGGAAATGCGGGCGGATGACGGAGGTCCTCATCAGCAAGAAGCTTCCAATCCGCCAGTGCTTCCAGGCTTACCAGGAGCGGATTTCCCGCGAAAGAAGAGAAGCACGCATACGGTGAGTCTCCAAACCCCGTGGGCCCCACGGGGAGCACTTGCCAGAGGGACTGCCCCGCCTGGGAAAGAAAGCGAAGAAACTTGTGCGCAGACGGGCCGATGTCCCCGATGCCGTACGGCCCGGGGAGGCTCGAGGGGTGCAGAATGATCCCGCTTGCCCGCGGAAGAGGGGAGCTCATGCGCTTTTTCGGGCCTTGGGCCTGGCGGTGGATGACCGAACCACCAGCTCAGGCTGGAGCACCACGCGTTCACCAGTGCGCACGCCGGTTCTCAGCTCCTCCAGGAGCAGCGTGGCCGCGTTTCGGGCAAGGAGGTCGTGGTGCTGCCACATGGTGGTAAGGGACAGGTACTCCGCCAGGGGCAGGTTGTCGTACCCGACCACGGAAAGGTCATCAGGGACGCGAACGCCCAGCTCCCGGGCGGCCGTGAGCACCCCGGCAGCCTGTACGTCCGAAGTAGCGAAGATTGCCGTGGGAGGCCTGCTTCCCGACAGGAGCCGGCTGGCGCAGGATCCGGCCTCCGTGCTTGTCCATTCAGCCCACTCGCCGCTCATGATGTACTGCTCCCGTACGGGTATCCCCGCCATGTCCAGCGCCATGCGGTACCCCTTCAGCCTCTCTTTTCCAATGGGAGCGTACAGCCGGGTCTCTGGTCTTCCGCCGATGAATGCGATGTCCCTGTGTCCCAGCTCGATGAGATGGGTGACCGCCTTGAAAGCGCCGATCTGGTGGTCATAGTCGACGGAGCTGAAGGAATGGTGCCGGGCTTCCAGGAGGACCACGGGGATGCGAAGGGATGAAATGAGGGTCTCCTCCTCCAGGAGGATAGGGGTGCTCGCCACGATCAAGGCGCAAAGCTTCTCCTCCGCGACAATCCTGTCGATGACCTCACGCCGGTGCGCGGGGGTCTGCGCGTTGTACAAGATGAGGTCATAGTCCTTGAGGCGGCGGTGAAGGCTCTCGAAGATCTTGAGGAAGAAATCCCCGATGAAAAACGGGGAGAGGATCCCGATCTCCCGGGTGGCCTTTGAGCGGAGGCCGGACGCGGCGGGAGAAGGGAAGTAGCGCATCTTGCGCATGACTGCGGTCACCTTCTCACGGGTTGCGCTGGAGATGCCCGTCTTGCCGTTGAGGACACGGGAGACCGTGGCCGTGGTCACCCCGGCAAGCCGCGCGATGTCATAAATGGTCACACGTTTCTTCACTTGACAGCCGTCCGAAAACCTGTATAATACTGCGCAACCGGTTGCGTAATGTTACACGAAATTCCGCCCCTACGCAAGCCCCATCACGACACCCCAGAACATCCCGACACAGGGAGAACCCAAGGAGGTAGAGCATGAAGAAAGCTCTCGTGTTATTCATCCTGGCCATTGCCATCGTAGGATCGCTCCCGGCCCAGAAGCTGGAGCTGTACTACTACAAGCAGGAGAACCAGGACGGCCTGAAGAAGCTCGTGGACACCTTCATGAAGGAGAATCCGAGCATCCAGATGAGCCTTCTCATCATCCCGAACGACGCAGATGCCACGCAGGCGGCGCGGGCCGCATCCGGCAGCCTGTCGGACATCCTCCAGATGCAGTCTTATTCCCGAGTCTTCGAATACGCGCAGAAGGGCTACCTGGTGGACCTGTCGAAGGAGCCCGTGCTTTCCAAGGTCATCGATTCGGCAAAACCCGCCGTGACCTGGAACGGAAAGCAGTGGGCGCTTCCGTGCGATTTCGCCGGCATCGGCATCATTTACAACAAGGACATATTGGACAAGTACAACCTGAAGGCTCCGACCACCTACCGGGAGCTCGAACGGGTGGTGAAGACCCTCAAGGACAACGGGGTGACTCCTTTCGCGGGTCTCCTCAAGGAAAACTGGTCCATCGGCCACTTCATCACGATGGTGCAGACCAACCTTCTGGCGGAGAAGGGCATTCCCGTGTCAAAGTTCATCGCCGACATGGACGCCGGAAAGACGAGTTATGGCGTCGTGGACACGAAGAAGCTTTTCTCCATCATCGATTTCTACCGCGCCAACATGGATGACAACGCGGAGGAGATGAACTGGAACGAGCAGCAGGCATCATTCGCCGGTGGCAAGTCAGCCATGATGGTCCAGGGTCTCTGGTCCTACGGGGCTGCCATCGGGACCAACCCCAAGCTGAACTGCGGATTCGTTCCGTTCCCCGTTTTCAACGATGCAAAGATGAACAAGTTCTATGCCGACGTGGATTCCACGTTCGGGATCTCCGCCCAGTCGTCGCCCGACAAGCAGGCCGCGGCAAAGAAGTTCCTTGCCTGGCTGTCCACACCGCAGGCCATCAAGATCTGGACGACCGATTACAAGCTCACCTCGGACTTCAAAGGCGCGGACATGTCGGCCCTTCAGCTGCCTTTCGTTCAGCTGATGTCAACGGTCGGCAAGAATGGCGCCTATCCCTGGGCTTTCTCGATGTACCCCACTGCGGTGTTCGAGGATGCCTGCAAGAACGGCGCTCAGGCCTACGTATTCAAGAAGAAGGCCGCTGATGACGTGATCGCCGACATCGACAAGATGTGGCGCGAAGCGCGCAAGATGTAAGAATAGCCTATACTGTTGACGCGCAACGCCGGGGAGGCCCTCAGCCTCCCCGGTTTGCCTGGAGGGTGCATGGTCCAGCCACGGTGGAAGGTCGTTCTGTACTTTGCCATCTTCGTGCTTCCGGCATTCGCGTTGTACGGACTGTTCTTCCTCTATCCCTTCGGGCAGGGAATCAGGATCTCCTTCACCAACTGGGACGGCCTGACCCCAAGGATCCCCATCAGTCTTCCCAAGCCCGAGTTCGAATCGAAGATCCTGGGCCGCCTTACCAATCAAGGGGACAAGGCGTACCTGCTTTCCATCTACCATTACGATTCCGAGGATAACCTGTACAAGAGATATGCCGCCACGGGACTGGCACGCTACCGCCTGCAGCGACTCATGAGGATTGCCGGCTACCAGCCGGAAGGCTACCGGACGGTCGGATTCGCCAACTACGTCAAGATATTCACGGGCGGAGTGGAGGAAAGGTTTTATCCCCACGTTTTTACGCAGGTCAACTACAATGCGGACTCTGACCTGCCCGCAAAAATCTCAAGAAGCGATTTCGAGAAAGGATTCCTGGCCAAGCTTTCCAACCCGGCGGATCGGGAGCTTGCCCGGGAGTTCTACGAGCCCGGCCCCGAAGGCTACAGCCTGAAAACGCAATACAACGAGTTCACCCTGGAGGACAGGATCTGGTTGCTTCCCGAGATCGACAAGCAGAAGACGATTTCCTCCGAAAAAGTCGATGACCTGATCTCCCAGGTGAAGAGCGCGGGGCTCAAAATCGACCAGGCGTCGATGACAAGCGCGGTCGACGCTTTCCTGGTGGCCAACCGTCTTTCCGCGGTCAGCGCCGGGGAAGTCAGGGTCGCGGCGATGGAGATTTTTCGCCTGGGGGCCCTGCGGAAGCTGCTGGCCTCAACGTGGGTCCAGCAGCGCTTTGAGATGGGCGTCGTGGGCTTCACCCTGTTCTTCACGTTCTTCAACGTGCTCCTGAGCAACCTCCTGGGCTTCCTGCTTGCCCTTGCCCTGGACACCGGCATCAAGAGCCAGAAGGTCCTGCGCTCCGTCTTTTTCCTGCCCAACGTTCTGTCCATGATCGTCGTGGCACTGGTGTGGTCATTCGTGTTTTTCAACCTCCTTCCGGCGCTCACCGGGATCGACAAGTGGATGGGAGACCCCGCCAAGACCCCCTGGCTCATCGTCCTTGTCCAGGTCTGGCAACAGGCCGGCTACCTGATGGTGATCTACCTTGCCGGGCTCTCCACCATCCCCACGGACGTGCTTGAAGCTGCAAGCATCGACGGCACCGGGTACGTTGCCCGTCTGCGGAATATCACGCTGCCCCTGCTTGTGCCGGCCTTCACCATCTGCCTGTTCCTCAGCCTGTCCAACTCGCTGAAGAGCTTCGATCTCATGTATGCCATGGTGGGTCCCTCGGGATACGCGCTGGGCACCATTCCCTTTGTGATGGACATCTTCTTCGACGCGTTCGCAAAGAAGCTCGCGGGCCTGGCAACCGCGAAAGCCATCCTGCTGTTCATTGCCATCGCGCTGATCACCGGCATCCAGCTCACCATCACGAAGCGCCGGGAGGTGCAGCTATGACCCTCACAACCGCCGGAAGGCGCCGACGCTTCAAGCCGCGCTGGGCCCTGGAAGCCCTCATGATCATCGCGGCGCTGGCCTACATCTATCCGGCCCTTTTTGTCCTGCTCAACGCCGTCAAGCCCGAGTCTGAAATCAAGCTTCATCCCATTGACCTTCCCACCACTGTCACGCTTTCCCATTTCGCAAAGGCATGGACCGAAATGCACTTTGCTTCCACCCTGGCCAACACCGCCATCATCACGGTCTTCGGAGTGGCGGGCATCATCCTTGTGAGCGCAATGGCTGCATGGAAGCTGGCCCGCACCTTTGGCAGGTTCTCGTGGGTCCTGTACCTGCTTTTCGCTTTTGCCCTGGTTATCCCGTTCCAGATCGTCATGGTCCCCATCGTCTCCCTGGCCACTGACCTCAAGCTGTCAACAATCTGGGGGGTCATCCCGATGTACTGGGGCCTGGGCTGTCCCCTCGCCGTTTTCATGTACCACGGCTTCATCAAGGGGGTGCCGCGCGAGCTGGAAGAGTCGGCCTCCATTGACGGGGCGGGACAGCTGTTCCTTTTCTTCCGCGTCGTGTTCCCGCTGCTCAAGCCAATTACGGCCACCATCCTGATCCTTGATGCGCTGTGGTTGTGGAACGATTTTCTCCTCCCGCTGGTGGTTGTGAAAAAGGGGACCCTGCAGCTGGAGCAGATGCAATTCTACGGAATGTTCCTCCGGGAATATGGTCCTCTGGCGGCAAGCCTCATTCTCTCCGCAACGCCCATCATCGTCCTGTACCTTGTCTTGCAGAAGTTCATCATCCGGGGGATTGCAGCGGGCGCGGTCAAGGGGTAAGAGGCCCTCGCCCTCGCCACCGCGGGATTACTTGACTAAGGCAAGCATTATTGGCATATTCGATCCTTGCCATGAAAAAGACCGCCGCCGGGCGTCCGACCGCAATCCAGACCCTGCGCCGTTTCAACCGCTACTACACGAACCGCCTCGGTCTGCTCAGCCGCTACCGCTTCGACACGAACCTGACCCTGACCGAAGCCCGCGTGATCTTCGAGATCGGCCTTGCGCGGGAGCACACGCAGAGCGCTCTTGGCCGTGACCTGAAGGTGGACATGGGCTACCTGAACCGCGTGGTGAGGAGCCTGGCAGGCCGCGGCCTGATCTCCATCCGCAGGGACTCACGTGACGGGAGAGTGTCCCTGCTTGCACTCACGGAATCGGGGCATGCAATGCTTTCGAAAATCAATTCCGACTCCGACGCCGAGGTCGAAGACCTGCTCAGGGGGATGGATGGACGGGATGAGCTTGCCCTCGTGACGCACATGAAAGCCGCGCAGGAGCTCCTTGAGAAGCAGGCGGCTCACCTTCCCGCGGTGGAGCGCGCGGAAGGTCGGGCGGACATTGCCGCTGCAAGGACTCTCATGAAGGAGTATGCCGAGTTTCTGGGAGAGGACCTTTCGTTCCAGGGATTCGAGAAGGAGCTGGCGTCCCTTCCCGGAAAGTACGCACCTCCTTCCGGAGCGCTTTTCGTTGCCCGTGTGCCCACCGGCGCCAGAGAACCCAGACCGGCCGGCTGCGTGGCCCTTCGAAAGCTGTCCCCGGGGATATGTGAGATGAAGCGCATGTTCGTCCGGCCCGAGTATCGGGGGCTGGGCATCGGTCGACTGCTTGCAGAGCGCGTTGTTGCGGAGGCGCGGGCACTGGGTTACCGGCTCATGCGCCTGGACACGTTGAACAGGCTGGAGAGCGCCGTGGGCCTTTATCGTTCCGTGGGATTCGAACAGATTCCCCCGTACTGCAAGAATCCCCTGCCGGGAGTCATGTTCTGGGAAAAGAACCTTGCGGGACCGCTTTCGGCCCCTACGTCAAAAGGACGATCTTCCCGAAAGCGCCGGGCTCCATGACTTTGCGGTGAGCCTGGGGGGCTTCGGCCAGCTTCAGCTCCAAGCCGACAATCGGGCGCAGGGTGCCGTTTTCCAGGCCGGCTGCCAGGGCGGCGTGCGTGACGGCGGCCTCGTCCTCAGGCATGTTCCATAGCAGCATCCCGTAGATAGCCGCATCCTTGCCCATGAGGTCCCGGGGATTCACCGTCACTTCTCCCCGGCTGCCGATCACAACCACGCGACCGCGCGACGCAAGGAGCTTCAAGTCGGCTCCCAGGTTCACGTTGGACAACATCTCCAGGATGACGTCAACGCCCCTGCCCCCGGTCAGCTGCACAATCTCTTCCTGGTATCCTTTCATCCGGTGGTCAAAGAGATGATGCGCGCCCTCGCGCAAGGCCAGCTCGCGCCCCTTGTCGGTCCCCGCGGTGCCGATGACTCTCATGCCCGCGGCCCGGGCCACCTGGATTGCCGCAATTCCCACCCCGCCGCTTGCGCCGTGGACAAGGAGCGTCTCCCCGGCGCGCGCTTTGGCAAAATGCGTCAAGGCGCGCCAGGCTGTTGCGTACGGCACGAAGATTCCGGCGCCCTGGGAGAAGGAGATCTTCTTCGGAAGGGGGTGCACCTGTGACTCCAGGGCAAGCGCGTATTCCGCGTACGTCCCGCTGATGGACCTGGCGGCATACACTCGGTCACCCGGCTTCACCCGAGTGACCCCGGCGCCGGCTGCTTCGACCACTCCGGCGCCGTCCGTCCCCGGGGTGTAGGGCAGCGGCGGCTTTGCCAGGCCGGCGCCGGTTCGGGCATAGGTGTCAGCGGGGTTCACCCCGGCCGCATGCATTCGAACCAGGACCTGGCCGGGGCCGGGGGCCGGCGTGGCTGTCTCTTCGAGCTTCATAACATCCGGGTCACCGAACTGTCGAACGACGATTGCCTTCACGCTTGCCTCCAAGTCAGAATCTACGCTCTTTGGCCCGGCCGGGCAAACCCAGGCCTGCCTTAGAGTTGACTTTCAACGCTGCGGCATGTATCTCTCTTGAGTCATGGCGCAAGCCGATGCGTGCATCGCGGCGGAAGGCATCAACGTGGCCATCGACGGCCATCATATCCTCAGGGACCTCACTCTCGTCGTCCCGTGCGGAGAGCGGGTCATCGTGGCGGGCCCGAACGGCGCAGGCAAGACGACCCTGCTGAAGACGATCCTGGGGCTGCAGAGCTGGAACACCGGCACGCTGCGGGTCCTCGGCTCTTCCGTGGGGAGCCGGGAGTGGTCCCGGCGCAGGCGGAAAATCGGCTACGTCAACCAGGAGGCCGTGTCCGTGGATTTTCCCTTTTCCGGCCGGGAAGTGGTTGAGATCGGAGTGAGCTCCCTTTCCCTTGCCCGGGGAGAAAAAAGAAGCAGGGTCCAGGAAGCCATGACCGCCGTGGGCTGCGCCCACCTGCAGCACAGGATGTACGCCCGGCTCTCCGGCGGAGAGAAGCAGAAGCTTTCCCTTGCGCGCTGCCTCTGCCAGGAGCCGTCGGTGCTGCTCCTGGACGAGCCCACCTCTTCCCTTGACCCCGTCTCCCGCAAGGAGGTCATGGCCATTCTTCATGACCTGAATGAGAGCCGGGGACTGACCATCGTCCTTGTGTCCCACGATTCCCAGGTTCTTGCGGAGACGACATGGCGGATCGAGCGAATGGAGGCAGGCAGCTTTGCCTGAGCCGTCAACGTGAACCTGGTGCAGGCGTTTTCCTATCCCCCCATCCTCCGAGGATTCCTGGCCCTGGTGATTGCAGGCTGCTTCTTTCCCATGGCGGGGGTATTCATACTGCGCCTGAACCTCGTCACCCTGAGGTTCACCCTCATGCATGCCGCCCTCCTGGGAGCCGCCATCGGCCTTGCGCTGCACGTGGATCCCCTTTTTGCGGGGCTGGTGCTGGACGTGGCGGCCATCTTTGCCATTTCCCGCGTGGCCCGGGAATCCGGTCTTGCCCTGGGCTACGTTGCCACGTTCTTCATGGTTCTCACCATCGGGCTGGCTTTCGCCGTCATCTACAAGGCCGGGGTTCCGTCCAAGGACGCCTTCGGCATCCTCTGGGGAAGCGTCTATTCCCTCTCCCGGACCGACCTGGCGGTCACGGCGCTGTACGCCCTGGCCATTGCCGCCTTTGTCACCGCCCTTTTTCCCGGGTCAGCGCCGTGCTGTTTCATCGCGAGATTGCGTTCGCCTCAGGCGTGAATGAGCCCGCCATCACGACGGCCATCCTGCTGTTCGTCGGGGTCAGCGTAGCCCTCCTGATGAAGCTCATCGGAGCGCTGCTCCTGGACTCGATCCTGCTCCTGCCGGCCATCGTTGCATCTTTCACGGCCCGCAGCGCGCGCGGCTTCTTTTTCCAGGCGTGCGTGATCGGAGCGTTCTGCAGCATTGCGGGATTTTTCTCGTCCCTTGCCCTGGATGTCCCCGCCAGCTCGGCGGTGACGGTCATTGCAGCCTGCCTCCTGGGGGTAGGGCTGGTCTACAGGCGGATTGCGAGGAGGAGATCATGAAGGCTACCGCCGTGCTTGTTGCGGCTTTTTCGGTGTTTTCGGCCATTGTGGCGCCCGCGCAGGCAACGCAGAAAAGCATCCGCGTTGTCGCGACGAACAGCTGGACCGAGGCGTTTGCCGTCGCCGCGGGGGCCAAGGACATCGTCACCCTCACGCCGGGCGGCCTCCGTCACCCGGCAGAGTACGAGCTGAAGCCGTCGGACGTGGCGCAGCTCAAGGGGGCAAGGCTCATCCTCACGACCGGCTTCGAGGTCATGGCAAAACGCCTGGCCGAAGCCGCCGGAAGCCGCAAGATCCGGGTTCTTCGCATCGATGCCGACTACTCCCTGGAGACGATGCGCGCTTCCATCCTTGCCATTGCGGACATCCTGGGGACCCAGGACCAGGCGCGCGCCTCCATTGCGGACCTGGAGACATTTCTTTCCTCGTGGAAGCAGGAGCTTCGCGATGACGGCCTGTACGGCGCGCCCATGGTGGTGCACGTCTTTCAGCAGCCTTTGATGGCGGAGCTCGGGTTCACGATCAAAGGCGTGTTCGGCCCGGCTCCCCTGGAGGCGGCGCAGATAGCGAAGCTCTCTGCGGAGAAGGTCACGTACATCGTCGACAACTGGCACAATGAGGTCGCCGCCCCGCTCAAGGAGACCCTGCCGGATGCGCGGTATGCCTCCCTCATCAACTTCCCCGGGCCGGACGACACGAAGACTCTCATGGATGTGCTGAGCGACGACCGCCATATCCTCTCCACGGCAAAGTGATGGTCCGGCTCACTTTCGCCTTTCCGCTTCCTACCGTATAATGCGGCAGGAGGCCAGTCATGCTCCACAAGAAGCCGTTGGGGGGAAAGAAATTCCAGGTGACCTTCACCATGCCGCCGATCCCGGGAGTGGAAACGCTGCATCTCTGCGGGGAGTTCAACGGCTGGAGCGAAACAGCGAACCCCATGAGGCGCCAGGGGGACGGCTCCTGGAGCGCGGTTCTTACCATAGACGGCGGCAAATCCTACACGTTTCGCTATCGCGACGACCATGGAGAATGGCATAACGATTGGGGCGCTGACGCGTATGTCCCCAACCAGTTCGGAACCGAGAACTCGGTTCTCGACCTGGCTGCCCAGGGAGTCGAGTCCGCGGATAACCAGGATCCTGAAAGAAAACGAAGGCAGGCCGGCAGGCCCGCGGCGCTCGGGAGGCCGGCGGCACCGGGCAAGCCTTCGCCGCGAGGCCCGCAGAAGCGACGCAGGCGATAAAGGAGCCTGGGGCTTCACGTTGCCTGCAGGTTGACCACGACACGTCCGGTCACGTGACCCGCCAGCATCTTGTCTATCCAGTCGATCAAGCCTGATAGAGTGCATTCCTCGGCAATGGAATCGAGCTGCGCCGGCTTCAGCGGCCCCGCAAGCCTGCCCCAGATCTCCCGCCGCAGCTGTTCAGGGCACCGGGATGATTCGATTCCCAGCAGCCGGACCCCTCGCAGGATGAAGGGAAAGACGCTCAGGGGGAGGTCAGCAGAAGCAGCATTGCCACACGCGGCAACGGACCCGCCATAGGCCGTGGACCTGATTGCGGTGGACAGGATGTTTCCACCGACCGTGTCGACCACTCCGGTCCATCTCTGCGGGAGCAGCGTTTTCCCGGAACTGTCGTCGACCTCCTCTCGCGACAGGACTTCGCGAGCGCCCAGGGACAGGAGGAAATCCCGCCGTTCGGCCTTTCCGGTTGCGGCAACCACACGATAGCCAAGCTTTGACAGGATGGCGATGGCGAAGCATCCCACCCCGCCGGTGGCGCCCGTGACGAGCACCCCCGTACCGCCGGGCGACACGCCTTGTTCCTGCAAGGTGTGGATGGAAAGCGCGGCCGTGAAACCAGCGGTTCCCACGATCATGGCCTCCCGCAGCGTGAGCCCGGGAGGGAGCCGCAATGCCCATTCGGCGGGGACCCTGATGTACTGGCCGAATCCACCGGGAATGCCGATGCCCAGGTCCCGACCGCAGACGATCACGTTGTCTCCCGGGGCGTAGCTGCCGACGTCGCTTTCCACAACGACACCGGCGGCGTCTATCCCGGGGGTCAGCGGGTATCCGCGCGCCACTCCGTGGCGGCCGGTGGCTGCCAGGGCATCCTTGAAGTTGAGGGAGCTGTAGGAGACGCGGACCAGAAGATCCCCTGGCGGAAGCCCGGAAACGCTTTGCCGGCGTATCTCCCGCCTGAACGTGCCGTCAGGTTGACCGCTCACCAGAAGCGCGCTGAAAGAGCTGTGCTCCATGCGTTCCCTCCTTGGCTTCTCCCCCCGTGTGCCCTATCATACATTGCAAGGGGGTGGGCGGTGCCACTGACCGAACAGGCTTCGCGGCGACGGGATCGGGTGCAGGCGGCTTTTGCCGACGACGGCTTCATGGTCACGCGCGTCGAGGAAAAGGACGGCTGCCTGGGCATGCTTGCGGAGCATCGAAGCGCCCGCGTCGGCAGCTCCGGGCTGCCCAAGCGCGCATTCTACCTCGAGGGGGACAATTACCACATGGGCTTTCTGCTCGGTCTCCTTGCGCGAGAGGATATCGGCAGGATGACGCATGAGTTCCTGCGGAACGTCATTTTTTCCTTTTTCGACGGCAACTCCGCGGGAACGGGCAAGCTGTCGGCCGACCTGACGAGGCTCATTGTCCACGCCGCGATGAGCGCGACGCGAATCATCCTTCCCGACGTCCCCGCGGAGTATCTGGAGGAGATCCAGGGCATTCTTGACGGATGCGCGGCCTCAGGCGGCGGGGAGCCTGTCACCCGGGATGAGCTGGTCACGCTGAACTTCGGCGTCGACGCCGTGCTTGCGCACGTGTATTCAGGGACGCTCTTCGCGCGAAGGGGGATCCCGCCGCGGCTGCTGCGCACCCCCATTGGATGCAATGCCTTCTTTCTCAGCGGTCCCGCGGCCGGCGGCAAACGCATTTTCGCCAGGGATTTCATGTTTCCCACCGCGAACGTGTTCCAGGAGACGGCGTGTCTCATCGTGTGCAGGCCGTCCGCCCGCGCGGGCAGGGAGCGCCGGGTGTTCGTCAGCCAGACGGCCCCCGGGATCATCGGCTCGATCACCGGATTGAACTCCGCGGGAGTGGCAATGGGCGTGAACATGCTTCCCAGCAGGTTCTGCTCCCCCGCACGCCCGGGATTCAATTCCCTCCCCCTTGTTCGAGACTGCCTGCAATACTGCGGTGACGCCGGCGAGGCCGCGGGCAGGGTAGCGGAGGCGCAGCGCGGAGTGTCATGGCTGTATCCCGTGGCAGACTCAGGCGGAGGGGCCTACGTGGTGGAGGCAGGCCGCAAGACGGCCCCCGGCGAACCTTTCCCCTACTTCACGTGGGTTCCGTGGCACTACAGACGCCGCCTGCCGTCCGTGGCGTTCATCCGGCGGATGCGCCGGCGCCACCGGATGCCGCGCCCGGTCCTGGGAACCGTTGCCCGGGGAGCAGACTACATCCTCCCCG
This sequence comes from uncultured Spirochaetota bacterium, assembly GCA_963710335.1. Taxonomy (GTDB): domain Bacteria; phylum Spirochaetota; class Spirochaetia; order SZUA-6; family Fen-1364; genus Fen-1364. The sequence continues at coordinate 120,103 of CAVQAA010000007.1, forward strand.
GTGAGTACATCACCCGGTGGAATGAACGACTGTGGCGCGCATTCGACAGGGATTGGTTCGTCCGGATGGTCGATTTTCTGGGCGACCTGGCGGGCCTTGTGATCGACCTTCTCAAGGGCAGGGCCGACTCCCTGTGGTCGGCACTGCGGGCGGACGTCCAGGCCCTGCATGAGGAAGCGGATTTCTCCCGAGTGGACTTCTCGGAGCGCGGATACATCAACAGCACGTGGCAACAGAAGAACTGCCCGGGCCCCTTCTACTTCGCCCCTCAAAGGGAGCACAGGCCGGACGTGCTTGTGGCGACAAATCACGCCATTTCGCCGGAAATCCGGCTTACCGCGATGAACGAGTGGACAGCTCTCCTTGCCGGGGGAAACCTGAACGAGATACAGTGGCGTTACGACGAGCTGAACCGACAGATCCTGGATGCGATTGCCGCATCTCCCTCAGGCGTCACGGAAGAGACGGCATGGGACATCATCACCTTCCTTCGGCCCGGCGGCAAGTTTCCGGAGTTTTACAACCCTGATCGCGCGAAGGGCGACGCCGAGATCCAGGTTCACGGAAGCGTCAGCTTGTGCGAGCTCACAGCAGGAACCATGAAGAGCCTGTACGGCTATTACGGGGATGAGCCTGTGACCGTGCATTTGCAGAGCTACCTCGGTCCGGACGGTCGCTGAAGAATAGTCGCCAAGGCCCGCGCGGCCCGCCTAAACCTCGGCAAGCCTCCGCGCGAAGTACCTCAGGTCCGGTTCCTTGCCCGCGAACCCCAGGCCCTGCCATTCCGCAATGAGCCTGCAGCGTTCCTGGATTTTTTTTCCTTCTTTCGTCACCGTTTTTCCGGCGTGCTCCTGGATCCAGCTGCGCAGAAGCGCCTCAAGGGAGGTGCCGGTGAGCGTGGCGAGCTCCTCCAGCGTAAAGAAAAGCAGATCCGGCATGTCGATCTGCGTCACACGCCTGTCCTGCCGCGGCCACGTCGGCTTCGAGTCCACAACGGACACCTGACACTTCAGCGCCCAACAGAGGCATTGCGCCGCAGGGCGCAGCGTGTCATCCAGCAGGAGACGGCAGGACCTCACGTTGTTGAATGTACGAAATCGAAGGCTCGGCGTCCAAAGTCCACGCATGCCGCACCTGACAGGCGGCTGTGCGTCGGTGTACATTGGCCGGGGAGGCGAACCATGGAAGGCAGGAAGAATGGACGCGTGCTTCTTGTCGTGGACGTGCAGAACGACTTCTGTCCCGGGGGAAGCCTGGCGGTGGAAGAAGGTGACCAGGTGGTGCCGGTAATCAACGGGCTCATGCCGCTTTTCGACCGGGTCGTGGCAACTCAGGACTGGCATCCGAAGGATCACGTTTCTTTTGCCACCAGCCATCCCGGAAGGAAAGTGCTCGACGTGGTGGATGCAGACGGAATCGAGCAGGTTCTCTGGCCCGACCATTGCGTCCAGGGAACGCGCGGCGCCGAGCTCTTCCCCTTGCTTTCGGCGGGGAGAATCGAGCTGGTGCTGCGCAAGGGGCTGCGCCGCAGGCTTGATTCGTATTCTGCGTTTTTCGAGAATGATCACACCACTGACACGGGGCTTCGTTACTACCTGACGGGACTGGGAGCCCGGGAGATATACCTCTGCGGCCTTGCAACCGACTACTGCGTGCGCTCTTCCGCCTTGGACGCCCGCAAGCTCGGGTTCGATGTCTCCGTGATCCGCGACGCCTGCCGCGGCGTGGATTTCCCCGCGGGGAGCGTCGAGCGGGCGTACAAGGACATGGATGCGGCCGGCGTTCGACTGATCAGCTCGGCCGATGTGAGCTGAAGGCGTCCGGCGCCGGCGCCTTCGTTTCCAGGGGGTCGATGTGGATGAACGCCCGTGAGATCTCGTCCACCCCCTCGATTTCCCGCTGCACCCGTTCGCTGATGTCATGGGCCTCTTCCACGGAGAGACGCCTGTCCACGTCCACGTGGAGCGCCACCTCCACGGTGGTGCCCACCCAGTGAGCCGACACGTCATGCAGGCCCAGAACACCGGGGACCGCCCTGGCCCGCGCCTTGACGGACTCCACCAGGGTCTCCGGAGGCGCCTCCCCCATGAGGTACTTGATGTTGGACCTGCCGATCCCGAATCCTGACCGGATTATCCACAGCCCGACAAGGATTGCCGCGATGGGATCGAAGATGGGAAACCCCAGGTTGGATCCGCCGACTCCCACGATGACTGCGGCCGAAATAAGAACGTCGTTGCGATGGTCCGTTGCGGAAGCCATGAGAGCCGTGCTGCCTGTGCGCGCGGCGGTGAACCTGGCGTACAGGTGCATGCCCAGCTTGATCACCAGGACGCAGGCCAGGACAACGATGGGGAGGATTCCTTTCTGTATCTGCTCCCCCGTGAAAAGCCGCGTCACGGACTGGGCAATGATCTCGAACCCGACGATACCGGTAAGAATTGCAACCACCAGCCCGGCCAGCGGCTGGGCCCGCTGGTGCCCGAAGGGGTGCCTCGCGTCCGGGTCCTGGTAGGAGCTCCTGATGCTCACATAGACGATGGTGGATGCGACGATGTCGGTGAGGGAATTAAAAGAGTCGGAGATGACGGCGATCGAGTTGAACGAAAAGCCGACGAGGATCTTGCCCGTAAAGAGCACAGCGTTGCCGACGATCCCCATCCAGACTGCAAGTCTCTCCTGGGCGTCCTGGAAGCCCCTGTTCATGTGTTGGCACCATAAGGCGCCCAGGACTGTCTGTCAACGGCTGAACCGGGGGAAGGGGGCTTTCGCCCCCTTCCGTGGTCCTGTCTATGCCTTGTCTCCTTCAGGCGACTCTCCGCTTGACTCTCCGCCCGGAGTGCCTGAGGCGCTCCCCGCTTTTTTGCGATCGACAAACCGCTGGAACGCTTCCTGGCCTTCTTCCTTCCAGAAGTCATGGGCGTAGTGCCACCACTCCCGGTCACCGTGCCAGTCCCCCTTGTGCCATGACTCTTTCCTGAACGGGTTTCCGCCCCAGGGGTTGCCGCCGCGCCCGAACGGACCGCGACCGGGGCCCCGGTTGCCCATTGCGCCGAAGATAATCTTCGCCAGCAGCAGGATCCCGAAGCCCTGCCAGTAGCCGATTTCCCCAAGGTGGAAGATCGGGGGCATGACCCAGTTCCATAGGACCATCACGAGCCAGCCGAAGACCAGGGCAAAGATCGCGGCGAAAACTACCCCCGCAAGGACCATTCCGACGATGCGCAGTCCGCGCAGGCCGGGACGGTGCTCATGCTGATGCCAGCCATCGTGTTTCTGCTCTTCCGTCATACAGTTCCTCCCTCGAGCGCTTTTCGCAGGGCATGGATTGCCCGGTGCTTCCTTGCCAGAAGGGTGCCAATGGGGACGTCCCATTCCTCAGAGAGCTCTCGGAAGCTTCTCCCTTCCAGCTCGGTGGCAACCAGCACGGACTTCTGCGCCGGGACCAGGGAGTCAATGGCCTTGAACAGCTTCTCGCTGTTCTCTTTCCATTCGACCTGCACGGACGCCTCGTAGCGTTCGTCCAGCACCGGCTCGGAGAGGGCCACGGCCTTCCTTGGCGCCGCTCGGTAGGCATCGACGATGCGGTTCCGGAGCGAGCGGTAGAAGTACGCTGCAAGGTCGGCAATGGGCGCCGTCACGTCCGCCTTCTCGAAGATGCCGGCAACGACGTCCTGCACGATGTCCTCAGCGTCCCTGTCCGCGCTGTCCGCAATCCATGAGCGTGCGTAACCGACCAGCCTGTGCCATTCGGTTGCGATGAAATCCGCGATTCGCGTTTTCTGCGTATCCGCGCTCATGCCATCAAGGACGGGAAACCCGCCCCTTTATTGCATCCGTGGCGGAGTCCTGAAGGAAATCCGTGAGGATCCTGGCAAGCGAATCAGGGGCGCTCACGTGGAGCCAGTGGTCGGCCTGCGCAATCTTCACAAAGACCGCGGCGGGGAAATGCCGATGCATCACGGCCACATCCTGTTCCGTGACGTACGGCGACCGTCCTCCCGCCACAAGGAGCGATGGTCCGTCGTAACGCCCGTCGACGCCCGCGAAGTCCGCGCTCACCGTTGAGGCCTCCAGCGCCGGTGCGTTCAGCCGCCAGCGAAAGCCCTGGCCGTCGCGCACGGCGTTCGTGAGGATGAACTGGCGAACGCCTGCGTCGGGCAAAAGCGGGCCAAGCAGCTCATCAAGCTCCGCGCGAGAGCGACACCGGCTGATGTCCATGTGAAAGGCCCGAAACTCGGCTTCGTGGCCCGTCGGGTAGGAGCGGGGAGCGATGTCCAGGGATGCCACCGCGCGCGTGAGGTCCGGATGAGCGATGGCGAAACCCATTGCTACCAATCCCCCCATGGAATGGCCGATCAAAGTCAGGGGACCGGGAGCGTGCGCCTGCGCCCAGTCCGCAACGTCCTGTACGCACGCGGCAAGGGAGTGTTCCGGCGCGTGAGGAGAATCCCCGTGATTGCGAAGGTCGACGAGCAGGCAGCGACCCAGGCCCGAGAGGCGCCTGGCCGTCCCGACCCAGTTCTGAGACGAGCCGAAAAGGCCATGCAGAAACGCAATTGACGGTCCCTGGCCGCCGAGGTCCCGAAAGGCAAGATCCATTGGCTAAAGTTTAATCGCCAGCGGACACGGGGGCAACGGCAACAACAGGAATGCAAAATCAACGCTGTTGAACAAGCACAATTCTTTGACGATACTGTAGGATGAAAGGCATTTTTTCGACCGCAGTGCTTGTACTACGACGCCCGCTATTTCTGATCCTTGTGCTTGCTGCGGCACTGGCCCCTGTTGCCGGGCTCGGCGCACAACCGCCTATGGCATCCCTTCACTCCGTGCTGACCACGGCGGTCGCGCCACAGGACGACCCGTCCTTCAGCCTGTGCCGATGGGACCGGTTTCCTTCGATCCTGATCCTTGATGCCGTTGATTACGGCTTCCAGGACAGGATGTTCTCCCGCCTGGCCTTCTTCCTCGAAAAGCGGGGATTCCGGGGACGTCTCCTGGACAACGGCGCCCTGGAGAACATGCATGGATGGAACGCGCACGACTACGGACCCGAAGGGCTGGCGTCCTTCTTCAATGCCGCGGAGCTGACCGGCTTCATCCTGAACCCGGAAGAGCTCGCCCTACGGGATCTGGCGCTGGAGAACGGCATAATTACAATGGTGCGTGACCGCTTTGCGCCCGGTACCGGAGGCGTCATTTCCATCTCGCGATCTTCCTCCGCCATTGAACGCCGCCTGCTTCTTACCCATGAATCCTTTCACGGCATCTTTTTCGCTTCCCCTGAGTACCGCGAGTTTTGCTTCCGTCTCTGGGATTCGCTGCTCCCCGGAACCCGGGCTTTTTTCCGGAGGTTCCTGGATGAGCTGGGATACGACAGCGACTACCGCTACCTTGCCGTGAACGAGTTCCAGGCTTATCTCATGCAGCAGCCCACCCGCTTTGCCCCGGAGTATTTCCAGCGGGTGACAACGAGGTTCGCCGGAGAGGGAGCCAGGATTCCCGTCGCTGGCATGCTGGATGCGGCCAATCGCCTTGATACCTTCCTCAAGTCCCGGTTTGGCATTCGAGCGGGGGAAACGCAGGAGACTCGACGTGCCTCGGGGGAGTCAGGGTGAGCTTCCGCAGAACCGCTTGTGTTCTGATATTCGGGACGGCGACCGTTTTCGCCGCGCTTGCACACCCGCACGTGTTCATCAACAACAAGATGACCGTGCTGTTCGACGGCGGGAAGCTGAAAGGCATGACGTTCCGCTGGTCGTTCGACGACATGTTTTCCGAAATGATTCTTACCGACTTCAAGCCGAACGTGGACGGGGACTTCAGCGCAAAACAGACTGCCGCCATCAAGTCCGGTGCGTTCGACAACCTGGAGAATTACCACTACTTCCTGGCATTTTTCATCGGCAAGAAACCGCTGAAAAAGATACGTATCGAGCAGTTCACCCCCAGCGTCGTGGAGGGCAGCAAACTGGTCTACTCGTTCTTTGTGCCGCTTGATCTGCCTGTCACCGCTGATGAGCAGACCGTGCGCGTGACAGTCTATGATGACACCTACTTTGTCGCCTTCGACCTCATGCATGCCGATGACGTCGCTGTCAAAGGGGACGACGGCGTGTCCGTCGGCCTGTCGATAGAAAAGACGAAAGTGAAGCCTCTCTGGCCCGGGCAGTACATGCCTGATAATCTGGTCATCCGATTCAAGGAGAGCTCATGAAGCGATCCGCGTTCTTTCTTGCCCTTGTCCTGGCTTCTCCGCTGTGCTTCGCGCAAGAAGTGCCCAATCCGTTCACTGCCCAGAACACGCGGCCCCGGACCGGTCTATTCACGGAAATCACCTCGGGAGCCACGTCTTTGCTTTTCAGCGTCATGGCCCCGGTGCAGAAGATGCTCAACGAAAGCCTTGCCAGCATGACGCGCGCCCTTCAAGGGTCGCGCTCGCTGGGCGGGCTTCTCCTTGTGGCCCTCCTTGCCCTGGCGTATGGCATTTTCCACGCGGCAGGCCCCGGGCACGGCAAGACCATTGTTTCCTCGTTTCTCCTGGCGAACGAAGGCAATATTCGCCAGAGCTTCATCATCGGGTATCTTGTGGCGATAGTGCACGCCCTCTCCGCGCTCACCGTTGTCCTTGTGCTCTATTATTTGATTCGTGGAATTTTCGCCACCGGCGTCGAGCAGGCAAACCACTACATTCAGCTGGTCACCTTCGCGGTTATTACCGCCATCGGGGCAGTCATGCTGGTCAGGCGGTCGATGGGCAAGACGCATACCCACGGCCATCATCATGAGCATCCAGAGCCTGACCACGCGCAGGGACCCGAGGCAGGGCTCACAATGAGGAACCTTCTGGGAATTGCGATTCCGGCAGGCGTTATCCCCTGCCCCGGGGCAGTGGCAGTGGTGCTGTTTGCCCTTTCCCTTCACATGCTTGCCGTCAGCATCCTTGCAGTGTCTTCCATCTCACTTGGGATGGGCACGACGATCAGCGCAACCGGAGCCGTGGTGATCATGGTGAAAAGGGGCGCCATCCGCGCTGTCGCGGGCACTCATGAGGAGCGCGACACAAAGATCCGCAGGGCCGTCGAAATTGGCGGGGCCGCAATCCTCTTCCTTTTCGGGCTAGTCTTCTTCCTTGCTCAGCTCTGAGGAGAGCCTGTTCTTTCGAAGCACTTCAAGGAGCGTTCTCACGCCTCCCGCGAAGCGCACCGAGGTCTCCACATAGCCCCACCCCTCCTGCATCTGCCACAGACCGTCGTACGCACGGTCGTGGTAAGAGCGGATGATGTGGGGAACGCCGTCTTCTTCCAGGATGCCGTGGAGGAGCGACGCTTCGGCCTCGTTCTGAAGCAGGAGCCGTTCACTGGCGTCTCTCATCCACCCCTCAGCTTCTTTTCATGCGCATCTGCTCCAGAACAGCGCGGTTGTCGTTGAGGAACTGAAGGAAGTACTGCTGCACGTCAGAGAAGAACTCCCTCTGCATCCGCGCCCCGGGCCGGGTGATGTAGCGGTAGTGCCAGCTCTCATAGCGGTACCCCGTGACCTGTTCGTACTCTGCCGGATAGGAAAGGGTGAAGCCATATTCCCAGGCGTGGGATTGGACCCACTTGCCCTCCCGGGTCTTTTCATAGCCGTCGCTTATTGTGCCAAAGTCTATTGCGGTGCCCAGCTGGTGCTGTGAGAGGCCAGGGTGCGCAGACTCCTTCTCCGCCATCTCTTGCCCGTACATCTTTACCTCACGCGCGAAGAGACCCTTCTGGTAGTCATAGGAGCGATACGTGGAGGAGAAGGTGATTGTCACACCATCAGCGCGCGCCGCCCGCACCATCTGGAGCACGGCGGGCATTATGTCTTTGCGAAGCAGGAGATTCGGCCAGGTGGTTCGAAGGTTGTAATCCTTCAGGAGGACGAGATCCGGTGGAACGTAGTCGGCAGCAAGGGCGTGCTGCTTGTCCACAAGCACCAGCAGGTCTGCCGGCTGGTCCAGCACTTCCGCCATGAGCCCCAGGAAAGCCGAGGGGCGGGAAAGGATGCCGTTGCTCACGTCCGGCGGTAACGCGGCGGTCATCTTTTGCAGGTCGTCCACCGACAGGGAAAACTCGGGCGTGATCCAGGTTCCCGCTTCCACGGCTGCAGCGGGCAGAACAAGGCAGAGGAGCAGTGCAGGAATTGCGCGCATCATATTCAGTGTCGGCACTCCCGGCAAAGACCGAAGAGGGTTATCGAATGATCATCTATCTCGAAGCTTTCCCGTTTCCCGATCTCCGCGATGGCGTTCGACTCCAGGCAGAAGTCCAGCTCCACGACCCGGTGGCACTTCGTGCAAGCCAGATGGTGGTGGTGATGGTCGCTTTCACAGAGCCGGAAGGAGTGCGTGCCGTCCGCGAACTCAATGCGGTCAAGCACTTTCATCCGCACAAGCTTGTCAATGGAGCGGTAAACGGTTGCCCTCCCGATGCGCGGGTTGGTGCGGTGCAGCTTCTGAAGCAGCTCATCCGCAGAGAACGCCGCACCGGCGTGTCCCAGGCTAATCAGGTTCTTTGCGATGGCGCGCCGGGGCCCGGTTGTCCTTTCTCCGAGCTCCTGGAACGCTTCGTTGATTCTTTTCTCGATGTCCATTGGGCTGTTTCCGCGCTGTCTCCGATGATAACCGTTTTGGTTCGGCGCGCATAGCCTTTGCGGCTTGCCGCCACTGCAATGAAGTAAACTGTCGCCGCCAGGGCGGACACAGAGAACCCGACCGGCGGATGGCGCCAGGGCCACAGGAACGAAAGAAGAATGCCAGCCCACGTGATGCCCACGCCGAGGCACATGGAAAGAAGCAGCGTGCGCGCGGGTTGGCGGGACAGCCGCACGGCAGCCGCGGCTGGGGCAATCAGGAGCGCCGCCGCAAGGAGTATTCCGACCGCCAGGGCGCCCGCGGAGGCTGCCAGCGCCAGGATGAGAAGAAAGAGCGTTGAGAGGAGGCGCACCGGCACGCCCCGGGCCCGGGCGGCTTCGGGGTCCACGGTGGCAAAAAGGAGAGGTCGAAAGATGGCGGCAAGACCCACAAGCGCCAGGCCGGAAATGCCCAGGAGGCGAAGGATGTCCTCGGGCCGTGTGCTGAGCAGGGACCCGAAAAGGATGGCCATTCCCGCGTTTGCGTGGGAGGCGCTCCCGCGCGCGTAGAGGCTGAGGAAAAAAATCCCCAGCCCCAGGGCAAACGAGACCACCATACCGATCTCCACGCTGCGTTCCCTGGCTTTTTCCCCCAGGGCACCGATTCCAAAGGCCGCGCCGAGGCCCAGAACGGCGGCTCCCAGAATCGGGGCGACGCCAAAGAGGGCCGCGCCCGTTGCCCCGGCAAATGATACGTCCAAAAGCGACTCCGCAGCGAACGCCTGGGCGCGGAGAACGACGATGTAGCCCACCAGGGAAGTCACAGCGGCGGCAATTGTCCCCGCGATGAGTGCATTGCGAAACACGTCCGAGGCCAGCAGTTGAAGGCTCATGCGGTCTGCCCGACCCTGCGCGCGGCGCCGCGGCGACCCGGGCCACCGGAGCGGAGGAAAATGCGAACGGGAAGGTAGACTACGAAGGAGAGCGTGGCGATGCAGAAGCTCACAGGAACCTTTCCGTTCACGGCCGCTATCAAGATGCCCAACAGGACGTAGAGCAGCCCCAGGGCAATGGAGAGTGCAATGGCCCACGGCGGGCTCCTGACGATCCTGGTGGCCGTGGCGGCAGGTCCGACCAGCAGCGTAAACAGCAGAAGTGCCCCCATCACCTGAACGGCCAGTGAAGCGATGATTGCAAGCGTCACAAGGAACAAAACTGAGAGAAGGGAAACAGGGACGCCGCGGGCCAGGGCAAGCTCAGGGTCGAAAGTGCTGAACAGGAGTGGCCGGTAAAGAGCCGCTAGAACGGCGATTGATGCCGCGGCTGCCGCCGACGTTATTCGGGTGGCCTTCACGCTGATGCCGAGGATGCTCCCGAAAAGGATGCCGTAGACCCTCTGGGCATAGCCAGAGTACAAAGCCAGGAAAAGGAACCCCAGCCCCAGCGCGAAAGTCATAATCACGCCTACCGTGACATCCCGGTCCCGCAGGTCTCGGGCCAGTATGCCCATTGCGATGGCTGCAAGTATCGTAATGGCGAAAAGGCCGTACACGGGCTCGATTCCCAGAAGAACAGCCCCTGCGGCACCGGCAAAGCCGATGTTGGGCAGCGCATGCCCTGCAAAAGTGGCCCGGCGGCAGACCATGAAATAGCCGCTTGCCGCCGCGGCCACGGCAACTGCGGATCCGGTAACGAGGGCGTTCACGATGAATGGGTAGCGCAGAAGCTGGATCAACGCCGTCATATCCGCGCGCCCACCACGAAGACCCTGCCGCCGGTCTTCACAACTTCCACAGGCGCTCCGTAAAGCTCGCTCAGTGTCTCACGCGTGATCACCTGGTCCGGCCGGCCTATGGCGCTCTTTCCGTTGGCCAGGTACAGGACCCTGTCCAGGTCGGACAGAAGGGGGTTCACATCATGGGTTACGAACAGCACAGCCACATGCCTTGAGCGACAGATCTTCCTGATGAGAGAGATGATCTCCTGTTCCCGTCCCAGGTCCAGACTGGCAAGGGGCTCGTCGAGGAGCAGGAGCCGGGGGTCGCTGAGAAGCGCCTGCGCAATGAGAAGGCGCTGCCGCTCGCCTCCGGAAAGTTCTCCCATTGCGGCCCTGGCCAGCTCCCGGCCGTCCACCTCGTCCAGCACAGCGTCAATTCGTTTTTCCCGGGTCCGGCTTGGCCAGCCGGGGCCCCAGCGGTTTCCATCCAGGCCAAAGCGCACGACGTCTCGAGCCCTGAGAGTGGTCTCCGCCTCTATGGCCCGAAACTGCGGAACGTATCCGATGCGGGCGTTCGCCCGGCCCGCGGGCCGGTCCAGGACGGAAACCCGGCCCGAAACCGGCTTCACAAGCCCCAGTATTACTTTGAGCAGAGTGCTCTTCCCGGCGCCGTTGGGACCGAGGATGGCGACCAGCTCGCCATCCTCGATGGAGAAGCTTACGTCCGCCAGGATTGTCCGCCCGCCAAGGTCCACGCGCACCCGCTCCGTGGAAATCACAGGCTGGCGACGAGGCTCCGGCATCACGGCAAGGCTGCTCATGAGCCGGCGGTAATAAGAGCGCTGCGCAGCTCATCCAGCTGACGCAGCATCCAGGTCTGGTACGTTTCTCCCGGCGGCATGGTTTCCGTAACCCCGACGATGGGGACGTTGGCGGCTTTCGCGTCCGCCTGGGCCTTGGTTGTGATGGGAGAAATTGTCTGCTCGTTGTAGATCAAGATCTTGACCTTCCCTTGTTTGATCTGGTTTTCCGCCTCCACAACAGTGTCGGCAGGAGGATCGTTTCCTTCAGCAATGGCTTTCTGGAACTCGAATGGAGTGAGGACTTTCAATCCCATGGGAAGCGCCTGGTAGAGATAAATGGTCTCCGTGAGCCCCACGGGAGTTCCCGAGTAATGGGCGGAGATCTGCGCCATTTTTTGTCGGATGGGCCCCAGGGATTCCTGGAATGCGCGGTCATTCTTTGCGAACATGGCAGCGCTCTGCGGCATTAGCTTCTGGAGGCTGCGGGAAACGGCAAGCGCTATGGCCTGAATGTTATCCACGTTGTACCAAACGTGCTCGTTGTCGGGCAGCTTCTTTACGGCAAGGTCAAAGCCTTTCAGGACGATGCGCGAGCCTCGCGGAGATGCGGAGAGAAGCTTGTCCATCCAGTCGTCATAGCCTGCGCCGTTCTCAATCACGAGGTCCGCTTCAGCTATCGCCTTTGCGTCCTCGACGTTGGATTCATATTCGTGGGGATCCACGTTCGGGTCCGACATGACGCTCGTGACGTTGACCGCGTCTCCGCCGATCTGCCGTACGATGTTGCCGTAGAAGTTTTCCGCGGCCACTACGTTGATCTGGCTGGCGGCCTGAGCATCAAGGGTCAGGACCCCGAGAAAAAGGAAAATGACCGATATGAAGAAGGCCGTCGGCCTCAAGAGCCCGCGCATGCGCTCACCTCCGTAGAAAAGAACAGGTTAATGATACTAAGTATCATCTGGAATATAGCGATCCTGCGCGGGCCTGTCAATGAGACAGTGTATCAATCAAGAAGGAGACGGGCCGAGGCTGGCGGAAAGACTGAAACGCGCCGGATGCGTGTTCTTACTTGAACCTGGCGGTTTCGTTATATTCGAGGCCGGGGAGTGTGTGAAGAAACTGCTGATGTTTCAGGCTTCATTCCTTTTGCTCGCTTTCAACGCCTTTGCCCAAGATTTCTCGGAGCTCGTCAAAACCGGCACTCCTCAGGAAATACAGGAAGCCCTTTCCAACGGCGCGGACGTCGAGGTGACAGACTTCCCTTTCTGGTCCGTGAAGCCTTTTCGGTCGGAAGCCGCGCATCAATACATGATCGAAACCGAGGGCTTGACGCCCCTGATGCTGGCGGCCGCATTCAACCGCGATCCCGAGGTCATATCGCTGCTGATCAAGGCCGGAGCAAAAGTCGATGACAGGGACTATGAGGGCGGCACACCTTTAATGTGGGCGGCTGAATACAACCCGAACTCGGCGGTTGTCTCCGCCCTTCTGAGTGACGGAGCGAGGGTCGATGACCGGACAAATATGGGTGTGACCGCCCTGATGCTTTCCGCTAAGAACAACCAGAACCCGCGCGTCATCTCGACTCTCCTGCGGGCAGGGGCAAGAATCGAGGACAGAGACGCCGACGGTTACACGTCTTTGATGTGGGCTGCGGAAAGCAACCCGATCCCGACAATCGTCTCAGCCCTTGTGACGGGGGGAGCGAACGTGGACGACAAGACCACCGATGGCTGGACGGCTTTAACATTTGCAATCGTGAATACCAGGAACCCGCAGGTCATCTCGACTTTTCTGCAGGCGGGAGCAAGGATCGATGACAGGACAGCGGATGGCTGGACGCCGCTCATGTTCGCGGCAATGAACGCAACTGACCCTGAGGTCGTTTCAACTCTCTTGACAGCGGGAGCAAAAATCAACGACACAAATGCCTACGGTGCGACGGCCGTGATATTGGCTGCTCGTTTCACTGAAAACCCCGAAGTCATATCCATGCTTCTCAGAGCCGGGGCGGATGCCAAGTTGAAGGATACCTTCGGGAAGACCGCCCTTGACTACGCGGGCGAGAACATGAGGTTGAACGGAACACGGCAATACGAGGAGCTGAAGAAGGCGCAGAACTGACGGCTTGCCGTCTGATCTGAATCACACGGGCTTTTCGTGATAATTTCCCGATCATAGACCGATGAGTTGGCTGCTGACAGCGTGGCCGCAGACGAGTCGGTGTACCCGTCGTCCCACGCCCCCGACTGTGCCGCGATGGCAGGGTTGGCGGGTTTGGATAGGCCACAGTCGAGGTGAGGTTGACTCCGTTGCCATTGCCGCTGTACAACGCCATCTCCAGCAATGGTGCCGGTGACGGTCGAATGAAGGTATATCTGATAGGACTTGACGGGCGGATAGACAGTCTCCACTAGCGACGCAACCAGTATTTGATCAAACCTGAACTTGCCGTCGGCATTCACAATGTCCGTGGCGCTTCATATTCCAAGAATGCCCAGCCGGTTGTGCAGAAGAGCGTACCCGATGAAGGCAACGGAATCCAGTATGGCGTGGGCCAGTATCAACGGAATCACACGTTTGAAGCGAACGAAGAACAAAGCGAACACCGTCCCCATAATGGCGTTGCCGATGAAGCCGCCGAAACCCTGGTAAAGATGGTACGAGCCCCGAAGCAAGGCGCTTGCCGCCACCGTCATGGGAACGCTCCATGACATCTCGCGCAACCGATTCATCAAATACCCGACGTCGACAACCTCTTCCAGAAACGCGTTCTGAACGGCAGAAAGCAGAAGGACCGGCACAGTCCACCAGAGAGAAGGCAATGCTTCTGGAATCACCGTCGTGTTGATCCCAATCGCCCTTGCGGCAAAATAAAACGCAAGGCCGGGTATTCCGATCACGGCGGCAAGCCCAACGCCCGATCGAATGTCGAAACCGACGCGAGCCGTCCGAAAACCCATCGGATCCACATGGCCGCTTCGCTTCAAGAGATGCAGCGCAAGGAAGGCAGGTACCGTTTCGAAAAGGATGCTCACCAGCTGGAACGCCAGGTCCAGCCACGGGTGGCCTGACGCCTGAGAGGGGTTAAGAGTGGTGGTCTGTGAGGAAAGCGCCTTGTTCGCGGCGAGTTTCCCCATGAGGACCACCATCGCATAGATTGCGCTGTACCCCAGGGAAACGCCAAGCACCAGGAGTACCTCGGCGCCGATTGTTCGACGTTGCTCAGTCATGTGCGCCGGCAGAGGTTGCTGGGGTGTTGTGCTACTCTGCGAGCAGGGCCTTCACATCAAAGGCGATATCCGCGGGAGTTGCGTCTGCGTCGAGGTTCACCCGCATCCTCCCCTGCTTGTCGACGATCCAGAACGGTATGTCATGAGAAACATCGTAACCGCCGCCGAAGGCATCGATGATCTTGCCTACAAGAGTCTTGTCTTCGCTGCTGAGGCCGCGGGCCACTTTGGCGGCCTCCTCCTGCGCAGCCTTTTCTTCCTGGGCGCTCGGCGGATTAGCCGCCGCAGAAGCAGGCTTCTCTTCTTCCTTTTCCACGCCGATGTAATAGTTTTTCCAGACGCTTCGAACGCTTGCGACCGGACCGGTCACGAAGTGCCAGGAATCGGACATTCCAATTGCCGTGCTGTAGGCGGCGCACACTTGCGGAGTGTCTCGCTCAGGGTCCGTGGTAACCGCTACAAGGACAAACTTATCGGCTTCCGACCGCAGGAGCTTTCCTGCCGCCTTCAGCTTCAGGGCAACGAACGGACAGAAATCGGTGCAATGCGTATAGATGTAGGTCAGGACGACCACTTTCCCTTTCGCGTCCGCCATGTGGAAGGGCATGCCACGCTGATCGGTAAGCGTAAAGTCAGATGCTGCCCATGGCTGGGAAAAGACATTGCCTTTCAAAGTTGAGGGAGGAACCGCATGCAGCTGCGCCGCTGCCAGCATTGAAAATGGAACAAGCAATAGCAAATTCCTGAGAGCCTTCATTGGAAGTTCTCCTTCATGTCGATTGCCTGGCACGCTTTCTCTTCATGCTCGCCACAAGGATATAGGCGACAAGCAGGACCGCGCTCAGGATCGTCACCGTCCCAACGATCCTGAGAAGGTTGAAAACAAGCGCGTGGCTTTTCGGATCCTTTGTGAAGCAGATCCGCATTACCTTTGCTATCGTCGGCCCGATTCTTCCTGATGAGGCTTCCAGAAGCGAGAGCTTCAGGTCAGCGGGGAGAAAATCAGCGCCGTACATATAGCGAATGATTTTTCCCTCTGAGGAAAGCACGGTGATCCCCACGGGATGGTCAAAGCCGGTATCCCGTTTTACGAACCTGTATCCCAGCGCTTGCGCTACCAGGCCAATGCTGGCGGAGTCCCCCGTGAGAAAGCGCCACGCCGAAGGAGGGAAAGGCCTCTCGATGGTCTCCAGGGCGATTCTCTTCGCCTTTCGCGCTTCCTTCGGGGTCTCTGTTTCGTCGATGCTGACAGTAATCACCTGGTAATCGGTGCCAGGCGCGGCTTCCAGTGATTTGAGGGATCCGGCCACCCCCGTGAGAAGCGCATCGCAGACATTGGGACATTCGTAATAGACAAGGGCGAGAATTGTCGGCGCGTGGATGAGCTTTCTCAGCGTGACGGGAGCTCCGTTTTCGTCGAGAAAGGTTGTGTCCAGCG
Source organism: uncultured Spirochaetota bacterium (assembly GCA_963710335.1). Lineage (GTDB taxonomy): Bacteria > Spirochaetota > Spirochaetia > SZUA-6 > Fen-1364 > Fen-1364. Next base: position 135,892 of record CAVQAA010000007.1, read on the forward strand.
GAACCAGGCCTCCGGGGTTTTCGTAGAACCCGACCTCCTGGGCCGGGGCAGGATCACACCGGGCATCCGCGCTGACCGGGAGGCAGATTACCGTGGCTAAAACGAGACTGAGGAAAAGCTTTCCAGTCGGAATCGACATTCAGGCCTCTGCTTGAAACATGCTGCTTCCGGCTTGCTGGGTCAACTTTTGTCTTGCTCAGATCAAGGGCGCAGGAAGTGCGCTCGGAGGATGGTGCCCGCAAAACTGTCGGTAGAAATGAAGAGGTACGGCCGCAGGTCCGCCGTCCAGTTCGGAGGTGTGACGAAGCTCGGGTCGAACCGGAAACTGAGCCCGAGGCCCACAGGAAAAGACTGTTCGCCCGTGGCGACGTTCAGCGCCAGCTCCACACCCGCGTAGATATCACGGTCGGAAACCAGGCTGGCGGGAACCGCGGCCCAATCCGCGGCCGCTTCGACATGAAAGCCGCAGCCGATCCCGATAATGCCGAGGCTGTATGCCAGCGGAGCATCCAGGAGCGCGATGGGAACAAGATAGTCGATGGAAAGAAGTGTTCTCCCGGGCATGCTCTGGATCACGGGATCGAAGGCTCCGCGTGGGTTGGATATCTGGTAGAACGTCTCATTGAAGCTGACGTAGCTCGCCTTCAGGCCGAACTTGATAACCTGATGCGAAACAGGGGACGGAAATGAAACGGAAAAGACACCGGTCGTGACCGCGCCTGGACCCGTGGCGGAGAGAAAGGGCGGATACAAGGAAACAGCAAATGATGCAATGGCCTGCGACAATGCAAACATGTCCATTGGGCTATCGATCGATGTGCGCCGGAAATCTACACCGGCGGTGGCGTCGATGTCATGTGAAAAGCTCAGGTTCGCCGCACCGGCCCCCACACCCAGCCCGTCCAGGAAGGAAAAGACCTGAGGCCCTTCCGCGATGAGGCTGTCGCTGATCGACGTGATAATTGACAGCCCTGTGGCGGAATTGAGCTTCGTGGAAGAGATGAGTGGGATCGACAGCCCGACCTGCTGCCGAAGCTCCTGCTTGTGATCGGTCGGAGAGAGGTTGGTGTAACCCTCGGAAACGGAGTAGCCAAGGCCGACGGTGCCCAGCGCGGTCTGCAGCGAAAGGTCTGCGGCCGGCTGAAGGGCGTCAGTTCGTAACGACATCGCAGCGACGTAGGAGCTGGTTCCCAGGTTTGAGACGCCCCAGAAAACGGCCCCCGGGGCGGCTACAATTTCGCCGGTTGCAAGAGAACTGTAGTAGATCGGCAGCGGCGCCCAGACAAGGAACCTTGGGAGATCAACGTAGCGGGCCGTTTTCTCCGCGCCGGCCTTCGTTTCACTCTCTTGCTGCGCAGGGGTAATGGGCGGAAGCACGCTTTCTTTCTGCTGCAGCGGCTTTTCCATAAGAGTATACCCGTCCGCCCGATACGTGGCGTACAGGATCTTGTCTCCCACCAGCTCTCCCGCCCAGGCTCCCACCGGGTCCTCACAGAGGAGGGAGCATTGCTCCGCATCGATGTCGGTCGAATACAGCGCGAGGGTTCCGCTTGCTTCGGATGAGAAAAGGAGGTTCCTTGTGCCGATGAACCGAGGATAATAAGCGCCTGCGCTGGTAGGACCTACGGCCACGAGGGCCAGATCAACATTGAAGTCCGTGAGAGGATCGTTCGCAGAGATCGGGCGCTCCGGGCTCGGGAGGGGCAGCACACGGATGCTTGCCGTGTTGTTGACCGAAACCTCGAATGCCACCCGGGAGCCATCGGGAGAGAATGCCGGCGTGGATACGATGGCGTTTTTCGCTGAAAAGAGAAGGCGAAGCGAGCCGTCCCGCCGGTCGACCTCCACAAGCCGAGAACAGGGACCAACGCCGGAAACGGCGAGCAGGCGCGTTCCATCAGGGGAGAGCCTCGGCTGCCAGGCATGAGCGCCCGTGGTGACTCGTCGAACTGCCACCGTCCCCGGGTCCAAGTCGAAAAGATCCGAAGCGACGATCTCTCCGCTTTTTCCAAGAGTTGCCTCGAATGTGGAAAAGACGATTCTCTCCCCATCTGCCGACGCGGTTAAAGAGACGCTGTCCGTCAGCGCCGTTGAGAGCAGCACCCGCTCGTGTCTGGTTGCAGGATCGTAGCTGACAATCCCAGGGGCGTCGTCCAGAGTCGAACGGTAGAGATACCAGCCTCGGGAGGTAGTCACAGGCAGAAAATAATCCCCGATCTTCTCCGGCATGACGTGGTTTCCTTCGTCGCCAGGCGTCCGGGATGCGGAGCGGGCCTCAAGCTCCTGCACCATGTCCCGGTATATTACTTCCGCCGGCATGGCGGTCACCCGCTCGATGGCCTTCCCGGGCCCGAGCAGCGGAAACTTCACGTATTCGTCGTGGATGCGGACGTAAATATCGCTGCCGTAGTGATCGAGGAGGTACCGAAAGAAAAGGTAGCCCCCAATCCAGTCCCGATCAGCCGGCGGGAAATAGGAGCTATAAGCCGCCTTGCTCAGGGGAAAGAAGCGATTCGAGAGGACGAACGCGCGATACTCCATCTCGAAGAACGGGTTACGGCCGCGCCCGCCGTCGGTGAAAAGCGTCTCGGTGTTCGTGGCAATCCCTTCCAGGAACCACGTCGGAAAGAAGGCGGCGTTCGCGTCCTTGACTTCCGGCCCGAAAAGGGAAGAGAGAAAAGCAAACAGTCCTTTATCGTACTCGAAATTCACGAAGTGGGTGAGCTCATGCACCAGGAGGAGGCGCAGGTAGCGGGATGCCTCCAGCCCGATCAGCGGCTCGGACGGCGGCGCCAGGTACAGAGTGATGTGGGGGGGGATCGGGTCGGTATATGCATTTGCCAGGTCCACCCGGCCTGCGACGATGACCCAGACCCGAGCGGGATGGGAACCGAGAAAGCCCGTCACGTCCTGGTAGACATCTTCCGCAAAGGACGTCAGCTCGTTCACGGCTGCCTGGTCTCGCGGCTCGAAGACAAAAATGAAATGGGCCGTCTCCGTGCGCTTCCATCCCGTAAAGTCCGGCTCCAGGGGGCCGGCGGGATTGGCGCCCAGGGGGGCGGCGATCCACAGGACCAGAGTGAATGCAGCCAGGAAAACGCGGGCGGAAGGGGTCACCAGGGCAATGTACTATCCAGGCGCGCCCGGTGGAATACGATTTGCTTTGCCGCGGGATTCCTTTCGATATTTGATCTGTCATGAAACAGTTCAACCGTGCCTTTTTCCGGGACCTGTGGAGCATCGTAAAACCCTACTGGTGGCGCTCGGAGGAGCGCTGGCTGGCCCGGGCCCTCCTCCTGGCGATCGTGCTTCTGAACCTGCTCATGGTGTACATCTCGTACCGTATCACCGAGTGGTATAACACATTCTGGAACGCGCTGCAGAAGTACGATGCCCCCGATGCATGGCATCAGCTCCTGGTCTTCTTCATTTTGGTCATTCCGTACATCGTGGCAGCCGTCTATCAGACGTACCTGACGCAGATGCTGCAGATCCGCTGGCGGCAGTGGCTGACGAAACGATACGTGGATGCCTGGCTGTCACGCGGCATGTATTACCAGATGCAGGTGCTGGGGGACGGCACGGACAACCCTGATCAGCGAATCAGCCAGGACCTGGCCACATTTTCCTCCCAGACCCTCAATTTCGTCATAGGGGTGATCAGCTCCGTCACCACGCTGGCGGCATTCCTTGCCATGCTCTGGACGCTTTCCGCCCAGGTGGCCATACCCTGGCACGGCGCAAAGATCGTCATTCCCGGCTACCTGGTCTGGGCGGCCGTACTCTACTCTGTTTGCGGCACGGTCCTCACGGCCGTCGTGGGGCGCCGGCTCATTCACCTGAACTTCAACCAGGAGCGCTTCAACGCGGACTTCCGCTTCAGCCTGGTCCGCCTCAGGGAAAACAGCGAATCCATTGCCTTGTACGGCGGCGAAGCCCAGGAGCGGGAGCATCTCCTGGCACGGTTTTCTAATGTGTTTCGAAACTTCTGGCAGATCATGCGCAGGACAAAGCGCCTGAACTGGTGGGTCTCCGGCTACGGCCAGGCGGCCGTGATCTTCCCCGTCCTGGTCAGCATGCCCGCGTACTTTGCCAAGGTGATCCAGATCGGGTCCATCATGCAGATCTCAAGCGCCTTCGCTCAGGTGCAGGGCGCGCTCTCTTTCATAGTCAACAGCTACACCGACCTGGCCAGCTGGCACGCCGTGGTGGACAGGTTGCGATTCTTCCAGCAGGCAATGGACAAGATCAGCTCGATACGGGAGAAGCATGCGAATATCGTCCGTCAGGACGGCAGCGTCCTGCGCGTCCGCGGCTTGAACGTCCGCCTGCCTGATGGCCGCCAGCTGGTGAGCGGCCTGAACCTCGAGCTTGCCCCCGGCGGACGGCTCCTTGTCATGGGTGCCTCCGGGAGCGGCAAGAGCACTCTCATGCGCACGCTGGCAGGAATCTGGCCTTTTGGTGAAGGGGCCGTCGAGCTTCCCGCGCGCGAAAGCGTCCTTTTCATGCCGCAAAAGCCATACCTGCCCCTGGGCACGCTTCGGGAAGCGCTTCTCTATCCCTTCGGCGACCCTGCCACCAGCGACGCCCAGCTGGCTTTCGCGCTGGACCGCGCGGGCCTGCCGGAGCTCTTCGATCTGCGGAGGGAGAACCGCATGTGGGCGCACGTGCTCTCCCTCGGAGAGCAGCAGCGCCTGGCTTTTGGCCGTATTTTCCTGCAGCGGCCGGCGTGGGTCTTCATGGACGAGGCCACCTCCGCCATCGATGAGCCGGCGGAGGGCCAGCTGTACCGGACTCTCATCGAGCTTCTTCCGCAGACTGCGATTGTCAGCGTGGGACATCGCTCCAGCCTGCTTGCCTTTCACGATGAGCGGCTCGTGCTGACCGGCGGGGGGCTCTGGCAGGTCGAGGAGATAACCTCCTGGGCGAGCGGGGACGATTCTCCCCGAAGGGCTTCCGTGGCAGGAGGAAACACCTGATGTCGCGGCAAAGGCTTCGCATACCCATCACGGCCGCCGTGGCAGTCCTGGTGGTCGCCGCGTTCCTTGCCGGAGCCGGTGTGGATCGTGCGCTGCGACGCCCGCCAACCCACGCGGTTCCCGTCCAGAAGGGGCCCGGTCCGGATTTCGCGCTCATCCGCCAGGCATGGGACGTCATCAATCGCGAGTACGTGGATCGATCGGTCGTAAGCGCCGGACCGCTGACCGCCGGGGCAATCAACGGGATGGTCGATTCCCTGGGCGACACCGGCCACAGCACCTATCTCACTCCAGGCATGGTGGATGAAGAACGCTCCATGATGCGGGGTGAATACGTCGGGGTGGGGCTGGAGATAACGCAGAAAAATGACGGGGTGGTGATTGCTGCTCCCCTGGATGGCTCCCCCGCAATACGCGCCGGGCTGCACGCCGGAGAGCAGATCCTCAGGGTGAACGGCCAGCCCGTTGCAGGGCTCGGCCTCAGCGAGGTCGTCAACCTCATCATCGGTCCCGCGCAGACAACGGTGGTGCTCAGCATCTACGACCCGGCATCCGGCAACACCACCGATGTACAGCTCAAACGGGCGCGGATACGGGTGGACAACGTCTCGTGGAAGGCTGTTCCCGGCCATTCCGTTGCCGACCTCCGAGTGGCGGCATTCAGCCGGGGGGTTGCCGGGGAGGTCAGGCTGGCGCTCCATCAGATGCAGGAAATGAAGCTTCGGGCGGTCGTCCTGGACTTGCGAAACGATCCGGGCGGCGACCTCAGCGAGGCCATCGGCGTGGCAAGCCAGTTTCTGAGCGACGGTGACGTCGTTCTGGAGAAAGACGCGAAGGGCAGAGTCACGCATGACGAGGTTCAGCGGGGTGGCGTGGCAACGACCATCCCCCTTGTCGTGCTGATCAACGAAGGGACCGCAAGCGGGGCGGAGATCGTCGCGGGCGCCCTGCAGGACGCCAGGCGGGCCACGCTCATCGGGGAGACAACTTTCGGCACGGGTACGGTGTTGCAGAACTTTTCACTTTCCGATGGGTCCGCTCTTCTCCTTGCCGTGCGGGAATGGCTGACGCCCAAGGGCCGCACCATATGGCACAAGGGAATTGTCCCCGACATGCCGGTTGCCGTGTCCCAGGATGCCGTCCTGATCACTCCGTCAACCATGGATGGCACGACGCAGAAGGTGCTGCAGACCGGCTCCGACGCTCAGATGAAGAAAGCGCTGGGGGTCCTTTCCCTCTCCTTGAACGCGCCGCGCCGTTGACTTTTTCCGCCGTTTCCATCTCCATAAGCCACACGAGGTGAAAAATGGCCGAAGCACGCAAAGACCAAGCCAAGACGGCGGAGACTGCCCGCCTGGTTCTGGAGGGGAAGGAGTACGAGCTGCCTGTCGTGCGCGGCACCGAGGGTGAGAAGGCCATTGACATCACCGGTCTTCGAAAGGCCACGGGTTTCATCACCCTGGACACCGGGTACGAGAACACGGGCTCCTGCCGCAGCGCCATCACCTTCATCGACGGGGAGAAGGGGATCCTCCGTTACCGCGGCTATCCCATCGAGGAGCTGGCGGAGAAATCCACGTTTACCGAAGTGGCATACCTCCTGCTGTACGGAGAGCTGCCGACCATCAGCGAGCTGGAGGAGTTCTCCACGTTCCTCAACGAATCCTCCCTGATCCATGAGGACATGCTCCATTTCTTCGTGGGATTCCCGCGGGGATCACACCCCATGGGGATCCTGGCCACCACGGTGGCCTCGTTGTCCACTTTTTATCCGATCCCCGAGGTCATGGACGGAACCTCAGAGCGCCAGATCCTGGCCAACCTCATCTCGCAGGTCCGGACCATCGCCGCGATATCGTACAAGAAGTCCATCGGCGAGCCCATCGTCTACCCTTCCTATCGCCTGCGCTACGTGCCGAACTTCCTGAACATGATGTTTTCATCCCCCGTGAAGGAGTCGAGGCTGGATGACGACATCGTGCGGGCAATCGACCTGTTTCTCATTCTCCACGCGGACCACGAGCAGAACTGCAGCACTTCCACGGTGCGGCTCACGGGTTCCAGCCTGGCCAACGTGTACGCGGTAATCTCCGCCGGGATATCGGCCCTCTGGGGCCCGCGCCACGGGGGAGCCAACCAGGAAGTCATCCGGATGCTGGAAAAAATCCGCAACGAGGGAGGGGACGGTACGGAGTTCGTGGCCAGGGCGAAGGACAGAAACACACCGGACCGGCTCATGGGGTTCGGACACAGGGTCTACAAGAGCTTCGATCCGCGGGCCCTGATCCTCAAGGACGCCTGCCATCGCCTCCTGAGAAAGCCGGGCATGGATGACCCCCTTTTCGACATCGCCCTGCGGCTGGAAGAGATTGCCCTCAAGGACGAATACTTCGTGTCACGCAACCTCTACCCCAATGTGGACTTCTACTCCGGGCTCATCCTGCGCGCCACGGGAATACCCTACGACATGTTCACCGTCCTTTTTGCAATCGGGCGGACCCCCGGGTGGCTGGCTCACTGGCGCGAGATGTACCACAGCCAGGACTTCCGCATCATGCGGCCGCGCCAGGTCTACGTGGGAAGCAGCGCGCGCCATTACGTCGAGCGCGGACAGCGGAAGTAGCGCAGCAACCCGGCATGAAAAGCTCCTATTCCCGCGGAATGCTCGTGATGGCCGCGTCCAGCCTCGTCTTCTCCGCAATGTCGATCCTTGTCCCCTTCACCCGCTCCATCAACACTTCCATCGTCACCGCCGCGCGTTTTACCACGGGGATTGCCGTTATTGGCGGCCTGGGCCTTTTCCGCGTGATCGAGCTGAAGCCGGTCAACAAGCTCTGGCTGGTCGGCAGGGGAATCTTCGGAGCGGCTTCCGTGTACCTCATGTACTTCGGGATGATCAAGCTTGGCCTGGGCATGGGCACAATCCTCAGCTACACCTACCCTGTTTTCGCGGCGCTTCTAGCACCTTTCATCATCCGGGAGAAGCTGCATCCTGACGTTTTCGCGGCTGTTGCAGTGTCCTTTGTCGGGATCTGGCTCGTGGTCAACCCCATGGGCGCAGGGGGGACCGGGTTGGCGGGGAGCGGAGCGGCAGGGGGATTTTCGGCGCACATTTACCAGCTCCTTGCACTGCTGGGAGGATTGCTCTCCGCCGTGGCAGTGGTTGCTATCCGAAAGCTCCAGGCCACCGATTCGCCGTACATGATCTACCTCGCCCAGTGCGTGTTCGGAATGCTCGTCATCGGATACCCCACCGCGACGAGCTCCTTCGCGTTCGCCCTTCCTTTCTGGCTGGTCCTTGCCGGAATCGGGATCCTTGCCACCCTGGCACAACTGTTGATGACAACGGCGTACCGCGACGTGCCGGCAACCGAGGGAAGCCTCCTGGCCTTTCTGGTCCCCGTTGTCAACAGCATCCTTGGTGTGGTTGTTTTTGGTGAAAGGATGCAGCCTTTGACCATTGCCGGCGCCCTTCTTGTCCTTGCCGCCTGCGCCTACGTGGCGTTGCGGGAAAGGATCATGGGGATTTTTGGCTGATCCGGAGGCTCAGGAGCGTTATCTTTCTCCCATGGGCAATCCGCGACGCGGCTATGTCCTTGCCGTGCTGAACATGCTCATCAGCGGCGTGGCCATCTACGTCAACAGCCTCGGGGTCAGGATGTTCAACGACTCCACCGTGTACACCACGGGGAAAAACCTTGTGGTGGGGATTGCGCTTCTCGTTCCCCTGGCGTTTTCCGCCCGGGGACGGGCAGCGTTCCGACATCGAAACGGCAAGGAGTGGACGCTGCTCCTCCTCGTGGCGCTCATCGGTGGAAGCCTCTCGTATGCGCTGTATTTCCGGGGCCTGGAGCTGTCAACGCCCGTTACCGCCTCCCTGGTCGACCACACGCAGTTTCTTCTGGTGGCGCTGTTTGCCGCTGCCTTCCTCCACGAGCGCTTCAGCGCATCCGTCTGGCTGGCCCTTGCGGTCCTGCTGGCAGGCCTGACGCTTGGCATCGCTGCAAGCACCGTGCGGCTGGACCCCGGCGTTCCATTCCTCATTGCCGCCACGCTGCTGTTCGCGGCGGACTTCATCCTGATGAAGATCCTGCTTCGCACCGTGTCGCCGCTTACCGTGATGACCGCAAAGATGGGCGTGGGTTCCCTCCTGCTCCTTCTCCTGGTGGTTGCCACGGGCCATGCTGGAGCGGCCTTGCGGCTCTCAGCGTTGCAGCTCGGATTCCTTGCGGTGACCGGGCTCATCCTGCTGGCCTTCACGGTCACCTCGGTGCTGGGGCTTCGGCTGGCGTCGGCCACCGCGGTGACCGCAATACCTGCAGGATCTCCCGTGATCACGACAGTGCTCGTTGCAATCTCCAGAAAAGTCGAGATTCCGCCGGCCCAGTGGCTGGGGTACAGCCTTGCCCTCCTTGCTGTCCTGGCCATCTTCATTCTGGGCTCTCGACGGGAAATGAGCATGGCACGGGCAGCGGCGCGGGCCGCGGCGCCGGAGGAGGCATCGTGAGCGACGGCCTCCTGCTCTTCGCCCGATATGCCTTTCCGCCCAACCGCCTTGGCTACTGCGGCTCCGACGATCACCAGTCTCTTTTCGGTTATCTCACCGATGACCGGGCTGACGCGGGTTTGCTGAACCTTGCCCGGAAGTTCGAGGGCGCCTATCCCTACCTCCGGCTCATCGCGGAAGCGAACGCGCTGCCTGATCCCTTCGACCGGCGCGTGGTGGAAGCCTACTGGATCGGAAACCGCTACCTGGAGCGCGTGACGGCATCCCCGTTCTATGAGTCGCTCAAGGACCGGTTTCTTCCGCGCATCGGCATGCGGGAGCTTTCCTGGATGGGGGGCACCATCTCCGAAGGGGCGAAACCTCACCACACCTTCCATGTCCTGGAGATCTATCGCCGGGCCGGGCTCCTGCGCGACGCCCGGGCCGCCATTGCCCTGGATCGCATGGACCAGTGCCGGATCAGCTGGGGCCGCGTGAAGCTCGTAGAAGGCGCGGAGCTGGTTGTGGACCGCTTACCGCTGGTCCTGGAGGACGGCAGGCTGGGTCTTGGCCGGCCCGCGACAGCAAGGATAGTGAGAAAAATCGACAGCCGCGGGTATCTGGATGATTTGCGCCCGGGGGACATGGTTTCAATCCACTGGAACTGGGCGTGCGACCGGCTGGACCGTCAGGCGCTTCGCCAGCTCATGCGCTGCACGCGCCGGGCAATTGAGCACGCGAACATGACCCTCTGAACCGGCTCAGGACATCACGCCGGTCAAGACGAGCACGCCGGCCACGATCGCGATGGCTATCCTGTACCAACCGAACACCGCAAGACTCCTGGTTCTCAGGTAGCCCACCATCCAGCGCACCGCGATGAATGCGGACACGCCTGCGAACAAGAGGCCGATGAGCGGGGAAGCCCAGCCGAAGCTTGCGACGATCAGGTGGCCGAGCTTCAAACCCTCATAGATGGTGGCCGCACCAAGGGTGACGAGCCCCAGAAGGAAGCTGTATTCCACCGCGGCCGACACGGAAAGGCCCACGAACATGCCTCCGGCAATCGTGACGAGGCTCCGGCTGACGCCCGGCCACAGGGACAGCACCTGCGCCAGCCCTATCAGCAGCGCAGTCCTCCATGTCAGGCCTTCGACGCTCAGCCTCTCCTTCCCCCGCCAGCGGACAAGGACAAGGAGAATGAAGATCCCGCCAACCAGCCAGGCCCCCGCCACCGGCCACAGCCCGTAGAGGTAGCGCTTGATGGTTTCTTCCAGCATGAGGCCAATCAGGGCCGCGGGGACGAAGGAGACGACCACGTTGCCCAACAGGCGCAGCCCTTCCCGGTCCTGTCCGAAGATGCCCCTGACCATGCCCTTGATCCTCCCGAAGGAGATCAGGAACACCGCGATGATGGCGCCCGCCTGGATGCAGATGGCGTACGCGTCGGAGGCGCTCTTCTCATCCGGCGTAGCCCACAGGCCCAGGAGTCCCTGGACAATCGTGAGGTGGCCCGTGGAGCTCACGGGAAGGTACTCGGTCAGCCCTTCGACGATTCCCAGGATCATTGCCTGCGGGAAGCTCATTGAAGAGCGCGCGGAAGCGGCCGGCTGCGGAGTGCCTGCCCGGAAGGAAGGCGTTTCCTGCGCCATGACTGGCAACGCAATGACGAACGCGAGAATGAATACCCAGGCGATCTTTCGTGCCATGTCAGACTCCCAGCTTCCTTGCCGTTTTTTCAAAGCCGGCAAGGGATTTCTCGATGAACGCCGTGTCGACGCAATAGGCAATGCGGAAGTACCCGGGGAAGCTGAAGCCGCGGCCCGGCACCACAAGCACCAGCTCCTCCTGGAGGGCCTGCACGAAAGCAAGGTCATCACCGCCGGGCGCCCGGGGGAAGATGTAGAAAGCGCCCTGAGGCGTAGCGAACTGGTATCCCATGGAGCGCAGGGCGGCGCAGAAAAGGTCGCGCTTCTTTCGATATATCTCGACGTCGACGGACAGGCCCTGGATCATGGCCACCGTGCGCTGCATGAGCGCGGGGGCGTTTACGTACCCGAGGATCCGCGTGCAGAGAATGATGGCGTCAATGAGCTTTTTCGCGTCCTCCGCCTGAGGGCTGACCGCCACGTACCCGATGCGCTCTCCGGGAAGGGAGAGGTCTTTTGAGTGCGACGTGACCACGATGGAGTGCGGGTACAGGCTCATGATCCCGGGCACTTCCGTCCCGTCGTAGGCGAGCTTTCGATACGGCTCATCCGCAAGCAGGTAGATCACCCTGCCGGTTTTCCTGCCCGCCCGGGTGAGCATGTCCGCAAGCTGCCTCAGGGTCTGCCGGGGATAAATGCGGCCTGTCGGGTTGTTCGGGGAGTTCACCAGCAAAGCCGCCGTGCGCGGCCCCATGCGGCTCTCCAGGGCGGCCACGTCCAGGTCGAAGTCCGCCGCGGACGGGGCAAGGACCAGCTTGCCGCCGTGGTTGTCGACGTAGGACGCGTACTCCATGAAACAGGGGGTGGTTGCCACCACCTCGTCACCCGGGTTCAGGATGGCCTTGAGCGCGGAGTTCAGCCCGCCGCTTGCGCCGCACGACATGACCACGTGCGTCCCGTCAATGGAAACGCCCTGCTCGCGGGAAACAAGCTCCGCCACCCGGGCCCGGGTCTCAGGATAGCCTGCGTTCGGCATGTATCCATGCTTCAGGGGGATCGAGGATTCGACCACTCTGCGCAGCGCCTTTTGAAACTCCGCCGGGGGTTCCACGTCCGGGTTTCCGAGGCTGAAATCGCAGACTTTGTCCGGCCCGTGCTGGGCCCGCAGCGCGTTGCCCGCCTCGAACATCCGCCTGATCCACGAGGAGGTCTCCATCATGCCAAGGATCTTGCTACTGACCGCCATGCATCTCTCCCCGCAGGGAAGCAAGAAGGGAATCCATTTCTTCGTCGCTTCCGATGCTTATACGAAGGCCGTCTGAAAGGCCGTCTGAGGCGAAGTGGCGGACAAGGAAGCCGTTCTGCAGCAGCCCCTGGTACAGGGCGCGGGCATCAACGCCGGAAGGCGGCACGGCGAAGACGAAGTTGGCCCGGGACGGCAGCACGGCGAAGCCCAGGGCAGCAAGGCTCCCTGTGAGTCTCTCACGCGTGGCAACGATCCGGTCCCGGGTCAGTCGCGCGTACTCCTCATCCTCCAGGGCGGCGCAGGCCGCAACCTGGGCCAGCCTGCTGACGTTGTAGCTGTCCTTGACCTTCATCAGCTGGGAGATCATGGCCGGGTGTCCCAGGGCAAACCCGACGCGCATTCCCGCGAGGGAGGAAGATTTCGACAGGGTCCGAACAATGATGAGCCTGGGGTTCTGGGCAAGGAGGGGAAGGCTGGACTCCTCAGCGAAGTCCACGTACGCCTCGTCCGCCACGACTATCCCCGGGAAGGCTGACAGGAGCCTGCCCGTCCATTCGGTGGGAAAGGAGCAGCCGTACGGGGAGTTGGGAGTGGTGAGAAAGAATACCTTGGCCCGCGGGGAGGGCACGGGAAGCTTCAAGAGATCCTCCTCATGCCGCAGCCGGGGAAGGGGTACAGTGGTTGTGCGCGCCCGGCTCATGGCTGCCAGCACCGGGTACAGCGAGTACGAGGGTTGGAAAAAAGACACTGTGTCGCCTTCGTCCACGAAAGCGCGCATGATCAGGGCCAGGATCTCGTCGGAGCCGTTCCCGCAAAGAACCTGGTCCGCAGTTGTACCGCAGCGCGTTGCAACAAGGGCACGAAGGGAGGCGGCATCAGGGCTGGGGTAGAGTCGAATGGAGCCGTCGATTGCCGAGCGAAGAGCTTCCAGGACCCTGGGTGAGGGAGGGTAGGGGTTCTCGTTCGTGTTGAGCTTGACCAGGCGCTGGCCCGGGGATGGCTGGAGACCGGGAACGTACCCGTTCATGCTGCGGATTGTCCTGCGGACCAGTGCAAGGGCCTCCTCGAGTGCGCTCATGGGCGATGAGTGTATCAGAAGGGCGCGGGGCAGGCCAAGGCATGGGGCTGCGCCGCCCTGGGCCGGCCTTTCTTGACTTGCGGCCCTTTTCTCTTTATATCAATATTACTATACTCACTGCGACGACAAGGAGGCATGGAGAATGCCCATATTGGTTTCAGACAAGGCGGCCGGGCAGCTTGTGACTATCTTCGGAGAGCAGGGCAAAGCAGACGCCCTGCTCAGGGTGTGGGTGGCGGGCCTTGGATGCTCCGGATTCCGGTACGGAATGGGGATCGAGGACCGGGAGCCTGAGCATGATGACACGATTTTCGACGCAAACGGGGTCCGAGTCGTCATTGATCCCCAGAGCCTCTCGTACATGGACGGGTCCACGGTGGACTGGATTGAAGACCCGGTGAACGGCGGATTCAGCATTGCCAATCCCAACCCGGCGCCCGAGAAGGAATGCGGCTGCGGCGGCGCATGCCAGACAGGGTCAAAGGCCGGCTCCAAGGCAGGGGCCATGGCCGGCGACTCGGCGCAGGGCTCGACCTGCGGCTGCGGCGGTACCTGCAACTGCCAGTAAGAATCTGTGGTGCTCGAAATCCTTAGGGAACGCGACGAGCCGCCCCGGCGGTATTGCCCGCTGTGAGCAGGGCCTGGGGCGGCAGGGTGTCAAAAGTGGCACGCAATGAAGCAGCCGGGCCGCCCAGAATAACGGACAGACCCAGAAGAGCGGAGTCCCAGGCCTGGCGGACAATTCCCGCAGGCTCAATCGCTTCCTTTGCAAAGAGGGGGATCCGCCCAATTTCGCGGCCTCCCGTTGAATAGACAAGCCAGCCGATTCCCTGACCTTCCGCAACCGGAGCAACCACGGGTGCCCGAACATCGACGGCGTAGGCCAGCTTTTCCAGCTCGCTTGAACGCGTGGTGACATAGATGGGATCCCGGGGGGCTATCTGCAGCTCCCGCGTATTTCCTTTCCATACCCGCAGCGGAGGAAGGGACGGCGGGTCGAGCTCCATCGTCGTGTAATTGCGAAAGCCGTAGGAGAGAAGGTTCATCCCGTCCTCAGCCCTGTTCCTCGACCCATCGTCAAGGGATTTCCCCGGCACGCCCAGCAGCACGGCGATGAGACGCATGTCGCCTCTTCGTGCCGTGATTGCGGCGGTGAAATTGTCATTGTCGAGGTGGCCGGTCTTCAGTCCGTCCACTCCGAAGTCGTCCCAGACAAGGAAGTTGGGGTTGAACTGCTTCCTGGTTGCGCCCGGGGTGAGCCGGCCGTCAGCCATGTTCCGGAGGAGCGGGTAATCGAACTCCCGAAGGGAATGCAACTCCTCCAGGGCGCCGGGATGCGCCGTGATGTAGCGCCGGCAGAAGTCCGCGAACTCCCTGGCGGTGGTCAGGTTCCCCGCCCCGACGCCCGACGGGTCGGTGAACCTCGTGACCTTGTAGCCGAGAAACCTGGCCTCCTCATTCATGAGGCGCACGAACTTCTCCGTGCTGCCTGCAACATATTCCGCAAGTGCGGTGGCAGCGTCATTTCCCGACGCCACCGCCATCCCCTTCATCAGCTCTTCCACGGTCACTATCTGACCGGGCCCCAGGTCCATCAGGGAAGAGCCCGGCGCCTGGTTGTCGGCCCACGCGTTGGACGTGATGGCAACCACGTCGTCGCGATGGATCGAACGGTCCTCCAGTTGCTCGAAGACGATGTGAAGGGACATGAGCTTGGCCAGCGAGGCCGGCACGAAAGGCTGGTCCGCGTTGTGCTCGAAAAGCACCCGCCCGGTGACCTGGTCTATCAGGATTGCGGACCTGGCGTTCAGGGGAAACGGCGCCGCTGAATGGCCGTCCGCCGCCTCCACGGGCCGGGCAGAGAGATGCGTGGTCACCAGGCACGTGATGAGCAAAGGCAAGAGGAAACGTGCAAGGAAGAGGCGCACCCTAGGCAGAAGGTATAGCGGTGCGCCCGGCACGTGTAAAGTGGCTGATGCGCTGGGCTCAGGCACTGCCTGCAGCGCTCTTCGGTTCTGTCTTGATGTCGATCTTGATTTCGTCTCCCGTGTCCGCACGCTCGCGCGGGGGAACAACCAGCGTGAGAAGGCCGTTGTGGAACCGCGCCTGCGTCCCCGCCTGGTCGAATTTGTCCGCCGGCACGTAGTATCTCTGCTCCTCGATGTCCTTCAGCTTCAGCCTGCGCTTGAAATACTGCACGCTCTCATCGGATTCCTCCACCCGCGGCGCCCTTGCCGTGAACAGGAGGTGATCCCCGCGGAACTGCACCGCGATGTCTTTCTCATCAAAGCCTGCAAGGGCAATTTCGAACACGAGCTTTTTGTCGCGCGAAAGGTAGATCGTCGACGGCGGATAGAGGTAGGCCGGATAGTAATCCGGATTGGCGAAAGGCCCCCGGCCGAAGTGCTCGGCGGCCCGCCGCATTTTTTCAATGGCTTCCTGATCGATGGTTTCTCCGATGCTCTCGGCGAACTTGAAGGCCTCGTCCATGACGCGGCCAAGGTCGAATGTAAAGACCCTGTTCATATGCGCCTCCTTCGGGCTCATGTCTGTTCGGCTTCCCTTTCGAGGGCTAAGCCTTCCGGTCCCCCGTGCTGGGCGACTCCCGGAGAGAGGCCCGTGCGGGCTCTCTCTGAGGTCCAATGTACTGACGGGAGGAGGCGCGGGACAAGCGGACCGGTTCCCCGACGCGCACCGGCATGATGAGGAAGGGGATTCCTTCCCTGTGCAGGCGTCGCTGCACGGCGAAGGCGGTATGGTTGAACAGGAGGCGCGTGAGGATGCTCTCCTCGGGGAACACTATCTGGCCGCCGAAGAATACGGCGTTCGAATGCTTTCGGAATATGCTCTGGGCCAGGTCGCAGATCTCATCCGAGACGTCCGTGCCGATGGCGGCGAACCCCTGCGCGTGGTATCCCTCCGCCTGCATGAAGTTGACGTACTTCGCCAGGCCCTCTTCCACGTGGTGGCGCAGCTTCTCCATGGCTTCGGCCCCTTTGAACCTGTCCGCGTCTATGATGCCGGCCTGGATGAAGAACCAGTTGCGAAACGCGTCTCCGAAGATCCTGCGAATGCTGAACAGGGTGTGCAGGCCGGTGCCGTTGAACCCCGAGACCAGGAGGACCGCCGTCTTCCCCTTGGGGTCGAACTTCGGAATCGGCTTTCGCTTCACCCCCCGGGATTCCGCCGCAATGGCCTGGACGTCGCTCTCTGCCGCCGAGGCCATGAGGTGGTCCAGCCGGGCCAGCCTCCGCCCGGTCTGGTAATAGAAGCGCTTGACCAGGATGGCAATGAGGACGAGGGATCCCGTGATCAGGATGGTGATCCAGCCGCCCGTCTCGAATTTCAAAACGACCTGGGAGATGAGGATGAAGCCCGTGAGAAGCAGGCCGATGCCGTTGATCAGCAGCTTGCGCTTCCAGGCGCGGACCTTTCCCCGCTCCTTCCACCAGTGGCGAACCATGCCCGCCTGGGACAGGCAGAAAGTGATGAACACGTTGATCGCGTACAGGACGATCAGGAAACCGACCGACCCCCGGCTGACAAGCATGAGGATGAGCGCCGCCCCACCCATCAGGATGATGCCGTTCTTGATGACAAGGCGCTCGCTCAGGAGGCTGAACTGCCCCGGCAGCCACCTGTCCAGGGACATGTTGGAAAGGACCCGCGGTCCGTCCAGGAATCCTGCCTGCGCTGCGACGAACAGGAGGACCGCCTCGGAAATCAGCGTGATGAGAACGAATACCGTTCCTGGAGCACCCCAGCCCTGGGCTATCCGCGCCATCAGCAGGGCGTTCAGCGTTCTTCCCGGCACCTTGGCCACTCCGAACAGGAGGTAGCCGATCATGAGCCCTGCCGCCATGAAGGCCAGGGAGGCAGCCATGTAGCGCATGGTCCTTTTGGCTGTCTGGACTCTTGGCTCGCGAAGGATCGGAAGCCCGTTGCTGACCGCCTCGATTCCCGTGTACGTTCCAGCGCCCATGCTGTACGCGCGCATGATCAGGAGAAACACGCCGAAGCCGCCCAGGGCGTGCCGGGCGGCCCTGGTCTGCGTCATTGTGGTCTGTGCCACGTCGCCCATGGACGGCAGATGCGTCAGAAGCCCATAGAGGATGGCGAAGGTGTGCGTGACAAGGAACAGGAGGAAAATCGGCACGAGCGGCATGACCGATTCCCTGACTCCCCGAAGGTTCATCACCATCAGGAGGATGACCCCGAGTACGGCAACCAGGAGCTTGTAGCGAAGCCAGGGAATGGGCAGGAAGCTGAAAATGGCGTCCGCGCCGCTGGCAATGGAGAGGGTGATGGTGAGCACGTAGTCAATGAGAAGCGCGCACCCCGAGATCATTCCCAGCGTCGGGGTCAGGAGCTTGCTGGCGACAAGGTAGCCGCCTCCGCCTCCCGGAAACAGCTCCACGATCTGCGAGTAGCTGGAGGCAATGACGATGACCGTGATTGCCGTGGCCAGGGCCACGAAGATGCCCAGGTGACTGTTGGCACCAAGGCTGAGAAACGATTCCTCAGGTCCGTAATTTGCGGAGGACAGGCCGTCCGCCCCGAGCCCCACCCAGGCAAAGAAAGCAATGAGAGAAAGATTATGGAAGATTTTGGGGTCCCGGACGTCTTTTGCCTTGCCGAGGATGATTCCCTTCAGCTTTGCAAAAAGACCCGATTCGGTATCACTCATGGCAGTCGAGCGGCTACTCTATAGAAGGGCGCGTGCCTGTGCAATAGGACAGCTGATGCGCGCACTCCGGAGCGGCGGTGCTTGACATTTCTATACCGATCGGTATACAAGGAGGAATGGACAATCGCTCGGCGCTGTTGGAAAGAGCCCTTGGGCTGTTCTCCTCCCGTGGTTATGACGCGGTTGGCGTCCAGGAGATCGTGGATGCGGCCGGGGTCACCAAGCCGACTCTTTACCACTACTTCGGAAACAAGATCGGGCTCTTGAAAGCCCTTCTTGGCGCACAGTACGAGAAGCTGAACCTGGCGCTGGGCTCCGCGGCGGATTACCAGGGGGACCTCCCGCTCACCCTGAGGCGAGTGGCGTCGGCTTATTTCCGTTTTTCGATGGAGAACCCGGTCTTCTATAGAATGCAGCTTTCCCTGTATTTCGCTCCCGATCACAGCGATGCTTTCCAGGAGGTCGTCAGGTTGAACGAAGACCAGTTCAGGCTCATCGCGGGGATTTTCCTCCGGGCGGCGCAGGACCACGGAAACATGAAAGGCAGGCACAGGCTGTATGCGGCCTCGTTTCTCGGGATGATCAACAACTGTATCGGGCTTGCCCTCAACGGGTTTCTTGCCCTCAACGACGCGCTTCTGGAGCGCGCGGTCCACCAGTTCGAGCACGGTATATACAGTTAGAGCCATGGAACATTGGACCAACGGCGCAATCTTCTATCACATCTATCCCCTCGGCCTCTGCGGCGCACCGCAAAGCAACGATTTCACCTCCCAGCCTGTGGACCGGCTTCAGGTCCTCCACTCATGGCTGCCGCATATCAAGGACCTGGGCGCCAACGCAATCTACCTCGGCCCGCTCTTCGAGTCTTCGACGCACGGCTACGACACGGCTGATTATCACCAGGTGGATCGAAGGCTGGGGACGAACGAAGCCCTGGCGCGCTTTAGCTCGGCCGCGCGCGCAGCAGGGCTTCGCCTTGTCCTGGACGGGGTATTCAACCATGTTGGAAGGGATTTCTGGGCATTCAGGGATGTGCTGGCAAACCGGGAACGCTCCCGGTATGCGTCGTGGTTCGACTCCCTTGCCTTCGGGAAGCAAAGCCCGTACGGGGACCCTTTTTCCTACGAAGGGTGGAACGGGCACTTCAGTCTTGTGAAGCTCAACCTGGCCAACAACGAAGTGAGAGAGCACATTTTCCGTGCCGTCGGTGAGTGGGTGAAGAGCTTCGGGATCGACGGTCTTCGGCTTGACGCGGCGGACGTCATGGACATCGGGTTCCTGAAAGACCTCTCGGCGCACTGCCGCGGGATCCGGTCGGATTTCTGGCTGCTGGGAGAGGTGGTGCACGGGGACTACAAGCGCTGGGCCAACCCGGAAACCCTGGACTCGGTCACCAACTATGAGTGCTACAAGGGACTCTACTCCAGCCACGTCGACAGAAACTTCTTCGAGATCGCGCATTCCCTGAACCGCCAGTTCGGCCCGACAGGGCTTTACAGGGGGATCCCGCTGTACGCATTTGCCGACAACCATGACGTGAACCGTGTGGCCAGCATGGTGAAGGATCCGAGACACCTTTATTCGCTGTACTGCCTTCTATTCACCATGCCGGGCGTACCTTCGATTTACTATGGAAGCGAATGGGGAATCGAAGGAAAAAAGAGCCGCTCCGACTGGCCGCTGCGTCCATCCCTTGACCTCGATGTTCTCTCACGGAAAGCTCCGCAGGGTGAGCTTCCCGAAACCATACGGCGTCTTGCCAGAGTCAGGCTGCAAAGCGCCCCGCTTCGCGTGGGGGACTACCTCCAGCTCCACGTGAGCAACGAGCAGCTTGCGTTCTCTCGCGGACACGAAGGCCGGACAGTCGTGGTGGCCGTCAATGCCTCCCAGAAGGCCGCGCGAATCACGCTGGATGTCCCGGGCGCCAATGATGGACGGTTGGTGGACCTGCTCAATTCCGGTGACGAGTTTGCGGTGAAAGGGGGAAAGGCGGGCATTGATCCTGTCCCGCCGTGCTGGGCCAGGATCATGGAGCTGCGGTAGAGGGCGAAGGCCCGGTACCTATCTGGGCAACGGGCCGTCCAGCTCTTCCCCCTTGCCGGTGATGGAGAAAACGACGCGCTCGCAGATGTTTCCCACCCGGTCGGCAACGCGCTCGAGGTTATGCGCCACCCAGGTGAGTCGGTTGGCCTGCTCTATTGTGCGCGGGTCAGCCATGATGTACGTGATGAGCTCGCGGTAGATCTGCTCGTACAGAGAGTCCACTTCCGTGTCCTCCTTGGGGATGCTGCGCGCCTCCTGCACGTCCTGGCGCATGAATGAGTCCAGCGCCCTGTGGAGCATGTCGCAGGCCTTGTCAGCCATGCGGGGCAGGTCCACGAGGGGTTTTATCAGGGGCTCCTCTCCGAGCATCACCGCGATGTTCGCAATCCCCTTCGCATAGTCGGCAATTCGCTCCAGCTCCGTCGCGATCTCGAAGATCGCCGCCAGCGTTCGAAGATCCCCGGCCATGGGCTGCTGCGTGGCAATCAGCGTGAGGGTCTCGTTTTCAACGGCGTAGCGCTTCTCGTTGATAAGACGATCATCCTCCATGATGCTGCGCGCTTTCGCTATGTCCCTCTTCTTGAGCGCCTGGACGGACTCCGCGACAGCCCTTTCAGCCATGGCCCCCAGGGCAAGGATCTCGTCCTTCAGCCTCTGGAGGTCGTGCTCAAACTTTTCCCGTGGCATTGTTCAACTCCTTGCGCCCACCGTGCGTCCCCACCTGCCTCATCCGTAGCGTCCCGTGATGTAGTCTTCCGTGCGCTGGTCCCGGGGGCTGGTGAAAATCTGCTCCGTGGCGCCGAACTCGGCAAGGATTCCCGCTTTCTGGTCGTTCAACCAGAAAAAACCGGTGCGGTCGGAGACTCGAGCCGCCTGCTGCATGTTGTGCGTCACGATCACGATCGTGTATTTTTTCGTCAGCGTCCTCATCAACTCCTCGACGCGGAGCGTGGCCACGGGGTCAAGGGCTGAACACGGCTCATCCATCAGGATGATCTCCGGAGCCACCGCAACCACGCGGGCAATGCACAGGCGCTGCTGCTGCCCCAGGGACAGCGAGAGCGCATCCTGGCGCAGGGAATCTTTCACCTCATCCCACAGATCGGCAGAACGCAGGCTCTTCTCCACAATTTCTCCCAGCGCCCTGCCCCGGTGAGTCCCCAGCACCCGCGGGCCGAAAGCGACATTGTCGAATATGGTCTGAGGAAACGGGTTGGGCCGCTGAAACACCATGCCCACGCGCTTCCGCAGATCCACCACGTCCGTGCCTCCGGAATATATGTCCGCTCCGTCGATGCGAACGCTGCCCCTGGCCCGCGCGCCGGGAATCGTGTCGTTCATACGGTTGAGGCACCTGAGGAACGTCGACTTCCCGCACCCGGAAGGGCCGATCAGGGCGGTGATCTCCCGCTCCTGGACGTCGATGGTGACATCCGCAAGGGCGAGGCGCTGGCCGTAGAAAAACGACAGGTTCCGGACGGCTACCTTTCCCATGGCTATCCGAACCTCCCCGTCACGTAGTCTTCCGTCCTCTTGTCCCGCGGGGAGGTGAAGACCTGGGGGCCGCTGCCGCGTTCCACCATCTCTCCGGAAAGGAAGAACGCCGCATAGTCGGCGACGCGCGCCGCCTGCTGCACGCTGTGAGGCACGATGACGATGGCATACCGCTCCCTCAGCTCGAAGAGGGACTCCTCCACCTTGGCGGTGGAGATGGGATCCAGCCCTGAGGTGGGCTCGTCCAGCAGGAGGACCTCGGGCTCCAGCGCAAGGCTTCGGGCGATGCACAGCCTCTGCTGCTGGCCGCCGGAAAGGCTCAAGGCAGGCGCATCGAGGCGGTCCTTCACCTCGTTCCAGAGGGCGGCCTGCTGGAGGCTGCGCTCCACGATCTCCGACAGCCGTGTCGCATCCCGCTGCCCCGCCAGGCGGGGGCCGTAAAGAACGTTGTCGCGGATTGTTCCCGGGAGGGCCAGGGGAAGGGCAAAGACCATCCCCACCCTGCGGCGAAGCCGCGAAACGTCGGTCCCCGGCGCATAGATGTCCTCCCCGTCCAGGAGGATGCGCCCCGTCATGTGAGTCTCATCCACCATGTCGTTCAGCCGGTTGATCAGGCGCATCAGCGTGGTCTTGCCTCCGCCGGCGGGGCCGAAAAGCACGGTGACAGCCTTGTCCGGGATTTCCATGGTGATGCCTTCGAGGGAGGGTTTGCCCGAGTACCAGTACGTGACTCCCTGAATCCTGATCTTGGGCACCGCGCCTTCCAGGGGAACTCTTCCCGGACCCTGCCGGACCGAGGTGACCATGGGCGCGCGGGCGCGGCCGTTGGTTTCTACCACTGCCGTTTCCTCCGGAAGTGGCTGCGGATGACCGTTGCCACGACGTTCAGCGACAGCACCAGTGCCAGCAGCACGAGAGCCGTGCCGTATTGCACGGAAAGAGGCATGCCGGGCACTTGTGTGCTGATCACGTACAGGTGGTAGGGCAGCGCCATTGTCTGGTCCAGGGGGGAGGTGGGAAGACGCGGAAGATAGAAGGCCGCAACCGTGAAAAGGATGGGGGCCGTCTCCCCCGCCGCCCGCAGAAGGCCCAGGATGACCCCCGTGATGATGCCGGGAAGCGCCTGAGGCAGGACGATGTTTTGCACAGCCTGCCAGCGGGAGCCGCCCAGGCTGGCGGAGACGGTGCGAAACTCCTGGGGTACCGCGCGCAAGGCCTCTTCCGCGGTGCTGATGATTACCGGCAGGGTCATGATGGCCAGGGTGAGGGAGCCGGCAAGGATTGACGTCCCGAACCGGAAGAAAAGCACGAACATCCCGAGGCCGAACAACCCGTAGACGATTGAAGGGATGCCCGCCAGGTTCACGATTGCAAGACGGATGGCCCTGGTGAGCCGGGTGTCCCGAGCGTACTCGGAGAGGTAGATTGCTCCGCCCACGCCGACGGGAACCGCGACAAGCGCGGTCCCGAGGGTAAGAAGGAGAGTGCCGACTATGGCGGGAAGGATCCCGCCCTCCCGCATGCCGCCATGGGGCATGGAGCTGATGAACTCCCAGTTGATGGCAGTGATGCCTCGGGCAACGATTGTCCCGACAACCAGGAGGATGGGGGCAACCACGATGAAGGCAACTGTTCCCAGGAGGGCGAAGCCGATGGTCTGCACCAGGGAACGGTTCATTACCGCAAGCCTCCCCGGCGCCTCTTCTGGAAGATGGCCTTGGCTGCGGCCAGGTTGATGAGGAACGTGAGCACAAAGAGGATGATCCCGATGCCGAACAAGGCGTGGTAGTGCGTGCTCCCGCGCGCTACCTCACCCATTTCGGCCGCAATGGTGGCCGTCATGGTTCGAACGGGCTTGAAGAGGAACGCAAGCGTGGTGGGCATCACCGCGGCGTTGCCGGTAACCATCATGACAGCCATGGTCTCCCCGATGGCCCTGCCCATTCCCAACATCACGGCGGTGAGGATGCCCGACCTGCCGGCCGGCACAACGACGCGCCAGATGGTCTGCCACCGGGTGGCCCCCATGGCCAGGCCGGCGTCGCGGTAGCTGCGCGGCACGGAGTCCAGGGCGTCCTCGGCAACGCTGATGATCGTGGGAAGCGCCATGTACGCCAGGAGAAGAGCCCCGCTGAAAGCCGTCAGACCCGTGGGAGCGCCCAGCAGATCGCGGACAAGGGGAGCAACGTATGTCATGCCGAAAAACCCGAGAACCACCGAGGGAATTCCTGCAAGGACTTCGATGACGGGCTTCAGGACTTCCCGGGCCCAGTGCGGCGCCACCTCTCGGACAAAAACAGCGGTGGCCACGCCGAGGGGCAGGGCAATGACCACGGAGGCGACGGTGACGAGGATGGACCCGAGTATCAGCGGCAGGGTCCCGAACAGCTTGAACGTGGGATACCAGAGCGAGGAAAAAAGCCCTTTCAGGGGAACCTCGAAAAAGACAGGAAGCCCCTCCCGGAGGAGAAAAAGGAAAATGAGGACCACGAAGCCGATTGTCGAAAAGCCAAGGACCCGGATGAGGGCTTCCACCACGAACTCACCCGCCCGGGTGCCTCTTCGGCTTTGCGGCTGGGGAGGGCTCACGTTCGTCACTCCCAGCGGAGCTGAGCTGCTCACTTTCCGCTCTCCGGGAGCGGGACGAATCCCAGCTCCTTCACCAGCTCCTGGCCGTCGTGCATCACCCAGTCCAGATACGCCTTGACCCGCCCGTCAGGCTGGCCGGCCGTGTACATGAAAAGAGGCCGTGACACGGGGTAGGAGCCGTCACGAACGCTCTGCGCGGAGGGCAGCACGTACGGGGCGTTCTCCTTCCGCGCGATCCCCACTTTCTTCATGTCAGCGGTCACGTATCCCAGGCCATCGTACCCGATGGCGTTCGGGTTTTGCCTTACCTCCGCGGTGATGCCCTCAGAGGACGACATAAGAAGAGTCTCCGGGGAGAACAGCTCCGGGCCCTTGGGGTTTCCCTTCCTTACCACTTGCTCAAGGAAATAAACATACGTTCCCGAGTTTGATTCTCGGGAGAGAAGGACCACCGGGCGATTCTCCCCGCCCACCTGGCTCCAGCGCCCGATCCTGGCCGTGTACATATCCGAAATCTGGCCGATGGTGAGGCCGGTCACGGGGTTTTCGGGATTCTCCACAACGGCGATGGCGTCCAGTGCCACAGTGAACCGCACAGGGGTAATCCCGTTTTTCTTTGCCGTGGCGATTTCCTCCGAGGTCATCTCTCGTGAAGCGTTGGCAATCTGGATGGTGCCGTTGATGAGAGAGGCTATCCCGGTGCCCGACCCGCCTCCGGTAACGGAGATGCGCACATCAGGATTGATCTCCATGTATCTTTCAGCCCACGCAAGGGCAAGGTTGACCAGGGTGTCAGAGCCGGTGTTTTGAAGCGTGAAGGCCGATGCCTGCCTGGCTGCCGTTGTGCCGGCCGCGGGCGCACGGGACCCAGCCTTCGATGCTGCGCCGCAGCCGGCAAGAAGCGCAGCGGCAACCAAAGCTGCCGCCAGCCCTCCCGCCAGTTTGGATATCATCACGATTGGCTTGAGTGTTCTCGATTTCTCCGTCCTATGTCAAGAAACGAGTGACAACCCGCCGTTTTCAGGCTACATTTGCGACCAGAGGAGGTGGCGGAATGTCGAGAGTCTGTCCGGTCGTGGCCGCGTGCCTGATGCTGGCATCGGCCGCAGCTTTTGCAGCGGATCAGCCGAAGATGAGCGTGACAGTTCAGGAAGTCAAAGTCCGAGCGACGCCCAGCGCTCTGGGAAAGATCGTCGGAACTCTTGTCTACGGCGACAGGGTCACGGTTCTCGATCAGCCCGCGGGCTCCCCACAGACGTGGCGCAAGGTAAACATGCCGGAGAAGGGCATTCAGGGATGGGTAAGTCTGTCCGCCCTCACGGAGAAGGAGATAAAGCTCCAGGCTGGCTCGCAGACCGCCCAAACAGGGGCTTCCAGCGGTGAGGTTGCCCTTGCAGGCAAAGGGTTCAACGAAGAAGTGGAGAAGCAGTACAAGGCTGACGGGAAACATGGATTATACCTGGGTGGACCGCATGGCCACGTACAAGCCCACTGACGACCAGATCATTGGCCTTCCTCAAGGAAGGCGGCCTGAACATCTCGGGAGGCGCGCAATGAGGAGCATCCTGAGATTCCTTCCGCTGGCCATTCTGGTCCTGGTCCTTTCAGCCTGCGCCAGCATGGATTTGAGCGTCGGCAATATCGTTGCCGTCGGGCAGGGGATCCAGCAGGTCAGCCAGGCCGAGCAGACTGAGTTCACTCCAGAGCAGGAGTATTACATCGGACGCGCGGTTGCGGCGAACATCCTCAGCGCGCGCAAGGTCTACGACAACCCGAGCGCCACTGACTATCTTAACGTCCTGGAGAGGGCCCTGGTGGTCTATTCCGACAGACCCGAAACCTTCGGCGGTTACCACGTCCTGATCCTGGACTCGGATGAGATCAACGCATTTTCCGCGCCCGGCGGGCTCATCCTCGTGAGCCGCGGCCTCCTGCGCTGCGCCACAAACGAAGACAGCGTTGCCGCGATCCTTGCGCATGAGACAAGTCACGTGGTCCTCAAACATGGACTGAACGCAATCAAGGAAGCTCGAAAGACCGCGGCATACCGGAATCTCGCAATAACCGCTGCCAACACGGCCGGTGGATCGAATGTCCGCGAGCTGACCGATATTTTTAAGGACTCCATTGCCGACATCACGAACACGCTGGTAAACAATGGTTATTCCCGGGACCTTGAGTTCCAGGCGGACCAGATGGCCCTGACCATAATGCGCAGCGCTGGCTATGATCCACGCGCATTCGAGGCCATGCTCCGGGTCATGAAGACCAAATTGAAGCCCGGGGGATTGGATTTTGCAAAAACCCACCCTGACCCCAAAGACAGGATTGCGAAAGTTGATCAAACTCTGGCCAACCAGCCGGCAGTGACAACGCCTCCGGACGGGCTGGCTGCCCGGCAGGCCCGGTACCAGGCAGCGTTGGGGAGCATCTAGGATGGCCCGGGCGACAGCCGGCGCAAGGGCAATTCCCGCCGGTCTTCGCAGGGTGCTCCAGGGGGGGATTGTCGGAGTGGCGGCGGCCGTGGTAGCTGCGGCGCTCTGGCTTCCGCACGCGCTCGACATATTCGAGTACCGCACATGGGACCTGCGCGCCCGGCTGCTGGAGCGTCCGGGCAAGGCCAGCAGCCAGGTGGTCACGATCATCCTGGACGACAAGAGCCTGACGTGGGGGAAAGACGTGAACGGCCTGTCTTGGCCGTGGCCGCGGGAGCTGTACGGGATCATTGCGGACTTCTGCCGGCAGGGCGGCGCAAAGGCCCTCGTGTTCGATGTCCTGTACACGGAGCCGTCATCGTACGGAGTGGATGACGACAAGAGCTTCGGCGAAGGGCTCAGGCAGAACGGAAGCGTCATCGGGGCCATTCAGCTCAGCGATCACATGGCGACACAGGGACTGGCGGGCACCTGGCCGGCAGATGCTGCTCCCTCTACCATCCCCATCGACGGCTTGGAAGCGTGGCTGGCAAGCAGCCGTCCCGCAAGGATGGTTTATCCAAGCGTTGTGCCCCCCATCGGGGAGCTTGCGAAGAACGCGCGGTTCCTTGCCAATACATACCTGCCCGCGGACAAGGCTGACGGAGTCTATCGACGCGAGCCTCTTTTCAGCGTTTTCGACAACCGGGTCGTCCCGACGGAAGCCCTGGCCGCATGGCTCATCGGGCACCCGGCGGCCTCGCTTGCCATCCGGCCCGGACTGCTTTCTCTGGGCACGGTGCGGGTTCCGATCGACTCAGACGGACGGGCCATCCTGCGCTACCGGGGGCCGTCGCTGACTCACGCGAACGTCAGCGCCGCAGCCATCCTCCAGTCCTACCAGCAGATTGCCGACGGGAAAAAGCCAACTCTTGATCCGGCGGTTTTCAAGGACAAGTACGTCCTGTTTGGATACAACGCTCCGGGCTTGCTCGATTTGAAACCCACCCCCATGAGCGGTTCGTACCCCGGGGTTGAGGTCAACGCCACCATGCTGGACAACCTCCTCTCGGCGGACTTCATGCGCCCCATGTCGACGGCAGTCACCATTGTGCTCCTCCTCATCCTCTGCCTCGGGGCAGGGGTGGCTGTCTCCGCGGTCTCCGGGGCCGGCCGAACCGCGTTGATCTATGTCGCCTTCATTCCCGTTGCTCCCCTGCTCAGCATTGCAGCGTATGCGCTGGGCTGGTGGATGCAGCTTTTTGCCCTGGAGCTGGGCACTTTTTTCTCCCTGATCGGTTCCAGCCTGGTGAGTTACGCCACGGAAGGCCAGCAGAAGCGCTACATAAAGAGCGCCTTCAAGCAGTACCTGAGCCCCACCATCATCGAGGAGTTGATAGCCCACCCCGAGCGGCTGAAGCTCGGCGGGGAGAAGCGGGATCTTTCCATCTTCTTTTCGGACCTCCAGGGGTTCACGTCGATTTCCGAAGTGCTGACCCCGGAAGAGCTGACCCTCCTTCTCAACGATTACCTCACGGCCATGACCGATATCATCCAGGAGGAAGGCGGCACCATCGACAAGTACGAGGGAGACGCAATCATTGCCTTCTGGAACGCGCCCCTGGCGCAGGAGGACCACGCTGAGCGGGCCGTGCGGGCAGCCCTGCGCTGCCAGGCGAAGCTCGACGAGCTTCGCCCGGTTTTCCACCAGCGTGTGAAGAAGGACCTGTACAAGCGGATCGGCATCAACTCGGGGCCCGCCGTCGTGGGCAATTTCGGCTCTCACACGAAGTTCAACTACACCATGCTGGGAGATGCCGTGAACCTTGCTTCCCGGTTGGAAGGCGTCAACAAGCAGTTCAAGACCTACACAATGATCTCCGCCATGGTGAAAGAGCGCCTGGGAACGGCGTTCCCCCTTCGGGAAGTGTCCCGCATAGCGGTTGTGGGCCGCAAGGAACCGGTCACCGTCTTCGAGCCCATGACGGCTGCCACGTTCGAGAGCCGCCGTTCTGTCCTGGAGGTTTTCGACAAGGGGCTCAAGGAATACTACGCGGGGAACTTCACGGAGGCGCAGCGGATATTCGAAAGCATCGCGGCCCAGGACCCCCCGGCGTCCTGTTACGTGGAGAAGTGCAGGAAGCTGGCCGCCTCACCTCCCCAGGATGGGTGGGGCGGCGTGTGGATCATGACGGAGAAGTAGCTCCCAGGCAGATCCTTACCTCGGGGACCGGAAGGCCAGCACCGCGTTCAGGCCGCCGAAAGCGAATGAGTTGGAGAGGGCATATTCCACGTCCGCGTGCCGGGCCGCGTTGGGGATGATATCGATGTCGCAGCGCGGATCCACCTTCGTGAAGTTGGCCGTGGGCGGCAGCGTGCAGTTCTTGAGGGCCAGGACCGTCGCTATTGCCTCGATGGCCCCCGCCGCGCCCAGGGCGTGCCCGTGCATCGACTTGGTGGAGCTGACAGCCACGCGTTCGGCATGATTGCCCAGAGCCATGCGGATGGCAGCCACTTCCGCAGGGTCGTTCACCTGGGTCGCCGTTCCGTGGGCGTTGATATATCCGATCTGCTCAGGGGCAATGCCTGCATCGCGCAGGGCCCCGGCTATTGCCCGCGCGGGACCTTCCACCGATGCCTGCGTGAGATGGTGGGCATCTGATGACATCCCGAATCCTACGATCTCTCCATAAATACGGGCTCCCCGGGCAATGGCGGCATCCCGTGGCTCGAGGACAAGGATGGCTCCCCCTTCACCCAGAATCATCCCCAGGCGGTCCACGCAGAACGGGCGGCACGTGTCCGGCGCCACCACGCGCATGGCTTCCCAGGCTTTGAGATGGCCAAAGTTGAAAGGAGCTTCGCTCCCGCCTGCCAGGGCCAGCTCCACGTCACCTGAGCGGACCATGCGGAACGCCTGGCCGATGGCGTGATTGGCGGAGGAGCACGCCGTGGACAGCGTGAAGGCCGGGCCCGTGATTCCCATTTCGATCGAGATGTGGCTTGCGCCGGCATTTCCCATGGTCCGTGAGACCGTCAGAGGGCTGATGCGGGTCTTTTTGTGAATGTAGAGGTCCTGGAAAGCGTCGTCCTCACTCGATTTCCCGCCCACGCAGGAACCGGTCACGATGCAGGTCTGCTCCTGAAGCCGCTTGTTCCATTGGATCCCGGCGTCTTTGACCGCTTCCCGCGCGGCGACGATTGCGAATTGCGCGAACTTGTCCAGGAAATCAACGGCTTTTCCTTCGAAGTGGTCTTCCGCGACCCAGCCTGGCACCTCAGCGCCGTTTTTGAACTTGACGTTGCTGAGGTCCAGCTGGGTAATGGGCCGGATGCCGCTTTCACCTTTGACGAGCGCTTCCCAGAACTCGCGCGCGTTTCTCCCGAGGGCGGAAACCACCCCGACGCCCGTGACGACGACTCGCCGTTCCATCTGGTCCGCGTGGGCGCTACGCCCGCGCTGCTCCGTTTGCCCCGCCTGCGGAGAGAAGCTTGTCCAGCTGCTCCACGGCCTCCCGGACGCTCTTGATCCCGAGGACCCCCTCGTCAGGAATGCTTACGTTGAACTCGGTCTCCAGTGCGTAGAGGATATTCACCCCATCAAGTGAGTCGATCCCAAGCTCTTCGAATTTGCTGTCGATTGTGACCGTCTCCGGGGGCAATTTCTGGCATTTCGCAACGCAGGAAACGACTCTCCCGATCATTTCATCCGTCATGGTAGCTGGCTCCTTAGTCAAAGTGAACGCCTGGGGTCCGCTCTTGTTCCTCACGCCGACGCGGACTGGTCCCAGCCGGCCCATATTATTGATTATAGACCATGACTGCAAGAACCTGCAACACGCCCCGCGAAGGCGCGTTTTGTCAACCCGGGCTTGAGTTGCGCGGTTTGGACGGTCCGGCTACACTCCGTACGGAGGGCTAGGAAATGAAGGAAATTGCCTGGAAAAAGCTTACCCCGGAAGGGTTTGGGAAGTTCGGGAGCTATACGAACATGGTGAGCCCCTCCGGCCCCCACCTGGGGGCGGAGCCCATCGAGTTCTACAGGGACATGGTCCAGTCCACCCTGGGCAAGGTCCCCGTTGCTTCTTTTGGCGTATGCAGGGTGGTGAAGCGCCCTTTCGTGGTGGACGTTTCTGAGTTCCACGATACCGCCTGCGAAGTCGTCCTGCCCCTTGACGGCGACGTGCTCATGCATGTCGCGCCAGCCGGCCCGGACCCCGAGTTCCCGTCCGAGGATGCCGAGGTATTCCTTGTTCCCCGGGGAACGCTTGCCTGCCTTCGGCCTGGAGTCTGGCACCATGCGCCTTTCACCTTCGGGAGCAACACCGTGAACTGTCTCATCATGCTTCCGGAGCGGACATACAAGAACGACTGCACCGTATACCAGGTGCCTTCGCAGCGCCAGATTCGCATCACCGGAGAGGGGACCCGCTGAGCTGACAAAAGAATTGGTTCCCATGTTCTGAAGGGAGCTCTTATCGATTTGTGCTGATTTTTCGCATTTGGTTGCGATTCCTCTTGACACTAATCCCGGTTTGTGTTATCTGATATATCAGTTCATCTAATGAACTATCAGCCCTGACCCTGCCCCACAGTTAGAGCAACTAGTTCTGCATCGGGGCAGGTTCTTTTTATCCAGTGCCTTGATAAGGTTGCACGATTTTTCCAAGCACATGATCTGCAAGGGCTTTGCGCTGTGCCGGATCCGTCACGTCGAAGGAAGGGATTCCAGGCAACAGTACGGCACCCCGGGCGGATGCAACCCTTCCGGAGATGGCGGCTACCGAGCTCTCGGGGATGCCCCGCCTCTCCAGAGTTTGCTGGAGCTCTGAAGGGTCTTTCAGGCAAAGCACGACACTCTGCGGGGCTGTTTGGTCGATGGCGCCCTCGCTGACGAGGATCCGGATGCTCCCGGGAAAAAGACGAAGCACCTCATCCAGGGAAGCCGGGGGTGCGCCTTTCTGGAACCTCGCCGTGCCGTCCGAGCAGAGCGCAACGACAACGGAGGCCCCCGCCGCGGCGTGACGACGAGTGTCCGTTCCCTCGGCGCCCAGGGGAACCGGGTGGTGCCTCATCGCTTTGACCGTCCCCACTTCATGGCCGCGCGCCCGCATCTCAGCGACGAGGGCCTCCACAACGGTAGTCTTGCCGCTCCCTTTGAGCCCGACCACGGTGATGAGGCGCAATTGCTCCATGACGCGGGCCGAGTGTATCCTCTTTCCCAGGCGAGGTGAACCATGGAGCAAGAGCGTTCGATTCTCAGCGTGCGTCGGCTGTCGTGGCTCGTGCCGCTTTTGCTCTGCACCCTGCTCATTCCGCTGTCGGCCCAATCGGCGCGGCTCAAGATGGCAACGACAACGAGCACACTGGACAGCGGCTTGCTCTCGGTTCTGAATCCGCCGTTCGAGAAGCTCACGGGCCTCACGGTGGACGTGATTGCAGTCGGCTCCGGCAAAGCGATCAAGCTCGGAGAGAACGGCGACGTGGATGTGGTATTCGTCCACGACAGGAAGCTGGAGGACAGGTTCATCGCCCAGGGGTACGGGGTCAACCGCCGGGATGTGATGCATAACGATTTCGTCATCGTGGGCCCCGCGGGCGACCCGGCCGGACTATCAGGCGATGCCAACGCCGCCGGCGCATTTTCGAAGATTGCCGCAGCGAGTGGAGGTGTTTCCTTCATTTCTCGCGGGGATGCATCCGGCACGAATGCAAAAGAGCTGGAGATCTGGGAAAAAGCGGGGCTCACGCCACGAGGCCCGTGGTACAAGGACGCCGGCCAGGGCATGGGCGAGGTGCTTGTCATGGCCAACAGCCTCGAGGCATATACCCTGAGCGACAGGGGCACCTGGCTTGCCATGAGGGGGAAGCTCCCTGCCCTGAAAATCCTCTGCGAAGGGGACCCCGCGCTGTTCAATCCCTACGGCGTCATTGCGGTGAATCCGCAGAAGCATCCCGGCGTCAACTACATGGCCGCAATGCAATACATAGCGTGGGTCACATCCGTGCAGGGCCAGAAAATCATCCGGGACTACACGATGGACGGGCAGGCCTTGTTCACGCCTGACGTCATACGCTGAAGAAAGCATGGGGGTCTTGGGGCGGGCGGTCGGGCTTCTCATCTCCGGAAACCCTGAAGTCTGGTTCATCACCTGGACCTCGCTGCGTTTTTCCCTTATTTCGACGATTCTTGCATGCGCGGCCGGCATCCCGCTTGGAGTGCTGATTGCGCTGAAGCGTTTCCCCGCACGGCGGGTCCTGCTGGCCGTGCTGAGCAGCCTCATGGCGCTTCCCACCGTTGTGATCGGCCTCATCATCTATTCCCTCGTGTCCCGCACGGGACCTCTCGGCCGGCTGGGGCTCCTGTTCACGCCGGGTGCCGTAATCATCGGCCAGGCTGTCCTTGCTTTCCCGATCGTTCTCTCCATGACGGCAAGCGCGCTCAGCAGCCTCAACCCCCTGCTTCCGGAAGTGCTTACCACCCTGGGCGCCTCCCGGCGCGGGATCTTCTGGATGAGCGTGAGGGAGTCACGCGGAGCGGTCCTTTCGGCCGCGCTTGCCTCATTTGGCAGGGTGATCGGCGAAGTGGGGGCGGCAATGATGCTGGGCGGCAACATCCGCTGGTACACAAGGACCCTGACCACGGCAATTGCCTTGCAGACGGGCATGGGGGACTTCGAGCTGGGGCTTGCGCTTGGGATTATCCTCATGATCATGGCGTTGGGGGTGAACGCGCTCCTGCACTGGTTGGTGCGGCATGAATAGCGGTCCTGAGGCGCCCCTTTTTTCCCTGGCGGACATGCGAAGGGAGTTCGACGGCCGCGTCGTACTGGCCGTGGATTCCCTTTCCCTGGAGGCCGGCAAGGCGACGGTCCTGGTTGGAGAGAACGGCTCTGGAAAGACCACGTTCCTGCGTCTCCTGAACGGCCTTTTGTCCCCGACCAGCGGCACGATCCAGTACAATGGGTTGCCGCTGTCCGGGATCGGTTCACGACGAGCGCGGATGGAAACCGTGATGGTGCATCAGAGCCCCCTGCTTTTTCGCGGGAGCGTGGCGCAGAACGTAAGCTACGGCCTGCGCATCCGCGGGGTTCCGCCGGGGGAGATTGCGGAAAGGACCGTGGCCGCGCTTGCCGATGTGGGGCTTGCGGGCTTCGAGCGCAGGCGGGCGGGCCGGCTTTCCGGCGGGGAGATGCAAAGGGTCGCGCTGGCCCGGGCCCTTGTCCTGCGGCCCAAAGTGCTCCTCCTGGATGAGCCTACGGCGAACGTGGATCCCGGCTCCCGTGGTGTCGTGGAAAAGATCGTGCGCGAAACCGTGCAGGGAGGGGGCAGCGTAGTCATGAGCACGCACAACATGGAGCTGGCCTACCGGCTGTGCGACTCCCTGCTTCGGCTGGCGGATGGAAGGATCATCCCCTTCCGTGAGAACGTGTTTCGAGGGACCGTGGAACGTCGTGACGAGCAATTCACGTACTTCCGAGCCGGCGGCGTGACCCTGTATTGCCCGGCTCTGCAGGGAGACTTCACCGTCGGTGTCCTTCCCCTCAGCGACGTCATCATATCCCGGGAGCCCATCCGATCGAGCGCGCGAAACCAGCTCCGGGGCCGGATCTCCCGGATGGAGCCCGAAGGGGCCCTGCTTCGCGTCGTGGTGGATTGCGGTTTGACAGTCCAGGCGCTGATCACCCCGTCGGCTGCCGCGGAGCTTGGCATGGAAACCGGCCGCGAATACGTGGTAGCCTTCAAAGCGTCCGCCGTCAGGCTATACTGAGGGGATGCCGGTGATCGACCTTGAAGAGGCTTTGAAAATCATCGCGCGGGTCGAGCCCCGCCGGATGGAACAGACCGTCTCCCTTGACGAATTGCCGGGCAGGGTGCTGGCGCGTGAGGTTCTTTCACCCATCGATTCCCCGCCGTTTGCCAAGTCAGCAATGGACGGGTTTGCCGTCCGCTCGGGAGATCCATCCGAAACCTTTCGAATCATCGATACGGTCCCGGCAGGAGGTGTTCCCCGCAACGAGATCGAGGCAGGGGAATGCGCCCGCGTTATGACCGGCGCCATGCTGCCCCCCGGGGCGGGTCGTGTGATCCGCAAGGAGTTGGTGGAGGAAAAGGACGGGGTCATCAGGATCCTGGGCCCGGAAACCACCGACAACGTGATTCCCCGCGGTGCCAACCTGCGCGCCGGGGACCCGGTTCTCCAGCCCAAAGCGCTCTCTCCCCAGGACGTCGGCATTCTTGCAGCCTCGGGGTTCCCGACAGCCGCCGTCATGGTCCCGCCTGCCGTGGGAATCATCTCCACCGGGTCGGAAATCCGCGCGCCCGGCGAGGCACTTGGCCCCGGGGAGATCTACAACAGCAACGCGGCGCAGCTTGCCGCCCAGCTGGACGCCATGCGGTGTCCGTCCCGGTTCCTGGGGATGGTTGCGGACCAGCCCGGCCCGCTTGCCCAGGCCATCGCCTCAGCTTTGCAATCCTGCGAGCTGGTCCTTCTTACCGGCGGAGTTTCCGCCGGAGATTTTGACTTTGTCCCCCAGTGCCTCAAGGAGCTGGGAGCGGAAATCCTTTTTCACGGCGTCTCCGTGAAGCCGGGCAAGCCGACCCTGTTCGCCCGGCGCGAAGGCCGGTTCGTCTTCGGCCTGCCGGGGAATCCTGTGTCCTCGTTCGTGATATTCGAGATCTTCGTGAAGCCTTTTCTCTACCGCCGCATGGGGCTCGACTGGGAACCCCGCGTGTTTCGAGCGCGGCTTGGCGCCAGGGTCAGCCGGAAGGCAACGGAGCGGACGGAGTTCCTGCCTGTGAGCGCCCGCGGCGGCCGGCTGTTCCCCGTGGCATACCATGGATCCGCGCACCTCAACGCCCTCGGCCAGGCCGACGGGCTGATTCGGATGGAAAAGGGCGTGGCCACGCTGGAAGAAGGAGCTGAGGTCGATGTTCGACCGCTTTGACCGTCCCATCACGTACCTGCGGATCTCGGTGACGGACAAGTGCAACCTGAGATGCCTCTATTGCATGCCCGCTGAGGGCGTGCCTCCGCGGCATCACCGGGACCTTCTCTCCTTTGAGCAAATGACGGCCGTGGCCCGGGCCGCCGTACGCCTCGGGGTCAGCAAGATCAGGCTGACCGGAGGCGAGCCCCTGGTAAGGCGGGATATCGTCGCACTGGTGCGGATGCTTGCCGGGATAGAAGGGCTGGAGCACCTGGGCATGACCACCAATGGCACCCTCCTGGCCGGACTTGCCCGTGACCTCCGGGAAGCGGGGCTGGACAGTCTGAACGTCTCTCTGGACACCGTTGAAGGTGAAAGGTACCGTTTCCTGACCAGGGGAGGCAGCATAACGGATGCCCTGGCCGGGATCGAGACTGCCCGACGGGAAGGGTTTCCCGTGAAGATCAACATGGTCGTGCTGGAGGACACGCGATCAGAGGAGGTAGATGGCATGAGGCGGTTCTGCGCCGAGCGCGGGCTGGCCCTGCAGCTCATCAACCATTTCGATCTTGGCCGCCGCAAAGGCGATTCCTACGGGTTCGACAGGCCTCCGTCCTGCGCGCGTTGCAACCGGATCCGGCTCATGGCTGACGGGATGCTCAAACCCTGCCTGCACAGCGACCTGGAAATGCCCGTGGACTTTTCCCGGCTGGAGCAGAGCCTGAAAGAGGCGGCTTTCGCGAAGCCGGAGCGAGGCGGGACATGCCGCAGCCGCCTCATGTCGCAGATCGGGGGGTGATGATGGACTTCAGCCATCTCGACGCGGAAGGCAAGGCGGTCATGGTGGACGTTTCCGCAAAGCCGCGGGTGCGCCGCAGCGCCGCTGCAACGGGCATGGTCCTCATGCAGCCGGAGACGCTGCGCCTGATCAGCGAAAAACTTTTGAAAAAAGGGGACGCCCTTGTGGTTGCGCGCGTGGCGGGGATTTCCGCGGCCAAGAGGACCTCTGAGCTGGTTCCCCTCTGCCACAACATCCGGATCGACCATGTTTCGGTGGACCTGGCCCTGCGCGCTGATGGAGTCCAGATTACCTCCCGCGCAGTCTGCACGGAGAGCACGGGGATCGAGATGGAGGCGCTGACGGCGGTGTCCGTGGCGGCGCTGACCCTGTACGACATGTGCAAGGCCGTGGACAAGCAGATGACGATCACCGACATACGGCTCACGGAGAAGACAAAGGAAAGCGCGGGGTGAAAGCCTTCACGCTCCTGTCGATCAACGTCTCCACCGAGGCAGGCGTTCAGAAAAAGCCCGTGCCGCGAGCCATCTTGAAGGAGAATCACGGCATCGTGGGAGACGCGCATGCGCGGAACTGGCACCGCCAGGTCTCCTTGCTTGCCAGTGAGGACATCCAGGGCATGCGCGGAAA
This sequence comes from uncultured Spirochaetota bacterium, assembly GCA_963710335.1. Classification (GTDB taxonomy): domain Bacteria; phylum Spirochaetota; class Spirochaetia; order SZUA-6; family Fen-1364; genus Fen-1364. The sequence continues at coordinate 172,919 of CAVQAA010000007.1, forward strand.
GGGCGTGCAGATAGGTTACGGCGATTTTGCTGAAAACCTCACGACAGACGGTGTTGATCTGGGATCCCTCCCCGTGGGCGCATGGCTTTCCATTGGAGACGCGCTTCTGGAAGTCACCCAGATCGGGAAGGAATGCCATCACCACTGCGCCATCTTCGAAACGGTGGGAGATTGCGTCATGCCGCGCAAGGGAGTCTTTGCGCGCGTGATCCGGGGAGGAGAGATAGACCTTGAATGTCGTTGTCATTACGATCTCTGACCGGGCCTCCCGGGGGGAATACCAGGACGCCTCCGGCCCCGAAATCGAGAAAGAAGTGAAAAGCCGGTTTCCCGATGCCACCGTGACCCGCCGCGTCGTCCCTGACGAGGCAAACCAGATCCTTTCCGCGCTGCAGGATGCCGCGGGGGCGGATTTCATCCTGACAACAGGGGGCACGGGCATTTCTCCCCGGGACGTGACGCCCGAAACCACGTTGCGCTTCATCGACAAGGAGCTGCCGGGAATATCGGAGTCCCTGAGGGCCCAGTCCCATGCGGAAACCCCGGCCGCCGTGCTTTCCCGCGGCGTTGCGGGGATCAAGGGCAGCACGATCGTGGTCAATTTCCCCGGCTCCCTCGAGGCCGCGCGCCTGTGCATGAAAGTGCTGGGGCCGGTCATGGGGCATGCGCTGAGAATGTTGCGGGGGGAGGGACACGGCTGATGGCGCGGACCTCAACTGCAAGAAGCCTTGTCGACCGGGTCTACAAATATCTGCTGGAGCAGATCATCACCGGCGCCATCCGGTACGGAGACACGATCAGCATCAAGGGCATGGCCACCAGGCTCTCGGTGAGCAGCATGCCGGTGCGGGAAGCGTTGAAAAGGCTGGAGTTCGAGGGCGTTGTGGACATCAAGCCGCGCAGCGCATGCATGGTGCGCGTTCCATCTCGCAAGACCATCCTGGAAGTCTATGCGCTTCGGGAAGCCCTGGAGGTGTACGCGCTGTCCTGCTGCGGGGGCAGCATCCCGCGCGCAAGCCTTGCCCGCATGGAGGACATTGTGGCTCGGATGCGAGGCCTGGGCGGCGAAAAGGACGCCGCGGAGAAAGAGAAGAAGGCCATCGCCCTGGACCGCGATTTTCACAGCGAGATCTGCGCTCTTGCCGGCAACGATCTGCTCAACACCGCCTACCGTCAGCTCACCCTTCGCGTCAACATGACGCTGATGCATGAGAAGACTTTCCGCACCATGGAGAATGACTGGGCCGAAATGCACGCCGACGTGCTTGCATGCCTGCAAAGCGATCCCACGCGCGCCGTCGCCCTCCTGAAAAGCCACTTCGCGAGCGCCACCGAGATCTGGAGGAAAAACGGGGCGGGCATGGGCGAATAAGCCGCCTAGACCTTGCCACCCAGGAGAGCGAACAGCAGAACGGCCAGCACGATCAGCGTCACCAGGCTGTACAGCCAGTCGCGCTTCAGGAGGAAGGCGACAATCGACACCGCCACCCGGAAGATCGGGACAGCAATCAGGACAAGCAGGCCCAGCTGGATGATCGCCTCGCTGCGCAATGAAACGGCCGCTTTCACGACCTGCCCCACGTGCTCCAGAAACTCCGGCTCACCCTGGAACGATCCGTAATGAGGAACGGCGCCGGCCCGCCGGGCGATGTAGAAGGCGCCGCCGAATGCAACAATGCAGGCGGCTATGATCACGCCGATCCGCAGGAGGCCGCCGATGAGACGCTCCATGCGGTGATCGCTCAAGCTCCGGTCGATCACTAGAGGTGCCCTCCGATTCCCTTATAGATCATCTCAGCGCCGAGGGCGACGATCGTTATCCCAAAAATGATCCGCAGGGACCGTGTCTGCGCTGCTGCCAGAAACCGCGCTCCGAGGACTGAGCCTGCAAGCACGCCGAGCATGATCGGCATGGCGAGGCCGGGGTCGATGTAGCCCCTGTTCAGGTAGACGCCGGCGCTTGCGGCCGCCGTGACCCCGATCATGAAGTTGCTGGTGGTCGTCGAAACCTTGAAAGGGATCTTCATCACCCTGTCCATTGCAATCACCTTCAGGGCGCCGGAGCCGATGCCCAGCAGCCCGGAAAGGACTCCCGCCACCGCCATGAGGCCGAAGCCCGCCGGGACCGAGCGCACGTTGTACGAGCGAAGGCCGCCCGGGGTCGGGAACGTCCCATTCATCCCCAGCCGCGTTGCCAGCCCGTCGGCCGGAACATTCTCATGGTCGGCGGGAGGCGCCCGGAAGGTCATGTAGGCTGAGTATAAAAGCACGCAGCCGAAGATCACCGCGATGACCGGCGGCGCCACGCGCAGTGCAATTGCGGCGCCGGCGAGGGCGCCGACGGTGGTGGCGATCTCCAGGAACATGCCGATGCGGATATTGCTGAAGCCCTCCCGGACGTAGGCGGCTGCGGCACCTGAGGAGGTTGCGATCACCGAGACGAGGGAAGCGCCGATTGCATAACGGATGTCGACCCCCAGCCCCAGCGTGAGAAGCGGGATGATGACCACCCCGCCCCCCAGGCCGGTGAGCGAGCCGAGGAAACCTGCGCAGACCGAAGCAGCCGCCAGAATGGCGCTCAGTTCCAGGGTTGTCATATCAGGGTTGTGATTCTGCGCGAGGAGCACTACGCTTTTCAAGAGGAGGCCGCCCCATGGACGATGTCGCCAGTATCAGCCAGCCCATCAGAGCGCACCTGGCATCCCTGGTTAGAAACTCAGGTCTTCCCGACACGGAAGAATCTCTTCAGCGCATGAGCGCCGCGTGGCTTTCGAAAAAACGCATGTTCGAGGACCAGGCCAGGGCACTGGACATGCAGGAGCTTCCGTCCCTGCCTGCCGGTGATCCCCGGGGCGTGCTCCTGCTCACGTGGTCCGGCTCACTTGTCAGCCTGGAGCCTGCCGGGAGCGCAGGGCGGCACGGCGAGTATGCCAGCATCGAGCTGCGCATGGATGTTCCCCACCTCGTGCTCATGGATGGCGTGGATTTCCCGCAGGGACTTGCGCTGGACAGGGAGGCTGAGTTCTCTGCCGGGCCGGTGCGCCGAACCTCCGCCCTGCTCAAGATCGCGGCGTGTGATCCGGTCCTGCCGCCCGATGAGCAGACCAGGAGGATTCGCGAGGCCACGATCTACCTGACAAGCGCCTTCGTGAAGATAAACCGGACCATTGCGGCTCCGGGAACCGGCTTTCCCGAGCTCATCACATTGAAATCGATGATCGCCTACCTCGCGGAGAAGAACGGTTTGAGCAAGCGGCAGGCCAGGCAGCTCATCGAAGACTACCACATGCTCCTGCAGTCAGGGATGCTGCTGGGCCAGAGGGTCCCCATGGGAAGGCTGGGAAGGCTTTTCCTCAGGGAACAGCCGGCGCGCAAGGCGCGCGTGGGTCTGAACCCGGCCACCGGGCAGAAGATCACCATTGCAGCGCGGCCTCCCCAGGCCGTGCCGCGTGCATCGTTCAGCCGGCTCCTGAAGGACAAAGCAAAAGCGTGGATGCCGGACAGCAAAGAGCAGCCACGCTGAGGAGAGCTATTTCCTCCAGGGGATGGCGGGCATTGGGCACGGCTCCAGGTATTGCTGGATGGTCTCTGTCACCCGCGCAACCACCTCTTCCAGTGAACCCCCCTGCGTTTGGCAGCCTTCGATCTCGGGGGAAAAGGCCCAGTATCCGTGATGGTCTTTCTCGATGACGACGCTTACCCGATACGCCATGATCGCTTCCCTTTTCTAGCGTCGGTTCTTTTGCGCTGCACCTTGAATTGACCGGCTGCGCGCGGGACTTTTAGAACTTGTACCCGAACTTCCGAAGCATCGACCTTCGCTCGGCCTTGTCATTCTCTTTTTCCACGCCCTTGGGAGGAAAGCCATCGATCACGCCGAGGATCCCCCTGCCCTGGTCCGTGCTGCCAACCAGCACGTGGAGGGGGTTCGCCGTTGCACAGAAGATGCGGCACACTTCCTGGCATGACTTGATCTGGTTCAGGACGTTGATGGGGTACGCGTTCAGCATGATGAGGAAGAAGGAGTGACCGGCGCCCACCACCTGCGCGGCCTGAACCGCCTGCGCCACCAGGCCCTCGTCATTGCCTTCCGTCCTGATGAGGCAAGGTCCCGAGGCTTCGCAAAACGCCAGGCCATACTTTGCGCCCGGCACGGAGGAGCTCATGATCTCGGCAAGATCTTCGGCAGTCTTGATGAAATGCGACTGGCCGATGACGATATTGGCGCCTTCTGGAAAAGAGACAGGGACCGCGCTGACTTTCATTTCCATGGTTTCACTCCTCCCGCATGAGATCGAGGGACAGCTCAACCGCGGCGCACGGCATCTGGATGCCCCAGTTCTCCAGAACCTGGGGGTGTACCTCGCCCATGAAACCGACTTTCCTTCCCTTCACGCGGATCTCCGCGGCCCTGCCCGGAATGAACCGGGGGTCCTCAAGGGGCACCAGCTGCGGATCCAGGGACAAATAATAGAAGAGAGCAAGCAGGTGTGCATCCACTTCGTTGAAGCCGGTCTCCCGGTCGGCAACCAGAAAGCCCAGCGCATTGTGGGTCCGTGAGCCCTGGTTCTCCGCGGGGTCACGCACGACCACCTTGCCCACCTCGAAGATGCGATGGGGGTACGCGGCGTGCGCGGAGACGGCTTCGGATGCCAGGAGGTTCGGCAGGATGGAGTTTCGGACTATGTCAAAGCTCTCCGTCATCGGGTTGTCGATCTCCATGACCTCGCGGCCGTCGATGCACATCTTTTCCACAAAGTCCTTGCGGGAGCCGAGATAGCCGTAGATCATCTCCTGGTATCCCAGGCCGATCATGGTTTCGCGAACGCTGCGCGTGTACCACTCCGCGGCGGAGATACGGCCCACCGTGAAATCCTTTGGCATGACAGGCTCGAAGGATTCCATGCCCCTGCCGATCATGATCTCTTCAATCACGTCCACGGGGTGAAGGAAGTCGTTTCTGTACTCCGGCGGAGAGACGATGAGGTTTGTGCCGTCCACCCGCACGGAGTTGCCCATTCTCCTGACATGCTGGGCGGCCTTGGCCGGGGTGAACTTCTCCCCGAGCCTCCTCTCCGCATCGCCTACGGAAAGCACCGTATCTTTCTGAAAGTAGAAGGGCGTGACGATGGAGGAGCCATATGGCGTTTCGGCGGCATACTGGACCGCCACGGGCATGATGGTGAAGCCCATGTCGGCAAAGTCGCACGCCGTGATGGAGCAGGCAATGAGAATGGTGTCCAGGTCCGGGCCCGTGAGGTCGATGAAAAGCCGGCTGTCTCCGACACGGACACCGCCAATGAGAGCGGAGTTGATCACGGGGGGGAATGTGAGCACCTCTCCCCGGCCGTCAGAGAGCAGGGGGAACTTTGCGAACCCCGCCACGATGGGGCCGTACTCCCGGCCCTTGGGATGCTGGGTGAGGATTTCCCTCATGGACAGCGGCTTGTCGAAATCCAGCGGGACGAACCTGGTGGCATCCGGATCCGCGGCGCCATAGTGCACGGGCCACTGGATGAGGTCCGCGCGAGAGACCCCCATGGCTATCGTTTTTCGTTTCCTGCCGAAGTTTCCGCAGAGCTTCTCCTGGGACTGGATGATCTCCCGAAGCAGGGCGTCGGTGATCTTCTTCCCCTCTGCGACAAACGACGCGATGTACGGCCGAATGCCGGTCAGGCCGGCATCCACGATGACCCGCCGGTCTTCCGTTTTCTGCGCCTTGCCGTGCCGGGAGAAAAACGCATACGCGGGGACCTTTCCGCCCAGGTAGATGGAGAGCTGCCGGGCAAGGCCCATGGTGGACCACAGGTCAGGCCTGTTCGTGTCATTGAGCTCGATGCGAAGAACTCCTTCGCCCTCGGGCCAATCATCCAGCTCGGCCTTGGCTGAGGTGAGAAGCTCGGTGAGCTCGTTCCGGCCGAGCTTCTTGCCGAGGGTCTGGAAGAAAAGCTTTTCGTTGACGTCGATCTTCGGCATGGTGCTAGCCCATCCTCCTGGTCCGCACATCCTCGATGGAGTTGGAGAACAGCTCCCGGATGTCGTGCAGCCCCATCGAGGTGAGGGCCATCCTGTCGATCCCAAGCCCCCAGGCCAGCACGGGGACTTTCACGCCCAACGGCTCCGTCACCTCCGGTCGAAAGATCCCGGACCCTCCCAGCTCGAACCAGCCCAGCGTCGGGTGCTTGATGTGCACCTCAACGGAGGGCTCGGTGAAGGGGAAGAATCCGGGCACGTATTTTACTTCTCTGGCCATGGCTACTTCTTCGGCGAACATCTTGAGCAGGCCCAGGAGAGTGCGAAGGTTGACTTCCTCTCCCAGCACGATCCCCTCTGTCTGGTAGAAGTCCGCCAGGTGCGTCGCGTCCACACGGTCGTAGCGGAAACAGCGGACCACCCCGAAGTACTTCCCCGGCACCTTGGCACGGGGAAGCGTCTTGGCGGAAAGGACGGTGCCCTGGCTGCGAAGGATGAGCCGGCGGGTGAACTGACGGTCGAATCCGTAGCCCCATCCCCTGCTGCCCGTGGTCCAGCCGTTCTCATGCGTTGCGGCCACCTGGTCCAGCCACGGCTGCTCGATCTCTTTTGCGTGCGTTGGATTTTTCATGTAATACACGTCGTGGATGTCCCGGGCGGAGTGGAACTGGGGCATGAACAGGGCATCCCCATTCCAGAACTCGGTTTCCACAAGGGGACCGTCGAACTCCTCAAAGCCCAGAGAAGAGAGCTTGTCTTTCAGGCGCTCCAGGAACACGCAATACGGGTTGCTTCTTCCGGGAAGCACGCGGGTGGGAGGCACGTCGATGTTGTAACGGCGAAACCGCCCCGTTTTCCACGCGCCGCTCTTCAGCATGTCCGGCGTGAGGTTGCCGACTTCTTCTCCCGTGGTCCCCGCCTGCTCAAGCTGCTTGCGCGCCTCGGCGCCCGCGGGAGTGATGATGAAAGTCACGTCTTCCCGCTCCACCAGGCGAAAAAGGCTTGTTGCGCTTCCGCGCTTTCTGGCCAGGGACGACGCCAGCTCTTTTTCCTGCGGTGTCAGGGAGCCCTCTTCAAGGCTGCCGGCTTTGGCGGCCTTTGTCAGAAGCGCGCGCACCGCTGCAGCCGACCCGCCGGGGACGCCGGACGATGCCGCTGCCATGACTGCCCTCTTTTCCCCGTCCATGGCGAGAACTTTCTCCTTGGAAAGCCCGCCGAACGCGGAGCCGACGTCTTTCGGGTCCAGCGCCAGCTTCCTGGCGATCTCAGGAAGGCTCAACGGTCCATCTGCCTCGATGAGACGGATGATCCGTTCCTCGTAGGTTCCCTTGTCCAGGCACTCCCGGCCGAAGTCGGTGATCTCGTAGAGCACCCGGGTGGCCCGTGACCTCTCCGCGGCAAAGCCCTTTGCGGCCAGCCAGCTCAGCGCCTGGTTGGCCTGGCCCATGTTGTACGAAAGCTCCGCAATGAGGCTTGCGGTGCTTATTTCCGCCCCCGGGGCTGCGTGGAGGAGGACCTTGACCTCGAGGGGATGCAGCTCGCGCGCAGGAGGCAGTGCATTGCGCGGGCTTGCGCTCTGTGTGTCCATGGACGTCTTACCTCTGGAGTTTTTCCGCGAGGGATCTGAGGAAAAGGCCGACATCGGTCACGATGCCGATTGTCTGGCCGGAGCCTCTGTCCGAGAGTTTTGTCACGACAGCGGGGTTGATGTCAACGCATATGGTCTTCACCCACGCGGGGATCATGTTCCCCGTTGCGATGGAATGCAGCATGGTGGACAGCATGATGACAAGGGAGGCCTCGCGAGCCATGGCCATGTATGCCTTCTGGGCGCGCAGCATGTCCATCTCAGTCTCCGGCAGCGGGCCGTCATCCCGCAGGGAACCGGCCAGGACGTACGGGATGTCCGCCTTCACGCAAGCGTGCATCACCCCCTGGGTGACGGCCCCTGATTCCACGGCGGCGCGGATGGAGCCGCAGCGAAAGACCGTGTTGATGGCGCGAATGTGGTTGCGGTGTCCTTCGTGAACCGGCTTCCCTGTCGAGAGCTCGATGCCCAGGGATGTGCCGAAGAGGGCGCTTTCGATGTCGTGCACGGCAAGGGCGTTGCCCGCCAGGAGGCCGGTCACATATCCGCCGCTCACAAGGGATGCGAGGGCCGGGCCGCCGCCGGTATGAATGACAACCGGTCCGGCCACAACGATCACTTTCCCGCCGCCCGCCTTCTGACGGGCCAGCTCCCCCGCTACCCGCGTGACCGCCACATCGACGCTCCTCTCAGAGGACACGTCGCTGGACATGAAGCCGAACTCCTCGCTGTCCTGGTCCCGAAAAAGCGGGAATACGCGCACGGAACGGCTGGTGCATACGACCCTGTCATCGGCCTTCACGTCGCGGATGAGCCGGCAGGAAAGCCCTTTGCTGCCGGCCACAATGACGCCGTCCATCCTCATTTCCGCAACATCCTGCCAGGCGCCTTGCAGGAAGACCTGGGTCCGCCTGTTCGTGGTTGCGTAAAAATCATCCGGGACGCAGGAATCCCCGGGAGCAGACCGCAGGAGAGCCTCTCCGACGGATTTCTCGTAGCACCCCTGTGCAACAAGGAGGCTGGTGAGAGAGGCCAGCTGTTCCTCCCGGGAGCAGCGCACCTCCAGCTCCAGCGTCGAGGGATCAGTCCGGACCTTGCCCATGTGGAATGCCACCACCTCGTAGTCAGCGCCGGAGTCCACGACAAGATTGAGCATACGGGTGAGGAGACCGGAATCTATCAGGTGGCCCTCAGCAAGGAAGCGTCGCGCCGGACCTTCGGGCGCCTTTCGCACGTCCCCGGCCAAGCTGCCGCGTGGCCGGGCGCCCCTCCGCCATCCATGGCTATGCATGGCCGCTTAGAGGTGCAGCTCTTTTGTGAACTGCTCGATGGCCATCCTTGTGAAGTCCATTTTTTCCTGCGCCAGCTTGCGGCTTGCGTCGAAGTGCAGCTCCTTCGTAAAGGAGAGCTCGCGAGTGATGTAGTCCAGGACCTCCTTCATGGTGGAGTAACGGTACCAGACCGAAGCGCCGGCTGCCAGGCGCGCAAACCCGACGGCGCCGATGGAATCCAGCAGATTGGCGTCGAAGAGGAGCTTCGCTTCTATTGTAGAAGGCTTGCCGTCCGGCATGTGGTTGAGAATGGCATCCACGACGAGAGGGATCTTGTCGGGAACGAAACCTGTCTCGTGGAGAATGGCCTCGGCTTTGTCCGCGGAGCTTCGGGGATGGCCCTTGGACATTTCGATGTCGTGCAGGAAGCAGGCAGCATGCAGGACATCATCGTCGTAGCTGGCCTCTTCCCCGATTTCCCTGGTGAGATGGTAGACACGGAAGGAATGCTCGTATCCCGATTCCAGGCGACCTGCCGTGAGGTCCTTCGCGTATTGCTGGATGAGCTTTCTCATGGAGGGAGTGTAGCTGAGACCCATGGCGTGCGCAAGGCAAAGCATTGGAAACGCTGTACGCCGAATATTATTCGGAAATATCAGCTGTTAGCCAAATGATATTTGACACTACTAGGAAATGGCAGTATAATTGATGTATGATCGATACGACAGATAAAAAGATAATAAGCCTTCTCCAAGAGAACGCCCGGCTGTCGAATGCGGAGATAGCCGAAGCCGTCGGGCTTACCGCGTCCTCCGTGCATGAGAGGGTCAAGAAGCTGGAGAGAAAAGGCATCCTCACGCGCTACGCCGCGATCGTGGATGCCGACATGGTGGGCAAGCCCCTGCTGGCATTCGTCCGCTTGAGCGTGACCAACCAGGGGATCCGGGAAGTGATCCAGGAGCTGTGCTCCACGGAACCGGACATCCTGGAATGCCACAGCGTGGCCGGGGAGGATTGCTTCATCCTCAAGATAAGGGCAGCGGGACCGAAGCAGCTGGAGAGGCTCCTTTCCGCAATCAAGAGCAAGTCCGACCTTATCAGGTCAGTCACGAACATTGTTCTGTCGTCATTCAAGGAAACGCCGTACGTCGAGCCGGGAGCCGACGCGAAGGCCGAAACGGAAGAGGGGAGATGATTCCATGAGCAGCGCTGATATCGGATTGATTTTTCAGGGCGCGGCCCGAGGGGTGGCTGCAACTTCTTCACGGCCCGTGCTTCGCATTGCCCTGCTCCCCGGGGAGCTCCTTCGCATCCCCCGCGCCAGGAAGCACATGCATGTCCTGTCGGGCACCGCCTGGATCAGCGAATGCGGACGCGACACGGTGGCGGACCGTGGAGCGTGCGTGCGCCTTTCCCCGTCACGCCATGCGGCTCTTGTCTCGGGCCTGGGCGAGCAGCCCCTTCTTTTCGAGATATGGTAGGTCAGGCCAGCGTGAGATCGTAGCGCTCTTCCGTGCGCTCGGCGCCCCACAGCTCATGGGTTTTTGACTCAGTGCGTGTGAAGCCCGCGCGCCGGTAGACCGCCGTGGCAGTTGTCAGGGACCCGATCGTCCAGAGAAAGACAGAGGAATAGCCCGAGAGCCTGCTGAAAGACACCGCTTCCTCCACCAGGGCGCGGCCCAGGCCTTTCCCCCGGATGTCAGCACGCAAGAGAAGCCAGCGCAGCTGCGCCGCGCTTTCCGTGCCCTTCACAATGGCGATGGTTCCCGCCATGGTCCCTTCTTTTTCCAGGATCCAGAGCCTCTCCCGGTCTGAGAGGGGCCAGGTGTACGCGGCCATTGTCCCCGCCACATACGCCTCGAACGCGCTGGAAAATCCGTGCTCCCGGGCATAGAGCACGCCATGCATCCGCACCATCTCTCCGATGTCCCCGGGCCGCGGGTCATGGCGCAGGTCCGTTCCGGCCTGCGCGCACCTCAGTGCAAGCGCGCCGCTCATTCCGCACCTCCGCGGCAATGGTATGATTATTTGTTGACTTTGTCAACAAAATGCCCTACCGTCGACGCATGGCCGCTCCCCAGGGCAGCGCCCGCACCGTGGCCGCCGTCCGTTCGTTCAACCGCTTCTACACGCGCCTTCTCGGGTTGCTTTCGGAAACGCTCCTGGGCAGCCCCGTCTCTCTCACCGAGGCGCGCATCCTCTGGGAGATCTCCGGCAGCTCGGGGTGCCGGGCGGAGGACCTGATTGCCTCCCTGGGGGTGGACCGCGGCTACCTGAGCCGCATCCTGCGCCGGCTGGAGAGGCAAGGGCTTGTCTCCCGGTCCGCCCATGCAAGCGACGCACGCATGAGGATCCTCGGTCTGACGGCAAAGGGGACCGCGTTCATGCGCCGTCTGGATTCCCAGGCCTCCGGCCAGGTGCGTCAGCTCCTGTCCGGCCTCAGCAAGGAACGCAGGGAGCGGCTTGTGAAAGCCATGCGGGAGATCCAGGCCCTTCTTTCATCGCCGCCCTTGCGGTGGTCGGGAAGCGGAACTACTATGGAGGGCCAAACAGGAAGGCGACATGCGCGTCCGTGAAGCGGTATCGAAGGCAGACATCAGACGATTCATCTCTTTCCCCCGGACACTGTACCGAGGTGATCCTTTCTGGGCGCCTCCGCTGTGGGCTGATGAAAAGGGGGCGTACTCACCGGGAAAAAACGCCATCCTGGCACATTCGGATTTCGCGCTCCTCCTGGCTGAGGATGGTCCGGAGGTCCTGGGAAGGAGTCTTGTTTACGTGGACCGCAACTTCAACGCGTTCTACGGCGCCAGCACCGGATTCTTCGGCGCATTCGAATGCGTGAATGACCTGGCCGTCGCCGCTGCGCTGGATGATGCTGCCGTCAAATGGCTTTCGGAGCGAGGGATGCGCGTTGTGCGCGGGCCCATCCACCCCATTTCGGAAAGCTGGGGTTTCCTGTCAGACGGCTTCCAGGCCCCTCCTGTTTTCATGGCGCCGTACAACCCGCCCCACTACAACGATTTCATGCAGCGGCTGGGCTACAGCAAGGCAAAGGACCTTCTGGCCTATGAAGCAAGCACGGAACGCAACTACGGGATCCCGCGCCGGTTCTGGGACTTCGCGGAGCATTTCCTTGCCCGCAACCCCGGCTTCAGCGTGAGAAGGCTCTCTCTGAAGGAGCTTTCACGGGACGCGGATTCAATCCTCGACATTTCCAACGTGGCGCTCAAGGACAACTGGGGCTATGTGCCTTTGGACCGCGAAGAGTTCCAGGAAATGTTCCGCAAGCTGCGCCCCATTGCGGATCCGGACGCAGTCTGGTTTGTGGAAGACAAGGGAAAGCCAGTCGGTTTTGCCCTGGGCTTCCCCGATCTCAACGTGATCCTGCGCCGGATCGGCGGTCGTCTCTTTCCCTTCGGATTCCTTGACCTGCTTTTCGGGGTCAGGCGTCTCCTGGATTACCGACTGTTCGGCCTGGCCGTGCTGCCGGAATATCAGGGCAAGGGCCTGGATGTGCTCCTGTACCTCCAGATCTACCGGGCGCTTTCGCCGAAGATCAGGCGGCTGGAGGCAAACTACATTCTGGAAGACAATGTGCGGATCAGGAACGCCCTGGAGAAGCTTGCGTTGGACAGGGTCAAAACCTACCGGATATACGAAAAATCGATTACGCCTGTGAGCTGAGCCAGGTGACGCCCGCGGTTCCCCGCGGGGTTAGAACTGGCATGGGTGCTTCAAAAATCGTTCTCGCTGTTCTTGTCGTCCTGGCGCTGCCGCTGTCTTTTGCCTTCGCGGGAGGCGCGGGCGGAGTGACGTGGAGTGACCAGCGTTACGTCCCGGGGCTCAGCAACTCGACTGTCACTTCCAGTGAGATCGGCGGCTTCGGGTATGGCGTCAACGCGGGAGGGCTGCGAACCGGCGGCTTCGGGTATGCCATCTACTCGCCTCCCGGAACCCAGTCCCTGGCCGGAGGGGTGGGAGGCGTGATCATCGGCCAGGAGGGCCGCACGGGACCGCTCACTCTGGCGACCAATCTCTGGACAGGCCTTGGCGGCATTTCGGCCACGTTTTCCGGGACGCAGACCGGCCACTTCATTCTTTTTGGCGAAGCCAACATCGAGCTGGGAATCGCCGTCACGCCGTGGATGCAGCTTTCCGCGTACGCTGGAATGCAGGGCATTGCTGACGTGGACCCTCAGACCGGCGTCGGGACTCAGCTTGCAAGCTATTGGCCCGTGGTGGGGATGCGGCTGTCCTGGGGATCATTCAACGCCCGGTGGTAGGAGCGGAGAGCGGCGCTTGACCTGCGCCGCCCTGCTGATCTAACGTCCGACCATCGTGCCAGATTCGATCAATGATGTTCGGCCTTTTCGAGCGCTCCACTACGACCCGTCCGTGGTTCCCGACATCGGGATGTGCCTTTCGCAGCCCTATGATGTCATCTCTCCCAGCCAGCAGGAGGCTTACTATCGCCAGCACCCCCACAACGTGGTGCGGCTCATCCTGGGAAAGATCCAGGAAGGCGACACTGAGAATGACAACCGCTACACCCGCACACGCGACCTGCTTGCCCAGTGGCGGGAAAAGGGGATCCTGCGCCTGACCGGCCGGCCTTCCTTCTGGGTCTACGAGCAGGAGTTCGACCTGTCGGACGCAGGGCGGCGACGGGTGCGCGGCTTCATTGGCGCGGTGAGGCTCCGTGATTACGCAGAACGCCGTATCCTGCCCCATGAGAAGGTGATCAAGGGGCCCCTTGAGGACAGGATCAAGCTGACCGAAACCGCCAACACCCAGTTCGAGTACATCTGGAGCCTGTACAAGGACAAGGCGTACATCATCGACAACATCCTGGACGCCCAGGAGAAAGAAGCCGCGATCATCGATTTCACCGAGCAGCCCGTGGGGGTCCGCCATCGCATGTGGCGGCTCACCGACCCGGAGAGCTGCGAAATCATCCGCCGCACCATATCACGGCTGAAGATCTACATTGCGGACGGCCACCATCGCTACCAGACCATGCTGACCATTCGTGACCGCATGCGCGCGCGCTTTCCCGATGCCGGCCCCGACGCCCCCTGGGAATACATCATGATGTTCCTGGTGAACTCGGAGCACGAAGGGCTGACCATCCTGCCCACCCACCGGATGCTCCATGGCATCCAGGTGGAAAGCCTTTACCACCTGGGGGCCTCCATCCTGGAGCATTTCCACGTGAAGAAATACACTTTCCGCGACGGCGATGAGCCGGAGGTGCGCCGCCGCTGGCTGCGGGACCTTCGAAGCGTGGGCTCGGGGGAGCACAAGATCGGCGCCTTCATCGTGAATACCTCGGGGTATTACCTTCTCACCCTGCGGGATGAAGAGGCGTATGAGGAGCTGGTGCGCCTGGATTTCTCTTCCGAATGGAAGCTGCTGGATGTGAATATCCTCAACACCCTCATATTGGAGCAGATCCTCGGGATCACGGAGGAGCAGCTCAGCCTGGCCACCAACATCTCCTACACCAAGGACATCGATGAGGCGCTGGCCCGGGTCCACGCCGGAGAGATCGACGTGGCGCTGGCGCTCAACTCCACGGCGTTGGCCGACGTGCTTGCCATTGCGGAGAACAACGAGCGCATGCCCCGCAAATCCACTTACTTTTATCCCAAGCCGGTCTCCGGCCTGGTGTTCTATCCCATGGACCCGCGCCTCCAATCCGCTCCCTGACCCGTGGCGTCCCGTGGACGCGATACACAAGGAAAAACACAAGGAAAAACTTGGCAAGCAGGCCCGGCTGGGGTATACTCATCCCTCAATGGAAAGCGGACTTGTCGATGAGCTTCACGAGGTGCCGCTCGACAGGGAGAATCAGGACCTGAAGGAGATCATCGAGATCGCCTTTCAGATCACTGCACAGCTCGACATCGAGAACGTCATCAAAAATGTGGTCTGGAGCTTCGTGTCCAAGTTCCAGATGGAAACCGTCACCGTCCTTGTCCCCGGCGACATGGAAGACAGCGCCCCCCAGGTCATTTTCTACCGCGGAGTGAAGCGGGAGGAGCTCTCCCTGGAGCTGCCTTCCGTCCTTCCGATCCTGGCGTTCCTGGACAAGGACGAATACAGCCAGATCCCTTTTTCCTATTTCCGCGACAATTTCCCGGACAAGATCGTGGTGGAGCGGTTTGCGGCACTGGGGGTCGACATGATCGTGCCGCTGCGCACGGACAAGGGCTCCATCGGCATCCTCCTCCTCCCCGCCAACGGAGCAGGCGTCCCCTACGGGCTTTCGGACCTCCAGTACGTGACCCGCATCGTGCGGTTTGCGTCGATTGCCATCGAGAATGCAAGCCTTTTCCGCCAGGCCACAACGGACCGGATGACCGGCCTTTACTCCCACCATTTTTTCGAGAAGACCCTGGATGAGGAGCTGGAGCGGGCCCGGCGATACAAGTCGACGTTCAGCCTCCTCATGTTCGACATCGATCATTTCAAGAAGTTCAACGACACCTACGGGCACCTCCAGGGAGACCGCATCATTCGGGAGATTGCCCGGCAGCTCACGCGGTCCATCCGCCAGGTGGATTTCCCCGCGCGCTACGGCGGGGAAGAGTTCGCCATCATCCTCCCCGCGGTGGACATCAAGGGCGCCGTCGTCGTCGCTGAGAGAATACGGCGCAAGATCGAGACGTTCGCCTTCCCCAGCTCAAACGGCGGTCCGCCGCTTCACGTCACCATCTCGGTCGGCGTCACCGAGTTCGACCCTGAGTCCGCGTATGCCCCCTCGGAGATCATCCGTGAGGCGGATCGGGCCCTTTATCAGTCCAAGGAGAAGGGCCGCAACATGGTGACCGTCTCAGGCACCCGCCAGGGGTAGAAAACCCAGAGGAAGATCCGCATGGTCATAGTTCTCGAGCGCACAATCCGGGATCAGGACAAGAGCCACATCAAGGAGTTCCTGAGCTCGCGCGGCTACACGATTCGGGAGATCGTGGGCCAGGAGGAAACCATCCTGGGGGCCGTGGGCACCTCCGGGATGGACATCCGTGAGGTGGAGCTGCTCCCCGGGGTGGCCCGGGTCATCCCCATCAGCTCCCCCTACAAGCTTGCTTCCCGGGAGTTTCGAAAAGAAGACACGGTGATTCAGGTGCGCGGCCCCGCGGGAACGGTCCGCATCGGGGGCCTTCGGATCATCGCCATTGCCGGGCCGTGCGCCGTGGAGAGCCGCCAGCAGACAATGGAATGCGCGGAACAGGTCCGTGAATCCGGCGCCGTTCTTTTCCGAGGCGGCGCCTGGAAGCCCCGCACGTCTCCCTACGCCTTCCAGGGCCTGGGAGAGGAAGGCTTGAAGTACCTCAAGGAGGCGGGAGAGGCGCACGGGATGCCGGTGGTGTCGGAGATCGTCTCCCCCGAGCACGCGGATCTGATGCGCGACTACGTCGACGTGCTGCAGATCGGCGCGCGCAACATGCAGAACTTCGAGCTTCTCAAGCGCGTCGGCAGTCTTGGCAAGCCGGTGCTCCTCAAGCGGGGGCTCGCCGCCACGATCCAGGACCTCCTGATGTCCGCGGAGTATCTGCTGGCAGCGGGCACCGACGATGTGATTCTTTGCGAGCGCGGGATCCGCACATTCGAGACATCGACGCGGAACACCCTCGACCTTTCGGCAATCCCCGTGGTGAAGAAGCTCAGCCACCTTCCCATCATCGTGGACCCGAGCCACGGCACGGGAATCCGGGCGAAGGTGCCTCCCATGGCTCTTGCCGCGGTTGCCGCCGGAGCGGACGGGATCACCGTGGAGGTCCACATCGATCCCGAGCACGCCTTGTCCGACGGCCCGCAATCCCTGTACCCCGAGCAGTTCGAGAAGCTGATGAGGGACATCGAGGCCATGGCGCCCGTGCTGGGCAAGGAGCTGGCAAGGCTGCCGGAGCCGATTGCCCATGGGACGGCCGCGCGGAAAGACGTTGTCAACGTCGGATCCGCCACGCACGCAGATGGCGCGGTGGTGGCCTACCAGGGAGAGCGGGGAGCGTATGGTGAGAAAGCCATCCGCCACTGGTTTGCCGGCGAGGTGAAGGCCCTCCCCGTGCCCGAGTTCCCGTCCGTCTTCGAAGCGGTCCTGGAGGGGAAGGCGGGGTTCGGGATGGTACCCATTGAGAACTCCCTTACCGGTTCCATCCATCAGAACTATGACCTGCTCCTGCAATACCCCGACATCAGGATCATCGGGGAGCAGAAGATACGCATAGAGCACAACCTCATCGGGCTGCCGAACACGAAAATGGAAGACATTCGCCGCGTGTATTCCCATCCGCAGGGGCTTGCCCAGTGCAGCAGGTTTTTGGACGGGCACCCCGACTGGGACCGGGTTGCCTTTTACGACACGGCGGGGGCAGTGCGCTTTGTCGCGGAGAAAGGCTCGACGGAAAACGCGGCAATCGCAAGCGCCGAGGCGGCGGAAGTCTACGGCCTCGCCGTTCTCAAGCAGGGCCTGGAGACGAACGTCCAGAACTACACCCGGTTCTTCGTGATTGCGCGGGAGACCGACACGCCGAGCGTGCCGGGGCCGCGGGAGAAAGGGAAGGCGTCGTTCTGCTTTTCCGTTGCGGACCAGCCGGGCGCTCTTTTCAAAGCGCTGCAAGTGCTTGCCGGCCAGGGGCTCAACATGAAGAAGCTGGAATCCCGGCCCATCCTGGGAAAACCGTGGCAATATCTTTTCTACATCGACGTCGACCTGCCGTCGGACCCGCACGTGTTCGGCAGGTGCATGGAGGAGCTGAAGGGAGTCACCGAGGACCTCCGCGTGCTGGGGACCTATCGCGCCGGTTGATATCCCGGACGCGCTACAGCTTCAGCACGCGGCCGTGGAACGCGGCTTCCCTGCCTCGAAGCTGAAGGGTCCGGGACTCCAGGCCAGGGAATTCCGGCTGCACCTCCAGGTACAGCTCTTCGCTCATGACCACTTCCCCGGCCTGCGCCTGGGCCTGCAGCCGAGCGCCGGTGTTCATTGCGTCTCCCAGCGCCGTGAAGTCATGGACTTCGCCCACGCCCACCCGGCCGCAGAATGCCGTGCCCGCGTTGACCCCGATGCCCACGGGGATCCAGCCGCCGGCTCCCGACCCGTAGCCCGCCAGGCGCAGGAGCTGGACTGCCGCGTGAACGGCGTTGGCCCGGTAGCGCGGTCCTGTGTTGGGGAAGAAGATGGCAACCACCTCGTCACCCACCATTTTTCGATCATTGCGTTGTGCGGCAGGAACGCCTGCGAGGCGGCGTTGTAGAAGCGGTTGAGAAGAGCGGCAAATGACGGGCCCCAGCTTCTCCGCGAGCCCGGTTGAGCCCCGCAGGTCAGCGAAGACGACCGCGATGTCCACTCGGCGCCGCCGTGAGGCAGCGCATCGTCGCACAGGTTCTTTCCCCGCACGTTGCACGCCGTGCACCTACGTTGCCGGGCAGGAACGACAGGCGGTGATGATGGCCGTGCAACAGCACATCGCGCCAGATCGACTCTACCTTCGGATCCAATGCCTCGTTTTCCGGCGTTGCCATGCAAAAGAAAGTACTGTCGCGGGAGCGCGGGAGCAAACAGGACGGCTGCGGGGTCGCGGCAGGCTTTCAGCGCCTGCTGAGGTTGACCAGGATCCGCCGGTAGAGCTTGGTAAAGCGCTCGATGCGGCGCAGCTTTGCCGCGGCGTCCGCGCTCCAGACGCTGAACTGATGCTCTTCCACGACCCGGGAAAAGTACCCGTGCGCGGCGCGGAGGAAGGCGAGGCTGCTGGCAATGTCTTCCCTGGCCGTATAGCGACGGGTGAACCGTGGCACGCGACCGGCCGCAATCTTCTGATTGATTTCGGCGATCCCGTGGATGGCAAGGGAGAAGTTGATGAAGCCCTGCTTGTAATAGGCGTAGGAGGGGTCACCGTGATACGCCAAAGCCGACAGGGTCGAAGACGTCGTTGGAGCCGGCGCTGGAGCCGGAGCAGGCGCGGGGCTGGCCGGCCCGGGTGCGCTCATGAGGGCGGTGTAGGCTTCGGTCAGCGTGATCATGGCCAGCTCCTGCAGGGGCTTTTTTTCCGGCGGGAACCTGTCCGGGTGATTTTCCATGACAAGGCGTCGATACGCCTGACGGATCTCGTCCCGAGGGGCTTGCGAAGAAACACCGAGAATCTGGCGGAAATAGCCGTCGTTCATCGCCATGCCAGCAGCGCCCGGGTGCATGCGCGGGAGGGGCCGCGCCTCATGCGGGCGACTTCTGCGTTGCTCCTGTCCCCGCTCCGTCCTGCTGCTTTTGCTTTGTCCCTTCGGACTTCTCGCCGAACTCGTGGCGCCGCTGGTTCGCCTTTACGATGCTGTTGCGAATGGCAAGGAGCTCCAGCTTGATTCCCCGCACGCTCTGCTTCCCCGTCTTGGCGGTCTTTGCCTGAAAGAGCGTGTTGAAGCTGGCAAGCCGGCGATGGATGAGCAGAAGCTCATTGAGCTGCTTGTCCACGAACCCGGCAAGGGAAGATTCCGACGTGCCCTCCAGCCGCTTGTAGGCCGGGCCGGTCCCGGCCGGCAATGGCTGCAAGAAGAGTTGCTTTCTTCCGCGACTCCTCGGCGAACTGGAGGAAGCCCACCTTCTCCGTCTTCGTTGTCCCCAGGGCAGGCTCGGAAAACTGGATTTCGTAGGTGTGCGAATCCGCCTTTTCCTTTGGGGCTCTCCCGAACAGGCGCCTCAGCTTCTGTCCGAGGCCGCCTTCGCGGGTTTGCAGAAGCCGCTCGGTCTCCGTGAGAGACTCCACCGCCGTGACCAGCTCCTCATGCGGTCGGGCGAGGATCCTTACGGCCTCCATCAGGATCTGCTTGCCCTCCCGTTCCACGTTCTTCTCAACCAGGGGCTTGGGCTCCGGAATGGCAAGTGACGCCAGGAGCCTCTCTTTGCGGGACTCAGCGTCGGATTCCACTTCCTCCGCAACCAGCTCCTGCGCAAGGGCAGGGTACCAGGGACGGCCGTCCATCTCCTTTGCATATACCTTGCGCATTGCCCGCAGGATTTCTTCTCTTTTCCCCTGCGCGCCCGACGGTTCGATGGGGAGGCGGGGAAGCACGGCGCGGCGCAGCTCGGCTTTCCAGGATTCGCGGTGGTAGGACACGATGTCCGCGATGATGGACTTGCATTCGTTGAACGCCCGCTCGATCTGGTTCTCCTGCTCCTTGACGATCTGCGCCGCCATTGCGTCCGCTCCCAGGAGGACTTTCATGAAGGCACGGGCAAAAGAGCGCGTGGTAGGGCTGCTGGAAGTGTCACTGAGCTCCGCCCAGTTGACGTAAGAGAGGAGCGCGGAGAGCTTCTTCAGCCTGCTGAGCTTCAAGGAGCTCAGGCCGTACTCCAGCTCCGTGGTGATGAACTTGAGCTGCCTGCGGAAGGCGGCCAGGCGGTAGCTCGTCTCATCTGCGTTTTCGAAGTCCGTCAGGGGCGCATCGCTGGGAACCATGATGTCGGTCATGGCCTGCTCGTAGTTGTAGGGGTCTTCGCGAAGGAGGCCCTTCCTGATCAGCATGCCCATGAGGCTTTCGAAAAGGTTCTGGTAGCGCTGTACCGTTTCCCGCAGGCGTGGAATCTGGTCTCTTTCCAGCCACTGGCTCCTTCGGGACAGCGCGTCGGTGAGTTGAAGCAGGAACTCCCCTGATCCTTCCATTATCAGGAATTATACGGTAAAGTTGGGACGGACGCAATGTAAGCTGGCGCCCGCCAAACGCGGTCGAAGTCGGTGGAGGAGTGCGGGAATGGGTGAAGCAACGCAGTTCCTGCCGGAAAAGCTGGTCATGGCGATCCTCATTTCGCGGCCGCAGATGGAAAAGGATCTCCTGGATGTCCTGGGTGAAAAATGGGGGCCTTCCGATCTGTGCAGCCCGGCCATGCCGTTCACCTATACCGATTATTACGACAAGGAGATGGGACCGGGCATCCAGCGCTTCTTCGTTTCTTTCCGCCGTCTTGTCGACCCCGCGTTGATTGCGGAGATCAAGCTCCAGACCAACCGGATCGAGGAACGCTTTCACGAATCGGATGCTCGGAAGGTCAATATCGATCCCGGGCTCCTGTCTCTGAGCCGGTTCATCCTGGTCACCACCAAGGAAAGCGCTCACCGGATTCCCCTGACCAGCGGCATCTACGCGGAAGTGACGCTCCTGTACCACAAGGGGAGCTTCCGCCCTCTCGAGTGGACGTACCCAGACTATCGCTCGCAGGAATACCTGCGGATCCTCAACGAGATCAGGGGCCTGTACAAAGCGCAGACCCACGCACATTCCTGAGCACAGGGAGGTTGCTTGCAACGCGCTCAAGCGCCGGGGATTTGCGGCCATTGATTCCTTGCAATGGTGAAAGCCCCGCCCCTGGTCCCCCTGCTGGTAATCTCTCTTCTTGTTTCGTGCCAGAGATTCGGATCCCAAACTGATTTGCAGGTCATCATTCCTCCGCCCCCCCCGCAATGGGCAAGCGCATTCCCTGACCTGGGCTTTGAGCTGGTTTTCCCTGATGCCGACCGTGAATGGCAGCGGATCAAAGTCACGGACCTGGACCAGTCCACGGTGATCTCGTGCAGAAAGGCGGGAAATACACCCATCCTTGCGTACCCGGTCGCCGGCAATGCAGGTGGCTTTCTGAGGCCCGCGGGCGGGCTGTATCCCGAGGATTGCATCGATCAGGGAGATCCGGCGCGCCTTTTGCTTTCCTGGCAGAACGGCTGCCTGGCGCACATTTTCAGGCATCTGGCGCAGCGCGGCTACGACACGTCCCTGGTCAATGCAGAGAGACTTGCTTCCTATATCGCAAAGCACTCGGATCCCTGGAGCCTTGATCTCCAGGCCATCGCGGAAAAACTCATCCGAGGGGACTTCAGCGCGTATGACATCGACCTGCTCCCGGCGCGTGATGTGACGCTGAAGCCGGGGGAAGGCCAATGGTTTCTGGAAAGCCCGTTTTCGCCGGTTTGTCGGATCGGGGACAGTGAGCTGCTGACCCTTCCGGGTCTCAGCCTCGGTCTACACGCCCTATTTCGCGAAGAAGGCGGGATGATACGCATTTCAGTTGGTGAGAACGAAACGTTCATCGGCCAGCACGAATGATGATGAGGTGTGCTTTTTCGGCACACCCTTTCGTTTTGAGCGGTTTTGACCCGGCGGAAAGGGCGCGGCGCCCGCTGTAACCTTAATTCCTTTCTTAGAAAGCAGTTGAAAGATCAAACTCCGGCTTCGGAAAAGGCGGCCGGATTGGCACGAGCGTTGCACTAAGCTAGGCATGAGGAATAGCCAAATCAACCGGCTGCCCGTGCGCATCATTTTCAAACAACTGGCGGCCAACTATTTTCTGGCAGCCCCCGTGCTGACGTACTTTGCCGCCACCAGCTTCCCCTTTGCCGCGAGCAACAGGGGCCTTTTCATGACGATGGCCTTCGCTTCCTGTCTTGTAAGCCTGGCCGTCGTGATCATTGGCAATTCCGCGGCCATGAGGCCCATCAGCCATTTCGCAGCTCGAAAACGGCTGGGCCGCGCGGATGCGACAACCGTTGACCGGGCGGTGCGCACGGCGTACCGATTTCCGGCCATCCACGGCTGGATCGTCATGGCATGCTGGGCCGTTGTTTCCGAGCAGCAGTCGGGCATGGCGCTGCAGCTGCAGACGCTGGTGGCGCAGTTCAAGGTCGATGCCGCGAAGGAGGTCGCGGCGTGAACGCCATCATGCGGCGCGCCTTCTCCCGTTTTTCCCTGCGCCTTGTCTTCACGGCTGTTGTTGTGACCCTCCTCACAATGACCGCGGGGGTCACCTGGTTTCTCACGTTTCGAAACGGTCAGATTTCCATCCGGGAGCTCGCCGATCAAATGGGCCGACAGGGAATGGCGAACATCCGCCAGCATGTGAAGAGCTATTTGACCGACCCCGCATTGATCAACGACATCAACTCCTTTGCCTTTTCCCACGAGGAGTCGGAAAGCCTCTCGTTCCAAAGGATGGCGGAAAGGTTTACGGCGGAGATCGGCAAGTTCGACAGCATCACCTCGGTCGGGTACGCGAACGAACAGGGGGAAAGCATTGCGATTGGCCGGCAGATCATCGGGGTGCCCCTGGCCATGGGGGTTTCCGGCAAGGAAACAGACTACTACCTGCAGGCATATTCGCTGGACAAGCATGGCCGGGCCGCGCGGAGGTTCTACCTCTCCACGGAGCCATACGATCCCCGCAGGAGGCCATGGTACCAGGTGGCGGCCGCAACGGGAGCTCCAGCATGGTCTCCTGTGTATCTGATGGCAACAGGGGACGCGGGAATCGACGCGGTTTCTCCCGTCTTTTTCCCGGATGGAAGGCTGCGCGGGGTCCTTGATACCACGCTGACGCTCTCCGGGATCGGAAGGTTTCTGAAAAGTATCCGTGTGACTCCGCACAGCGAGGCCTTTATCACGGACCGCAAGGGGATGATCGTTGCCTCCTCCACCATTGCCAACCCGTACACGACGAAAGGGGATCACCTGGAACGCCTCGTTGCGGCGGAAAGCGACGACCCTGTGGTGCGCTTCGCGGCGCTCACGATGGCGGCGCAGCTAGGCGCGGGTGACGAGATACGCGCGGAGCGCCAGTTCTCCTTTCGCATCGGGCGGCATCGTCAGATCCTGCATGTCGCGCCTTTTCAGGACGCGCCGGGCATCGACTGGCTCCTGGCGGAGGTCGTTCCCGAATCGGATTTCGCCCAGCACATCTACGACGACATGCGGGGAACCGCCATTGTCGTGGCGGTCTTTCTTCTCCTGTCTGCTTTCATTGCCCTCCTTCTTGCCCGTCGGGTGACGGCTCCCCTGGAGCTCCTGAACACCATGGCGCGCTCCGTTGCTGCCGGCGACCTCGCACGGTCCATCCACGTGGATGGAACTGACGAGGTCAGCCAGCTGGCGGTGTCTTTCAATCTCATGGCGGCTGAGCTTCGCAAGTCTTTCGCATCGCTTGCCGAAAGCGAGGCGCGCTACCGCGCTTTCGTGGCTGACAACGCGGCCGGCATCTTCCGCTTTGAGGCGCAAAAGCCCATGCCGCTTTCCCTCACGGAAGAAGACCAGGTGGACTGGCTCTACGGCAACCTTGTCATGGCGGAGCACAACGAAGCCGCTCGCGATATGCTCGGTTTTGGACCAGAAACGCACCTGGTCGGGGAAGGCCCGGGAGTCTGGCTGCCCCGCTCGGACTCCGCCAGCATCGATTTCATCCGGGCCATGATCCGCACTTCCTTCCAGGTTGTGAACGCTGAAAGCCGGCGTGGGGAAGGGACGGCAACGCGCTGGTTTCTCAGCAGCATCAGCGGCGTGCTGGAATCAGGCTCCCTGGTGAGGATCTGGTGCGTGATACGGGACATCACTGACCGCAAGGAAGCGGAAGAAGCTCTTCGGGGAAGTGAAATACGCTACCGCGCCATTTTCCACAGGTCCGCCGTATCCCTCTGGGAAGTGGACACCTCCGAGCTGCATTCGGCCCTTGAGCACATTCGCGATGCCGGACAGGACCTTGCCGGCTACATCCAGGCCCACCCGGAGTTCATTGCCCGCGCTCTTCACATGGCGAAGGTGGTCGATGTCAACGAGACGACTCTCCGACTGTTCGAGGCAAAATCCAGGGAAGAGCTCCTGGGACCCCTGGACGCCACCTTCGATCCATCCTCTTTTGCCGTTCTGGCGCCAACCGTCATGGCCAACGCCGGGCAGGGCAAGCAGCACGAGGTGGAGACCACGGTGATGACAAGGACCGGCCGGCGGCTGAACGTCATCATGCATTTCCATGTGCCGGCGGCGCACGACCGCCTGGCCACAATGCTTGTCAGCGTGATCGACATCACAAAACGGACCCAGGCCGAGCAAGAAAGGACCCGGCTGGAAGAGCAGCTGCGCCAGGCCCAGAAAATGGAAACAGTAGGCAGGCTGGCCGGAGGGATCTCCCACGACATCAACAACCTCCTGACCCCCATCCTCGGCTACAGCGAGCTTCTCATGGATGACGCGACGCCGGGGAAAAAGGATGCCGCTGTCATCATCCTTGGCGCGGCGCAGCGCATCCGTGAGCTCACGCACAAGCTCCTGGCATTCAGCAGAAAACAGCGCCTGGCGAAATCCGTGACCGACCTTCGCGGCGTGGTTGGGGACTTCCAGGTCTTCCTGCGGCGGACCATCAAAAACACGGTGGAAATACGCGTGGAGGCTCCCCGGGAGCTTGGGCTTGTTACCGTGGATGTCGGCCAGGTAGAGCAGGTCCTGATGAACCTGGCCATCAATGCGCAGGATGCGATGCCCGGAGGCGGCGTGCTGACTTTCACCCTGGGTGCCGTCGTCCTGGATGAGGACTGGGCGCGACGGCATCCCGGACTCAGCGCCGGAGACTACGTCTCCCTGGCGGTCAGCGATACGGGAACGGGGATGGATGAGGCCACGCGGGAACGCATCTTCGAGCCGTTTTTCACGACGAAGGAGGCGGGAAAGGGGACAGGCCTGGGGCTTTCCACGGTGTACGGCATTGTTGCCCAGCATTCGGGGCATATTCAGGTGGACTCCGAGCCGGGGTGGGGGACCGTATTCACTATTTATTTCCCCCGGTTCAAGGGAGCAGCGTTTCAAGCCTCTCGCGCCGTCGCCGAGGCTTGATGGCCTGCTTCCTTTGCCTTTCCCGGTCCTTTCGATAGATTTCATCTGGAGGCACGCGAGTGGGGGAGCCCGAAACGGACGTCGTATCTGATCTCGCCGGGAAGCTTCGAGGTCTCCTTGATACTGCCGTTCTGCTTGCCGGGGTACCGGGCCTGGACAGGCTTGCCGGCGAGGTGCTTGCCGCATACGCCCGATTGACCGAAGCGCGAGGGGGGAGCTTCTACGTTCGCCAGGACCTCACCCTTTCCCTGCTTGGCTGCCTGGATCCCGGCCATGCCCCGCAGTCAATCGGGTTGCCCCTGGGCGCCGGGTCCGTGCTCCAGGAGGCCGAGAGCTCCCGAAAGCCCCTTTTGATTCACGCGTTCAGCGGGAGGGGAAGCGGGTGGGAGGGATACAAGGACGGGTCTGCTCTGGTCTTTCCTCTGGTGGATTCCCGCGACGGAGTGAGCGGCTTTGTATCCCTGCACAACCGGCGCTCTGCGCCTTTCACGGCCGCGGACCTCGAGCTGGGGCAGGTCCTTGCAGCCCTTGCGGCCCAGGCCATCGCTTCCCATCGCACCGGGGCAGCGCTTCGTGACAGCGAGCTGCGCTACCGGGAAGTGTTCGATCACAGCTCAAGCGGCATCGTTCTTTTTGACGTCACTCCGGACCTGAGGTTCAGGATCGTCTCAGCCAACCCTGCCGTTGAGAGGATGACAGGCCTCCCCGGGGCCGTCGCGACAGGAAATTTCATTGAGGAGGTGCTGCCGGCTCGAAATTGCGCAGCGGCTCAGCTCCTTCTATCGAACGTGCGTACAGTCCGGAGAGCCCCTTTCGGTGGATCAGTCCATTGATTTCCCCGCTGGTCGCAGGACATTCCACACTATGTTGATCCCTGTGAAGGATGGCCAGGGCCGCGTCCATCGCCTCATTGCGCTCCCCATCGACATGACGGATCGAACCCGGGCTGAAACCGCCCTGCGTCAGTCCGAGGAGAAGTTCTCCAAGGCGTTTCACGCCAGCCCGGACTCCATTGCAATAAGCCGCCTCTCCGACGGAACTTTCATCGATGTCAATCGCGGCTTCACGGAGATAAACGGATATTCGCGCGAAGAGGTCGTCGGCAGATCCTCGATGCCGGATGACCTTGAGATCTGGGTACATGCGCCGGAGCGCGCAGCCTGGACGCGCATCCTGGAGGAAAAGGGGGAGGTGACGGCCTTCGAGGCTGCTTCCCGACGCAAGGACGGCTCCGTTGGCTGGGTCCTCCTTTCGGCAAGAATCATCGAGATCGACGGCGAGAAGTGCGTCCTCACAATTGCCCGTGATGTGACGGACCGCAAGCGAATGGAGGAAGCACTGCGGGACAGCGAAGCAAGGTATCGTGAAATCTTCGAAAACACCTCTGATGGGATCTTCGTCGTGGAGGTGACACTGGACCAGCGCTTCCGGCTGCTGAGCTACAATCCCGCGCAGGAGAGGATGCTGGGAATATCCTCCATGAACGCCGTGGGGAAGTTCAGCGACGAATATCTGCCCGCGGACTTCGCGGCCAGGATAAATGAGGACAATCGCAGGTGCATCGAAGCAGGGCGGCCCATGAGCTTCGAGGAGGCCCTGGACCTGCCGGGCGGCCGGACGCATTACTACACGACGCTCGTACCGGTCCGTGACCACACTGGGCGTATTGCCCGTCTCATCGGAGTGACGCGCGACATGACCGAACGGAAGCTTTCCGAGGAGCGCGAGAGAGCGCACGAACTGCAGCTCTTCCAGGCCGCAAAGCTGGCATCCCTGGGCACCCTTGTCTCGGGAATTGCCCATGAGATCAACAACCCCAATAATTTCATCCGACTCAACTCCCAGAGCCTCATGGAGCTCTGGAGGGACATCCGCACGATCCTCGACCAGGCGGCGGAGAAGGACGGGGACCTGGCCTTGCATGGAATTCCCCTTCAAACGGCGCAGGGGATGGTGGAGGACCTCCTGGGCGGCATCGAGGAAGGGTCGAAGCGCATAGAGAAGCTCCTCCTGAATCTGCGTGACTTCGCGCGGGGGGACGAGGGAGACCTGACGGAAACGGTGGACGTGAATGAGGTGATCGGCTCCGCCGTGATGATTGCCGCAAACCTCATCCGCAAGTCCACGGATTCCTTCACCGTCCTGGAGACTGCAGGCCTGCCCTGCGTCCGCGGAAACTACCACCAGATCGAGCAGGTCCTCATCAACCTCATCACCAACGCGTGCCAATCCCTGCCGGCCCGGGACCGCTCGGTGACAGTCCGAACGGGCGTCGAGGAAGGAGGCGCGTGGGTTCTCATGGACGTGGAGGACGAGGGGACGGGAATCCCGGCGCAGAACATCCCGCAGGTGACCGACCCCTTCTTCACCACGAAGCGGGCCCAGGGAGGGTCCGGGCTGGGGCTGGCCGTCTCATCGAGAATCGTGACGAATCACGGAGGTACCATGAGCTTCAACTCGCACGTCGGCAAGGGAACCAGGGTGACCGTCCGGCTGCCGGTGGCCGGGAGCCCGCAATGAGCCGCCCGTACCCCGCGGAGCCCGTCCTCATTGTGGACGATGAGAGCGAGATCCGGTCCTCAGTCCGCACGGCGCTTCTCCTTGCGGGCATCACGAACCTGGCCGAGTGCGCGGACGGGGACGCGGCAGCCGCGAGCATTCGGGAACGTTCTTTCGCCGCCGTGGTCCTGGACCTGACCATGCCGGGGATCCCGGGGCTCGAGATCCTGTCCTTGATCCTGGAGGAGCGGCCGGAGACCCCGGTGATCGTGGCCACCGGCACAGGTGACGTGGACACGGCGGTTCACTGCATGCGCGCGGGCGCGTTCGACTACCTGGCAAAGCCCATCGACAGGACGCGCCTGGTAACGAGCCTTCGGCACGCCGTGGAGAAGTGGGAGACCGCGCACGAAGTCAATTCCCTGCGGGAGGGCATGCTCTCAATGCAGCCCGCGCACCCTGAAGCCTTTGGTGAAATCATCACCCGTGCCCCGGCCATGCTCGCAATATTCAAGTACGCGGAGGCAATCGCGCCAACCTCTCTTCCCGTTCTTGTCACCGGTGAGACCGGCGTGGGCAAGGAGCTGGTGGCACGGGCCATTCACAGGGTGAGCGGAAGGAGCGGGAGCTTTGTTCCCGTGAACGTGGCGGGTCTGGATGACACGTTGTTTGCCGACACCCTGTTCGGGCACGTCAAGGGAGCGTATACGGGCGCCGACACGGCTCGGGAAGGAATGGTTGCCAAAGCCGAGGGAGGGACGCTTTTCCTGGATGAAATCGGAGACCTTGCCCCGGAGTCCCAGATCAAGCTGCTGCGTCTCCTGCAGGAACGGGAGTACTACCCCCTGGGAACCGACCGGCCCCGGCCCACCAACGCGCGGTTCGTCTTTGCAACGAATCTTGATGTGGCAAAGGCCACACATGACGGGAAGTTCAGAAGGGACCTTCTGTATCGGCTGCGGTCGCATCACATCGGGATCCCGCCCATGCGGGAGCGCAGTGCCGACCTTGAGCTGCTTGTCGACCACTTTTTCGACAAGGCATCCAAGGTGGTGGGAAAGTCCCGGCCCTCGGTCCCCCGGGAGCTCCTTCCGCTTCTCAAGGCCTATTCGTTCCCCGGTAACATCCGAGAGCTGGAAGGAATGATCTACGACGCCGTGGTTCGGCACGATTCCCGCATCCTTTCCCTGGAAAGCTTTCGCGCGGCCATCGGGGAGCGAACCGGCTCATCTGCCGAAACACTGGAAGGAGCGTGCGCCGAAGAAGGAGAGAACCCTTTCTTCAGCTGCCAGTCCCTGCCCACCTTGAAGGAAGCAAATCGCCTGCTCATCGAGGAATCCCTGCGCCGGGCGGAAGGCAACCAGGCCACGGCAGCCCGGCTGCTCGGCCTGACGCGGACCGCGCTCAACAGGCGCCTCAATAGAAACCCCTAGGACATTTTGCACGCTTGCAGCGGGTTTGCTTCGCTTTATCACTGGCCCGCGGCAAGTCAGGTTTTGTGAAATTGCAGTAATTCCTTACTCATCAATAAATTGAATTAATTACAATCATTGGCATGCTCCTTGCTAAAGAGTTGCCATGAGTTTTCAGCGCGCACAGGCGCAATTGGAGGAATAGACATGGCCGTCGAGAAGAAGGCGACTATTTTCGGGAAAATGGTGGGGATCTTCATGCTCCTCACGCTTTGCATCGGGGCGACATGGGTGTTCAGCCTGATCTACTTCTATCAGCGGAGTGATCGTGCCAGCACGGCTCACTCAGCGGCGAACGACGTGGATTTCTGGATGCTCCAGGCGCGTCGCAATGAGAAGGACTCCCAGCTCAGGGACATCCGGACAGAGGAGTTCTATAAGAACGGGACGGGGACCAACCTTTCCAAGCACCAGGATTCCATCAAAGGCCTGATGAAGGCAATTGACACCCTTGAAGGGCTTCACGAAGTGAAAAACCCCCAGACAATCACGGAGCTGCGAACGGCCGTCGTAGGATACGAACAGTCGTTTTTGAAGCTGGTATCCGCATACCGCAAGCTCGGGTATGGAGACTGGGGCGCCGAAGGAGACCTGCGCGCGGCCGGCAGGGACATGGAGAGCCGCGTGGCCGGGATGAGGAACCAGTCCCTGGGTGTCTCGATTCTCAGCATGCGTCGCGACGAGAAGGACTACCTGCTTCTCGCGGACAAGGCATATATCGACCAGCTCAACCAGGAAGCCGCGGTTCTTCGGACCGGCGCCGGCAGGCTTTCCGAGCCCGCGCGCTCCGCCCTGCTGGGGGACCTGGAAAGGTACCTGACGGCATTGCAGGCCTACCTTGATCTGCAGAATCAGATCGGACTGACCGAGAACGACGGCTTGCAGGGAGCCATGCGGGACGCCATCCACAAGGTCGAGCCGTTGATAGCCTCCGTGGTCGATGAGACGAAAAAAGTCAGCCAGAGCCAGGTCGCCTACCGCGATCTGCTGCTCTCCATCTTTGCCATCATGGTTGCGGGGCTGGCAGCGGGTGGAATCGTCTTTTCCTTCTTTGCCAGGTCCATCTCATCACCCATCGGGCAGATGGTCGGCTTGCTGAAGAATCTGGCTGATGGCGACCTGAGAGAGAAGGTGGACGAAAATCTTCTCCTGAAAAGCGATGAAATCGGGGTGCTGGGAACGGCCCTCGATGAGACGTCCCTGAAGTTGCGGACAATGGTGACAACCATCCAGGAGACTGCCGCGCAGGTGGCCGCGTCCAGCAGGCAGATCTCGGCAAGCGCGCAGTCCCTTGCCGAAGGGGCGCAAAGCCAGGCCTCCACGCTGGAAGAGACTTCGGCCTCCGTGGAGGAGCTGACCGCCAGCGTGGACCAGGTCAGCGCCAACGCGCAAAGCCAGGCGGCAGCGGTGGAGCAGGGGACCGGCTCGATGGCGCAGGTGCAGAAGTCCATCGACCAGATCTCTGCAAGCCTGCAGGAGATCTCGGGGCTGGCAAGCCGCTCGGTAACCAACTCTCAAGCGGGGGCGGCGGCGGTGGGGCAGGTGGTGGAGGGGATCAACCTGATAGCGGCCAGCTCGGAGAAGATAGGGGGGATCGTGGGGGTGATCTCCGAGATAGCCGAGCAGACGAATCTTCTGGCGCTCAACGCATCGATCGAGGCGGCGCGCGCCGGGGAGCACGGGCGGGGGTTTGCGGTGGTGGCCGACGAGGTGTCCAAGCTGGCGGAGAGGAGCAGCGCCTCCACGAAGGAGATCGATGTGCTGATCAGGGAAAGCACGAAGAGCGTCAGCGAAGGGGTGGCGACGGCTCGCGGGTCACAGCTGGCCATGGAGCAGATACGCGCGGCGTCGCAGCAAGTGAATGAGACCATAGCAGGGCTGACGCAGAGCGTGGGGCGGCAGGTGGGAGCGGTGGGGGAGCTGGCGCGGGCGCTGAATGCGGTCAACGAGATGAGCCAGAGCATATCCGCGGCCACCGAGGAGCAGTCGACCAACGCGAAGCAGGTGAGCGCGGCGGTGGAGAACGTGAATGAGCTGACGCAGGCGGCGGCCACGGCGGCGGAGGAGATGTCGGCCTCCACGGAGCAGCTGTCGGGCATGGCGCTGCAGCTGCAGAAGCTGGTGGCGCAGTTCAAGGTCGAGATTCGTGAGGAACGTCCCACCCTCCCCGTCCTCGCGGACGAGGCTGAGCCTCGCGCCGTGGTGGCATAGAGGAGGATGAGGACATGCTGAAGGCGCCGCGTGTGACATCGCCAGGACCCTTTGTGAGGCGCGGCAGCGGATGAAAGAGAGGCGATACGACATACTTCTCATCGACGTGAACCTTCCCGACGGCTCGGGTCTTTCCATCGCCGATGGAAAGACCCCGAACTATTCAGGTCGGAAGAGCGGGACCACTGCGCCCGTGTGTCACAGAACAGCGTTCGGCTGGGAGTCCTGCTGGACTCCTTTGACCGCTGAAACGACACGGCGAGTGGCTCCACAGCACGCTGGCACCCTGCGGACGTTGATGATATGTTCGTGCGGGGGCGCAAAGATGAGTTTCCTGGTGATCGCCAACCCGCGTGCGGGGCGCGGGCGCGGCGCGCGCGTGCTTGAACAAGTCGAAGAAGAGCTGAAGCACCGCGGGGTCCGTCACGAAACTGCCCTGTCCGCGTGGGCGGGACACGCGGTTGAGATCGCGGAGCAGGCTGCGCGGGACGGGTTGGCGGGGCTTGTCCTGGTGGGAGGGGACGGCACGCTGTTCGAGGCGTTGAACGGCATGCGGAAAGCCGGGAGGATGCTTCCTGTCGCCCAGATCCCCATCGGGACGGGCAACTCTTTCATCAAGGACCTGGGGATCGAATCCACACAGGACGGCCTTTCAGCCTTTCACGGCGGCAAAACCCGCCGGGTAGACATCGGCATGATGCGGTCCAGCGCTGGTTCGTTCTCCTTCGCGAACCTGGTGGGGGCCGGGTTCGTGGCCGATGTTGCGGCGCGCGCTTCCTTTTTCAAGTTCCTCGGTGACACAAGCTACA
Organism: uncultured Spirochaetota bacterium; assembly: GCA_963710335.1. GTDB lineage: Bacteria > Spirochaetota > Spirochaetia > SZUA-6 > Fen-1364 > Fen-1364. The sequence continues at coordinate 205,380 of CAVQAA010000007.1, forward strand.
AGATCGGCGTCCTCATGGAGCTTGCGCTCCTGCGCTCCCGCCAGTGTCGCATACGGGCTGACGGAAAGGACCTTGTGAGGGAAGCGATTTTCGTTGAGGTTTGCAATTCCCGAAAGACAGGCGGGGACATGATCATGGCCCCCGATGCGGTCCTTGATGACGGCGTGTTCGACGTGGTCATTGCAAAAGCAATGGATCGCCGCACCCTCCTTCGGCTCTTCCCCCTCATTTTCACCGGGGAGCACGTGAAGGACCCGCACGTGGAGACCTTCACATGCACGAGCCTCCACCTGGAGTTCGATCCTCCGCAACGGGTGACGCCGGACGGAGAGCTGCTGGGCACGACGCCTCTCGACGTGGAGGTGCTTCCCGGCGCCCTGGAGATGTTCACTCTGTGATCGTCGCCATAAGCCTGTTGTCCTGGATGGCCGGCATTGCCGTTTTTTCCTTCATGTCCCTTGTCCTGCTGGTCTTCGCGGGCATCGCCTCCGCGCGCAGCTACGATGCGGTTCTGAAGCTGCTGTGCAGGCTCCTGGTGCGCTGTTTTCCCATCAAAGTTGAGGTTTCGGGGCTCCGCGGGCTGGACCTCCGGAAGAGCTACCTGTTCATCGCAAACCACGTGAACATCCTGGACGGCTTCGTGCTGTACGGGTATCTGCCGTGGCTCTTTCGCGCCGTCGAGCTGGAGGAGCATTTTTCCTGGCCGGTCTACGGCTGGTTCATCCGGACCTTCGGGAACATCCCCGTCAGCCCCGGAAGCGGCGCAAAGACAGCAGCGGGAATGCGCAGGGCGGACAAGGCCCTGAATGCCGGCATCTCGATCCTGGTCCTTCCCGAGGGCCACCGCACGCGAACCGGGACCCTGGGCGCCTTTGGCAGAGGGGCGTTTCGCATAGCGGTCCGCACAGGCGTTGAGATGGTTCCCGTTGTGATGGCAGGCGCTTTTCACGTGATGAGGGTCGGCAGATGGACCGTGCGTCCGGGGACGGTCCGCGTCGTGGCCGGTGAGGTGATCAAGCCGGCCTCTTACCCCCGCTATGACGCGGTGGCGCTCCGCGACCTTGCCCACGATCGAATGGCCCGCATGCTTCGGGAAGCCGAAGGGCCATGATACCCTAAAGGCGGATGATTTTGGCGTTCGTCAGCGCTTCCGGCCCGGTTTCCGTCATCAGGACATCGTTTTCCCAGCGGACTCCGCCATGCTCCGGGTGATAGAGACCAGGCTCAATCGTGAAGACCATCCCAGGAGCCAGCTCCGCGTCCGAGCCGCCGCCCTGAACGTGCAAAAGAGGCCTCTCATGCGCATCCAGGCCGATTCCATGGCCAAGAGCGTGTGGCATCCTGAGGCCTCCGGCGGAAAACACTTCTTCAGCCTTGACCGCCGGCTCTCGGGGTGAGACCCCCGGTTTCACTGATTGCAGCGCTGCCGCGTACGCCCGCTCCACCAGGCCAATCATGCGCTCCTGCTCGTCGGAAAGCTTCCCGCGGGCAAAAGTGACGGTTACATCGCTTGTGTATCCATCCACCTTCACTCCGAAATCGAGGATGGAAAGTCCCGGGCCCCCGAAGCCGCCGCTGGTGCATGCAGGGAAAGGGTGAATGCCCCAGCTCCTCTTCGGACCGGCAGCCAGCGTCTCGAATCCCATGCCTTCTGCCCCCCGGGACAGGGCTTCCCGCTCGAGAAGCTGCGCCATCTCGATCTCAGTGGGGGACGGCCGGCCAGCAGCTTTGCAGCCATCTCCGCAAGCTCGTCGGTGATTCGGGCCGCCTTCCGGATGGCGGCAAGCTCACCGGCGTCCTTGCGCGCGCGCATGCCTCCCAGCTGCGCATCGCAGCCGTCCGACCTGATGAGCACTTCGAAGTCCGGCAGGTCCTGGAGCAGCTCGCGCTGGCGAAGGAACGTGGTGTGACCGGTGAACTCCACTTTCCGCGTTCCGCCTGCTGCGGGTCCGCCCTGGCCCAGCACGGCAATCACGGCTTCCCGAAAGGATCGTTTGAAGTCCGTGTACGGGACCACCTGGTCCACGACGCTCATCTCGCGCGCAAGGTTCAGGTCCCACGGCACCAGAACCGTCCGACCGTCCGCAAAGACGAACAGTATCGCGTCCGTGGGGTGGCCCGACAGCCATCGCAGCGAGCTTGAGCGCAGCGCTTCGAAGTCATCCAGCACGCAGGCGAAGATGCCGGATTCAGCAAGCCAGGCAGAAAAAAGAGCCTGCCTTCGGCGAATGGCGCCCCGGATCTGTTCAGACGGAGGCAACGACGTTCACCAGTTTTCCGGGCACGACGATGACCTTGCGGATCTCCTTCCCGTCCAGAAGCTCTTTCATCCTGGCGTTGGCAAGGGCCTTCTCCCTGGTTTCAGCCTCACCAAGGCCCGCGGGGAGGCTCTCTTTTGCCCGGATCTTGCCGTTGATCTGGAATACCACTTCCACCTGCTCTTCAATGGTCAACGCCTCCACCCACTCCGGCCAGCGCTGCCTGCTCACGGAAGGACTGCCACCCGCCTTTTCCCACAGCTCCTCCGCAAGGTGCGGCGCGTACGGGGCCAGGAGGAGGACGAAAGGCCGCCAGAGTTTTCGCGGCAGGGTCTTCAGGCCGGATACTTCATTCATGAATATCATCATCTGGGCGATTGCCGTGTTGAACTCCAGCCTCCCCGTGTCCTGGCTCACCTTCTTGATGGTCTTCATGAGCAGGCGCGACAGGGAGTCGGAAGGCTCTTCATCACTCAGCGGCAGCTCGGCCGTCCGCCAGACTTTTTCCAGGAAGCGCTTCACGCCCGCGATCCCGCGCGTTGCCCACGGCTTGGAGACTTCCAGCGGTCCCATGAACATCTCGTAGACACGCATGGTGTCGGCGCCGAAGGTGGAGATGATATCGTCCGGGTTGATCACGTTCCCCAGGCTCTTGGACATCTTCACGCCGCCCTCACCAAGGATCATGCCCTGGTTGATCAGGCGCATGAAAGGCTCGTCCGAGTTCACGGCGCCGATGTCGTACAGGAACTTGTGCCAGAACCGGGAGTACAGAAGGTGCAGCACGGCGTGCTCCGCGCCGCCCACGTACAGGTCCACCGGCATCCAGTAATCGATCTTCTCCCGGGAGGCAAGTGCCGCCTCGTTCCGCGGATCCAGGTAGCGCAAGTAGTACCAGCACGACCCCGCCCACTGGGGCATTGTGTTGGTTTCCCTCTTTGCCGGCCCTCCGCACTTCGGGCACGTCGTGTTGACCCAGTCCGTCATGGCCGCAAGCGGGCTTTCACCCGTGCCGGTCGGCTTGTAGCTTGCCACCTCGGGGAGCTTCAGGGGCAGCTGGTCATAGGGGACCGCCACGGTGCCGTCCTTGGGACAATGGATGAGGGGGATGGGCTCGCCCCAGTACCTCTGGCGTGAGAATATCCAGTCACGCAGCTTGTAGTTCACCGCGCTCCTGCCGATCCCTTTTTTCTCCAGCCACTGCACGATGCGCTTTTTGAACTCCGCAGTGGCAAGGCCGTTGAACTCACCTGAGTTGACGGCTATCCCTTCCATCGGCTCCGCGGCCTTCAGTGGATACGTGGAGCCGTCCCGGGAAACGACCTGCACGATAGGAAGGTCGAACTTTACCGCGAACTCGAAGTCCCGCTCGTCATGGCCCGGGACGGCCATGATGGCTCCCGTTCCGTAGGAGATCAGGATGTAGTCGGATATCCATACGGGAATCTTCTTCCCGTTCATGGGGTTCAGGGCGAAGGAGCCGGTAAAGACGCCGGTCTTCTCCTTGGCCAGCTCCGTGCGCTCCAGGTCGCTTTTCATGGCGGCGGCGGCAATGTAGTCCTTGACGGCGTTCTTCTGGCCGGCTGTGGTGATCCTCGCCACAAGGGGGTGCTCGGGGGCAAGCACCATGTAGGTTGCGCCGTACAGGGTGTCGGGCCGGGTCGTGTAGACCTCTATCTCCCCGCCCCCTTTCTCCAGCGCAAAGCGGATATTCGCGCCCTCACTCCGGCCGATCCAGTTTTTCTGCATCAGCTTCAGGGACTCCGACCACTGGAGCTTGTCCAGGTCAGCCAGCAGCCTTTCGGCGTACGCGGTGATTTTCATGATCCACTGGCGGAGGTTGCGCCGCGTGACCGGCGTGCCGCAGCGGTCGCACAGACCGTCCTTCACTTCCTCATTGGCCAGGCCTGTCAGGCAGGATGGGCACCAGTTGATGGGGACCTCCGCCTCGTATGCCAGGCCCTTGTCCCACATCTTCAGGAAGATCCACTGGGTCCAGCGGTAGTACTCGGGCTCGCACGTGGAGATCAGCCTGTCCCAGTCATAGGAGAACCCGAGAGACTTGATCTGCGTCGTGAAGCGCGCGATGTTCTGCTCCGTGGACGCCCGGGGATGCGTGCCGGTCTTGATGGCGTAGTTTTCCGCCGGGAGGCCGAACGAATCGAAGCCCATGGGGTGAAGCACGTTGAAGCCGTTCATGCGAAGGTAGCGGCAGTAGATGTCCGTTGCGATGTAGCCTTCAGGGTGCCCCACGTGCAGGCCCGCGGCCGAAGGGTAAGGGAACATGTCCAGGACGTACTTCCTCTTCTCCCGCGGCACCTTCGGGTCTTCGATAGCCCGGAAGGTCTTGTTCTTCTCCCAATACGCCTGCCACTTCTTTTCGATGTCGCTGAACGGGTAGCCAGTCATGCACGGGATGATACTGACAGGGGAGAGGGAGGGTCAAGCAAAGAGCGATCTGGTATTATCTCTCCTATGGCCAACGGTGCTCCCCTCATCTACATGGACAACGCGGCAACCAGCTGGCCCAAGGCGCCGGGAGTGGCGGAGGCGGTGGCGCTGTCCCTCACGGAGCCGTTTGGAAGCCCCGGGCAGGGGAACCCATGCCGCGGCAATGTCCGCCGACCGCCTGACCTTCGAAGCACGGACTTCGGCGGCTGGACTTTTCCATTTTGCGGAGCCTGAACGCCTTATCTTCACTCCGGGAACAACCGCGTCTATCAACCTCGTTCTCCGCGGGACACTGCGCCGGGGAGCAATGGTTGCGGTATCGGCCATGGAGCATAACGCAGTCATGAGGCCCGTCCGCGCGCTGGAAAGGCAACTCGGGCTGTCCGTTCGCGTCTTCAGGGACAACGGAGAGTTTTTACGGATCCTGGAAGGAAGACCCGACCTTCTGGTATTCACGTCCGCCAGCAACGTGACCGGGGAAGCGCTTCCCTTCCAGGAAATGACACAGGCCGCATCCCGCCTGTCCCCGGAAACGCTGATTTGCATCGACGCGGCGCAAAGCGCCGGTGAGGTCCCCATCGACCTCGGCTCTTTCCCTTTCGATTTTTTTTGCGTTTCACCGCACAAGGGCCTTCTCAGCCCGGCAGGGCTGGGGCTCCTTTTCCTTGGCTCCCGCGCGCTGCCGGACCCCCTCCTCTACGGGGGAACCGGAAGCGACTCGGAGTCCGAGGAGCAGCCGGCCTTTCTGCCAGACCGTTACGAAAGCGGCACGCAGAACCTTCCGGCGCTGGCGGGCCTGCTGGCCGCCACACGCTATATCCTTGAGACAGGACCCGCCGAGCTTGCCGCCAGGCGGAAGAACGCCGCAGAAAGCCTGCGGCAGGGGCTCTCCGGAATCCGGGGCTTCTGCATCCATGGTCCGGCGAAACCCGAGCAGCGGCTTTCCATTCTTTCCATTACCCACGAACGCATCCCGATCGACGAGCTGGCGCGGAAGCTCGATGAGAGGGGCATTGCGTGCCGGCATGGCCTGCACTGCGCGCCGGCCGCGCATCGGGCAATCGGGACCCTTGCATCGGGGGGCACCGTCCGCCTCTCTCCCGGACCGTTCACGACGCAAAGCGACGTCCATCAGGCCCTGCAAGCCCTTGCCGAGATCGGAGCTGAATCATGAAGCTTACCCAGTTCTCCCGGTTCGCCGGCTGCGGCGCAAAGCTCGGGCCCGGCATCCTGGACAAGGCGCTCTGCGGTCTTGCACAGCGAGCCTACCCGGACCTGATTGCGGATTTCCGCCACAGCGAGGATGCCGGGGTGCTCAGGATCAACGAGACGCAGGCCCTGATCCACACCGTGGATTTCTTCCCTCCCGTGGTCGACGACCCCTTCCTCTTCGGCCGGATAGCCGCGGCGAACGCGCTTTCGGACGTCTACGCAATGGGAGGGCGGCCGTCCACGGCGGTCTGCGTCGCGGCTTTCCCCGTAGACGCGCTGGATGTCTCCGTCCTCCAGAAGATGATGGAAGGCGGGCTGACAGCGCTGGAAGAGGCGGACTGTCCGCTCGTTGGCGGGCATAGCGTGGACGACAAGGAGCTGAAGCTCGGATATGCGGTCACCGGCCTGGTCAGCCCGAGCCGGGTGTGGCTGAACAATTCCATTCGAGGCGGAGAGCGTCTCATCCTGACCAAGCCCATCGGCACGGGGCTCACCACCACGGCGGAAAAAGCGGGGCTTGCATCCCCGGAGGCCCTTGCCGCCGCCATCGACAGCATGCGCGCGCTGAACCGCGGGGCGTGCCAGATTCTCGGCAACCATGCCGTGCGTGCCTGCACCGACGTGACGGGCTTCGGGCTTCTGGGCCACGCGTGCGAGATGTCGGTTGACTCGCCTTGCAGCGTGCGCTTGTTCGTCCAGGCCGTGCCCTTGCTGCCATCGGTGATGGAATACGCCGCCATGGGCATGGTGCCGGAAGGCACGTATCGAAACAGAAGCTTCCGGCTGCCTTTCATCGCAAATGCATCGTCGTGTGATGGAGACCTGCTCAACGTTCTTTTCGATCCGCAGACCTCGGGCGGGCTTCTTGCGGCGGTCGAATCAGGGGAAGCGGAAGCCGTGTGCGCCGAGCTCCAGTCGGCGGGCATCCCGGCAGCCGTGGTGGGAGAGACCTTTGCGGGCGGAGGCCGGGTGGAGCTTGCCTGAGCTGCTTGTCGTTTTTCCCGGGATTCACCAGACTCTCAGCGCGGAGCAGGCGTTGAAGCAGCAGGGCGTGCGGATTCTGCTGGTGCCCGCCCCGCCTGCCGTGAGAACCGGCTGCGGCTTTTCGCTCCTGGTGCAGGCCGGGGAGGAGGGCGTTCCTTCCTGGTGGAAACAGCTGGCTCAGCAGGCCGTTTTGTATCGCGTCGTCACGCAGGAAGGACAGAGGAAATATGAGGAAGTCGATCGACGCGAAGGGGCTGGCGTGCCCCCAGCCGGTGATCATGTGCCGAAAGGCGCTGGCGGAGCCGGGCCTGGATGAGATCGAGATCGTCGTCGACAACGATGCGGCGCGGGAGAACGTCCTTCGTTTCCTGAGGTTCACCGGTGCCGCCGAGCCCGTGGTTTCAAGCCGCGGTCCTGTCCACGCGATATCTGCTGTCGTGACGCCCGCGATGAAAGAGAAGGCCCGGGCAGGCGCGCCTGAGCCGGCGCGCGACGAGAAGCAGAAGGGCACGGCCCAGCGGAAGTTTGCGGGGAAGACGATCTTTCTCTCCTCGGATCAGATCGGCAGGGGTGACGAGGCGCTGGGCCGGCTTCTGATGCGCGGCCTCCTGCACACCATCGGGGAGCTGGACAGGCCTCCTCGAACGCTCGTGTTCATGAACTCCGGCGTGCGCCTGGCTGCGGAGCAGGAAGAAGCGATAGAGCTGCTGCGCAAGATCGAGCAGCGGGGGGTGGAGATCCTCGTCTGCGGCACCTGCCTGGACTTCTTCCACCTGCTGGACAAGCTCCGCGTGGGTCGGGTCTCCAACCTTTACGAGATCATGGAAACGTTCCTGGAAACAGGAGACGTCGTCACCGTGTCCTAGCGCAGATCGCGCGAAGCGCGCAGGCTCAGCAGCCCTTTTTCCCGGCCGATCACCAGGGCTGCCTCCAGGACGGCCCGTCCCAGGGCGCGCGCCTTGTCGGACACGGTTGCGGCATACCGGACCTCCCCCCGCGGATCCACGTCCCCTATCTTCATTCCACGGCGAACGAAAAGCCCGTCATGGATCAGGCCGCGGAGGCACCCGTCGAACGGAGCAGCCACCATGACTTCTCCCACGCGCGTCACGGGCTCACCTTTTTTGACCAGGTCCCCGATCACTTTCATGGTGACGACGGTTCCGTCCGCGGGCGCCCGCAGCACGCGCTCCATGCCGCGTCCTCCAATCTCCCCCGGTACCCCGGAATCCTGGCTTGCGGTCCCTTCCCTGATGATTCGCCCAAGCTCGTGTCCGCGCTCGGTCTCGATGACCGCGTCAACGTCGTCGCCGGCGCGCAATCCCGGCCCCAACCCGATGACCGCGCAGTGCTGCCTGCGCGTGGTGCCGGTATTGCGCTTGGCCATGATTGCGTCCACGACCACCAGCGGGGACATGCCGGTGAGGACTTCCGCGCGTGGATCCACCAGCACGGCCACGCTGCCGACACTCACCACCGCGGGCCATCCCTCTGCGGCGGTCAGCTCGGCGCGCACGCCTTCGACGGAATGGCTGCCCTGGTAGATCGCCTGCGCGAATGCGACCGAGAGTCGTATGGCGATGGGCTGGGCCAGCTCCGTCATGACGACGGAGAAGCCCGCTCGATGCAGTGACAAGGCAACGCCCGTGGCCAGGTCTCCGGCGCCCTTGACGAGTGCCAGCAGGGCGCTAGTGCTCGGTTGTTTCGTACACCACCTCCAGCCGCAGGGACACCAGGCTTCCCAGAATACCATGCGCTTCCCTGAGGATATGCAACGCTTCGCTGCCGACAGCCCGCTTGTCCTCGATGTCCCCCTGGTTCAGGATGACATGGTATCCCATGCCGGGAGTGACCCCTTTGCGGCAGCCGGCCGGGTGCGCGGCAAGGGCGGCCAGGGAAGCGGCATCGAAGCGATGGCTGCCGGGAGACAGCATTCCGAACGCCGCTTCGTGGTTGTAGCAATGCTCCTCATCGACGGGCTCATTGAACCCGGAGGCGCCCATCAGAGCAAAGACTTGTGAGCTGACCGGGGGGATGACCGGTTCCCTGCTTGTCGGCACCTTCAGCGGCTTGCGTCGCGACCCATCGCCCTCCACCAGGAGGACGCAGTCATCATCGAGGGACAGCCCTTCCATGAGTATCAGGTCGAGGCCCGCGTATTTCCCCGGTGTGGAGGACGGGCCGAAAACGATCAGGCGCAATTCTTCCGGACCGCCGCATGCCTGGAGGACTTCCGCGGCTGTTGCGGCCATGGAGACGGGATAGCCCGAGAACTCCTCCATCCCCACCCGGGTGGTCGTTGTCATGCGGGCCCGGATCCCGCTCCTGCTGAGAATCCCGGCAATCGTTCGCAAGGCGGTGGATTTCCCGCCCGCGCCGACGAACGTATACACGTTGCCGGGGGGAAACAGCTTCTTCACCAGGGCGTGAAAATCGGCCGACATTTCCTACTCCAGCACTTCACCGTCACGAAGCTCGTAGATCCTGTGGCCCAGGAGCTCGGCCTCGGCCCTGTCGTGAGTCACGAGGATCACGCTCATGGAAAGCTGATCCCGGAGGGCCAGGAACTCCCGGTGCGTCTCTTCCCGCGTTCGCCGATCCAGCGCGCTGAAAGGCTCATCAAGCAGGAGCAGACCGGGGCTTCGTTGCCAGGGCGCGCGCCAGCGCCAGCCTCTGCCGCTCGCCTCCTGAAAGGAATGGCGGCTTCGCGCCTCGCAAGCGAGAGATATGAAACCGTTCCAGGAACTCCACTGCGCTCCGCCTCTCCGACCGTGGCATGGCCAGTGCCACATTTTCCTCCGCCGTGAGATGCGGGAAGAGCGCGTAGCTTTGAAAAACGAACCCGACGTTCCTTTCCTGCGGTGAGAGGCTGATCCCGCGCGTGGAGGAGAACACTGTCTTGCCTTCCACCAGGATCTCGCCGTGGTCAGGATCGGAAAGTCCCGCTATGCAGTTGAGCACCGTCGTTTTTCCTGCTCCTGATTCCCCCCAGAGGATGGCGGTCATTGTCTTTTCCAGCATGAACCCGGCCTTGAGAGTGAACAGGGGCAATTGCTTCTCGAAGTTGATCAGGGTCGTGGCAGTCCCCTGTTTTCCGCGTTGCGACCGAGGCCGCGCCGCTCGTACATGCTCACGACGGCCACCAGGCCGAATGACAGGGCGACTGTCACGCCCAGCAGGATATTCGCTTCGACGCTCCGGCCGCTCTCCACGGCGGCATAGAGTGCAAGGGGAATGGTCTGCGTCCTGCCGGGGATGTTGCCGGCCACCATGAGCGTGGCGCCGAACTCTCCCAGGGCCCGGGCAAAAGAAAGGGCGGTCCCGCTCAGGATGCCCGGGGAGGCAAGCGGCAGCGTGATGCGCCGAAAGATCCTGCTCTCTCCAAGACCCAGGGTCCGTGCTGCGTTCTCCAGCTGAAGATCCACGCCGCGAAGGGCGGCCTTGCAGCTCTGGAACATCAGGGGAAGGGAGACCACGAAAGAAGCGATGACCGCGGCGGTCCAGGTAAAGACCACCGAAAGGCCCAGCCGGGACAGAAGGTTGCCCAACGGGCTCCTGTTTCCCAGGACGACTAGGAGGAGGTAGCCGGTGATCGTGGGGGGAAACACCATGGGCAGCAGGATGATGGATTCCCAGATCCGGCGAAGAGGAATCTGGCGGGAGGCGAAGAGCCTTGCCAGGCCAAGACCGACGGCAAGAGTCAGCGCCGTGGCCAGGACTGCCACGCGCAAGGAAAGGAGGATGGGGGAGAGGAGGCTCATTTCAGAATGAACCCCGCGGCCTGAAATGCATTCCTGGCCGCATCCGTCTGGAGGAACTCGATCATTTTCAGCGCCTTCTCCCTGTTCGCCGATTTGCTCACCACGGCCACGGGATACAGGATTGCGTCTCCCACTGAATCATCGGGGAACGCAAAGAGCTGTCGGACAGAGCCCGGCGTTGCGGCAAGCAGGTCCGTTGCAAAGACGATTCCCAGGGGGGCTGACCCGTTTTGCACATACTGCAGCACTTCACGGACGTTCCCGCCGAGCGCCAGCTTTGTTTTCACCAGAGGGAACAGGCCGTACGTCGTCAATGCCCTCACGGCATAACGGCCCGCCGGCACCGTGTCCGGATTGCCGATGGCAAGCAGATCCGCCTTGCCGATCAGCGCTTTCAGGCTTCCCTCTGACACCGGCTCGGCACTCGGGCCTCCGATAAGGACGATCCTGTTGGAAAGAAGGTCCTTCCGTGTACCGGGAACCAGCAGGCCTTTTGCCTCCAGGGTTTCCACGTCTTCCGGTGACGCCGAGAAGAACAGGTCTACCGGAGCGCCTTCCTCTATCTGTTTTCGAAGCGTGCCCGAGCCGCCGAAATTGAAGAGCACCTTCGCGCCGACGTACCGCTCTGCCTGGGGTCCGAGGCCGCTGAGAACGTCCGTGAGGCTGGCGGCGGCTGAAACCAGGATTTCGGCCTTTTGCGCGGCGGCCAGCGGAGCGGAGCCGCAGGCCAGGGCAAGTGAGATGGCAATGGCAGGCGCTAGACTTTTCATGCTTACCCTCCTGTGTATTATTAGCAGGAAGAGGTGATCATGAAAACACGCGGGAGCGCAACGCGCTTCACGCTTTCGGCCGCGGCTACCTTCGGCCTGGAAGCCGTGGTTCGAGACGAGCTCCTGGCCCTCGGCATGTCGGTGACCAGCACGCTGGACAGGCGGGTGGTTTTCGAGGGCACGGCCATGGACATTGCTCGAAGCAACATCTGGCTGCGGACCGCCGACCGTGTGTGGCTGACCATGGCTGAGTTTCCCGCCTCCGATTTCGATGCTCTCTACGAAGGAGTGCGCCAGGCGCCCTGGACGCAGCTGCTCCCGCGCACTGCCGCGGTCGTGGTGAAAGCCAGGACTTCCGGGTCCCGGCTCACGGCGGTGCCTTCCCTGCAGTCGGTCTCAAAGAAAGCCATTGTCGACGCGCTTCTCGGCGCGACGGGGCATCACGGCCGGCAGCGTGCCGAGGAGACAGGGCCGCTGTATACCGTGGAGGTGGCCCTTCTTCGCGACCGCGCGTCCGTTTTCCTGGATACAAGCGGCCCCGGCCTTCACAAGCGCGGCTACCGCACGGAATCCGGCATCGCGCCGCTTCGGGAAAACCTGGCAGCCGCGCTTGTCCTGCTTTCCCGGTGGAGCCCTCCGCGGCCGTTCGCCGACCCGCTGTGCGGATCAGGCACTATTGCCATCGAGGCCGCCATGATTGCGCGCGGCGCGGCGCCCGGAGTCAGGCGCCCCTTTGCCGCGGAGAAATGGCCCACGCTGCCGGCGCGCGTCTGGGAGGATGCGCGCCAGGAAGCCCGCGCCGCCGAGCAGCGCGACGCGCGGATGGACATTGAGGCTTCCGACAAAAACCAGGCGATGGTGGATCTGGCCGGGAGAAACGCGCGAAAGGCGGGCGTCTCGGATTGCCTGCGCATTCGATGCGCGCCGCTTAACGCCTTTCATCCGTCCGGCCCGTACGGCTGCCTGGTCTGTAACCCGCCCTACGGCGAGCGGCTGGGAGAGCAGAGGGAAGTGGAATCACTTTCCCGCCAGATGGGGGACCTCTACCGGCGGCTCGACACGTGGTCTTTTTTCGTCCTGACCGCGGGCAGCGATTTCCCCGGCCTTTTCGGGGCACCCGCTTCGAAAAACAGGAAGCTGTACAACGGGAACATCCGCTGCTATTTCCACCAGTACTACCGGCCCTGGGGACCTCCTCCCTCACGGCCGTGAGGTGCTGGGGCGCTCCTCCATCCTTCTCAGCCGGCACACGAAGAAGCCTTCTTTTTCGGCATCCGGGAAAAGCCGCAGCGCCATGGAGAGACCGGAGTCCATCCCCCGCGACATGCCGGACCACGATCCGGGGATCTGCAGCGGGATCTTCTCCGGCCTGAGGGGGAAGCTTTCCAGCGCCCACTGGACCGTCTTCTCGTTCTCCTCCAGGTTGAGCGTGCACGTGGAATAGACAAGGACGCCGCCGGGTCGAACGGCGCGGAACCCGCTTTCAAGCAGCTTGCGCTGGAGCCGGACCCGGTCTGCAATCAGCTTTCGGGACCATGCATGGGAAGTGGCGGGCTCTCCCACGATGAACCTGCCCTCACCCGAGCAGGGGACATCAAGGAGGACCCTGTCAAAGAAGCCGGGCATCTCGGTTCCGATCTTCTCACCCCGGCCCGTTCTCACTTCGACGATTCGGCAGCCCTGGAGCGCGACGTTGTAGGAAAGGCGCTGCGCGCGCACGCCGTCAAGCTCAACGGCAAGGATGGAGCCCCGGTTCTCCATCAGTGCGGCCATCTGTGTCGTCTTGCTTCCCGGCGCGGCCGCAATGTCAAGAACCCGCTCCCCGGGGCGGGGCGCCAGCGCAAGGGCGGGGAGCATGCTGGAAACGCTCTGGAGATAGATGCGGCCGTCGCGATACCAGTCCCACTCCTGCGCGTCACGCTCCCGCAGATGGGAAAGGATGAAGCCCTGCGGGCACCAGGGGACCCTGCGGAACTTCACCCCTTTGTCATGGAAGAATCGGGCCAGGTCTTCCGGGGCGGCCCGGAGCGTGTTGACGCGAAGAGTGGTCAGGCGATGTCCGCCCATCCCGCGCAGGATGGCCTGGGACACGGCTTGCGGAAATGTCGCCTGGAGGGCTTCCAGGAACTCACCGGGGAGGCGTTGACGCGCTTTTCCTATCGATGCCAACCGTGCCACGGCGCCAGAGTACCATATCCGGCTTGACTTTCCCCGCCCGCTTCCGTAAGTTGCCTTTGGCATCTCATATGAACGCCCGTATTTCCGAGACCGTTGCGCTTCGGATGGCCTGGCTGAGGGACGTCGTGAAGCCTTCCCGGATTGCGGGAAAGCTTGTCCGATTCTTTCTTGCAGGTCTCCTTGTCTCGCACGCGCTTCTTTTTTTCCTCGTTCTCTTTGCAAGCCTTGCGCTCCTGCGGCTCAACCCCGGGGTGACAGCGCTCATGGTCTGGCGCGACGTCACCGTCCACCAGCGGGCTGAGCGGGTCCGGTTTGTCCCTCTTCAACGCATTCCCCTGGTAGCCCGAAGAATGGTGATCCGACTGGAGGATTACCGGTTCTACAGCCATTTCGGCATAGACCTCGGGGCCATCAGGGACGCCTACCTTGTGGACAGGGCCATCGGTTATCCTTTGTACGGGGGAAGCACGATACCGCAGCAGCTGGCGCGCAACCTGTTCCTCACGCCCCGAAAGACGTACCTGCGCAAGTACAGCGAGGTCCTCATCGCCATTGAAATGGACCTGTTCATGCCGAAGAGCAGGATCCTCGAGCTGTACCTCAACTGCATTGAATGGGGGAGGGGCGTCTATGGGATCGGTGCGGCTTCCTACTATTATTACGGGACAAGCGTGGCAAGCTTGTCCCTGGACGAGCTGCGCCGGCTGGTGACAATCATCACGAACCCGCTGCGATTCAATGTCAACACTTTCGAGAAGAGCAGGCAGATGCGGGAGCGTTACGAGTACCTGCTGAGCAGGTTCCCCGACCCGCAGTCAGAGCCCACGGAGCCGGGGCCTCCCCTTGGCCTCCCTGACCAGCCGCTGCCCGGCTCCACGGGGCCCGTCCAGCGGGCTCCTTCCCAGTCCATGGCCACCATCCAGATGCCGGTCCCTCCGGACCCCGGGCTGTAAGGCCATCCTTTTATTTTCTATCTATTTCTTTCCTGTGGTCGTCGCACAGTCTGTAAAGCATGCCGGTCAGCGGATTCTTCCGCGTGACCTTGGCACCGCATCTCACGCACAGGCCCTGGTCCCGCCTCTTCCTGTACAGAAGCGCGGAACGCTCCGTCCCTGAGGACTGGTAGCGACTGACTTGTACCCGGTATCCTTTAAACAGCCAGGTGCCGATTGCCGTCTCGTCGCCGGTGCGCAGATCGGTGAACACACGCTTTAGAGCGTCAGAGGTGATTTTCCTGGGTTCCATGGTGTGCCCTCCATCTGACTTTCACCCATGAATTGATAATAGCATCGGGCACCGGGGAAGGCAAATTCCGGTGCCTTTTCCGCAGAACTGCGCGCAGGCGCGGGCGTTCCGCGGCAGTTACCCTGCCGGCTGCATGGTCAGAGTCCCGACGTCGAAGAGTTTGTCGCCCCGAATGTAGTCGTAGACGAAGAACTCTCCAGGCACTTTCAGGCTCTTTTTGTAGGAAAGAGGCTGGTAGCCGTCATGCTCGAACCCTATTTTCATCTGTATCCGCATGCTGTCGGACGCGCCGGTTTCCACCTGCGGCCAGAAGCTGAAGTAGCCGCTGGTCTGCTCATTGGTGAAATAGGGGTTGCGCCAGCCGGTTTCCGCGGGAGTTGCCATTTTCTCGTTGATCCAGAGTGTGGCCTCAGCGGAAATCACGGGTGTCCCGTCCCGCGCATCCACGATCCTTCCGAAAATATGCGGCATGTTGTAGAAGTAGGTGAGCCGGCCTTCACCGTCGTTCGGCGACGCCGGGGAAACGGGCTTGCGGGCGCGCGGAGGGACGCCTTCACGCCTCCTTCGAGCCACGACATCGATGGCACGGTTGACCCACGTGATCAGCTCGATCACGTTCACCAGCCGCTGCCCCTCCCCGTCACCGTTGCCCACCGCCTGAACCACCGCGCGCGTGAATCCCCGTTCGCTGGTGATGTACTTGGGCGGAATCCTGTTGAGGACGTAGGCGGCCACGTCCAGATAGAAGGAGCGCGTGGGGCGCACATCCGGACGGTCCTTCAGGACTATCTTCACGGTATCCAGGACAAGATCCTCGTTGTAATTCTTCAAGCGCATGATGATTGATCCCTTTTGCATGAAATGTACCACTCCAGCGGGGGCTTTCACAGAATTTTCCAGCGATTTATACTCCCGCGCCATGGAGCCCACGAGGATTCGAGCGCTCATCTACGACTTCGACGACACGATCGTCGAAAGCGAACGCATCAACGACGCCCTGTTTTCCGACCTTCTGCTCAAGGAATATCGCCTGGAGCTCAGCCAGGCGGAGCTGGACCTCCTCTACGGGTTTTCCTGGAGCGGCGTGTTCGACTGGCTGGCAAAGAACCGGGGGTTCTCGAAAACCATGAAGGAGGTCTGGGGAACTTTCCTGATGAAGAAACGCGACTTCCTGAAGGGTAGAACGCTGCGCGTGGCGCAGGGCTTCGACAAGATGCTCTCCCTGCCCGTGCCCCAGGCCATTGTCAGCGGGTCAACACGGGCGGAGATCAACGTCATGCTGGACAACATCGGGATGCCGGCCCGCAGCGTCGACCTCATCCTCAGTGATGAGGACTGCACGAGGGGGAAACCGGATCCCGAAGGGTTTCTCAAGGCGCTCGAGCTCCTGAAGGCGTCTCCTGACGAAGCCCTTGTTTTCGAGGATTCCCCTGCCGGGATCGAGGCGGCGCACAGGGGCGGGATCGCCGTGGCGTTCGTGGCGGAGCTTGCCTCCCGCAACAACGCCCGGCTTGCGGACCTGCGGTTCCCGAGCTTCGAGGACGCCTACCCCTGGGTCAAATCACGGATCTGAGCTCGGCTTCTTCTCTTTCCTTGGCGAGGTAGGCCCGCGTGAGGGCCTCTTCTGAAATGTAGCCTTTATTGACCGCAATCCTTCCGAACCTTTCGCGTATATGACCTGTTTGCTGCTTCTGCTCCCGCATGACATCGTGGGCCTGATCGAGGGTCATGAGGTTGTGCGATACAAGCCAGGTAGCCAGTCTCATCCTCTTCCTTCGAGCCATTCCTGCCTCCTTCCACTCACATACATATACCCGCAAGTCCCGCAAAGGTTTCTTTGACCCGCGGGAGGTTCTTTGCTACCATCATCGGCATGGTGCGCGGGGACCTGCTGTCTGACAGGTACAGGATCGATCGCCAGCTGGGGCGGGGCGGCGCCGGAATCACGTTCCTGGTCCACGACACGCGTGACGACTCGCCGGCCGTCGCCAAGCTCCTGCACCTTGACCTGGTCTCGGACTGGAAGGCGGTGGAGCTTTTCGAGAGGGAGGCCGCGGTTCTCAAGGCCCTGCACAACGAACGAATCCCCGCGTACAAGGATTTTTTCCGCGCGGACGTGGACGGCGTGGCGCGCTTTGTCCTGGTGCGGGAGTTCGTCCCGGGGACCAGCCTCCAGGAAAAAGTGGACTCCGGCTGGCGCGCAACCGAGAAGGAGATCTGCGACCTCGGCGCACGGCTTCTTTCGGTCGTGGACTACATCCATTCCGTGCGGCCTCCGGTCATTCACCGGGACATCAATCCCCGCAACATCATCCAGCGCGAGGACGGGGAGATCTTCCTGCTGGACTTCGGGGGCGTCCAGGATGCAATCCGCATCTCCGGCGGCGCCAGCTCCACCATCATAGGCACTCCGGGCTACACCCCCCTGGAACAGTTCAGCGGCCGGGCAACCGTTCGCTCCGACCTGTACGCGGTTGCAGCCACTCTCCTGTTCCTGCTGACGCATCGGAATCCCGCGGACCTTCCCACTCTCGGCATGAAGATAGACTTTCGCTCCGTTGCGGAGATCTCTTCCCCGGGGCTTGCCCGCGTGCTTGGAAGCTGGCTTGAGCCCGACGAAGCGCGCCGCACGCTTGCGGTTCCCGACGCGGCGGCCCTCCTGCGGGGTGAGCAGATTGCAACGAAGGCCGGCCAGGCGCCGGCAACCTCCCTGCCGTACGGCTCGCGGATCAGGCTGGACGAAGCCGGTGATCGATTGCACCTGGAGATCCCTGAGCGGGGCGGCAGGAGAACCGCCTACGGCGGGTTCGGGATAATCTGGCTGGGCATCGTCGGGTTCTGGACGTATTCCTCGGTGAGCATGGGAGCGCCATTAGGGTTCAGCCTTTACTCCCTTCCCTTCTGGGCCATCGGCGTCCTCATCATTGCACGGTCGCTCAACCATCTGTTCGGCAGAGTGGGGATCACCATCGACAGGGAAAGCCTTGCTTTCACAAGGAAGTTCCTCTTCTTTCGTCGCCGGGAGAAAGTGCCCATTTCCGAAGTGGGGCCTTGCGTGCAGCAGCAGGAACGGGCTTCCTATCGCCGGTCCCGCCCCGCCCTCTCCATGGAACTTGGAGCCCGCACGTACCGGTTCGGGTCAGACCTCTCCCCGCGTGAGCAGGAATGGCTGCGGGACAGGATCAACGCCGAGGTGCGCAGGCTGCGGGAATAGCCGGGCGCTTGACACCCCCACGAACCGGCCTTTTAATTACCGCATCAAGGAGAAACACCAATGCCGTCTCTGATCGATGGGATTTTCTGGGGAGTTCTGCTCATCGTCGTCGGGGTGTGGTTCATCCTTCGGCGCTTCCTCCCCGTTCATATCCCGGTGGTCCGACTCATCATCGCCGTTCTGTTCGTCTACGTGGGCATCCGGGTCCTGGTGAGGGGGCCTTTCTCCGGCAGCGGCCCGACCGGTGTCTTCTCCGAGTCACATCAGAGATACACGCCGGGCTGGGACAGGGATTACAACATCATTTTCAGCAGGGGCGATGTCGACCTGTCCGACGTTTCCGTCGGCGCATCCGGCGTCCACACCCAGGTGAACGTCGTGTTCGGAAGCGGCGTGCTGCGCGTCAACCCGGCCCTGCCTGTCCGCATCGACATGTCCGCGGCATTCGGCACGGTGGAGGCGCCTGACGGGCGCGCGGTGTCGTTCGGAGACACCGTGTACACGTCAGGCAGCTACCGTGACGGCGCCCCGGCCCTGGTGGTGCACGCCACCGCGGTCTTCGGCAGGCTCGTGATAGCAAGACCATAGGCAGGAGCGGATCATGCAGATCAACAAGGTGTCGGAATCACGCGACGTGCATTCCATCCGGGAAATGGTGGAAGGCTTCCACGGTGAGATGCTCGGCGTTCCCGCCCTCTCCATGAAGAAAGAAACCGGCTACTGGACAATCTCCTACGGGGAGCTGCGGGAGCATGTGCGCGCGCTTGCAACCGCCATCCTGGCCCAGGGAATCGGCAAAGGCGACAGGGTGGGCCTCATATCGGAAAACAGGAGCGAATGGGTCATCACCTACCTGGCCGTGACGAGTGCAGGCGGCGTGATCGTTCCCTACGACATTTTGCTGAAGACGGAGGAGCTGGCGGCCCTTGTGCGGGCCAGCGGCGCACGGTTGATCTTCACTTCGGCCGAATACCTGGAGAAAGTGAAGAAAGCCGCCGCGGGGATCGTGAAGGACCTTGTTCTTTTTGAAGACACATTCTTTTCCCTGGTGGAAAAGGGGAGGGGCTTGTTGTCGGCAGGGGACCTCGGGTACGCGCGGGCTCAAGTGGCTCCGGACGATCTAGCGGCTGTTATTTTCACCTCGGGTACCACGGGCACTCCCAAGGGCGTCATGCTCTCCCACAGGAACCTCGTGGAGAACGGGGACGGCGTGCAGATGACCACCCCCCTGGGACCGGGTGACAACTGGATCATCGTGCTGCCGTTTCACCACACGTACCCCACAAGCCTGGGGATCTTCACGCCCCTGCTCAGCTACGGGCGGATCACCTGCGTACCGTCAATGAAGACCAATATCCTCATCGGGATCATGAAAGACACCGGCGCCACGTGCGTGCCGGCCATGCCGCTCCTCATCGAAAAGATCTACAAGGGGATCCTTGCCAACGTGAAGGCAAAGGGGTTGGTGGTACGGGTGGTGTTCCGTTTCCTGTTCGTCCTGAGCATGTTCTCCTTCAAGGTGCTTCATGTCCGGCTGGGCAAGCTTCTCTTCAAGTCCGTGTCCCGGGAGCTGGGAGTATCGAAGCTGCGCTTCTTCGTCTCGGGAGGCGGTCCGATTGCAAAGGATGTCATCGACGGGATGGAAGCGCTGGGGCTTGTGACGTTCCAGGGCTACGGCCTCACCGAGACGTCCCCGGTGATTTCAACCACCTGCCCGGCGCACAACAAGCCGGGGTCCGTGGGGCTGCCTCTGACCAACGTTGAAGTGCGCATCGATGCCCCGGACCACAACGGCAACGGTGAGATCCTGGCCCGCGGCTCCAACGTGATGCTTGGGTACTATGGGATGCCGGAGAAAACGCGCGAGGTCATTGATGAGCAGGGATGGCTGCACACCGGGGACATCGGGAAGCTCGATGAGGAAGGCTACCTGTACATCACCGGGCGGCTGAAGAACATCATCGTTACAAAGGGCGGCAAGAACATCTACCCGGAAGAGATCGAGGACCTGCTGCGGGCAAGCCCCCTGCTCTCAGAGGTCGTGGTGGTTGGCAAGCTGGACAGCGAGGGCGGTGAGTATCCCCACGCCATCATCTATCCTGATCCCGAGGTGCTTGCCGCGATGCAGCCGGGAAAGAGGCTCACCGATGATGAAACGCGCGGGATCGTGCGCGCCGAGATTCAGAAATGCGCCTCGGGCGCGGCCCGGTACAAGATCCCGCAGAGCTTCGAGCTTTCCCCCGTCGAGCTGCCCAAGACATCCATGCGAAAGGTCAAGCGCTACCTGTTCGCCGACGCGGCGCGCTGACGCGTTGTCCCGCCGGCGCTTTCCTGGGTAGATTCTCCAGGGAGGCCGAGATGAGTGAGAGTCTGACCGGCCGTCGTGCAACGGCGACGTTCGGCGGTGGTTGTTTCTGGTGCATCGAGGCGGTGCTCCAGAGGATCGAAGGAGTGCTGTCGGTGATATCCGGGTATGCCGGCGGCTCAGCCATCCAGCCCACCTACGAGCAAGTCTGCACGGGGGAAACAGGCCACGCGGAAGTGGTCCAGGTTGAGTTCGATCCGCGGCTCATCAGCTACGAAGAGCTCCTGGATGTCTTCTGGCAGGCGCATGAT
The DNA here is from genome assembly GCA_963710335.1 of uncultured Spirochaetota bacterium. Taxonomy (GTDB): domain Bacteria; phylum Spirochaetota; class Spirochaetia; order SZUA-6; family Fen-1364; genus Fen-1364. The sequence continues at coordinate 226,069 of CAVQAA010000007.1, forward strand.
CCCACCACGCCGAACCGTCAGGGAGCCGACATCGGCACCCAGTACCGGTCCATCATCCTCACCGTCGATGAGGAGCAGAAGAACACAGCCGAAGCTTCACGAAAGAAAGCCCAGAAAAAATGGCATGACCCGATTGTGACCGAGATACGCCCGCTGGAAGCCTTCTGGAAGGCGGAGGACTACCACCAGAACTATTACAACACGCATACCAGCGCCGGGTACTGCAGGGTCGTAATATCTCCGAAGCTCAAAAAGCTGAAGCTGGAGTAGGCGGAAATGCCGCCTGCCGGGGATCACCCCGAGCGCCAGGGAGTGACAAGCTCCAGGCTCCTATCTCTCAACTTGCGGCGAGCGGCCGTGTTGTATGCCTGCGCAAGCGCGCGGGCAGGCCGCGTCTGGTCGAAATACCCGCCGGATGAGCCTCCGGCCAGGGCGACGCCAAGCACACCGCGGATCGATTCCACACCGCGGCTCACGGGGCCAAGCGGAGTGATGCCTGCTTCGCGCACCATGCCCGTGTCGAGGTAGGTGCCCGGATGAAGCGCATGCACCTGGAGCCCGGAATGGAGGGCTGCCAGATCGAAGCTCATCATGATGAGGGCCAGCTTGCTCCTGCAGTAGGCCCGCACGCCGTTGTACCCGCGCTCGGTCATCAGGTCGTCGAAGTCCAGGGTCTCCTGGCCCGCTGAGGCGACGTTGATCACGGCAAGGCGGGGAAGCCCGCGCGCAAGCAGCTCCTCGGTGAGGAGGAAGGGCGCAAGGTAATTGACGGCAAAGCGAAGCTCATGTCCGTCCTTGCTCAGCTGGCGCATGTTCCCGTCATGCCCGAACCCCACCCCGGCGTTATTGATGAGAACATCGAGCGGGCCGGCTTTCGTGATATCCCGGGCAAGCGCCGCGGTCTCTTCCAGGGAAGCCAGGTCCGCCACAAACCCCTGCGCCGTGACCCCCATGGACGCCAGCTCAGCCGCCACCCCGCCCAGCTTCACGGCGTCCCTGCCGTGGATCAGGAGCCGGGCGCCGGAGCCGGCCAGGGAGCGGGCGCAGGCCAGACCGATGCCATTCGTGGCGCCGGTGAGGAGGATGCTCTTTCCTCTGATCCCTTCGTCCATGACTGATGCAATGATACCACACCGGGCTTCATCGGTATTGTCCCCGAATTCACTTGAAGCGTCCCTTTTTCAGGGCCAGAGGCCGCAGCTACATTCAAGCTGGGTTCTTGTCATCGCAAAGGAGGATTACGCCAATGTCCAGACGATTTGGCTTTGCTCTCGTTTCCGCTGTCACAGCGATGCTCGTGTGCGCCGGAGCGTCCTTTGCCGGCGGTTCCGCCGAAAAGCCCAGCACGCTCAGTGTGATGATTACGGCCTCCTGGTGGCCACCCGTGATGGATGAGATTGCCAAGGCCGCGCTTGATTCCACCGGGATTGCCGTGGATGTGCAGAAACTGCCCGAGGGGGCGCAGGGGCACCAGGTCATCATGACAAAGCTGGCCTCCAACAGCGCTCCCGACATCCTGGGATGGAGTGGGGGAGACTTCCTGGCCCAGCTTAACCCCGAGCATAACCTGGCCGAAATCTCCTCCCTTGCCGTCGCCTCGGACATCAAGAATCAGGTCAAGGCGTCCCTCAGCTTCAATGGCAAGCTTTACGGGGTGCCGAACGCGGCCAACGGGTGGGGCTTTGAAGGGATCTTCTACAGCAAGAAGCTCTTCTCCGAGCTCAACCTGTCCGTTCCCACCACCAAAGACGAGTTGATGGCCGTGGCGGAGAAGATCAAGCAGGCGGGCAAGGTTCCCGTGTGGATCTCGAGCAAGGACACCTGGTCCACCCAGCAGATGGCGGAGGACTACTGGCCTTGGATCATGAAGAAGCATCCCGACTACTTCCAGATGATTCTCAGCAACAAGTTGAAGCTCGCTGACATTCCCGAGTACGTGGAATCCCTCGGGATCATGCACGAAATCGTGGAGAAGGGCTATGCAAATGCGGACTGGGCCACGGCGACCTACGACCAGGGGATCAAGGCTCTCATTGACGGAACGGCCGGCATGTACGCCCAGGGGAGCTGGATCTTCACCGCACTGGAGGCGAACTACCCGGACCAGGTGGACCAGGTCGGTTTCTTCCCGCAGCCGATTGACGGGAACGACCTTGTTGCGGTCTCCGTGCCGACGGCATTCTTCATCTCGAAGCAGTCGAAGAGCTTCGCAGCAGCGGGAAAATGGCTGGAGTATTACGGCACGAAGGGTCAGCAAGCTTACTACTCGCGCTCCAAGGGCCTTCCCATGTTCGAAGGCGTGAAAGCCGACATGTGGCCCGCCTATCGCGACATCGTCACTTTGTTCGAGTCCGGGAAGTGGGGCTACAACCAGCAGGCTGGGATGCCCATCATGTTCCCCGACTACGAGGCAACGTGCCAGGCCGCGCTCTCCGGCAACATGACCCCGCTCCAGGCCGCTCAGACGGTGGATCAGAACTTCGCGCAGGCCTTGCGACAGCTCGGCACCCCGGGGTGGTAGGGACGGCCCGGTCAGGTTTCGCCGCCAGTTACCCGTACTGGTTTCTCCTGCCGGGCGGGGCGATTTTCCTTCTCCTCTTTTTCATCCCTTCGGTGCTGTCATTTGTTTTTGCCTTCACCGACTGGAACTTCTATCAGGCAAGCCTCTTCAAGGTCCGGTTCGTCGGAGTCCGCAATTTCCTGGACATCCTGAAGACCACCAGCCTGAACGTGGCATTTCAAAACACGTTTCTCTTCGCGTTCCTGACCACCGCGCTGAAGTCCGTGCTGGGGCTGGCTCTTGCGCTCCTGGTCAACCTGAGGCTGAAGTCGCGTGGATATCTGCGGACGGTTTTCTTTTTCCCCTGCATCCTGTCCTCGGTCGCGGTCGGGCTTATCTTCCTGTCCATCTATAATTCCACCTCCGGGCTTCTGAACAGGCTCCTGGCATTTGTCGGTCTGGGGTTCCTTCGCAGGGACTGGCTGGGGAACCTGGGGCTCGTCATGTATTCCGTCTCAATGGCCGAGGTCTGGAAATGGACGGGGTACAACATGGTGATATTTCTTGCCGGACTCAGCGGCATTCCCGGCGAGCTGACCGAGGCAGCCTCCATTGACGGCTGCGGCCCGTGGCAGCGGCTCCTTCACGTGACGCTGCCGCTCCTCAGGCCGTCGGTGAACATGAGCATCATCCTGGGCATCATCAACGGGCTGAAGGTCTTCGACATCATCTACGTGATAACCGGGGGAGGCCCCGGATTCGCTTCCGACACCTTCAATTCGGTGGTCTACAAGCGATTCTCGGAAGGCTTTTACGGCCTTTCAACCGCGGAAGGGGTCATCCTCTTTGTCATCATCATCGCGCTTGCCGCTCCCCTGAGCGCCTACCTGTTGCGGCGGGAGATGCAGGGATAGCCATGGCGCACCTCAAGTCTCGCCTGCTTCCCGTGGAGATTCTCGGCATCCTTCTCAGCCTCGTGGTAATTGTGCCCCTCTATTTTGTCGTGGACAATTCGTTCAAGACCAAGGCTGAGGCCGCGGAAATGACTCTTCGCCTGCCTGCAGTGTCTGCATTCATCGACAACTACCGTCAGGTCGTCGTGGAGGGGTACATCTTTCGCGCGCTGAAGAACAGCCTCATTCTGACCGCGACCTCCACCGCCGCCCTCATCATCGTTTCCTCCATGTCGGCGTTTGTGATCCAGCGGCGCCGCGGGAGAATGGCGACCCTTTCGTGGTCCTTCATCCTTATTGGCCTCATCATGCCGCCCTCCATGGTCACGACAACTCTCCTCTGCCGAACGCTGGGATTGATCTCCCTGCCGGGCGCCGCGCTGGTCTTTGTTGCGGTTCAGTTTCCTCTCTCCACTTTCGTGTACCGCGGTTTTCTCGGCTCCATTCCACGGGAGCTGGACGAGGCAGCGATCATTGACGGATGCAGCGCCGCAAGGCTGTTTTTCCTGATCGTCTTCCCGCTTCTTCTTCCCGTCACCATGACTGTTTTTATTCTCAACTTCATCGAGGTCTGGAACAACTTTTCCATTACCTACTACTTTCTCAGCTCCGCGAAGGACTATGTCATGCCTCTGACGGTGTACTTCTTCTTCGGCCAGCACCTCTCATCCTGGAACCTCGTCTTCGCGGACGTGGTGCTTATTGCCCTTCCGGTGGTGATCGCGTACGCGTTCGCTCAGCGCCATATCGTCGCCGGCATGATCGCGGGTTCCCTCAAGGGCTAGGAGACGCACATGAGCAAGGTTCTTTTCATCGGGGCTCCCGGGTTCATTTCCGTTCACGCGGTGAATGAGGCATGCAGGCTTGGACATACGGTGGCGGTTTTCAAACGGACGGAAACGCTCGACGATGAGCTTGCGTGCCCCGTGGCGCGCTACGCAGGGGACCGTGACTCGCGCGCTGACCTGGAAGCCGCGGTGAGCGACTTCCATCCCGACGAGGTCGTGGATTTTGTCTGCTACAAAGCATATCAGGCAGAGCTCATAGCTGAGCTGCTTAGGGACAGGGTGGGGCATTACATCTTCGTGAGCTCCTGCGATTATTATGGCCTGCCATTGTCAAGGCTTCCCTGGAAGGAAGAGTATGGGATGTCGGGGCCGGCAACCACCGAATATGCGATTTCCAAGCGCGAATGCGAGGCGGTGTTCATGAAGCGCCACAGGGAGACCGGATTCCCCGCCACGATCGCCCGACCCTGCTACTCAATCCACAAGCGGGCCATTCTTTCGTTCTTCAGCGGAAGGGACTGGAACCGCGAGGGGGGTTGGTCACTGGTGCAGCGGCTCAAAGGAGGCAAGCCCGTGGTCGTTCCGGGGGACGGCACGACGCTTTTCCAGGCCGGCAGCGCGCATAACCACGGCAGAATGGTCGCGTGGCTGATAGCGAAGGATTTCACCATTGGTGAGGCGTTCAATTGCGTTCCGAACGAAGTCACCACCTCCGACCAGTACATGGCGACAATAGCGAAGGTTCTGGGTGTCGAGCCCCGCGTCGTCCATATTCCGACGGATGTGCTCCTGCGTCTTGGTCTGAAGGAGGTGGAGAGCGGGTACGTTCCCATCCTTCTGCGCTATAACTCGTATTTCTCATCGGGGAAGTTCGCCAGTTCGTTCCCAGATTTCAAATGGGAGTGGAGCCTCGAGGATGCAATCAGGGAATACGTTCAGTGGCACGAGGGAAAGGCCCCTGTCTCACAGGCGAATGGGAAGGAAGTTGAGGACCGGATCCTGGGCGCGTGGCAGGAGTCCTTCAGGGACATTCTGCGGCGGCTGTGACGTTCGGGCGGGCTGACAGCGGCCCATTGCTGAGCTCGCCATTGTCCAAGGCGGCGCATTCTGGTAGCGTGGGGCATCACCATGCGCGCACATGCCGGTACTCAAGCACCCTCACGCGCTCCCGCGCTGCTTGCCATCTGGGGGACCGTCCTCTTCTGGGGCCTTTCCTTCGTGGCGTCCAAGACGATCCTGAACACAGGTGTTCCGCCCATGACCATGGTCACGCTTCGCTTCGTCGTGGCCACGGTGATCCTCAACATTTTTCTCCGAAAGTTCGACCCGGGCGCGCGCCTGCGGCGCAAGGACATGCTGCCCCTTCTTGCAAGCGGATTGTGCGGCGTGACGATCTATTTCTTTTTCGAGTCCCGCGGCATCAAGCTTACCTCCGCTTCCCACGCCTCGCTGATCATTGCCGTCATTCCCGTGATCACCGTGGCTGCGGAGGCCATCTTCTTCCGCACTCGCATCTCGGGGATTGTGGCCGTGGGGATAGTCCTCTCCGTAATCGGAGTCGTGTTCGTTGTGGGGCGCCCCGGAGCAGGGAATGCCGGAACCTTTTCCCCGGCCGGGGACCTTTTCATGTTCGGCGCCTGCGGGGCGTGGGTGGCCTACATCCTCCTCAGCAAGAACCTGCATACCCGGCTGTCCGACATTGCAATCACCGCCTACCAATCGCTGTTCGGCACCATCTTCCTCATCCCGTTCTGCCTCCTGGAGCACGGGCAATGGGTGCAGATCACACCGGCGGCCTGGATCAGCCTGGCGTATCTGGCGGTCTTCTGCTCCGCGGTCTCGAACTTCCTCTACGTATACGCGCTCTCGCGCCTGGGACCCATTCTCGTCAGCCCCTATGTGAACCTGATTCCTGTGGTCGGCGTGCTGGGGGGCGTGGCGCTCCTGGGAGAGACGGTCGTGTGGATCCAGATCGTCGGCGGCGTAATCATCCTGGGAGGCGTTCTGCTGGTGAGCCGGCAACAGCCTGCAGGGCCGCCCGTCGAAGGCTGACCACGGACCGCGCCGTCACCGCTGCCAGGATTATTGCACCGCCGGCCAGGGCGCGCGGCCCCGGGGTTTCTCCCAGGACCAGGAACACCCAGATGGGGTTGAAGATCGGCTCCAGGACCGAGGTGAGAAGCGTCTGCAGGGCAGTGACGCGCTTCACCCCGTAAACAAGAAGGAACGAAGGTATCCCGATCTGGAAGATCCCCAGCAAGGCAAGTCCGAAAGCGGATTTGAGGCTCGGCGCCGGCCCCCAGAGAAAAGGGATGGAGACGACAAATGTGATGACGTGGCTGAGCAGGAGGGATTCCAGGGGAGAGCCGTCTTTCTGACGGCGAAGCGCCACCATGGCGCCGGCAAAAAAGATGCCGCTGGCAATCGCAACCAGGTTGCCCGCCACGCCTCCTCCCCCGAGCCTGTCCAGGAAAAACAGCACCATGCCGCCTAACACGACAACGATGGTGGCCCAGTCTACAAGGGTGGCCTTCTCCCGCAGAAGGACCCAGCCGAAGACGGCCGCGTAGATGGGCGCGGTATATTGCAGCAGGATTGCGTTGGCGGCTGTTGTCAGCTTGTTCGCAAAGACAAAAAGAACCATGCAGGCGGCGTAGGAGACCGCGCCGGCAATCTGCGCAAACGACCAGGTGAAGCGCGGCCGCCGAAGCACGGCAAGGATGATGAGTCCTCCAATGAGGCTGCGGACCCCGGCCAGCGCGAGCGGATTCCAGGCAACGATCTTGATGAGAAGCCCCCCGGTGCTCCAGAGAAGCGCGCAGGCGGTCAGAGCGCCGAGCGCCCTGCCGCGCGCAGGACCGGGAATGGATGCGGCGGCTGTCATGTGTGGGGCACAGGATGCCGTTTCACGAAAGGAATTGCAAGCCGGAGCTATATCAGCCGACAACGATCACGATCTACCTGCCCCGCGCTTAGCGCTTTTTGACGCGCCGTTCCCGTTGTCGCCCGCGCGGGCATGGCCTTCGCATCCCATGTAGCACTTGAGCTTCTTGTCGATGATCCCCGCGTACAGCTCGATGAACGGCTTTGCCGGGCTCCAGTCGATCTTGTGCAGGAGGACCTCCTCCACCTGGAAGAAGCCGACGGTGGCCTTCATTTCCACGGTGATGCGGATGGGTCTCTGCACACCCTTCTCGATCCTGACCTGCTCGATGGCGGAGGCGGAGTACTTGTGGATGTCGCCAACGCGGGACTCCGTCGCGATCATCATGGGGATGCGGGCACGGCCCTTTTCCATGTCGCAGCCATCTGCAATCAGCATGAGACCGGCCTCCAGGGAGTGGATCCTCTGCGTGGCCATGTGGCCGACAATGCACTCCACGGCCAGGGAGCGGACCACCACCCGCCGCTCGATGTCATCCCCGTAGACCCGGGCGAGGACCCGATCCATGATGGGAAGCGAAAGCCAGACCCCGTCGTGCTCGTGGTCCGCGCGCCCCACGCTCATGCCGACGTCGTGCAGCATTCCCGCAAGGAGCAGGCCAACAAGGCTGTCGTTGTAGGTGCCGGCATCGTCGGCCTCCAGGCTGAGCTTGATCCCGGCCCCGTGCATGAGCCCCGCCATGATGATGGCGTTCAGTACGACCGTTCGCATATGCACCGGCCCATGGTCGTTGTATCCCAGTCTCTTGATGGAGACGACGTTTGCGTACTCCTGAAGATGCTGGATCTCCTGGTCATCCAGGAGGATGTCCGCCGCGCTGCGGGCAATACCGCTGAGGCGCGAGCGTATCTCGTTCTCCAGCCCGATTTGTTTTGGTGACTTCATATGAAAAGCTATTTCCAACCCTTTCTTTCTCTCAGTGAGACGATATGGGCGACATGATGACGCCCGTGCCACGCGTACAGCTGGAGCTGGCGATCCAGGCTCTGCTTTCCGGATTCGGGATGGTTGAAGGTGCGCTTCAAGTCCTCCGGGGAGAGGGAGGCCAGCAGCCGGGCCCATCTTTCGTGCAGCCCGTCCAGAAGCACAAGCGACGGCTCCACGTCGAAACCCGCGACATCCCCGGTGGTTGCCCACTCATCCTGGTCGTACGGCTTGATGGTGGGGTTTGTTTCCGTCAGGGCGAGTTTCCAGCGAATGAAGGCGTTCATGTGGCTGTCGGCAACGTGATGCGCAAGCTGCCGAACGGTCCATCCTCCGTCGCGATACGGGGTGTCCAGCTGTTCCGCGGAAAGGCCGGAGACAGCCCGGCGCAGCTCCCGCGGCAGGTCCTGGATGTCACGCATGCAAGCTGCTCTCTTTTCCGGCGTTATGTCGCTGTCGAAGACGAACTTCCCGATTGGGTAGCGAAGTTTTTCCATGCATCAAAGGTACAAAAATCCCGCGCTCCGTGGTATAAGGTGGAATGATCCGCATCAACCCGAACTACTCGAAGCTTTCCTCCTCATACCTGTTCAGCGAGGTCTCCCGGCGCGTCGCGGCCTTCAAGGCGAAGCGTCCGGATGCCAACGTGATCAGCATGGGAGTGGGCGATGTCACCCTTCCTCTGACCCCGTCCGTGATCAAGGCGTTCCGCCAGGCGGTCGAAGAGATGGGCAAAGCGGAAACCTTCCGCGGTTACCCTCCCGATCTCGGGTATGATTTCCTGCGCACGGCCATTGCGGAGAACGACTTCAAGGCGCGCGGAGCGGACATCAGCGCTGATGAGATCGCAATCAGCGACGGGGCAAAGTCCGACACGGCGAACATCCAGGAGCTGTTCGCGGGTGACATCAGGATCGCGATTGCTGATCCCGTATATCCGGTCTACGTGGACACCAATGTCATGGCGGGCCGGACCGGGGCATTTCACGATGGCAGGTATGCCGGTCTGATCTACCTGGACTGCACGGAGGACAACCAGTTCATACCTGACCCGCCCCGAAGCCGCGTGGACCTGATCTATCTCTGCTTTCCCAACAATCCGACCGGCGCCACAATAGACCGCGCACGCCTTACAGCCTGGGTGGAATATGCGCGCGCGGCGAAAGCCCTCATCCTTTATGACGCCGCTTACGTCTCCTTCATCAGAGATGACTCCATCCCCCAGTCCATCTATGAGATCTCCGGCGCCAGGGAATGCGCCGTGGAGTTCCGCAGCTTCTCCAAGACCGCCGGGTTCACCGGCACCCGCTGCGCCTACACGGTGGTCCCAAAGACGTGCATGGCCTGGGATGGCGAGGGCAAGCAGCATTCGCTTCACGCCATGTGGTCCCGGCGCCAGTCGACAAAGCTCAACGGCGTCTCCTATCCGGTGCAGCGCGCTGCGGCGGCAATCTACACGCCGGAAGGGAAGAAGGAAGCGCGCGGACTCTCCGACTACTATCTGGGCAACGCCAAGCTCATTCGGAAGAAAATGGATGCCCTGGGCTTTCCGTGCATCGGGGGAGAGAACTCACCCTACATCTGGGCCAGGGTGGGCATGGACTCCTGGAAGTTCTTCGACCTCCTGCTGGACAAAGCGGGCATCGTGGTGACCCCCGGCGCTGGGTTCGGGTCATGCGGCGAGGGGTACGTTCGCGTCAGCGCGTTCAATTCCCAGGAGATGGTCGAGCGTGCGTTGAGCAAGATGGAGGCCGTGCAGATCTAGATCATGTGCCCCATCTTGTTTCGTTTCACATCGAGATAGTCCTGATCGTGCCGATTGGCCGGGATCACGATGGGGATCCTGTCCGCCACCTCGATCCCCTCCGCCTTGAGCTGATCTATCTTGTCGGGGTTGTTCGTGAGGAGAGCCACTGAGCGTATCTTCAGGATCTGGATGATCTTGGCCGCGACCTTGTAGTCGCGCGCATCGACGGGCATGTTCAGGAACTGATTCGCCTCCACCGTGTCCAGTCCCAGGTCCTGGAGCTGGTACGCCTTGATCTTGTTCAGAAGGCCGATGCCGCGTCCTTCCTGCTTCAGGTAGATGACGGCGCCGAACGGCTGGTGAGAGATATACCTGGTTGCGAACTCCAGCTGGTCGCGGCAGTCGCAGCGCAGGGAGCCCCATACGTCGCCCGTGTGACACTCGGAGTGAACGCGAAGCGGAACGCGCTCCTTTCCCGCAACGTCACCCTGGACGATGGCCGTGTGCTCTTTCTCATCCCTGCTGTCGAAGAATCCGTAGAGCATGAATGTTCCCATGCGGGTCGGCAGCCGGGCGCTTGCCACCATCTGAACGCAGAGGTCGTCGTCGAGACAGTAGGCGCCCACACCCTTGCAGTAATGGTCTTCGAGAACGAAGTCGGGCTTTCCCTTCATTTTGGCCAAAAGCTCTTCCTTCGTCACTTTTTTGTCGCACCTGGGTTCCATGAGGCTTGCCATGCTGAGTCCTTTCAGTTGTTTGTGCCCTCGACTGACCAATGTACGTGTTAATCCGGTCCAAATCAAATCTCCATTTTCGTCGCCATTTTTCGAGCGAACGACTCGCGAAACGCCCGTATTGTACGATACAGCGCTTTCGCGCGACTCACTTCGCCAAAAGGGCGTTGAAAATGGAGATATTCGGGCCGATGTTGACGCTTCAAGGGCATCTCTCGTAGACTCAGGCATGATTCCTGACAAAGTCCGCGCCGTGCTGGAGGCGCACGGGTTGCGCGCAGCGGAGTTCGATGCCGGCAGCACAGCTACCTCGGTGCTTGCGGCCCGGCAGCTCGGAGTAGCGGTGGGGCAGATCGCCAAGTCGCTGCTGTTCACGGCAAAAGATGGGAAGGTCTTCATGGTGATCGCGCCGGGGGACCGCCGCCTTTCGTCGGCCAAGCTCAAAGCGGCCACCGGGGCAAAGTCCCGCATGGCAAGCATAGACGAGGCCCGTGAGGCAACCGGCTTCGGGCCGGGCGGCGTCTGTCCCTTCGGCATCGACAGCTCGATTCGTGTGTTCATCGATTCAAGCCTGTCGCAGTATCCGACCATCTACCCGGCGGCCGGGACTGACTCTTCCGGAGTCCCCATGACCTTCGCGCAGCTTGTCTCCATTACCGGCGGGACCGTCGGGGATTATCTCAACGACGATACGGAGGCCTCGTGATATGGATGCATCTGCGGTCTGGAAAAGCGGTATGAGCTTCACCGGCACGGCGTTCACCAGCAATTTCTCCCTTCCCCTAGGCGCAAGCCCCAAGGTCGGAGGGGCGAATGACGGCTTTCGACCGCTGGAGCTGGTCCTTGTCGGCCTTGCCGGCTGCACGGCCATGGACGTGATTTCCATCCTTGAAAAGAAACGCCAACAGGTCAGCGCGTTCGAGGTGAAGACCCATGGCGACCAGGCGGAGGAGTACCCCAGGGGCCTCACGAGATTCGTCATCGAATACATCGTGACGGGCAAGGGGATCGACCGCGAGGCCGTGGAGCGCGCGGTGGAGCTGAGTCAGACCAAGTATTGCTCCGTGTCCGCAACGTTGCGAAACGCGGGGCCCATCGAGACAAAGATCACCATCCTGGAGGGGTGAGCCTCAGCTATCCAGGCCCGCTTCCTTGATCTTGTTGAGCAGCGTGCGGCGGCTGATGCCGAGCTCCTGCGCGGCATGCGTACGATTTCCCCCATGCTTTGCAAGAATCTTTTCGATGAGCTCCCTCTCCTGGTCCCGCAGCTTGCCGGTGCGGGGCGCCCGCTCCGCCCGGGAGAACGGATGCCCGAGATCGCGCGCGCTGATCAGGTCTGACGAGCACAGGATGTACGCCCGTTCGATTGCGTTCTCCAGCTCCCGCACGTTGCCGGGGAAATTGTACGCCGAAAGACGGGCCAGGGCTTCGGGCTCCAGCCCGCGCAGCTTCCGTCCCATCTGTCGATTGAGCTTCTCCACGAAGTAGCCGGCCAGGACGGGGATATCACCCCGTCTCTCCCTCAGAGGCGGCACCTCGATGCGGATCACGTTCAGCCGGTAGTACAGGTCCTCGCGGAACCTGCCCTCTGAGAGCAGCTCCTCCAGCTCCTGGTTCGTCGCGGCCACGATCCTGGCGTTGATGGGGATGGGCTGCGTCCCGCCCAGCCGCTGCACTTTCCTCTCCTGGAGAACGCGAAGCATCTTGACTTGGAGATGGATCGGCATGTCGCCAATCTCGTCCAGGAAGAGCGTGCCGGAAGAGGCCAGCTCGAACATGCCTCGCTTGCGCTCGGCAGCCCCGGTGAACGCCCCTTTTTCGTATCCGAAGAGCTCGGATTCCAGAAGAGATTCCGGCACACCGCCGATATTGATTGCGACAAACGGGCCCTCGGGGTTCGCTGACTCGGAATGCAGGAGACGGGCCACCACCTCCTTGCCCGTGCCGCTTTCCCCCGTAATCAAGACCGTCGAAGAGGTACGCGCCACCTTTTCCACCAGCGCGCGCACCGCTTTCATTTTCTCATCCTCCCCGATCCAGTCTCCCGAAGCCATTGCGCGCCGTCCCGCTTCCGCCTGCCCGGCAAGGGACCTTTCCGAGAGAACGCGGCGCAGCCGCATGACCAGCTCCTCAGGGTCGAAAGGCTTGACCAGGTAGTCCTTGGCTCCCAGCTTCATTGCCTGCACGGCGTCCCGCACGTCTCCGTAGGCCGAGATGACGATCACCGGCGTCGGCGGTCCCGCCTCCTGCAGCCATGCCAGGACCGCCAGTCCGTCCATTTTCGGCATTCGCAGGTCCAGGATCAGGCAATCGAAGGCCTCGTTTTCCAGAAGCGCCCGGGCCTCCGCGCCGTCAGCGGCAACGGCGGTCTCAACGCCCTCTGAAGTTATGAACGCGGCAATGGAGTCCCGGATGTTTTTCTCGTCATCTGCAATCAGGACTTTCATGGCATCCCCCGCGCAGGAAGCATGATTCGCGCCTCGGTGCCACCGCCGTTTCGCGCGGCAAGCGTGAGGGTGCCGCCCGCCGCCTCGACGAACCTGCGAGAAAGGGACAGCCCCACGCCCGAGCCGTGCATCTTGTCCGTAAAAAACGGATCAAAGACTTTTTCCAGGAGCTCGGGAGGAATACCTCTCCCCCTGTCCCGCACCGCAATCACCACGGATGCCTTCTCCCTCTGGAGCGCAAGCTCCACCTGGCGCGTACCGTCGTCATCGGGGTAGCTCTCATGCGCGTTTCGTACAAGGTTTTCAATGACGGAGCGAAGAAGATCACCGTCAAAGCTCACTGCTGCTCCGTGCGCGGACGGAGCAGCGGTAAAGGAGACCGGGGTAGGGAGCTTCCCCGCAAGCTCGGCCAGAAACTCCCCAAGGTCGATCCTTTGCGGCGTGCCGAGCGGATTCTTGAGGAAGTCCCCCACCCGGCGTGAAAGCAGGGAAAGTCTCTCCACTTCCTCATCAATAGCGTCCAGCTGGGCAGAGCCGGTGCCGACCAGCCTTTTGCGCAGGAGTCCGGTCTGGATCCGTATTGCGCTCAGCGGGTTCCTGATCTCATGGGCAAGCGTGCGCGCGCTTTCTCCAAGCCGGGCCAGCGTCTGCTGTTCCTGGGCCGTGCGTCTGTGGCGGATGTTGCTCGAGAGCAGAAGGAGGAAAAGGACCGCAATGCCGGCAACGGCAACCGGGGCCACCACCGCAGCCGTGCGGTACAGGAACTGCAGGCGGTAGTAGGACGATATGTCCATGGCCAGGAAAAGCGCGCCGGCCGGGCCGTGAAGCGGCCGGCGAAACCCGCCGAAAGGTCTGCCGCCCGGCATGCCCATCATGGAATGGCCCTGGCCGGGCTCAGATCCCATCATTCCCGGACCTCCGGGACCGAAGAGCATCTCCAGGGTGAGAAGGCCGCGCATGCGGTCGTAGCGAAAGCCCGCGCGGGCACCTTCCACGTCGAAAACGTCGGGGGCGTCACCGACGCGAACAATGGAATCACCGTTTGGTGCGTACAAGCCGAACCCCCTGATCCGCGGATCCAGCCTGGCCGGGTCCAGAGACCCCTCGGCGCGGAAGGAGTTTCCCAGAGCCAGAGCCGTGCGGTCAGCCTCGTACTCCACGAGAATCCTGGCCCTGTTGGACTCCCCGGTGAGCAGGAACACAGAGAGGATGCCCAGACCCACAAAAAGGATCAGGAATGCGGGAACGAGAAACCGTGTTTCCCAGGATGATGTTTTCATCCGCGACCCAGGATATCTTTCCTAAACGAAAAGAGCCAGCGCGCACGCTGGCTCTCAAGGCCGACCTGGTACGTCAATCCCAGTCCCACTGGCCCATCATTCCGTTGCCGGGTCCGCGACCCCGGCCCATCATGCCGTAGCCCGGACCGAACCCTCTGCCGCGACCGCCCATCATCATCTCCCCGTAGTACCGGGAAAGGTCGTAGTCCTTCCCATCGATTGTCGCCTGGGTCACGAACAGGCCGACGACGTTCTTGTCAGTAGCGGCAAACCCGTACCTGGGGGATTCGCTGAGCTGGTAGCCCTGCACCGTTACCTGTGCCCCGTCCTTCACACCCGAGCGGTCCACGAGATAGGGCGGAACCATGAGAAGGTATTGCTTGTCTCCAACCTTCAGGGTGGCGTGGGGAAAGCTTTGCAGGGATACGGTGCCTTTGAGCACCAGCTTGTCACCCTGAAAAACCCCCGTCGGCGCCTTTTCATTCTGACCGCTGGCGAACGCCGCGGTTGCCAGTGAAAGAGCGATAAGAACCATAAAAAGCTTCTTTGCCATAGTGGCCTCCTTGCATGTTCTGTAGGTACCTTTGCAAGGACCATGCCAAGGGCACACGAGAAAACACGCACGTTCGGGGCAATTCACCCATGTTTTCGCGAAAAACATGCGCCTGCCGATTACGCGCTGCGCAGATTTTTCGCACGGCCTTTTTTCTGCGAAAGACTTTCCCACAAGGACCCATGTACACATAACGGAAAATTATGAGATATTCATATCGTATTCATGGAGCATTTTGCTCCGATAATGACCATAACAAGGCATAGGGAGACGGTAGCGTGAAAGGGGGAGGCCGGCCTTGACTGTTGCCCAGTACAAAAAGCTCGAGAACCAGTTTGCCCAAAGCGTCGGTCTCCGGCTGAGGCGGATATGGGTCAGGTTCTTCGAAGCCCTTCTGCTGGCAATGAAAAAAGGCAAGCAGCGGTTCACCGTCATGATCATCCCCCATACGGAGAACCGGATCTTCAATTTTCAGATCTCCTTCTTCTCCCTTATTTTTTTTACCTGCGTCATCGGGCTTGTCCTGGCCGGATTCGCTGTGCTGGCCACGCATTTCAGGCCCATGAACGAAAAGCTGACGCAGATTTCATCCAACCTTCGCGACAGCGAGACGGCAATTGAAAGCCTCAGAGACGAGGTCTCGGCGCTTCGAAAGGCGGAAAGAGGCTTCAAGGTGGGCGTTCAGGAAGTGCGAAGCTCCATGACCAATCCGGTCCCATTCACGGCATCGGGAACCAATGAAGTGACCGCGCTCTTCCGTACGTCAGAGACGGGCGTCCAGGGCAACCTCAAGGAGCTGGCAGACCTGAAGAATACGACGAGCCTCATGGAGGGCTCCACGGAGACCCTGGATGAAATCGGGAAAGTGCTGAAGACGTACAAGGAGCTCCTTGCCGATACGCCGACCCTCTGGCCGCTCAAGGGCGTCCACGGAATCATCACCACCAGGTTCGGCTGGACAATTCACCCCTTCACTCACATGGGGTACCTGCACCTCGGTGTCGACATCGCATGGGCCATGGGGACCCCGGTTCAGGCGGCCGCAAACGGGATTGTCGTGCAGACCGGCTATAATGGGGATCTGGGCAACTTCGTCGCCATCCAGCACAAGTACGGATTCATGACGAGGTATCTCCACATGATGCGGGTCGTCACGCACAAGGGCGCCTATGTGAACCACGGTGACGTCATAGGCTACGTGGGGACGACCGGCCTTTCCACGGGCCCTCACCTGCACTATGAGGTACATCTTGGCGGGAACTACGTGGATCCGATGAACTTCCTCTCCATACCCCCCGACCTGGACGCGACAAAGAGCCGGGGAATGGCAAGCGACTAAAAGCCTAGGCCGGATGGGCGCGCATTGCTGCGGTCTCCTCGCGGGAAGGCCCGTAGATCCTGGGCACCACGAGACCTGTCATGCGCATGAGGACGGCCATCTGGCCGCGATGATGGATCTGGTGTCGAATGAGCACCTGCAGCGCCGCGGCCCTGGTCATGGTCCTTCCAAAAAGCGCAATTTCCTCTGTCAGCTGCCCGTCGGTCAACTTTGACGTTGCCTGCTGGCTCAGCGCCCCTGCGGCGCTTTGAAAGGCATCCGCGATGAGCTTTGCGGAGACGGGCGCTTCGGTGCCGCGCGGGGGAGCCCCTGTCTCCAGTCCGAGCGCCGACCCGGTCATCCCAATCATCATGACCATGTGCCAGGCAATCTTGCCAAGCGCGTTGCCTTCCGGGTCGGACTTCTGCTTCAGAGAGTCATCGGTGAGGTTGCGTTGTAGACTGAGGCTGATGGCACTTTCCCTGCCCCAGTCCTGGACGAACTCAGCTATCGTTGTGTGCATGAGTAAAAGGTACTGGCCTTCGGACGCTGGAGCAACCGACGCCTTGACGACCCATGTCGGTCGTGATACGGTGGCGCGGGTTCGGCTGGAAGAACAGTGCGAGAGAGAACCGCTGCGGGCGTGAGGCCCGCGTGAAAGGTCGCCGAAGGGGCAAGCAGCGGGCCGACGCACGGACCGCTGAAACTCTCAGGCAGAAGGATCGCGCTGGGACAGCCCTCTGGAAAGTCGCCGCGTCCGCCCCCACGGGGGTGGATCGGTCGCCGAAGGGGCAATCCCCGGAGGAGGCGGGAACCCGCGGGCAATCGCGGAGTCCGCCGTCCGGGAGCAATCTCTCAGGCCCATGACAGAGGAGAACGGGAACGCACCCGTTCTCCTTTTTCGCGTGCGGAGGGAGGTTGCTTGCAGACCAAGCTGCATGACTGGCACGTTCGGGCAGGCGCGCGTATGATCGATTTCAGCGGATGGGACATGCCCATCCAGTACGGGACGGGCACCAGGGAGGAGCACCTTCGCGTGCGGTCCTCTGCCGGGATCTTCGACATCGATCATATGGGAAGGTTCGAGGTGGAGGGGCCGGACTCCCTGGAGTTTCTCCAGCTGGTCCAGACCTGGGACGTCTCCCGCATCCCGGAGGGCCGCGCGCATTACAGCCTCCTGTGCTCGGAATCCGGGGGGATCATCGACGACATATTCCTTTACCACCTGCCGGGATCATGGCTCGTCATCGTCAACGCCTCCAACACGGCAAAGGACTTCGCCTGGATGCAGTCCCATGCCGGCGGGATGAACGTCAGGCTGAAAAACCGCGGGGCCGACACTTGCATGCTTGCGCTGCAGGGTCCAGCCGCGCGTGAGATCCTCAAACCCTTGTGCGACGGGATGGATCTCAACCAGATGGGATTCCACGGAGTACGGGAATGCAGCCTCCTGGGCGCTGCTTCCATTCTCTGCACCACGGGATATACCGGGGAGCCTGGCTGTGAGATGCTGCTCCCCGCCGGAGACTCGGAGCGTCTCTGGGCCGCCATCCTCACGGCGGGCGAGGCCCGCGGGCTCATCCCGTGCGGCCTCGGGGCGCGCGACTCCCTGCGGGCGGAGGCGTGCCTGCCCTTGTACGGCCACGAAATCGACGAGAGCACGGACCCCATCAGCGCGGGCCTCGCCCGAGCCGCTGTCTGTATGGACGGCCACGAGTTCGTGGGCAAGCCTGCCCTCATCGCCATTGCGGCCGGGCCGCTTTCCTCCCGCCTGGCCGGATTCGAGATGGTGGACGCGGGTGTGCCGCGGCAGGGATATCCCATCCACGGGAGAGGCGCGAAAATCGGGCGCGTGACAACCGGGCTGGCAAGCCCCTCGACGGGCCGGTTCCTGGGAATGGGATACGTTGACGCCGGCTTTGCGGAGCCGGGCACTGAAGTGCAGATCGTTATCCGGGAAACACCGAAAGCCGCGCGGATCGTGAAGCGGCCTTTTTACACATCGCCCCACTGGAGGTGAAGCAATGGAGTATCGATTCGACGAGAAGGTGCGCTACTCGAAGACCCACGAGTGGGTGCGGTTGGATGGCGCGGAGGCCGTTGTGGGCATCAGCGACTATGCCCAGGACAAGCTTTCCGACGTGGTGTTCGCAGACCTGCCGGCCGTCGGCAAGGAGGTGAAAAAAGAGACCACCTTCATGGTCATCGAATCCGTGAAAGCGGCGGAAGATGTGTTTGCCCCGGTTTCGGGAACCGTCACGGCGCGAAACGAGAAGCTGGTCAAGGCGCCGGAGCTGCTGAACAAGGACCCCTTCGGCGAGGGTTGGCTGGTGCGCGTGCGCCTGAGCAACGCGAAGGAGCTCGACTCCCTCATGGACCCGGCCGCATACAAGAAGTTCGTGGGGACGCTATGAGCTTCATCCCCAACACGGACGCCGACCGCGCCCGTATGCTTGCCGCGGTGGGCGCCGCATCCACGGCGGAGCTGTTTCACGACGTGCCGGAAGAGTTCCGCTTCCCTCCCCTGGACCTCCCGGCCGCCCTTTCCGAACAGGAGATACTTTCCGAGCTGGACTCCCTTTCCCGGCTCAACCAGTGCGGCCCGCAGACGCCCTCCTTCCTTGGTGCGGGCGCATACAGGCATTTCATTCCCGCTGTCGTGGATGCAATGGTTTCACGCTCGGAGTTCGCCACGGCGTACACGCCCTATCAGCCGGAAGTCAGCCAGGGCACGCTGCAGGCAATCTTCGAATACCAGAGCATGATTGCAGGGCTGACGGGCATGGAGGTCTCCAACGCCTCCCACTACGACGGGGCCACGTCGACGGCGGAAGCTGTCATCATGGCGTTGAACGTGGCGCAGGGGGAGAAGCGCCGCGTGCTCCTCTCTGCCGGGCTTCATCCCCAGTACCGGGCAGTGGTTCGCACTTACACGCAGGGAATGGGCCTCACCATCACCGGGGATGAGAGCACCGCCATCAACCTGGATCAGCTCATCTCTCTCTGCAATGAGAGCACCGCCTGCGTTGTCGTCCAGTACCCGGATTTCCTGGGGAGGATTTCCAGTCCGGACACTGTCTCTGCATTAGCGAAACGAGTGCATGCCTGCGGCGCCCTGCTGGTGGTTGTTGCCAATCCGGTGGCCCTGGGGCTTCTTGTCCCGCCGGGGGAGATGGGCGCGGACGTCGTGGCCGGCGAAGGCCAGGCGCTGGGCAACCACCTCTCTTTCGGCGGCCCCTACCTGGGGTTCTTTGCGTTTCGGCGGGAACACATCCGCAAGTCAAGCGGAAGGATCGCGGGAGAAACGGCGGACCGCGATGGACGCAGGAGCTACGTGTTCACCCTCAGCACGCGCGAGCAACACATCAGGCGGGAGAAGGCAACGTCGAACATCTGCACCAACCAGTCGCTGAATGCCCTGGCTGCCGCAGTCTACCTTGCCGCCCTGGGGCCTGGCGGGCTGCGGCGCGTTGCCCAATTGTGCTGGCACAAAGCCCATTACGCCGCCTCCCGGATTGCAGCGGTGACCGGCTGCTCGGTTGGGCAGGAGGAGTTCTTTCACGAGTTCGTGGTTCACTGTCCGGGTCCTGTTTCGCGCATCAACGCGCGGCTGCTGGAAAAGCACGGGATCATCGGGGGCTACGACCTGGGCGCGGAGTTTCCCGGGATGCAGAACGCCATGCTGGTGTGCTGCACGGAGGTCACCACGAAAGATCAGATCGATCAACTTGCCCTTGCGCTGGAGGATTGCCGTCATGCCTGAGCCGCTCATCTTCGAGGTTTCGAGAAAAGGAAGGGAAGGAGTATCTCTTCCCGCCTGCGACGTGCCGGAGACGCCGGTGCCGCCCGGACTCTGCCGGTCGGAGCTTCCCCTGCCCGAGGTCTCCGAGATCGACGTGGTTCGCCACTATGTGCGCCTTTCGCAGCTCAACTACGCCGTGGACACCGGCTTTTATCCCCTGGGCTCCTGCACAATGAAATACAACCCGAAGGCCAACGATGCCGCGGCCAGGCTTTCCGGGATTTCCGATCTTCACCCGCTCCAGGACCCTGCAACCTCGCAGGGCGCTCTGGCCATCATGCACGCCCTGCAGGAGATGATTGCCGAGATAGGGGGCTTTCACTCGGTTTCCCTGCAGCCTTCCGCCGGCGCTCACGGGGAGCTCACCGGAATCCTCATCATGCGCAAGTACCATGCGGACCATGGGCAGACCGGGCGCACCAGGATCCTGGTCCCCGACTCGGCGCACGGCACGAATCCGGCCTCCACGGCGATGGCCGGCCTGGAGGCGGTTGAGATTCCCTCTGACGCTCGAGGCAACATCGACATCGCCCGCCTGAAGGCAAGCCTGGATGAGCGCGTGGCAGGCCTCATGCTGACCAACCCGAACACCCTGGGGCTCTTCGAAGAGAACCTCCTGGAAGTCACGCGCCTTGTCCACGAGGCGGGAGGCCTGGTGTACGGAGACGGGGCAAACTTCAACGCGATCCTCGGCGTGGCAAGACCCGGTGCCATGGGGATCGACGTGATGCATTTCAACCTGCACAAGACGTTTTCAACGCCTCACGGCGGGGGAGGGCCCGGCGCCGGTGCGGTGGGTGCCACGGAGGCGCTGGCCGGATACCTCCCCGGGCCCATTGTTGCCGCTCGCGGCAGCAAGAGCTTCACCTGGTGCATGCCTGCCAGATCCATCGGCCGGATCAAGAGCTTCCATGGCAATTTCGGCATCCTGGTCCGCGCCTACGTCTATATCCGCATGCTTGGCCCGGACGGGCTTCGGGCTGTCGCGGAAAACGCGGTGCTGAACGCGAACTACCTCCAGGCCAGGCTGAAAGGCACGTACCCCGTGCCCCACGGTGACCGCACGTGCATGC
This sequence comes from uncultured Spirochaetota bacterium, assembly GCA_963710335.1. Lineage (GTDB taxonomy): Bacteria > Spirochaetota > Spirochaetia > SZUA-6 > Fen-1364 > Fen-1364. The sequence goes on from CAVQAA010000007.1 coordinate 247,132, forward strand.
ATGAGTTCGTGGCGCAGGGCAAGATTGCCTCCGCGCCTGATGTGCGCGCGCTGGACATTTCCAAGCGGCTCATTGATTACGGCTTTCATCCGCCCACGAATTACTTTCCGCTCATAGTGCCGGAAGCGCTCATGATCGAGCCGACGGAAACCGAGAGCATCGAGACGCTGGACAAGTTCGCCGACGCCTTGCTGGAAATTGCCCGCGAGGCTTCGGCGCATCCCGAGTTGCTGCACGACGCGCCGCACTCTTCTCCCGTCCGACGGTTGGACGAGGTCAAAGCGGCGAGGGAGCTGAAAGTCACGGCGCGGTAACAAGAATGGTCAGAATGTAGGGAATATTCGGTTTGTCGTTTTTTGGGAATCAAGCTAAATTTATTTCGTGCGTAAGGCGTATCAAGGGCACGCCGAACATTTCGCGCAAAGGTCGGCAAGGCTCGTTCTAGTCACGGCAAGCACGACGCTGGTGATTGGTTTTCTTCTTTCCTGCACGCATCCCGGGTCACCGGGATCTCCCGGGTCACCTGGATCACCGGGGTCAACGGACCTCATCCAGGTTCAGCAACAAGGGAGCGCAGTCACGAGCTTCGATTTCGCTTCCAGCATCATCGGGTTCGCCAGCGCAACGTCACCCGCAACTTTCACCATCGTGAACGAAGGCTCATCCACCGTGAATCTTGGCGGGCTGAGCGCTGTCCAGGTCAGCGGAACCAACGCGTTGGATTTCAGCGTAATCTCCGGCCCGCCAACTACCCTGGGCGCCGGACAGAGCGGAACTTTTACCATGAGCTTCGTTCCGCAGGGAAGCGGCTCGCGGACCGCCACGGTCAAAATCGCGCCTTCCGACGGCAGCAGCGGCTATTCCTTCACGATCACAGGGACTGGGAACGGCTCGGGAACCGCTTCGGTGAGCTGGTCAATCAGCGGCACTGTGACCGGCGGGGCGATCAATAGCGGGGACACCATAAACATGGGGGATATAAATCACACACCGGGAGGCGTAGGAGTCAACATCTATATCGGGAATGCGCAACCTTCCCCTTCCATACTCTACCTGACCGAAACGCCCAATATTCAGATGACCGGGGGCGGGACCGCCTTCTACGGCCTGGTGCAGCCTGTCTCGAACCAGGTCAAGCAGAGCAGCGGCCAGGTGAATGGTGGCGTGACCGTTGCCGACTCAGCCAGCGGTCTCACCCTTGGAAATTCCTATTCTGCTTCTTTTTCGATTCCCATGAGCGACGCGGCCAATCCCGTCTTCACCTTTACGCTGACGTACACCTACCATTAGGAGAGGGGGCGCGTTGCCGCGCCCCACTCACCCGAAGCTACTGCTTTGTGTAAGGTCCGCCCGTGGCCGTTGAAGGATAGCTGCTGTTGCTCATGCTGATGTACATCGTGCTTCCGCTCACGCTGTAGGTCAGGTAGACTGATGAGCCTGACGCGTACATGGAGAGAACACCCGTTGACGAGCTGACCGACAACAGCAGATGTCCGGCCCCCGTGTCCGCAGAAGTGATAGAGCTGCTCAGCGTGCCGAGGGAGCCGCTCATGGAAAGAGTTGTAGCGGTAATGATCATCGTGTTTGACATGCCGCTCACGGACGCGTACCAGGTACCTACGTAGTCCGGACCCGCGTTTCCTCCTCCGCTAGCGCCGCTGCATGAGGCAAACGCCAGGACAAGTGCCACCAAGACCACGCCCAGAGAAAGCTTCAATAGCTTTTTCATGATGCTGCCCCCCTTGAGGACTATTTAGAATGAGACCCACGATAAGACCTTTTAGATATAATGGAGTATATACCCGTTTTCTATTTTTTCAAGGGGTTTTTTGCGATTCTGGTAGCGACTTCTGGCTCCGCTTAGGCGTGACAATGGCAAAAACGCAAATATCGCAAGATGCTGGAAAATCCCTTATTCAATAGCACGGCTGAGGCATACGACGGAGCCCCGGCCGGAAACAAAGTCCCTCCTAAAAGACCGTGGTCCAAGTGGGGTTATTGATCTGCAGACTATGAATCCTCCAGTCGTCGCTCCCGCCCGTTCCTACATTGACCATGATGAACTTGTACAAGAAGGGTCCCCAAACCGCTGCCCCTGCTCCAGTGATATTGGTTTCAACGTCCGAAGGATTCGAAGTAATTGGAGAGGGAGAGAACGAATAGGGCTCGTACGACGTACCGAAGAAACCATCCCACTGAGTTTGCGTGGGGGCGACGACGGCCGGGTCAAGATTCGCAGAAGTTGTCGACCTGTCGGTATTAAGACTGTTAACAAACGACGTAATCCTATCCGTAATGCTCACACTCGGGGCAAGGTTACAGGTTTCAAGCAGGATTACGAACATGCCAAACAAGAAAAACAGAAAAACACGCCGAGCACGTTTCATGGTACTCCTCCTCAGATATCAACAGGAACAAGTTGTGGGACAACGGACTGTTCGAATGACGAGAGAAATGAGCTGTAGCGAGCCTGGAAATCGGTCCACATTGAATCATGAGGATTTGCGATGTAGCGGGCTTTCAGATAAACGTAGAGACGTCCGCCCACGAACCTCCGCAGGGACAAGGCTCCCAAAGCGAAATATCGCAGGTTCAGGCCAACGTATCCTGTCTGCAGCGTCAAGGGCAATTCCACTTCGCTCAGGAACTTTTTTGACTCATCTGCACCCTTGTCCTTCAAGATCTGCGCCCTTTGCTGTCTCACCTGATCCAGCTTCTGTTTGTATTCGGCGTATGTTGCATCCAGGTCACTGATGTTCTTCACGTAGCCGGCCATCGTGTCTTCTATGCTCTGCATTGCCCCCGCGGGGTCTGCAAGCATGGCGGCAAGCTTGTCCTGGTTCCACTTTTGGTAGTCGATTTTCCCCTCGGGAACGCTGAACTTGTCCCCGGGAGGCTTGCCCAGGCCCACTTCCACGCCTTCCGCGGAGGCAAGCTCTATTGATTTACCCTCTGCCTGGACAGTCACCTGGCCGGAATCCACCGCAATGAGCGTGGACCCATCAGCGCCGGAGAAAACACTGAACTCCGTGCCGCGCACTCCCAGGACTGCGCTGTTTGTGCGCACAAGGGGTTCCTGCCCCGTCAGCTTGTTGTAGCGGAACTTGATGGAACCAAGGGCGACGGACAGCACCGGAGCCTTCTGGCCGTTCTGCTCTCTCTCCATGAGCGTGAACACGGTGCCATGGCTCACCCTGATGGTCACGCCTTTCTGATCCATCTCCACCTGGCCGTCATCTCCGGTTTTCACGGAGTCTCCCGTGTTCAGAACGTCCCCCACGGAAGTGTCCTGCTGCTTGCCGCTTGTATAGCGGGTGGTTGCATCACCGTCGGTGTACGTGACATCCGTTGGCACCGCGTGGGCTGCAGTGGCAAGAACAAGGATCAACCCTACGACAAGAAGAGTCTGCTTCATGCTCAGAACGGCCCCTTGAACCCGTAAATGGTCTTTGTCGACCAGCTGTCCCTGAAAATCAGGAGGATCCGGTCCCCGGAGGTGGAAGTCCGCAGCTCCAGGATCCGCGCATCCTTTTTCACGTACCGCGAAAAGAAGGCCTTAACCTCCATTGTGTCCGCGAACTGCTTGTAGCTTTCATCCGTCAGAGCGGTCCCCTGCGTCAGCGTTGCCCCCTCCACACGGAAGCCCGCTTTCACGATGCCGTTCCAGAACGCGGCCACATCCGGCTTCAAGGCCACTATCTCCCCGTCAACCAGGAACGGCGTGGCGCTCATTGCGGACAGCTTCTGGCCTTGCCCGTCATTGATGAGCCGGGCAATCATTTCGACATTTCCCTGGTCCCACGCATGCTGAAAGGAAGCGCAGGAGGAGAGCAGAATTAGCGCCGTTGCCAGGGCAGCCCCGGCGAATTTCCGCCACAGACTCACTTTCATAGTGTGCACCTCACCATCGGGCGTGCACATCCTGGCGAATGTATTTATCGTAGATGTCCTGCACCTGGCGCATCACCCCCCGGGGGAGGCGCGGAAGTGAGACGGTCTTCGCGTTCTCCTCCACCTGGGCCGGCGTTTTGGCGCCGGGGATGACGCAGGTGACCGCGTCATGCATCAGGATCCAGCGCAGCGCAAACTGGCTCAGCGTCATGCCCCGGGGCAGGATCTGCTTCAGCTCCTCCACTGCCTGAAGGCCCTTGACGTAATCCACGCCGGAAAAAGTCTCCCCGCGATCGAATGACTGGCCTTTCCTGTTGAAGTTCCTGTGGTCATCCGCCTGGAACCTGGTGGTGCGCGTCATCTTGCCCGTGAGCAGCCCGCTGGCCAGGGGAACCCGGGCCAGGATGCCGATCCAGCGCGCTTTGGCCTCGCGGAAGAAAAGCTCTGCCGGCCGCTGGCGGAACATGTTGAAGATGATCTGGACCGTCTTGACTCCGGGGTACTCGATTGCCTTGAGCGCCTCTTCCACCTTCTCAACGCTCACACCGTAGTTCTTGAGCTTTCCGGCTTTCACCAGGTCATCAAGGCTGGCAAAAAGCTCCGGCTGATAATAGATCTCCCGAGGGGGACAGTGAAGCTGAAGGAGATCCAGCGCGTTCACACGGAGACGCTTCAGGCTGTCTTCAACGAACCTCCGGATGGCAAGGGGAGTGTACTTCTCAGCCGTATGCGGCTGCAGCTTGCGGCCTGCTTTCGTGGCCACGTAGATGGTCTCCTTGCGGTCTTTCAGCAGCTGGCCCAGGAGACGCTCGCTGTGGCCGTCCCCGTATACATCCGCCGTATCGAAGAAGTTGACCCCCAGGTCCACGGCCTTGTTCAGAGCGGCCATGGACTCCTTGTCGTCAACCTTGCCCCACGCGGAGCCCATGGCCCACGTGCCAAAGCTGACCTCGGAGACTCTCATGCCGGTTTTCCCCAGAAGCCTGTAGTTCATTCTTTCCTCCAACCTCTCTGCGGCACACTCTAACGGTTTTCCGCGCGCGCCGCAACTTTATTGCGATTGCAGCCAGATGATGTTTGTGACCCCCGCCCCAATCATGACAAGCGGAATGGTGACGCCGATGGCCGCGTGCGCCGCCCCCAGGCCGATCATCAGGTCGTGCTGCCCCGTCTGCATGGCATACGTGCTGAGGAACCCAAGAGCGATCTGGGCGGTCATGAGCGAAAGATGCGTAATGAAAGCGATCTTGTGCAGCTTCTGCGGCGTGAACCCCGGCGTGTCCTTGCTCCACATGCTGAGGCCGGTGATCGCATCCGTCAAATAGAGGACTTCCCCCGTGGACAGGAGCCCGACGTGCCACCATCGAAGCGCCTGTTGATCCCCCCAGACGGTGGAAATCTCCGTGGATCGCACCGCTTCGGCGTTCGGCTGGTTTTCGTTCCAGTACGTGTCCCGCCACGCGTGGCCCTCGTTCATCATGTCGAGGAAATGCACCACGCCGATGACCCCTGCGGCCAGGAACATGCCCGGCAGAGGCAAAGCCTGTGACCTCGTGGAACGCGACCTTGCTGGGAAAGCCCAGAAAGCCGCCCGAGGGCTGGCCGGCGGCCTGGCCTTGAGCCGCCTGTCCCTGCTCTCCCTGAGTCTCAGAGATGGGCGCATCGGAGCTGGGGGCGCCCGCGGCGATCCATGACTTGATGAGCGCTTTTTCAAGCGAAGTCAGCTTGGGGCCTTTCATGGGCATGGTATCGTCGGAGATCTTCACCCAGAGATCACTTTTTTCCGGTGAGCCCGGCGCCACGCGGCTGGGGTCCGTGATGCCCTCATAGGAATCCGTCCAGTCGTGGCACGCGGAGCAGCTTCGACCGAGGATCTCTTTCACCGTAAAGAAGCCCTTGTTTCCCGCGCCTGCCTGAGCGCTTGCAATCGAGGCCGAAGTGAAAAAAAACGCAAGAAGGGCGGCGGCGATTCCGGCATTCTTCTTCATGACGCGACATCATACCACGGGTCTCCGGCTGCCACCACTGTTGTTTGACGGCGGCCGCGCATCGCGTTACCCTTCCGCAGAGGGGGAACGTATGGCCACCGTGAACCGAAGCGCCCTGGAAGACAAGCTCACACAGTCCGCCGAGGTTGTGCCGGGGAAGATCCTCGCGGAGGTCCGCGACTTCCTGCTTTCCGCCGCGGATCCGCAGCTGGTCAATGTGAATCCCTTTCGGCTTGCAACGGCATGGCATGCGGACCGTGTGGCCGTCCTCAAGGCCTTCCTCCACCTGACCAGGAAGGGGCTCTTCAATCTTTACTGGACAATACACTGCCCTTCATGCAAAGGCGCCACGCAGGAGTCCCAGACCCTTGCCGCCCTTCGCCATGGCTCAGCCTGTCCTTTCTGCAAAATCGACTTCGCCGCGGGGTTCGACCGGAGCGTCGCCGTCAACTTCGGCGTCAATCCCGCCGTCATCAAGCCGGGCCCGATGGATGACTTCACCCGGTTCGCCGGCTCATTCGAGATGGAACCGGGCATCAGCCTGGAGTTGGAGCCAGGCGAGACGCATTACCTCAAGACGGACTTGAAGCCGGGCAACTACATGGTCGTCGCACCGGAGGACAAGAAGGCCATCAACGTCGCGGTGTCCGACGGAAAGTCCGCAGGCCCCCAGAAGCTCACTCTTTCTTATGACGATGCGGCCGGCCTCCTCACCGTGGTGAAAGCAAAGGCAGGCCCTGCCGAGCTTCTCATTGCCAACAGGACCGGCGCGTCGAAAGCCCTTGTCTTTTCCCGAATGGTGACTCCCCGATGGCCCAGCGCAGCGCTGGTCTCCAGCCTCCAGGAGTTTCGCGACCTGTTCTCATCCCAGATGCTTTCCCTGGATGAGACCTTCGCCATCGAGAGCCTTGCCTTCCTCTTCACCGACATCAAAGGCTCGACGGAGCTCTACGAGCGCCTGGGGGATTCAGAGGCGTTCTCCCTGGTCAAGGAGCATTTCTACATCATGGAACGCATCGTCCGCGGGAACAACGGCGCCGTCGTGAAAACCATAGGGGACGCGGTCATGGCTGTTTTCATGGATCCGCCGGACGCTCTGCGCTCTGCCGTGGAGATGATCGACGCATTCGACGACCTGGAGACGGCGAAGAAGCTTCGAAACTCGATCATTGTGAAGATAGGGGTCCACTACGGCCCCTGCATTGCGGTGACGCTGAACGAGAGGCTGGACTACTTCGGCACCACGGTGAACATAGCGGCCAGGGTGCAGGGCCTGTCCGACGGCAGGGATGTCATGGCCTCTGACGCGCTCTACCGGGAGAGTCAGGCGGGTACGTTCCTGGCGGGGAAGAAATGGAACGGTGAGCCTTTCTCAACGAGCCTGAAAGGGTTGAAGTCCAGCTACACCGTTCACAAGCTGACGCGCCCAAAGGCCTGAGGGCTGCGCCCTGAGTGACTGGGCGACGAAGAACGCGACAGGCCGTCCATCATCGCTGACTCCAATCAGACGTCGAAGGTTCTTTACGGGAGGTTATCGATGCCTTTATCGAGCGTCTCGATCACCCAGAGTATCCAGCCGAAGGGGTAGTTGCCTCGCGTCGGCGTGTGTTCGGTGGGGATATGTCCCGGCACGAACGATTTTCCCACATTACCTAGCGTTAATCGGCGCAGCGCCACGCCAAACTCAAAGCGCCTATCGTTGGGTCCGATTTTTTCCCAAATGCAATTTACCTGCCATTGATTGTATCGCGTGGGCCGCTCTGGCAACGACATCCCTAAAAAGTGGATCGAGACTCGCGGGTCGGCATGGAAGTTTTCTGTCGTTTTTCCGGGCCAAATCTCCAAGCCAGCCATGCAGCGAAAATCTATTTTATCGGTATCTTCATAAAACTCCAGGATGGCTTCGATTCGAGCGCGGGCAGATTCGGCTATTGCTTCGGAAGACGCCTCGCCCTTAATCACGGTTTGCTCATAGATGGTTCGAAACTTCTTGAGGTAGTACTCCAAGTATTCCTCTTTGACGAGGAATCCAGTCCCTTTTGTTGCCGCGTTTACGGGGAAAAGCGCGCTCTTTTTTGCATTGTGGGTGATATACACCGGTAAGTGAGATCCAACTCCGCCTCCCCCCATTGCCGAGTGCTCCTTGCCTTCTAATGCTGCCCGCATCTTTTTCAGATTAACGATCCGCTGGCCCAAGTTCCACTCGACAAAATCCTTAGGCAATTCCCGCACCGGGAACTTCCTTGTCCGACCCTCAACTTCTAGAGTAAAGCCGTCTCCTGCTTTTGAACGTGCTGCCATTGTCATACCGGAATCTCTTCGCCTCCAACCCCGATCTTACCGAGGCCAAAACTCCCGTCAAGGCCGGTGAGAGACGTAATCATGCTGGAGGTCCTGCCGGGGACTATGTTTCCTTCAGCGACTGCATGAGCTGTTCAAGGTCCGGTAGCGTCAATCCGCAAAAGGTCTTGCCAGTGGTGGGGTTGATCCAAGAGCTGTCGGCGATGGCGTATGCCTCATCGACATAGGTAGCAAAGAAGCTCCACGTCATCGTGTAGTACTCGCCCCAGGAAATGACGCGTGCCCCCTGGTCGTTGAACCCGGCAAGCACGACGGCGTGCCCTCCGACAGTCTGCACGCCCGGGACGACGTCCCAAGTTGACGGCGGAGGGGCGTTCGGCGGCATGATGTTGGCGGGAACATTGAATCCGATGTAGGCAACTCCGCACTCGTAGATGGCCTGCTTGACGTCGAGAGGGTTTCGCGGATCGACTTCGACGAAGGCCGAAATACGGTGTCTGTTCTGTCCATTCGGCCCAAACGGAGCTCCTGTGTTGAGCAGGAACGTAAGAACGTGCTGCTCGTTGCCTCCGGGGCCTTCACCGCCCTTCCTGGGATTGTAGCCGCAGGCTTGAATGTACAGATCCTCCACGTCAATGTCGGGCTCGGTGTCCATTTTCTGGATGGCGTTGAAGGTCCAGACCTGGATTGCGTGGTAGAACGCGGCGCACGTGCAGTCACCCAGGGTATCATTCATCATGATCCCCAGCTGCGCGGGCATTCGACTGGTATAGTCGATCTGTGCAGGCAAGGTCACGGCAGCCTTGCCGGCAACCAGTGAGCTCATGTGAGGCACGCGGGGGTTCCGCGCCCTGGGCAACCTGCCAAGCTTTCTTTGACTTTGCGCCATAACCGTCTCCTTAGGGTCAGATCGAATATACGCCGCCCTCATGCTATGCGGCTATGTTTGCCCGCTCCGTCCGGAATGGCTATTTTGAACACGATCATGGCAGCAAACAGCAAATCCCGCACTCTGCGCATCGCCATTGTCTGCACTGTTGCGCTCGCCGTGGTTATCGCTGGGGTCGGAATAGCCATCAGCATTGTGAACGGCTCCTCCCGCGCAGTAGCCGCTTCCGAGGTTGCCCAAGGCCAGGCGGTCCAGGCCGCAACGGCAGAGGGAGGCATCGATTTTCAGCCGACCAGGGAGTCGGACACGGGAAGGGTGGAGGGGCTGCCGGCCTCGGCTGTCCAGCAGGGAGACTACCCCGCTCTCCTTGCACTGGGAAGCGAAGCTCCGGATTTCGTTCTTTCGTCAGCCACAGGCCAGAAGGTCAGCCTCTCCGGGCTCAGGGGAAAGACCGTGCTTCTGGAGTTTTTTGCCACGTGGTGTCCCCACTGCCAGGCGGAGGCCCCGCATCTGAAGAGCTTGATTGGATCTCTGCCCCAGTCGAAGTTCGTCATGCTGCAGGTAAACGCGGACAGCGAGGATGCGGCAAGCATGCTTGCCTTCGATCAATATCTACGGGATCACGACCCCCGCCCTCCTGGATCCCGGCACCACGCCGGGCAGCTTCTACCACCAGGGCGCGTCCGGACCGGTCACCCAGCAGTACAAGATTGCAATCTACCCGACTTTCTACGTCATCGATCCCAAGGGCCGCATCGCATGGCGGGCGGATCACGAACAACCCGATGCCCTTCTGCTTGAAAAGCTCACGGATGCAGCCGGCAGATAACGCCTTCCCTCGCAATGCCCTGCCCTGGATAGGCTTCTGCATCCGCCTCCTGGCCGCTGCTGTCTGGATTTTCGCTGGAGCCTCCAAGGTCCCTGACCTGGCCGGCTTTGCCGCTCAAGTGGATAAATACGAGCTGCTCCCCCACTTCCTGGGCTCCCTGGCGGCCTACATCCTTCCTTTTTTCGAGATCTTTCTTGGTTTGTACCTTGCCGCCGGGCTGTTCGTCCGGGCATCGGCCCTGGCAGGGACGATCCTCTTCGCAATCTTTCTGGCCGCTCAAATCCAGGCTCTGATTCGTGGGCTCACTCTCGATTGCGGATGTTTCGGGGCTCTCTCCAAGTCCACCGTAAGCCCCTGGACCCTCCTTCGGGACCTGGGCCTGGGGGTCCCGACTTTCCTGATGCTTGCCTTCCCGGCCCGACGGCTCTCTCTCGACGGGCGGTTGTTCGGCGCCAGTGACCGTTTCGTCTCTAATTCCTGACTGTTTTGGTAGACTATTGCATTCACGGGAATTAAATTTGTCCCCTGATAATTACTGCGCCGAACAAGGCGGGTAATAAGGAGAGGTGCGCGGACATGAAGAGAATCGTTCGAAGGTTTCTTGTCGTTTTTCTTGTCCTTGGAGCCGCGGCGGGGTTCGTAGCGGCCCAGGACCAGTCCATCACGGTCCAGACCGCCGGCGACGGGACCAAGTATCTTGCCGACTCCAAGGGAATGACGCTGTACTACTTCACTTTGGACACCGACGGAAAGAGTGCCTGCTACGGCGACTGCGAGAAGGCCTGGCCGGTTTTCTATGCGAAGGACATAACCGTTTCCTCGGACCTGAGCGCGTCGGACTTCGGAACCATTACCCGCAAGGACGGCAAGAAGGAGACCACGTACAAGGGTTGGCCCCTGTACTACTGGGTCCAGGACCAGAATCCGGGGGACATGACTGGCGAGAATGTCCACGGTGTCTGGTTCATTCTCAAGGTTCCTTCCTACACCGTCATGTTCGGTACGCAGAAGCCCGTGGGGAACTATCTCACCGACGGGGACGGGAAGACCCTCTATTACTTCACAAAGGACTCCAGCGGCACGAGCGCCTGCACGGGTAATTGCATCAAGAACTGGCCGGCCTTCAGCTCGGATTCCTTTGTCGTCCCTTCGACGATGAACGCCTCTGATTTCGGGACGATCACGCGGGACGACGGCACGACGCAGGTTACGTTCAAAGGCTACCCGCTCTACTACTTCATCAAGGACAAGATGCGCGGACAGATCACCGGCCAGGGCGTCGGCAAGGTGTGGTACGTCGTGGATCCGCAGAAGTTCACGCCCGGAGGCGGACAGTAAGCATAGCATCGGGAGGGTGACGGCATGGCCCAGGAGAAGCGTTCAGTTTTCGACGATCTGCTTCGTGAGGAACGGGAGTTCCCGCCGCCGCCCTCCTTTGCGGGCCAGGCGATCGTGAAGGACCGCGGCGTCTACACGCAGGCGGAAAAGGATCCGCAGAAGTACTGGGAAAACGAGGCGAAGCTTCTGCACTGGTTCACGCCGTGGTCCAAGGTCCTTGACTGGTCGCCGCCTCATGCGCGGTGGTTCGTGGGCGGCCAGCTCAATATCAGCTATAACTGCCTGGACCGTCACCTCCAGGGTCCACGCCGGAACAAGGCCGCCCTGATCTGGGAGGCGGAGAACGGCGACACGCGAACGCTCACCTACCAGCAGCTGCACCGGGAGGTGTGCAAGTTTGCAAACTGCCTCAAAGACCTTGGCGTCACCAAGGGGGATCGGGTTGCAATCTACATGCCCCTTCTCCTGGAAACGGCCGTGGCCATGCTGGCGTGCGCCAGGATCGGCGCCATCCACAATGTCGTGTTCGGGGGGTTCTCCCCGGACGCCCTTGCCGACAGGATCAACGACTCCAAGGCGAAAGTCCTCATCACCGCTGACGGGGGATGGCGCCGCGGAAGCGTGGTGCCGCTGAAGCACAATTCCGACAGGGCGCTTGAAAACTGCCCCACGGTCCAGCATGTCATCATCGTCAAGAACCTCCCTGGGGAGCCACATCTGCTGCACATCCACGAGGGAAGGGACCATTGGTATCACCGGCTCATGGACCACGAGAACGCGGATTGCCCCGCTGTGCCGGTTGATTCAGAGGACACGCTTTTCATTCTCTACACCTCGGGCACCACGGGAAAGCCGAAAGGGATTGCCCACACCGCGGGCGGATATGCGGTGGGCGTGCAGACGACAACCCGCAACGTGTTCGACCTCAGGGATGAGGACACTTTCTGGTGCTCCGCTGACGTGGGCTGGGTGACCGGCCACAGCTACGTGATCTACGGCCCCTTGCTCAATGGTGCGACAGTCCTCATCTATGAGGGCGCTCCGGATTTTCCGGACAAGGACCGGTTCTGGGAGCTCATCGAGCACCACCGCGTGAGCGTATTCTACACCGCGCCCACCTCCATCCGCTCCTTCATGAAGTGGGGAGACGAGCTGCCCGCGAAGCACGACCTTTCAAGCCTCCGCCTCCTGGGAACGGTGGGTGAGCCCATCAACCCCGAGGCATGGATGTGGTACCACGAGAAGATAGGGGGCGGGCGGTGCCCCATTGTGGACACGTGGTGGCAGACGGAGACGGGAGCCATCATGATCAGCGGCCTGCCTGGCGTTTCAACCATGAAGCCGGGATTTGCCGGCACTCCGCTTCCGGGAATCTTTGCGACGGTCCTGGACGAATCGGGCAAGGAAGTGATTGAGGGAAGCGGCCTCCTTGCCATCACCCATCCCTGGCCTTCCATGCTGCACACCGTCTGGGGCGACGACGAGCGGTACGTGCAGACGTATTTCTCCAAGTGGGACAACAAGATCTACTTCCCCGGCGACGGGGCAAAGCGCGACAAGGCCGGCAACTTCATGATCCTTGGCCGGGTGGATGACGTTCTGAACGTGTCGGCGCACCGCATCGGGACAATGGAGGTGGAGTCGGCTCTTGTGGACCACCCGGCTGTCGCAGAGGCTGCCGTGGTGGGACGCGCGCATGAGCTCAAGGGCCAGGCCATCGTGGCTTTCGTGAGCCTGAAGAACGGCCATGCCACAAGCAATGCCCTGGCGGACGAGCTGAAGCAGCACGTGGTGAAGAAGATCGGCGCCCTTGCGCGGCCTGAGGAAATCCTTTTCACCCGTGACCTGCCCAAGACCCGGTCCGGCAAGATCATGCGCCGGCTCCTTCGCGACATTGCGGAGGGCCGGACCCTGGGGGACGTAACCACCCTGGCAGACCCCGCCGTGGTGGCTGCCTTACGCGACCAGTACGAGGAGACCTACGGAGGATAACGGCTGAGCGCCCCTTGAAGTGGGGGTGCTTCGCAGATTTTGGTGTTGCTAACACCAGCAGATAACGCGGTGAGGAGGTACACGATGAAGAAAATGATACTTTCCTCGGTTTGTCTTATATCGCTCCTTCTTATGGGCTTGAGCGCACAGGTTGCCGCGGCGCAAGGGGAGGTGGTCATCACCTGCCAGCGATGCCAGCAATCGCCGACGGATGTTTTCTCCCAGTCCCGCTATGAGGTGGTCCAGGCGTTCAACGCCGCCAACAAGGGCAAGTATCGCGTCGATGTGCAGCTCTTCGGCGGCAAGAACGAGAACGACCTGTCCTACTGGGAGCGGCTGGCGCTGGCCGGCGCGCTGCCGGACATCCTTGTGGCGCAGAGCACCCAGCTTCAGACGCTCTCCAAGACGGGGAAACTGGTTGACCTGGCGCCGTTCCTGGCCAAGGATCCCGCCTGGAAGAGCTCGTTCTATCCGGACTCTTTCCAGGCCCTGACCGGGCCGGACGGACAGATCTGGGGGATTGCCGAGGAGCGGGACCTGGTTGGAATCTTCTATAACAAGGCGCTCCTGGCAAAAGCGGGAGTGTCCGGTTTCCCCACCACCTGGGATGAGTTCCTGCAGGACTGCCAGAAGCTGAAGGCAGCGGGCGTGATTCCCTTTGCCATGGACGGGGACTGGGTCACGCAGCTCATGTGGGCGAACCTGGTTGGCACGCAGCCTGGCGGTGAGGATTTCCTGTTCTCGGGAATCGCCAAGGGCGGCTTCACCGACGACCCTATCGTGGTGAAAGCCACCGAGTTCCTGAAGAAGCTGCACACGGACGGCTTCGTGAACCAGGACGCGTTCACGGGGGACTATCCCAACGCCGCAAACCCGTTCCTGCAGGGGCAGGCGGCCATGATTGCCAACGGGCCCTGGATGGTCCAGGCTGACATCAAGGGGAAGTCCGCCATGCCTGACCTGTACCAGCAGATGGGCTACGCGCCGTCCCCTGGATGGACGCGGGGAGCGCAGGGCGTGATCGTGCTTTCCGGAAACGCCGGATGGGCAAGCGGCTCAACGGACCAGGCCAAGAAGGAAGCCGCGGTGGCGTTCATGAAGTTCACCACGTCCCCCGCAATCCAGCTGCAGAGGACCATTGCCACGGGCGCGTATTGGGCGGTCAAGCTCACGCTGGCTCCCAGCCAGGTCAAGCAGCTGGAGCCGCTGACGTACGCCCTTGTGACCGCCGCGGACAAGGCGAAATACCACTTCCCTCACGCCAAGTACGCGACGCCCCAGGCATTCTCTGATGCGTGGAAGAACTACTGGCCAGGGTACGTGCAGGGCGCAATGAGCACCCACGATTTCCTGGACAAGCTGTCTTCCGCCATCACCTCTGCCGGGCGCTAGGCAGGGCTTTCTCTTTCGTGCGGCGGGGCATCGCGAGAGAGCAAGCTCCTCGCGGAATGGGTTGGCCGATCGCTGTCTCCCTCAGCCCCGCCACACTTCTGTTCGCCGTCTTCTTCCTGATTCCGCTGTGCGTCCTGGTGGTCACGTCCTTCTCACGGTGGAACGTGGGCGGCCTGCGGTTCACGGGGCTGGAGAACTATGTCCGCTTGGTGCATGACGCGGTTTTCTGGAAGGCGGTGGAGAATACCGGCCTGTATGCCTGCGCCGCGGTTTTCCTCCAGGTCCCGCTGGCAGTCATTGTCGCCCTGATGCTTGCGCTGAAGACGCCCGGCTGGAAAGTATTTCGGACGATTCTTTTCGTACCGGTGGTCATCTCCGGGGCCGCTTATGCGTTGATCTTTGCCAGCTTTTACAACGCGCGCTACGGCCTTTTCAACAGGGTTCTGGGCCTCTTCGGAATCGCCGGACAAGACTGGCTCTTCGACGTGCATACCGCCCTGCCTGCCGTAGCTGGCACCTACATCTTCAGCGTCGGCTTCTACATGGTGCTGGTGCTGACGGAAATCACCTCCATACCGGCGGAGCTGGCGGAAGCCGCGTCCCTGGATGGAGCGTCCCGGTTCCAGAGGCAGCTGTACATCACGCTCCCTCTCCTGCGAAATGTGGTGGGCACCTGCATCCTGCTTTCCCTGCTTGCCTCTCTTGCTTTCTTCGACATCGTCTACATCCTGACCACGGGCGGACCGGCTGATGCAACTGTTTCCCTGACCGTCTATGCCTTCCGCGCGTATACGGGGGACCAGTGGGGGTACGCCAACACTATTGGAGTGTTCATCGTGCTCTTCGGCTTCGTGCTCATTGTCGCGCTTCGCAGGCTTTTCCGCCTGGGGGAGCGCGCGGCATGAGAAGGCGGGCGGCATGAGAAGGGGCGCGACATGAACAGCCTGGCGGCCAGAGTCAGGGGCCCCATCGTGCTTGTCTACTATGGGGTGCTTGCCGTCCTTGTGCTTGCCGCGCTGGGTCCGGCTTTGTGGGTGATGCTTTCCTCCTTCAAGACGGGACCGCAGATCCTGTCCCCCACGGCAAGTCTCCTGCCGGATCCGGCCACGCTCCAGGGATACCGGAACGTTTTCGTGGGGATCCAGCTCCAGCAATACCTCCTGAACGCTGTGATCTATGCGGTGGGCGGCACCATCGGGGCCCTGGCCTCCGGCCTCCTTGCCGCATACCCAACCGCAAGGCTCCGGTTTCCGTTTCGACGCATGTTCACCGTGGCTTTCAGCACGGCCCTGGCCATCCCGATCATCGGCCTCATCGTGCCTGAGTTTTTCATCATGCGCGACCTGGGGCTTTTCAACCGGCGCATCGGCCTTGTGCTTTTTTACGCCGCCATGTTCTTTCCGATCTCGTTCGTCATCCAGAGAGCGTTCCTGGCAGGCATGCCGTACGAGATCGAAGAGGCTGCCATCCTTGATGGTGCGGGCTACTTCACGATCATCGTGAAGATCATCACACCGCTTGCGGTCCCGGGGCTTGTCACGGTTGCATCCCTGGTCTTCATCTACATATGGAACGAATACTTCTTCGCGCAGCTCATGACCCTTTCTTTCAACAACATGAATATCCAGCTTGCACTGGCGCAGTTCCGCTCCACCTTTGAGAGAGACAACACGGCGGCGCTGGCAGGAGCCACGCTTGCCATGTCGGTGCCAATCGGACTTTTCCTTTTTCTCCAGCGCTACGTCATTGCCGGCCTGACCGCCGGCTTCCGCTGACCCAGGAGGCAATACAATGAGCAACAAGCCCCCCGTTCTGGTGGATCCTCATTTCCGCCGGATGGAAGAGATTTTCTCCCCCGCTGATCGCAAGCGACTCGATGCGACCGTGGAGGTGGTGTGGGGCAGGGATGAGCAGATGCCGATGGACAAGGCGCGCTCCGCGCTGGCGGAAACCGTCGCGGTTGTGTGCGTGCACTGGCGTTACGGCGACGTCCTGGACAGCGCATCGCGGCTGCGCGCGGTCATTGACGTAGGCGGAAGCTTTCCTGTCGGGTTGGACTACCAGCGCTGCTTCGACAAGCGCATCCGCGTGCTGTCTGCCGCGCCGGCCTTCGGCCCGCAGGTGGCGGAAATGGCGCTGGGCCTGGCGCTGTCAGCAAGCCGGCAGATCGCCGCCGGTGACAGGGCCATGCGCCAGGCGAATGAGAAGTGGCTGCATGCCGGCAACGAAGGTGCGTTTCTTCTCTCCGGAAAGCCCGTGGGATTCATCGGGTTCGGGAGCCTGGCTCGCTGCCTTCGGCCGCTCCTTGCCCCTTTCGGCTGCCCCATCTCCGTGTACGACCCGTGGCTGGCTCCGGGTTACCTGCGCAGCCAGGGAGTCGAGCCTGTGGAGCTGGAGCCGCTCCTGGAGCGCAGCAGGGTGATTTTCGTTTTGTCCGCCCCGACGACAAAGAACCAGGCAATGCTTTCCAAGGAATTGCTGCAGCGGATCAGTCCCGGCGCGGTGCTGGTGCTGGTCAGCCGGGCCCACGTGGTGGACTTCGACGCTCTCACCGAGCTGGTGCTCCAGGGCAGGTTCAAAGCGGCGATCGATGTTTTCCCGGAGGAGCCTCTTGCGGCCGACCATCCGATCCGGCGCGCCGAGGGCGCGGTGCTCTCCGCCCACCGCGCAGGGTCCGTTCCCGAGGGCCTCTGGGAGATCGGAGCCATGGTGGTGGACGATCTGGAAGCTATTGCGCGCGGCCTGCCGCCGCAGCGCCTCCAAGTTGCGCAGCCCGAGCTTGCCCCGATGTACACGCCCGGGTCGGCCAAATAGCTCTAGGGCCCCGCTCGTATTGCCAGCCGCCAGAGGGAAGTGATTTCCGCCACACGGGCTGCGTGCAGCGGGTCGGCAACATCCATTGTCTTGGGGTGGTGCGGATGCACATCCAGCTTGCCCACTACCTTCAGCCCTGCCGCGTCGATGGCCGTCAACAATTCATCCCGTGTGCGCAGTCCCAGCAGCTCGGCAATATCGGAAAGGATCAGCCACCCTTCCCCTTCCGGCTCCAGGTGCACAGCCAGCCCGTTGAGGAATCCTATCAGCATTCGACTGTCCAGGTCATACACCGAGCGCTCCAGAGGAGAACTTGGCCGTGCCGGAATCCAGGGCGGATTGCAGACAATCAGCGGCGCACGGCCTTCTGGAAACAAATCGGCGTATACCACTTCCACCTGCTCGCTCAACCCAAGCCGTGTAATGTTTTCACGGGCGCATGCCAGCGCGCGTGCATCCTGATCAGTCGCCACCACGCGTGCCACGCCACGGCGCGCCAACACTGCAGCCAGCACGCCGGTGCCTGTGCCAATATCGAAGGCCAGCTCCAATGAGGGCAGCGGTGCTTCGGCCACCAGCCCCACGTACTCGCCGCGAATTGGAGAAAAAACGCCGTAGTGCGGGTGGATACGATTATTCAACGCCGGGATCAGCATGCCTTTTTTGCGCCATTCATGAGCGCCAATCAAACCCAGTAGTTCACGTAACGAAACGACGGAAGCCTGCTCGCCAGGACCATATGCCTCGATGCAGGCCTGCTGCACATCGGGCGCATGCCGCAAGGGCACACGGTAGTCGCTCTCCAGCGGCACCAGCAGCATTCCCAAAATCCGCGCGCGCTGCTCCTGGGTTTGCCGCTGCAAATAGAACGCCTCGGTAAGCGACGGCACATGTGCCGCGGCTTTGTTGTCCATGCGACGCGGTTTACGTTCCAAACGGCGCGAAAGCGCTTTCAACAGTTCGCGGGCGTTATTAAAATCACCGCGCCACAGCATAGCCGTGCCTTTGGAGGCAAGGCGATAGGCTGCATCCGCGCTAAGGCTGTCATCCGCGATCACTACATTTTCATGTGGATGTACGCCGCTCTCGGATCGCCACAGGGCGGACCTGTGCTCGCCGGATTCCGTCCAGAAGATCACGGGAAGATCATTCACAGGAATGTCCTTCGTTGGCAGCAATTCATCAAGCGTAACACATAGTTAGTTAAAGAGCAGTGCAATTGCTCTCCGCTTGAGATCCTGTATGGGTTTCACGTGGGTGCCAAGCTCACTTGAACCGTTTGTCAGGTACGGAAGCGTCAGCTTCCGTGACGGCACGTACCACAATTCGGCTGTATATCCAAAATGTCCTCCGTAGTAGCCGTAGGCGAAGTCTCCGTTCGGTAGTGTGGCCTTTAGGATGCCTAGACGGTCGAAGCGCCCCAACTTGGCATCCTGTCGGAGATTGCCAGTCATCTCGGCATATTCGGTTTCCGACAGGAGGGCCCTTTCCGGGACAAGCGCCTGGATGAAGGTTGCCATGTCAAAAACGTTGGAGACGATTCCACCATCGGGGGTCCGAGCAGCTTGATCGAAATTAGTCGTATCGATCAGATTCCCCGCGGGATAGTCCACATAACCCCGTGTGACCGCGCGCTGCACAGGAACCTCGGGATCATAGTAGGTGCTCTTCAGCCCTAATGGTGTAAAGATTATTTGCTGATACAGATCTTTCATTGGCTTGTCCGTCACCGTCTCGGCGATGAGCCCAAGTAGGATATAGTTGGTATTTGAATAGCTGCAACCTGCGCCAGGAGCGAAGGAGGCAGGTACGCCTCGCACACAAGGTCCAAAGCCTTCAGGGATGTGAGACCCATGTTAGTTCCGCTTTTGTAGAGTGCGAATATATCGAAATGGTCGGTGTAGTTGGCAAATTCCACTGGTATGACCCAACAACTGACGGATGGTAGTCCTGTCCGCGTTTGCGATTCCATGCGTGACGCCCGCAGGTAGGTAATTAGACGTCGAATCGTCCAGCGCCAGCTTCCCCTCCTGCACCAAATGGTGAACAACGACCGCGGTGAACATCTTCGTGATACTGCCGACGCGGCTAAGGCTGCTCAACCTCATACTGATGTTGCTTTTCAGGTCTATTGAACCCTTGGCAGAAACCCACGTGCCATTCTCCTGCTTGTTTACGAGCATGACAACACCCGGAAGCCCATCCGTGACAGCCCTCGCAGTGGTAGATTCGGTAACATGAGCCACAGGATGGTCGGTATTCTGAGTTGCATATACAACCGGTTTTTCGTAGTAAGCCGCGTCCACGAAGGACATAGCAGTCATGTTGCTGGGAAATTGAATCACGGTATGCGTTATGCACGCACCGAGCGCGATCCCAATGGGAAGTACAAGCAGCAACCATTTGATCATAGTGCATACCTCGTGCGAGTGTTGCGCCGGCGGCAAGACCGGTGCGGAAAGGTGCCGGCCCACATTCAAAGATGGAATGGACCCCGCCGAGGCGAAGCCAAGCAGCGACGGCGTTTACGTTTCCCACTCCTCACTAGGAGCCGGCCGTTAAGGGGTCGGCTTCAACGACTACTATGATGCCCGTCAAGCGGGAATCTTCGATTCCTCCTGCGCTCCGCTGTTCCTCATCCAGTCCTTGAGCTTTTTCTGGTACAGCTCCTCCTCCTTCCATCGATAGGGAGTGTTGGACAGCAGCATCCTGCGCATCATGCCAAAGGTCTTTCGCAGAATCGCAATTCGCGCTCGTCCATGCCCCCTGCGCGGGACGAGCTCCCGGTAGAACCGTCCGAGCACCGGCGAGGAATCCGCCAGGTGCAGCACGGCCTGGGTGAATAACGTGCGCGCCAGGCACCGACTCCTCGCGATTGAGCCGACCCACGCGCGTGGTGCCTCCGCTTGAGCGCACCGTCGGCACCACTCCCAAGTAGGCCAGCAAAGCCCGCAGACTGCGGAATCGATGGATGTCTCCTACCTCCGACAGAAACCCCAGTGCCAGCAAGCGGCGTCACCCCGCGGATCCCGATCAGCAACCGCACTTGCTCTTCGAACGGTCGTCCCGCGCGGTAGATCTCCCGCTGCAGGTTCTTCTTCTGCTCCTTCAGCTGGGCAAGAATCCCGAGACTCATCTGCGATGCTGAACAGACTGGCCGGGGAAAGCTCCAGAGTCGCAATCAGCTGCTGTCCCACCGCTGGGATTGTCCACCAGGTGCATGCCCAGCTTGCGGTCGGTGATGCCATTCTCCACCAGCACGCTCTGCACCTGCGCCTTCAGCTGGCGGCTCTGGTTGTTGAGTAGCTGCCAGTGCGAGAACAGCCGCCGCAACTCCCTGACCTCGGGGGTCGGCTGCCAGACCTCGGGCAGCACCAACTCCCCACTCTGCGCCGAGGTCCACAGCGCCAGCGACAGTGCCCCCGCATCATGGCGATCCGTCTTGTGCCAGGAGTCGCGGATGATGCGAAACCGATACGGGTCGATGACGATGCAGCCGTGCCCCTCGGCGCTGGATCCGCTCCGCCCACAGAAAACTCCCACAGCCGCTTTCCAACGCCACCGAGTCCTGCGGCCCCAGCGTCGCTACGTAGCTGGCCGTCTCCACCCTGGCCACATAGCGAACCTCATGGCCAACCTCGTCGCGAATCGACACCGCGGCACTGCCTTTGTGTAGGTCAAGCCCGTGATACCTCATCCCCCCTCCCTCAACTCGGAGATCCACAGCGGAGGAGGAGACTCCCGTGAAGGCACTGATGGCTCCACTCTACTATCCAGCATCGCCTGCGGCGTGCTATGTTGATGGTGCGAAACGGCGGTAGGTGGCCGGCCAAACTTGTTATCGTGGTCGTCGTTGACGCCACAGGACGTTGACGGCCATCTACCGCGCTCCTTCCCGCTCGGTACCGAGTCGTCACGCAGTATACAGCCACCCACCACCTCGTCCATCAGCCTTCTCGGCTGACGCGCATCATATCAACTTGTTATGTCTTGTCCTCTTTTTCAATATCGAGAAGTCCTTGGATTCGAGCTTGAACCAATGGATCATTTGAATCGTGCAATATTCTAGACAGCCTTTCAATGACTATTCTTCTACTCTCTGGCACTTTGAGGTCCTTTATCAAAGTCCTCAATGCGAAGAAATAGTCATCAGGAATTGATGCATCCCCGGAAAAACGAGCAAGGATCTCGCTGATTTCCGTAGTTGGAAAGTCCCGATCTTCAATTAAGCTAAAAGCTCGATAGAACTGTCCTTCGGTATATTCACGATCAAACTGGGCTTTTAAAGTACTGCTACGCCTAACTAGAGCTTCTTTCTTAATTATTGCCGCCATCTTGTCAATGAGCGGCTTTTCCCTAAGGGCCTCGTAACCAAGACTGACATTTTCAAATTGACTTTCAAGCGTTTCATGATTCACATCTTTTGTCGCTGCAGATAGTCTATCTATAATCCAAGATTCGAATTCTCTATCGTCAAAGAGATCAAGGATAAGAGCACGAATGGAAGTGCTGGCATAGGCGAAGTCAACAATCTCTCGCAATGTGAAGTGAGAGATGGAAGTCCCTTCCATTGCCCGCGATAGATTCTTCACGCGCTCTTAACCAAATCCATAGAATGGCACCAATAGTAGATCACTTTGTGAAAGGCGATTTCTAGTTCGTCAAGGGTCTTGACTCCAAGACTTTCATTCAATTGGCTTAGCATAAGTCTCTTATGCTCAATTAGCTCAACAAATGGCGCAAGACTGAAGCCTATCCGAGTTGAAAGTGAGTATTCCTTTAGAAATGCGGAAGTCGCATCGTCTGGTACTATCCACGAACGATCTAGTGGCAGTGAAGAGATGTCTTTTCCTTTGGAATGCTTCTCAATCATCAATGCAACGATAGTAGGAATGAAAAATTTACTTTCTAGCAGATCCACCGCGTCATGCTCGGCGAGTTGATGAAACGCCTCTGTAACTACAATTCCAATCTTAAGAAGCGTCCTCATGTTTGAGTCCCTGCTTCTTCTGAAACTCGCGATGATCAACTTCCTGGCCTCAGCTGATATCTGCTCGACATTCTTATTCATAACCAATTCAAGTACTTCTGCTGATATGTCAGTGAGGATGTACTGTTGATCGAAAAGACGCTCCGAATACCTATCAAACACTGCTTTATCCTCGCCTTCAATGCCTGCAGTGTTTCCTATCACTATTACTGAGCATTTCTCTCGATACATTTCAATAAAGCCAAGCAGATCAACCATTTCAAGACTGGGGGATTTACGTTCAAGATCGTCAATTACTAAAATTGTGTCTCCTTGAATTATGTCATCCAGCATTGACTTTTGAAGCGTAGATATTGCTGATGCAACGTAAGCGTCCGCTCAACCCCACCCCCTGAGATGATCAGGAGTAGCTGGTGCGAAGCGGAGCTATCTTGAGAAGCTCGGCCTCGGTTCGGGCGGCGGGCAGACGTTCGAATAGCTTTCGCAAGTACCAGTACGGCTCGTGACCGTTTGCTTTCGCGGTCTCGATGATGCTGAACAGCCTGGCACTGGCTGCAGCGCCTCTGGGGCTGCCCGAGAAAAGCCAGTTCTTGCGGCCGAGAACGAAAGGTCGAATTGCGTTCTCCACCGCGTTGGTGTCGGGCGTCAGCGCGGGGTGATCGAGGTAGCGAATGAGCTTTGGCCATTGTGCCAGCGCATATCCCACGGCCTTCCCCAGGAGGGTTTCCGGGGGAACTTGTAAAGCGCGCTGCTCCAGCCATGTGCGGAACTCCGCCAAAATCGGCTCGACGATGCGGCGGCGTGCCGCAGCAAACTCGTCGGGTTTCGTGTGCACTGCGCGCTCACCTTCGGCTCGATAGAGCTTGCCAATCGTGGAAAGGGCCATCTCCGCGCTGCCAGCTTTCTTCGAGCTTTTCTGTGCCTCAAAGAACTTGCGCCGTACATGAGCCCAGCAGCCCGCGTGAATCACTTTCGTTGCCCCCTCACACACGCGGTCATACACTTCGTAGCCGTCGGTCTGAAGGTAGCCTTCGAAACTACCTATCATCTCCTTGGCGACCTCCCCGCCGCGGCTGGGAGCATAGTGATAGAGAATCACCGACGCCTCGGGCGAGCCTCCCCGCGCTACCCACATGTAGCTGACGGTCGTGTTTTCCCGTCCAGGCTCGTCCATGACCTGC